>NZ_FOGG01000008.1:182092-194841 GCF_900111155.1 Pedobacter rhizosphaerae | reverse complement strand
CGTCGAGTTCCGTAGGAGTTCTACGGATTGTTTAATGGAGGAGAGTCTTGGACTCGGTTTAAGTAATGTTGAGTTATGAAACTCAACGGTATGTTCTAATCCGTAGAGGCGCTGCGCTTAACTCTACGGACAGGGTAGGTGCGGGCTAAAAGTCTAGGCGCATAAAACTCCAAACTAAAAACTCCCTACTCCAAACTAAAGCCTCAGAACCCAGACTACCGACTAAAGACTCCAGACTGAGGACTAAACCTCCTCACTCCGCTCTATCGCTGCTGGCTTTATCGCTCTCAGATACTTGGCTTCGTCGAATTGCTTTTCGCTCTTCGCAATTACGATGGTAGCTACGCCATTACCGATTACATTGGTTATTGCACGGGCTTCACTCATAAAGCGGTCTACACCAATTAAGATGGAAATATGCTCAATGGGCATAATCTTTAAGGCTGTTAAGGTAGAAACGAGCACAATAAAACCGCTCCCGGTAACGCCTGCGGCACCTTTAGAAGTTACCATTAAAATTCCTAAAATGGTTAGTTGTTGCCCAATGGATAAATCTATTTTAAAAACCTGACAAAGAAAAATCACCGCCATAGCCAGATAAATGGCTGTTCCGTCTAAATTAAAGGAGTAACCCGTTGGAATCACCAAACCTACCACAGATTTATCGCATCCGATGGCTTCCATTTTTTGCATCATACTCGGCAAGGCCGATTCTGATGACGAGGTGCCTAAAACAATTAAAATTTCCTGACGGATGTATTTAAGGTATTGCCAAAGGCTAAATTTATAGTACCTGCATATACCATTCAGAATTACGAAGATAAAAAGGATGCAGGTGAGATAAACAGAGCCCATTAACTTGGCCATCCCGAGGATGCTTTGTAAACCATGTGTTCCTATGCTAAACGCCATTCCGCCAAAAGCACCAATGGGTGCTAAACGCATCACCACCTTCATGATTCTAAATAATACCTTAGAAATCTTATCAAAAGCATTTAGTACTACAGTTCCTTCCCCTCCTAATTTGTTTAAGCCATAACCAAAGAGAATGGCAAAAAATAAAATCTGCAGAATATTACCTTCGGCGAATGATGCGATAACGTTATGGGGGATAATATGCAGAAAGAATTCCCCCCAATTCATATCTTTTGCCTGCTCGGCATAGCCTGCAATTTTAGAAGCATCTCCTTTACCGGTTTGCATGCCTACGCCAGGCTTAAGAATATTCGCAACCAAAAGACCGATTGCAATAGCTACCGTACTCACAATTTCAAAGTATAACAGGGCCTTCCCTCCTACACGACCAACTTTTTTCATATCGCCCATATGGGCAATACCTAAAACAATGGTAAAAAAGATAATTGGCGCAATCAACATGCTGATCATGTTAATAAAACCTTGACTGATCAGTTTGGCTGTTGGGGCAAATGCGGGAAAACTTGCGCCCACAATTATGCCCAGTGTAATGGCCACTAAAACCTGAAAAGTTAAGTTGGAAATGACTGACTTCATTTTATTGGATTAGCAGCTGAATATTGATTATTTATAAATTAAGACTTCAATTTTACCATCGGTGGTAACAGCACCTCTGTACATGCCCTCTGTATTAAATGGCATAGCAATGTTGCCTTTCTTGTCTAAAGCAATTAAACCGCCATCTCCACCCATTTTACCCACTTTATCTAATGCTATTTTCGAAGCTTCTACTACTGATAAACCTTTATATTCCATTAAATCGGATATGGTTTTAGCCACTACATTGCGGATGTAAAATTCGCCCCAGCCGGTACAGGAAATCCCGGCAGTTTCATTATTGCAATACGTTCCGGCCCCAATAATTGGCGCATCTCCTACTCTGCCATATTTTTTGTTGGTCATGCCCCCGGTTGAAGTTCCTGCGACCAGGTTTCCGGCCTGATCTAATGCCACACAGCCCACGGTACCAAATTTATAATCGTGATTTTTGATACCCAAAAGTTCTGATTTCTTACTTCCATGGTCTAAAACAGCCTTAGCCGAATCAGCTTTGATAGCCTTCTGTAAACCATCCCATCTTTCCTGAGTCCAGAAATATTTTGGGTCAACAATCTCTAAACCCGCCTCTTTGGCAAACTGTTCTGCTCCTGTGCCGATCATCATCACATGTTCAGATTTCTCCATTACTGCCCTTGCAGCAGAAATTGGATTCTTTATCGTAGTAACGCCTGCAACTGCTCCTGCCTTTAATGTTTTACCTTCCATAATGGCAGCATCAAGCTCGTTGCGCCCATCGTGTGTAAAAACCGCACCTTTTCCTGCATTAAAATGAGGATCATTTTCCAATACATGAATAGTAGCTTCTACAGCATCCAAACTACTTTTTCCTGCTTTTATTTGGGTATAACCTGCTTTTAATGCCTGGGTTAAGACTGCAATGTATGCGGCTTCCTTTTCTGGGGTCATGTTCTTTTTAAGGATGGTACCCGCCCCACCATGAATAACCATTACATATTTTTTCTGCTGTGCAGATGCCTGGAATACCAATAATGAAAACAGCATAAGCGCTGTTGCTTTTATCCACTTCATTTCTGATGATTTAAGAAGAGGTTAAATTAAGAAATTCTGCCGGAATAAAGTGTTTATGCTTTTGCGATTCCTTCTGATGAAAACTGAAGATCGTAAAGCCTTTTATAGTAACCATCTAGTTTCAAAAGTTCCTGATGTGTACCTTTTTCTTTAATCTCCCCTTTATCCAAAACAATAATCTGATCGGCTTTCTGGATAGTTGATAATCTATGGGCAATTACAATAGAGGTTCTTCCATCCATTAAATTATCGATGGCCTTCTGAATCAACAATTCGGTTTCTGTATCTACAGATGAGGTAGCTTCATCCAAAACCAGTATAGCAGGATCATGCACCAAAGCCCTGATAAAAGAAATTAGCTGAGCCTGGCCGGCAGACAGCGTAGCGCCCCTCTCCATTACATTGTATTGATATCCGCCTGGTAGTCGCTCGATAAAATCGTGAGCACCTACTTTTTTTGCTGCTTCTACCACTTTTTCCAGACTAATTTGAGGGTTATTGAGGGTGATATTATTTAAAATTGTATCCGAAAATAGAAATACATCCTGCAATACTGTGGCAATGCTTCTTCTGAGGTAATCTAAATCAAAATCTGCAATCTGGATTCCATCTACTGTAATTTCTCCCTTTTTAATCTCATAAAAACGGTTTAAAATATTGATAGTGGATGATTTACCTGCTCCTGTAGCGCCAACTAAGGCTACTGTTTCTCCTGCCTTGACATTAAAAGTGAGGTTCTTTAATACGTATTGTTCATCATTATAGGCAAACCAAACATCGTTAAACTGAATGTTCCCTTCTAATTTCTTTGGTGTTGCTACACCTTTATTCGGAGTAACTTCATCAGTATCTAATACCTTAAATACTCTTTCTGCACCCACCATGCCCATTTGCAGGGTATTAAACTTATCTGCCAATTCTCGTATCGGCCTGAATAACATGTTAATATAAAGGATAAATTCTGCTATGGTACCTGGGGTAACCACATCCGGTTTAGCTAAAATAGACCGGGAACCATACCACACCAATAAACCTAAAGACATGGCTGAGATTAGCTCTACTACCGGAAAAAATATAGAATAGTACCAATTAGAACGGATATTGGCATCACGATATCTTTTATTAATGGCATAGAATTTTTTATATTCCTGTTTCTCGCGTGCAAAATATTGAATAATGGAAACGCCGGTAATATGTTCCTGGAGAAAGGTATTGAGGTTAGAAACTTCAGTACGTACCTCCTGAAATGCTACTTTAATTGCTTTTTGAAATATACGGGTGGCGATAATCAGCAATGGGATAGGAACTAGCACCACTAAGCTTAATTCCCAATCGGTGTACAGCATTACCCCAACAATTACAATAACCTGAAGGGTATCGCCAATCATGGAGATTAGCCCTTCAGAGAAAATATCGGCAATGGTTTCCAGATCAGATACCGTTCTGGTAATCAATTGTCCGATGGGTGTTTTATCGAAAAATTTTAACCGGAGCTTTGTAATGTGATTAAAGACATTGATCCTCAAATCACGAATAACCGACTGGCCTAATGTATTGGTTAATAAAGTATGGTTGTATTGAATTAATGTTTGCAAAATCAACATGGCAATCATTAAAATCGACATGGTTACCAAGCCTTCGTAATTTCCGGGCAAAATGCATTTATCGAGTGTATATTTAATTAACAGGGGCCTAACCGGAGAAATCGCAGCCAGAAGAATTGTTAAAATAACTGACCAAATAAAAATTGCACGATAAGGCTTTACGTATTTAAAAATCCGTTTTAATAATCCTGTATTGTATACGTCGCCTGTTACTGCCATTTTTTAAAAAGTTAATGAATGAATTTTGAAGGAGTGGATGAGTGAATTGCATAACCCCATTCAATCCCCCGTTCATTCTCTCATTTAATTAATGAATGAATTTTGAAGGAATGAATGAGTGAGTTTTGCACTACCATTTAATCACCCGCTCATTCTCTCATTCCATCATTCTCTCATTTAATTAATGAATGAATTTTGAAGGAGTGAATGAGTGAGTTTTGCATTACCATTTAATCGCCCGTTCATTCTATCATTCAATAATTCTCTCATTCCATCATTTAATTAATGAATGAGTTTTGAAGGAGTGAGTTTTGCATTACCATTCAATCGCCCGTTCATTCTCTCATTTAATTAATGAATCAGTTTTGAAGGAGTGAATGAGTGAGTTTTGCACTACTATTTAATCGCCCGCTCATTCTATCATTCTCTCATCCCATCATTCACTAATTATATGTACGGGTATTCTACCTTAACTAAATACAAACCGCAAGCGGGAACCGATTGTCCTGCGTTACTGCGATTTTTACTTTCTATTATTTGTTTAAAGTCTTCAATGTCAATTTCCCCTTTACCTATCCTTACCAAGGTACCCATAATTGCCCTTACCATGTTCCTCAAAAAGCGATCTGCCTTGATATTAAAAACCAGGCCGTCTGCCATAACCTCAAATCTGGCTTCCATAATTTTGCAGTTATTGGTAAAGGTTTGGGTATTGGATTTACTAAAGGCAGAAAAATCTGTAAACTGAAAGAGCGCTGCGGCTGCCAAATTCATCCTTTCTACATCCAACTGATCTTTCAATAGCCAGGACCGGTTTAATTTAAAAGGGTCTTTTTGAAAATGCACATGGTATTTATAGGCTCTTGCCGTGGCATCAAACCTGGCATGAGCATCATGCTGAACGGGAATAATTTTTTGAACGGCTATTTGATAAGGTAAAAGTGCGTTTATACCCGCCACGGCATTTAAAACTTTTTCCGCTTTAACATCAGCTACATCAAAGTGTGCAAAAAATTCGGTTGCATGCACACCGGTGTCGGTTCTACCACAACCCAATGTTTCTATGGGTTGCCTAAAATAAACAGACATGGCCTTGTCTAACAATTCTTGTACAGCAAGGGCATTGGGTTGGGTTTGCCAACCGTGATAGGGTGTGCCGTCGTAAGCAATCTGAATAAAATATCTGTTTTGACTCAAAGCGATGCAAAAATACTTTTTTCCTTTTATTAGACGAGCCGTATAACGATAATTAATATCCCTCCACTGTAAAAATCTTTTTTAAAGGTTGAGCAGAATAACTAAGTTTGCCTAAATTATAAGTTAACATGATACAACGCGTACAATCAATCTGGCTCTTTTTTGCATCTCTGTGCTTAGTGGTGATGTTGTTTTTACCTTTGGTAACTAAAGAAGCTAACAGTGTGGAAAGCAGCATTTATACTTCTGGTTTATTTCAAAAATCGGCCGGGCAGAGTGGCTCGGGCATAAAAGCAGAAGCCTTTTTACCTTTATTGATCACCAACATAGCGCTAATCGTGATTTGCCTGGTAAACATATTTAATTTTAGAAGAAGGAACGTTCAAAAGCGACTGGCTATTGTTTCTATTGTTTTGACGATCGGTTTTGGTTTCTGGTGCAGTGTTTACGCCAAAAGACTGCCTGGAGGCGTTGATGGTGCCTCTTTTGAATTCGGAGCCTACCTTCCGGCTTTGGCTATACTATTTTGCATTTTAGCCATTTTCGGCATCAATAAGGATGAAAGATTAATCCGTTCTGCTGAGCGTTTGAGATAATTTTGCGCTGGGTTTTCTGTTTAATAGTTGCAGAGAAACAATGTTCATAAACCCGGGTAAAGCGGCATCCTTTTGCTTCTTCAGCAAAAGATATAGCGTAAAACGGGACTACAGCAAATAGAAAGGTGTAAGTTATTTTTCCCTGATTCATTGAAAAACGGGTATCTACTAAACCTGATATAAATCAAAAAATACCTGCCCTACTCCTAAATCAGGGCATATAATTTAATAAAGCAGGTGTTTCCTTCTAGCGGGCACCTGCTCAATTCTCATTACTTCCTTATTTTCAAACGATTAGTTAAAAAAACTATTTAATTGATTATCTGTGAAATACGGATTATTAACAGTACCTTTGCGGCTCAATTAAAAAAAGAAGACGAATGATAAACCCATTTCAATTATTGGGGATAAGTGATGACGTCGTTAATGCCATTAAAGACCTTGGATTTGAAAATCCAACGCCGATTCAGGAGCAAAGTATCCCTGTACTGTTAGAAGGCACTAATGATTTTGTTGGTTTGGCCCAAACAGGAACAGGAAAGACAGCCGCATTTGGTTTGCCGCTGTTAGAACTAATCGATTTTAAGATGAACAAGCCACAGGCATTAATTTTATGCCCTACCCGTGAGCTTTGTTTGCAAATCGCTAACGACCTTAAAAACTTTTCTAAAAACGTTGCTAATGCCCATGTAGTTGCCGTTTACGGTGGTGCAAACATTATGCAACAACTACGTGAAATACGCAATGGCGTACAAATTGTAGTGGCCACGCCCGGCCGTATGTTGGATATCATTGGCCGTAAAGCCATTGATTTTACAAATGTTAAATATGTTGTGCTTGATGAAGCCGATGAGATGTTGAATATGGGTTTCCAGGAAGACATCAACGAGATTTTATCAACTACACCTGATGACAAAAAAACCTGGTTATTCTCGGCTACTATGCCGGCAGAGGTTCGTCGTATAGCTAAAACCTATATGGAAAACCCTACTGAGTTAACCATGGGCACCAAAAACACTGGTAACGTAAATATCGAACACGAATACTATGTAGTACGTGCAAGAGATAAATATGCTGCCCTAAAACGTATTGTGGATTTTAACCCTGATATTTTCGGTGTTGTTTTCTGTAAAACAAAACTGGACACACAGGATGTGGCTGAGCATTTAATCAAAGATGGTTACAATGCAGATGCTTTACATGGCGATTTATCACAACAACAACGTGATAAAGTAATGCAACGTTTCCGTGAGCGCAGTATGCAGTTATTAATTGCTACAGATGTTGCTGCTCGTGGTATCGATGTGAACAATGTAACACACGTAATTAATTACGCTTTGCCTGATGAGATTGAAAGTTATACCCACCGTTCTGGCCGTACTGGTCGTGCTGGTAAAACTGGTATTTCTATCTGTATCATCAACTCTAAAGAGGTTGGCAAAATCCGTCAAATTGAAAGAATTATTGGTAAACAGTTTACAAAAGCTGAATTGCCTACTGGTTTTGACGTTTGTGAGAAACAATTATTCTCGTTAGTACATAAAGTGCATAATGTTGAGGTTAATGCTGAGCAAATTGATCAGTATATTCCACGTATCATGGACGAGTTTGCTGATTTAACTAAAGAAGAAGTGATTAAACGCTTTGCTTCTTTAGAGTTTAACCGTTTCTTAGATTACTATAAAAATGCTCCGGATCTTAACGCTCAAGCGGATGATCGCGGAAGTGATAGAGGTGAGCGTGGTGCCCGTGGCATTAGAAGCAGCGAAGGTTATACCCGTTTATTTATCAATTTAGGTTCTGTTGATGAGTTTACCCGTGGCGATATGTTATCTTTCATTTGCAACAATGCAAAGGTAAGTGGCAAAAACGTTGGTAAAATTGATCTGAAAGGTGTTTACTCTTTCTTTGAAGTAGAAGATGCTATTGTAGATAAAGTTTTTGATGGCTTTAAAGCTGTTGACTTCAACGGACGTAATGTTCGTATTGAGCGTAGCGGTGATGGCGGTCGTGAAGGCGGAGAGCGTGGAGAACGCAGAGGCGGAGGACGCAGTTACGGTGGTGGTGAAAGAAGAAGTGGTGGCGGTGGCCGTAGTTTTGGCGGTGGCGACAGAAGAGGTGGAGATAGACGTGAAGGCGGAAATCGCGAAGGTGGCGGTGGTTTCAGAGATTTCTCTGGACGTAAACGTGAAGATCGTGGTGGAAACGCTGGTGGCGGTAGCCGCAGAGAAGGCGGAAACCGTGAAGGCGGTGATCGCAGAAAAAAATGGTAAATTCCTAAACCAAATATTTTACAGCCAGTTTCGTTTATTCGAAACTGGCTTTTTTTATGGAATCTTAATGCGGCAGGTAAGAACCACCCCCACCACTACACTGACTGATCCAGCCGCTCCTTAAAAATGCGGGGAGCTGCAAAACGCCTAAGATAGCGCGTTAAAATGGTCATTATTTCGACGTACATGAAAATCTTGATAAGGCAGGCGAGTAACTACCCCCACCACTACACAGCCTGACTCACCCCCTCCTTAAAAATGAGGGGAGCAGCAAAACGCCTAAGATACAGCGCGTTAAAATGGCCATTATTCCTAAAGCATTTCCATCCGCCCTCTATCTACGCTGAATGTACAATTATGCTGAATAACATACCTTTTACATTCAATGCCTTTTATTGGAAATAGGATATATTTACCAAAATTTATCCTAATCCCTATGTCTTTCAGAAAAATTCTAACCCTTTTATCCTTAACGCTCATTTATATCCAGTTATCTGCACAACAAAGCAATAAAATGCAGTGGTTTGCCGATGCGAAACTGGGGATATTTATTCATTGGGGAGTTTATTCGGTAGATGGTATTTCTGAATCCTGGTCTTTTTACAACAATTACGTTAACTACCCTACTTACAAAAAACAGCTTAACGGCTTTACGGCTGCGAAATATAACCCTACAGAATGGGTAAACCTGATTAAAGAAAGTGGTGCAAAATATGCCGTGATTACGAGTAAACATCACGACGGAATTTCTCTTTGGGACAGTAAGGCTCCTTTGGCCTTAACCGTTCCTAAAGATAGCAAAGCTAAAAAAGATGTCCTTACGCCTTTCGTTACCGAGCTTAAGAAATCAGGTTTAAAAACCGGAATCTATTTTTCTTTACCCGATTGGTCTTATCCTCATTATGATATTTTTACCCGGGAACATAAACGTTATGATGCTAAAGTTGATATGGCACAATGGAAAAAGTTTTTAAATTATCAACAGCTACAGCTCAAAGAATTAGCGAATGCCTATAATCCAGATTTATACTGGTTTGACGGAGATTGGGAACATAGTGCTGAAGAATGGGAAGTACCCCAGATTAAAAATATCCTCAGCGGGAAAAATCAAAATGTAATTTTCAATTCCAGATTAGGCGCTTATGGAGATTATGAAACTCCTGAACAAGGTGTACCCGTATTGAAACCACAGGCGAAGTACTGGGAACTGTGCTATACCATGAATGATTCCTGGGGTTATCAGCCTTTTGATACGCATTATAAATCGGCCAATATGATTATCAGAACCTTGGTAGACTGTATTAGCATGGGCGGCAATTTGTTGCTCGATATTGGTCCTAAAGCTGATGGAACCATCGCTCCTGAACAGGTTGACATTCTGAAAAAGTTAGGCCGATGGACTAAAAAACACACTGAAGCCATTTACGGAACTGAAACTGGTATCCCCTCCATCCATTTTAATGGCAAAACAGCACTTTCTAAAGATAAAAAAACACTATATCTCTTCACTGATTATCAATCGAATGATGGTCTAGCTTTAAATGCTATTCAATCTAAAATTAAAAGTGTTAGCGTAATCGGTTATACTGGCACCGTTAATTACAAAATCACGGAAGCGAACAACTATCTCATCAACTTACCAAAAGCTGCATACGATCAGGATGTAACGGTAATTAAAGTTACATTCGCCGAGCCTGTTCAGCTGAGCCCTGCTAAAGACCTGGCTGTTTCTGTTGACGAACTTTTAACCAACAGCAAATCTTCCTCACACCAGAAACTAGCATCGGTTATTACAGAAATTAGCAAGGGTAACAATATATTCGATAAAATTAATCTGACTGTAGATGGAGCAGGTTTTGAGCCATCAGTAAAAAACCTGGACACAGCAACTTACAACTGGGTTTTAAAACATACCGAAGCTCTATCTAAAACCCAGGCTGGTATCCCTGAAGGGCATTATCAGGGTAAAACCTTTTTATCGGCAGATAAGCAAAATCTCTTCCTGATTGTTGAAAGCCAACCTACTGGACCAATTGCTATAAAAGGCTTAAAAAATAAAATTAACAGAATTAGAATTGTAGGCGAAGGCACTATTTTACCCTACGAAACTTACAACAAATTGTACTGGAGTAAGATACCCGGGATTGTATATATTCCACTGCCGGCCGAGAGATTAGATAAACACTTTACCATTATTAACGTACTTGTTGATGGCCCTATTGATTTATACCGGGAACATGTAGGGGTTTTGGATCAGAATAACTAATTCAGGTTCAATGGGCAGCATTTTATCTATCCTTTGTAAAATATGTAAAGCGAAAACATTTTCTGATTAAATTTGCCTTAATTCGCAAACTATGCAGGCAAAATATATTTCGTACCAAGAAACAGGCTCTTTCTCTAAACTGGTTCTGGATTATATTAATAATGAAGAATCTCTTCGCCCTTTTTATAGCTATCGTCCTGATATGGATGGCTTGGCTGAAGCTATAGCGAAGAGGCGTTTTCAGGGAAATCGGAATACATTAGTTCAGGTACTCAAACAACAATATCAGCATTTAGTACCTAATAAATCTGTTACTAAGAATATTGAGCTGTTAGGTCAGGAAAATACTTTTACCGTTACCACCGGGCACCAGTTAAATCTTTTTACCGGCCCGCTTTATTTCATCTATAAGATTGTAACCACCATTAACCTGGCCATTGAACTTAAGATGGCTCATCCCGATAAGAACTTTGTTCCTGTTTACTGGATGGCGACAGAAGATCATGATTTTGATGAAATTAATCATGTGAGTGTGGATGAAAAAAACATTAGCTGGATACAACATACCAATGGTGCTACCGGAAGATTGAGTACCAAAACAGTAGCCGCAGCGGTATTGGCATACAAAGGTTACCTTGGCATTTCTAAAAACGGAAAGCATATAGCCAAACTGGTAGAACAGGCTTATCTGGAGCATGATAACTTAGCTGATGCCACCCGATATTTAGTTAATAACTTATTCCAGAAATACGGCTTGGTTATCGTCAACGCGGATGATCATGAATTAAAAAAACAGTTTTCCTCCATCATCGAGCGCGACATTCTCGAACACAACAGTGCCAGACTAATTGGTGAAACTTCCAATCATCTGGCAGCATTCGATTATAAAAGTCAGGTAAACGGCCGCGACATTAATTTCTTTTATTTGAAGGATGATTTGAGGGAAAGGATAATATTTGAAAATGGGAAGTATTTAGTTAATCACACCGATATTTCGTTTACAGAAGCGGAAGCAAAAGCTGAGATAGCCACCTACCCCGAAAGATTTAGCCCGAACGTAGTGATGCGTCCTATGTATCAGGAAGTGATTTTACCCAATATCGCTTACATTGGTGGCGGTGCAGAAGTAGCCTACTGGATGCAGTTAAAGGCTAATTTTGATTTTTACCAGGTAGATTTCCCTGTGTTGTTACTCCGAAATTCAGCGCTACTAATTGATAAGAGAAGTGCTCAGAATATCTATAGCCTGGGGTTTGAGTTATCAGATTTCTTCCTCCCTACCGAGGAGCTTAAAAATATCTGGGTAAGAAAAAATACAGAAACTCAACTGAGTTTGGCCGATGAAACCCGGGCCATTAACAGCATCTTTGATCAAATAAAACTTAATGCTTTTAAAATAGATAAAACACTTTCAATATCAACAGATACAGCCAAGCAAAAGACAAACAGGTTGTTGGCCAATCTCGAAAAAAAATTATTTAGGGCTGAAAAACGTAAGCATGAAACAGCATTACTACAAATAGAAAACGTAAAAAACAGACTTTTCCCTAACGGGACTTTACAGGAAAGAACATTTAACATCGCCCCTATGTATGTAAACTATGGTGAGGATTTTCTTTCTTCTTGTATTGAAAATTTTGAGCCATTGGGCGGGGATTTTACATTATTGCTTCCGTAAGTATGTCGGAAAGTCCGGGGACCGAGGTCAGAGGCTTAATTGCAAAAGCGAAAAGCATTTACACGCCCAGTCTTGATACTTGATACTAGAAGTCAGAAAGTCGGGGGTCCGAGGTCAGAAGTCTGGAAGCAGAAACCGGGAGCGAGCAGAAGCTGAGAAAATAACTGTATGCACCAAGTCTTGATACTTGATACTAAATACTTGATACTAGGAGTCGGAAAGTCCGAGGTCCGAGGTCAGAAGTCTGGGAGCAGAAATCAGGAACGAGCAGAAGCTGAGAAAATAACGGTATGCACCAAGTCTTGATACTCGATACTAAATACTTGATACTAGAAGTCGGAAAGTCCGGAG
>NZ_FOGG01000008.1:155502-181822 GCF_900111155.1 Pedobacter rhizosphaerae | reverse complement strand
GCGAGCAAAAGCTGAGAGAATAACGGTATGCACCCAGTCTTGATACTCGATACTAAATACTTGATACTAGAAGTCGGAAAGTCCGAGGTCCGGAGTCAGAAGTCTGGGAGCAGAAACCAGAAGCGAGCAAAAGCTGAGAGACTGAAGGTATACGCCCAGTCTTGATACTTGATACTATAGACACTTGATACTATAACTAAACATGAACTTTATCACTTTTACAGAAAACAATCTTCGAAGCTTTACTTACAACGTTTTTAAAAGAATGGGCTGCACTGATGAACATGCAACATTAGCAACTGATGTGTTAATTCGTTCTGATTTACGTGGAATTGATTCGCATGGTGTTGCCCGTTTAAGCGGTTATGTTCGCCTGTGGGAGAAGAACAGGATCAATGCGACACCTAATATTAAAATTGTGCACGAAACGCCTACAACGGCCACGATTGATGGTGATGCTGGATTAGGTTTGGTGGTTGCGCCATTTGCGATGAAGGTTGCGATGGAAAAAGCTGAAAAATATGGTAGTGGATGGGTATCGGTTAAAAATTCTAATCATTATGGCATTGCCGGATATCACGCTTTAATGGCGGTTGAAAGAGATATGATAGGTATTAGCATGACCAATGCTAGTCCTTTGGTAGCCCCTACGTATTCGGCAGAAAGATTGTTGGGCACTAACCCCATGTGTTACGCCTTCCCGGCAGGAAAATACCCACCGGTTATTGTAGATATGGCTACTGCAGCAGCCGCAAATGGGAAGTTGGAAATTGCACAAAGAGCAAATAAAAAAATTCCAGATGGCTGGGTTCAAAATAAAGAAGGGCAAAGTTCTACCGATCCAAATGAATTGAAGAGCGGAGGTTCTTTACTTCCTTTAGGGAGCGACAAAGATCACGGAAGCCATAAGGGCTATGGATTAGGCGCTACTGTCGACATATTATCTGCAGTACTCTCTGGTGCAAACTATGGCCCCTGGGTGCCTCCTTTTGTAGCTTTTTTAGAACCATCTGCTAATCCTGTTGGCGAAGGATTGGGACATTTCTTAGGTGCGATGCGTGTTGATGGTTTCCGCCCTGCGGAAGATTTTAAAGCACATCTGGATAACTGGATAGAACGTTTTAAAAGTGCAGAAACAGTAGACCCTGAACAAAAAGTAATCATTCCCGGCGAGCCGGAGTTTGCCTTTGAACAGGAGAGAAAGGTAAGTGGAATTCCTTTAATTGATGTGGTGGTGAAGGATTTAAATGAACTGGCAGGTAAATTGGGGATTGGTTTATTGGTTCAATAGTTCATTAGTTCACTGGTTCATTAGTTCATTGGTTCATTGGGCATTAGTTAGTTGGTAATTGGTGCAATCATAAATTCTATCATTCACTCATTCTCTAATTCAATTACTCACTAATTCAATCATTTCTCACTCCATATGATAAAAAAAGCCGCAAACTTAACCAAGGTTTGCGGCAACTACTACTATTTATATGGTATTAGGCCTACCATAAAGGCAAAATTTTAGGGTTTAACGGTTAAGGTATCTTTTAAATATAGCGCCTTGCTCGATGAGCCAATCATTATTCTATAATCTCCAGACTCAACCAACCACTCGTTATCGATATTAAGCGTTTGTAGCACTTCTTTATCTATAGTGAAGGTTACGGTCTTTTTTTCACCTGGCTTCAAGTGTATGCGCTTAAAAGCTCTTAAAGCCAGCACTGGTTGGGCCAATTTGCTCAATAGCGGTCTCATGTAAAGCTGAACTACTTCTTCACCCTCATAGGCTCCTGTATTGGTAAGTGTAAAGCTCAGTGTGGCCGTTTCATTTCTGGAAATATTCGTTTTACTAAACTTTAAATCAGCATAAGAAAAAGTGGTATAGCTCAACCCATATCCAAATGGAAATAAAGGTTCGCCGCTTAAGTTATTATAATCATCGCCCCTGCCTGTAGGCTTGTGGTTGTAAACCAATGGCAGCTGTGCTTCATCAACCGGGTAGGTAATAGGTAGCTTACCAGATGGGTTCGATTTACCCAGTAGGGTTTCTGCAACAGCAGTTCCTCCGGCTTCTCCGGGATACCAAACGTTTAATACTGCAGGAACAGACTTTAACCAAGGTTTCATATTAATGGCACTTCCACCAACTAACACTACCGTTACAGGTTTCCCTAATTTTGCAACTTCTTGAATTAACTGCTCCTGGTTGCCTGGCAGGTTTAACATCGCCCGATCTAGAAATTCACCTTCTTTAATGCCTGCAACAATGACAACTGCATCCGTATTTTTTGCAGCTTCGACAGCTTCGGCTATTTCATTGCCTGGTTTAACATTATAATCCCAAACCAATTTTACTTTAGCATTTCCTTTAGGTTCATAAAATTCTACCTTAATGGCATAACTTTTATCCTTTTCGAATTGAAATGGCTTAGTAACCAGATCAAATGAACGCTTGTCCCAGTTATCGATAATTAGTTTGTTATCCAGGTACAAACGAAAACCATCATTACCTTCCAAACCGATATTCACCTCGCCGGTTTTATCTGTTTTAATGTAGCCACTCCAGCTTACGGAATAGTCATCAAGCGCAAGTTGCTCATCTGGTGGGTAGAGGGTCCAGCTGAAATCAATCTGCTTATCTCTTCTGGTCAATACTGCATTACCTGTTGGATTTAATCCTTTGTAATAAGTTCCTATCAATCCGACTTTTTGATCAGCAGAAAGAAATTGACTATCTACAGGTAAAAATATTTTCGGTTCTCGACTGCTTCCTTTTAAATATGAAATTTCTATACTTTTCCCCACAGCATCTTTCAAACCTTGAACAATGCTCACCTTATTATTACCTGTGCCACTATAGCCCCCTAAACGCGCTTCAATAGCATCTTCTCCTAACACTAAAATTTTCTTCGCATTTTGAATGGGAAGGGTATTATGATCATTTTTTAATAAAACAAATGATTTGAGTGCAGCTTCTTTTGCGAGTTTCCGATTGCGATCATCCTTTAGCATTTTTTGTGCTAATTTTTCATCTACGTAAGGCTGTTCGAATAAGCCAAGTTCAAACTTAGCACGCAAAACCCTGGCAACAGCATCATCAATTCTTGATTGAGGAATGCTCCCGTCTAAAAATGCAGGAAGAAAAAGCTTATAGTGATTGTAATCTACCTGAAAAATCACATCCAGCCCTGCTTTAATGGCCTGAGCAGTAGCATCCTTATAGTCCTTAGCGGTGAAATGCAAAACATTTGCGCCACCAACTGCACCGGCATCAGAAATTACAAATCCTTTAAAGCCCCATTCTTTTCTTAACTTCTCTGTTAAGAGCCAGCTATTTGCTGTTGCTTGTGTACCAAAAACGCTGTTGTAAGAAGTCATTAACGAGCGGATACCTACATTTTTTACCGCATCTTTAAAAGGTGGGAAATGGATCTCCTCTAAAAAATGTTTACTCATTTCTATGGGGTAGCTATCGCGCCCGCCATCGCCAACATTGGCAATAAAATGTTTGGGTGTAACCACGATATTCTCCTTTTCGATAGCACGCATAAAAGCATGCCCCAAAACAGTCGTTAAATAAGGATCTTCTCCATAGGTTTCTTCTACCCTTCCCCATCTAACATCGGTAGCAATATTGATCACTGGTGCAAGTAAATCTCTTAATCCACGCGCCCTGGCTTCTTTAGCGATAGCCGTACCGATCTGGGCTAACATGGTGGTATCGAAGCTTGCTGCCAAACCAATCGATTGTGGGAAAGCAGTTGCCCCTTGCCTCACTAATCCATGTAAAGCTTCATCAAAGGGAATGATTGGTATGCCTAAGCGTGTTTCTTCAACAAAGAAACGTTGTGTTTTATTTACTTTCTTAACCAGAGAAAGTGCATCTTCAGAGGTATTGTAGCTCAGCATCTGCTGTGCATTTCCCGCTCCCTGGGCAGCAGCACTTACCTGCAAGCCAAAAATACCATTTTTAAACTGTGCCTTATTTTCAGCAGTAACATCTCCAGGAATCATAAACAACTGCCAGAATTTTTCTTCCGGAGTCATTTTCGAAATCAAATCTTGAATCCGGGAATCAATACTGGCCTTAGGGTTATTGTAAACTGGAGTTTGTGCCAGTAAATTGACAGGCACCATGAGCCCTATCAACAAAGAAAGAGATATAATATTTTTCTTGATACAGAACATCACTAGTTAGTTTCTGGTGAAAAAGAAAAAGCCACTGCAATACGCTCAGTAGTACCCGCCATATTGAAACTAACAGTACCGTTGCTTTCTTTCCATTTAACATTTTTGCCACCATTCAAAATGGTAATGTTTGATCCTTTCTTTGGTAAATTACCTTTCCAGCTAATTTGCTTTGGTAATTCTTTACCTACCAAATAAACGCCATATATGGTTTTGCCATCCTTACTTTGGGTAAACCAGGTATCACCATCATGGTAATTTGGTGTTATACGAGTATTGTAAATCGCTTTTCCATTTTTGCTCGTCCATTGACCGATTTCTTCCAGCCTTTGTACAGCGGCTTCATCCATTGTTCCATCTGGCTTAGGACCAACGCCAAGTAATAAACTTCCACCTTTAGCTACAATTTCTACCATTTTTTGAATCACTTCTTTCGTTGGTTTATAGGCATCGTTAGGTACCCAACCCCAATTGTGATTGAGGGTCATGCAGCTTTCCCAAGGGTAATCCAATTGTTTTTCAGGGATTTTTTGCTCTGGTGTTTGATAGTTCTCGAACTGTCCGTGAACGGTACGATCTACCATAATTAAACCTGGTTGTGCCTTTCTGGCCATATCAGCAATTTTGGGCATGTCAATGTCCTGGCTCCATTCAGGGATCGGTGCTCCCCATGAAAGTACTTCTTCATTTACTGATTCAAGCGGTCTTACCCAGCCTCCATCTAACCACAAAATATCGATACTTCCGTAATTGTTCATGAGTTCGCCTATTTGGTTGTAGGTATATTTCTTGAACATATTCCATCTCCATGGATTTTTTTTGATGTCGTAATTATTGTTTCTATTGGGTGTAGCATATTTATCCCACCAATAATACTGGGTATGCCAGTCTGGTTTAGAAAAATAAGCACCAATCATGAAGTCCTGCTTACGAAATGCATCAAAAACATACTTGGCAACATCTTTCTTTGGGTTATTGGCAAAGGGCCCTTTGGCAATACTGAAATCGCTCTCCTTAGTATCGAACATGGCAAAGCCATCATGATGTTTAGTGGTAAAAACCAGGTATTTCATTCCCGCGGCCTTACCTGCCTTTGCCCATTGCTCTGGATTGAATTTAGTGGGATTAAACTTTTCACTCAGGCCCCAATACCATTTCTTGTAATCATCGTACTTTACTGTACTGTCTCTGTCAATCCAGTCTTCCGAACAGATTGACCAAGATTCAATAATTCCAGGAACAGCATATAATCCCCAGTGGATAATCATACCGAACTTTTGGTCCTGCCAATGGTCTAATTTCTTTTTTACTGCATCGTCTTTTGGCCATTCATATTTTGTTGATTCTTTTACGATATCGTTTCGTTGCGCATAAGCGATATTGATACAACAAATTAAAGCAAATAAAAGGCTACGTATTTTCATGTTTTAATATAATTAAAAATCCCGGCAGAAACCTGCCGGGATTTACTTTTAAAAAGGATTAAGGCATCCAGAATATTTTAGTTTTGCGGGTATCTTTAGCTTGTACAGCCTGATAGTTTGCGCTATTTAAAGATTTCTCTTTTGCCGGATAAACCAATCTTGTTGGTGGGGTTTCAAAACCAGTTTGTTTTCCATTTGTTGGGAAGGTTAACACAGGAAAACCTGTCCTTCTGTATTCCGACCAAGCTTCAGTAGATTGAAGAACACCGAAGTGTGCCCATTTCTGTGTGTAAATTTTGGTCAATTTATCTGCAGAAGCGCCTGTGTACGCTGCTGTAGAAGTGTTAACCCAAGCATCCACCGTTGCTGTAGTAGGAGCATCTACTTTTACAAATGCACCAGTGTTAATACTATTTAAATAATAGTAGAAAGCAACTGATTGTCTTAAAGCTACATCATAAGCAGTTTTGGCATTTGTTGTGCTACCCCATCTTTCGTAAGCCTCTGCTTTTAACAGGTTAACTTCTGAAGCAGTAATTAAAATTCCAGGAAGCTTTGAATTGAAAACAAATGTTCCCGAATCTAACACAGCATAATCTGCGAAGCTAGATTCTTGTTGTGCAGTAGTGAATGTTACAGGCATCGCTCTATAAGTCGCATTCTGAACAAATTTACCGCCTACTGTACGTCCGAATTTATCGTAAAGTACTGGGATCCGAGGATCATTTGCCGGAGCCATTACTGTATTCAACATATAGTCTGTTGCATACCAGCTACCTTCAAAAAATGCATCGTGTAAATCACTCACACTGGTAGTTAATGGTTGTAATAGTACATCTGAATTTGCAGGATTATAATTTCCTGAATTAGCCCCATCAACCAAAGGAAAGTTTGTTTGATCCCCTAGCATTTGAAGAACAGCAGTTCTTGCAGTAGCCTCATCAGTTTTAGAAATACGCATCAGTAGTCTCAATCTTAATGAATTGGCATAACGTGTCCACTTAGCAACGTCCCCTTTTAATAAGATGTCAGATTTTGCAAAGGATGCAGTAGTTGTTGCACTTTTGAAAAATGTAGCGGCACTTGCTAAATCAGAAATGAATAAGGTATATAAAGCTTTTTGCTCGTCATACTTAGGATTACTAATTGTGCTGTTAGCTGGTAAGCTACCTGCTTCTGAATATGGAATATCACCCCACAAATCTACCATTTTGGCTGCTTGTTCGATCAATACAACCTTTGCTGCCTGCATAATGATTTTTTGATTAGCCTGTTCTGTAGCAGAAAGAGAATTAAATTTTCCTTCCATTACACGATACACCGTTAACGGCCCACTTCCGTTACCGCCCGCGCTGTAAAAATCATCCCAGTATTGCTGAGAGTAAGCATCGCTTTGCTGATAAATGGTATTTCCATTAGATATATAGGTAGTTTGTGCATACACACCTGGCATTTGGCTTAGGAAGGTACGTACATTCCAATACTTAGCGGCTACTCTATCATTGTTCAGCATCGCTGTAAATAACCCAGGTAAATTTGGATCTAAAATCCTTTCAGGGTTATTAAATTTTTCATCAATATCTTTCTTGCAACCTACTGCTGCAGCTAGGCCTAGAACAAGAAAACTTGCTTTTATGATTAAATTTTTCATAATATCTTATTTCTTAAGGACTAAAAATTTGCATTTAATGAGAATCCAAAGTTTCTAGAAGCTGCAGTTGAGCCCACATCTACCCCTTGAGACCACCATCTATTTCCAAGTGGTGCTTCGGGATCTAGATCTTTTAAAGTTCTGTGGATGTAAAATAAGTTACGTCCAATCAATGAAAATCTCAAGTTAGTAATTTTTAGTTTTTTAGTAAACGATGCAGGAATTTTATAGCTCAATACAACTTCTCTCATTTTGATATAGTTATTATCAAAAATTTCTGCTTCTGTTAATGATCCTTCTCCCCAGTTATAGGTAGTTAAATAATAATCGGCAGCAGAAAGTACCCTTGTATTAGCCAATCCTGTTGTTTGATTTACACCTTGTAAAATCACCCCATCATTATAGGTTTTTCCATTACTAGTGTAAGCCACGCCACCACTAGCTGCATCTCTGAATTCCATTGAATTTTCCAACATACCCGCACCACGCATATACTTCAAATTGGGTGCAATCATTTTACCACCGAAACGATAATCGATGGTAACATCTAAAGCAAAGTTACCATAGCTAAAAGTGTTCGAGAAACCTCCAACTGCTTTAGGCATAATATTTCCTGCTTTAACATATACAGAGTTATCCATTACATAATAACCATCGTCGTTGATTAGGAAATTTCCATTAGCATCAGTTTTTCTCGGACGGATATAGATATTACCTAAATCTTCACCTGCTCTAGCTACAATTTTCGCTGTAGACTGGTCAGAATTATAGAAAGGAATTTCTGAATTTTCGTCTTTTAGGGAATTAATTTTAGATTTATTAGTTGAAAAGTTTAATCGAGTATCCCATCTAAATTTGCCAGATACAGGAGTCGCATTTAAAGCAATCTCCCATCCTCTATTACCTACTTCTCCAACGTTAACAATCTGACCTAGTGCGCCATTTGTAGAACTTACCTCTAATGGCAAAATTTGGTTTTTGATTTTATTGTCATAGTAACTTACATCTAAGCCCAATCTTCCGTTTAAGAACCTCGTTTCTAAACCAAATTCTGACTCATATTTCTTTTCAGGCATTAAATTTAAGTTACCCCATGATCTACTAGGAACCAATACAGGAACAGAACCATTAATAGTTTGAAGTGAGTTTTGAGTATAAGATATATTGGCTTCATACATAGGGGGAGCATTACCTACTACACCATAAGAAGCTCTCAATTTACCATAATTCCAGAATTTAGGTAATTTCCAAAGATCACTAAATACAAAACCACCATTTACTGAATAGTATGAATATTGATTATTTCCCGGAGGAAGTGTTGAAGCATATTCTTGTCTAATTGTACCCTCTGCAAATAGGAAATCCTTATAGCTTAAGTTCATTAATCCTAAATATGCATACTTTAATTGCTCCTTACGAGTTTCACTAGTCTCTAAAATACCATAGGAGTTAGTTAATGAGAAGAAATTTTCAGTAACTAAACCTTGTGAAGTATTTGATCTTAAGTCTTTATAAGTTTCCTTTCTACCTTGATAACCTCCGCTAACAGAAATACCTATGTCTTCACCAATTTTATTCGAATAGGTTAATAATGCATCTCCATATAGAACTGAGTATTGTCCTTGAGTGGTAGTGTAGGCTCCTGTACTGGTATTACCATTTAATGCAGTAGGAATTTCAGTAAACTGACGGTTCTCTGTTTTAGCACTTGTATAGTCATTACCAACACGACCTCTTAACTTTAGGTTTTTAGCAACATCGTAGTTTAATGTAAAACTAGACAATAACCTGTTTTCATTTTCATCATATTGGTTTTTCAATTGTTGCCAATAGAAATCTAATAAATTAGTCGCTCTGATATTGAAAATAAATGGTTCCGGACGTGCAGTTTGGTCAAAAGTAGCATATTTATATCCATTACTGGTTTGATACTTTTCTTTCATCAAGTTCATATCTTCTGCGCGACTGAAAAACCCACCAAAAGAGCCCAAAACCTGGCCCAACTGATAAGGTCTGTTTTTAGTAATGGTATTTACGTAACTCACCACGACATCTGCAGACAATTTAGGAGCAAGTTTAACGGTCGAATTTAAGTTAAAGGTATTTTTTGAACCTGTATTTCCTGGCTGAGTACCTTTATAATCTAAACGAGAGGCAGAGAAACGATAGTTAACGCCTTCTGTTTGGTTAGAAATGGAAATGTTCGCGTTAGAAGTGTATCCTTCCTGGTATACATCTCTATAGTTGTTCGGTTGAGGAGAAAAAGAACGAATAGAACCATCCCACCATCTTACTTGTTGGCCTTCCATTTTAGGACCGAAGTTAGCGTAAGCTCTGAAATATGGTCTGAAACCACTTGGAGAAGCGGCATCAGGAATCCAGCCTTCTTCTGTAGCACCATTGGCTACGTTGGTTTCTCTGTCGTATCCCGGACCGTAGGTATTTTGGAAATTTGGCAAGAAAGCAACTCGGTCAATTGACCCCTGGTAGTTAAAATCAATACCTAAACCTCTGTTTTTAGATCCTTTTTTGGTAGTAATTACCACTACACCACTAGCTGCATCAGAACCGTAAAGTGCTGAAGCACTTGCTCCCTTTAATACAGTTAAGCTTTCAATATCCGCCGGGTTAATATCTAAGATACCGTTACCACGAATACGTTGGTCACCCCAATAATCATTGTTGTTAGCACCAGCAGCACCGTTTTGTCCATCATTTCTAATCATAACCCCATCTACAACATATAAAGGTTGTTGATTGTAGTTGATAGAGTTGATACCCCTGATTTGAACGTTTACAGCACTACTAGCACCACCCGGAGCGGTTGTAATTTTAACCCCCGCTGCCTTACCATATAAAGCAGAAGCAAAGTTAGTATTACCCGCTTCGGTAAGTTGCTTAGCCGTTACCGTACTTACGGCATAACCTAAAGATTTTTCTTGTCTTTTGATACCAAGCGCCGTAGTTACCACGTTAACCTCGTCTAATTGGTTAGCGCTTTCCTTTAGCACAACACTTATTGCAGATTGGCTACCTACATTCAATTCTTGTTTAGTGTAACCGATTGCAGTAAATACCAAAACTTCGTTTGGATTTACGCTAATGGAAAATTTACCGTTTCCATCGGTTTGGGTTACTTTCGCTGTACCCTTAACAGATACACTCACACCTGGCAGAGGCCCCGATGCATCTTTTACCGTACCGGTAATTGTTTTTTGCGCATAAGCAGCTATTGTAAAGATACTTAACAATAGCAAACTTAAACACTTTACATACATTTTTGTCATGGCTGTACTTATTAGTTTAGTTTTGTTATTAGTTTGTTATAATGGAACTTAATTAGAATAGTAGTCTGTTTATTTCATCATATAGCATTGGTTTTGGTTAATAATTTAGTTAGTGAGTTAAAACTGGCTGTGCTCAATCATTAAACTGGCCGCAGCAAGTAATTCAGCCTCATCAGTGAGGGTTGATAATTTTATGTTTGTTTGTTCGGCGATGCGTGGGATACAGAATTCATTGATAGCTTGCTGAATGGGCGGTAATAACATTTTGCCGGCCTTTGCTCCTCTTCCGCTTAAAACAATGCATTCGGGATTTAAAATATGTATTAGTGTTGCCAGCCCCTTACCGAGTTGGAAGGATGCTTTAGTAAGTATAGAAATGGCTACCGGATCTTGTTGCCCTACAGCTTGTAAAAAATGATCGCTTGGATGAGTAGCTTTATCTTTAAACAGTTCTTGCATACTCGACTCCGCTCCTTCTGCTATGGCTTTTTCTGCTTTATCGGCCATCACTAAAAGTGAAGTATCTACTTCCAAACAGCCTTTACGCCCGCAAGAGCACAGGTTACCGCTATTGGATAATGGAATGTGGCTAAACTCTCCGGCATAACCACCGCTACCCCGGTATAGTTCCCCATTCATAATCATCCCCAAACCAGTACCCCAGCCAATGTTGACCACCATAACATCCTTTAAATCTACTGCTTCACCAAAATTTAATTCGGCTAATGCGATCAAGCTTGAATCGTTGTCTAAGAAAACAGGAAGCCCAAGCTCATTGGAGAGGTATTTTTTTAAGGTCTGATTTTTGACTTTTAAATAAGAGTAATTGATCCCTTCTTCTGCATTTACAAAACCAGGCATCCCTATTCCCACTCCTAATATATCGGCTTTATCAAGGCCAGATTCATAAATCGATTTATTAATGAAATCCGAAAGAACATTTACCTCGCTGCTAGGCGCTGTCATATCAAAGGAAAGCATTTGAACCGGAATGATCATTTTTCGGGAAAGATCATAAATACTGAGCCGGGTAACCAGCTGATCCATAGCAATGGCTACAATGTATTTTTTTAGATCGGGATTAATCAAAAACATTAATGGTCTTCTTCCTCCTGTTGATGGGGCTAAGCCCTGCTCCATCACATACCCTTCAGAAACCAAATCATTTACAACCGAAGTAACCAAAGGCAAACTTTTTTTAGTCAGTTTGCTAAGGTCAGTTAATGACAACACTCTTTTATAATACAAATGTTTGATAATATCAGACCTGAGGCGCTGATTTTTCTCTTCGATTATAGACATGTTATTTGATTATTAATCAAACTTATAAAATATTTTTAAAACTCCTTCAAACTTTTTAATTTTTTTTAAAAGTTAATTTAACTTTTGATTTAAATAAGAAAGGCGAATAATCTTTCGACCATTCGCCTTTCAGAGAATTTTTATTTTTTTGACTTATTTTATGCTACAATTAATTTAACAAATAATTAACTTTTTTCATAATCATTAAGGCATCCAATATACCTTGGTTGACATTTGAGCTGTGGGGCTTGCACCACCTGTTTGAGCCTGCCAATTGGCGTTATTATTTATACTTTCGTCGTCCGGATAAGGCAGTTTATTTATCACTGCCGGAGCATAGTTCGCATCTTTAGGTGTTAAGCCTGTGCGCCTAACTATTGCCCAGGCTTCAGCAGGCTCGAAGAGAGTCGACAACCAGGCTTGTGTCGCAATTTTCTTTAAAGCATCTGCATCATTCGCACCATTATAAAGTACTAAAGGATTATTGAGCAAGGCTGTCATCTGAATTGCTGTTGGTGCAACTGGCTTGGTAAGCCATCTGGCCGAATTTTGGGTATAGGCATACCAGAAATTAACCGACGAAGTAATTCCAGCTTCGTATTCCGTTTTAGCTGAAGCTGTATTTTTTGCCACCCCCATTCCTCTTTGATAAATTTCTGCCTTCAAGAAATGTACATCAGATTCTGTAATAATTAAATAGGGGAAATACACTTCATCATAGGCCAGGAAATAATTAAAAGCAGAAAATTTATTGTTAGGATCGCTCCCTATCGGATTTCTAACCCCAGTTCCCCTATTTGGATAAGGTGTACCACCATCTGCAACAGATCTGTCCTGTGGTTGTGCTGCCCATTGATTCGCATCATTCGTTTGAAAAAACACATATACTCTTGGATCAAAAATACCTGAGCCATTGGTATTGTTATTACTCGACATTTGTGCCCAAACATTAGAACTCATCCGCATATTGGATACCGATGTTTCTCTAAAAGTATACCATTGGCGCTCGGTAATCACAACCGGCGTAACCAAACTTGGCCAGAAACCAAAATTACTCCGATCTAAAGCCGAGGTAGACTGGTTATTAGGCAGCGGCTTATTTCCACCAATAATATCGCTGATAATCTCCGTAGCCAAAGCTTGCTCTTTACCAAATAACCTCACAGCATAACGTAACCTTAATGCATTGGCAAATTTACGGTAGGCATCCAAATCATTTTTAAGGAATGAATCAGAAGAACTGATATTTGTCTGATCACTTCCATTGGAAATCCCATCAGCTGCCGCTTTTAAATCAGCCAGCACACTTCTGTAAATATCTGCCTGCTTATCATATTTTGGCCTATAGAACTCTTGCCCATCCATGGCCATGCCAGCTGTACTGTAAGGGATATCGCCATAATAATCGAGCATGTGCAACGTTTTGGAAGCCATCATAATAGTGGCCATATACTTCACATTATTAAACACCTGTGGGTTAGACTGCTCGCCAATTTTCTTCAACAAAGCCCTGTAGTTAAACAGACTAGGGTAATAGTTTCTCCAAAAACTAGAAGTATAATTTAAAAAGGGTGCCTGAATATTCTGAACGCCCTGTTGATTGGTAATCGGGTAGAACAAACTCACATACAAAGTATTATCCTCATCTGTTAGGGTTCGCGCTATTCCATTAAACAAACCAGGGATAGACACTGTTGCCACACTCGATTCTTTATAAGGTGTATTGATCTCCTCAAATCCCTTTTTACAGGCTGTACCACCGGTCATCATTCCGAAAACCAGCAATCCATATATTATTTTTTGATTCTTTTTCATGTTAGTAAAGTTTTATAACGATGTTTTAATCGAAAAGCCGATTGATCTTACCCTTGGAATAGAGGAGAACTCTATCCCCTGCATGTTACCAATACCATTTACACCTTCAGGATTTAACCCTTTAGGAATACTGGTGTAGATGTAAAATAAATCACGTCCTACTAACGATAGGCTTAAATTTTGAATGAATTTCGTTTTCTGAATAACATTTGGCGGCACCTGATAGGTTAGCGCTACCTCCCTGAGTTTTACCCAGGTATTTTTTAAAACCGAGGCAGAACGAGGCACACCAAGGTGATTCCAGGAACTGTAAGTACCCAGATAATACCAGGCCGGATTAACTACATTGGTATTGGGTGTACCATTGGCATATACGCCACCGAAACTAATACCCGTATTCGCCGTTGTACCATCAGGATAAACCAAAGGCAAACCTCCACCATTACGCTCTTTCACCGTTTCCTCTAACAATCCATTTCCCATGGCTGCACCATAAGTACCAAAGAATGTATCTCCGCCTATTTTAGCATCGACCAATGCATATAAAGAGAAGCTCTTATATCTGAAGGTATTGCTTACACCGCCCAATAATTTAGGTTGTGAGTTTCCAATAGGCACTTCAGTAGGTGTTAGTACCCATTGAGTACCTGCAGTATAGGTTTTGCCGTTAACAGTATACGTCATCACCTGATTATTAGCACCCACAGCATCCTTAACTACTTTTTGTCCGTTTAAATAAGTAAAATCCTTACCATAAATAGTTCCGTAATTATCACCCACTCTTACTTTTTGAGAGATTCCATTTCCACCAAAGAAAGTTCCGAGCTGCAATTCGTTCACTCCGTCAGACAAGGATAAAACCTTGGTACTGGCGGTTGATCCATTTACCGAAATATTCCATGAAAAATCTTTCGACGATACTGGAGTAGCGTTAACAATAAATTCGAAACCCTTATTCCCAAGTGATCCACTGTTAATCTGAATGGTGTTGAAACCAGAAGATACCGGCAATGGTGTATCCAGAATTTGATTATAACTTTTCATGCTGTAAGCTGTCAACTCTACATTGATTCTGTTTTTCAAGAACCCTAGATTTAAGCCCAACTCGTAAGAGCGGGTCCTTTTCGGTTTTATTCCATCAAACTTCAATGTTGAGGGGTAAGTTTGGGCAGCCTGACCGTTATAGGCAGCCGTATTGATCAGGTTAAAAATAGAGTACGGATCGGTGTCACTTCCGGTTTCTGCATAAGAGAATGTCAACTTACCAAAGCTCAACCAGGGCGTAGCAGTTTGCATTCCTTTTATACCTTCTGTAAATACGTAGCTTAGATTAGCAGAAGGATAGAAATAAGAATTAAATTCATTGGCCAAAGCAGACGACCAATCATTACGTCCGGTAAACTGCAAGAACAAATAGTTGTTATAAGAAAGATCAAGAAAACCAAAGGCAGAGTTTATTTTCTTGCCATATCGTATCTCATTAGGGGTAACCGGAGGGTTTTTACCATTATCTAAAGAAAAGATAAAAGGCTTTACAAAATCTCCGCTAGTACCATTACTAACCGTATAATCATTTCTATAATAAGACTCTACCCCTCCCGTTAAGCTACCATTAATTGATTCTCCGAATAAATTATCCTTGTGTAAAC
Source organism: Pedobacter rhizosphaerae (assembly GCF_900111155.1). Lineage (GTDB taxonomy): Bacteria > Bacteroidota > Bacteroidia > Sphingobacteriales > Sphingobacteriaceae > Pedobacter > Pedobacter rhizosphaerae. The sequence goes on along the minus strand of NZ_FOGG01000008.1, from coordinate 166,515 downwards.
GCGCAAAAGCACTTAAGTTTCTATTTAAACTCCTGGCCATTGCCTGCCCGTAGTAGCCTGTTGTACCTTGAATATTTTTAGGATAATTCCTGATTTCAGTGCCATCATTAGAATTATCTATACCGCCCTGCCCGGTTAAGGTTAACCAATCGGTTACTTCTGCAATTACCTTCGCTCCTCCAATCAATTGATTCCGGGTTAAAGTTGTATTGTTATTGGTCAAATTCCAAAAGGAGTTAGCCATATAACTATAATAAGGATATGGTGGAGAACCTGCGGGGAAGTTACTTCCAGCCGTTACATCCTTCTGAGATCCATCTGCAGCGAAATTATTCAACTGTTCAACATCAGATCTGTAGTCTCGGGTAGCGGCATAAGAAAATCCAGCCAGGTAAGAAGCAGAGCCTACCGGAGGCGTATTCAATCTTTGAAAATTAATATAACTACCTGTTATTTCGGCGGTTACCTTCTTACTCACCTTTATACTCGAACCAATATTAAATGTATTGGTACTAAACTTACTGTTCAAAATATTGGCCTTGTTATCATCACGGGTGTAAGAAAACCTTGCAGTTCCAAATTCACCGCCACCAGAAATAGACACATTATGCTGACTTACCGAACCATTTGGGAAGAAAGCCTTCCAGTTATCGGGCTGAGCTGAATAAGGTCTTAAAACACCATCATACCATAAAACAGGTTGATTATCGAATCTTGGCCCCCAGGATAAACCACTGGGAAAAGAAAAGAGATCCCAGGCCTGTGTACTATTGTTGTATGGCAACATGCCATAAGCACCTGTTTTGTAATCTCCGGCAGCATACGACCCGGTATAAGTGCCTATTTGATAGCGCTGCCCGCTGGTATTGGTAGGGAACTGTTTATTTTGATCGGCAGTCCATAAAGAACCAACTAAGCCAGATCCGTAGTCATTTTGAAAATCTAAAAACTGATAAGCTTTGGTTTGTCGGGTAGAATAAGAATAATCTATTCCCAGGCCATTTCTTTTTTCTCCCTTTTTACGGGTAACTAAAATTACTCCATTTGCTCCTCTTGCACCATATAATGCCGCAGCAGCAGGTCCCTTTAGCACTGTTATGTTTTCAATATCATCAGGATTAATAAAATTTAAACCTGTTCCCCAATCATTATACGTCGCTACATCTGCACCTTGGGCAGTCCCAACAGCACCACCTGCACTATTATTACCATTATTATTTAATGGATCATTATTTAAAGCCACTCCATCAACGATGATTAATGCCCTGTTATCACCGGTTAAAGAAGTATTTCCCCTAATCACCACGCGTGAAGAACCACCCTCAACACCTCCTGATGCCTGCGTGATACTCAAACCTGCAACCTTTCCAATTAAACCTTGTGCTATTGTGGGTGCCTGGGCTATGGTCAGGTTATCTCCTGTTACCGTTTGTGTGGCATATCCTAAAGATCTCTTTTCCCTTTTCACACCCAATGCCGTAGTAACCAAAACCTCATCAAGGGTATTGGAAGATTGCTCCAAAAATATATTAACAGTAGATGATGAGCTGACAGCTATCTCCTTTGGAGTATAACCGACTGATTTAAAAACAAGAATGTTTCCCTCTGATGCAACTATAGAAAACTTTCCATCCCCATCTGTTTGCGTTGCCCTGGTTGTTCCCTTTATCGTTACACTTACTCCCGGAATTGGTCCTGATGATTCCCTTACCGTACCGGTAATGGTTTTCTGTGCGTAAGCAGCTATTGCAAAAAGATGCAACAATAGCAAACCTAAACACCTCATGTAAATTTTTTTCATGATTGTTGGTTGGTTTAATTAAAGATTAGTTTGTTTAGGGACGTTTTAGGTAGAAGTTGGTAGTTTTATATCTTCATAAGCAAGGGGTTAAGTTATTGAGGATGTATTTCTTTATTCAAAATGGCTATTCTCCATCATCAGGCTTGCTGCGGCCAACAATTCGGCCTCATCGGTTAATGTGGATAGTTTTATGGTAGTTTGTTCTGCTGTTCGGGGTATACAATATTCGTTAATTGCCTGTTGTATAGGCGGCAATAGCATTCTTCCAGCCTTAGCACCTCTTCCACTCAAAACAATACATTCAGGATTTAGGATGTGGATGAGTGTAGCCAATCCTTTTCCCAATTGAAAGGAAGCTTTAGCCAAAATAGAAACGGCAACGGGATCTTGCTGTCCTACGGCATGTAGAAAGTGATCGCTGGGATGTTTGCTTTTGTCTTTAAACAACTCTTGCATACTTGATTCTGCTCCTTCTGCTATTGCTTTTTCCGCTTTATGAGCCATTACTAAAAGAGAGGTGTCTACTTCCAGACAGCCCTTTCGTCCGCAGGAACAGAGGTTGTTGCTGTTCGACAAGGGAATGTGGCTAAACTCGCCAGCATAGCCGCCACTTCCACGGTACAAAGCCCCATTCATAATCATCCCTAAACCCGTACCCCAGCCAATATTGACAACCATTACATCTTTAAGATTTACAGCTTCTCCAAAATTGAGCTCTGCAAGTGCAATTAAGCTGGAGTCATTATCAAGGAATACTGGAAGGCCTATCTGTGTGGAGATATACTCATTTAAAGTCTGGCTCTTCACCTTGAGATAAGAGTGGTTAATTCCCTTTTCTGCATTAACCAATCCTGGCATTCCAATGCCTACTCCAAGAATATCATTGCGATCAATCCCTGAATGCTGAATGACCTCATTGATAAAATCTGTTAACACATCTACATCACTTCCTTCCGCAGTCATATCAAAAGATAAGGTTCGGATCGGAATTCTCATCTGCCGTGAAAGATCGTATATGGTAAGCCGGGTAACCAATTGATCCATGGCAATGGCCACAATGTATTTCTTTAAATCAGGATTGATGAGGTACATCAATGCTCGCCGACCTCCTGTTGAAGGAGCAAGTCCCTGCTCCATTACATAACCTTCAGTTACAAGGCCATTTACAATCGAAGTAATTAACGGCAAGCTTTTCTTGGTTAGCCTGCTCAACTCGGTTAACGATAATACCTTTTTATAGTATAAGTGCTTGATAATTTCAGCCTTAAGACGCTGATTTTTTTCTTCAATTAGCGACATATCATTTGGTTATACCCAAACTTATAAAAAAATTACAAAACTTTTACCCTACTTATTATTTTTTTTAAAAAGAAAATTAAATATGTAAATCACTTTACATAAACGAACAATATTTTATAAATTGAAAATTAACAGATAATTAATACTACTTTTGGCTTTTTTTTTAAAAGAACACTTTCTAAAATATGGCCAAACAAAAAAGGCGAGCAATCTTTCGATTATTCGCCTTCTATTATTTAGTTTCTTCTTCTAATGAATACCTTTCAGCAATCTACTCCATCTAATTTTATGGAAGAAAGATGCTTCGCTATCCCAGCTCATCCAGATAAACAATGCCTTTCCAACAATGTGATCTTCTGGTACAAAGCCCCAATAACGCGAATCTGCAGAGTTATGACGGTTATCTCCCATCATCCAGTAGTAATTCATTTTGAAAGTGTATGAAGTGGCTGCTTTATCGTTGATATACCAAACACCAGCTTTTTGTTCTACTTTGTTCCCTTCGTAAGTTCTGATTGCTCTATAGTATAGCGGCATGGTGTTGCTGTCGATCTGAACTGTCCAGCCCTTTGCAGGAATCTTGATTGGCCCATAATTATCTCTGTTCCAGGGGCGATTAGGATCATTAGGAAAAATCCCTCCAGCCTCAGGCCCTGCAGGATCAGGACTTAAACCTACCGACTTTACAAAATTAAACTTTTTAAGTTTTTCGGCTGTTTCCGGTGTTGCATCAACCACATAGGTATTTGCACCCACTGGTGGCGTGTTTTCTAATCCGAGTTTAAATTCAGTCAACAAAGAATAATCAAATTCCATGGTTTTAAACTCAATGCGATATGGCATCATGCCTGTGTTTTCCAGGGGTTCCATTTTACCATTCACATAAGCAACGCCACCTTTCATGGTAATTTCATCACCCGGAATACCAATACATCTTTTAATAAAATTCTCTCTCTTATCTACCGGTCTGTCTACAATGGTGTAAGTATTACGTACATTTTCACGTCCCATAGCGCGTACCAGACGATAATAGCTATCGGCTTGATTTTCTACAGCTACTGTATCACCCTCAGGGAAATTAAATACCACAACATCATTTCTTTTAATATCAGATAAACCTGGTAAACGGCGGTATTTCCATTGTACGCCATCCCAGTAAGCCTTAGTAGAAGTAGTTAAAGGCATAGTATGGTGTGCAAAAGGGAAGGCAACCGGAGTCATCGGAATACGCGGACCGTAATTTACCTTACTTACAAAAAGAAAATCGCCCACAAGCAAAGATCTTTCCATTGATCCGGAAGGAATGGTATAGGCTTCGATGAAAAAAACTCTAATAATTGTCGCTGCTACAACTGCAAAAACGATGGCATCTACCCATTCGCGGGTTTTAGTTTTTTTCTTTTTAGGGGCATCCTTTTTTCTCTGCCAGAATTTATAATTCATATTTTATTTGGTTTGTTAACTGATTAATCGGTTAACCATTATCTGCTTATTATTCAAAAATATCTGTAATACTGTAAAAACCAGTTTTATCTTTTAACCACTCAGCAGCTACAACTGCTCCTAAAGCAAATCCAGCTCTGCTATGTGCCGTATGTTTAATTTCAATATCATCTACCTCACTGCTGTAGATTACCGTGTGTGTGCCCGGTATATTTTCAATCCTGTGAGACTCAATCAGCAACTGTTCCGGTTTAGGGAAAAGCTCTACATCCGTGCCTACAACTTCATTTAACCATTCAGTTTTACGTTCAACATTATCTACAATACCTTCTGCTAAGGTTATTGCTGTTCCACTAGGCGAATCCAGCTTTTGAGTATGATGAATCTCCTCCACCTGAACCTCATAAGCAGGATATTTATTCATCAACTTCGCCAAAGTTTGATTGAGCTTAAAGAATAAATTAACGCCGATACTGAAGTTAGACCCATACAATAACGCATTGTTACTGCTACTGCACTCATTTTTAATTTCTTGCAACTTCCCGTACCAACCGGTAGTACCCACTACAACAGGCACATGTGCATCAAAGCAAGCATTGATATTATTTAATACCGAATCTGGCGTACTAAAATCTATAGCCACATCTGCAGCCTTCAAATTTTGCCTGGTTAATTCCTCCTGATTATCGATAGTTATTTTTAGAACGATTTCATGGCCGCGTTCCAGTGCAAATTTTTCGATAATCTGCCCCATTTTGCCATAACCTAAAAGCGCTATTTTCATGTGTATATTTTTAAAATGTGAAAGATAGTTTCACCGCCGGGTTAGCAGTAAAACCATACATATTACTTGAATTGATTACTGACGGTGATACTTTGAAACCTAGTTTATCATCAATATTGAAGAAATGCAGACGGGCTGCAACATAGGCATCTACGATGTTAGCGATATAAACTAAACCATAAGAAAAGATTACAATCTGCGAATTTCTTTTGTAAGTACTTTTACCCGAAATTACCCCCGCATCAGAATATTGGGTTAAATCATTTTCCTTACCAGGATTTGCCTCTCTGTATTGTGCTTCGGCTAAAAATCGCTTGTAAAGCTGCCTGTTATCTATGTAAGCAATGGTTAAAACGGTAAGTCCACCATAAATAGCCCCAATTTTGCCAATGGTATAAATCCGCTGTCCGGTTTGGCTTTTCCCTGCCCGTTCACCATACCCATCATTAAGCAAATGAAGGTTATAAATCTGACCTAACCCGGGAAATATCATTGATCTGAAAACAGCCTTTCTTCCAGCCACTTTACCCGGATTTACATATTTGGCCTTCATAGAGTCTTGCCGGGTCATCACCTTAGGCTCAACCACGGGCTTTTTAACCGATTTCAAGGTATCGACTGACTTTAATACCGTATCCTTAACCTGAGCCGAAGCCTGGTTTACAAGAAAAATTGCAAATAAAAAGGTGAGTATTAAAAGCTTATTGATTTGCATTACCAGTCTAATAACTCTAAAATTCTGTTCAGGTCTTCATCACTTACAAAAGGAATTTCAATGGCACCTTTTCCGTTCTGAGTTACCTTCAATTTTACGCGTGTGGCAAACTTTGAAGCCAGGTCATCCTGCAATTTCTGGTATTGAAAAGAAACACCCTTTTCTTTAGGTCTATCTGCTTGTTTAAGGGGTATGTGCTGTAGATTTCTAACCAACTCCTCTACTTTACGCACAGAGAGGTTTTTATCTAAAATCTCCTGATGGATAAACAATTGCTTATCTACACCATCAACATTAATCAACGCCCTTGCGTGCCCCATACTGATTTTTTGATCGCGGATGGAAGCCTGAATAGCAGGGGGAAGTTTCAACAACCTTAAATAGTTGGTCACGGTAGTTCTGTTTTTCCCTACACGCTCGCCTAATTGCTCTTGCTTTAAACCAACCTCATCAATCATCCTTTGAAAACTCAGGGCCACTTCAATGGCATTTAAATTTTCACGTTGAATATTTTCAATCAGGGCCATTTCCAGCATCTGCTGATCGTTGGCACTGCGGATATAAGCAGGAACTTGATTTAAACCAGCTAATTTAGAGGCCCTGAAACGACGCTCACCAGAAATAAGCTGGTATTTATTAGAACCAATTTTTCTAACCGTAATCGGCTGGATTAAGCCCTGTACTGTTATCGAATCTGCCAGTTCGTTTAAAGCAACCTGGTCAAACTCTGTACGAGGCTGAAAGGGATTGGTTTCAATGTCTGATAAATTTACATGACTGATACTACCAACCTGTTCCGTTTCACTAACCGGATCAATTTGTTGCTTCGGTTGATTAGTAGATTCTTTATCATCTAAAAGCGCACTTAGCCCTCTTCCTAAACCTGTTTTTCGCTGAAAGGATGTCATCTATAAATTTATAATGTTGCTGTATCAATATCGGCCTCTTCTCTTAACAAGCCGTTTTTCTTCACAATTTCTCGGGCAAGGTTTAAGTAATTGATGGCACCTTTACAATTTGCATCGTGCATAATTACCGAAACACCATAACTCGGTGCCTCACTCAAACGTGTATTTCGCTGAATAATGGTATCGAATACCAAATCCTGGAAATGTGTTTTAACTTCTTCTACCACCTGGTTCGATAAACGCAAACGTACATCATACATGGTTAGTAAAATACCTTCAATTTCTAACTCCGGATTTAAACGGTTCTGTACAATTTTAATGGTATTTAACAATTTACCTAAACCCTCTAATGCAAAATACTCGCATTGTACAGGTATAATTACAGAATCTGCCGCAGTTAAAGCATTGATGGTGATTAAACCCAATGAAGGAGAACAATCAATGATGATAAAATCATACTGATCTTTGATCTTTTCTAAAACCGCCTTCATTTTGTATTCGCGGTTGTTCAGATTGATCATTTCAATTTCGGCACCAACTAAGTCAATGTGAGCAGGTAAAAGGTCCAAATTTGGAGTATCCGTTTTTTGGATAGCCTGAGCAGGATCAATATCATTGATAATACACTCATAAATACTATCTTTAATATTTCGGGGATCAAAACCTATTCCTGAAGTTGAATTTGCCTGAGGATCAGCATCTACCAATAAAGTTTTATATTCTAATACGGCCAAACTCGCAGCCAGGTTAATAGATGAAGTTGTTTTACCTACTCCACCTTTTTGATTTGCTAATGCAATTATTTTGCTCATCTATCTATCCGAAATTTACTTAACGTTTATCTGGGCGTTACCTTTAATGCCTTTTAATTGCCAAAAAAGTCCTATTTTTGCATTGTTTACGCCCTTTTTCACAATCAGCTAAGATACAAACTATATGGTAATTTTAGCAATAAGGCGCTGTGCGTTTTAAACATCTTATTAACAATTACCCATGATAACAATAATTGCCGCCACCAACAGACCCAATAGCAATACGCTAAAAGTTGCGAAATATTACCAGAAGCAGCTTCAGGAAAAAGGCGTTGAATCGAATATCTTTAGTTTGGAACATCTGCCTGTTGATGTGCTTAACACGGATATGTACGGGAAAAGGTCGGAAGAATTTCAGAAAATACAAGACATGATATCCAACACGGATAAGTTTTTATTTATCATGCCCGAGTATAATGGGAGTTACCCTGGTGTATTAAAGGTATTAATTGATGCCTGTAATTTCCCGGATAGCTTTTACGATAAGAAAGCCGCTTTAGTAGGGGTTTCATCAGGTAAGTATGGGAACATACGTGGTGTAGAACATTTCACAGGGGTTTGTCATTACATCCATCTTCATATTTTACCCCTACGCCTGCATATTCCAAACATTAAAACAGAATTGAATGAGGCCGGTGATTTAATTCAACCCGATACGATTAAGTTCACCAATGAACAGATTGATAAATTCATCAGATTTTAGTCTTGGCTGAAAACAGAATCCATTTTAAACAAAAAAAGTTGCTAGAACTTTCCAGCAACTTCTCCTTTTAATCTTTTAAACCTTACAAAAGACCGTACAAACCATTTGCATATTGCCTCAATGAAGACGAAACAGTCTTCATTTTCTCTGGTGATGGCCCTTTTACCTTATAAGCTTCTGGATGAAGCTCTAAGTCCTGGTTATCGGTATCGGTTTGATCTACTCTGCTGTTAAATGCAGCAACTTGTTCTTCGCTTAATTTTAAAGGTGCCATGTTATCAATTTTAATACCTCTATAACATTACCCAACCAAATTATGTTTTGAAGTTTTTCTGCTATTTCATCATTTTTTTGTAACTAAATTCAGTTAAATAACTAAACTTACTCTATACTCGAAATCCATTGCTCTAAACCTTCATTTTTTACAGGTTTTGCTGAAGAAACAATCTTTAGCACTCCGCCTGCTGAAATATCCTGCTGTGTGATGTAATTTCGGTTAAATGGTTTCCCGTTTAAGAACACCGACTGTATATATTTATGTTTCGGATCGAAATTCTGCACTTCTATTTTAAAAGTTCTACCCTTTGGCAACTGATAGGTTACTGTTGGGAACAAAGGAACATTTAAGTAGTAAATAGGCCAGCCTACACAAGCTGGAGAAAAGCCACTGGCGGTAAAAACATACCAGGCACTCATGGCTCCAGCGTCATCATCCATCGTTCTTAAGTAGGCCTGAGGTTGATTCCTGTATATTTGTCCAATATAGGAACCAATCCCCCTGCTATTGTCATTGAAATAGTTTTGAATCACGGTGTCTGCTGCCAGCTGATGCATCCAGTATTGCGATTTATGAACATCCTTGGTGAAATTATACATTAAGGGCACCTGCAAATCGGGTTCATTGGCGTGATTGTAAAGATCACGATCAAAAAACTCATCCAGCTTGGCCAGATACGCTTCTTCTCCGCCATCCAGTTCCATTAAGCCTTTAAAATCATAAGGAACAAACCAACGATACTGCCAGATGGTTCCCTGATATAATCCACGAGCCTGCATCTGATCTACATCACGCTTCGTCATATCCTTGAAATCCTTAATCCAGTATTTCTTGTACTCCAAGGCTTTGGTTCTGTAGAAATCGGCCTTTTCCTTGTTTTTCAAAATGGCAAATATTTCCGACAAAGCCCAGTTGTCGTAACTGGATTCTAAGGCTTTATCCGGCGATTTATAATCTAAATGATCTACCTCCTTAACTAGGGAATCGGTTATTTTCTTAAAATCTACCGGATAACCTTTGCGGTACGCATCGAGTAATACCACTATAGCATGTTCCGTTCTTACGGTATTACTTGGTTCTGTTTGGGTAGCATAATCCTTCTTACCCGATTCGTACAGCTCTGCAATTGAGCTCAGCATACCCGTATAACGCTCGGGCGTAATCAACGATAGGAGCGGCAATTGGGTACGGTAATTATCCCATATTGCCCAACCATTATAGCGGATTTCTTTATCTTTCTTCAGCTCTCCTTTTGTGCTTCTATATTGCCCGTCAGTTTCGGAAATAACATATGGAGATTGCATGGTGCGGTATAATAAAGAATAAAAAAGCTTTGCACTTTCCAGCTCTCCAGCTACTGCGATTTTAGAGAGATGAGTATTCCAATCCTTCGCACTTTGTGCTTTCATTTCTTCAAAACCTGTTTTATTGATCGCTTTTTGAGCAGCGGCCGAACTTACAGAAGAAAAAGCCACACTCACTTCTTCGGTTGTTGATTGGGTATTCAAGGTAGCTGTTAATTTATGATCGCCAAGATCCTTCCATTGAGCACCTCCATTAAGCTGCAAGCAATAATAAACCTTATATTTTCCCACCCCACACGTTGTTTTAGAGATTATCCATCCCGTAATAGTGTTGTTTTTTACCTGATGTTCCTCTGCCACAAAAGCACCGTTAAAAGCATAAGCTAAATCGACATAAAAGCCCTTTTCTCCTTTCGGGAAATGATAACTTTCCAAACCAGCGTTACCCAAAACCGCTAACTTAGCTTTAATATGATTCTCAAAACCCACTTCATAAAAACCGGGGCTTGCGGCTTCTGTTGCCTTAATTAATTCTGTTTTAGTGGCATCAGATCCTAAAAAGGGTTTGATGAGAATATTTCCACCAGATCCCTGACAGCCTACGCCCTCAAAACGGTTATGGGTGAATCCTAAAAATTTCTTTGCCAGATACTCATATCCTGTATGCGTTTTCGGATAAGTTTGTGGACAGATGCTCAACATACTAAACGGATAGGAGGCAGCCGGCGACATTTGCCCATGATCTGCTGAAGAGCCTAAAAAAACATTAACCAAATCTACCGGCCTGGTGTATTCAATAGAAAATTGTTTATCTTTTGACTGACCTAAAACGTTTAACTTAATTATCAACAAAAATAGTAAAGCAGTGTAAAAGGATTTCATTAAAGTGTTTAGATTATTTTGATGGCAACTAAAATAGGCTTTTTAAGGTTAAGAAGATATTATGTTTTAAGGTAAATTTATTCCC
>NZ_FOGG01000008.1:17047-155094 GCF_900111155.1 Pedobacter rhizosphaerae | reverse complement strand
AATAACACCCAACTTTTCTACCCATCACCAAGTCCGTAACTCACGGACCAGCACAACATACATCAACACATTACCCTATAAAAACAAAAAGCCATCCCTTTGGAGGATGGCTCTCGAATATTTTATCTAATTCCTTATTTAATAGAAACCGGAACAGAAATTTTATCCCACTCTAATGAGAAACCTGTTTTTGTAATTTTATAGACCAATCTTTCTTGTGTAGCTTTTAAAGCTTTAGTTTTTACTTCAACGCGCAAAGCATCTTTTGCTTCTTCATATTTATAAGCACCCCATTGTTTAGGCTCTTTGTTGAAGATTGCTGTCCAGGTTCCGCTTTCTTTAGGGATTAAGAAGAAACTGTATTTACCAGCTGGTAAAGCTTTTCCTTCAACTGTAATGTCTTTATCGGTTTCAAAAGTAGTGGCCTCGTTTGCACCAGCGCGCCAAACTTTATCCCAGGCTTCTAAACCACCCCAAATTTTACGTCCTTTTACTGCCGGACTGCTGTAGTTAATCGTAATCGTTGCTGCTTTAATTTTTCCAGTTACAGTAGCTGCCGGACTTGGTTTTGGCTGGGCATCCTGAGCCATAGCACCTACTGAAGCTGTAACGGCTACAAATAGCATGGCGATTGATTTAATCATTGTTTTCATAGTATTTTAATTATCTGTTTTTGTTGTTTTTGATTTTACGAATTTAAATCTTTAGGTTGATAAAACAATCTACCAACCATCGAAAATATAATTACTCCTACGGCTCCCACTACGTTTAGCCAAAGAAATGACACAACATTGAAATTATAAACGGCAATAACGAGGATTTCTGCTAAAATCGCAGAAAAAAACACCAGCCTGCCATCAATCTGTTTAAAATAGAACGCCACTAAGAAAATTCCTAAAATTGGTCCGTAAAAAAGTGAGCCCAAAACGTTAACAGCTTCAATTAATGAACCCATTTGTGTAGCAAACATCGCCACTGCGATAGAAAAAATCCCCCAGGCAAGTGTATGCATCCTGCTGTAAAAAAGCTCCTTCTCGTCGCTAAGAATACCTTTTGCGGCTATTAAGTGTATATCTTTTAATGAACAAGCCGCAAGCGAATTGAGCGCTGCAGAGATTGACCCCCAACTGGCTAGAAAAATTACCGCAAACAATAAACCTATCATCCCAATGGGAAGATTATTCTTTACAAAATACAGGAAAATGTAGTTTGTATCTGTTTTTTCCGCGTTGTATCCCGATTGATTGATGGCTTCTTCTACCCTTCCATGTAAGGCTTTCACTTTTAATTGTGTTTGTTTAAACTGCTGCACAGATTGATCCAGGTTAGGCGAGTGTGAAGCTTTTTGTGCCAAAATGCTTTTCGATTCCCGATTGAATTGCTCCTGCAACTGCTCATGTTCGCTTTCAAAAGCCGATGCTTTTTGCGGTTGCGTATCCCTAAGGTATTGATAGGAACGTTCATTGAAATATATGGGGGCTGGTTTCAATGAAAAGAATGCAAAAAGCAATGCCCCGATTAATAAAATAGCGAATTGCATAGGGATTTTCACCAAACCATTAAGCAGCAAGCCCATTCTGCCTGTGGTTGTATCTTTGGCGGTGATGTATCTTCCCACCTGACTTTGATCGGTACCAAAGTAAGACAAGGCCAGAAAAAATCCGCCAATTAATCCACTCCAGATGTTGTATTTATCTTTCCAGTCGAAATCTGTTGTAATTACATTCAGCTTACCCGATTTTCCGGCCAGGAAAAGCGCATCATTGAACCCCATGCCATTCGGTAAATTCTGAATAAGCAGATAGCCGGCAAACCCCATCGTTCCTAAAATAATCAGGAATTGTAATTTTTGGGTATGGGCAATAGCCTTTGCTCCACCGATATAAGTATAAATTAATAAGATGCCCCCTGTTAAAACATTGGTGAGGTAAATATTCCAGTTCAAAACACTGGATAAAATGATACTTGGTGCATAAATGCTGATCCCTGTTGATAAACCACGGGAAAACAAAAACAACAGAGAGGTCAATATCCTGGTTCTCTTGTCGAAACGCTGCTCTAAATACTCATATGCAGTATAAACATTAAGCCGCTGAAAAATGGGAATAAAAGTAATGCAAATTACAATCATCGCCAGTGGCAGCCCAAAGTAGTATTGCACAAAGCGCATCCCATCGGTGTAAGCCTGCCCCGGAGCCGATAGAAAAGTAATGGCACTGGCTTGTGTGGCCATAATGCCGAGGAGCACAATGTACCAGGGCATTTGATTATCAGCCTTTAAATAGCTTTGGTTGCTTGTTTGTCCTCTACCTACAAATACGCCATAAACCACTACAGCTATTAAAGTAATTAAGAGTACTGCCCAATCGATATTACTCATGCCCAATATTTAGTAAAAAAGTAATAACCAATAATCTGGGCCACTAAAACCAGGGCTAAAATAATATACCAGGTATTCCAGTTTTTAAGGTGTTTGTTCATTTACTTTACTGGCAGATAAGAAGTTAAAAAACAATCGTGCTGCACCTACATTACCAGCTGGTAATTGCCTGAAAAATGCCAGTGGTGTATAGATATAATGCCCCTTTCCGTATTTGGCATACAGTGTAGCACCTTGCAAAGGTTCTTCACCGGTATCATGCATTTCAAATAACGGCTCATACTTTTGATCCCATTGATCAGGGAAGTACGCTCCCCGTTCCTGCACCCAACCTTTAAAATCCTCGGAAGTTATTTTATTCGGGTAATTTAATAAATGATGGTTAGGAGTCAGGATTTTAACCGCAGCATCTTCCTCTGTAACCCGTTTATTGGCTATACGGAATGGATAAAAACCCAAATCGCTAAGTGTAACATCCTGATTGGTATTGTATTGCATAATAAAAGTACCTCCATCATTTACGTATTGCTTCAACATGGGCATCCAAATTCCAAGTTTTTTCTCTGTATTGTTTAGTCGAACTCCTGCAACAATAGCATCATAGCCAGCCAATTTTTTGGCATCCATGATGTCTGCATTGCCCAAAACATCCACCTGTAACCCAGCTTCTCTTAAAAATTCGGGAATGAAATCGCCTGCTCCGGGAATATACCCTATTTTTTTTGCTTTTACTTTAACATCTCCCTTTAATATAAAGGCTGTGGTATGACTAAAATACTGTAATGTAGGCAAGTGTGGATACTGCACTACTACCTGATATTTATCAAAAGTTGCCCCATCAAAGCTTAATTTGGCTTCAATAGGTATCCTGTTGGAATTAATTTTTCCCCAAACCGACTTCGGCAACATGTAATTCACTGTCGTATTTTTCTCGGTCAAATCAACATCTACTCCACCTATAGATTGGCCATTATAAGTGATAGAGATCTTTCCTTTTCCGGCCTTATCCGCATTGCGTTTAACAAAGAAACTAATGGTTAGGTCTTCTCCATTACCGAGATAAACAGACTGGGTAAATTTGAGTTCTGCTGCTGGTATCACCCGTAATGGTTCCACAACATCACCCCGAACAGGGTCTAATTTCTTAAAGGATAAAGGAAGTTTAACCGTAAATATATCTGTCCCGATTTTTAAGTCGACCACTACATTTAAAGGCGATTCGGCTTCAGGTAATCCGATTAAAGTATCATTTGGCACACTGAATGTTGCTGCATTTTTTGGTGGATTAGCCATCCAATAAGGTTCTGTTGGCTGAGTGCCTGCCGGAATCTTAATTCGTTTAGCAAGGGTAATTAGAGAATCTTCTGATAGTTTTCTGTTAGGTGATTCCTTTTCATTAAGCCATTTAATCTGACTTATGATCACCGGAGTTTGAGCCCTTGCAATGAGATTCAATCTAAAGTCATAGTCCTCACCTGCTACTACTTCTGCCTGGTTGGTCACCACTTCCCCCATAAATCCGGCGCAACTCAAAATAAGCTGATCGATTGCCTTCAGTTTATCCTGCCTTAAGTTTAAATCTTTTACCACAGCAATCTTCTTCCTTAAAGCCAACAAGGGATTTACGCTCAAATCGGGTTTATTAAAATTAAACGCAGCAATAATCTTGTTAAGGTCTGCATCAATATCCTGATATCCCTTTGCAGACCAACTTGGGACTAAGCCCCCAAATAATCCATCCTTGGAAGGCTCTCCGGCAACTTGTGTAAAATATTCTGTTCGTATACCAGCTACCGATTGTGTGCCTGCACCCTGGCTTTTATGAAAGCTTCTGCTTAATCCAGCCAACTCTCCGTAACCCATTCCTAACTGCGGATCGTACTGACCAACGGTAACCTTTAACTGATTTTCTGCTGTTGTATTTACCGCACCAAATCGAAAGGTATTCCATAACAAGCGTTTAGGCTGCCATACCGAAACATACTTTAATTGATTTGGAAACTGGTTTTTATCGGCTGCAGCTTTGAATGCTTTTTCTGCAACTACTGCTGATGCAGCGTGTTGCCCATGGCCGGCCGCAGCTGTGGGTGGAAAGCGACAAATAATCACATCCGGGCGAAATTTACGAATAGCCCACACTACATCTGCCGTAATGCTATCGGCATTCCATTGCTTAAAGGTATCGTCTGTATTTTTGGAAAAGCCAAAATCAATGGCCCTGGTAAAAAACTGCTTTGCACCATCGAGGTTACGGGCTGCCAAAAGTTCGTGCGTTCTGATTAAGCCCAAGGCTGGACCTTGCTCAGTACCCAAAAGGTTTTGCCCCCCATCTCCCCTTGTTAATGATAAATAAGCCGTTTCTAAGTTTTGTTCATTCACCAACCAAGACAATAAGCCGGTATTTTCATCATCAGGATGTGCAGCGAGGTATAAAACTTTAGGTATATGTTTTAGGGTCTTGATTTCCCGAAAAATGTCTGATGATTTTAAGGGCCTCGCCTGCTGTGCCGAACAAAAGGCAGCAGCAAACAATAAAACCGCTATAGATTTTAGTCTTTTAATCATATCATTTGTTTTGTGCATCCAAATATGCCTAAAATTGTCGAGATACAAGACCTAAGATACGAGACAAGAGACATGCAACACCATTATTTATCGTTAATATTGCAGCATAAATTTGATCTATGAACGGGATTGTCCTCATCATTGACGATGAAAAGAAAATCAGCGGCCTACTTTCACGCATTATAGAGCTTGAAGGTTTTAAAACTTTACAGGCGCATACAGGAAAAGACGGACTTAAATTACTTAGAAATAATGACGTAAGTTTGATCATCAGCGATGTTAAATTACCTGACGTTAATGGCGTTTCTCTGGTGAAAGATATTAAAGCGCTTAAACCATTTGTAGAAGTGATTAACCTTACTGCTTACGGAACTATTTCTGATGGCGTGCTGGCGATTAAAAATGGTGCTTTCGATTATTTAGTTAAAGGTGATGACAATGATAAGATCATCCCATTGCTTTATAAAGCGATGGAGAAGGCTAATCTGCAACAACGCGTTTTTGAGTTAGAAGATAAAATTAGCAGGAAACATAATTTTGAGACCATTATCGGGTCATCAAAAGCTTTAAAAGATGCCATTTCACTGGCTAAAAAAGTAAGTCAGACCGATACCACAGTTCTTCTTTTAGGAGAAACAGGAACAGGAAAAGAAGTTTTTGCCCAAGCCATCCATTATGAAAGCCCGAGGGCATTGAAGCCTTTTGTAGCCCTGAACTGCAGCGGTTTTAGTCCTGAACTTTTAGAAAGTGAACTTTTTGGCTACAAAGCCGGGGCATTTACTGGTGCTAATAAAGATAAAAAAGGACTGTTGGAAGAGGCAAATGGTGGAACCTTATTTTTAGATGAAATTGGCGAGATGAACCTCGATTTACAAGCCAAGTTACTTCGGGTATTGGAAAATCAGAGTTTTATCAAAGTGGGCGATACCTTAACCAATCAGGTAAATGTTCGGATTTTAGCAGCTACCAATAAAGATTTAAAATCAGATGCTGAAGCAGGGAGATTTAGGGCAGATTTATATTATCGTTTATCTGTTTTCAGCATTATTTTACCTCCCTTAAGGGAAAGAAAAAACGATATACCTGCACTTACTCAACATTATCTGGCCGAATTTTCGAAGAAGATAAACGGTTCTGATCTGACCATCAGCGATCAACTCCTTACTATTTTAACGGCACATGGCTGGAAGGGAAATATCAGGGAACTAAAAAATGTGATCGAACGTTTAGTTATATTGTCGGATGGAAAGACTTTGGATGCCACTGCACTACCACCCGAATTTTTTGATGCTTCTTCTGTACCGCAAAATGATTATAACCTTCAACAGGTAGAGAAATACCACATTCAGAAGGTATTGCTCCACACCAAAGGTAATAAAGCTGAAACATCAAGACTGCTCGGTATCGGGTTGACAACACTTTACCGAAAAATTGAAGAATATCAAATTAAAGAACAATAAAATACGATTTAAATAAAAATTTTATGATGAAAAAAAACTTTTTAATGCTCTTCTTATCCCTCATCTCCCTTTCCTTATTTGCACAACAAAACTATTGGCAGCAACATTTGAGCTACAATATCGATGTATCGCTAAATGAGAAGGATAAAACACTTCAAGGTTCTGAAAAGATTGTTTACAAAAACAATTCTCCCTCAACTTTAAATTTTATTTGGTTTCACATCTGGCCCAATGCCTATAAAAACGAAAGTACAGCACTTTTTCAACAGATCAGAAATGACTCTTCCCGAAAGGAAAAATTGAAGAATGTTACCTACGGTAGTATTGAAGGACTAAATTTTAAAGTAAACGGCAAAACGGCAACTACCGAAGTGCATTCCAATCCGCAATATATTGATGTGATCAAAGTTATGCTTCCTGCACCATTAAATCCGGGAGATTCTATTGATATTTCTACTGACTTTAAAGTAAAACTGCCTAGTTATTTTTCCAGATCGGGCTATGCTGATACTGAATTTATGATTACGCAGTGGTATCCTAAACCAGCAGTATTTGATAAGGATGGTTGGCACGAATTTCCATATCTGGATATGGGTGAGTTCTATAGCGAGTATGCCGACTATAAAGTGAACATTACCGTTCCAGGGAACTATGTTGTAGGCGCAACAGGCACCTTGCAAAATGTGGGTGAATTAGAGAAATATAAAAGCATAGGCGCAAAAAACGCAGCCAAAAGAGATGGAAAACCTGTTTTATATCAAGCTACCGATAAGAACAAAACCAAAACATTGAGCTATGTGATGAACAATGTTCCTGACTTTGCCTGGTTTGCAGATCAGGATTTGGTGATTCAATATGACACGGTGAAACTGGCTTCAGGTAAAATCGTTGATGCGTTCTCGTATTACCATAACAAACCTAAAACGCTTTGGGTTAACTCGATAGATTATATTAAAGATGCGACCAAACGTTACAGCAACTGGATCGGCGAGTATCAATACCCTGTAGTGCAAGCCATTGAAGGACCTAAAAATAATTCGAGCGGTGGTATGGAATACCCCACAATTACCTTAATTACAAGCCCTGATGCCAAGGTGAGTTCTCTCGATGGTGTAATCGCTCATGAAGTGGGCCATAACTGGTTTATGAGTATATTAGGAAGCAACGAAAGAATCCATACCTGGCAGGATGAAGGCTTGAACACTTATTTCCAGTTCAGATATGAAGCTGAAAAATACAGGGCCAATTCTATTTTTGGCGATGCCATTCCGGAGAACGTAAAAGCACTTCCAGCGGATAAATTTTTAAATGCCATTTATGGTGCCGTTTCAGGCATCCCAATGAAGTCTGCAATTGAAACACCTGCTGCAAACTTTGCTACTTCTGATGAATATGGAATGATCTCTTATGTAAAAACAGCACTTTGGTTATACATATTAGAATCTAGCGTTGGGAGAGAGAAAATGGATAAAGCCTTTCAAAACTATTTCAACGAATGGAAGCACAAACACCCAACGCCTGCTGATTTAAAGGCATCGTTTGAAACCACATTGGGTATTAAATTAGATGAATATTTTGGTTTATTGAATAAAGAGGGAGATTTTAAGTAGGGATTAGGGCTATGGGTTGTGGGTTATGAGTCTGGGTGTATAACTTCTCTATGATCCATACCCATAATAGATAACACACAACTCATAACACAAATATTATCGCAATAGCATTTGCTAAGGCTCAGTTTGGTTTCTTTTTATTAAGAAAAGAAACCAAATTTTACCGAGATGATACACAATTATAGATTTTTACTAATTCAACTAAATCCGTAACTTTATAACTATGGTAATTGTAATCGACAAGAACTCAGATAAAAAAACTATAGAGGCTTCACTGAAGAAAATCCAAGTTGGCAAAAAAAAATTTAAGCTTTCTGATTTTGCTGGTAAATTAAAAGGAGTATTTGGTGATGGTGTAGATTTTCAAAAAAAAATAAGGAATGAATGGGATTAAATATGTAGCAGATACTAACTGTTTTATTTATCTCTTGGAAGAAAACCCTTTGCTACTACCTTTTGCCGAAGAAGTTTGGGCATTTTCTTATATAACAGAAATTGAGTTATTGAGTAAGCATGATTAAACTATCCAACAAGATGCTATTATTAGAGGCATGCTCTCTACATGTTATAAAGTAAATCAAAATCAAGCAATAAGCGACCTAACAATTGATTTAAAAAGGAAGTATTATATTAAAATACCAGATGCAATTATTGCCGCAACATCTATTTCACTTAATATTCCGTTGATTACTGCCGATAAAGGATTTATGAAGATTAAAGAAATAGATTGCGTAATATTAGATATGTAGTTCTTATCAGAAGTATCATTTAATGTCAATGTATTTGATATGTTACGCATAAGTTTTTTGCCAAGAAAGGATAAGAACTCCTGGCATTGAGGAAGGAAACAGTCTTGTAACGAATTCTTGATGATGCCAAGCAAGTATTTGGTAAAACATTGAGTAAAAGTGACAGGATCGTAGCCAGGCGTAACATGTAGATTAGATCTTTACTTTACTACCCGATATTGTCAATCCATTATTCCCGTAATTCAAAAAGATAAGCGCAGATTAATTACTTATAAAATCATCTTAATCTGCGGGAAACAATCTACCTAATACTAATAACTTAAGAAGAAAATCAAAATGTATTGTCAACCCTGAGCTCGTTGAATGGCAATACATCTTGGTTTTCTCTTTATCAAGAAGGTCTTCGATAAGCCACTACTGATATTATTACGTAACTATTTATCAATGGGGTATCTATTTTAATTTGTATTTCCATCTAACAAGGCCAGAGCACCACATCTTCGTTCAACTTAAATCCGGCCTAACAAATTTTTCGGGCAGCACTACCCAAGCCATACCAGCGGCTTCAAAAGAAAAATTTTCAGCCGGTGGTTTTTGTTTCTTTTTGCCACCAAAAAGAAAGAGCTCTTCGGCGGCGGCGAGCCGAGGAAAGACTGTGTAGGAGGATAAAAAATGTCAGTCATATTGATTTTTATATAATAAATTATTCCTCAGACTTGACAAAATATAGTATAAGTTACTATGATTTACCGTATTGCCTTTGAATTGCAACACTAACAATCTTTATTCCCGTAATTCAAAAAGATAAGCGCAGATTCATTACTTATAAAATCATCTTAATCTGTGGGAGCCTATAATTAGATAACTTAACAACAACCTTTCCCAAAATGATAAAAACCTTTCCAAAATGGAAAGGTTTTTTTTTGCCCAAAAATTTCTACACTAACCAAAAAACAACATAACCACCTGCAATTAAGAAAGTTACCAAAACACCTCTTCTTTTGGTATGCCTATTGGCAATGGGCGATTAACAAATCATCATGTTATGACCATTATCTATTTTTTAATCCTGCTATTGCTCTGTGGGGCAATGTACAAATCAATCGACTGGTTCGAAAAAATCTAAAAATTATGTTAGCACTATTCATCATCGCTATCGCCGTATTTATCTATATGATTTACGTGTTGATTAAGCCCGAAAAATTTTAACTCAAGAGTATCTGAAGTCAGTGATCAATCACACAACTTTCCATCTCTAACCCATTATCTAAAATTAAAATGAACACTGAATTATTCGGCATCATTGCCACCTTCCTGCTTACCTTACTCATCGCCATTCCCTTGGGTAAATATTTAGCTAAAGTATTTGCAGGAGAAAAAGTCTGGACAGACTTTCTAAAACCTATTGAATCTGGAATTTATAAATTATCTGGAATTAACATTAAAGAACAGATGAACTGGAGGCAACACCTTAAGGCTTTGCTTACCATCAATCTACTGTGGTTAGTTTACGGTTTTCTGGTACTCATTTACCAAAGTAAGTTGCCTTTCAATCCCGATGGAAATCCGGACATGACACCAGACTTAGCTTTTAACACCATTATCAGCTTTGTAGCTAACTGTAATTTACAACATTACTCTGGCGAAAGCGGGGTGAGCTACCTTACCCAGCAATTTGTGCTGATGTTCTTACAATTTGTAAGCGCCGCTACTGGTATTGCCGCAGCTGTGGTGTTTTTTAAGGCATTTAGAGATAAAACGACTGTTCAATTAGGTAACTTCTGGGAATTTTTTGTCCGCTCCATAACCCGCTTATTATTGCCTTTATCCATAGTTATAGCACTAATTTTAACATTCAATGGTACCCCTGCAAGCTATGAAGGAAAAGATCAGTTTGTTTCCCTTCAGGGCGATACAGTTAACGTTTCCCGTGGTCCGGCAGCGCAATTCATAGCCATTAAACATTTAGGTACAAATGGTGGAGGTTATTTTGGAGCCAACTCCGCACACCCATTTGAAAATCCTAATTACTTAACCAATATGGTAGAAATGGCTGCCCAAACCATTATTCCCTTAGCTATGGTTATTGCCTTTGGATGTTTTATCCGCAGGAGAAAATTAGCCTGGACCATTTTTGGGATCATGACAATTGGTTTCTTCATGCTCCTAATTCCATCCTTAACTTCCGAATTAGGAGGTAATCCTGCAATTGCAAACATGGGAATCTCGCAATCAACGGGAGCCATGGAAGGGAAAGAAGTACGCCTTGGCCCCGCAGCCACCGCATACTGGAGTACACTTACAACAGTGATTTCAACAGGTTCGGTAAACGGAATGCACGACAGTACCATGCCATTAACCGGTTTATGGCAGCTTTTAGGTATGATGATCAACGCCTTTTATGGAGGTTGTGGTGTAGGTATATTGAATTACTTCATTTATCTCATCATCGCGGTATTCATTTCTGGTTTAATGGTTGGCCGAACACCAGAGTTTCTTGGCCATAAAGTTGAAGCCAGAGAAATTAAAATAGCTGCCTTAGTTACTTTGCTCAGTCCATTTTTAATCTTAGCGGGTACTGCTTTAGCCAGTTATATTTTTACCAATCATGGTGATGCCGCCTGGGCTGTACAGCCTAAGAATTGGCTAAACAATGCTGGTTTTCATGGCTTCTCAGAAATGCTTTATGAAATGACTTCATCCAATGCCAATAATGGCTCAGGCTTTGAAGGTTTGGGTGATAACAATGTCTTCTGGAACATTTCTACGGGAATTGTGATTTTCTTAGGCCGATTTTTACCCATCATTGGTCCGGTAGCTATTGCGGGATTATTGGGAGCGAAAAAATTTATCCCAGAATCTGCAGGGACATTAAAAACAGATACCAAAACCTTTGCCTTAATGACTTTTGCAGTAATCCTCGTATTAAATGCATTGTCTTATTTCCCTGCATTGGCGCTTGGGCCATTGGCAGAATATTTTACACTTATAAAATAACTCATCGGTGTCACATTGAGCTTGTCGAAATGGATTAATGAAAGTCCTTCGACTGGCTTAGGATGACAAATTCGAAATAGATCTTGATATATGAAACCCAACAATAAATTATTCGAACCTGCTTTAGTGCAAACAGCATTAAAACAATCCTTTATCAAACTAGATCCAAGGGTGATGGTTCGCAACCCTGTAATGTTTACCGTAGAAGTAGGTACGCTGATTATGGCTTATGTTACTGTTTATTCATTTAGCAATAGCGGACAAGGCTCACCATGGTACAATTTCTTCATCTTCCTGGTTTTATTACTTACCGTGTTGTTTGCCAATTTCGCCGAAGCCATAGCCGAAGCGCGAGGTAAAGCACAGGCCGACAGCTTGCGTAAAACCAGAGAAGAAACACCTGCCAAATTAATTTTAGCTAATGGAAACATTGAAATTCGTTCTTCCAATCAATTAAAAAAAGGAGATATTTTTATTTGTCAGCCTGGCGATATTATCCCTACTGATGGAGAGATTATAGAAGGTATTGCTACCATTGACGAATCGGCCATTACCGGAGAATCTGCCCCAGTGATTCGCGAATCTGGCGGTGATAAATCTTCTGTTACAGGTGGAACAAAAGTGCTTTCTGATGAGATTAAAGTAAAAGTAAGTACAGCCCCGGGTGAAAGCTTTTTAGACAAAATGATTGCATTGGTTGAAGGTGCTTCACGTCAGAAAACACCAAATGAAATTGCTTTAACCATCCTTCTGGCCAGCTTTACCCTAGTTTTTATCATTGTATGCGTAACCTTGAAACCTTTTGCAGATTATGCCAATACCCCCATAACGATTGCAGCCCTGATTTCACTGTTTGTTTGTTTAATTCCAACAACCATTGGCGGTTTATTATCGGCTATTGGTATTGCGGGAATGGACAGAGCTTTAAGAGCAAATGTAATTACCAAATCGGGTAAAGCAGTAGAAACTGCAGGTGATATAGACGTGCTCTTACTGGATAAAACAGGTACAATAACCATTGGTAACCGTAAAGCCACCAACTTCTACCCTACTGCAGGTGTAATCATCAAAGACTTCACAGATGCCTGTGTACTCAGTTCTTTGGCGGATGAAACCCCGGAAGGAAAATCAATTATCGAACTTGCCTATGAACAAGGGTTTAAACAAATGACCAGTCCTGAAGGTTCAACTTTTATCAAATTTACCGCAGAAACCCGTTCCAGCGGATTGGATACCCGGGATGGAAGACGCATTAGAAAAGGTGCCTTTGATTCCATTCGCAACATAGTAGAAAAGGCAGGTCATGTTTTCCCATCCGATATCGAAGATCATGTCAAATCTATCGCGAACAACGGCGGTACACCACTAGTAGTATCAGAAAACGAAAGAGCTTTGGGGGTAATTGAATTGCAAGACATCATTAAACCTGGCATTAGCGAACGTTTTGAACGCCTTCGTAAAATGGGTGTAAAAACGGTGATGGTTACTGGTGATAATCCATTAACTGCTAAATATATTGCCAACAAAGCTGGAGTAGATGATTTTATTGCTGAGGCAAAACCTGAGGATAAAATGAACTACATTAAAGAAGAACAAGCCTTAGGAAAATTGGTTGCCATGATGGGCGACGGTACGAATGATGCGCCCGCCCTTGCTCAGGCAGATGTAGGTGTAGCTATGAACAGTGGAACTCAGGCTGCAAAAGAAGCTGGTAATATGGTCGATTTAGATAATGACCCAACCAAGCTGATCGAAATTGTTGAAATTGGCAAACAACTGTTGATTACCCGCGGTACCTTAACCACCCTCTCCATCGCTAATGACGTAGCCAAGTACTTCGCTATTGTACCTGCTTTATTTATAGCCTCTATTCCAGCCTTGCAAAGCTTGAACATCATGGGCTTACATACACCAGAAAGTGCAATCATGTCGGCTGTAATATTTAACGCCATCATCATCCCGATTTTGATTCCTCTGGCACTTAGAGGCGTGGCTTATAAACCCATTGGAGCAACAGCACTATTACGCCGAAACTTATTTATTTATGGCATTGGTGGTGTAATAGCCCCATTTATAGGAATAAAATTAATAGACCTTTTAATAGGGGTATTCATATAACTATCAAGATGAGCATGTCGAAACGCAGTTATTGAAGGCCCTTCGACAGGCTCAGGATGACAACAAACGACTGTCACGTTGAGCATGGCGAAACGCAAGTACCAAAGCCCTTCGACTAGCTCAGGAAGACACAAACGACTGTCACGTTGAGCCTGTCGAAACGCAAGTACCGAAGCGCTTCGAAAACTTCAGGACAACAACATAATAAAAACAGCATTAAAATAAAAAATCATGAAAAAGTACATCATACAATCCATCCGCCTCACCTTAGTTTTAATCATATTGCTCTGCGTTATCTATCCATTAAGTATTGCCTTAGCAGGTAAGTTAGCCAAAGGAAATGGAGGTGGTGAAAAAATAACTCAAAACGGTAAGACGGTAGGTTATGCCTTACTTGGTCAATCGTTTACCAAGCCACAATATTTCTGGGGTCGCCCTTCTGCCGTTGGTTATAATGCGGCTGGCTCGGCTGGTTCAAATAAAGGCCCATCCAATCCAGATTACCTTAAGGAAGTACAATCACGGATTGACACTTTAATCAAATATAATCCAGGACTGAAAAAAGCCGACATCCCTGCCGAAATGGTTACCGCATCGGGAAGTGGCTTAGATCCTAATATTTCTGAGCAAGGTGCAGCTATTCAAATTGCCAGAGTGGCGAGTGCACGCCATCTGAACCCACAAAAAGTGAAGGAATTAGTTGCCTTAAATACACTTAAACCATTTATGGGCGTATTCGGACCTTCATCAGTAAATGTGCTCAAATTGAATTTAGCCTTAGATAATCTGTAATCGTCAACCTGCCCCAATGCAGAAATTCAGTTCCTCGTCGTAAAAAACACAAAACAAGTTCATTAGCAATACCAAATAATAGAATTAATAATAAAATGAAAAAACTAATCATCCTCAGTACCATATTAGCCGCTACCATAAACGTACATGCACAAAACGAGCCTAAAGTTAAATTTTCGGGTTACCTGGAAACCTATTATGGCTATGATTTCAATAAACCCGGTGATAATAACCGTCCCGGCTTCATTTACTCCCATAACAGGGCCAATGAGGTAAACCTAAATTTGGGTTTCATCAAAGCAGCATATGACAGTGGAAACATCAGAGCTAATCTGGCACTAATGGCCGGCACATATACAAATGCAAACTTAAGTGCCGAAACAGGTGTGCTCAAAAATATATTCGAGGCCAATGCCGGAATCAAGTTATCTAAAACTGAAAATCTTTGGATTGATGCAGGTATATTCTCATCCCACATTGGCTTTGAAAGTGCCATATCTAAAGACTGCTGGGTTTTAACGAGAAATATTTCCTCAGAAAATACTCCATATTATGAATCGGGAGCTAAGCTAAGTTATGCAACATCAGATGGCAAACTAAGCGCGACCCTACTCTATTTAAATGGCTGGCAACGAATTACCCGTGTTGATGGAAATAACAAACCTGCTGGCGGATTACAGTTAACCTGGAAACCAACTTCAAAAATTACCGTAAATTACAGCAACTATTTAGGTGCGGAAGGAGCAGATTCAGTTCGTGTAAATCGTTTCTATCATAATATATATGGTATTTTCCAGGTAACGGATCAATTTGATCTAACCCTGGGTATTGATTATGGTACGCAACAAAAAGCTAAAGGCAGCAGTGACAAAAATGAGGTTCTTTCTCCTGTAGTCATTGCACAGTATAAATTTGCTAATCAATGGGCAGTTGCCGGAAGGTTTGAATATTATGAAGATAAAAACGGCATCTTCATCCCAACTGGTACAACTAAAGGATTTAAAACAAAGGGTTATTCATTAAATATTGATTATTCACCAATCCCAAATGCAGTAGTGAGGTTGGAAGGTAAAACCTACGATAGCAAAGACAAAGTTTTCAATCGCGAAGGTAATTTTGTAAATGCAAATACAACGGTAACGGCCAGTATAGCAGTAGCTTTTTAGTAAGTATGTAAGATGGATTGAACTTGCATTCCATCTTACATCATCACATTTTACAGGTACAGACAAGGAAGTTTTAAGCTAAAATCATCAATAGCAAATCGTAAATCCCTCATGGAAGAGAAAGA
This sequence comes from Pedobacter rhizosphaerae, assembly GCF_900111155.1. Classification (GTDB taxonomy): domain Bacteria; phylum Bacteroidota; class Bacteroidia; order Sphingobacteriales; family Sphingobacteriaceae; genus Pedobacter; species Pedobacter rhizosphaerae. Next base: position 139,132 of record NZ_FOGG01000008.1, on the reverse strand, counting down.
AGAATCGGTTAAACATTTTCTGGAGCTCATCAAGAAATCCAGAAGGGGGAAGCTCAAGATTTATATTGGGATGAGCGCCGGTGTGGGCAAATCTTATCGAATGCTACAAGAAGCTCATGCCCTACTACGCAACGGGATAGACGTTTGCATTGGTTATATAGAAACCCATTTAAGAATCGAAACAGAAGCCCTGGTGAGTGGCTTACCGATTATTATGAGGCGAAAACTTTTTTACAGGGGTAAGGAGGTGGAAGAAATGGATTTACAGGCCATCCTCAATCGCCATCCAGAAATAGTTATTGTAGACGAACTTGCCCACACCAACATTGAAGGCAGCAAGAACACCAAACGTTGGCAGGACGTTTTTGACCTTTTAGAAGCAGGGATCAATGTTATTTCCGCTGTCAATATTCAACATTTAGAAAGCATAAATGAAGAGATTCAGGAAATTACAGGTATTCAGGTAACCGAGCGTATCCCTGATAAAATATTGCAGATTGCAGATGAGATTGTGAACATAGATCTTACCGCAGATGAACTCATTACACGATTAAAGGAAGGAAAAATATATGATAAGAGCAAAGTGGAACGGGCCTTAGAGAATTTCTTTCAGGCCGATAAAATATTACAACTAAGGGAGTTGGCTTTAAAAGAAGTGGTTCATCAGGTGGAACGTAAAATACAAACCGAGATTCCAAAATCAATTAAACTTCGTCCCGAAAAGTTTATGGCTTGTATTTCATCTAATGCCGAAACGGCAGGAGTTGTGATTCGGAAAACTGCCCGACTAGCCTCTTACTACCACTCTGCCTGGATCGTTTTATATGTTCAGAGCGATCAGGAAAGTTTCGATAAAATTAAACTTGATAAACAAAGGCATTTAATTAATCATTTTAAGCTCGCTACTGAACTTGGTGCAGAAGTGATTAAAGTTAAAAGCAACCAAATTACCCAAACTATCATCCACATGGCACAGGAAAAAGAAATCACCACCATCTGTATTGGCAAGCCTCACTTAAATATTTTTCAGGTTATCCTTCGAACGGCAATTTTTAATCAGCTGTTGCGTAATTTAGCTGCGAAAGAAATTGATTTGGTGGTGCTCTCTTAGTATTGACTACAAAGGAGATTTAATAATTGTAAGTTAAATAGTTTTACCACAGGACACAAAGAATAACACAAAGCCCACAGAGAAAAAAACAGCTCAGCGGCCTCCGTGAAAAACTTAGTGCACTCGGTGGTTATTAACTAATTATTTTTGTAACACATTAATATTGATTAAAAACCTGCTTTGCATCCTTTGCGAAAAACTTGGCGTGCTTTGCGGTTGTAAGCTAAATATTTTACCACAAAGGACACAAAGAATAACACAAAGCTCACAGAGAAAAAAACAGCTCAGTTGCCTCAGTGAAAAACTTAGTGCACTCGGTGGTTATTAAAAAATAATTTTTGTAACACATTAATATTGATTAAAAACCTGCTTTGCATCCTTTGCGAAAAACTTGGCGTGCTTTGCGGTTGTAAGCTAAATATTTTACCACAAAGGACACAAAGAATAACACAAAGCTCACAGAGAAAAAAAACAGCTCAGCGGCCTCCGTGAAAAACTTAATGCACTCGGTGGTTATTAACTAATATTTTACCACAGAGGACACAGAGAATTACACAAAGCTCACAGAGAAAAAAACAGCTCAGTGGCCTCCGTGAAAAACTTAGTGCACTCGGTGGTTATTAACTAATATTTCACCACAAAGGACACAGAGAATTACACAAAGCTCACAGAGAAAAAAACAACTCAGTGGCCTCCGTGAAAAACTTAGTGCACTCGGTGGTTATTAACTAATATTTTACCACAGAGGACACAAAGAATAACACAAAGCTCACAGAGAAAAAAAACAGCTCAGCGGCCTCCGTGTAAAACTTAGTGTACTCGGTGGTTATTAAAAAATAATACCATGAAAATAAAAACCAAACTCCGCTTTGGATTCGGGTTTCTCTTTTTAATTGTACTTGCATTTGGATTGATTGCCTTATTTTATTTAAATGAGCTTTCGAACAAGTCAAAAGTAATTTTAAAAGACAACTACAAGTCCGTAAAATATGTTGCAGAAATGCGTAATGTATTAGATGAAGGCATTTTCCCTCTTGGAAAACAAGCAGCCAACACTTTCGAAAAAAACATGGCTTATGAGGGCAACAACATTACTGAACCAGGAGAAAAGGCGGCTTTCGATCAGTTAAAAAATGCTTACAACACTTTACAGAGCAGTAAATCAGAAACGATTCAGGTGAATAGCATTAAGAGTTTACGTGCCATCCTGCATCACATTGAACAACTCAATCTTACAGCCATTTACAATAAAAATACGCTTGCAAACGAAGCCGCTGGCAGAGCCAATCTTTATATCATGATTGCCGCCACACTAAGCTTTATCATCCTCTTTACTTTCATTGTTAATTTCCCTGGTTTTGTAGCTAATCCACTGGCAGAATTCAGTTCAGCCATTAGGCAAATCAGTAAAAAGAACTATAAACAACGCTTACGTTTTGATAATAATGATGAATTCACAGAATTGGCAGAATCCTTTAATGGAATGGTTAGCAAGTTAAACGAATGGGAAAATAGTAATCTTTCTAAAATCAAGTCTGAAAAATCACGTATCGAAGCCATTATTGCACAAATGCAGGATGCCATTATTGGTGTAAATGAAAAGGGAGAAATTCTGTTTCTTAACCAGCTGGCGGCAAAGTTGATGAATTTAGATGAGCAAAAGGTTATCGGAGAAGATGTAGCTGGATTAATTAATAAAAATGAGTTGCTAAAACGTATCATTAAGCCAGAAAAGGCCGACAAAATGCTAAAGATTTATGCAGATGACAGGGAGTCTTATTTTCAGTTGGAAAGTCGTGAAATCATTATCCCCAACTATGAAGATATTGACGAACAAGCATTAATCAGTTCGACAAAATCTGCGGGTAATGTCTATGTACTTAAAAACATTACACAATTTAAAGAACTCGACGAAGCAAAGACCAATTTCATAGCCACTGTATCTCACGAATTAAAAACGCCTCTATCATCCATCAAAATGAGTTTAAAGCTCTTAAAAGATGATCGTGTAGGTAAAATGAATGAAGAACAACAGGAACTGATTGAAAATATTAAAGATGATAGCGATAGATTATTAAAAATTACCAGCGAATTATTGGATCTTTCTCAGGCAGAAACAGGAAATTTAAAGTTAAACTTTTCCGTCGCTTCGCCAGTAGAAATTGTCCGCTATGCCTTTGAAGCGGTGAAATTCCAGGTGGAGCAAAAATCAATTGCACTCCAGATTAACTGCGATGAAAAGTTGCCAAATGTAAATGCCGATATTCAAAAAACAGCCTGGGTTATGGTGAACTTTTTATCTAATGCACTGCGGTACAGCGCAGAAAAGTCGACTATTATCATTGATGTTTTTCAAAAAGATGGCTTCGTAGAATTCGCCGTAAAAGATTTTGGAAAAGGCATTGAAGAAAAATATCAGAAACGATTATTCGACAGATATTTCCAGGTACCAACGGATGGACAAAACAAATCTGGTTCTGGATTAGGTTTAGCGATATCAAAAGATTTTATTGAGGCTGAACAAGGAAAAATTGGTGTTAGCAGCGCATTGGGTGAAGGCAGCAGGTTTTACTTTAAGTTACCAGCTATCGGGTAGTGATGGGAATAGTTATTTTAAGTTCCTGGTTATAGGGGCTCCATTGCAAATAACTTTAGGAGAAAACTAAAGTGCATTGTCATCCTGGGCGTGTCGAAGGACAATCCATTTTAGTTTTCAACTTATTAAAAGGTCTTCGGCAACTTGTCCAGATTTTAAACGACGCCTTATTTTCGATCTGCGTAAATCTGTGTAATCAGCGGGAGTTAACAGGTGTTGATATTAACTTTACTCTCCCGCAGATTTAAGGAGATTTTAACTAGGGATGGCCGTAGTGAGATGCCAAAAACGCTATTAACTTTAGGAGAAAAGTAAAGTGCATTGTCATCCTGAGCATGTCGAAGGACAATCCATTTTAGTTTTCAACTTATTAAAAGGTCTTCGGCAACCTGTCCAGATTTTAAACGATACCTTATTTTAAATCTGCGTAAATCTGTGTAATCAGCGAGAGTTGCCAGGTGTTGATATGACTATCACATTAAGCTTCCCGGCTCTGCGGGAATAACGAGATTGGAAAACAAACCTTGGTGTTTGTGGTATATCAAACTCATCCACTCCCACTAACATTCATTTAAACAATATACGGTTCCATTTCCTTATCAATATTTTTGCGTAGGTCCATCAGCTTGATTGCGTAACTGTGCATGGCAACTTCCTTTTCGCTTTTCGGTACAAAAGCAGGGATAGGTTTTGGTTGTCCATCATCATAAACTGCCACAAAAACAATAATACAGTGTGTATTCTTCACAAAATCTGCCCGACCAATCGGCTTTGAATAAGCATCAACAGCAATATGCATACTGGTTTTACCGGTATAAATAATTCTGGCATCCATCTTTACTAAGTGCCCAATATGAACCGGGTGAAAGAAACGGATTCCTCCGACATAAACCGTTACACAGTAAGATTGACTCCACTGCAATGCACAGGCATAGGCAGCTTGGTCAATCCATTTCATCATTGTACCTCCATGAACTTTACCACCATAATTGATATCAGATGGCTCACTCAAGAACTGAAGTTCGATGTGGTTTTTATTTCGCGACATACTAATTTGCTTTTTCGTTAAGATTACTTTGATTGGTTAGTGTTTTTAGGCTCAAAAAAAATATCCAAACCACAAAACCATCGCAATTTATAAATAACTATTATAATTTTTCATTAAAAAAATAGCCAAAACATAATTTTTTATCAATAAAAAACTACAATCACTTCAAAAAAAACAAACAAATACCCATTTAAATACTAAAAATATAATAACAGCAAGCTTAAAAACAACAAACCAACTCTATTTAGCCATCACACTTATAGCATAACCACCTCCGGGTGCGCAATATTGAGAAATCTTAGTCTTACTGGTTACTTCTATCTTGCGAATTGCATAAGCCTTGGGATTAGTTTCATAATGCGCTCCTTTTCCGTCGGCATAAATTGTAGCCAGATATTTCTTTCCTTTATCTAAAAAGCTGAAATCAATTTTGGACATTCTGCCATTTTCATCACAAGTACTACCAATAAACCAATCATTTTTACCTTTTGCTTTACGGGCGTAAGTAATATAATCGCCCGGCTCTGCCTCCAGAACCTTGGTATCATCCCAATCTATTGCAACATCTTTAATAAATTGAAAAGCATCCATATACTTATTATAGGTTTCTGGTAAATCTGCAGCCATTTGAAGCGGGCTATACATGGTAACATATAGCGCCAATTGACGGGCTAGCGTACTGTGTACAAACGAAGTGTTTTCAGGATTATAGGCGCTTACTTTAGTTTCGAAAATACCAGGTGTATAATCCATAGGTCCCCCAATTAAGCGTGTAAAAGGCAAAATAGTGGTATGATCTGCATTATTACCACCGAAAGCCTCATATTCGGTCCCCCTGGCAGCTTCGTTACCAATTAAGTTCGGATAAGTACGGGCTAAACCCGTTGGCCTTACAGCCTCATGCGCATTAACCATAATCTTATACTCAGCGGCTTTCTCCACTGCATACTGATAATGATTAATCAGCCATTGTCCGTAGTGGTGCTCACCTCGGGGGATCATATTACCTACATAGCCACTCTTCACAGCATCATAACCATTAGCCTTCATAAATTTATAAGCCGTATCAATATGTCTTTCATAGTTACGAACAGAAGAAGAGGTTTCGTGATGCATAATCATTTTAATGCCCTTGCTGGCCGCATAGCGATGCAATTCCTGCACATCAAAATCCGGATAAGGCGTAACGAAATCAAACACATAGTCTTTCGTTTTACCAAACCAATCTTCCCAGCCTTCATTCCAGCCTTCAACCAATACGGCATCCAAACCGTTTTTAGCAGCAAAATCGATGTATTCTTTTACATGTGCTGTATTTGCTGCATGTTTCCCGTTAGGCTTTGTTTTGCTATAATCGGTTACCCCCAGCTGAACGCTGGTTAAATCATTATAAGCCCAGGTACTTTTCCCAGTAATCATTTCCCACCAAACCCCAACATATTTGGTTGGCTTAATCCAGGAAACATCTTTAAATTTAGTTGGCTCATTTAAATTGTATGTAAGCTTTGATGTTAAAATATCACCTGCTTTATCACTTACAATAATGGTTCTCCACGGAGATTGGCAAGGCGCTTGCATATACCCCTTATCCCCTATTGCATCTGGTGTTAACCACGATTCGAGTACCATGTTTTTATCATCCAGATTTAGCGACATACAAGAGTAATTAATTAAGGCGGCCTCATGAATGTTAATATATAAACCATCCTTGCTCTTCATCATTAATGGTGTTTGCAGCCCTGTTGGTGAGAAAGTAGTTTGCGATGCATTAGGCGTAACAGCATCCTTCATTTTCGCCCTAACCTCCGATAGATTAGAGGTGACGGTACTATATTCCTGCGTATCGTAATCGCCAGGTAGCCAAAATGCTTTATGATCACCTGCCAGTGCAAACTGGCTACGTTCTTCCTTAATCACAAAATAATCTAATTTCTTTTGCTCCGGAAATTCATATCTAAAGCCTAAACCATCATTATACAACCTGAAACGCAGGATGATGTACCGATCAGTTGCCTGCTGCGTTAAGGTTACAGCCAATTCGTTATAATGGTTAACGATTTCTTTTACTTCACCCCACACAGGTTTCCAGGTTTCATTAAATGTACTCGTTTTGGTATCGGTAATGGTAAAGCCATCAAGCAATGAAGTGCCTGTTTTTAACGCCAGCCCCAATTTGCTGGGCCTAATTACTGCCTTGCCTTTATAGGTTAAACTATACGTAGGCACACCACCCGTTTTAAGTGCAAATTTTGCAACCAATTTGGCATCTGGCGACTTCAATTCCTGACCGGAAACGTTCCCGGAAAATAAAATGAAGCAAATTATTGCCAAAAACTTAGAAAGTTGTTGAACGGTGTTGTCGATATTCCTGTTCCTATTCACTTTTTTATGTATTAAGTTTATACTGCTGGTTAATACTTCCATCAACCAGCTTTTCTTTTATTAATATACTATATTTTTCTGTAGGTTAGCAACCACTATATGGTTTCTAAGAGATTTTAAAAGCTGAAATGGATTCAGCAAGGAGCTTATGAGAAGTTGCTCTGCCCAGAATCAATGTGTTCTTACTTTCAATCCGGTTTATTCCAACAGCAATGCATCATCATCTTCAGTTAAACTGAGATGAATGGTATCACTTCCTGCAATGCCTTCAATTGAACCTCTGATATGCGTTGCATTTAACAATACCTTTTCCAGTTGTTTTTCACGGGCTTTCCACAGGCGTTCCATGGCATCACGTTCACGCTGAATAGAAAGTTTCATGCTCATAAAACCTTCTCTAATGGCCTTCCATTGTTCAGAAAACTCCGCTCCGGTTAAATAATCATAAAGCATGTGCATTTTATCCCCCCTGTTTTCCTGCGATTTCATTGCGCTGGACAACCTTAAAATACCATCCCTTAAAACATAAGCTACGGCATTAACTTCCTCGAAAGAGCAGATCCAAACGCCATCTCTTTGCCCGAAACAATCCATTCCTTTAGGGTAACATTGGCTAACAATTACCGCAACATCTACACCCATGCTTCGCATGTCTTTTTTCAGCTTCTCAATCCAGTCGCCACCAAAATCCTTTGTACGTTTACTTTCATAAATGATTTTGCCGCATTCCTGTCCGAATTGATTGCGAACAACTTGTACACAATCTGCCCCCCTCACACCCTTTCCTACTTCTTCAATTAAATCGAAAGGGAAGTTACTGCGTAAGAGTTCTTCTAAAATCAATTCCTGAACCTCTCCCTGGAGTTGCATACTCCCCTGCTCCGCCTTCCGCTTCATTTCTTCAGCAAGCTTTTTCTGATCGTCCAGTTGTTTTTCCAATTCCTTCAGGCGCAGCTGATGCTCCGTGTCCTTAATACTATTTTTCTCTGCTTCCTGCTTACGAATTTGTTCTACCAGTTCATTTCGCTGTTCCTGCATCTTGCGCTGAAAGGCAAGTTCCATCTCCTCTTCCTTTACTTTTAAGCTCTGCTCTCTGCGTAAAAACTCCAGTTCCTTTTCTCGGGCCAGTTTAAGCTTCTCTTCATTTTCTTTAGCGTTTCCTTCCAGCATCTGTAGCTTATTTTCAAAATCTGAAGCGATACTTTTTCGTAAGTTTCCTTCTAAATCTTCCTTAAGCTTGTTTTTTTCTTCTACTAACCGCGCATCAAATGCCTTTTGTTGCAACTGCTTTTCAGCATCCAACGTAGCAAGTTTCCGTTGAAACTCTTCATCCTTTTGCTTTGTAAAGGACAACATCTTTTCTCTAAGCTCTTTTTTGTAATCTTCGGCCATAGCTTCTTCCATCGGAAAAACATGGGCACAGTTGGGGCATTTTATTTCAGTAGGCATTGGATAAATAGTTATTTGATCATACCGGCTTTGATACCGCAAGCAGATCTATATATAGTACAAAGATATTAAAGCTTTCAGCCAAAATACAGGGGATTAAAAAGTCGTTTTTCAACATTACACTCAAATCCTATTTTATAGGAAGCCACTACAATACTTTTGACCTTATTTCATTACCTGCAGCTAATATTTTACTTACGGGGCACTTTTGCGCGATATCTTCCAGCCTGTCTTTTTGCTCGCGCGTTAGTTGTCCGGTACAGATAATCTCTTCCAGAAACAGCAGCTGATTATTTTCTGTCCCCACACTTACCTCTACCTCAATTTTATCTATGTCCCACTCCTTCCTGTCGGCATACATTCTAAGCGTTATTGCAACGCAGGATGCCAGCGATGCCATTAATAATCCCTTTGGGGCAAAGCCCTTATGCGTACCTCCTAATTCGAGAGGCTCATCAACCACCAGTTCATGAGATCCATTGGTAACAGAGCAGGCGTAGTGCTCTCTATTTATTGTTGCTTTAACCATGTTTGATAAAAAAAAATAAAAATTAAACTTAACAAATATTACACGCTATAACGATTCGATTTAAATTTTACGAAACTTTATCTAATAGGGATTGTTAGTTTTAGAAATGCATAACCATGAAATACAGAAAGTTAATCGGAAATTTTTTAACGCAAAAATCGAACAGCAATGCTCAGGTAGCCATTGCTTTAGTTGCAGGTTTAGCTGCAGGTGCTGTAATTAGTATTCTATTTGCCCCCGATAGCGGAGCAGGCACAAGAGGCAAAATTGCCAGTGGTGCCAGAAATCTGAGATATGGTTTTCAAGATAAATATAACCTCCTTAAAGAAAAAGTATTTGGTGTTGAAGCTATCGAGGAAGACATTGTTACTCATGAAGTACCTCATTTTAAACATAAAACAACTAAAAAGCGTAAATCTGATGTAAAAGACATCTTGGAACACGCTTATGAAAACGGACAGGTTCAGGAAGGGCAAGGCTAAGCAAGCGTGCAAACAATTTCTTAGCTTTACAGCATGTTTTTTATTCTGTCTAAGATTTTGCTTTTCTTAATTAAACCTATCATCTGGATACTAGCACTGCTAATTGCAGCATTAATAGCTAAAAAGCAAATTACCAGAAAAAAACTGCTCTTATCAGCGCTAGTATTGTTCCTTTTATTTTCCAATGGATTTATTTTTGGCAAAGTGGCATACTGGTATGAACCGGAGTATCCATCAGCCAGGCATTACGATGTTGGAATTCTGTTAGGCGGATTTTCATCACACAATAAGCGCAATAACAGCATTGAATTTGAAAGTTCGGGCGATAGACTTTTCCAAACCATCAAGCTCTATAAAACAGGTCGGATTGAGAAAATTCTCATTAGTAGTGGTAGTGGAAACTTAATTGATAAAAGTGTTAAAGAAGCTGATTTAGCAGTAAAATACCTGAAGCAAATTGGTATACCAGATACTGCAATTATTATTGAAAATCAAAGCAGAAATACGTTAGAAAACGCTCAATATAGTTTAAAACTGATTGATCAATATAAATCGAAAGCTCAAATATTGGTGATCACCAGCGCCTGGCATATTCCAAGAACCCAATTAATTTTTAATCGCTTTTCAAAAAGTCATTTAGATTATTACCCCACAGATTTTGAGGGTAAAACAGCATTCGATCTGGACGATTTCATAATCCCAAGTGCAGCTGCGCTATCCGGATGGGAAAAGATAATTAAAGAATGGGTTGGATTAGGGGTGGATAGGTTTAGATAAACTACTATTGCTTAATTGTTTAACTGTTTAATTGCTTAACTGGAAGAATAGCGATAAACTGGTGAGTTGTTTAATCGCTGAGATGGTGAGCAGGTGTGGTGCCAACTGTAAACTGTCTAACTGTTTAATTGCTTAATTGCTTAACTGAAGGAACAACGATAGACTGCTGAGCTGGTGTCAACTGTTAACCGAAAACTGCCAACTGTTTAATTGCTTAACTGGATAAACTGGTGAGTTGTTTAGTCGATGAGATGGTGAGCAGGTGTCGTGCCAACTGTAAACTGTCTAACTGTTTAATTGCTTAATTGCTTAACTGAAGGAACAACGATAGACTGCTGAACTGTTATCAACTGTTAACTGAAAACTGCCAACTGTAAACTGTTTAACTGGATAAACTGGTGAGTTGTTTAGTCGTTGAGATGGTGAGCAGGTGTGGTGCTAACTGTAAACTGTCTAACTGTTTAATTGCTTAATTGAAGGAACAACGGTAGACTGCTGAACTGGTGTCAACTGTTAACCGAAACTGCCAACTGAAAACTGCCAACTGAACTACCCCTCTATAGCTTTCCAAAGCATATCTTTCAATTCTGTCAGGCCTTTTTCAGCAACAGAGGAGATAAATATTGCAGGAATATTAGGTAGGTCATGCTTCATTTCAGCCATTAATTCCTCATCAAGCATATCTGATTTAGTAACTGCTAACACATGTGGTTTTTGCATCAACTCCGGGTTATAAGAGAGTAGCTCCTTCTTTAGAATTTCATACTCTTCCTTAATGCTTCTGCTGGTATCTGCAGGTACCATGAAAAGTAAAACCGAATTACGTTCAATGTGACGCAGGAAGCGGTAACCTAAACCTTTACCTTTTGATGCGCCTTCAATAATACCTGGGATATCGGCCATAATAAAGGATTTTCCACCTCTATAACTTACAATACCAAGGTTGGGTACAATAGTAGTAAAAGGGTAATCGGCAATCTCTGGTTTTGCTGCAGAAAGAACAGAAAGCAACGTTGATTTACCTGCATTAGGGAAACCTACCAGGCCAACATCAGCTAAAACTTTGAGTTCTAAAACATTCCATACTTCTTGCCCCGCTTCTCCCGGCTGTGAGAAACGTGGAGTTTGCTGGGTTGGCGTTTTAAAATGAGCATTACCTAAACCTCCACGACCTCCGGATGTTAAAATTTTGGTTTCACCATCTTTAGTAATCTCAAAAAGGACTTCACCCGTTTCTGCATTTTTAGCAATGGTACCCAAAGGTACTTCTAAAATTTCATCCTTACCCTGTCTACCCGATTTGTGCGAGCTACTTCCCGGCTGACCATCCTCGGCAATGATATGCTTTCTATATTTTAAGTGTAATAATGTCCAGATATGCGTACTTCCCTTAACAATGATATGGCCACCACGGCCACCATCACCACCATCAGGACCACCCATAGATGTTAAAACATCGCGATGTAAATGTGAAGAGCCTGCGCCTCCCTTACCAGAGCGGCAGCATATTTTTACATAATCAACGAAATTTGAACCTTGTGACATATTATTTCTCCTTAAATAAAAAATGGCGGAAAAAATAAATCCTTCCCGCCATTAAAAAAAACTCTTATAACTTAGTATTGATCAATAACAGCGCAAAGATCATTAAATACTGTTTCTATTTCACCTATTCCGTTTACTTTATTCAACTTTCCTTGTGCCTCATAATAAGGTAATACGTGGATGGTTTTATCGAAGTATTCTGAAATACGTTTTTTCAATTTCTCTGCGTCATCATCTGGCCTGCCACTAACTTTATGGCGCTCAGCGATACGTTTGGTTAATTCTTCCTGGTTTACATCCAGTGCGATAACACCAGCGATGTTACTACCTTTACGTTCCAAAAATAAATCAAGCTCTTCTGCTTGTGGTACTGTGCGAGGGAATCCGTCAAATACAAATCCTTTTGCTTCAGGATTTTTATCTACTTCTTCTTCTAACATCGCAATTGTAATCGCATCTGGTACCAATTCACCATCAGCTAACAACTGACTCACTTTCTGCCCTAATTCAGTTTGATTTTTAACATGTGCCCTAAAAAGGTCGCCTGTTGAAACGTGTACCAACTGATATTTTGCTATCAGCTTTTCAGATTGGGTGCCTTTACCCGCCCCTGGAGGGCCAAAGAGAACTAAATTAAGCATTAACGTGGTTTAGGTTATCTTTAAAATTAAAAAGCCTTGTCGCCATGGGGCAACAAGGCTTCTTCCAAATTGTGCACTCGTAGGGATTCGAACCCCAAACCTTCTCATCCGTAGTGAGATGCTCTATCCAATTGAGCTACGAATGCATTTCCGTTCGCTAACGGACTGCAAAAGTATGAACTCAATCTTAAATTCCAAATTTTATTTTAAAAAAACTTTAAAATTCTTAGCCCACTTGCACATCCGATGCTTTCAAAACGTCGTTAATCGCCTTAAAATCAGGAAGCTCTTTAGCATCTTCCAAAATTTCCGCATAAACAATTTTTCCTGCCTCGTCTATCACAAAAGCTGCCCTTTTTGAAATTCCTTTTAAACCAAACACAAATTCATCATAAAAAGCGCCATAACTTTTTGACACTTCTTTATTAAAATCAGATAACAAAGGAAACTGATAGCTCTGTGCTTCCTTAAATTTAGCCAAAGAAAAAGGAGAATCTACAGAAATACCAATCACCTGCGCATTGATCCCTTCATAATAACTAAAATTATCCCTCATGGTGCAAAGTTGTTCGGTACAAGTACCTGTAAATGCCAAAGGGAAAAAATGAATAATCACCTTCTTCCCTTTAAAGCCTGCAAGGGAAATCTCCGTTAACTCGGAACTGTATAATTTAAAATCTGGTGCGATGTCGCCTACTTTTAATGCCATTTTTTATTTGTTTAACTGTTTAATTGATGAATTGTTTAATTGAAAACTGCCAACTGTAAATTGCCAACTGATTGCTTAATTGTTGAACTGTTTAATTGTTTAACTGAACACTGCCAACTGTAAACTGCCAACTGACTGCTTAATTGTTGACCTGTGTAACTGTTTAACTGAAAATTGCCAACTGAAAACTGCCAACCGATCGCTTAATTGTTGAACTGTGTAATTGTTTAACTGAAAATTGCCAACTGAACACTGCCAACTGATTGCTTAATTGTTGAACTGCTTAATTGCTTAATTGAAAACTGCCAACTGAATTCTATAACTGATTAATTGCTTAATTGTTTGGAGAATCGACCGCTGACTAAAAACTTAATCCCGAAGACTGATCTGTTGAGCAACTATCTCCAGCCCTGCCTCAAAACTGTGTGGTTGGTAATTCAAATCTCTAATAGCTTTATCCAATACAAAACCCGTTTTTACAGGGCGTTTAGCCGTTTGGTTCAAACTAGCTGAACTAATTTCCGTAATGATCGATTTATCCAACGACCAATAATCGGCAACTTTTCTCACCAGGTCTGCAATGCTCATGTAATCTTTGCCAGAAATATGATAGATCCCCTGAGCTTCTTTTTCTACAGCGAGTAAACAGGCTTCGGCCAAATCTTCTGCAAGTGTCGGCATCCGCCACTGATCATTAACTACTTTTATTGGATAAGCCTTTTCTAAAGCACTTTTTGCCCAAAGCACAATATTACTGCGACTCATATCGTTGGTAATTCCATACACTAAAATAGTACGCAAAACAGCCCAGTTCGTGTTTGACGATTTTAACAACTCTTCTGCCGCAACTTTTGTTTCGCCATAGTAACTTACCGGACTAACGGCATCATCCTCTTTATACGGACCATTTAATCCGTCAAATACAAAATCAGTACTTAAATGCACCAAATGAATATCCTTTTCCTCACAAAGGGAAATTAAGGTTTGCAGAGCTTCAACGTTAAGCTGGTGCGCCAATGCTTTTTGCGCCTCGCAAGTGTCTACATTGGTCATGGCGGCAGTATGAATAATCGCATCCGGCTGATACCTTTCAAGAACCACCTTCACTTGAGCAGGATTTAAAATATCCATTTCCGCATACTCGTATCCTTTCTTTATTGGATAACGATTCTGGCCTTTTGAGGTCGCAATTAGACTTACCCTCCCTTCTGCCAATACTTTCTCGGTTATTTTTTGTCCTAAAAGACCGTTACTCCCTGTTACTAATATAGTTTTCATTTTTACTTCAAAAAGTTGTATATCAACATTATACCTACTATATTCGTTTCGAATCATCCGTATTATAAGTTGAAACTAATAATCAATTATAAATATGGAACAAAAAAATCTAAAAAAACAGCTATTATTTTTCCTCACAAATTAGAAAACCAGGTAAACACTTGCACTATGCTTTCTAAAGTTTATCTATCCAATGCTAATTAGGCTAAGTGTCATCAAAAAACAAACAAAACAGTGAAGTACTGAGTAAGATTTTTAGTTGAACCCATGCAAGATAATTTTCAAGAATTAGTCTTAACGATTAGCACTTCTATCGATTAGGATTATAATTTAATATGTATATGTCCTTTAAACCGCCCTATTACGACCTGACAACCAGATGTTTTCAATGTCTGTTTTGTTCAAAATCTACAGTTATAAACACTGTTGAAAAAATCTATATAATATATTTAAAATTAATTTATAAAAGCTTAACTTTGCCAACCGAATTGGAGCCCTAACAAACTGCTTTAATTCATTGACTGTAATAATTTTACTCACAACAGATATGCCTAACTTAGGAAAAATAGCACAAATTATCGGCCCAGTGGTTGACGTTAGCTTTGCTGATGATGCCCATCTACCTAAAATTTTTGATGCATTAGAGATCAAAAAAGAAAACGGACAAAAAATTGTTTTAGAAGTTCAACAGCACTTAGGTGAAGACCGTGTACGTGCTATTGCGATGGACTCAACAGACGGTTTAGTACGTGGAATGCAAGTAGTTGATACAGGTTCTGCGATTAAAATGCCAATCGGCGATCAAATTAAAGGTCGTTTATTTAACGTAGTTGGTGAAGCCATTGATGGTATCAACGCGGTAGATAATACTAATGGTAACCCGATCCACGCCACTCCTCCTAAGTTTGAAGATCTTTCTACCGAAACTGAAGTACTTTTCACAGGTATCAAAGTAATCGATTTATTAGAGCCTTATGCAAAAGGTGGTAAAATCGGTTTGTTCGGTGGTGCTGGTGTAGGTAAAACAGTATTAATTATGGAGTTGGTAAACAACATCGCTAAAGCTTATGCTGGTTTATCAGTGTTTGCTGGTGTAGGTGAGCGTACTCGTGAGGGTAACGACTTACTTCGTGAGTTTATCGAGTCAGGCGTAATCAACTATGGTGATGATTTCTTACACTCAATGGAAAAAGGTGGATGGGATTTGAACGCTGTTGATACTGAAAAATTAAAAGAAAGTAAAGCAACATTGGTATTCGGTCAAATGAACGAGCCTCCTGGTGCACGTGCTCGTGTAGCATTATCAGGTTTAACTGTTGCTGAATATTTCCGTGATGGTGATGGAGAAGGCGCTGGAAAAGATATTCTTTTCTTCGTTGATAACATCTTCCGTTTCACTCAGGCAGGTTCTGAGGTATCAGCTTTATTAGGTCGTATGCCTTCTGCGGTAGGTTACCAACCAACATTAGCTACAGAGATGGGTTTAATGCAAGAGCGTATTACTTCAACTAAACGTGGTTCAATTACTTCAGTACAAGCTGTATACGTACCTGCAGATGATTTAACTGACCCGGCTCCGGCAACAACTTTCGCCCACTTAGATGCTACAACAGTACTTTCCCGTAAAATTGCTGAGTTAGGTATTTACCCTGCGGTAGATCCATTAGATTCTACTTCACGTATCCTTTCGCCTGCAGTATTAGGTGATGAGCATTATAACACCGCTCAACGCGTGAAAGAAACTTTACAACGCTATAAAGAATTACAAGATATTATCGCGATTTTAGGTATGGATGAGTTATCTGAAGAAGATAAATTAGTTGTATCAAGAGCGCGTCGTGTTCAACGTTTCTTATCTCAACCTTTCCACGTAGCTGAACAATTTACAGGTTTAGCAGGTGTATTGGTAGATATTAAAGATACCATCAAAGGATTTAACATGATCATGGATGGTGAAGTTGATGAGTATCCTGAAGCTGCATTTAACTTAGTTGGTAGCATCGAAGACGCTATTGAAAAAGGTAAAAAATTATTAGCAGAAGCGAACTAGCAGACCTGAGACACTAGATGTGAGACGTGAGAGGACTTTGTCTTATATCTCATGTCTCACATCTCAAATCTATTCAAAATGAATTTAGAAATATTAACTCCAGATAAAAAAGTTTACGAAGGTGAAGTAACTGCGGTTACGGTGCCTGGGACTTTAGGTTCTTTTCAGATTTTAAAAGACCACGCTCCTATTATCTCTACTTTAGAAGATGGGGAAGTTATTATCAAAGGCAAAGCCGACGAGGAACGCTTTTTTATTAAAGGAGGAGTTGTAGAAGCTATCCACAATAAAATTGTTGTTTTAGCTGAAGGTATAGCTTAAAAATACATCAACACACATTTGCAAATCCCTTTCGGTTCATTCCGAAAGGGATTTTTTATTTTCAGGTTACACAACCCAAATACCCATTTAATCGTATCTTATTAAAAGATACTGTAGTTATGGGTATTTATAAATTAGCTGCAACAACAATCGTCATAATAAGCACTCTCTTTTGGAGCAAAATAGTTACTGCCAAAGAGTATGTATCAATAGAAATCTATAACAAATCCAATCCAAATGGAAAACATAATGGAATGGATGGGAATTGGCTAAAAGCCGATCGGGAGCAGAATAATGAAATCTGGAATCAAGCCAACCGTTTCAACATTAAAAAACAAGATGGTTATCTTCAATATCAAGATTTGGAAGAACGTTGTTCTTTTTATAAATGGTTTCAGCAGCAAACAGATTCATTAGGTTTCGAAACCAGATGGGCCAGCGCAGCAAGATCAACAACTAAAAAATTAAAACATCTGCTTAACCCCATGGCTTTAGTCTGTGGAAATTCTAACCGCCAAATCCAGAATTTTGTAACACAGGGTAACGCTATAATATTTGATGATATCTGGAAGGACTTAAAATCATTAATCGAAAACCAACCTGTAAAAGGGAAAGCAGCAGAAATATGGGATGGCAAATTACTATTAAAGGAACAAAACCTAATAGAACCTTATTATCAAAAGCTTAGTCGGAAATCCATCAGAAAATTAGAAAGATCATTAAAAAAAGAAAATGCAATTGCCAGGCTTTTTCCAGGATATGAATTTGAAGGAAGTTTACTAAGCGTTTCAGATAGATGGCTTTACGGGATGAAACTGATGAAATATCACCTGCTGTAAAAGCATTTTCTAAAACCAAAATATCACAGCTATTTTAATGGTAAAAACGTAAGTTTTTTACACGATAAATCCATTTTAGGCAGAAAATATCAAAAAATACAATGCAAGCATAATATCTATACCGTATACCGATTTGATATTCGGTCTACAGTCATCGGTATTAAATCACTAATTCAACAAGCAAACAAAACAATATTCCGATTTAAACGAAAACAAAGAAACTAAATTCTGTTATTCTTTTTTTTCATTTTTCCTTGCATAATTCTGAACCAAAAACTAAATTGGTTTTTATAAACAATAAGAAAAAAATGACGATTCAAAATAACAATACTTTAACAAATCTTACTGCGCTAGCAGCTGGAAATGTAGTGTTGTTTCCTGTCATTTTGGTAAACCTCTTACTCTTGAACCTTTTAGGTAATAAGCGGGCGCAGTTTAAATAGATTAAAAAACTAAAAAATACTAAAGCGTCCCGACACAAACGGGGCGCTTTTTTTGAATAACAAAACACGTGTAAAATGAACTACTATAATTCAAACACGATTATTTACCTTGATGGAAAGTTCGATAAAGCTATAAACAGCAGTACCGACCTTTATGGCCAATCATTGCATTATGGTTACGCTGCCTTCGAAGGTATAAGAGCTTATAAAACCCATAATGGTAATCGGATTTTTAAAGCCGCTGCGCACTTCCACCGCCTGGAACGTTCATGCCAACTGGCTAACATTCCTTTTCCATGGGATAAACAAGAGTTAATTGCAGCAACCTATAAGTTACTTCAATTAAATAAATTGAAGGATGCTTATATCCGCCCATTAGTTTTTTGCCACCCCAACATGAAATTAAATGAGCCTTCGGGGGTTTCCATTTTAATTTGCGCATGGGAATGGGAAGCCTATTCTGGCAGTAAGCTTTTGAATTTGGGTATTTCAAAATATGAGCGCCCGAATCCTAAGTCTGTACCTATGGAAGCTAAACTAAGTGGCAGCTATGTAAACTCCATCTTGGCAACTACGGCAGCAAAAGCGCTTGGTTTCGATGAAGCTTTACTTTTAGATATGAATGGATTTGTTGCAGAAGCATCAGGAGCCAATATTTTTATAGAGAAAGACGGGAAATTATTTACCCCAAAAACTGGCAATATCTTGCCGGGCATCACGAGAACCACCGTGAAAGAGCTATGCCATGTTTTAGATATCGAGTGCATAGAAAAAGAGATTACTGTGGCAGAACTGAAAAATGCCGATAGCGCATTTTTATGTGGAACGGCTACAGAAATTGCAGGCGTTGCCGCTATAGACGATGTTGTCTTTCGCCCCCTTTGGAGAGAGTCTATCGGATACACGATACAACGGGCCTATAAAAATCTGGTACTCGAAAAGGTAAATTACGAGGTGATTATCTAAATGCCTCATTTTTTAAATTAGTTCTTTGCATTTATTAATTAGTTAGTATGTTTGTGTTCAATCAAGAGCATGAATTTTAACACAAACATTATTAGCAACATTATTATTGTCATTTTCCAGCAGGAAGGTGGATACAGTTGCGTATAATACAAAATATACAAAACCGAAACCGCCTCCAAAAGAGGCGGTTTTTTTTTGCCTCAAGATTAAATTAACAAAACAACCAGAAACATACATTTTACAATGAGCGAATTAAACAAGTACAGTAAAACATTTACACAAGATCCTACACAACCTGCCGCACAGGCTATGCTTTACGGAATTGGCTTAACTGATGCCGATATGGAAAAAGCACAGGTCGGTATTGCGAGCATGGGTTACGATGGTAACACCTGCAACATGCACTTAAACGACTTGGCACAAGTGGTCAAAAAAGGAGTCTGGAATAATGATTTAGTGGGCTTGACTTTTAATACCATTGGTGTAAGTGATGGTATGAGCAACGGTACAGATGGTATGCGTTATTCGCTAGTGAGCCGTGATGTAATTGCCGATAGTATTGAAACCATTTGTGGTGGTCAGTATTATGATGGCGTGATTGCCATTCCGGGCTGCGACAAAAACATGCCGGGAGCGATTATGGCAATGGCCCGTTTGGATCGTCCTTCAATTATGGTTTATGGTGGTACAATTGCACCTGGTCATTATAAAGGAGAAGAGCTAAACATTGTTTCAGCTTTTGAGGCCTTAGGACAAAAAATCTGTGGCAATCTTTCTGATGAAGATTACAAAGGGATCATTAAGCATACTTGTCCTGGCGCTGGTGCCTGTGGTGGTATGTACACCGCAAATACAATGGCATCTGCTATCGAGGCTTTAGGTATGAGTTTACCCTACTCTTCTTCTAACCCTGCGGTAAGTGAAGAGAAACAAAAGGAATGCCTAGATGCAGGAAAATATATCAGAATCCTGTTAGAAAAAGACATAAAGCCTAGCGATATCATGACCAGAAAAGCATTTGAGAATGCAATTCGTTCTATTATCATTCTAGGTGGAAGTACTAATGCAGTGTTGCACTTTATTGCAATGGGTAAAGCAATTGGCGTTGAAATTACACAAGATGATTTCCAACGCATGAGCGATGAGACTCCTGTTCTTGCAGATTTCAAACCAAGCGGAAAATACTTAATGCAGGATTTACATAAGTATGGTGGTATCCCGGCGGTATTAAAATATTTATTAAACGAAGGCCTCCTACACGGTGATTGTTTAACGGTAACGGGTAAAACTTTAGCAGAGAATTTAGCAGATGTAAAATCTGTGATGGACTACGACCAAAAAATTATCCAGAAATTAAGCGAGCCAATTAAAGTAACTGGTCACTTACAGATTCTGTACGGAAATTTGGCTGAAAAAGGATCAGTAGCGAAAATCAGTGGTAAAGAAGGTGAAAAATTTGAAGGCCCGGCACGTGTATTTGATGGCGAGCATGATTTAATCGCAGGTCTTTCCAGTGGGAGAGTTAAGCCGGGCGACGTTATTGTAATTAAAAATGCAGGTCCTGTAGGCGCTCCAGGTATGCCGGAAATGTTAAAGCCAACTTCAGCAATCATTGGTGCGGGTTTAGGAAAATCAGTGGCTTTAATTACTGATGGTCGTTTTTCTGGCGGAACACATGGTTTCGTAGTAGGCCATATCACTCCCGAATCTTACAAAGGTGGATTAATTGGCCTGGTTGAAGATAATGATCCCATTTTAATTGATGCGGTAAATAATATCATCAGCCTACAGGTAAGTGACGAAATTATTGCACAGCGAAGAGAAAAATATGTACAACCTGCACTCAAAGTAAGTAAAGGTGTGCTGTATAAATATGCTAAAACAGTTTCGGATGCGGCAAGTGGCTGTGTCACTGACGAATATTAAATAAAAGTCATCCCTAGACTATAAATTAATATTTAAAAAATACAAGATGCAAATTATAAGAAGCATTGAAAGTAGAATTTATACAATTAGGGATGAAAGGGTAATGCTGGATTTCGATCTGGCATCGCTTTATGAAGTTGAAACAAAAGTATTAAATCAGGCGGTGAAGCGCAATTCCACACGTTTCCCAGATGACTTTATGTTTCAGTTAACCGCTGCAGAGTTTGAAAACATCAAATCTCAGGTAGATGCAATTAATCAAGGGGCCTCATCACCAATCGTGATAAAAAGCCACCCCAACTTGAAGTCACAATTTGTGACTTCAAGTTGGGGTGGAACCCGAAAATTACCTTATGCGTTTACCGAGCAAGGGGTAGCCATGCTAAGTGGTGTTTTAAAGAGTGAAAAGGCAATTAATATGAATATTGCCATTATGCGAGCCTTTGTTGATGTTCGGAAGATTTTGTTAAAACAGAACAACATAAACGAACAACTAACTGAGATTAAAGAACGAATTGGCGAACATGATATTCAACTTAATGAACTTTATGATGCAATGGAAAATTTAATAGACGAGAAAATTGCTCAATTGAAGTGGAACGATAGACAGAGAATTGGGTTTAAAATTAAAGAATAATAGAACCGCAAATACATAACTATGGAAACTGCACAAGAAACAATACAACAAAACGAGGCCAAAACAGATACCTCAAAAACCTTATTCAAAGGAACAGGCTCACAGGTTTTGTTGAATGGATTAATCGAAGAAGGTGTAACCACCATTTTTGGTTATCCTGGTGGAGCAATCATGCCTATTTATGATGCTCTTTACGATTATGCCGATAAATTAGAACATATTTTAGTGCGCCACGAACAAGGTGGTATCCACGCTGCACAAGGCTTTGCAAGAGCCAGTGGAGAAGTGGGTGTGGTTTTTGCAACCAGTGGCCCAGGAGCAACTAACCTGGTAACTGGCTTGGCAGATGCACAAATTGATAGTACTCCTTTGGTTTGTATTACAGGTCAGGTTTTCGCCCATTTATTGGGTACTGATGCTTTTCAGGAAACAGATGTAATTAACATCACAACCCCGGTAACCAAATGGAACTACCAGGTTACAGATGCAAAAGAAATCCCTGAAGTATTGGCTAAAGCTTTCTATATCGCCAAAAGCGGTAGACCAGGACCTGTACTAATTGACATTACCAAAAATGCGCAGTTACAGGTAGAAGAGTTTCCTGCATATGTAAAATGTAACCATATCCGTAGCTACAGACCGAAACCAAAAGTAAGAATGCAATTTATTGAGGAAGCTGCTGCTTTAATCAATGCTGCGCAAAAACCTTTTATTTTATTTGGTCAAGGTGTTATTTTAGGTAAAGCGGAGGCAGAATTTAAAGCCTTTATTGAAAAAACTGGAATTCCGGCTGCATGGACTATTATGGGTGAGGGTGCTATACCAACCAGTCATCCATTAAATGTGGGTATGTTAGGGATGCACGGTAACTACGGTCCTAACGTTTTAACCAATGAAGCTGATGTAATTATTGCCATCGGAATGCGTTTTGATGACCGTGTTACTGGTCGCTTAGATAAATATGCGAAACAGGCAAAAATTGTTCACTTAGATATTGATCCTGCGGAGATAGATAAAAACGTTAAAGCAGAAGTAGGTGTTTGGGGCGATTGTAAAGAAACACTTCCCCTCTTAACCAATTTAGTGGAAGAGAAAAAACACGAAGAATGGTTGGCTAAATTCAGAGCCTATAACCAGGAAGAAATTGATCAAGTCATTACGCCTGAACTTTACCCAACAAGTGATGAAATGACGATGGGTGAAGTACTTCGTGTAATTAACGAAATTACTGGTGGTGATGCTGTAATTGTTACCGATGTTGGTCAACACCAAATGGTTGCTTGCCGGTATGCTAAATTTAACAACACCCGCAGTAACATTACTTCTGGGGGTTTAGGTACCATGGGTTTTGGTTTACCAGCTGCAATTGGTGCTAAATACGGTGCTCCAGATAAAACAGTAATTGCAATTATTGGTGATGGTGGCTTCCAAATGACGCCACAGGAATTAGGAACAATTATGCAGTTTGGTGCTGCCGTGAAGATTTTGATCTTGAACAACCGTTTCTTAGGCATGGTTCGTCAATGGCAACAGCTATTTCATGATAAACGTTATTCGTTTGTAAACATTACCAGTCCTGATTTTGTAGCCTTAGCTAAATCTTACTATATCGAGGCTAATAAAGTAGATGAAAGAGCCAATCTAAGAAATGCTTTAGAAACCATGATCAACCATGATGGGGCTTATTTACTAGAAGTAATGGTAGGAAGAGAAAACAACGTTTTCCCTATGGTTCCTCAAGGAATGAGCGTAAGTGAAATCAGATTAAAGTAAGCAGCAAAAGCTGAAAGGTCAAAGCAGAAGGCTAAAAAGCCAACAAGATTAATAAAACTGGAACAATGAGTACTCAAGATACATTAAAACATAAATTAGATCACACAGACGCCGATGGTAAACAGGAGTATACCATTACCGTTTATGCTGAAAACCGCATTGGTTTATTAAATAGAATTGCGATTATTTTCTCCAAGAGGAAAATCAATATTGAAAGCTTAAACACCTCCCCGTCTGAAATCGACGGCATCCACCGTTTCAACATTGTGATTACAGAAGGTTACGAAGTGGTGAGGAAATTAGCCCGTCAGATTGAAAAGCAAATTGAAGTGTTAAAGGTATATTTTAACACCAATGATGAGATTATCTGGCAAGAACTGGCACTTTATAAAGTATCTACAGATGAAATTGCCGAAAAAGTAACGGTAGAGCGTTTGTTGAGACAATATGGAGCAAGTGCAGTGGTTATCCGTAAAGATTATACCGTTTTTGCAGTAACAGGCCACAGAGAAGAAACTGATGCTTTAGTAAAGGCTTTAGAACCTTACGAATTGATTGAATTTGTTCGCTCGGCAAGGGTTGCCATTATTAAAGATAGTGCAGGTTTCCACGAAAAGCTTAAAGAATTTGAAGCCATTGAACCAGGAGAAGAACTGATTGAAAATGAGTTCTTAGATAAAGGCGAGAAAATTTTTACGATGTAACTTAAAAAGTTAACGATTACAGGTTTTGAAAAACAGACCTGCCTAAAGTAAACCCGATAGCAGGGGATGCCAATTTTTCATTGGCAGGAACGAATAGCGGGGCTGGAAGAACAGAAAAGCACAGGAAATTGCTTTTCAATAATAGATAATATATAACTGATAATAAAAACTAGAAAATTAACCAATAAAAACAATGGCAAATTATTTTAACACATTACCACTTAGAGAACAACTAGACCAATTAGGCGTTTGCGATTTCATGGACATTACAGAATTTGTTGATGGTGTAAGTGCTTTAAAAGGCAAGAAACTGGTAATTGTAGGTTGTGGTGCGCAAGGATTAAATCAAGGTTTAAATTTAAGAGATAGTGGTTTAGATGTATCTTACACTTTACGTAAAGAGGCAATTGAAGGTAAAAGAGACTCGTGGAAAAATGCTACGGATAATAACTTCAAAGTGGGCACTTACGAAGAGTTAATTCCAACTGCTGATGTAGTAATTAACCTTACTCCTGATAAACAACACACCTCTGTGGTAAATGCAGTTATGCCTTTAATGAAACAAGGTTCTACATTACTTTATTCTCACGGTTTTAACATCGTTGAAGAAGGGATGCAAATCCGTAAAGACATTACTGTAATTATGGTTGCGCCTAAATGCCCGGGTAGTGAGGTTCGTGCAGAATACGTACGCGGATTTGGTGTTCCAACACTTATTGCTGTTCACCCGGTTAACGATCCTGAAGGAAAAGGTTTAGAGCAAGCGAAAGCTTACTGTGTGGGTACTGGCGGTCATAGAGCTGGTGTTTTAAAATCATCTTTCGTTGCTGAGGTTAAATCTGATTTGATGGGCGAGCAAACTATTCTTTGCGGTTTATTGCAAACAGGTTCTATTCTATCTTTTGATAAAATGGTAGAAAAAGGTATCGATGCTGGCTATGCTTCTAAATTGGTTCAATATGGTGTTGAGGTAATTACAGAAGCTTTAAAACATGGTGGCGTATCGGGCATGTTAGATAGATTGAGTAACCCTGCAAAAATCAAGGCTTTTGAAATTTCTGAAGAATTGAAAAAAATTATGCGTCCATTGTTCCAAAAACATCAAGACGATATCATGAGTGGTGAATTTAGCCGCATTATGATGGAAGATTGGGCTAATGGCGATAAAAACTTATTGGCTTGGAGAGCAGAAACAGGCGAAACTGCTTTCGAGAAAACTCCAGCTGGTGATGTTAAAATTGGTGAGCAAGAGTATTTCGACAACTATCTCTTAATGGTAGCTTTTGTTAGAGCGGGTGTTGAATTGGCTTTCGAAACCATGGTTGAAGCTGGTATTAAACCAGAGTCTGCATACTATGAGTCGCTACACGAAACACCACTTATTGCAAACACTATTGCACGTAAGAAATTGTTCGAGATGAACCGTGTAATTTCTGATACCGCAGAATACGGTTGTTATTTATTTGATCAAGCTTGTAAACCTTTATTAGCTGATTTTATGAAAACAGTAGATACTGATTTAGTGGGTAAAAACTTCAATGAAGGAAAAGATGGTTCGGTAGATAACAGAGAATTAATTGCTGTTAATGAAGCGCTACGTACACATCCTGTAGAAATTGTAGGTCAAAAATTGCGTAAAGCGATGACTGCAATGAAAACCATTAAAACAGCTTAATAAAAAATAAAACCTCGCAGGTTCTGCCTGCGGGGTTTATACTAACTAAACATAAAAAAGATGTCAAAAACATTAGTAGAAAAAATTTGGGATGCGCATGTGGTGAAGAGTGAAGAAGGATTTCCTGATATTTTATACATCGACACCCATTTAATTCATGAGGTTACATCGCCACAGGCATTTGATGGACTTCGCAAACGTGGCCTTCCGGTGTTTCGTCCGAAACAAACGGTAGCTACAGCAGACCATAACGTACCTACACTTAATCAGTTATTACCAATTAAGGAGGAGCTTTCACGTTATCAGGTTGATATGTTAACTAAAAACTGTGCCGAATTCGGTGTTGAACTGTACGGATTAGGTCACCCATTTCAAGGTATCGTTCACGTAATCGGACCTGAATTGGGGATTACACTACCAGGAAAAACAATGGTATGTGGAGATAGTCATACTTCTACGCATGGTGCCTTTGGCGCTATTGCATTTGGTATTGGAACTTCTCAGGTAGAGCAGGTATTTGCTACGCAATGTTTGTTGCAGCAAAAGCCAAAAACCATGAAAATTGAAGTAAACGGAACACTTGGAAAAGGAGTTACGGCAAAAGATATTATTCTTTATATCATCGCCAAAATTTCAGCAGCTGGTGGTACAGGTTATTTCATCGAGTATGCAGGTTCGGCAATCGAATCTTTAAGCATGGAAGCTCGTATGACCATCTGTAACATGAGTATTGAAATGGGTGCGAGAGGAGGCTTAATTGCACCTGATCAAATTACGTTCGATTACATTAAAGGAAGAGAATTTGCACCAAAAGGTGAAGAGTGGGATAAATCTCTAGCTTATTGGAAAACATTATATAGTGATGCTGATGCGAAATTTGATAGCGTTTTAACTTTCGATGCGGCAGATATTAGCCCAATGATTACTTATGGAACCAACCCTGGTATGGGTATGGGTATCCAGGAACATATCCCGGCAACTAAGGCACAACCCGAAACGGAACAATTGTCTTATCAAAAAGCCTTAGATTATATGGGCTTTGAAGATGATGCTTCTTTAATTGGAAAGCCAGTAGATTATGTTTTTATTGGTAGTTGCACCAATTCTCGTATAGAAGATTTGCGTGAAGTAGCAGAGTTTGTTAAAGATAAGCATAAGGCAGAAAATGTAACGGTATGGATTGTACCAGGATCAAAGCAAGTAGAGCAACAAGCTAAAAATGAAGGTTTAGATAAAATTTTCGAAAATGCTGGTTTTCAGCTTCGTGAGCCAGGTTGCAGTGCATGTTTAGGGATGAACGAGGATAAAATTCCAGCAGGAAAATATTGCGTTTCAACTTCTAATAGAAACTTTGAAGGTAGACAAGGTCCTAATGCCAGAACCTTACTGGTGAGCCCATTAACAGCAGCTGCAGCAGCAGTTACGGGTAAAATTACTGATGTTAGGGATTTGCTGGCGGAAGCTTAGCTTTTCGCTACAACAGCCAGAATGAAATATGATTTTAGAAGTAGCCACTTTAAATATTAAAAAAGGCTTATCAGCTGATTTTGAATTGGCTTTTGAAAAAGCTCAGAAAATCATTTCAGCTATGGCTGGCTATTGTAATCACCAGTTACAGAAATGCCTGGAAGAAGAAGATAAATATATTTTACTGGTGAATTGGGAAACGCTGGAAGCACATACTCAAGGATTCAGGGGCTCTGCTGAGTATCAGGATTGGAAAAAACTATTACATCATTTTTACGATCCTTTTCCAACAGTGGAGCATTATATAATGATTAACACTTAAAAACTATAATTCTAGAAACGCGATTGAAATAGTTAAATAGAAAATTTTTAGATGCCTCAGGTTTCTAAAGCTTAAAGTAAACAATAAAGTTATGCCAGAAATATTTTGGGACAATAAAGTGTACGACACTAAACATCGTTTTGTATCAGATTACGGAGCAGATGTTTTACAATGGTTAGCGCCTCAAAAAAGTGAAAACATTTTAGATGTGGGTTGTGGAACGGGAGATTTGGCAAATCAAATTGCAGAGTCGGGTGCTCAGGTTTTTGGAGTAGATGCATCGGCAGAGATGATTGATGCAGCAAAACAAAAATATCCGCTTTTAAAATTTGAGCAACAAAATGCTACAGAATTGGCTTTTGATCAGGAGTTTGATGCCGTTTTCAGTAATGCAACCTTCCATTGGATTGAAAATCAAAGAGATTTACTGGAAGGCGTATACAAAAGCTTAAAGCCCGGAGGAAGACTGGTTGCAGAATTTGGCGGAAAAGATAATATCAAATCTATAACAGATGCCATTTCTGCCGCAGCCAAAAGCATTGGTGTTCAGCACAGAGTAATCTCTAATTTTTGGTTCTTTCCATCAGTAAGTCATTATGCAGTATTGCTGGAGGCAGCCCGATTTGAAGTTGAGCAAATATGGTTATTCGATCGTCCAACCGTACTTAAAGGTGAAAATGGCATGTACGAGTGGATCAATCAGTTTGCGCAGCATGCATTTAAAAACTTAAGTACTGAAGAAGCCGAACAAGTGAAAAAACAGA
The DNA here is from genome assembly GCF_900111155.1 of Pedobacter rhizosphaerae. Classification (GTDB taxonomy): domain Bacteria; phylum Bacteroidota; class Bacteroidia; order Sphingobacteriales; family Sphingobacteriaceae; genus Pedobacter; species Pedobacter rhizosphaerae. The sequence goes on along the minus strand of NZ_FOGG01000008.1, from coordinate 110,698 downwards.
CTGTAGAAATCTTAAAACCAAACTATTTCAAAAACGGCGACTGGGTTGCAGATTATAGAAGATTAAGAGTTAAAGCTGTTAAATAAGCTAATGGCAGAACGCTAGAAGCTAAAGTACAAGAACATGAAAAAATTTGAAAAATTAACCTCATCGGTTGTTCCATTGCCGATAGAGAATATAGATACCGATCAGATTATCCCTGCAAGGTTTTTAAAGGCAACCACACGCGATGGTTTCGGGGAAAATTTATTCCGCGATTGGCGTTATGATAGCGATAACCAGCCAAAGGCAGATTTCGTACTCAACAACCCTACCTACACAGGAAAAGTATTGGTAGCAGGAAAAAACTTCGGTTGCGGCAGTAGTCGTGAACATGCTGCATGGGCCATTCAGGATGCAGGTTTTGATACGGTAATTAGCAGCTTTTTTGCTGATATCTTTAAAGGAAATGCATTAAACAACGGTTTACTACCTATCCAGGTGAGTGACGAGTTTTTAGCTCAAATCTTTAAAGCTGTAGAACAAGATGCGAATTCGGCATTAGAAGTTGATTTAGAGCAACAAACAGTAACTATTGTAGCTACTGGAGCACAAACTGCCTTTGAGATCAATCCTTACAAAAAATCTTGCTTAATAAATGGTTACGATGACATTGACTTTATCTTAAACCAGAAAAATTTAATCGAGGATTTTGAAGCAAGTAAAGCTTTATAAAAATTAAATAGCATACCACAGTTAACCTTAAAATGAAAGAAATTTTCGTCGATATCAATCAACTAAATTTACACTACCGCCAAAAGGCGGTTTTGCAGGATTTAGACTGGACCATTCGGCGCGGTGATAACTGGCTTTTGGGAGGAACTAGTGGAACTGGAAAAACTTCTTTAGCCAAGGCTATTGCCGGGCAAGAGAAATACCAGGGCGATATTAAAATCAATTTTGATCAGGAAAGCGCTTTACCTGCTCAGACTCTTTTCGTTTCCAGCTGGTATCAGTTTAAAAACCTGGAGGGTGATGCTAACTTTTACTATCAGCAACGCTATAATCATAAACAGGCTAAAGATACCCTAACCGTTCAGGCAGAACTTTTAAAATACGGCCAGGAACAAAGTCTTGATACAAACGAGGTTGAAAGGCTCTTGATTGCTTTAAACTTTACCACATTTAAAGATTCTCAACTGATTGAGCTATCCAGTGGCGAGCATAAGAAACTACAATTGATTAAAGCCCTTTGGTTGAAGCCTCAGTTATTGATTATTGATCAGCCCTACACCGGGCTCGACGTAGCGTCCAGACGAAATCTTAATGATTTGCTGGATGAGATCAGTAACCAGGGAGTAAATCTGATTTTAATTAGTAATGATGATGAATTACCGGTAAACATTAATCGCTTTGCTATTATAGAAAATGGGCAAATACACGAAAGGAGCTCATTTGAAAGTACATCGGTTGTACACCACAAAATTTTAGGGGTTTTACCCGCATTTTTAACAGAACGCCCGGTTTACAATACGGATGAGATTATCCGTATGAAAAACGTCAATATCCGTTACGCAGAAAAAGAAGTTTTAAAAAATGTTAACTGGGAAGTAAGGGCTGGGGAAAAATGGTTACTTCAGGGACACAACGGCTCTGGAAAGTCAACTTTATTGAGCTTAATTAACGGAGATCATCCACAGGCTTATGCCAACGATATACATCTTTTTGGCCACAAACGTGGTTCGGGAGAAAGTATTTGGGACATAAAAAAAAGAATTGGATTAATCTCTCCAGAGTTCCACTGGTACTTTGACAGTACGGCCACTGTTTGGGAAAGTATTGCTTCAGGATTTTATGATTCTGTTGGACTTTTTCAGCAAATACCCTACTCTAAAAAAGTACAACTTGATGAATTGATAGAGTATTTCGATTTAAAACAACATAAAAACGAATTGCTTAAGGCCCTGCCCTTAGGCAAACAACGCCTGGCTTTACTGGCAAGAACGATCATCAAAAACCCACAGTTGTTGATTTTGGATGAACCTTGCCAGGGATTAGACCAGCAACAAACACAACACTTTAACCAATTGGTGAACGAACTGAGTAATAATGGAATGACGATGATATACGTTGGCCATTTTGAGACGCAGCTCCCAACCTGCATAGAGAAAAGAATTTTATTAGAAAACGGCGAAGTAAAAGTCGTCGAAACTATACTAGAAAGCGTTTAGTACAATGAAGAAGAACATTTTAGTAATACCTGGAGATGGTATTGGCCCCGAAGTAACTGCATGGGGAAAAGCAGCTTTAGAACAAATTGCAACAGCATTTGGCCACGAGTTTACATTTGATGAAGCCCTAATGGGTCACGTAGCCATTGAAGCTACCGGAAATCCGCTACCAGATGAAACACTGGAAAAAGCAAAAAAAAGTGATGCGATTTTATTCGGTGCTGTTGGTCATGCAAAATATGATAACGATCCAAGCTTAAAAGTTAGACCAGAGCAAGGTTTATTAAAAATCCGCAAAGAATTAGGTCTTTTTGCCAATCTCCGCCCAATATTACTATTTGACGAACTTCTTCAGGCTTCAAGCATTAAACCAGAGATTTTAAAAGGAACAGACATTCTTTTCTTCCGCGAATTAACAGGTGATGTTTATTTCGGTAAAAAAACACGTTCGGAAGATAGAAATACGGCTTCTGATTTAATGATTTATCACCGTTATGAAGTAGAAAGGATTGCACATAAAGCCTATCAGGCGGCACAGCAACGTAACAAACGCTTGTGTTCTGTAGATAAAGCCAATGTATTGGAGAGCTCTCGCCTATGGCGCGAAACCGTACAGGAAATTGCTAAACAATATCCTGATGTAGAAACAGAACATATGTTTATCGATAATGCTGCAATGCAGTTAATCAAGAACCCAAAGAAATTCGACGTCGTATTAACAGCTAACCTTTTTGGTGATATCTTAACAGATGAGGCCTCACAAATTGCAGGTTCGATGGGGATGTTGGCTTCAGCTTCTGTAGGTGAATTAACGGGTTTTTATGAGCCTATACACGGTTCAGCACACGATATTGCTGGTAAAGACCTCGCTAACCCACTGGCTTCTATCCTATCTGCGGCTTTACTATTAGAAATTGGCTTCGGATTAAAAGAAGAAGCTAAATTATTGGTTGATACTATTGATCAGGTATTAAAAGAAGGTTTTAGAACGCATGACATCGCCGATCAAAGCACAAACCGTTTCAAAGTTTTAGGGACTGCAGAAATGGGTAAATTGGTTTTAAAATTCTTATCACAAAAATTAATCACTACCTAAACATAAGATTATGATTCACGACCCTAACAAAGTTTATATTTTCGACACCACATTGCGTGATGGAGAACAGGTACCAGGCTGCCAGTTAGATACAAACCAGAAAGTAGAAATCGCTAAATCACTCGAACTTTTAGGTGTTGATGTAATTGAAGCTGGCTTTCCTGTTTCTAGCCCTGGCGATTTCAATAGTGTAATTGAATTATCTAAAGCGGTGAGTAACCCAATTATTTGCGCTCTAACCCGCGCCAATAAAAATGATATCGATGTTGCTGCTGATGCTTTACGCTATGCAAAACGCCCACGTATCCATACTGGTATCGGAGCTTCTGATTTCCACATTAAACATAAATTTAACAGCACCCGCGAAGAAATTTTAGCCCGTGCGGTTGAAGCAGTGAAATATGCAAAGAAATATGTTGAAGATGTAGAATTTTATGCAGAAGATGCCGGAAGAGCAGACATAGAATTTTTAGCTAAAATGGTAGAAGCAGTGATTGCTGCTGGTGCTACAGTAGTTAATATTCCAGATACAAATGGCTATTGCTTACCCGATCAGTACGGCTCAAAAATCTTGTTTTTAAAAGAAAACGTAAAAAACATCGATAACGCCATTATCTCTGTTCACTGCCACAATGATTTAGGTTTAGCTACTGCTAACTCAATTGCCGGACTACAAAACGGTGCGCGTCAGGTTGAATGTACCATCAATGGAATCGGCGAACGCGCTGGAAACACTTCTATGGAAGAGGTCGTCATGATCTTAAAAACCCATAAAGTTTTAGGCTTGAATACTCAAATTGACAGTACTCAATTCTATGACATCAGCCATATGGTGCGTAACCAAATGAATATGCCTGTTCAACCGAATAAGGCGATTGTTGGAGCCAACGCATTCTCACATAGTTCTGGTATTCATCAGGATGGTTTCTTGAAAAACCGTGAAAACTACGAAATCATTAAACCTGAAGATGTTGGTTTCCCAGATGCAACCATCGTATTAACTGCGAGAAGTGGCCGCCATGCTTTGAAACATCATTTAGACCGTTTAGGCCATAAATTAGAAAAAGAGGAGCTTGATATCGTTTACAAGCAATTCCTGGTTTTAGCAGATAGCAAACAAGGAATAAACGATCAGGACTTAAATCAGTTGGTTGCTTTGCATTTAGCTTAGAAGCTGAAATCGAAAAGCCTGGAGCTGAAATACTGAGGTAAAAAGCTTAGCCAGATCAAAAAAATAATCACGAATGGTGGAAAAGCGACGCATCAGTTTCTTTCCCACTATTCTAAAAAACATATTCACGAGAACCTAGATTCTCGTTATTTGATAATTAATTATGAATAATACAACACCACAAACGCTGGACTTTAACTCAGCTTCTCAGCGTTTAAAAGGAGTAGTTAAACGTACGCCGCTTGAGTTTAATGCAGGACTTTCATCGCGCTACAATGCTAATATTTACCTTAAACGTGAAGATTTACAAATTGTAAGATCTTATAAACTCCGTGGTGCTTATAACAAAATTAGCTCTTTACCACCAGATGCATTAACCAATGGTGTGGTATGTGCAAGTGCAGGCAACCATGCGCAAGGAGTGGCTTATTCGTGCAAAAAACTAAACATTAAGGGCGTAATTTTCATGCCCGAAATCACTCCAAAACAAAAAATTACGCAGGTAAACATGTTTGGTGGCGATAACGTGGAAGTTGTTCTTGTTGGAGATACTTTTGACGACTGCCTAAAAGAAGCGCTTAACTATAGTGCCCTGCATGCCGCTACTTTTATCCCTCCTTTTGATGATCAGAAAGTGATTGAAGGACAGGCAACAGTTGGCGTGGAGGTTTTTGAAGATCTTCCAGACTTAGATATCGTGGTAATGCCCGTTGGTGGTGGTGGTTTAGCTTCTGGTGTTAGTGCTTACCTCAAAACGGTTAAGCCAGATGTTAAATTAATCGGGGTTGAACCTTTGGGAGCCCCATCTATGCAAACCGCTATTGAAAAGAAAGGACCATTTACCTTAGATGAAATAGACCGCTTTGTTGATGGCGCTGCCGTTAAACGTGTTGGTGCGCTCACTTATCAATATTGTAATGATTTATTGGATGAAATGCATTTGATCCCCGAAGGACAAATTTGCACAACCATCCTTAAGTTATACAACGAAGATGCTATTGTAGTAGAACCTGCAGGTGCATTATCTGTTTCTGCATTGGCACAAATTAAAGATCAGATTGTAGGAAAAACGGTCGTATGCGTAGTGAGTGGTGGCAATAACGATATCGAACGTATGCAGGAGATTAAAGAAAAATCACTATTGTTCGAAGGCTTAAAACATTACTTCATCGTTCGTTTCCCTCAACGCCCGGGGGCTTTGAAATTATTTGTAAACGAGGTTTTAGGACCACATGATGATATTACCCGTTTCGAATTCATCAAAAAAACCAATAGAGAGAACGGGCCAGCCCTTGTGGGTATTGAGCTTACCAAAAAAGAAGATTACGCAGGAATACTAGAACGCCTAAAAGCCTTTAAATTTGATGTGATTGAGCTAAATCAGGATCAAACCTTATTTGAGTATTTAGTTTAAAGACCAAAACTACCTGTACGATTTTACCAGGAAGCCAACTTGACCTAATTTTAAAAAAAATGAATTTCAAAGATTTAACAAACAAAAGCTTAATTGCTGATAACGACATTGATTGGGAAGACCTGGGGGCAGGCGTTAAGCGCAAAATCATGGCTTATGATGAAAACTTAATGCTGGTAAAGGTAGACTTTGAAAAGGATGCCATTGGGAGCGTCCACAATCACCCGCATTTACAATTGAGCTATGTGGCCAGGGGAAGCTTTGAAGTTTCAATGGGAGAGGAGAAAAAGGTCTTAAATGAAGGCGATGTTTTCTTCGCACCTACCCTTGTTTACCACGGGGTACGCTGTTTAGAAGCAGGGCTTTTGATAGATGTGTTTAATCCTCACCGCGAAGATTTCTTAAAATAATATCGACCACCTAATAATCTTAGGTGGTCTTTTTTTACTCAAATGTAAACCGAACATTCTTATAGCCTAAACCTTCAATAATGGGTTTAAGCACATTAACGGCATTGGTTTTAGTCTGGCCCAATATGTTAGACTTTTTCACTTCAGCACCTATTTGTCTTTCTGCTGCTTTATAAGCTTCATCTACCAGATTGGCTTCTCTAAAGAAAGCCATCTTCGTATCATAAACTCTCGAGTTTTTATGATCAATTTTAACGTAACAAAGTTCTGGCTGTGGTAAATTTACTACAGCAGTGTCCACATCAATTTCGATATCTTCCCTGGTTATTTTTGTGAGGTCGATACATCCTACTGCCTCCGCTTTCACAATTAAAAGTACACTGGCTTCGGGTAAGAAATCTGTCTTATTTTTATGTTCTAAAACATCACTAATCTGATAGCGAACAAGCTCTAACTTGCCTATTGCTTCAATTTTTTCTACCAGAAGCTGATGTTTACTTTCTACAGATGTGTTAATACTAAACTTTTTAGAAATGAAAAAGTAAGCTGCAATGACTAAAATTAACCAAGGGAGAATGCGAAAAAATAATTTCATATCAACAAAATAATAAATGGTTTTTAAACATATAATAACTTAATTACACAATAATTAATCCATAAAGGCAGATAAAAGTTTTTTTGGCAACAGTTTTGTAATAGATCAGATAACACACAAATAAAAACTAATCAACATGAAAAAACTGACCATTTTAATGCTTTGCATCGCCACACTAGGTTTGGTATCCTGCAAAAAAGAAACAATTGTTCAAAACGCTCCTAATCGTACCATCGTTTTTGACGTAAATCCTAACAGATGGGTTTTAGAAAATGGAAAGTATTACCTGGATTTAAGAATTGATGAGGTAGATGACATAAATTTTTATGATGAGGGAATCTTAGTATATACGGCTACACCAAACTATAATAGTTATTACCAGTTACCATATGGTGATATGGATTACGAAACATATATAGGAGGAGTAACCATTAGCAGATCTACTCTACCTACTACGCCAATGCGAATAAAAGTTGTATTGGTAGCAGCAGAAAATGTAACATAAGGTAATTTTCTTCACACAGAATAAAAACGACTGATGTTCTTTAAACGCAGTCGTTTTTTTATGCGCGAAAAAGAATGAGTGAATTACTCCATTACTACTGCCCATTACCTTCTCCAATAACTGAGAATGTAATTAACCTGTATTTAAAACTCCAAAAAATGGCTGATATTTAACTGAACGTGATCGTTCTTTTTATGCTCCCCCCTATTCAATTGCAAAGCACGAATGTTTACTCCCTTCCGCTCCACCAATAGCTCATCATAAAAGCCTTTGTAATAAACGTCCTTAACTTCAAAACGCCTGCTGTTCCAGCTATTATTAATTTCGGCCCATTCTGGATAAAATACTACAAATTCCAACGCTGTCTTTAAACCTATTTTCTCTGCATCCTCACGAGATAATACTACAGCATTTCCTAAAATTTGGGCGGTATAAATGTGCTTAGGGTGTTGATAGATATCTGCTGGCTTACCCGTTTGCAGCAACTCTCCATCTTTAATAATTAATAACTGATCTGCCAGGAATAATCCATCTGCCGGATCGTGTGAAACCAGAATTACAGTAACACCAGTCTCCGAAGCAACTCTTTTGATATCTGCCCTTAACTGGTTTTTCAATAAAGCATCCACCTGGCTAAAGGGCTCATCCAGTAACAGCACCTGCGTATCAGACACCATAGCCTTCGCTATAGCCACCCTTTGTTGCTCGCCCCCGCTAAGTTCAATAATCTTTTTGTTTTGCAAATGCAGGATACGCAGATGCTCCATAATGGCTAACGTTTTCTCTGTCTTGGTTTTAAGATCGGTATTTGATAATTGTGAGGCAATATTATCGTAAACCTTAGCATAAATATTGAGTGAAAAATCCTGCGTAACCATTTTCATCTGCTTATGCCCGGGTATCAACTGCTCATCAGGGCCTAAAACCCTTTTATCCTCAAAGAAAACATCACCGGAATCTGTTTTTAATAATCCAAAAATAGTTTTCAATAAGGTCGACTTCCCACTGCCACTTTCACCTATAATGGCTACCACGTCGCCCCTCTGTATGTCGAAACTAATATTTTTAATCCCTCCAGCCTGCTCGGCCTGATATTGCTTTGTTAAATTCTTAACGCTGATTATAGTATTGCTCACAGGGTAAAAGTAAAGATTAAAGCGGAAAGCTGAAAGAGGAAAGCTTAAAGCCTGGTACTAAAAGCTGAAAGCCGAAAAAAATTCCTTAAAACATTATAAATAAAAAATCCTGTTTCGCCTAACCGAAACAGGATTTAATCTATTTGTTGTGTTGTTGTGTATTAATTTAACCCAAAGGTGACACCGAAACTCATGTTTTTCAATCCCGCTTGTGCCGGCGTATTAAACATATCGTTAAAGTAATATTTGGTAAATAACCCTAAGCCGCCATAACCAAATCTGAAGGTTCCTCCATAACGAACCGATTGGAAGTGATAATTATCGTAAAACTTTTCTTTGCCCCGTTCCTCACTAATTTGTTTAACTTTTCCGTTTAACAAGAAACTTACTTCTGGCCCTATTACGAAATAGAATCTTTTTCCGTGATCATTTTCTTTAGTACGGAACTCAAAGTTTAATGGAATATGCACATAACTGCTAGAAAAACGATTCTTTGAAAACTCTATGGGTTCTGTTACATAAGTTAATACAGGCGAATTCTTTTGAATGGTGATATTGTCTCTTAAACGAATGAGTGTCCAATCGAAACCACCAGCCACATAAATCTTAAAATTAGAGTTGAAACGATAACCGAACTGGAGTACATCGAAAGAGAATGTACTGGTTTTACCTCCTTTGTAATCTAAAAATTCATTATTTGGAGATAGGTTGAAGTTACCATTATCTATTAACCTGGAAAAACCTAAATCAACTCTTGTAAAAGTAATTCCACCAACAAAACGACCTTTTTTAGTAGAGTCTGACGACCTGGTTTTAATAATAATTCCATGCCCATCACTATAATCGTTTTTTTTCTTTGTACTGTCTTGTTGTGCAAATGCACCTGGAGCCATAACACCGGCAAGTCCGCTTACCAAAAGTGTTGTAAAAATTAGACGTTTCATATTGTGTTGTGTTATTATTGAATTGCTTAACTGATTAATTCTCTAACTGTATAATTGACCGATTTAACTGTTCATCACTAATCGCAAACTGAAAATTGTTAACTGATAACTGAACTATTTCTTATTGCGTTTACCTATTTTAAAAGGACCAATATTGATAGAGGAAAGTGAAGAGTCATCATCGTCTGTTCTAAACTGGATGAATTTATCCTTTCTCTTATCTACTTTATTGACGATAATATTTACTACATCGCCCACATTTTTAATATTCTTAAAACTTTGCTCATTGTCATTGATGGGTTCATCTGCTTTAATCGGAGTTAAATTATTAGCAATAACGGTTTCCTCTTTGGGTTCTTGAATAGCATCATCTATTTTTTGTTTCAAAATATCCTGACCTTGTGGTTTTACCTCATTGTGGTGTGCCAGTTGAACATCTTGTTTTACATCTTGTGGCGCTGTTACAACTTGTGGCTTATCTGCCAATTTAGGCTGGCTATCCTTTTTCTTTGCTAAAGAAGTAAGTTGACCTGTTTTTTCAGTAACTTTCTCTTCAGGCTTAATTGTCGCTTCAACAATAGCTTTCACAGGCTCTTTGGTTACTGGTTTTACCCTCTCTATGCCATTGTTTGCTAGTTTATTCCCTGTTGATACAGTTTCTTGCTGCTTGTTAATTAAAATCCCAATGGTAACCACTATTAAAATTGCCGCAGCTGTGAGCCACAAAATGGGCAACTTTCTTTTCTTTTTGGGTGCAATCTCCGCTTCAATATCCTTCCACAAATCTCTTGAGGGGGCAACTTCCGCATCTGCAAAAGTATTTTTAAATAACTGATCAAAATCTTTATCCTGTATAGGTTGCATAACCAAAGCCCTCCATTTTTATAATTTCTTCTTTTAATATTGCCCGTGCTCTCGATAATTGCGATTTACTGGCTCCTTCAGATATACCTAGTGCCTCTCCAATTTCCTTATGCGAGTATCCTTCAATTACGTACATATTAAAAACCATTCTATAACCATCTGCTAATTTTTGTATTACTTTCATGAGGTCTTGCATCCCCAACCGACTAAAATCAAAACCTGTTGAAGGCTGTTCATACGCTTCATCAATTTCTACAACCGTTAAACCCCTAAGGTTCTTGCGATAGCTTTCGATTGCAGTATTTACCATTATTCTTCTAATCCACCCTTCAAAAGATCCATCTCCCCTATATTCCTTAATCTTTTGAAAGATTTTGATATATCCCATTTGCAATACATCTTCTGCTTCCATTCTATCTTTGGCATATCTCAGGCAAACCGCCAGCATTTTCGATGCAGTTTGCTTGTACAGCATCTCCTGCATCTTCCGGTCGCCAGCCTTACAGCCCTCCATCAACTCGTTTATCGTATAGGTATGCGTCAATTTCATTGTGTGTTTGTATATAGAAGATGGCAGATCACAAACAATGGTTGCATAGGGATTACAAAAAAGTTAAATAAAGTTAAAAAAACATTAATACAGACTGATTATCAATGTATTATTTTTTACAGAAAAGCAGAGACAGCTATACTCTTGATGGTTCAGTCCCGCTATTCGTTCCTGCCGGTGAAAAACCGGCACCACTGCTATCGGGTTTATCTAACAACGTTTTTGCTAAAAACCCAACGGGCATTGGCTACCGCTTTAAACTCATAAGGGTCGGATTAATCCCCGACCCTTATACGTTTATTTTTTGGTTTTAAACAGTTTAAAATCCTGCTTATAGGTTAAGAAAAAAGAGTGATTAAATTGAAGCTGCTTATCAGAGTTATCTAAATCAATATGAGGCTCAAAGCGAACATCTAAATAAAAATGAGGTATCAGTTCCTTTTGGTAGGCATATCTTAAAGCCACTATATTTCTTTTACTTTGCGTTAAGCCTGGGCTATACAAATTATACGATACAGATTCATAAAGTGGCATTCCTTTAATCGAAATGAAGTTATTTCCTTTCCAATAAGTGGCTACCAAGCTACCCCATTTACTTTCCACACCAGCGTTAAGCCACAAACCAAATCCACCTTCGTAGGCCCTGCGCTTATCTGGTGAAAAATCTTTATAAGCTGCAATATAGTTATCGGTATAAACCTGTTTAATATTGGTATTAATCTGCTTATGTAATTTTAGTCCGGCAGCGCCATTGAACATCGTTGTGATTGGAATTTCCTTTAATACATCAATTTGTCCGCCTTGATGAAAAACTAAGAATTGGGCAGGAACACTAAACTTCCAGCCATTACTTTCTGCCAGCGTAGTCTCTGTTGATAAACCTCCAATAATTTCTTCCTTCGCCGCTTCACCGGTATAAATCATTTTCTGCCAGGCAATCCAGGCATCTAAGTTAAATTTTTCGCGTTCTACCAGCAACTGTGTACCATACTCTATCGGGTTGGTAAGCGTTCTTTCAAAATCGTAAAGTGGTTCAATATATTTATGCTGGATTCCCCCTTCCAGGCTTCCGAAAATTAACGTCAAATTCCTTTTATGGTATTTTACATTAAACAAGGGTTTAGCATCTGTAACACCATTTCGGCCAAAGTCCTTGCGAATAAAAGCCCCTGCTGTAATGGCTAGATTGGGGTGGGCATAATATGTTATTTGTGGTTGCAACTGTGTTCCATACAACGTATAACCATCATGAAAATCATTGGTATACTCATAATTTCGAACATAATTCAGGTTGTAGAAGTTGAAATGAATTTCATCAGTTAAGCTGCTATCAGGGCGGATTCTGTTTTCAAAAGCCGATTGATTGAATTGAGCTGAAGCGATGTAGGTACTGAAAAGAAAAGTTATAAAGAGTACAGCCTTTTTCAGGCTTGAAGTTTTAAACATGGGCTTTGATTTTAACGCCCAAATTTAGGATAGTTTTTCCGTAAAGTATAGTGTAGAAAAACTCAAGTATCAAGATTAAATGTAAGTTGACGAAAGGCTAACAATGAATTAAAGATTTTCATTTAGAATTGTAGGCCTTGGTTCTTATTTTTTGATCATCAGGCTTATTTCCTTAGCCTGTAATTTTTGTACAGTTTAACCGCTATCATGATGGCCATAGCAACCCCCATGATACCAATAAGGCCGTACACCCAGTTGATGGCATTTTTTAAGATCACTACAAAAACAATGGCAATCATAAAAATGGTAGCCAACTCCCTCCACAAGCGCAACTGAAAGCTGGTTAGCTTGTATTGGTTGTTTTTAAGCTGTTTAACAATGTTTTGGCAGATAAAGTGGTAAATGAGTAATCCAACTACGAAACCGAGCTTAACCCACATCCAGTCCATTTGAAGCAGCCCAGAATTTAATGTTAACATTCCGGCACCTGCTATAACAGAAATGATCATTGCCGGAGTAGCTATGATTTTCCACAAAGTAGCCTCCATTTTAACGAACTGCTCAACCAAAACACTTTTTTCTGGTTCAGGTTTATCATTGGCCTCTGTATGGTAGATGAATAAACTCAAAATATAGAAAAGGCCAGCCATCCAGCTGATCACAAAAACGATATGAACTGCTTTAAAGTAAAGGTAATAAGGCAATAGGGTTTCTATCATGATTTTATCTTATTCAAAATGTAGGTATCAATCCAATTTGGAATATTTAAAAACTCCAAATTTAAAGTTCCATCCTTAATATTACCTATATAATTATGTTTACTTCCAGAATTATCCCAAAGATAAGTCTCATCAACTTTCTTTAACATATGTATAAGTAAATCCATTGTAAGAAAGTATCGTTTCTCAATTCTATCCTGCGCTACGTGATGTCCTCCTTTTTTCACCCGATCTTTTACACGCTCCAAATTCATAATTGGTGTTTCTGTACCTATAAAATATAAGTAGACCTTATAGTTGTGTTCGTGAGCAAAATTGATGAGTTCTAATTTGGATGGATGGGAAAAAACTGTTTCGAAAGAAAAAGACTTTTTATTTTCAATTAGTTTATGGCGAATAAAATCTGCTATTATTGCGAAATGATAAGAGTTATAATTAACATTTTTATGATAACCTCTAACAATAACATTTTCCTTAATTGCTAAATTCCAGCCCTCAGGATCAAAGCCAGCTTTTACATATAGGCCGCTTAATAAAATGAATTTTTCGAACTCTTCTTGAGAACAGGAGATATTAAAATCTGAAAGGTTTAAAAAATTACTTTTTGCAAAATCTGATTCTAAAAAATCGGCATTAACAAACAGTTTGGTAGAAAAATATATCGGTTTAATGGAATTATAAAGAGTAGTTTTACCGGATCCATTTGGCCCGGCAAAAATTCTTAGCTTTGGCCTAACAGCCATGTTAGAAAAGTTTTATTCTTTTTTGGGAAACTCTTTTCTTTGTGAAATTTCCACCAGAAATTTTTATAACTCTTCCATCTTTAAAAGTTCTATATACCCCGTCACTTTTAACTTCCGTCCTACCCAAGTCCATTGCATCAACCACACGAAGTACATCATCCATTGTTTTATTAATAGCATTGATTACTTGCTTAATTGGCAACTTATCTTCGTCTTTTAGCGATTTAACAGTCATTGAAATACTATTTTATACTAAGATAAGCAAAGGACTTGAATTTACTGCAAATTAATACTTAAACTCCTTTACTACCTCAATAGCATATTTCACGTTATCGAAAGGAATATCAGGCATAATACCGTGTCCTAGATTAAATATAAAGCCTTCTGTACCGCGCATACGCTCAAACAATTTGTGTATCTGTGCTTTAATTACCGCTTTATCAGCATATAAAATGTGTGGATCTAAATTTCCCTGAACGGCGATGCCAGCAGGTAAAGCATTTTTAATATTTAATAAATCTGCGTTCCAGTCTACAGAAATTACATCAGGCTTCGCCTCTGCCATAATAGATGCAAATACAGAGCTTCCTTTACAGAAGGAAATTACTGGGATATCTTTTCTATTTAAGTTGGCAATAATTTCTTGAATATAGCGATGGGAGAACTCCTGATAATCATTCCATGATAAAGCTAAAGCCCAGCTGTCAAAAACCTGAATGGCGTTCACTCCTGCAGCAATCTGAAGGTTTAAATACTCGGCTGTTACTTTAGCAATTTTAGCCAAAAGCTGGTGCGCAAGCTCAGGTTGGTTGTGCAACATCAACTTGGTTAGCTTAAAGTCTTTAGACGATCCGCCCTCAACCAGGTAACTCATTACCGTAAAAGGGGCTCCGGCAAAACCTATTAATGGAATACTGCCATTTAATCTTTGTTGAATTACCTTTATGGCATCTGCCACATATTGAAGTTCGCTCAAACAATCAACATTTAAAGCCTCTACATCTTTTGCTGTACGAACCGGGTTGGCAAATTTAGGACCAACGCCTTGGGTAAAGCTCAAATCGCCGCCCATAGCTTCGCCGGTTACTAAAATATCAGAAAATAATATCGCTGCATCAATACCCAATAAATCAACTGGTAACATGGTTACATCAGCTGCAATCTCAGGAGTTTTACACATTTCTAAAAATGAGTACTTGTTCTTAATCTCCCAATATTGTGGCATAAAACGACCAGCCTGACGCATCATCCATACGGGTGGACGTTCAGTTTGTTTCGAAAATGCAGCGTCTAAAAATAAATTATTCTTCATGATTTGTATTTGTCATCCCTTCGGTCATCATTCAGCAAGACGATTCCGATATCTATAAAATTTTAATTGCGCAAAGGTATAAATAAAAAAAAAACGAAGTACCTTTTTATTCCTAAACTGGTGCTTCGTTATTCAAAATGACAGTATTAATATTATAATTTACTGATTTCTCTTTCTATTTTAGCAATAATATCCTTCGAACGTTGGGTTTCGGCCAATTCCTTTGCCAACTGGGTATAGGTTTCTGCTCTTTCTTTATCCTTTTTCCTTAAGGCCAAATTAGCTAAATGAATCACTACGTAAGCCTTTTGTGTTTTACCACCCACCGCGTAACGGCTTGCTACCTGAAAATGATATTCTGCCTTGTCGTAATTTTCATCCTTCAAGGCTAATTCACCCTGCATAAACTCATAATAACCTCGACGGCTTTTAGCCAACTGCTCTGGCTTTGTCACTTCAGCCAACATTTCTCTGGCTTTACCAAACTCTTTGTTCTTGAAATGTTTCGAAGCCATAAGCACCGAGCTGTGCTTAAAATGGCTCCATATTACAAAAGCAAACAAAAAGGCCGAAACTGCGGCCAGTTGGTATTGTTTATAAATTATACACACTACGGCGGCCAATATGAAAACAGCCATTAGTGCATACCTGCCTTTGTTATTGTACATTAATGACTATCGGTAAATTTATAACCAACACCACGTATAGAGTGAAAATACACTGGATTTTTTTGATCTGGCTCAAAATACTTACGGAAAGTTAAAATGAAGTTGTCAATCGTTCTGGTTGAAGGATAAACATCATAATTCCAAACGGTTTCCAAAATCTGCTCACGAGAAACGGCATCATTTTTACGCTCTATTAAAAGCTTTAACAACATGGTTTCTTTTTTCGTTAGCGGAGTGATGGTTCCGTCATCATGTTTTAATTCAAAAGAATTAAAATAGATGGTTTTATCACCGATTTTATAAGAGTTTAACTCTTTTAAATCGTCTGATTTTAAGCTGCGTTTAACTAAAATACCTACACGAAGAATTAATTCTTCTAAGTTGAAAGGTTTTACTAAATAATCATCTGCACCTTTTTTAAGGCCTAACACACGATCTTCTGATGTGTTCTTCGCGGTTAAGAATAAAATTGGAACTTCAGTGTTTTCTAAACGAATTGTTTCACAAACCTGGAAACCATCCATTTCTGGCAACATAACATCTAAAATAATTAGATTAAAGCGTTCTTCTTTAAATACTTTAAGAGCGGTTTTGCCATCTTTAACGGCGTGAACTTTATAACCCTCAAGTTCGAGGTTTAATTTAATGGCATCCAACAAGTGGTCCTCGTCTTCTACCAACAGAATTCTTAATTTTTGTGACATAATTGAGATTAACTAAATGTTACTTCAAAAATACTTCCCTGAGGCTGATTGTCTTTAACTATAATATCAGCGTCATGATGTTGTAATACCTCTTTCACAATAAACAAGCCTAAACCCGTTCCTTTCGCTTTTCTGACATTCTCATTACCAACGCGGTAAAACTTATCAAATATCAACATTTTTTCGGCATCTGAAATACCAGGGCCTTTATCTGCTACGCTAAGCATAACATGCCCGTCAATCTTATCTAAATGCACATTTATCTCATCACATGGGTTAGAATACTTCACTGCATTTTCAATCAAATTGGTCACTACTGACGATAAGGCAAATTTGTCACCCACTAACTGCAAATTTGGCTGAATTTTAGCATTAATGATCTGCTCGCATCCACATGAGTGTACCTGTAACCGATCTGTAATTTTATATACCAATTCTGAAAAGTTAAAGGATTCTTTAGGAAAACTATAAGAACGATTCTCGATTTTCGTTGCCAAAAGCATATTTTCTACCAAATCGTCTAATCGTTCTATATCCTTTAACGAATTATTAAGCAAAGAGGTTTGTCTGGCTTTGTCCAGATCTCTTTTAATAATTGTTTGGATAGAAAGTTTAATAGCTGCCAATGGCGATTTCAGCTCATGGGTTATAGACATTAAAAAATTCTGTTGTTGTTCCCTTAAATTATCTTCTTTTTTTAGCGATTGGTGAAGAAAATATCCACCAATACAAAGTAAAAATAAAAACACAGAGCCCTCACCCATAATCATCGTCATACGGCTTGGCTGTAAGCGTACTACCAAGGTACCCCAGGAAATTAACTGAATTAAGGCATAGAGCAATAAACAGTAAAATATGATAATGGATTTTTTCATGTCAGATTTGTATGATCAATTGATTATTTCTTAAACACTAAATCCAGCGCCTCAAAAATTGCTCTTTTTGCTTTTTCCAACTCAATCTTAGTATGTGCTGAAGATACGAAACCAACCTCATATCCGGAAGGGCCCAAATAAATGCCACGGTTGAGCAACTCTCGGTGCATCACCTTAAATTTCTCCATGCTTCCTGCATCAATATCATCGGCAGATTGAATTTTGTCCTTATCAGTAAACGCAAACCAAAAAATAGAGCCAACTGTAAATACTTTAAACTTATAGTTTCTCGCTGTTGCAAAACGCTGAATGCTGGCTACAAATTCTTGTGCTTTGGTATTTAAGTCTTTATAAAAACCCGATTTATTTAATTCTGTTAAGGTAGCAATACCAGCTGCCATGGCTACAGGATTTCCTGAAAGTGTTCCAGCCTGATATACTCCCCCATCTGGAGAAATATGAGCCATAATTTCATTTGAGGCACCGTACATACCTACTGGCAACCCTCCACCGATAATTTTACCATAAGTAACAATATCTGGCGTAATGCCATAATGTGCTGCTGCACCTTCAAAACCTACTCTAAAGCCAGTAATTACCTCATCAAAAATTAATAATGAGTCATTATCGGTACAGATTTTCCTCAAGAATCTGATATATTCTTCATCCTGCATAATCAGTCCGTTATTGGCAGGGATACCCTCAATAATTACTGCTGCAACCTGATCTTTGAACTGGGCAAAAGCCTGCTCAATCGCCGTGGTATCATTTAATGGAATAACAATCGTTTCCTCTGCAAAAGATTTAGGTACACCAGCCGATGAGGTTTCGCCAAAGGTAACCAATCCAGAACCTGCTTTAACCAACAACGAATCGCTGTGTCCGTGATAGCAACCTTCAAATTTGATAATTTTATCGCGAGCGGTAAAGCCTCTTGCTAAACGGATTGCCGACATTACTGCCTCTGTTCCAGAACTCGTAAAACGAATTTTTTCAACGAAGCGATTGTTTTTAATAATCAGCTCTGCCAGTTCATTTTCCAATGCCGTAGGTGCTCCGAAGCTCATTCCGTTCTGCATCACTTCGGTTACCTTTTCTCTTATTTTAGGATTGTTGTGTCCTAAAATTAAAGGCCCCCAGCTGCCACAAAAATCAATAAACTGGTTTCCATCAGCATCCCAAATATAACATCCATCACCTTTTTCTATAAACAAAGGTGTTCCGTATACCGATTTAAAAGCCCTTACCGGAGAGTTAACTCCTCCAGGAAAATAGGTTTTTGATTTCTCGTAGAGTTCGGCAGATTTTACTCTGGAAATATCAGGTTTGCTTCCGGTATTTACTGGAACATCGGCTTCATTGCCTGAAAACATTTTTTTTATTGAATCTAACATCATTTTAGTTTTAAGTAGTACGTATTAAGTTTTAAGTGCACGCCAAAACGTAAGACTTATGACCTATAACTTACAACTTTTTAAAGCCAATCGTTATTTAAAATATCTTTAATATGGTAAGTAGTAATAATACTGGCACCGGCACGTGCGAATGCATGCATGGTTTCCATAACCACTTTTTGCTCATCAATCCAACCTCTCTCTGCAGCTGCTTTTACCATAGAGTATTCACCTGATACGTTGTATACCGCAATAGGCAAGTTGGTATCTTGTTTTAATCGCTGAATAATATCTAAATAAGCCAAACCTGGTTTTACCATTAAAACATCTGCTCCCTCCTGTTCATCCAGTTGCGCTTCGCGCAAAGCCTCTAAAGGATTTCTGAAATCCATTTGATAAGCTTTTCTATCCCCTTTGCTTGGCGCACAATCTGCAGCTTCTCTAAATGGCCCGTAATAAGCTGAGGCAAATTTGGTAGCATGGCTCATAATGGCCGCATTTACAAAACCGTTCTGATCTAAAAGGTTGCGCATGGCTTCAATCCTACCATCCATCATATCTGACGGGGCAAACATATCTGCTCCCGCTTCAGCATGGGTTAAAGCCATTTTGGCAATCACCTCTACTGTTTTGTCATTCTGAACGTAATCGTTTTCTAAAATGCCACAGTGACCGTGTGTAGTGTAAGAACAAACGCAAACATCGGTAATGAGGTATAAATCATCCCCAAATTGTTTCTTCAGCTCCCGTGTTGCTGTAGGAACTAAAGAATGATCATGATAGGCAGATTTAGCATCGGCAGATTTTTCATCTCCAACACCAAAAAGCATAATCTTGTTAAGCCCTTTCTTTAAACCTAACTCTACATCTTTAACTAAGGTATCGATAGAGTAATGATTCACACCTGGCATCGCATCAATGGCATGAGTTACGTTGCTCCCCGGCACAACGAAGTACGGGTAAACAAACATATCTTTTGATAACCGGGTTTCGGCTACCATCTCTCTCACTAAAGGATTTTTCCTTAATCTACGCGGACGATTTAACATAATTATTATTTTAGTATCAAGTAGTTAGTATCGGGTATCAAGACAGGATTTACTATGTCTGTATACTACAGCCTAAATACTTATTTATTTTGGCTCTTCATTAAATTCCTCATTAAAGATGCTGAAACAATTTCAGCATGACGATTTTGAAGAAAATATTCATTTAAGCCTTCAAGGCCGTATCCTTAATCAATTAATCTTCTTCAACGTTGTCTCCTTGAGCTTCCCTAGTAAAACCGGGACAAGTTGCCGAAACGCATTAAATGCACTTGATGTAAATCCTTCGACAGGCTCAGGATGACAAACCTAATTAAGTACAGTCTCCTTCCTTAAATTCCCCAACGAGAGGAAGGAATTGGCGCAATAGCTAAGTACTAACGACTAATTACTAACTACTTTTTATTTCTTCTCCATTACTTTATATCAATCCCAAAAACAGCCTCTGCTAATCCAATTTCATCTGGTGAATAGGGTAGAGTATACTTCACACCCATTTCATCAAATTTCTTGCCTGTAGAGTTTCCGATAGCAATTACTTGCTGTCCTGGTTCAAGCAGATTATCTACAAAATAAGCATCTACGTTAGATGGGCTGGTAAAGATTAAAACATCGGCATAGCTTTGATCAATATCCTCTTCTATTACAGTTTCGTAAATAGGCAAGTCGATTATTTTAGCATCTGCTGGCAGTGATTTCTGGATAGACTGCAATGAGTCTTGCGCTCTTGGGAACAGTACGTGTTTTCCTGAAACCAATTGAGCAAAATCCTCTGCTACCTCAGTGATATCACCACTGGTACCCACGAAATCGGCAAAGTGACCATATTTTCTTAATGCATCTTCAGATCCTCTTCCTACCACGCCGAACTTAGCTTTTTTAGGCAGAACGGGTTTAAGGTTAAAGAAATAGTCTACGCTATTGCGGCTGCTAAAGAAAATCCAATCTACATGACGTAGAATAAACTGATCTAATACCGTAACGATTGGAAAGGTACGGATGAGCGAACGACCTTCAATTTCAATATTATTATTTTCTAATGCACGGCGGAAATAGCTGTGTTCTCCAATTTCACGAGAGATAAATACTTTGCCCGGCTTTTTTCTTTCTCCACTAAATTTAGCAACGATCTTTTCTGCCAATCCTTCAGTACTATTAGCACGTAAAAATAAACGTTCAGGAAAATCTTCGGCAGTTTCGGCCTTGGCAGTCCAAACCTCAAATTCTCCGTCTTCCTTTTTGCAGTAGCAGCCTAAAGGCATATGGCAGCCACCCTCAAAAAGATTAAGCACTTTACGCTCAACAGCTACTTCTTCGGCAGTTGCGGGGTTATTTATCTTTTGAAGTAATTCAAACAGTTCGGCATCATGCTCCCTGATCTGAATACCTAAAGCACCTTGAGCCGGTGCGGGAATAAATTCGGTAGTTTCTAACTCTTCAATATGCAGATCACTCAGATCCAGACCTAAACGCTTAACACCGGCTTTGGCCAGCATAATGGCATCATAATCTTCATCTCTAAGCTTTTGAATGCGTGTAGGCACGTTACCACGAAGGTCTTCAATCTCTAAATCAGGACGCAAGCCTAATAATTGCGCTTTACGACGGTTAGAAGATGTTCCTACCATGGCACCCTTTTTAAGTGATAGTTTCTGAGAAACATCAACGCAATCTTTTAAAATCAAAAGATATTCTGTAGCCTCTTCTCTGGCAGGAATTGCTGCAATAACCAAACCTTCAGGATGCACCGTTGGGAGATCTTTGAGTGAATGCACCGCTAAATCGATGGTTCCCCCTAAAAGTTCTTCCTCCAATTCTTTGGTGAAAAAGCCTTTACCTTCCAGTTTATCTAACCTTAGGTTTAGAATTTTGTCGCCCTGCGTTTTAATGATTTTAAGTTCTGCTTCTACGCCAATTGCAGCCAACTCATCTTTAATGTGGTTTGCCTGCCATAAGGCCAGATCGCTTCCGCGTGTTCCGATGATTAATTTCTTCACTATCAAATTTAAATGAAATGCAAATTTAAGGTAATTACCGCTTTATCTAACAAAATGTTTAAAAATGAGACAGTGAGGTTACATAAACTCCGCTCATTTTCATTTAAAATAAAGGTAATGTAATTTTCTTAGGTAAATAAACCTAAAACGGATGTACTGAATTTGAGAAAAGCAACAGAAAAGCTTTACAAATCGGTTTTCCTACCGAAGCACCTCAGAAGAAGTTAACTAAACCCGATAGCAGTGGATGCCGTTCTTTTATCGGCAGGAACGAATAGCGGGACTGCATTAACCCAAAAGCACAGTAACCTGCTTTTCAGATTATCACAAATGTTTGAAGGAAAGATTATGATTGATTAACTAAAATTTCTTTAGCCATGATCATTGGAACACTAATACATTTTTTTTCCATGTAGTTCATTACACGTTCCAATACTTCACGAGAGGCCTCATCCATCTGACTGATTTCATCAGCAAAAACACCATTGATAGCCGTGTTTTTAATCTCCTTAATTTTACGTGGAACATCTTGCATAGCCAATTCTATGCGGCGTTGCTTTAAAACAAGGAAAAATTCTGAGATATTATTAGCAATAATTTCTTCAGCATGAACCAACTCATTGTAGCGCTCCTGGATATTTTTGCGTGCAACTTCTTTAAGCGATTCTACCTCAATGTAATGAACAGGATTGTGATGAATGACCGCAGGAGTTACATCATTAGGAATAGCCAAATCGACGATTACTTTTTTGCCAGTCTCGCCATTAAGCAATCTGGCATAAAGTTCTTCGGTAATAATTGGTTCTGTAGCGCCAGTACAAGTGATAATTACATCGAAACCCTCATTGAAATTTTCCAGGGCATCTAATGTATAAGCCTTACCATTAAGCTCTTTAGCTAATGATTGTGCTTTAGAAAGCGTTCTGTTGAAAATTGAAAAGTTAGAGTATTTATGTTTATTGAGGTATTTGGCAATATTTTGATTGGTTTCTCCTGCTCCGATGATTAAAATACGTGAATTACTACACATATTAAGCTCTTTAAGTTTGCGGTAGGCCAGGGAAACTACAGAAACGGGATTTTTTGAAATATTGGTATGGGTATAAACCTCTTTAGCTGTTTTAACTACACGATCCATAATCATACGCATGTAGTCGCCAGTAAAGCCAGCATCACGGCAGCTTTCATAAGCTCTTCTAATTTGCGCCAGGATTTCCTTTTCCCCAACAACCAAACTCTCTAATGAGCAAGAGGTCCTTAACAAGTGATTGAAAGCCTCTTCGTTCTCATAAACAGAAACATTATCTATAAAGCGCTCCAGAAACTCTTCCGGTAAACCCATATCTAAAACCCTCAGAAATTTGGTTACAAATTCCTTATCCGTCTTTTCTTTGGTTAAGAAAACAAATTCTACACGATTACAGGTTCCTATATAAAAGATTTCACTTACAGGAAGTTCCACCTGAATATTCTTCAATCTATTATCCAGACTTTCGTCGCAAATAACTAACTTCCCTAAAGATTTTAGGTCTATATGATGGTGCGTAAAAGCGATTACTTTGAAATATTCCAATTGCTTCCGTTATTAACTATTATCGGGATACAAAAGTAATCAAGCAAGGCTAAGTTCACTGTCATTAACCTGTAATTTAGGGCAATTTAGAATGGTTTTAAATAAACAGATCCAAACTACATCAATTTTATGGTATATAAAATCCTGCTTTGGCTCTACTCCATTTTCTACATTGTGGCCGGCATTAATCACATTATTTCCACTGAGGTATATTACGTCATTATGCCCAATTGGTTGCCTGGTCATCGCTTTTTAATTTATTTATCAGGGTTAATAGAAATCATTTTGGGCATTTTATTACTATTTCCAAAAACCAGAAAGCAAGCTGCCCTGTTAATTATTTTAATGCTTGGAGCATTTATACCGGCTCATATTTACATGATAGAAAAAGCTCCTTTCATGCTAGGCGATATACAAATCACCTCATTTATAGCATGGATTAGGTTACCTTTTCAGCTACTTTTTATGTTGTGGGCTGCATATTATTATAAAACCTAAACAACGAATACTCATGTATTTGTTGATAATAGCGAGATGCAAAATTTAAAATTATGATTACACAAAGCAATTTTAGCCTTACCGGGGCTGATGGAAAATTAATTATCGGAGACATTACTTTTGACGACAAAAACCCTAATACGCCTATTATTCTTTTTGTACATGGCTTTAAGGGCTTTAAAGATTGGGGAGCACATAATTTAGTTGCCCGTTATTTTGCTGCCAATGGATATCGTTATATAAAGTTCAATTTATCGCACAGTGGCGTCCCTGCCGATAACCCTATGGATGTGACCGATTTAGAAAGCTTTGCCAATAATACGGTTTCTAAGGAATTATTTGATTTGAATGCAGTGCTGGATTTTATTGAAAAATCTTATGGAAAAGATGTTCAACTCAATTTGATTGGCCATAGCCGTGGGGGAGGATTAACAATTATTGAGGCTGCTAACGATTTACGCATAAACAAACTGATTACCTGGAGCGCAATATCAGGTTTTAACAGTCTTTGGAAAAAGGAGCAAGAGGCTGATTGGAGAAAGACAGGTAAAATTGAAGTTACCAATGCCCGTACCCAGGAGCAGATGCCTTTAAATGTTACTTTGTTAGAAGATTTTGAAGCCAACGCAGAAACCCTTAATATTTTAAATGCTGCAAAGCGGATCAATATCCCCTGGTTAATTATTCAGGGAGACGAGGATGTAAATGTTGCTTTTGAGACTGCCCAAAAACTGGCTGAGGCTAATCCAGGTAGCAGATTAGTGAAAATTGAAGGTGCAAATCATGTATATGGTGCTTCTCAACCTTATGAAAATGATAACCTCCCACCGCTTTTATTTAAGGTTTGTGAGAAGTGTTTGGTGTTTTTAAGAGAAGAATAAACAATTGAGACTGTATCCTAATATTCATCAACAGCTACCTCAATCGGAGCCGAATATAGGATACAGACTCCTCCTTTATGTTCTATTGATGAATTGCCGCATATCGCTGCCGCTCGGACTTTGGAAAATCTCCAGATCAAAATAAGGTACCGTCGCGAGTAAATGATCGAATATATCTGCCGCAACTTCCTCAAATTTCTTCAATCCTTTTTCCTTTGAGAAGACATAAATTTCAATTGGAAGTCCATTTTCTGTGGCTTGGAGCTGCCTCACCATAAAGGTCATCTCAGTATTGATGTATGGGTTGCTTTCAAGGTATTTTTCCGCATACACCCTGAAGGTCCCTATGTTGGTCATGTGCCTGCCATTAACCAGATTATTGGGATTTACAGTATGCTCGGCATTAAACCGTTCAATGTGTTCTTGTGTTTCCCGAAGATAGTCTTTTAAGAAATCGATACTTTTCAGGCGATTAATCAGTTCTTCATCGCAGAATTTGATGCTGGAGATTTTGATATTGATGTGCCGTTTAATCCGCCTCCCCTCACTTTCTTCCATGGCACGCCAGTTTTTGAAAGACTCACTTACAATGGCATAGCTGGGCACAATGGTAACTGTTTTATCCCAGTTTCGCACTTTAATGGTGGTTAAGTTGATTTCTGTGACTTCTCCATCTGCACCATATTTTTCTACGGTGATCCAATCCCCTACTCTCACTAAATCTATTGCACTCATCTGCACAGAAGCTACAAACCCTAAAATTGGATCTCGAAAGACCAGGATTAAGACTGCGGTAACTGCGCCAAAACCACCAAAAACATAGAGCGGGGATTCTCCTAAAATGATGGATAGGATTAACACAAAACCTACTATATAAAAAATGATTTTAGCAACCTGCTTGTAGCTTCTTATGGGCTTATCTGCATACTTTTTGGAGGCCTCCATAATGGACACCAATGCATTAAGAAATGCATTTATGGCAAACATAACGGCCAAAACAATATAAATTTTGGCAAAAATCAGGGCGTAGAAAAGCGCAGTTTTAAAATCCTCGAAGAGATAGGGCACAACATTGTAAATGATGTATGCGCCGAATATTAATGCAAAAGCCCTGAAAACCCGAAATTCAAAAAGTGCCTTTTGCCAATCGGACTTTGTCTTTGCACTTTTTACTGCTCCGATAAAAACCTGACGTGTAATAAAGATGGTAATGAACAAAAAGAGGATTACCCCAATTAATCCAATAAAAAAGTAGGAATAAATCAGTTCATTACCTGTAAGCCCCTGCCGGGTCAATAAACTTCGTAACTCGTTAAATATGGATCGAAACTCCAATATATTCATGAAAGCAATTTAGTGTTTCTTAGTTAAAAAGTAACAAGAATTGAGAAGTTAGCGCTATTCGAATTTGCCTGAGGACTATAATTTTTCTACCCAGTTGCCATCATCTTTTATAATCCCAATCAGTTCATCAAGGGCATAGGCTGTGGTTACATTTTTCTTCACCACTTCTTTTCCACGATAAAGTGTTATTTTATCTGGTCCTGTACCTACATAACCATAATCGGCATCTGCCATTTCACCTGGTCCGTTTACGATGCACCCCATGATACCAATCTTAATTCCTTTAAGATGATCGGTACGAGAACGGATGAGTTGGGTTGTTTCTTGTAAATCGAAGAGCGTTCTTCCGCAGCTTGGGCAGGAAATATATTCAGTTTTACTAATACGGGTACGTGTAGCTTGCAAGATCCCGAAGCTGGTCGAATTAATAAGTGCGAGATTATGGCCCGGAGCATCAATCCATACACCATCTCCGAAGCCATCGGTTAACAAGGCTCCTAAATCGGTAGCTGCATAAAGCATCAGATTGTCTGCGTCTACCGCCGTGTAACTTCTTTTAATGATTACCGGAATCTGGATATTTTGATCTTGTAGTGCTACAAAAAACGATCGTTGTGCGGCCATGCCATGTTCAGCCCTGGTTTCCAGAATCAAGACAACGGTACTGTTTAATTGTTGGATTAATGAGCTGTTTAATTGTTCTGCATCAACCTGTACAAAATTTAAATGTTCATCCTTGATTTCAGCTTTTTCAAATTCCTGAACAGAGAATAAGGGGTGAGCATTTTGCTTATCCTTTAAACCTAACCAGGTGTTGTAGTTATAAATTTGCTTTAAATTTCCTGGAAAAGAAAAAGAAGGCAAATTATCTCCTAAATAAGCTAAATCGCAAGCCTGATCTGCCAGGTTATATTTATCTAATCCTGCACTATAGTTGTATCCAATGGTGTTTAAAAAATAGGGATCTTTCAAGTTTTGCTGAGCAACATCGATCATTACAAGCGGATGATGATGATCGCCAATATGCTGTACAGGCTGTGTTACCCGGCGATTATACTCATAGGGAGAATAAGTTGGGCGTTGAGGATTTGGAAGCTTGGTAATGGATTCTAAGCTTCTTTTAGCATAACGATCTGCAAGGGCTTTGGCCACTGGCGCTTCAAATTCTGGATCTTCGGTTAGCGAAACACGAATGGTATCACCTAGGCCATCTTCTAATAGTGTACCAATTCCAACAGCCGATTTTATACGTCCGTCTTCTCCATCTCCTGCTTCGGTTACCCCTAAATGTAAAGGATAGTTCATTCCTTCTTTAGCCATTGTCTCTACCAACAAGCGGTAGGCCTGTACCATTACCTGGGTGTTACTAGCTTTCATAGAGATAACCAGATTATAGTATTGCTGGTCTTCGCACATGCGGATAAACTCCATTGCGGATTCGACCATTCCCCTTGGCGTATCGCCATAATGGCTCATAATCCGATCAGATAACGAACCATGGTTGGTGCCAATGCGCATGGCAGTACCATATTCTTTACAGATTTTTACCAGCGGAATAAACTTTTTATAAATTCTGTCTAATTCTGCATTGTAAGCATCCTGGGTATAATCTATATTTTCGAATTTCTTTTTGTCGGCATAGTTACCTGGGTTCACCCGCACCTTTTCTACAATACGTGCAGCCATTTCTGCAGCATTTGGCGTGAAGTGGATATCGGCAATTAAAGGCACATTATAACCTCGGTAACGCAGTTCTTTCTTAATATTAGCTAAGTTTTCTGCTTCTTTTATACTGGGTGCGGTAATGCGTACGTATTCACAGCCAGATTCTACCATGCGAATGGTTTGTTCTACTGTACCTATCGTATCCATTGTATCGGTGGTGGTCATAGATTGAATCCTGATGGGATTATGCCCACCCAGCGCAATATCACCTATGTTCACTTCGCGGGTTAAAAACCTTGAATATTGTGTTAAACTGTTACAATATCCGCCTTCTAAACTGTGCTTTACCGATAAATTTTCCATGCGATGCAAAGATAATGATTGTTGGAATGTTTTAATGTTGGAATGTTGTAAAAGAAAAGATCGTTTAGTAGCAAGGATTATGAAGCGGGTAGCAAGATTGTTTTTTACCTCTTCAAACTTTAGTCTTCAGCTTTCTACCTTACAAACATTAAGCAGTTAAGGTACGTTAAGCCGATTGCACTTTTAACTTTAAACTTTAAACTCTCCAGGCTTTAGTCTTTCGGCTTTCTTCCTTATAAAGATTAAGCAGTTAAGGTACGTTAAGTCGATTGCACTTTATACTTTTAAGTTTATACTTTAAACTCTCCAGGCCTCAGTCTTTCAGCTTTCTGCCATACAAACATTAAGAAGTTAAGGTAAGTTAAGCCGATTGCACTTTACACTTTAAACTTTTAAACTCTCCAGGCCTCAGTATTTCAGCTTTCTGCCTTACAAACATTAAGCAGTTAAGGTACATTAAGCCGATGGCACTTTATACTTTAAACTTTTAAACTCTCCAGGCTTTAGTCTTTCAGCTTTCTGCCATACAAACATTAAGAAGTTAAGGTAAGTTGTAAGCCGATGGCACTTTACACTTTTAACTTTAAACTTTCAACTTTATACTTTAAATTCTCCAGGCCTCAGTCTTTCAGCTTTCTGCCATACAAACATTAAGAAGTTAAGGTAAGTTGTAAGCCGATGGCACTTTTAACTTTACACTTTCAACTTTATACTTTAAACTCTCCAGGCCTCAGTCTTTCCACATTCTGCTTTCCCGAACCTCAGATCCCCTGGCACCACTAGATCAACCGATCCTTAATCACCAAAGTATTTGCGGCGATATCGTGCCAGCATTGGTTCTTTTTATTGAGAAAACTATATAAGTAACCAAAGAACAGCGGGATAACAGAAAGTATTTTGGAAAAGTTTCTAATAAAAGAAGTCCCTACAGAAATACGGCTACCTTCCAAATCTGTTACTTTAATGTTCAATAATTTTTTGCCTATTGTGGCCCGGTTTTTTGAGGCTTCGGCAAAACTTGCATAAATTAGTTTAATTAGAAACACGAGTGGGAACGGCACTAAAAATGCCATAATACGCTCTTGCTTTTCCTGAATATAAATGTAACTGGTTAGAATAATTACACTGTATACCATTACAATAAGGAAATGATCTATTACAGAGGCAAGTAAGCGCTGATCAAATGCAGCAAAGTATTGAGGAGCAGTTTTCTGGAAGGTAAACCCTAGAAGCTCACGCAATTCTGGCATTGCGTGAGCTTCTTTATAATCGTCCATTCCTGGTTTCCTTACAAAGGTATTCGGTTTAATATTTAAAGTTGTGAGCTCAGAAAGACTATATGGCCCAGCCGGCTTTCCATTAACAACAACGGTATACTCTTGATCGGTATTCATTTAATTGTGGTAGTTACTTTGATATAGATACCTGGGAGATTGCCAAAATAATTTCTGGCGATTCCTTAATATCTTTCTACTTCAAAGTTACTTAATCCACCGTCTAAATTGATAAAGATTTTTTTGGTTGAGGTTTTATAATTAGAAGTTTCATACACTCCATCACTCAACTTTTCAAATCCTTCGAAATCTTTGGCAGATAATCCTGTTTTCGTTTTGATTCTGCAACCCGCGTTGGTAGGCACCTTAATTTTAACATCTGCCACACCCGATTTTACAATCACATCGGCAATTGGCAGCAAGTCGCCCATTTTAATATCTAAAGCGGCCGCACCGCCATCAAAGCGGAAAGTACGTACTTTATAGTCTGTAAAATCCAGATCAGCCTCTCCTGCACCAAGCTTCATCAACACATCCCAGTTGGCTGCTTTATTTAATTTGAAATCTACATCATTGCCATTATCGCTAAACTTCCATTTATTCCTTCTATCATCCATACTCAAAGTGAGGATGGTTGCACTATCGGTAACCAGTTTCTTCAAGGAGAAGTTACCATGCCTTTTTTTAATATCGGCATTAATTAATTCTGAAGTTTCTCCATCCAATTTGAAGGAAATTCCTCCACCAGATATATTTAAAACTGTTTTCTTAGCACTATCAGCAGCGATGTAAGGCTCGAACAAGTTTAACCGGTTAAAGGCGGTGTCTTTATCATCGTCATCATCAATATTGATATCCATATCCTTATTAAAGTGTTTCCCAAACCAGGAGTTGGAAGGCCTTTGCTGTCCTTTAACAAAAAGAAAAGATAAAGAAATAACCAATACTGCAATTGAAATGACATTACCAGTTTGAGAGTTATTCCGGTTGAATAAAATATTTACTCCTGCAATGATCAAAAATATTGGCCAAAAGCGCCAAACCGTACGCCAATAAAAATCAATTACGCCAAAGTTTTCCAGTAGAAGTACACCGCCAATAAATAGCAGTAAAATACCCCAAATTAATCTATCTAATTTCATAATATTTATACTTGAGGGTTATGAGGTGTTGTGTTGTTATCATCATTAGCTATAGGTTTTTCTTCTACAATTGTATCAGAAAATGTTGCCGTTTTGGGTGCTTCTGTTGCTGCAGCCTGCTGGCTCTGCCACTCTTTCCATTCGTTTTTCCTTTTAGATTTAGCAATAATGCTAATACCTAAAGCAATAAAGATAATTGGCCACAGATTTCTAAAGCTGATCCAATAAGGGATTAATCCCAGCTCTCTGGTTAAGAAGAAACAACCTACAACCAATAATACTAAACCTCCTATTATTCGACCTGTATCATTTGGCTTATTAAATTTGCTAAAGTCGGCTTGTGTTTCGAAAGGTTTTTTCTCTGCACCTTCATTAACTGGCTGAGTCCAGTTTACACCGCCTGAGCCAAAAGGGGGAGTATTGGGATTATTTTTATTAAAATAATCATTAAATTTTGAAAATCTTGCTGCCGGATCGTTATTTACGGGTACAATAATCCACATCACAATATAGGCAACAAGGCCACCTCCAGCCATAAATATGGCCGATAATGCAAACAATAATCTAACTATGGTTACTTCCACCTGCATGTAATCTGCAAGGCCCGAAGCTACACCAGCAATCATTTTATCGTGTTCGTTTCTAAAAAGCTTCTTTTCCATAACGTTGTTCATTTTGTGTTAAAAATCTAGCGGCGTAATCAGTACCTCATCAACGTTTACCCCTTTACTTAAGTTTAAAATGGTATATAAAGTTTCTGCAATATCTTCTGGCTGTACAAATTTCTCATCAGGAATTGTTGTCCCTTCCCAAGAAGCAGTTTTAGTTGAACCTGGCAAAAATGCAGTAACTTTAACGTTGTATGGGGCTAACTCTTGCCGTAATACATGATTAAGACTTAACATCGCTGCTTTTGTTACACTATAACTTCCACCATTTTTAACAGGTGCATTACTGGCTACCGAGCAGATGTTAAAAATATGGCCCTTCTTTTCGGAACGCATCTTTTTTCCAAAAAACTTGCTGATGTAATAGCCAGCATTGACATTAATGTGCTGTTGTTTTTCGAATACTTCATTGGCTTCATCCAAAAGGCTACCAGGCATAAAGGCCCCAACATTATTAACCAAAATATCTACGAAGCCGAAATCTACTTCTGCATTTTTCAAAAAGCCAAGTACCTCTTCTTTCTCGGAACAATCAACAGGATAAATTGAGACCTCAATTTTATGTTTCAGCAATTCAGCGCGAAAATCATTCAATTCATTTGGGTTACGGGCGATTAGAATTAAATCGTATCCATTTTGAGCAAGTTTAATCGCTATAGCTCTACCAATTCCTTTGGTGGCACCTGTAATGACAGCCTTCATTATTTTGTGGTTTAATTTTTGTTAACAAAAAACCATATTTATATTCAAAACCACGAATATTTTTAGAATTAACAAAGTCCGACAACTTTTTTATCGTTTCTTTGTAGTATTATAAGTTGAACATTTAAATTAAGCAACACATACGGAATGAATTTTACCAATTTCGGCAGGTACATACTGCTACTCAAATCTGTATTTAGAAAGCCGGAAAAATTTAAAATATATTTTAAGGAGATTGCCAAGCAGATGGATTATGTTGGCGTAGGCTCTTTAGGGTTAATTGCCATTATATCTACTTTTATCGGTGCGGTAATGACATTACAAATTGCCTTCCAGCTGGTTAGTGATTTTATCCCTAAAACAATTATTGGCTCTGTAAACCGCGACTCCAGCATTCTGGAGTTAAGCCCAACCATTAGTGCAATTGTACTGGCAGGTAAAATAGGATCGGCCATTTCTTCTGAGATTGGCACCATGCGGGTAACCGAACAAATTGATGCACTGGAAATTATGGGGATTAATGCGCCTGGTTATCTGATTTTACCAAAAGTAATTTCGGGTATCACCATGGTACCGCTTTTAGTTATCATTTCAATGTTTTTAAGCATTTCTGGTGGTTATATTGGCGGGGCATTATCTGGAGCCGTTACTCCGGCAGAATATATGCAGGGTATTACTACAGATTTTAATCCTTACACCATTACAGTGGCTTTAGTTAAAGCATTTGTTTTCGGTTTTATTATCACAACCGTACCTGCCTATGAAGGCTTTTACGTAAAAGGTGGCGCTTTAGAGGTATCTCAGGCTAGTACTAGGGCTGTTGTAATTAGTTGTATTTCCATTTTAGCTTGCGATTATATCGTGACCCAATTGTTATTGTAATGATAGAAATCAAAGATATTTATAAATCATTTTCTGGTAACGAAGTACTAAAAGGCATTTCTGGAAAATTTGAAGAAGGCGTTACCAATCTTATCATTGGAGGCTCGGGATCAGGTAAAACTACTTTGTTAAAATGTATGGTGGGCTTGCATCAACCAGATTCTGGCTCGGTTTTATATGATGGAAGAGACTTTACTCCAATGTCTTATGAAGAGCGTATTGAAGTGAGGAAAGAAATCGGTATGCTATTTCAGGGATCAGCCCTATTTGACAGCATGACCGTTGAAGAAAACATTATGTTTCCTTTAAATATGTTTACCGAACAAACACGTAAAGAGAAATTAGAGCGTGTAAACTTCTGTTTAGAACGCGTAAACCTGGAAGGCAAAAACAAACTTTATCCTGCCGAGCTTTCAGGAGGAATGAAGAAACGTGTTGGTATTGCACGCGCTATTGCCATGAATCCTAAATATTTATTCTGTGATGAGCCGAATTCGGGCCTTGATCCTAAAACATCGATCGTTATCGATGAACTCATTAAAGAAATTACCGAAGAATATAAAACCACTACCATAGTGGTAACTCATGATATGAACTCGGTAATGGGAATTGGCGATTATATCCTCTTTTTACATGAAGGAAAAAAATTCTGGGAAGGCAGTAATAAAGAGATTGCACATACTGATATACAAGAACTTAACGACTTTGTATTTGCAAGTCGTTTTATGAAGGCAGCAAAGGATAAGTTTTAATTTTTTTGTATATTGGAGTATGAAACTCGCAACGAAGCAAATTATCGATAAACTGGAAACTTTACCCGAAAACATGATTAATGAGGTAGAAGACTTTATCGATTTTTTAAAAGCAAAACATGTTAAAAAACCCTACATAACCACTCCATCTGCAGTGCAACATTTAGAAGAACCAAAAAGTTTGTACGGTGCTGCAAAAGGAACAATACTTTATATAGCTGATGATTTTAACGAACCATTAGATGATCTTAAAGATTATATGTAATGCGTTTTTTAT
The DNA here is from genome assembly GCF_900111155.1 of Pedobacter rhizosphaerae. Classification (GTDB taxonomy): domain Bacteria; phylum Bacteroidota; class Bacteroidia; order Sphingobacteriales; family Sphingobacteriaceae; genus Pedobacter; species Pedobacter rhizosphaerae. The sequence goes on along the minus strand of NZ_FOGG01000008.1, from coordinate 76,878 downwards.
TAGATACCCATATTTTTCTTTTTTTCATTAATGGAGACAGATCAATTTCTAAAAAAACTATTGACATCCTTAACAATAAAGAAGCAGAAAAATATATAAGCATTATAAGTATCTGGGAAATCACCATAAAGATTAACATAGGCAAATTAAAGCTTAAAGATGACATAGATTCTATCTTTGTCCTTCTTGAGAAACATGAAATTGTAGTACTTTATCCCAGCCAAGCGAGTTTAAATTACTATTTGGAACTACCTATGCTTCACAAAGATCCTTTTGACAGATTAATTATTGCCCAGGCGATAACTGAAGATTTATCACTTATAACTGATGATCAACACATCAGAAATTACCCCAATTTAAAGTTATTTTAATACATGATACAATTATTAAGCCCCACTCACTGGAAAGATTACGAACTGATAGATTGCGGGGATTTTGAAAAATTAGAAAGATTTGGAAATGTTGTGCTCATCAGACCTGAGCCTCAGGCAGTATGGAAAAAAACATTATCCGATCAAGAGTGGAAAAAGGCAGCCAATATTACCTTCAGAGGCAGATCAGCAACTTCAGGCGAATGGGTTAAAAAAAACCTTTCGATTCCGGATCGCTGGCATGTAGAATATAAAAACAATGAAGTAGCCATTAAACTTCGTTTAGGACTAACCTCTTTTAAACATGTGGGTGTATTTCCTGAGCAGGCAGTAAACTGGGACTACATCTCTTCATCTATTAAAAAGTTTAAAACACCACAACCTAAAGTCTTAAATCTTTTCGCTTATACTGGTGCGGCCTCGTTAATTGCCAATGCGGCAGGTGCCGAAACTACCCACGTAGATTCAATCAAACAAGTGGTTACCTGGGCAAATGAAAACCAGGAACTTTCTGGCCTTAAAAATACCCGCTGGATGGTGGAAGATGCTTTGAAATTTGTAAAAAAAGAGCTTAAGAGAGGTAAAAAATATAATGGAATTATCCTCGATCCACCAGCGTATGGACACGGTCCTAATGGAGAAAAATGGAAACTGGAAGATCACATTCAAGAAATGATGCAAGACGTGGTTCAACTTTTAGATGAAAAAGAACATTTCTTAATTTTAAACACCTATTCTTTGGGCTTTTCATCAGTTATTGTAGAAAACCTGATAAAAACTTCATTTCCTCAAGTGCAAAATTTGGAAACTGGAGAACTATATTTACAAGCCACTGCAGGAATCAAATTACCATTAGGTGTTTTTGGTAAATTCTGCAATGTGTAAATGTTAATTAAATTATTTTGAACTATCGGTTTTCCGCATTACTTTCATCCACACAGATTCGGAAATACTGCGTAAACATTAATACTTAAATATTCCTATGAAATTTCATCCTTTAGCGGGCACACTCATACTTGGTTTTGCCGCAATCAGTCTATTTGCTAACTGTCAATCTGATGGTAAGAGCACTAGCGGTATTGGCAAAATCTTTGCTTCAGATACGACAAAAAAGAACGCTGATTCTACAGAAAACGTTATGAAACCTGTAGATCCAAAGCTTTATGATTCTTTAACCCAAAAGCTGGCCAACGGCGATACCACCGGAAAATGGCCAGTAAAAAAGCAACCTTATCCTTTAGCTGGAGCTATCTTACCTTTCAAAAGAATTGTTGTTTATTATGGTAACTTACACTCTAAAAAAATGGGGGCTTTGGGCGAATACGCACCTAAAGAAATGTGGCAACGCTTAAATAAAGAAGTAAAGCACTGGGAGAAAGTTGATCCGACTACGCCTGTTCAACCTGGCTTACACTATATTGCAGCTGTTGCCAGCGGAACCCCGGGAAAAGATGGCAAGTACATCAACCGTATGGGCAACAAACAGATCGATTCTGTTCTAAAAATTGCTAAAATGCAACCCAATACAATCGTTTTCCTTGATCTTCAGGTAGCATTGAGTAATATCAAAGCAGAATTACCTCACATTGAAAAATATCTTCAATTGCCTTATGTTCATTTGGGTATTGACCCTGAATTCTCGATGAAGGATGGTTCTCTTCCAGGAAAAAGAATTGGAACATACGATGCTGCAGATATTAACTATGTTTCGGGATATTTAGCTGATATGGTAAAGAAATACAATCTGCCTCCAAAGGTATTTGTTGTTCACCGTTTCACGCGTAAAATGGTAACCAATTCACCAAACATCAAGCTTCGACCAGAAGTACAAATTGTAATGCACATGGATGGATGGGGTGAACCAGAATTGAAAAAAGGAACTTATCGCCACTTTATTTACGGAGAACCGGTTCAGTTTACAGGATTTAAATTGTTTTATAAAAACGATTTGAAAAAGGCTCCGAACCGAATGATGACCCCAGAAGAGTTGATCAAACTTACTCCAAAACCGATATACATTCAATATCAATAAGGAAAAAGCCCTACAAAAAGTAGGGCTTCTTTTTTTATATCGAAATAAAACCTTTATGATTTTTTTTACGTTTATTGCTATATGCAAAAAGCGACATTTGGAGGCGGGTGTTTTTGGTGCACTGAAGCTGTATTTCAAACCTTAAAAGGTGTCAATCAGGTAACATCGGGTTACATGGGTGGATCACTTAAACACCCCACATACATGGAAATATGCAATGGCGACACAGGCCACGCAGAAGTGGTAAGTATGGAGTTTGATGAAACTGTTATTTCCTATACCGAACTGTTATTAATATTCTTTAAAACACATAATCCTACTACTTTAAACAGGCAGGGAAATGATATCGGTACACAATACCGATCGGTTATTTTCTATGCAAATGAGAATCAGAAGATGGAGGCAGAGAAAATGATTGATCAGCTCACTGCCGAAAAGGTTTTTGACAAACCAATCGTTACACAAGTTGTTCCGGTTTCAGAATTCTATGAAGCAGAAGATTATCATCAAAATTATTTCAATGATAATCATAGTAAACCTTACTGCGCATTTGTTATCCAACCTAAGTTTAACAAGTTTGCTACCGATTTTAAAGGAAAAATTAAACCAGAGTATTTAACTTAAGAAAGTTAAAAGTGCATGTTGACTTGCCGTATGAATGTCTCTCCAAACCCGATTGATCTCTGTTTCTTTTTTTGCTGCCTCGAGCCCGCAATAAGGGAAAAGTGTATCGGAGGTCTTGCGACAAGCATGCGCCAGCATTCTGCTTATTTTACTCAGCTCCAGTAATTTTGATTCCTGAATTCCCCCATCGTTAATAAGCTGACTCCAAGATTCGTCAAAACATTGATAAAACTCTGTTCTTAATTGGTTTAAATTGTTTTTACATTGATTAAACTCTATGTTGAAGAAATCAATTTGGGCCGGCGTATACCTATTTAAACCCGATCGGGAAATAAAAGCCTGCTCTACGAGTTTAACAAAATGATTTGCCATACCAAGGCTATTTACTGCAAGAGTGGTTTCAGCCAACTGCAGAAATGGATAGTCGAAACCTGAATCTGCAACCTGAATATCATCGTTAATTACAAATGTTCTGTTTTCTGGTACCAATAAGTCAACCACTTCAAAGGCGTGGCTTCCTGTGGCAACCAATCCAAAATAAGACCATCCGGAAATAATTTTTACTTCCTCTCTTTTCAAGATGAATGATTTTACTACAGGGTTTCCTGACTTGTCCAATACATCAGAGCCATCCGTATTTTTTAAAGTGCAATTGGCTGTAAAAATAGTCGCATGCAAAGCGCCACTGGCATACTTCCAAAAGCCATTTACGCGGTATCCTGATGATGTTTGAATAGCCGTCCCTCCTACTGCGCCACTTCCGGCAAAACAGACCTTAGGATCAGCGAAAATATCTTCAGCGAGTTCTACATCTAAGAAGCCTGCAAACCAGGCTGCACCAGCACATAGTGTTACTGTCCAGCCTAAGCTCCCATCTGCCTCTGCCAGTTCTTCTTCTAACCTCAATATTTCAGGCAGCTGTTTTCCTGGCCCACCATATCTTTGAGGAACAAAGAGCTTAAACCAATTTTCATGGTATGCCAATTCTAAAATTTCAGGATGCAGAGCGCCCATCTCTTCTGAGGCTGCCGCGCATTCCTTTACTTTTTCCTTCCAGTTTACAGCAATTACATCTTCCATTAGGCCAGTTTTATTTTTTTTCTATCGATAATCTTTTTCCAATCGAGGAAACCAAATATTGCGACAATAAACAAGAAGGTAGTTAGACAAGCCATTAAAGGGAGTTTCTTATGAAATAACAGGGGAATGGCTACAATATTAGATATATTGAGGAATATCCAGTTTTCTATTTTGCGCTTAGCTAACAGCCACATTCCTGCCCAGGCTGTAGAAGACACGAATGCGTCCATAATGGGAACATCAGATTTGGTGAAATTTTTTAATACCAGATACAAAACCAGAAAACCCAGTGTTGAGATCAGCACCGCTATGGTTATCTCTTTATTATCACTCCATTCTACCTGATTTTCCGCATCCTGAGCTCTTGTTTTCCATATTGCCCAGCCGTAAATACTCATTACCAGATAATAGATATTCAGTAGGGTTTCTGCATACAAATCTACCTTAAGCAATAGAAACATCCACAAGCAAATAGAAACAATACCAGTTGGATATAGCCAAACACTATTTCTTTTTGCCAGTAAAACTTCCGAAACGCCAAATGCGAGTGCAAACCACTCTATTAAGGATGTATTTAAAATCTGCTCCTGAAAAAGCTTCCACCAATCTTGAAAATTCATTACAATCTTATAGCCTCCAAAGCCAATAAATAGTTAAACTGTTGTATGGGGCTAAACAGCGAAATAAGTAATTCCTACGTCGGCATTATCCGAATCAGGTTCATTTAAAGGAATAGGGTTTAGAGGTATAAGGCTAAGCAAATACGCCCTCAACCAATCGTCATCTATAGACCTTTAAAATGGGTATAATCTCAGCAATTTGGTTCGAAAGATTGAAACGATACCAAAAAGCACCCCTTTGAGTAAGGCAAATATAGGTTTTAAATTTAGGAACTTAAAACTTTGGCTAAATGGAGGGGATAAACAAAAATCGGCCGATGAAACACCGGCCGATTAAATTATTTTATGTTGAATGATCAGGTAGAAAGGTTTAAAACAATCCCAATTGTCCTTTATCGTCCATATCGATATCATCTGGATTGGTAATTTCGAAATCGACCTTTTTAACTGGTTTTTCTTCCTCTTTAGGCTCTTCCTTTTTTGGGCTAGCAGGCGCAGTAACCTTTTCCACTACAGGAGGTTTTGCTTCAGCAGGTTTTTCTATTTTTACCTCAGTTTTTTCTGTACGCTCAAACTTAGGCTTTTCCTTTACAGCGGGCTCTTCGGCAAGCTTTTCAGGAGCAATACTTTCTGTTTCTACAGCCTCGTTTTCAATTGCCTCATCTGAGTCTACCAATTCTACATCCTCTACACCACCAGTTTCCTCTTCAGGTTCAATGGTTTCTTCTATTTCCTCTTCGGGTTCCTCCAGCACTACTTTCTGAACATCATGCGGCGATAAACGGTTACCATTTGCCTTTAAGCCTTTAACATCGATCATTTCAGCGAGCACAAGATCTAATGTCTCCGGAGTTTGTGTTTTACCCTTTAATACATCAACTATTATTTTAGCAGCTGGATTGGAGGTCAAGAATAATAGTCTTGACTTAGGCTCCTCACTAATAAAGCTAACCTTTTTGCCAACAGATTGAGATTCAAATGCGAATCGCTTTACAAAGTAATTCTGCGCTTTACCATCATAGTGTACCGCAGCAAAAACCTTATCTGCATCGAATTTCTGAATCAATATCAGGCCATCATCAAAGTGATTACTTAATTCAAATGAACTTAATTCATAATACCCATCCTTATGAATTTGCAGGATTTTATCATCACCATCAAACTCGCCCAGGTATTTACCCCTGCCGTCTACATTTAGGCGTTTCAATAAATCGTCATACCAGATTTTCAATCCCGAAAGGGTAGAAACACCTTTACTTTTAAGTATAATTTTCTTGACCGGATATTTAGAAACGATGTTACCTTGCGATCCACGCCCCTTAATTGCTACTTCAGCAAAATCTAAATCAAACTGAAGTTTACGAAGCTTAGAGTGCGGTTTCAAGGCCACGTTAACCACCTCCGCTTCTCCATTAGGATTAGCGGTAAAGTACAGCACTTTAGAACCTTTGGTGCCTTTGCTCAAGTCGTATTCCTTATCGCGGGTTACGCCAACAACGGCAAAACGTTTAACATAAGCCGTACCACTCGAACCATCTTTATAAATCATGTTATAAATGGTTCGCTCGTCTCCTTTTTTAAATACTTGGGCATGTATAATACCCTTACCCACAAAGGTTTTATCGGCTACTTTGGTGATGATACATTTCCCATCTTCACGGAAAACAATAACTTCATCAATATCAGAACAATCGGCAACAAACTCATCCTTACGCAAACCAGAACCGATAAAGCCATCTTCACGGTTCATGTATAACTTAACATTGGCTAGTGCTACTTTTGCAGCCTCTACCCTATCAAATAATCGAATTTCCGTTTTGCGTTCTCTTCCTTTGCCGTATTTATTTTTCAGTTTTTCATACCAGGCAATGGCATAATCGGTAAGGTGCTTCAAATGGTTTTTAACCACTTTAATTTCTTCTTCCAAAGCATTCATTTGCTCATCAGCCTTTTTAACATCAAAACGGGTGATGCTACTCATGGGCTTATCGATCAGCTTTTTGAAATCTTCTGGGGTAATCTCGCGGTAAAGCGAGGGTTTGAAAGGCTCGAATAACAGGTGTAATACCTCTACAACGGTATCAAAATTACTCGAATTTTCATATTCAGGATTCTTATACATCCCCTCCTGAATAAATATCTTCAATAATGAACTGAAGAAAATCTTCTCCTGCAATTCATGCAGTCGAATCTCCAGTTCCTTTTTAAGTAATGATTTGGTATGTTTTGTATTTTCAATAAGGATGTCATTCACACTCATGAAGTGCGGCTTATCGTCCTTAATGATACAGGTATTAGGAGAGATAGATACCTCACAAGCCGTAAAAGCATATAGCGCATCAATAGTTACATCAGGCGAAATCCCGGGGGCCAGATGTACCACAATTTCAACGTTTGCGGCAGTATTATCTTCTATCTTCTTGATTTTGATCTTTCCTTTATCATTGGCTGATAAAATACTATCAATAACAGAACCTGTAGTAGTACTAAAAGGAACCTCAGTAATAACTAAGGTCTTTTTATCCTTTTCGGTAATTTTTGCCCTTACGCGAATTTTACCTCCACGCTGACCCTCGTTGTAGGCCGAAAAATCGGCCATCCCTCCGGTAAAAAAATCAGGAAGGATATTTGGGCGAGTGCCCCGTAAAGATTCAATAGAGGCATCAATTAACTCGATAAAGTTATGCGGCATAACTTTGGTGGCCAAACCAACTGCAATACCTTCTGCTCCCTGAGCAAGTAACAAAGGAAATTTAACAGGTAGCGTAATCGGTTCGTTATTCCGCCCATCATAACTTAGCTGCCATTCGGTTGTATCCGGATTAAAAACAACATCGTTAGCAAATTTTGATAACCTTGCTTCAATGTACCGCGGGGCAGCAGCACTATCACCAGTAACCGGATCACCCCAGTTACCCTGCATATCGATTAACAGATCCTTTTGTCCTATCTGAACCATGGCATCTCCAATAGAAGCATCACCATGTGGGTGATATTTCATGGTATTACCAATTACATTCGCTGCTTTATTGAAACGTCCATCGTCCATTTCTTTAAGCGAGTGCATGATACGGCGTTGTACAGGCTTTAACCCGTCATGAATATGCGGAACTGCACGATCTAGAATTACGTAAGACGCATAATCGAGGAACCAGTTTTCGTATAAACCGTTAATTGGAGTTATGGTATGTTTGTGTTCTTCGTTTATGTTTGGGTCTAGTTCTTCACTCATTAAGAAATCGCATTATTGATGATTGTAAATATAAGATATCGCTAAATTCTGTTAAAAATAAGTTATAAACACCGTTGTCAGCAATTGTGCTTACCTACGGGTTATTACAAATTACTCAGTTCCAATTAAAATACCCGAAACATTCCAGGCACTAAAGCTGCTTCCTTCTCTTTTTCCAAGTGGAATGGTTACTTTAACGGTGTGGCTTCCGGCCTCCAAATCGCCTAAATTAATCAGGTTTGGATTGGTAACTGTTCCCGGACACCAGTTTGACCGGCTTAAATCGGATGAAGATAAACCACTTTCAAAGTTTCCAGATGCCGGGTTAGACAGCCGGTAAGAACCACAATCTTGCCTCCAGGGTGTAAATGCAGTTACAATCTTTCCATCTAACCAAATCGTATTTTCCTTAGGTACAAACTCGTCTCCGCCACCCCAGCCACCATGTCCTGTGGTAATATAGCGAAGTTTCGCGTTTTTTAAATCTTTTGATAAACTAAACGTAACCTCGAGGCCTTTGTCACTACTAAACATGGTACCATATTCTTGTCCAGCCATTTCCATTACATTCGTAGAATTAAAGATAGGAAGAATGGTTTCTTTTTTATCAGTAGCCCGTCCATCTTTATGCATAGTAATATTTAACGATACTTTATGTCCGCCTTTATCGTAATTGCCTACAAATACGGCCACCCACATCTCTTTTCCATTTAGCACCGGATATAAATCGGAAATATCCTGACGGTAATAAACCTGATCAGCCCAATTCTTATCCTTCAGCTTTAAATCATTGTATTTTCCTACGCCAAAAGGTGTGAAAAACCTCATGAGTTCTATCACCGGATTATAATCTGCGGTGGCTACTACCCCCTGATATTGCGTTCCATTTCCGTTATCATAAACAGGCAATTCTTTAACTGAGCCTTTTAAGGCATCCAGCAGACTAATTTTCTTATCCGTTGGAATAATGAAAACCGAACCTGTTCTGTCATACGCATCACCATTAGATTGTTCGGTTAAATCGACGAATGCGGTTGGCGGGGTAGAATAATCGGGAAATTTCACCTTCCTTGCAATTACAGTTCCCCCTGCATATCTGAAAATACTATCGTTTGATTCTGGCTTAGCTACAAAATTAATAGTTTCATTCTTAAATATACTTAAAGTTGTAAACCTGCTTTTCCATAACAAATCCTTATAAGTAAGTGCATCAGTAGATGCATTACTCTGGGCTGCTACATTGATAAGCTTTTGATTCTTGATTGATTCAATTTTACTGGCTTTTAGCATTGTATTTCCATTGCGTACCTGTTCCAAAACCAAACCCAGGTTTTGGCCCAAAGCCGTTGGAGCTGCTTTTAAACCAGCATCTGTAGTAAACCAGAGCTCAATTTTGTTAGAATTTACTACCGTTATGGCCTTTTTACAGGTGTAACCTAAAATAACCTTAGTTTCCTGACTGATTTCAAAATTCTGCTTTCCAATAGCTGTTGGATCTTCTGTAGAAATTTGATTTCCCGGACTTAAATCTGCTATCTGGAATAAATTATTCGATGGCTTAACCACTATGGTTTGCTCGAAGGGATATTTAGCCTTGTTAGCTAAAACACTTGTTGTGCTGATTAAATTCTGCTGTGCGCAGGCAATAACCACTACTGCCTGCTGATCATCGAGGGGCTTGCCATTTGCTAATCTGGAATATATAATCTTGTAGGTATTTTTGCTGTTTAAAGGTGACTGAGCCCTAAGAAAAAAAGGGAAAGAAATTAAAAGGAGTAGAATGTAATAAGGTTTCATATAGACTAAAAGTCCAAATATAAACATTACTTCAGGTTATCCTTCCAATCTCTCCTCTACAAAAGCAAAGGGCAACAAGCTCTTTACACTAGGTACTTTTAAAATTTCTCCATTGATACAATAGAAAATAACCTCAATTGGTAATTTTTGTCTGCGCTCAAACTCAACCATCACCTGTAAACAACCTCCACAAGATGTAACGGGTTGCAAGATTTCAAAGGCATCTGTTTGAGCAGTTATGGCCATACTTTGAATCACCGCATTTGGATTGTTTGCCCCAATGGAGAATAAAGCTACGCGTTCTGCACAAAGACCTGAAGGATAGGCTACGTTTTCCTGGTTGCTTCCCAATACAATTTCACCACTGGCTAACCTGATCGCTGTACCTACCCTGAATTTTGAATAAGGAGAATAAGAACCTGCAAGCGCCTGTTCGGCAAGGCCACAAAGCGTTTTATCCAGTTCGTTCAACTCGTTTAAGTCATTATACTGTTGGAAAGTTATATTTAAATTTATTGACTTCATTTTTAGCAAATTAAAGCCGCACACTGTTAAATTTATGCGGCGGGCGAACAATTTAAGCTATTTTTTGTATTAATTAATGAAATCGCCCATTATTTAATTTTGATGGCATACTTTTAGCTTTTAGTAAAACACCAAACACAACAGCTTTGAATAAATACGTACGTAAAAGTTTAAAAATTATACTTTGGGTAGTTGCAAGCATCATTATACTCGTTGTAGGGCTTGCCCTATCATTAAATATTCCCGCAGTACAAAATTTTGTCAAGGATAAAGCCATCAGCTACCTTAAAAAGAAAACTAAAACAGAGATCAGCCTGGAAAGCATCAAAATCGCCCTTCCGAAAGATGTTGTACTGAATAAGTTTTATATCGAAGACAAAAAGGGCGATACCCTTTTGTACACTGAAAAACTAGCCGTTGACATTAGCCTTTTCAAACTACTAAAAAACACAGTAGAAGTGAATAACATTGAGCTGAAAACTGTTCGAGCCAATGTAAAGCGCATTAATCCAGATACTACTTTCAATTTTTCCTTTTTGGTAGATGCTTTTATGACGGAGCAGAAAAAACCTGAAGAAAAAGTGGACAAAGACACCACATCAACCCTTAAATTTTCTGTTGATAAAGTCTCTTTCGAAGACATTGGCATCAACTACATTGATGATGTAGCTGGAAATAATGTAAAACTTTATTTAGGCGCCTTTAACACCAAAATAAAGGATTTTGATTTGGCTAACCAACACTACGTGATTAAAGAGCTGACACTGAATAAGACTTCACTTCAATATACACAACAAAAACCCCTCACCCAGTTGGTACAACATATCACCAACAGTGTAGACAGCGCACATGTAGAACAGGGCAAGCTACCCTTTATTGAAGTGCAAAAATTTACTTTTAACCAGGTAAAGGTTAACTACGACGACCAGATTACTACAACAAAGGCTATCGCTGATGTGAATGACCTCGGACTTGTGAATTTAAAAGTTGACCTCACTCATAGTAAGTATGAAGTAGAGGATGCGCACCTAAATAAATCCAACATACTATTTGCCTTTAAGCCTGCTCCGAGCAATGATCTGAAAAAAGTAAAAGATACCGTTGTTGCCGAAACCTCTCCATTGGCTTTAGCCATTAAAAACATTAGTCTGGCCGAAAATAGTGTTAAATTTGATAATTTAGGTGCAAAACCATTGGCAAAAGGGATGGATTTTAACCACCTGAAAATTGATGGTTTGAACCTGGGTGCCAGCAATGTAAGTTACAGTGCAGCAGGGATAAAGGCTAATGTAAAAAACGGCTCGCTTAAAGAAAAAAGTGGTTTTGTTTTGAACGAACTAAAAGGTGATGCCGTGTATAATGATAAGATGATTAAGCTGGCCAATTTTATCCTGAAAACGCCAAACACAACGATTGAGAACGCGACAGAACTCAATTTCACTTCTATGGATGACTTAACCAAGCATCCGGAAAGAGTAAAACTGAGCCTGAATTTTAAAAACACCACCATAGGATTAAAAGATGCTGGCTTCTTTAGTGATGCTATTCCAGCCAATTATCGAAATGAAAAGCTTAAGTTAAATGCAGATGTTAACGGCTATTTAAACAATTTAAATATTCCGCGTTTGCAGATAAGCGGATTAAGAAACATCCAAATAGATATCAGTGGAAAAGCTAAAGGCCTGCCAGATATTAATAAAACCTACCTCGATTTAAATATCAAGAAGCTGTATCTCACCAAAAGTGATATCCTGGTGGTTGTGCCGAAAAAATCGCTGCCACCAAGCATTGAATTACCTAATGTAATTAATGCCCGGGGAAATTTTAAAGGTTCGATGACAGATTTCAACACCAACCTTAACGTACAAACGGATATGGGGGGCGCTATTTTAACAGCAGGCATGAAAGGTCCGAAAAATAGGGAAAGCTATAAGGCCAACATTAGTTTGAATAACTTCAATGTAGGTAGACTTTTAAAAATGCAGCCTAAATTAGGAAGAGTTTCTGCAAAGGCTGATGTGACAGGTATTGGTTTGGATGCTAAAAAAATCAATGCAAAGTTTAATGCTAAAGTGCTCAGCGCTTATTACAACAAGTACACTTACCGAAACCTCAGTTTAGCCGGAAACTACAGTAACCAGAAGGTGAATATCAAAAGCAGTATGCCTGATAGCAATGCCAACTTTAATTTGACTGCCAACGTCAACTTAGCGGGAAAATATCCGGCAGTGAAAGCAGATTTAAACCTAAAACAGGTTAATCTTCAAGCCTTAAACTTTAGTCCCACGGTTTTAAGTGCTGCTGGTGTAGTAAAAGTAGACCTCCAAACGGCCGATGCCGACTATTTAAATGGAACAGTAGATGTTACGGGCTTGCAAGTGGTAAAAGATCAGCAAAGGATTAACGTAGATACAATTTCGGTGAGGGCAAAATCTACAGCGACCGAGAATGAGCTTACGCTTAAATCTGAAATTCTTTCTGCTAAAATTGATGGCAAGTATCAGTTAAGTCAGGTGGGTAGTGCTGTGATCAATGAGATTAATAAATATTATGCCTTTGGCAAGGTGACCAAAATTCCGGATCAACGCTTAAGGTTTGCCGTTCAGGTTTATGATTCCAAATTGCTAAAACAATTTGTGCCAGAACTAACGGTCTTTAAACCTTCTCAATTTTATGGCTTAATAGATACTCAGAAGGATAGTCTGCAAATTCAAGGTAATTTCCCACAGATTGTTTATGGAGATTACAAGATAGACACTACCCGTTTAAACATTAACAACGACAATAATAAAATAACCTATAGCTTAACGGTTAAGGGTTTACAAAGTCCTTCAATTGCCCTATTTAATACTGAGCTTAGCGGTGAGGCTGCAAACAACAACCTGGGTGTTAATGTGTTTTTGAGAGACAGGCAGTTGAAAAACAAATATGTTATCGGAGGTACCTTTCAATCTATTGAGAAGGATTTCAAATTCAGCCTTGATCCGCAAAAACTATTGCTCGATTATCAAAAATGGGTGGTATCGCCAGAGAATTACATTCAGTTCGGCTCATCAGGTATCCTGGTTAACCAGTTTCAAATTAGCAACAGCGGCCAGTCTTTAAGCATAAACAGTAATCCTACTGAGCCAAATGCCCCTTTAGCGATAGAATTCAAAGACTTTCAGCTGGAAACCTTAACAAAATTTGCAGAAACAGATACTACCCTTGTAGGTGGCCGGTTAAATGGTACCGCGAATGTTAAAGATCTGGCTAGTAATCCAAAATTTGAAGCCAACTTAAGCATTGACCAGTTGCGTTACCTCAAGGATGAGCTGGGAACTTTAAGGGTAGCTGTAAATAATAATACGGAAAATGCCTTTGAGGTAAATGTTGCCTTAACGGGCGTGCATGAATTAAGGGCGAATGGTTTCTATTACACTGCACCTCAAAGTGCACTCGATTTAACCATTAACATTGACAAAATTGAACTCAAAAATGTAGAGAGTTTATCGGCAGGCCAGCTTAAAAATGGAACGGGCTACGTGAGTGGTGCTTTTACGGTAAAAGGTGAGCTTACTGCTCCAAAAGTATTGGGCGATTTAACCTTTAACAATGCAGGTATCAATGTGGCTTACGTGAACTCATATTTCCGAATGCCAAATGAAAAAATCTCCTTCAATAATGAAGGAATTAGTTTTAATAATTTCACGTTGATTGATTCCTTGAATCAAAAAGCGACTATTAATGGCAAAATTGCTACTACTGATTTTAAAGATTACAAGTTTGGATTAGATGTTCGAATGAATAATTTCAGATTAATCAACTCTACGGCAGCAAATAATGAGATGATTTACGGGACTGTTTTTGTAACGAGCGATATAAAAGTTCGCGGGGATCTTAATCAGCCCGACATCAATATGAATGTAAAGGTAAACAAAGGTACCAAGTTCTTCTTTGCCTTACCTGCCAACGATCCTGCAATTATTGATCAAGAAGGGATTGTCCAATTTATTGATGAAGATGCCCCGCCATTTAACGGCCAAAAAGCATTGAAGGTAGACAGCATTAGTAAATCACCCATTAAAGGCTTCAACTTGGTTGCCGATATTAATATTGATCCACAGGCAGAGTTGAATGTTGTTGTAGATCCATCTAACGGTGATAATTTAAAAGTTAGAGGCGATGCCGATTTAAACTTTACCATGGATCCAAGTGGCAAAATGAGTATGACCGGTCGTTATGAAGTGGTAGAGGGCTCTTACAACTTAACGGTTGCCGTGGTAAAAAGAGATTTTAAAATTGTTAAAGGAAGTACGATTATATGGACAGGTGAACCTACCGCAGCCAATGTAAATTTAACCGCGCTTTATGAGGTTAATGCAGCACCAATTGATTTATTAAATGATCCGGATTATGCACAGGCGAAAACCAAGCTTCCGTTTCAGGTATATCTGATGATGAAAGGTGAATTATTAAAACCGACTATCTCTTTCAAAATTGATTTACCAGAAAATGAACGAGGGGCATTAGATGGTCAGGTTTACACCAAATTAATAAACGTAAACCGTAACGAGAGCGAATTAAACAAACAGGTTTTTGCTTTACTGGCCTTTGAACGTTTCATTGCCAACAATCCCTTTCAAAGTCTTGCTGGCGGTGGAGGTGGCCTTTCAACACTTGCACGCTCTAGCGTAAGTAAATTATTAGAAGAGCAACTGAACAACCTGGCATCAGATTTAATTCAAGGTGTAGAGTTGAACTTTGGTGTCAATTCATCAGAAGATTACTCAACGGGATCGTTGCAACAGAAAACCGATCTGGAAGTGGGTTTATCTAAAAAATTATTGAACGACAGGCTAACTGTAACTGTTGGAAGCTCATTCGGCTTGGAAGGCCCGCAGGCTCCTGGTCAAAACGCCACCAATATTGCCGGTAATGTTAACGTAGAATATGCCCTCTCTGCCGATGGAAGATATCGCTTGCGGGCATACAGGAGAAATCAGAATGAAAGTGTAATTGAGGGCCAAATTATTGAAACAGGACTGGGCTTCACCCTGGTAGTGGATTATAATAGGTTCAAAGAGATTTTCCAAAAGAAAAGAGTAAGATTAAGAAATATGGAACAAAAACAACCGAATGAAAAAACTAATTAGACCATCATTATTTGTTCTGGCCTGCTTAGTTTGGGCCGGATGTAGTTCTACCAAATCGCTAAAGCCAGGTCAATACCTATACACAGGTGCTGAGGTGGATATTAATCCCGATTCTTCAGCCAGAATAGACAATCAGAAACAAGTAAAACAAGATCTCGAAGCTAAAACCAGGCCCCAACCAAATAAATCTATTTTAGGCATTAAATACAAACTTGCCATTTATAACCTGGCCGGAGAGCCTAAAAAGCCAAAGGGTTTTAGAAACTGGTTAAGGAGAAAAGGCGAACCACCTGTTCTGGTAAACGATGTTAAACTAAAGTACAATAACGATGTATTGACAAGTTACCTCATTAGTCAGGGATATTTGCAGGCCCAAGTAACAGGCGATACAGTTTTAAATGTAAAAGCCAAAAAGGGAAAGGCAGTATATACGGCCAATACAGGAAATAGATATAAAATCAATAAAATTACCTTTCCTCCTGATTCAGGGGTTTTAACCAATATTATTAACCAACACAAAAACGAGAGTTTATTAAAAGTTGGGAATTTCTACGACCTGGATGTGTATAAAAATGAACGCATCCGCATAGACAATGACCTGAAAGAAGCCGGGTATTTTTATTTTAGTCCTGAGTACTTAATCCTCCAGGTAGATAGCACCATTGGAAAAAACTTGGTGAACATTCGGGTTAAGGTTAAAGATATTGCCCCAGATGCCGGTTTAAAGCCCTACACCATTAAAAATATTAATATCTACCCTAATTACACCTTACGGAGAGATAGTGTTTTACGCCGGTTAAAACCTTTGCAATACCATGATTTTAATATTTATGATAACAGGAATACCTTTAAGCCAAGACTTTTCGACCGTTTAGTTTTCTTTCAAAAAGGAGAATACTATAACCGGAAGGATCACAATCAATCCTTAAACAGGATGGTTAATATTGGTGCTTTTCAAGATGTTAGGGCCGAGTTTTTACCCATAGATAGTTTTAAAAATAACCAGCTCGATCTGAATATTTACCTCACGCCTTTAAAGAAAAACTCATTGAGTTTCTCCGTGACCGGAACGAGCAAATCGAACAACTTTGTGGGTTCTGAAGTAAAGGTTACCCAAACTACCCGTAATTTATTCAGGGGCGCAGAACAACTGGATGTAAGTGTAAGTGGTGGGTTTGAAACTCAGGTAAAAGGAACATCCCAAGGGAAAAACTCTTTATCGCTTACTGCGGAAGGTAAATTAACTTTCCCGCGCTTTATTGTGCCCTTCTACAAACCGAATAGTACAAATGCCTTTATCCCTAAAACCATAGCATCACTTTCTTATCAATTCATTAATAGAGGCTCTGAATATAACCTGAGCTCATTTAAGGGAGAATTTGGTTATAACTTTAAAGAAAACCAATATAAAGAGCATACTTTCAATCCGATCTCGGTAAACTTTGTAAAACCTGGTTTTCCTTCGGATAGCGTTGAACAGCGGTTATATGCTACTAACCCTTTGCTCAGAACAACCTTGGAACGTCAATTCATCATCGGAAGTAATTACAACTTTACGTATACTAACCAGATGGAAGATTCGAGAAGAAACAATATGTATTTCTATGGGGGCTTAGAAACAGGTGGAAATGTATGGGGAATGTTTATACCCAAAGATGAAAATGGACAGAAGTCTATTTTCAATGTTCCGCTAACGCAATTTATTCGGGTAGAAGCCGATTTTAGAGATTACTATAAAATTAACCGTAACCTGATTTGGGCCAACCGGTTGAATCTTGGTTATGGATATGCCTATGGAAACAGCACATCATTACCCTTTGTCAGGCAGTTTTTTGCAGGTGGTAGTAATGATATCCGGGCTTTTCCTGCCAGAACATTGGGACCAGGAACCTATAAAGTTCCCGACGATGCAATCTTTGCAGATCAGGGTGGAGATGTTAAACTGATGCTCAATACCGAATTACGATTCAAACTGGTAAGCATATTATATGGCGCAGTATTTGCCGACGCTGGTAATATCTGGTTAAGAAAAGAAGATCTGGGTAATCCTGATGAGCCTGGTTCTGCCAGACCTGGTTCAGAATTTAAATTGAAAAACGCCTTTAAAGAAATGGCCGTGGGTACGGGTGCAGGTGTACGTGTAGATGCGACTATCTTTGTTATTCGCCTGGATGTGGCCTTTCCAATTCGCAAACCGTATTTACCTTCTGGTCAGCGCTGGGTGATAGACGACATTGATTTTGGCAACAAAGACTGGAGAAAACAGAATTTAATTTACAATATTGGTATCGGATACCCTTTTTAGATCTTATGAAGTTAGTTAGAAAAGTAAAGCATTTTTTTATAGCAATATATCATCTCTTTATAGCCGCAGGGAAAGGTTTTATAGAAGATAGAGTAACAAAATTAAGTGCTTCACTGGCCTACTATACAATTTTCTCTCTCACTCCCTTAATCATTATCGTGCTTTCATCTGCAACTTTATTTTTTGGAGATAAGATGAAAACACGCGACAAGTTTTTCGTAGAGGTAACTGAATTGGTTGGCGACAAGGCTGCTCTTCAAATTAAAGGATTCGTAGAGAATGCCAATAAAACAGGTCAATCTACACTTGGTTTGATTATTGGTATTGCAACTTTAGTAGTAGGTGCTACAGCAATATTTATAGAAATTCAAGACAGCATAAACCTCATCTGGAAGGTAAAGGCTGTCCCCAAAAAGGGTTGGCTAAAAATGATTACCAACAGGCTCCTCTCCTTTTCACTGGTGGTATCTATGGGCTTCCTGCTTTTAGTTTCTTTGGTAATTAACGGTTTGGTGGTAGGTTTAGGCGAAAAACTGGTTTCCCTATTATCTGAAAGTAAGATAGATGATGTGATACCGGTTGCCAATGATACCATGGCACTTTTAATCTACATTCTGAACAATGTAATTACGATAGCAGCGGTAACTGCTGTGTTTACCATCATATTTAAAGTGCTACCCGATGTAAATATCAAATGGAAATCGGCCATTATTGGCGCATTATTTACAGCAGTTCTTTTTGGATTGGGTAAATATATAATCGGTATTTATATTGAAAAAGGTAATCCCGGCTCTGCATTTGGTGCCGCCAGCTCTATCATTGTGATTTTATTGTGGATATATTATACCTCAATTATACTCTATTTTGGGGCAGAATTTACCCAAGCTTATTCAGAAAAATACGATGGGGGGATTAGCCCAAGTAAATATGCAGTGCATACTAAAATTACGATTATTGAAAAGAAAGTTGATGTTTTGCCTCCGCAACACCCCGAAGATACAGTGAATGTGCGCGATTAGTGGGGAAGAGAAAAGTATCAAGAATCTAGTATCAAGTATTTAGTATCAAGAACATAGTATAAAAACTCCTCTCGCTACAAGGCCTTATATATCTAAGGTGGTTGAAAGAATAAAGAATCTATCGAATAAATTTTAGAATTTTATCCAAAAGCTCTTGCTCCAAAAAGGGCTTTATAACCAATTCATTCATGCCCGATTTTAGGTAAACTACACGATCTTCTTGCATGATATTAGCAGTAATACCCAAAACAGGAATGGTTCTTTTATCCTCGCTGGCATGTGCTCTAATTTCCTTTGCCAGCTCTACCCCTCCCATCTCTGGCATCTGAACATCGGTTAAGATGATATCGTAAGTTTTGTGATTAAACAATTCCAAAGCCTCTTTTCCGTCATTTGCTGAATCAAAAATTACTTCATATTTTTCCAGGATAGTTTTGGCCAATAGAATATTCAATGCATTATCTTCGGCCAACAAAATTCTTTTACCCGCCAGTCGCTGATTATCTATAACTTGATTAACCGAACCATTTTTAACTTCAGCTTGATCTATTTGTTCATATGGGATTTCAAATGAAAAGATTGATCCTTTGTTCTCCTCGCTATTCACTTCAATGTTTCCGCCGTGTAACTCTACAATCCTTTTGCATATGGCAAGACCTAATCCTGTTCCCTGATAAGATTGTTTGGTAGAAGAATAATAAACCTGAGCAAATTCATCAAAAATCACTTCCTGGTTTTCCTTGCTTATTCCAAGTCCCGTGTCAATAACACTTACCTTTAACCTTAATTTCTTACCTGTTTCTGGTTTTAAACTTCCAATCAATGTTACTTTTCCTGTGTGGGTGAATTTGATTGCATTCCCTAACAAGTTAATTACTATTTGTTTTAACCTCAAGGGATCTCCAAGTACGAAAATCGTCTGATCCCTAGTCCAGTTCAACTCGAATCCAATTTGTTTTGTTCCAGATTGAATTTTAATACTTTCAAAAATATCTTTTATTGCCGAATAGGGCGAAAATGGCCTTTTCTCTAAGCTTACCTTTCCAATTTCGTATTTCGAAAAATCAAGAATATCATTTACTACATCCAACAATATGAGGGATGAATTCCGGATTGCCCCCAGTTGCTCTTTTTGCTTACCTGCCAACTCCAACTGCGTTAACTGCTCAGAAAAGCCAATTATAGAATTCAATGGTGTTCTGATTTCATGACTCATATTGGCCAAAAACTTACCTTTTGAAATGGCATTTAATGAAACTTTATTACTGTAGGCTATTAACTTTCTTTCATTCTGATATAATTTATATATCGCATAGAAAATGAAAATAATTAAGGTAATCAGGAGGATGAAGACAATGAGACTGAAAGTATCGATCTTTTTAATAGTCTCCAAAATAGAAGCATTAGCTACCTGCTGAATAGAGGAGTAATAGGTATGCTCTTTTATTTTATATTGTTTTAATCCCTCAACTATACTATTAATTAATAAATGATTAGCATCTAAAAGTGCAATTTCTTTATCCTTTAATTTTGTATTAATCTTATACAGTTTTTGATAATATTCATTTATCGTTTTAAGCTGAAGTTTATTATAAGCAACATTAACGGAAGAAGTATCAGCTGAAATTATCGTTTTTACGGTTGTCGATTGTGCTGTATCGGCCTCCTTACCCTTCTTATTGGATATCGCTGCAAATATTCTTCCCAAAAGCTTCTTTTTAGGTGCTGCTACAGTTTTAGGCTTAATGGTATCAATATGGACGATACTTTTAAATTGTCGCGCCGTAAAAAGCTGGCTTTTTAGACTTTTATGCGCCACAAAGTGATCTACGTAATAGGAAAAATTGATCAGGCTATCTGAAAGCCTCCGGAGCTGTATAAATTGGGCAGTTCTTAACTTCTTCTGGAGTAAGAGCTGCCCAAAACTTTCTTTTGAAAGTGCTTTTTCTTTTATATCCTGTTGCTCTATGGTATCCATAATAGTAGCAACAGCCTTTATTTCCCGCTCAAAATCTTTGTAATGAGCAGTTTTCCCACTGGCAACATACATTCTACAACTATTCTCTGCATTATATAGTTTAAAAATACAACTATCCAATTTGGAGAAATCCTTCTGTACCTTAATCATCTTATCAACCGATTTTGATAAGGGTACTTTTGATAAATTGATGAATGAACTAATTGTTAATACCAAAATCAATAAGATTAAGGCGATTACAATGATGTACTTAAGCGCAGTGTTCTTTTTTGTTTTCAATAGCGTTGATTTGTGTAACGATCAACGCCGAATTTTATGCAACCTCTTCAATCGGTTTAGGGTCTTCTTTTACTTCATCTTTTTCAATGCGCAGGTTTCTGATGATGTGCTGCTGTCTGTCTGGTGTATTTTTACCCATATAATATTCCAGCAAGCTCTTGATCGTTTGATCTTTAAGAATCACAGGGTCCAGCCTGATGTCTTTACCGATAAACAGACCAAATTCATCAGGAGAAATTTCTCCCAGCCCTTTAAAGCGAGTAATCTCAGGCTTACTTCCTAATTTCTCTATTGCATTCCGGCGTTCTTCATCACTGTAACAATAAATGGTTTCCTTTTTATTTCTAACCCTAAACAGGGGCGTTTGCAAAATATACACATGGCCGGCCTTAACTAAATCTGGAAAAAACTGCAGGAAGAAAGTCATCATCAACAAGCGAATGTGCATACCATCCACGTCAGCATCCGTAGCAATTACAATATTATTATAATGTAAGCCATCTAGCCCATCTTCAATATTTAATGCATGTTGCAACAAGTTGAACTCCTCATTCTCATAAACTACCTTTTTGGTCAGTTCATAACAGTTTAGCGGCTTACCTTTTAAACTAAATACAGCCTGTGTATCTACATCACGTGATTTGGTAATAGAACCCGATGCCGAATCTCCCTCTGTGATAAATAAGGTGGTTTCATATCTTTTCTCGTGTGTACTGTTGAAATGAACTTTACAATCACGAAGTTTTTTATTGTGTAGGGAGGCTTTTTTAGCCCTGTCATTCGCCAGTTTTTTGATCCCCGCAATATCTTTGCGTTCTCTTTCGGATTGTAAAATACGCTTCAATAAAGCATCAGCAACCTCTGTATGTTTGTGCAGGTAATCATCCAGTTCCTTTTTCACAAAATCGTTTACAAAGGTCCTTACAGAAGGCCCATCAGGACCAACGTTAAGTGAGCCCAATTTGGTTTTAGTTTGCGATTCGAAAACAGGCTCCTGAACCCTAACTGAAACAGCAGCGATAATTGACGAACGAATATCTGCAGCATCGTACTCTTTTTTGAAAAACTCCCGAACGGTTTTTACAACCGCCTCGCGGAAAGCAGCCTGGTGTGTTCCACCCTGGGTAGTATGTTGGCCATTCACAAAAGAATGGTAATCCTCACCATACTGCTGCCCATGGGTCATGGCGATTTCAATATCGTTACCTTTTAAATGGATAATTGGATAACGAATTTCTTCGGGTTTATTAAATTTAGAAAGCAAATCATAAAGACCGCGTTCAGAAAAGTATTTTTGATTATTAAAGTTAATGGTCAAACCCGTATTTAGAAACACGTAGTTCCATACCATACTTTCTACAAAATCCGGGATATAATGGTAATTCCGGAAAATGCTTTCATCGGGATAAAAAGTAATGGCTGTACCGTTGCGTTGCGTGGTGTCAATAATAGGTTGTTCGGTAACAATTTCTCCTTTGGTAAATTCCACTTTCTTGGTTTTACCGTCCCGATAAGATTGAACAGTAAAACTCGTAGATAACGCATTTACAGCCTTTGTACCCACGCCATTTAATCCAACTGATTTTTGAAAGGCATTACTGTCATATTTACCGCCTGTATTTATTTTACTCACACAATCGATCACCTTTCCTAATGGAATGCCACGGCCATAGTCACGAACATTCACCTTCTGTTCAGACAAGGTGATTTCGATCGTTTTTCCGGTACCCATTACAAACTCATCAATTGAGTTATCTACAATTTCCTTTAACAAAACGTAGATTCCATCATCCTGAGCAGAGCCATCGCCAAGCTTACCAATGTACATACCGGGGCGCAGCCTGATATGTTCCTTCCAGTCTAATGATCGAATACTGTCGTCGTTATAAATTACTTCTGCCATAAATATATTTAGTTCGTCAGTTTGAAAAGCCTTAACCCTAAGATGTAAAGCGGCATGACCGATGGGATGTCGGTAGCAATCCTTAATTCAACATGACAATTTTTTAGAGATGATTTGATATTTAAAGTTTAATGCTTTGATAGATCAAACTTTTAAATAGCGAAATATTATACAATAATAGATTTATTCTTCGAGGCTGTCAACTAAAAATATCAACATATTTAAAAAGATAACATTTGCTGTATCATTCACTCATCCACTCATTCCATCATCCACTCATTCCATCATTCAATCATCCACTCATTGCTCCTTTCAATCTTTTACCTATCTTAAGCACATTTTCCATATTTTAACTTTATGCAGCAGAAAAAGCAACTTTCCTTGTTCGATTTATCTATGATTGTAGTGAGCCTGGTTATCGGCATGGGAATTTTTCGCACCCCTGTAAACGTTGCAGCCAAAGCACAGATACCAGAGCTGTTTTACCTGGCTTGGGTTATTGGTGGTTTTGTTGCTTTTTGTGGCGCATTAACTTACGCCGAGATCGGATCCCGGTTCCCGGTTACCGGAGGATATTACAAAATATTTTCTGTAGGCTATCACCCTTCCATTGCTTTTGCCATTAACTGCATTGTAATTATTTCCAGTGCGGCATCTGTTGCGGCCATTTCTATTATTGGTGCCGAGTATGTTGGTAAAATCATTTTACCCGAAGCCTTACAAACAGAGAATTATCGTGTAGCCATTGCCATAACCACCATTCTTGTCTTTTACCTTATTAATCTTTTGGGTTTAAAAGCCAGTTCCAAAACTCAAAATATATTAACCATTATAAAGATAGGGATGGTATTAACCTTAATTTCGGCTATCTTTTTCGGTAACCAGGAGCAAACCACCAGCCCAATCTTCAAAACTTCTGATGGCATGTCGCCGGGCTGGGCCGATTATGGCAAGGCCCTGGGATTGTGTTTAATTGCAGTTTCTTTTTCTTTTGCCGGGTATGCACAAACCATCAACTTCGGAGGAGAGGTGAAAGAGGCAAAGCGGGTTATTCCCCGTTCCATTATTATCGGCCTAACCATCATTGTTATTTTATACCTAGCCCTTAATTATGCCTACGTGAAGGTTATTGGTTTCGAAAATCTTAAATCTGCAGAAAGCATAGCTGCAATTTTAGCCTCTAAAATATTTGGTCCTGCGGGATTTAATCTCCTTTCGGTGATTATTTTTTGCTCAGTGATGGGTTATGTAAACGTAAACCTTTTAAGTAACCCAAGGGCTATGTTCGCAATGGGCGAAGAAGGAGCGCTTCCAAAAATTTTCAGCAAAATAAATCCAAAAACAAATGTGATTACCATTAGTTTAACCGTTTTTACCCTTATTGCCGTTACCATTATCTTCTACGCCAAAACATTCGACAAAATATTAAACTATACCATCTTCTTAGAAAGCATCAGCATGGCCAGTTCTGCCGCAACGCTTTTTGTATTGAGAAAAAAGACTGCCCATTTAGATAAAAAAACAATTTATACCGTTCCTTTATATCCGGTTTTGCCCTTAATATTTATTGCTGCCTATACATTTGTTGCTTTTAGTATTTATATTGACGATCCGAATGCGGCATTAAATGGATTATATATTTTTATCGGATTTCTTCTCCTTTATTTCATCAGTAGATTGTTTAACAAGAGCACACATTCTTAAAAATGAATAAAACACTCTCGAGAAAACAGGAAGTTGCCTATGCGGCAGGAATGATGGGATGGAGCATCATGACCAATATTATTATTGTCATGTTGCCATACTTTTATCTGCCACCGAGTAACGCCGGACTTCCCCCTTTAGTTCCTCAATTGGTTTTGCTTGGTGCCTTTAATATTCTCTCCATCATTGCCGCTTCGGGAAGATTAGTTGATGCCATATTTGATCCTTTCATTGCCTCAAAAAGTGATGCCAGCACCAATAAAAATGGCCGAAGAATGCCCTTTATGAAATGGGCCATTATACCGGCCATGATTTTTTGCAGTCTGGTGTTCTATCCCTTAGAAAAAACAGAGAGTTTACACAATGCCTGGTGGCTTACCTTAACACTTTGCCTGTTCTTTATTTCGGTTACTACCTACATTATCCCCTATAATGCATTACTGGCAGAAGTTACCCATACCCCTCAACAAAAAGTAAAGCTATCCAGTTATCAGCAAATAGGTTTCGTACTGGGAATCATTCTATCAGCATGCACCAATAATTTTGCAGACTTAGTTCAAGATAACTTTGCCGTGTCCAACCGCAGCGAAGCCATTCAATATGCCATTTGGGGATTATGTATTCTTTCGGGTATAGTGATGATGCTGCCCATTATTTTCATAAAAGAGAAGGATTTTTCGGTTGCAAAACCTACGCACATTCCGCTTTGGCCAGCCATTGTAAATACGTTCAATAACAAAAACTTTAAGTACTACCTGATATCCGATTTTGCTTTCTATACCGCTTTAAGTATTATTTCCAGTGGGTTACTCTTTTTCTGTACCGTACTCTTAGGCCTCCCGGAATCTGAAGGCGGGAAATTTATGGGGGCCATGGTATTAACCAGTCTCCTATTCTACCCCATTGTTACCTTAGGTTCGGCCAGATTTGGTAAAAAACCTTTCGTACTCCTTGCATTTGCCGTTTTGTGTTTAATTTTTGTTACCATATTTTTCCTTGGAAAACTTCCATTTGGCCCCTACTCACAAATCTATCTACTGGTGATTTCGGCCTCCTTTCCCTTAGCCGCTTTAGGGATCCTACCCACAGCCATTCTGGCCGATATTGCTCAAAAGGACACACAGGAAACCGGAGAGAACCATGAAGGTATGTTCTTCGCGGTAAAGTATCTCTTCGTTAAACTCGGACAAACTTTAGGCATTGCCATTTTTGCCATGTTAACCATTTATGGGAAAGATCCAGGACATGATTTCGGTCTCCGATTGAATGGCATTGTAGGTTTCGGACTTTGTTTAGTAGCCTTAATATGCTTTAGCAAGTTTAAAGAAGAAAAGTAGAACACATTGCATTTTTTATTAAATCCAAAACAATCTGCCTTTAAAATCCATTATCATTTAAACGGATGGAGAGGATAGAAATTAACTTCATTTATTGCCAATTTAATCTATAATACGATGAGCAACCTGCAATTTGATTTTTCGGCAGATAAGAAAGAAAACACAATTACTGTTAAAAGGGCTTTTGCGGCTCCAGTAGAGCAAGTTTGGGCAGCCTGGACCTCCAGTGAGCTGCTTGATAAATGGTGGGCTCCTAAACCATATTATGTAAAAACAAAATCGATGGACTTTACTGTCGGTGGGTTTTGGCTGTATGCCATGGTATCTCCCGAAGGAGAAGAACACTGGTGCAGAGCAGACTACAAATCAATAGACAAGTTTAAAAGTTATGTTGCTGCAGACGCTTTCTGCGATGAGAACGGAAAGGTAAAGGCCGATTTTCCACAATCAGTGTGGACAAACAGCTTTAGTGCTGATGGGGAAAATACTTTGGTAACGATTATCATTAACCACGAAAAACTCGAAGACCTGGAAAAAACTTTGGAAATGGGATTTAAGGAAGGATTTGCAATGGGCCTCGGAAACCTCGACGAGCTTCTCGCGACCCATGCTAATAAATAAATCAATGTTTTTGCTCTTATGCTCCATGTTTGCTTTGAGACACCCGATACATTTGGAGTCTTAAAGAAATAAGAATAAGTGCCAGGCCAAGATAAAAGCCATAGGATAATGATCGATTTTCATGGTAAATTAGTATGGCCAATATGATGGTATACAAGGGCTCCAGATTGAAAGTGAGACTAAGTGTGAAAGAAGAAATCTTCTTTAATGCATTGGTAATAAAAAAATACATCACTACTGTGCACAAAACAGATAGCATGATCAGCCAGCCGAAATCCGACCATGTCGGAATCAATGTTTCTGCAGGAGAAAACAAAAGAAAAACAGGAAGTAACATACTGAGCCCAATCCAACCGCCAGCCATTTGATTAAAGATTATGGTGTTATTATCGTACTTCTTCACCAGCCTTTCATTTAAAACGGTAAATAATGCTGCGAATATGGAAGAAATGACCCCTAATGCAATTCCCACTCTAAAGCTTGAATCCATCCCAAAAATCATCCCAATTCCCAGTAGTGTAATCCCGCTAAGGCTTATTTCTTGCCAGGAAACGCGTTTTTTATTAATAATAGGCGCTAAAATAGCGTTAAAAAAACTGGTTAGGGCATAACAAACTACCCCTACAGAAATGTTAGAATATTTAATACTTCCATAAAAAAACATCCAATGAATACCCAGTACCGAGCCTATAAGTCCGATTTTTAGGCGTTCTGTCCAGCTTATGGCCTTATTTTTTTGCGTAATAAATAGCCGCCCATTACAATGGCAGAAATCAGGAGGCGGTACCAGCTGATTAACCCTTCATTCAAATTAATTAAACGACCAAATAAACCGGTAAATCCGGCCAGTAAAACTGCGGCATGCAGCTGTAAATAAGATTTTTTCATTATGAAATGACTATGCGATAGCGGAAACAGTTATCGCTTAATGTAATAATTAAAACAAATGACTTACGGACATAGCAATCCGTTCAGGAAACGAACATTTCCTAAAGAACCTTTTTGAAGGTTTAGCATTAAGCTAAAGGAGGCGAAAGTTGGGTTGTTTTTTTCATTACTTTACCAGAGGTATCCAGTGCGTTTCAAAAATAAAATAATTATACTGAAAGTTCAAGTTAAATAATTTTTTAACCACAAAGCCCACTGAGAGAAGGCACAGAGGGCACAAAGCCGGGTTTATTAAATTTCATTTTAACTGGTTAAGAGAATGATGATTTTTAACCACAAAGCCCACAGAGAGAAGACACAGAGGGCACAAAGACAGGTTTATTCAAAATCATTTTAACTGGTTGAGAGAATGAAGATTTTTAACCACAAAGCCCACAGAGATATGGCACAGAGGGCACTAAGCCGGGTTTATTCAAAATCATATTAACTGGTTAAAACAATGGAGTTCTCACAATTTCTTACAAGGTTTATATTTTTTTAACCACAAAGCCCACAGAGAGTAGACACAGGAGGGCACAAAGCCGGGTTTATTAAATTTCATTTTAACTGGTTAAGAGAATGATGATTTTTAACCACAAAGCCCACAGAGAGTAGACACAGGAGGGCACAAAGCCGGGTTTATTCAAAATCATTTTAACTGGTTGAGAGAATGAAGATTTTTAACCACAAAGCCCATAGAGATAAGGCACAGAGGGCACTAAGCCGGGTTTATTCAAAATCATATTAACTGGTTAAAATAATGGAGTTCTCACAATTTCTTACAAGGTTTATATTTTTTTAACCACAAAGCCCACAGAGATAAGGCACAGAGGGTACAAAGCCGGGTTTATTGAATTTTAATAGCATTTTTTATTTCAATGGCTTTGATCCAATACTCAACATTAAGTATATGGCTATCTCCTTCTGTAAAACCAACTATACATGCCTTACCATTATTGATTAAACAGGCCAGTCAAAATTTCAAAAAAATCTGTCCCTCGCCTTTGGATCTGGTAAAAACTAATTTTTCAGGCCTTATTTATTTAGTTGTGAAACGCATTCACAATCTACTTCTACACCTTATTATACACTATACATATTTGTACTTTGTAAATAAAAGCCTTATGAGAAAATTAATTTTAATTGCAGCAATATCACAGTTGATACTACTGGCAGGCTGCAGAAAAGATCTGATAGACTATTTCAACGGTGGATCCGGCAACAAAAAGTATACGGTAAATTTCCGCATTGGAGGATTAAATCACAACGTGGGCGAGCCCAATGTAGGATTTCAAACCGAGCCTATACAAAACTACATTACCCAGCTCAGCATTGTAGTTTACGATGTATCCACCGGAGCAGAAGTGGCCCGACAGGTACAATCAGCTGGTGATGTTAACTATGGGCAGATTTCCTTCAGCCTACCATCCCGCAACTACAATTTTGTGGCTGTTGGCTCCAATACCGTGTTTAACCTTAACCGCCTTTACGAAGCACCTGGTGCAGCTCCATTAGCGCTGCCTTATGCTGAGGCCTATATGCAATGGGCTTACTCGGCACCTTATGAAGGAGAAAAAAACTATAGAACCACAGATACCTTTATGGCAAAAGCCACCAGTAACATTACAGGTAATAAAACAGTAGATCTGATTATGCAGCGTCAAATTGGTGCCATAGAGGTATCTTTTACCGATGCGCCCCAGTTTATAGCAGAACTTCGCGGCGAAATGACCGCGCTCAGGTTCGATTCCGGCATTCCACAATTTGGAGTAACCCACCGACCTTTTTTCACAACAAATACTACAACCGATGGACCTTTAAAATTAAAGATTCTGGCCACAAACGGCACATTATGGCTTGATGTAGATCCACCGGGAGTAAATCCGATTCCGGTGACCATTCCTGTACAAAAAAATAAAACGACTAAAGTTACCGGAAGCCTGCTAACCGGGCAATTTACTTTTACTTTTCAATAATCCATCCTAAATGATATCCGTAGCGGTCTCTAGCGGCCCTACGGATTTTATAAAAGCAGGTTTCAGATAAAGAAAAAATTATAACCACCTAAGGTATCTCAGGCATCTAAGCTTGCCAGGGCAAAAAATAAGTCCAATAAATTCAACCCACGTTAGGTACGTAAGAAATCTCAGTTTCGGTTAACAGTCTATTTCTTTCATCATTGCAAAACCAGGTTGAGTGAGCTGAAGCAATCTCCTCAAATATTCACTCCTTTAAATTTCGCCTAGTTGATCTCCTCTCAACCTTTTCCCTGTAAAAATCTCTTCTCCAGATGCCCTTTCTACTAAAACAAGTTGATAAAAAAAACGTTGAATAAATATGCGAACCAGCTATTCCATAACGTTAAGCCTACAGGTACCCGTGGGAATCCATTATTATGGAAGCTTTCAGCTAGGCGAAAACCGTAAGGAAGCTAAAAATGTATTTAAGAAACTGAAAGGTAAAAAAGATCCCATTTCGGGTTGTTGCATTCAAATGGAACTCAGTGAAAAAATTGGAGGTATATCTGTGTCTATCAATGTACTGAACTGCTGCACAGACGATCTGAAGGAAAACGTTGCAGTCATTACCAGGGAAATATTTAGAATATCACAACTAGAAAAAGATACTTAGCATTTGGCAGGTATCAGTTAGCAACCGGCATTTTTAACTAGTTAACAAGCACAAACAACATGACAACAACTGTTTGAACAGCGGGCATAAAAAAACGGACGTACTGCCTAAGCATATACGCCCGTATCTAAATTAACGCTCTCAAGAACAAAGGTAGAAACTTTTTCTTAATATGCAAAAATTATTTTTTTTGAATTACAAATAAGACAATTTTTATACAATTAGTTATACAAATTACTATACAAACAGCTCGGTTAACCAACCCTATTAAGTCGTATAGTAATTTTTCCTCTGGCTGCCACCTGGCCATTACCATAGTTAAGCGCACTTCTATCCGTTACGTCTGCACTAAGCACCAGAATATTATCGGTTTGCTCTACAATTTCCCAATCGCTATACATGGCAATCTCACTGCTCGAAATGTGCAGAAATCTAGTGTTTTGTGCTTTAGTTACGGTATATTCTGCGGATCTTGCTGCTATGTAGTTATCAGTTGTTAAGGTAACTTTAGTATCGTCAAAAGTCCAGTAAGTTTTTATGGCATCTGCAACGATTTGGCTAACCACCACATTAGAGGAATTATACAAGGTGATAGTATATCCAGCTGTAGACCATTTTCCGCTTAGGGTTTCTTTTGTTATATCATTATTTTTCTTCTTGCAGCTTAAAAGTGCACATACTGTAAACAGTATCATTAATGTTTTCTTCATTGCTTTTCGGTTAGGGTTTTACCAAATTTATAAAAAATACATGGCTACTAAAAAGAGAAAATTCACTCTAAGCGATTACTCTGAAAATATGAATGCTTGCACTAGAATGTCAAAGGAATACCAAGGCATCAATTGAAATTTAGTACTATTTATTGCTGATTTATATAAATTTGCCAAGAACTAATAAAATGTTAAACGATATGCTTGATCCAGAACAATTCTTTACTGGTTTCCTCACTCAAAAAGGTGAAAAAGTTTACCTGGGAGATAAGCTCATTGCCCCTTTAATGCATAGTTTTTTAGTTCAGTTTGACCCAAAAAACAAGTGTTTTGTGGCCAGTGCAATTGGGAAAAACAAACCTTATTATCGTTCATACGAACTCCAGGATCTCCTTAAAAATCCTGTCTGGCGGGTGGTGCACAATCTTATTCTATTTCAACAAGTAGAAGTAAATGATATTATCAAGGTAAGTGTTGATAATCTTCCAAAAGATAGCTTAATCTTACACGAGGAGGCAAAGGTAACAGCTGTTGATGAGTGGGAGATTACAGCACAGTCGCTAAGTAATCCAAATAAAACTGCAAAATTGCAATACGGTCAGTTTTTAGAGGATTGGAGAAGAGCCAAAACTGAGCGGGATCTTTAATCTAAAACTTTTAACTTAATCTTTGACTAATCCTCTGACTGCTCTTTACTTTCTTCGACACCAACGGTTGTCACCAAACAATTAATAGCAACAGACAACGCATCTTCTAAAGGCTTGTAAACAGGGTAATTTTGAATGGATGGAAACTCTAAATAAATTGACATAGATTTCTTGTTTTCTCGGATGGTTCTGTAAATATAGCCATTTAGAATTTTCACAAATTATATCCATTATAAAATTTCTGTTGCATAGCCCCTTCCCTGTCGTTTTTTAATTAAATGTTTAATCGCTAACTTCATCGTCTCTCATCTAACCAATAATTCAAACAAACCTTTATCGGTCAGAAATGTTGATGAAGGAATTAGTGCAATACATAATGAAATTTAGCATACATCTTAGCCCAATTCTCGTTTTACTTTTATTAGGGGTCTCCGGACTACAAACCACTCAGGCACAGCAACGAAACATCAAAAACGACGTATTTTGGAACACAGAGGATGATCGCCCGATTTATAGTCAGGGTGGTGGAATTTTTAAGTTTGCTAATCCTGCTACAGGGGAAAAGAAGTATTATTGGTATGGCGTTCACTACAAAGAGGCCGAGCTTTATCTTCGCAATCCGTCCATTACACAGGCTAAAAGTAACTTTGAGGCGGTAACCTGTTACAGTTCTACCGACTTGGTAAACTGGAAATTTGAAAATAACGTGCTCACTGCTGAGGAAGTAAATAAACCGAATAAAACCTGGGTTGGCCGGCTTGGAGTAGCCTACATAAAAGCCTTAAATAAATATGCTTTAATTGTTCAACATGGCAATAAAGTATTAATTACGACATCAGACAGCCCGACAGGACAATTCACCTGGCATCAGGAGATTAGCATGGAGGAAATGATCGGAACATCCAATACGGGTGATCAAACGGTATTTACAGATGAAGATAGCGGAAAATCTTACCTGATCTATTCTTATGGCAGAGGCAGGAATAAAATATATGTTTCGGAAATTGGCGTTAAAGATGGAAAAGTGAATCTGTTAGATTGTACTGAAGTTTTTAAAGGAGAAAGTCGGGAAGGTAATTGCTTATTTAAATACAAGAACCGTTATTACATGTGCGCTTCTAACATTTACGGCTGGGATGCTTCACATGCTTATTATTTGGTTGCAGATAACATTCGTGGTCCTTACCTTCCAGCCAATAATATGCAAATTATGAACGGTGCAGCGGAAGATTATGCACATGTATCGCAAACAGGTTTTTTCTACACCATAAAAGGTACTGAGCAAGAAACAGTGGTTTATTGTGGCGATCGTTGGGCCAATTTCGCCGGAAACGGCTTGGGATATAACCAATGGTGCCCTATCTCATTTGAGGGCAAAATACCCTATTTTAATTCTTTAAGTTCCTGGAACCTTGATATTGAAACAGGTAAATGGACCGTTGCAGCGGATAATAATTATGTAAAGAATGGAAGTTTTGAAGCCGATCGCAGGCGTATTCCCAGCTCTGCCAAACCTGTGCAGGAACAGCTCACCGGCTGGACTACTCAGGTGCTTGAAGGCAATAAAATAAGTCTGGACAGCATTAAATCGCCAAGTTTAAACTTTTTCAATACAGAAAACGACCGTAAACAGGTTATTGGAGAAAAGAGTCTGCAATTTAGTGATCAGGTTAACTTTAAAAGAAAAACCTTTCAAGTGATTGGTTCCTCTCCATTTGTAAAACTGGAAGACGGACTTTACACGCTTTCAGCAAAAATAAAAAATAGTGATGGCTTTAATCTGCTTGAAATGTATGCTTCGAGTGTGGGTGCCATGTTTCAATCGCGTATCAAAACGGCAAACCCCAACTGGCAAACCATAACCTTAACAGAAATTCCTGTAAAATCTGGTAAGGTAGAAATCGGTTTTGTGGCTGAAGGAAATGCGAATGCTTTTTGTTATGTGGATGATGTGATTTTGACCAGAGTTAAATAGTTAGTCCTGGCTGGGTAATATCTTTCGGTACTAAAAAAATAGGTATGGAGCTAGAGCAATAGTCCTGGCTCATTGTTCCTTGTTCTTTCGTGTTTCTCGTTTTCATGGTTAAGAACATTGAAGTTAAGAATAGTTAAGCTCTGGCAACAAAACTGTTAATAGTTACGCTTTCCTTTTGGCGGTAAATAAGGTCAAGATAATGCGATAGTCTTTGTTCCTTGCTCGTTTTTAATATTAAGAAGTTAAGCTCAGGCAGCAAAAATGTTTTTACCAATCTGTAAATATTAAGGGTTTGGATATCGCTATTCCCAAAGGCATGAAAACTATTAAATCACTGGTTATCAAATAGAATAACCATAACATTGTATTGTTTTTTATTTGCGCGACATATAAAAAACAAGGAAACAGAAGTGTACAAAATATTAACTTAAATAGATTTATTCATACCCAAGGAATCAGCTTGTTCGAAAGTAACTATTGCCAACTGATAATTTATCTTTAGAAATGCGCAAACTATTAATCCATTTTATCAAAGATTTGCAGCAGTCATCATTATTTAACCTGAAGAATATTTAATTGTTATTGCCTAAGTAAATGCCATCAAGATGTTATTACTATTTGTGCTTCTATTCATCACCTAGTTTAAGGGAGGAAAATTAAAAGGCATCCAACCTGGAAGTATTTCTAATTCCTTGACGACGCTTTCCGAAACGGGAATTCCCCATTGGATAAAAAATGGAGCAACATTTCTTTT
The DNA here is from genome assembly GCF_900111155.1 of Pedobacter rhizosphaerae. Classification (GTDB taxonomy): domain Bacteria; phylum Bacteroidota; class Bacteroidia; order Sphingobacteriales; family Sphingobacteriaceae; genus Pedobacter; species Pedobacter rhizosphaerae. Next base: position 42,672 of record NZ_FOGG01000008.1, on the reverse strand, counting down.
CGCAGATTGAGAGAATGTTTTCACAAAGAAATCAATTTTTTCCTGATCCTTTGCTCTTCCATTTTTAAAAGGAAGCTTATGGTACGCCCTGAAAAAGGTTTTGAAGGTTTCCCAGCCGAACCCTTCCTGCAACTGGCGAAAGGTTGTTAATCCGGTCCAGGGATCTTTCTTCCATTTCTCATAAGATGGGCCTTCGGCAAAGTAACTCTTCAATATTTTCTGCGTACTTGCATTAGAAATTGCGGTGTGGCTATTGTCTCTTCCACCAACCAGTCTATCAAACATATATAAGGAGAAGAGGTTGTTACTAACTTCGGTGGTGCCGCCAAACACCCAGTCCATATTTTGCATATTGTGGCCAATTTCATGGAAAAAGCCCCAGTTTGCACCACCGCCACTAGGTTTCATCAGCAATTCCGGATTGGCAATCACATCGGCTGAAATCATTTTTCTGCTTGGTGAATGGTGAACCATCATTGGGTAACCGCTGTGCATAAAGCCACCACCAATATGCTCATCTACCACAAAACGTTGCGCCCTGTAAAAAGGTAACGGAATCTGAGCCAGATCCATTTCTCCTTCAATAATTAAATCCCATAATTTCATGGTATGCTCGGGGTCGGTAACTTTTTGCAATACGCTATCCATTACAGTAATAATTACGTTTTTGGTTGCCAACTCTCCCCAGGGTGCTTTGTTATCCTGAAGTTGTTTCTTCCATTCTTCTGCTGTAGTAACGCCCAAAATAAACCTTGGCGACGCTATGGCGTGCGTAATTTTAAAAGTGGCTTCCCAGTTTTCTCCACGCGGCGGATAACCAATATAGATCAATCCACCAAAAGGCGAAGCAAAGCGATGGGTTCCTGTTTTTAATTCCTCCTTTTTTACCACTAATGGCATCCGCCGCCAATCTTCCTTACCGGCTACCCACTGATCTAAACGATCGCTGTGTGCACCAATCTGGACAATCATACCTTGTGTGTTCAGGCCTTTTGGAACCGTAATTTCGATGTATTCCCCAGCAATGGCATATAAACCGGTACTGTATAGATTATTGCTCCACTGGCCAGAATAATCCAGTTTAGAAACAATCGGCACCAATGCATCACTGTTTTTTTGATGGGTTATTTTAACTTCTCGGTCAATAAACTTGTAATTGGGCTTAACTTCCCCCGGGAAGTTAGCTGCTGATGGATGCGCCTTTATCAATTTGTAATCCTTTTCTTTCAGCGCCTGATTACTCCATTTACTAATAGCACCTCTAAAAGTAGTGTCTAGTTTAGATAGGGTAGCATTTGGAGAGATGATTACATGGGCAGGATCTTTCGTTTGTGCAGTTGCCTTTAAGGTACACATCGCCGTTAGCGCCATTACCCATACTGATTTCATATTTGGTTTCATTTGAGTGCTTGGTTATTAATAAGGCCAAATTGAGTTGACTTAATTTAAAAATAGGGCACTCATGAGGTAAAAGCAAAATCAAAAACAGCGCAAACGATTGACTATTTTAATTGTTACTCAAGCCATTAATTTTAGATCAGCTTATCTGCTCCGTGGAATATGAACTTGGCACAGTTATAGTACAATCCTATAAAAAACTATGAAACAGATATACTTTATCCTGGCATTATCAGCAATGCTTTTAACCAGTGCATGTTATACCACCAGAACGGCTGGCAACAGCGGAAAAGTTCCTCCCGGGCAAGCAAAAAAGGGTACAGGTTCTAAATCTGCAAGACCCTTTGCTCCAGGACAGCAAAAAAAGAATTAAATAAAAAACCTCCGGATTTGGAGGTTTTTTATTTTGATAACACAAACAACTAATGTTTTCCTTTGCCATTACCCTGGCCATTTCCTTTGCCGTTTCCCTTATTAATATGCTGTAGCTTAACCGGCTTAGCCTTCTGATAAGAAACAGCTTTGTAAGCTTTGGAATTGCCCTTAGCATTCCCCACCACATATTTCTTGTTCTTACTTTTTGCTATAACCGATTGACCATGATTTCCTTTAAACTTAGCATACTTCACTTTATGTGTAGTAAAATAGCGGTAAGGTTGAGGAGAGTTGATAACTACTTTATAGCCATTGTATAAATCGTACCCCCTGTATCTGGGTGGTAATGAGGTAGCAAAAACCCAGCCCCCAGTACCTAAATAAATAAACTGCCTTTTAGGCACATAATAATAACTTTCAATATCAGGCAAATAGTAATAATCTACATAATCATATCCTACGGGCCCCCATTGTGGCTGCGAGCCTATATTTACATTTACACTTACCTGAGCCTGAGATTTAAAAGAAATGCTGGTACCCAGTACGAGTAATAACAGCAAAAGTAACTTTTTCATGTGTTTATATTTAGATGTGAATTTCAGTTTTTTATTGTTTCAAGGTGATGGTACCCAAGGCTGTATTTTGTCCCAAAGCAACATTCACAGCAGTGATTGTACTGTCTTTGTAACCTACAACCGGCACAAATTTTACCGAATAAATACCCGATGCCAAACCACCCACAGTAAATCTGCCAGTTAACGGGTCAGCTACAGTACCCACAGTATCTGTCCCTGCAATAACCAATACCTCAGGATGGCTGGCCAGAGGTAAAACTGTTCCGGAAATTAATCCTGTAGTTGCAGCAGCTACACCACGTACCACTGGTTTCAATAAATATTTTCCATTTCCCGTGCTCACAATAGATTTTGCAGCATCAAAATCTAAAAGTAACGTATAAGTTGCGCCTTCAACTAATTCAGGATTGGCCGTCAACTTCACTTTCCAACCAGAGGTTTGTGCACTTGGAGTTTTAAGCTCCTGCTGAATACCGTTTACCACAATGGTATTTCCGGTTTCATTGAGTACCAATCTAATTTCTGTGATCTCGCCAGTAGGCATCTCGCCAGAAGCAACTAAAATATCTGGATTGCTGGTTCCGATTCTAAAATCCAGAATATCGAATATTCCAGTGCTTGCCGCGAAAATGTAAGGCTTATCTCCCGATACCAAAACGATTTCTTTTACACTCAGGTTGATCTTATCGAAATTACCTGGGGCATCAGTCATTTTTATTTGAACTTTAGTAGTTCCCTGACTGGATGAATTTTTCTTACATCCGTTAAAAGTCATCAGCACCACGGTTACTAATACGGCTATAACGGTATAGGCAAATTTTGTTTTCATAATTGTAGATGTTATTTCAAGTTTTTATACCCAAAGTTGAAGGCCGAAGATGAAACCAACATGAAATTTTTAATTTATTTTTTTCATCTTATTTTCATGTTGCCTATCTACATTTGAGTGTATAAGCTCCATCTGTCATGATGGTTTTAGGTAGGAGTTTACCTCGTAATGGGGTAAACTTTTTTTATATTTATAAAATGATCCGATTAGCCCTTACACTTTCCCTCATATTTTTTATTTCAGCATGTGCACTCGCCTCAAGGATGGACAATACTGTTGTGGGCTCTTATGAAGTTTCCCTAAATACACAACAAGGGCAAGAGCGAAAAAAACAGGATCAGAAAAAATTGGATAAAAAAACGTCAGGCCACCCAAAACCAGATCAGCCTAAAATTAAAGAGGTACCGAGAGCTAAACGACAAATTAAGCCAATGGCAGTAAAGCCAAACGTAAAAGTAAAACCTATTAAAATTATTAAACCGAAGATTAAAAGACCTTAACGGGTAAACCTATGAAGATCCGCCTCATAATATTCATCTCTTTTATAGTAGCAAAGGTGCATGCCCAGCAAGATTCGACGAAAGCAACACTTACCGTTGCAGCCATGTACAACAGCAACATTAATTATTACGGTCAGGTTACATCAGAGAAATACCCTTATGTTTTATTCAATGCTACCTTAAGGTTTTCGAACGGTTTATATTTTTCAGGTGGCGGTTACAAACTTCTAAATTATGGCTCAGCAATCTCAGAAACTGATTTAGGCATCGGCTATGAATACGATTTCAACGAAAAATTTACCACCGGTATTGCCTATACACACTCCTTTTTCCCAACTAACTCGCCTTTGCTGCAAGCATCCAATAGCAACAATATAAATACTTCGGCTGCCTATCAATGGCCCTGGTTTAAAACAGATATGAGTATCGACTTTGCTTTCGGAAGGCAGCGGGACCTGTTTCTAAGCCTCGGTAATTCAAAAGAAATCGAACTTGGAACAATCTTTAACGACAATAACCTCATCTCGATTACACCAGCAATCGAAATAACGGCAGGCACAACCCGTTTTTATGAAACCTACATTGTAGAAAAAAGTAAAAGACAAAATTCTAATGGCAACGGAAAAAGCGGCTCGGCCCCAGGAATTGTGAATGGCAATACCACTGAAACCATAGAAAGCTCAACGAATCAATTCAAATTGCTTGCCTATAACTTCAAATTGCCTGTAAATTATAGTACAGGAAACTTTCTCGCAGAAGCCAGTTATCAATTCTCGATATTGGGAAATTCAAAGCAAGAGGAGGTTAAACATCAACAATCATTCTTTGGTCTGGCTGTTTATTATCAGTTTTAGCATGAAGGTATTAATCATAGAAGATGAAAAAACGCTTGCCTTTGAGATGGAAAAATTTCTCAAAAAGGCTTTTTTCTTATGTGATCTTGCACATAACTTTAAACAGGGTTTCGAAAAACTGGAGATGAACCAGTATGATTATGTATTGATTGATTTAGGTTTACCCGATGGTGATGGTTTTGATCTCTTAACTAAAGCAAAAAAAAGTAATCCTGATGCAGCGTATATTATCCTTACGGCCAGAGGAAAGCTCGAAGATAGAGTGGCTGGTTTGGATATGGGGGCTGACGATTATTTGGCAAAACCCTTTTTCTTGCCCGAGCTCCAATCCAGGATGCAAGCCATTGCCAGAAGAAAATTTAAAGTTGCAGAAGAACTCCTCCCCCTCGGCAACTTCAACGTTGACCTTCAAAAACGGTTCGTTTTCTTTGGCGAAGAACAAATTGAACTTTCCCGTAAAGAATTTGATTTATTAAGCTATCTGCTGCTTCATAAAAACAGGGTACTCACCAGAATACAGTTGAGTGAACATATCTGGGGAAACTTTGTAGATGATGATTACGATTCGAATTACATAGATGCCCACATTAAAAATATCAGAAAGAAGTTAAATATTTATGCACCTACTGATTGGCTGGAAACCGTTCGGGGTGTTGGCTATAGAATTAAAAAGTAATTGAAACTATCTACTAAACTTACTTTATTTATTACCGGATCTAAACTGGCAATTGTAGGTCTGTTTGTGCTATTGCTTCCCTTCTTAGTTGGGCAGATTGCTGCTAACTACACCAACTTTTCCCTCAGGAACCAGCAAAAAAAAGTTCTCCAAAACATCAATAATAAGGGACTTGATTATTATCTCGAAGGTGAAGAAAATTACGGAAGCTATACCATGCTTAAAGATGAGTATATCGCACTGGAAGCTGCCGTTCCAGGCCTTAAACTGGATACTATACGCGATACCAAAAGAATTGTAGAGCAAGATACATTGGCTTACCGGGTATTGAGTTTTACTTTTCAAAAGAATAAGAAAAATTATCTCTTAGAAATCGGTAAAACTACTGCAAGTATCAACCTGTATAATGATGCCTTGCAACGCTTTGCTTTATATGTTCTTATTTTCCTTATCGCCTTGAGCATTATTATCGATTTAATTTTTACCCGTCAATTGATTAAACCCCTAAGCCAAATCATAAAACTCAGGCTGGCTAATACCAGGTTTCCTTTTAAAAAGAACCCGGGTAACATTACAACCAGTACCTATGATTTTAAGTACCTCGATGAGTCGCTCATATCTTTAATGGATCAGATCAATGAAGCCTTTGAGAAGGAGCGAGAGTTCACGGCCAATGCTTCTCACGAGTTTATGACCCCCATCAGCATCTTACAAAATAAGATGGAAAATTTACTTACCGAAGAATCGGCTTCCGAGACAGTGCAGGAGCACATTGTGGATATGATGAGGACCCTCGAAAGATTAAAGAAAATTTCCCGCTCACTCCTTCTAATTTCAAGAATTGAAAATGAACAATTTTCTAAACTGGAACAGCTAGAGCCACAAAAATTATTTAATGAAATTGCAGAGGAAATAAGCCATAGAATGGAAGAAAAAAACATTCACTTACAGGTCAATCTTAATCAACAGATAAAAATTAAAAATATAAATCACGACCTTTTATTTCAGCTTTTCTACAACCTGATTAATAATGCCATCAAATTCAACAAAGACAATGGCACAATAAAAATTACTGACGGCTTAGAAAAAGGTAATTACACAATATATGTTATCGACAGCGGTTTTGGCATTAAAGCCGAAGCAATTCCATACATTTTTGATCGCTTTAAAAAAACCGGACATGCCGAAAATATGGGTTATGGTTTAGGCCTTGCTATTGTAAAAAGTATCGCTAATTATTTGAACTTGAAGATTGAGGTTAGCTCTTCACCAGAAATAGGAACAACCTTTAAAGTCACATTTGAAAAAACACTCAGCCTGCATACCGCTTACTAAACAGCACTCCAATCCCTTTAAAAGAAATTTATGTGCCTTGTTGAAGTAATTCACTACACAGAAATTCCTTATATTGTGGCAAAATCACAATGACCCTGTTGAGCAAACCAAATTTTCAAAAAGCGATCGCTTTTCTATTGAGAAAGGAATGTATTATTGTTTTATATGTTTTACTGGCTATTATCGCAACCAGCAAACAATATTTACACCATAGCTTCAATAATTACCTCATTTATAAATATGTTTTCTGGCATACGCTGGATGCCCAAAATCTTTACAAGAACTACGCTGAATACTTGGATAGTAACCACTATGGGCCTGTTTTCTCGTTATTTGCAGCACCTTTTGCCTTACTACCCGATGGCCTGGGAACTTTCCTATGGAACATTGCTAATGTAGCTATCTTACTTTGGGGAATTTACAGCTTGCCACTTTCCCAAAATAAAAAAACAATAATTGCCTGGATCTGTGCCCACGAAACTTTAACGGCATTATTCAGCTTTCAATTTAATATTGCACTTACCGGTTTAATTTTATTGAGCTTTTCTTACGCAGTTCAAAGGAAAGAGGTTCAATCGGCTTTTTTTATTGCTTTAGGCACATTAATTAAACTATATGGTATTGTAGGACTGGCTTTTTTCTTCTTTACTAAAAATAAGTTTAAATTCATTTTAGGAGGAATTGCGGCATTTCTGGTGTTGTTTGTATTGCCAATGGCCATCTCTTCACCAGCCTTTATTATACAGAGTTATCAGGATTGGTATCAATCTTTAACCCACAAAAATTCCTTAAATGCATCACTAACTTCTTTTCAGGATATTTCACTTATGGGTATGGTACGCAGGATATCTGGAGATGTGACTATTCCTAACGGTCCCTTTCTAATTGGCGGACTTATCTTATTTGCGCTGCCTTATTTCAGAATCAAACAATATAAAAACCTAGGGTTCCAGCTCATGCTTCTGGCTTCAACGCTCATTTTCACAGTCATTTTTAGCAGCGGATCCGAATCTCCAACCTATATTATTGCTTTTGCCGGAGTAGCCATTTGGTTTATCGTTCAACCGAGCCCTAAACCGGCATGGATCATCGCCCTATTTGTTTTCGCCTTTCTACTTACAAGCTTATCCCCTACAGATATTTTCCCTCGCACCGTTAAAGAATTTATCCGTTTAAACTCGCTTAAAGCACTACCATGCGTGGTAATTTGGCTAACTTTGACCTATCAAATGCTGAAAGAAGATTTTGGAACCTATCAGATTGCCAATAAATGAATAAATTAGTTTCTATAGTTATCCCTGCTTACAACGAAGCAGATAATATTTTTGTAATTGCAGAGAGTATTAAAGGTGTATTTGCGACGCTTAATTATAACTACGAAATTATTTTAGTAGATGATGGAAGTGCAGACCATACGCTCGAAAGAATAAAAGAATATGCCGCAACGGCCGAGAACATCTTTTTTTTAGAGTTCTCCAAAAACTTCGGGCACCAATTAGCCGTTAAAGCCGGAATGGACCATGCCTTTGGCGATTGTGTCATTTCTATGGATTGCGATATGCAGCACCCACCAGAGTTGATTCCCCAGATGATTCAAAAATGGGAAGAAGGCTTCGAAGTGGTGTATACCATTAGAGAAGAGGATAAAAACCTGTCTAAAGGTAAAAGAAGTTCTTCCAGTCTATTTTATAAATTGTTAAACTGGCTATCAGATATTGAATTAGAAGCTGGAGCAGCCGATTTTAGATTACTTGATCAGAAAGTTGTGAATGTTTTTCGCAATTTCCAGGAAAATGAACCTTTCCTACGCGGATTAGTAAAATGGTTAGGATTTAAGCAATATGCCATTAAATATAATCCTGCTGCCCGTTTCTCTGGAAAAAGTAAATATACCATTAAAAAAATGTTTAGGTTAGCCCTGCATGGTGTTACTTCGTTTAGCATTAAGCCACTTTATTCTGCTGTTTATTTAGGTTTTATCCTTTCATTTGCTTCAGTATTATACGTTCCTTATGTACTTTATGCCTTTTTAAACCATGTAGAAGTTTCTGGCTGGGCCTCTGTCATCATGACTATCGTCTTCTTCGGAGGTTTACAATTAATTATCTTAGGGATTATTGGCATTTACGTGGGGAAAATGTTTATGCAGAGCAAAAACCGTCCTAATTATATTATCCGTTCAACCAACATTCCAACTAGATAATGGTATTACTAAGTTTTGATATAGAAGAGTTTGATATGCCATTTGAATACGGCAAGGAGATTGCATTTGAAGACCAGATTGCCATATCTCGTGCCGGCACCATAGCCATTTTAGACCTCTTAGATCGGTATGATGTTAAAGCTACCTTTTTCTGTACTGTTACCTTTGCCGAAAATATTCCTGACTTAATTAAAAGAATTACAGAAACCGGGCATGAACTCGCTTCACATGGCTATTACCATTCCGATTTTAAACCCGAACATTTACTCCAATCTAAACGCAAACTGCAAAAGTTATCGGGGGTAGAGATAACAGGTTACCGCATGGCCAGAATGATGCCCGTAGATGAAAAAGAAGTTCAGAAAGCTGGCTATGTTTACAATACCTCCATTAACCCAACTTATTTGCCAGGAAGATATAATAACTTCCATATATCCAGAACCTTTTTTAGAAAAAATGAGGTATTGCAGATTCCTGCCTCAGTAAGTCCTGTTATTAGATTCCCGTTATTTTGGCTTTCTTTCCATAACCTACCGCTCAGTATTTACAAGTTTTTAGCCCAGTGGACCTATAAAAAAGATAACTACCTTAACATTTACTTTCACCCATGGGAATTTACCGATTTGGATGATGTTGAACGTTTTGGTTTCCCGGGGTATGTTCGGAAAAATACAGGCACGAAAATGATTAAACGCATGGAGCAACTAATCGCCTGGATGAAGGCAAAAGGCTATCCATTTGGCACTTTTCATGATTTTATCCAAACCATTTAATTGATGCCAAGAACTGTAAATTCAAACCTGAACTGTTAACAGCGAACTGAAAACTGAAAACTGCCAACCGATCTACTTATAAGTTTCGGCCAGCTTCAACGCTTGATAGGCATTGACAATACCACCACTTACGCAGATATCAGAAAAAGGAACTTTCACATTTTCGTCTTTTTCATTCTTATACTTGATTTTGTGATTCACCTTGCTCACAGATTTCATGATGATCTCCCGTACCTGAGCCGGCTTTAATTGAGGGTAGTAACTTAAAATTAAGGCTGCCAATCCGGCCACTACAGGAGATGCCATACTTGTACCATCCAATTCTTCATATTTACCTTCCGGAATGGTAGAGTTAATTAAAAAACCTGGTGCAAAAACATCTACATTATATTTACCGTAATTAGAAAAATCGGCTTTTAGGTTATCATCATCTTTATAGGCACTGGCACCTACCTCTATCCAATTAGAAGCATGAGGTAGTTTATATTTAGCAGAATCTAAGGGAGCAGGTTTAATAATCGCATTCCGTTCTAATGGTGGCCTCATTCCCATTCCATTCTGGTTAATTGCCTTTGGCGGACTAAAGTCGGGGTTAAAGGGCTTTTTATGTGCTTCCTTATAAGCTTCCGCTTCAGGGCTATCAAAGTATTTATTAGGGTAGTTTTCTTCAATATCATTGTTCTGATTATCATTACCAGCGGCGTGAACCAGTAGAACGCCTTTGCTTTCTGCATATTTGACAGCTTCATCTACCACTTTCTTATCCCACTTGTACGATTTTCCAAAACTCATGTTAACTACCTTCGCCCCATTATCTACCGCATATCTTATTCCGTTGGCTACATCCTTATCCCGTTCATCGCCAGTAGGTACAACTCGAATGGCCATGATCTCAACATGATTAGCCACTCCCATTATCCCTAAATTATTGAGGCGATTGGCACCAATAATACCTGAAACGTGGGTTCCGTGCTTTGCATCAGGTCCTTTTACATCATTGTTACCATAATTACGCTGGTTCGAATTGCTATAATCATCGCCTACCAATGCTGCACGTGGATCGTATTTTGGATTCAAATTGTATTTAAGCATGGCATCGTATTGATCGTACCCATCCTTAATACTCTTATAAAACTTCTCTACACTTCCCTCTTCCTTGGTGCCTTTTTTAATAATGGTTTTTACATATTCTTCATCTTCATTATCGGGCACATATTTATCAATATCTTCTAAACTGGCTACTGGTTTGTTATTAATTTTAGCAACAGAATCCATTACTTTCTTAATGGCAATGAGTACAGGAAAGGTTTTGCTGGCATCTTCATATTTTTTACCAAAATCGCCAACCATTTTTTTGTATAACCTGAATTCCTCCTTTTGTGCACTATCTAAGGGAGTTAAATTTGTAGTAGACTGATATTTAGGCGTGTATATCCGCAACAACCTAACCAATTCCAGGTTATCAAACTCCAGATTTCCTTTTTTTGAGCCTATAAAATTCCAGCCATGTATATCATCAACATAGCCATTTCCATCATCGTCTATACCGTTTCCTGGAATTTCGTTTTTATTCGTCCACAGCACATCCTTCAAATCCTCGTGCTTCGTGTCTACTCCACCATCAATTACTGCAACAATAATCTTTTCTTTAGGCTTTTTGTCCTTTAGTAGCTCGCGATAAGCCTTTTCGGTACTGATTCCAAAATAACCACTTTCTATTAGATCAAGATTAAACCAATTGGCAGGAAGTTGTACCTTTTTACTTTGTCCGAAAGCAATTGTTTGGAAGCCCAGTAAAAAAACCAGAAGCATGAAATTTTTTAGATTCTTATTCCACATATTAATATGTACGTATAAGTGCAATAATACGGTTTTATTGCTTTGGGCCTGAAAATTTTAGCATTTTTTAACAGCCTGATTTTGCCTTAAAGCATTAGCTATGTTTAGTTGCATGCTAATTCCTTAGAATACCACAGTAATCTTAAATACAAATTAATTTACCTATCTTTGCCCCCGAAGCAGGAATATGGCATTTGTGATTTTTTCTCTATCACAATAAATCGCTCTCTCCGCAAGCTAGTCCTTCATCTCTGATGATTGTTCCGGCTTCTTCGCAAATATTTAGAAATTATACATGTTATTTAAAGAATTAAACCTCATTGAGCCTATTTTAAAGGCACTTGAGACCGAAGGTTATACACAACCAACCCCCATACAAGAACAATCAATTCCTACCATTTTAAAAGGAAAAGATTTATTAGGCTGCGCGCAAACCGGAACAGGTAAAACTGCCGCATTTGCTATTCCCATGTTACAACTTTTACATGAGAAGCACATCAACACTAAAGCTTCAAAAAATATTAAAGCATTAGTTTTAACCCCAACAAGAGAGCTTGCCATTCAAATTGAAGAAAGCTTTAAGGCTTACGGGCGGAATTTAAACCTGCGCCATTTGGTTATTTTTGGTGGCGTTGGACAAACACCGCAAACTGATGCCCTTAAAAGAGGTGTGGATATTCTGGTAGCTACACCGGGTCGTTTGTTGGATTTGATGAATCAGGGATTCATTAATTTAAACACTATCGAGCTTTTTGTGTTAGATGAAGCAGACAGGATGTTGGATATGGGTTTTATCCACGATGTAAAAAGAGTGGTGGCTAAACTCCCTGCGAAACGCCAGACCTTATTTTTCTCGGCAACCATGCCTGATGAAATTCAAAAATTAGCCAATACCATTTTATCTAACCCTACCAAGGTAGAGGTTACCCCTATTTCTTCTACGGCTGAAACCATTAATCAGTCTATTTATTTCGTTGATAAGCCAGATAAAAAGAAGTTGTTAATTCACCTTTTAGGAGATAAGAGCATTGAAACAGCACTGGTTTTTACCCGTACAAAACACGGTGCAGATAGAATTGCAAAGGATTTAGGTCACGCAGGCGTTAAAGCCGCAGCCATTCATGGAAATAAATCACAAAATGCCCGTCAAAGAGCATTAACAGAATTTAAAGAAAAGAAAATCCGTGTATTGGTAGCAACCGATATTGCTGCTAGAGGAATTGACATTGAGCAACTTTCTCACGTATTCAATTATGAATTACCGAATATTCCTGAAAGTTATGTACACCGTATAGGTCGTACCGGTAGAGCAGGTGCAAATGGGAATGCCATTTCTTTCTGTGATGCAGAAGAGAATGAATATTTACTAGACATTCAGAAACTGATTAAGATTACGCTTCCAATTGTTGAAGACCATCCTTATCCTTTAAGCTGGCAAAGTATGTTGGCTAAGGCTCAGGTTAAACGCAAACCACAACGCCCATCAAAAGGTGGCGGCGGCGGTAAAAGCGGTGATGGTAACATGAGCGGCAAACCTAGAAATGCAAGCAATAACAGAAAGTTTGGCGGCAACAGAAGAAAAGCTTAAGGCAGTTTTCAGTAGGCAGTTTTCAGTTGGCAGATTCCAGTTTCCAGTTAAACAATTAAGCAATCAGTTTCCAGTTGAGCAATTAAACAGTTCAACAATTAAACAATCAGTTTGCAGTTGACGATGTACAGTTGAGCAATTGGACCGCTAACCAACTCAACAGCTAAGCAACTCACCAGCACCATGCAGTTTGCAGTTTCCAGTTAAACAATTAAACAGTTCAACAATTAAACAATCAGTTGACTACCTAATAAAAAACCCGAGAAGTACAAACTCCTCGGGTTTTTCTTTTATTTTATACTTCGCTTTCAGCTTCTGTATTTAAGCTTAGCTTTGGCTCAACCTAAACCACTACGTTAATAATCTTTCCTTTTACAAAAATGATCTTTTTAGGTGTCTTGCCTTCTAAGTATTTCTGGAATTGCTCATTGGCTAAAACAATTGCCTCGGCTTCCTTTTGCTCTAAAGTTAATGGCAAATTGATGTTCATTTTCATTTTACCATTTACAGAAACCGGATAAGCAAACTCATCTTCTACCAGGTAAGCCGGGTTGAAGGTTGGGAATGCGGTGTAAGAAAGTGTTCCCGCTTCATTACCCAATAAAACCCAAAGTTCTTCACAGATATGTGGTGCATAAGGCGATAAAATAATCACCATATCTTCCAATACCTGACGGTTTTTGCATTTTAAATCCGTTAACTCGTTTACTGCAATCATAAAACTAGATACTGAGGTATTAAACGAAAAACGCTCCACATCATCCTGTACCTTTTTAATGATTTTATGCAATGACTTCAATTCTGCCTTCGTTGGAATGGCATCATTTACGTGGAATGTTAAGTCTTCGTTGTGGAACAAACGCCAGAATTTACGTAAGAACTTGAAAACCCCTTCAATACCGTTGGTATTCCATGGCTTACTTTGCTCTAGCGGACCTAAAAACATCTCGTACATGCGCAAAGTGTCAGCACCGTAACGCTCAATCAAATCATCTGGATTAACCACATTGAACTTTGATTTAGACATCTTCTCTACCTCTACGCCACAGATGTATTTGCCACCTTCTAAAATAAATTCAGCATTGGCATATTCTTCACGCCAGGCTTTAAATTTATTCAAATCCAGTATATCGTTCTCTACAATGTTTACATCAACGTGCAAAGCAGATGTTTTATAATCCTTTCTTAATCCTGCAGAAACATAAGTATTGGTCGGTTTTCCATCTTCATCACTTACACGATAAACAAAGTTACTTCTACCCTGAATCATGCCCTGGTTAATCAATTTCTTAAAAGGTTCTTCTTCATGGGTATAGCCCAAATCTTTTAAGAACTTATTCCAGAAACGGCTGTATAGCAAGTGTCCGGTAGCGTGTTCCGAACCTCCAATATATAAATCAACTGATTTCCAATAGTCAACAGCTTCTTTTGAGGCAAAAGCATGATCATTTTTTGCATCCATATAACGGTACCAATACCAGCTACTTCCTGCCCATCCTGGCATAGTACTTAGTTCATATTCATACTGGTCTTCATATTTCCAATTTTCTGCCCTGCCCAATGGTGGTTCACCTGTTTCGGTAGGCAAATATTTATCAATTTCTGGTAACAGTAAAGGCAACTCTTCTTCTTGTAATAAATAAGGAAGGCCATCTTTAAAGTAAACCGGAATAGGCTCTCCCCAGTATCTTTGGCGACCGAAAATAGCATCCCGCTGACGGAAATTAACTTTTGCTTTACCCAGTCTCTTTTCTTCCAACCAATTATTTAAAAACGGTACAGCCTCCTGATAGGTCATGCCATCGATAAATCCAGAATTAATATATTTTCCTTCCTTAGTTGGGTCGGCCTGAACTTCAATTTCCTTTTGTGCATCTAAAATTTGAACAATAGGTAAATTAAAATGTGTAGCGAATAACCAATCGCGTTGATCGCCACTAGGTACACCCATTACGGCACCCGTTCCATATCCCGCTAAAACGTAATCAGCAATCCACAATTGAATGCGTTCGCCACTCACCGGATTAATAACATAGCTTCCTGTAAATGCGCCCGAAACAGTTTTAGTATCCGCCATGCGGTCTAATTCCGATTTCTTTTTAGTTTTAGCAATATAGTTTTCAATATCGGCTTTTTGATCTGCAGTAGTCAATTCGGCCACCCATTCGTGCTCAGGTGCCAGTACCAGATAGGAAACCCCAAAAATGGTATCTACACGGGTAGTAAAAACTTCAATCTGCTTCTCGCTACCTTCCACCTGGAATTTTACGGAAGCACCTACACTTTTACCAATCCAGTTGCGTTGCATTTCTTTTAATGGCTCAGGCCAATCAATGGTATCCAAACCTCTTAAAAGTCTGTCGGCATAAGCAGTGATCCTCATGCTCCACTGCATCATTTTCTTTTGCTCAACCGGGAAACCTCCACGCTCTGAGAAGCCATCCTTTACTTCATCATTGGCCAAAACTGTTCCTAATGCCGGGCACCAGTTAACGGTACTTTCCTTTAGATAAGTTAAGCGGTATTTTAATAATTCTTCCTGGCGCTCTTCATCAGTAAAGGTTGCCCAATCGCTCGGTAAGAATGATTTTGTATCTTCATCGCTCACAGCCTTTACATCTGCGGTACCAGAAGCGTTAAACTTCTCTATTAATGTACTGATATCTTCTGCACGATCATTCTCGATATTATACCAGGAATTGAACAATTGCATAAAAATCCACTGTGTCCACTTGTAATAAGATGGCTCACTGGTGCGAACCTCTTTACTCCAGTCGAAAGAAAAACCAATTTGGTCTAACTGACGGCGATAGGTAGCAATATTGGCTTCGGTTGTAATGGCCGGATGCTGCCCCGTTTGAATAGCATACTGCTCTGCTGGTAAACCAAAAGAATCATATCCCATAGGATGCAACACATTGAATCCCTTCAACCTTTTATATCTCGAAAAAATATCAGATGCAATGTATCCAAGCGGATGGCCAACATGTAAGCCTGCCCCAGAAGGATAAGGGAACATATCTAACACGTAATATTTGGGTTTTACCGAATTACTTTCGGCCTTAAAGGTTTGGTTTTCGGCCCAAAATTTTTGCCATTTTTGCTCTATTTCTTTGAATTGATAATCCATTGCAAGTTTTAATTGTTAAAGCAGCGAAATTACAGAAATTAAAGGGTTTTTTGAAACTTGTTGAAGGGAAATACCAATTCGGCAAAAACTACCTCAGCAATAATGCGTTAGCAAGGTGTAAATACAAAAAAAGCCATACGAACTTGTCATATGGCTTAAGTAAATAAATCTGGGACTTTATTATTTATCTTGATAAGGTATAAACCTTTACTACATTCGTTTTATCGATTTTTGCAGTGAATGTTAGTTTAGTTTCAGTTAAGGTATTAATTGTGCAATACGATGATCCATCTACAGCAAAAACCATATTGAAACCATCTTGAGTACCAATGTAAGTTCCGATGTTGGTGGTTGATTGAGATGTTAAGGGATTAGTAAGACGCAATTCTACCTGGTCATCATTATTTGCTTTGAAATCCATGTAATCACCCGTTACGCCGAATGTTCCATTTTTAGTTGCTGCCTCAGTACCGGTATAACCAGTAACTTCAACTTTATTAACATTCCATTTGCCTATAATACGGGCCTTTACAGATTCATCATCTTTTTTACAAGAAACAATAGAGATAGCGGTTAAAATAAATAAACAAAGGGATGTAATTTTTGCTTTCATAGCAGATTAAATTGTTTTAGGTTTTAATAATTAACGCCTGAATACCAAATTTCGTACCGTTTTTTTACAAAAAAAGGAAAAACCTTTCTCATTGTGCTTTTTTCGGGCATTTTAGTTTTCTGGTAATCACTCTATTCTGAAGCATTTATTGTACAGGTCATTAGTCATTGGTTCATTTGTTCAAGGGTTTATTCGTTCATTCGGAAAATGATCACTGTTTATTCAAAATTCAATCATTCAGAATTCAATAGTTCAGCACTCAATAATTCCCATCGGCATCATTAAATCATTAAATTGGCGTTTATCAGGTATAATTTATATTTTCGCAAAAACAAAATTGAAATACATGGAAGAATTCGAAGTAAGCGACGCATCTAAGAAAACCAAAACGGTATATATCTCTACGATATTTAGCATAGCCTTGGTTTTGTTAATGTTGGGGCTACTTGGCTTGGTACTTGTTCATGCCAAAAACCTATCTAACTATGTTAAAGAAAACATTGTTTTAAATATCATTGTAGATGAAGGTGCTAAAGAAGCTGATGTTTTAGCTTTTCAAAAAGAGCTCAATGCTAACCCTGCAGTTAAGCAAACACAGTACGTTAACAAAGAGCTTGCGGCAAGAAACCTGACTCAGGATTTAGGCGAAGACTTTGTAAACTTCCTGGGATACAACCCTTTAACCTCTACCTTCGATATCTATCTTAAGGCAGAATACGCAAACAATAAAAGTATTGATGCACTAAAAACCAGCATTTCTAAAAATCCGGTTGTCAAAGAAGTAGTGTACCAAAGTTCATTAATTGATATGGTAAACAAGAATATCAATACCATAGGATTAATTATCATTGCCTTTGCTGCAGTACTTTTGGTTATTGCTTTAGCTTTGATTAACAATACCATCCGTTTGGCGATATACTCGCAACGCTTTTTAATTAAGAGTATGCAACTGGTTGGTGCAACGAAAAATTTTATTCGCCGTCCTTTTCTATTGTATGCTGCGCTTCATGGTTTAATTGCTGCGTTTATTGCCATTATTATTTTGTTGGCCACCTTGATTTACGCCAGAAAAGAGGTGCCGGAAATCATTATCCTTAATAACTACAAAGAATTTGGTTTTGTATTTGTTGGATTATTAATCATTGGCATTTTTATTACCGGAATTAGTACCTGGTTTGCAGTAAGCAGATATTTACGTTTAAAATCTTATCATCTTTACAGATAATGACAGAAAAAAAAACTAGTCCGATTTCAAAGGACAATCACAGCGACTTGGTTTTCACCAAGAAAAATTACCAGCTATTAATTATCAGCATGGCCATTGTAGTATTAGGCTTTATCTTAATGATGGGCACTACAGATATCTACGATTTTAGAAAAACCTTACTTGCCCCATTGGTGGTATTGGCTGGGTTTGCCTTTGGTATCTATGCTATTCTAAAAAAATAATTATCCTTCCGGATTATCATCATTCATATTAACCAGAATGACAGGAAAATCTTTACCCAAGGGTTTTCCTGTTATCGTTAATGCGATTACTATCTCATAAAAATACATGAATTCTTTTGAAGCGATTGTCCTGGCTATTGTAGAGGGATTAACAGAGTTTTTGCCTGTTTCTAGTACGGGGCATATGATTATTGCCTCATCAACAATGGGCATTGCAACAGAACCCTTTGTAAAGTTATTTACCATCGCCATTCAGCTCGGCGCTATACTTTCTGTTTTTGTATTGTATTTCAAAAGATTCTTTAAGTCCATTAACTTTTACCTTAAACTCGCCGTTGCCTTTATTCCGGCCGCAGTTTTTGGACTGTTACTAAGTAAAAAGATTGATGAACTACTGGAAAGTCCGATGGCAGTAGGAATTTCTTTATTGATTGGCGGAATTATCCTTCTATTTGTAGATAAATGGTTTGATAAACCTACTATTAATGAAGAAGAAGATGTAAATTACCTTACTGCTTTAAAAATCGGTTTCTTCCAGTGTATTGCTATGCTTCCCGGGGTTTCCCGTTCTGGAGCTACTATAGTTGGAGGAATGAGCCAGAAATTGAGTAGAAAAGTGGCTGCAGAATTTTCGTTCTTTTTAGCCGTACCCACAATGTTTGCTGCTACTGCCAAGAAACTTTATGATTTTTATAAAGAAGGAAATGCCATTACCCACGAGCAGGTAAACCTGTTAATTATTGGGAATGTAGTTGCTTTCGTGGTAGCACTATTGGCTATTAAAAGCTTTATTGGCTATTTAAATAAAAATGGTTTCAGGGTTTTTGGTTGGTACAGAATCATAGCTGGACTGGTAATCATTATCTTGTTGGCTACCGGACATAACCTACAAATTATATAATCTGTATCTTTGCCGAAAAAAGATTCGTGAGTACAGAAAATTCAAAATTTAAAGACTTCAACTTTGCTGAGGGTGAGTTACTGCTAATCAATAAGCCATACAAATGGACTTCCTTTGATGTAGTAGGTAAAATCCGTAATTCATTAAAGCCCTTAAAGCTTAAGGTGGGCCATGCAGGCACATTAGATCCGCTGGCCACTGGCTTACTGATTATCTGTACAGGAAAACTAACCAAACAGATAGATACTTTTCAGGCAGAAGAAAAAGAATATACCGGAACCATGGTTTTAGGGGCTACCACGCCTTCTTTCGACATGGAAACGGAAGTAGACCATACTTTTGATATCGGCCACTTAACAGAAGAGGCTATTTATGAGGCTTGCAAACCATTTATTGGCAACATAGAACAATATCCTCCTGCGCACTCGGCAGTTAAAATAAATGGTGAAAGACTCTATGTAAAAGCCCGGCTAGGCGAAGAGGTAGAGTTACGCAAGCGTTTTGTAAGCGTTCCGGAGTTCGAAATTACCCGTATAGCATTACCTGAAGTTGATTTTAGAATAGTATGTAGCAAGGGTACTTACATTCGTTCGCTGGTATCTGATTTCGGGAAACAGTTAAATAACGGTGCCTACCTTTCTAAACTTACCCGCACTCGTAGTGGAAACTTTTTACTCCAGGATGCGTTTGAGGTACTAGAACTTGTTAATTATATTCGTAGCAGGAAAGAAGAAGCTAAAATTCAAACCGAAATATGAACAGACATTTCAAGAGTAAAAACACCCGTTTTATAAGAGAATTACTTTTAATTATTGCTGGTGTAACTTCTGCTTGCTTTGGTTTAAAAAGTTTCTTAATGCCCAGCCATTTCATTGATGGAGGCGTTACTGGTATATCACTCTTGGTAAGCACGTTAACCAAATGGAATTTATCTTATCTCATTGCATTCATTAATATTCCGTTTGTCATATTAGGTTACAGGCAAATTGGCAAAGCCTTTGCCATTAAAACCGCTATTGCTATTGCCTGTCTGTCTATCGCTTTAATTGTTATTCCTTTTCAGCCGATTACCCACGACAAACTTTTAATTGCTTTTTTCGGAGGACTTTTTCTGGGCGGAGGAATTGGCTTAGCCATGCGCGGGGGCTGTGTAATTGATGGCACGGAAGTACTCGCCCTTTACATCAGTAAAAATAGTATCCTAACGGTTGGGAATATTATCCTGATCTTAAACATCATCATCTTTGCCTTTGCTGCCTACTTTTTAAATATAGAAACGGCACTCTATGCCATCCTTACCTATTTATCGGCCTCCAGCACAATTGACTTTATTGTTAATGGTGTAGAACAATATACTGGAGTTACCATAATATCCGATCATCGGGAAGCCATTAAAGGCTTTATTATTAACGAGATGAAACGTGGAGTAACCATTTACAAAGGCGAAGGCGGATATGGCGATAAGAAAGATATCGACATTCTTTTCACCGTTGTAACTAAGCTTGAAATGAGTAAATTGCAAAGCATGATCAGGCAGATTGATCCAGATGCTTTTGTAATACAGCAACAAATTGCCGATTTAAAAGGCGGAGTGGTTAAGCGCCATGCATTACATTAATCTTTATTCCATTGAAAATATATCACCACCTTTCAGACTTTAAAAAACTCGACCATGCTATTGTAACCATTGGCACTTTTGATGGTGTACATTTTGGGCATCAAAAAATCATCAGGCAATTGGTTGAAAGGGCCAGGCAAGATCAGGGAGAAAGTGTCATCCTAACCTTCTTCCCACACCCCCGTATGATTATCGATCCTGAGAATCAGGACTTGAAAATGATCAATACCATTGATGAAAAGGCAAAGATGCTGGAAAGTTTAGGGGTAGATCATTTAATTATTACGCCCTTTACCAGAGATTTCTCTAACCAAAATCCGGAAGATTACATCAAAAATACCCTGGTAGATAACATTGGCACCAAACACATTATTATTGGCTACGATCACCGTTTTGGCAAGGATAGATCTGGAAATCTTAGTGATTTAAGGGCTGCCGGAAAAACATATGGCTTTTCGGTAGAGGAAATTATGGAACAGGATATTCATGATGTTGCGGTAAGCTCAACGAAAATCCGTCAGGCCTTGCTTGAAGGTAATGTGAGCTTAGCGGCAGATTATTTAGGCTATCCTTTTTCTGTTTTCGGACGGGTAATTAAAGGAGATAAAATTGGTCGTACAATTGGTTTCCCTACGGCTAACCTTTTTGTAGAAGAAACATATAAGCTTATTCCAAGCGATGGCATTTATGCAGTAACAGTGGAAATGGAATCAGCACTTCCAGTGGAAGATGCTAAAATCCAAACTTACAAAGGTATGGCCTATATCGGTCAGCGGCCAACTATTAATGGCATGACCCGAAATATCGAGGTAAACATATTTGATTTTAACCAGGAGATTTATGGTCAGGATATTAAAATGAATTTCTTAAAATTCCTGCGTCATGATGTAAAATTTACCGGATTAGAAGCCCTGACTATTCAACTCCAAAAAGACAAAGAAGCTACATTAGCTTATTTTGATTCCATTTAATAGCAATACAAAATACAGTTTTAACTTTCAAAAAAGCCTCATTTTCGTTATATTAGCGGCAATGAGGCTTTTTTACTTGGTTATTTTCGTGGTATTGAGCATCGGTTTGGCCAATAACTTAACCGAAAGTTCTTCTCATGAGCTCAGACCTATTGTAAAAGAGTATCTCATTAAGCATAAAATTTTTTCCAAGTTAAATTCATCGTCCACCGAAAATGAAACCCTGCAAAAGGATTTCATCAATCATCCTCAGTTTGAAAATATTATCGCGTTTACAGCAATATTTTTTTTATTGACTTTTGTTGTTTTTGTTAAAGTACTAAGGGTTTTCATTAAGCACCTGAAAAGTAATTACAGCTGTCGGTTTAAAATATTGTTCCCTAAGCACGCTTTTTGGTAAATGGTGTATTTGAATGAATGAAGACGTTTGTCGAACAGCTGGAATTGAATTTCGGCAGATTGACCGCCTTCTCATCCAAGTATTTTTCCTGAAACAAATAACAAGCGCATTGCGCTTAAACAATATTTAACCTATTATTATTTAAATGCATTTACCCGACTTAATAGCCGATCTTGGTTTAATACTTGCTGCCGCAGGAATTACCACCCTTATATTTAAAAAAATTAAGCAACCGCTCGTTTTGGGCTATATTTTAGCCGGAATACTGGTTAGCAGGCACTTTGATTTTCTACCATCAGTAACCGATACCAAAAGCATTAACATCTGGGGCGAAATTGGCGTAATCTTTTTACTTTTTAGCCTGGGGCTCGAATTCAGCTTTAAGAAGCTGGTTAAAGTAGGCGGTTCCGCCTCCATCACAGCCGTGGTAGAGGTTGTTTTCATGCTCCTGATTGGTTTCGCTGCAGGAAAACTGATGGGCTGGAAAACCATGGACAGCATATTTCTGGGTGGTATCCTCTCTGTATCTTCCACTACCATTATTATTCGGGCATTTGAAGAACTCGGTGTAAAACACAAAAAGTTTGCAGGCTTGGTATTCGGCGTACTCATTGTTGAAGATTTAGTAGCTATTTTACTCCTGGTACTCCTATCTACTGTGGCCGTAAGCCAGCAATTTGCAGGTAGCGAAATGCTCATCTCCATTCTTAAACTGGCATTTTTCTTAGTTTTATGGTTCTTAGGCGGAATATTCCTGATTCCAACATTTTTAAAGGCCACCAGAAAACTCATGAATGATGAAACCATGCTGGTTGTATCATTGGCACTTTGCTTAATTATGGTTTTATTGGCGGTAAAAGTTGGCTTCTCTCCTGCTTTGGGTGCATTTATTATGGGTTCAATATTGGCAGAAACTACTCAGGCAGAAAAAATAGAGCACCTGGTTAAATCTGTAAAAGACTTATTTGCTGCTATTTTCTTTGTATCGGTAGGTATGTTGATAGACCCTCAGATCTTATTAGATTATAGCCTTCCCATCATTGTAGTTACCTTAGCAACCATTTGCGGAAAACTAATCAGCTCTAGCCTTGGTGCATTACTATCAGGTCAGCCTTTAAAAACTTCGGTTCAGGCAGGTATGAGTTTAGCCCAAATTGGAGAGTTTTCTTTTATTATTGCCACATTGGGATTAACCTTAAAGGTAACCAGCGACTTTCTATATCCGATTGCGGTTGCGGCATCAGCCATTACTACCTTCACCACACCATACCTCATTAAATCTTCTGAATCCTTTTATAATTTTCTTGTTAGGATATTACCTCAGAAATGGCTGGATGGAATTAGCAGATACAGCTCTAGTACAGAAGGAATTACAACCTTAAGCGATTGGAAAATACTCCTCCGCAGTTATGCTTTCAATACCATTATCCATTCGGTAATTATTGTTGCAGTAATTTTCCTTGCATCGAGATATATACAACCTTTCATTGCCGAAAATGTGGTAATTGGTATTCAATCTACCATTATTAGCTTAATTGTTTCCTTTATTATTATGGCACCTTTTTTATGGGCCCTATCTATCAGAAGAATTCAGAAAACGGCCTATTCTCACCTTTGGCTAAACAAAAAGTATACCCGCGGTCCATTAATTGCCATTGAGATTTTCAGGATAGGCTTAGGCATATTTTTCGTGGGCTTTTTAATGTATGAATTCTTCGATACCTGGGTGGCTGCCGGCATCGCACTTGTATTAATTGTATTGGTGATGGTTATTTTCTCCAGAAAGCTCCAGGCCTTTTACAATAAGCTGGAGAAACGCTTCATTCTTAATCTTAATGCACGGGAGAACCAAAAACCGGCCATTTTACCCTGGGATACCCACTTAACTGAATTAACCGTTTCTCCTGAGTCTGAGGTGGTAGGACAAACATTAGCCAGCCTGATGATTAGGGAAAAGTACGGTGTTAATATTGCCTTGATTGAGCGCGGAAGAAATAGTATTCCTACGCCGGGAAGAGAAGAAAGACTCTACCCTAACGATAAGCTCCTTTTAATTGGAGCAGATGATCAGTTAGCCGCAGTAAAACACATCTTAGAAATTGAAGCTCCGGAGATAGAACAGGAAAATACCTTTCCAGATAAAGAAATGACGCTCCAAAAAGTAGTTGTTCATGCAGAGTCGCCCGTTCACGGTTTAAGTATCCGAAACGCAGGAATAAGAGAGAAGGCCCAGGCACTAATTGTTGGTATCGAACGTGGCAGCGACAGAATCTTGAATCCTTCTTCGGATTTTGTTTTTGATACAGGAGATGTTATTTGGATTGTAGGGAACAATAAGAAGATTAAAGAGGTTATTTAGAACTGAGGTTTTATTGTTATTATTGTTTAACTGTTTGATTGCTTAATTGTTGAACTGAAAGCTGAATATTGCAAACTGGGAATTGAAAACTGGGAACTGGAAACTGTAAATTGCGAAATGTAAACTAAAAACTGATGAAAGTAGATCGCGAGAAGAGTGAGTTTCTGGATGAAATGATTGAGCAGTGGACAAATGATGGCTTAATCACTGAAGAAACCAGTACAAAGCTTCGCAAGAGCTATGAGGCTAAAGATTTCGACTGGCTACGCCTGGCGCAATATGCTTTCTGGGTTGCGCTGGCCTGCGGAGTAATTGCTTTAGGCTCTCTACTGATAGACAATACCATTCTTAAATACCTGCAAAGCATTTACAACACGCCGAATATTGTTATTGCCATCATCTCTGCTGGTATTGCGGCCTGGCTATACATTTTGGGTTTTAGAAGAAAAAAGAATCAGAGCCATCTGAAATTCAGTAATGAGGCAATTGTATTTTCGGCTATTTTATTAACTGCAAATGCAATTGCCTATTTCGGCAAGTCGATAGATAATGGCTCGGGGAATTTCACCATATTGATTTTGATTTCGGTTATTATCTACGGCGCTTTGGGGTATGCCTTCAAATCAAGGTTGATCTGGATTTTTGCATTAATTTCTCTGGGTGCATGGTTTGGCACTGAAACGGGATACTTAAGCCGATGGAACTATTACTTTCTTGGCATGAACTATCCCCTACGCTTCGTAGCCTTTGGAGCCATAATAACGGCTGCCTCATTTCTAATGAAAAAGATGCCCAATCTTCAACATTTTTTTCAGGTTACGTACATCGCCGGAATGGTATACCTATTTGTAGCATTATGGGGGCTCTCCGTTTTCGGAAACTTTGCCAGTTTGGAAGAATGGTATTCGGTTAGACAATTAAGTCTATTCTATTGGGCCTTGATCTCGGCCGCGGTATGCGTAGCGAGTACTTTCATTGGTTTAAAATATCGTGATGATGTTGCCCGCGAGTTTGGCATTACCTTCCTCTTTATTAACCTTTACACGAGGTATTTTGAATATTTCTGGGACAGCTGGCACAAAGCCTTATTTTTCTCCGTTCTCGCCGCCTCTTTCTGGTTAATTGGACGCAAAGCTGAAAAAATCTGGAACGTGGAGTTTTTGAAGTGAGATCTTGATACTTATTTCTGTAGTCGTTAGTATTTAGTATAAAGTAATTAGACATAGTGCCTAAACAAAA
>NZ_FOGG01000008.1:0-16643 GCF_900111155.1 Pedobacter rhizosphaerae | reverse complement strand
ATTCTCAAATCTTGATACTGAAATCTTGATACTCGATACTTGATACTTGATACTAGCTACTAGATTCTTGATACTAAAAAACAACAACCGCTTGCTTAACAATCAAATAGGCTGCTAATGCGAACAAGAAAATAGCAATTGATTTATTGATGATGATACTGCTCAAGGCAAATTTCTCTTGAATGTATTGTGCAAAATGAGCATATAGGTACAAAGCCAGCGTTGATCCCAGCCCAGATCCTAAACTAAAAATTACGAGTGAAAGATAGTCTGTATTGATCCAATCATGAAGGATAACGTAGTTTCCAAAGAATAACCAAAAAGGAATTTGAACAGGGTTGAGCACACCTAAAATCAAGCCATACAAAACACTGCCACTGCGTTTATCTTCTTCCTTTTTACTGGTTTTGGGTACTTTCTTACGATGCAACCAGGTGATGGTTCCCATAACGATAAACATCAGGATCATAAAGCAATCGACCAAAGTACCCAACCTCACCTCGCTAATAGCCGAATTTGGATTGATATCACTCATCGCCCAACGGGCAAAACGCATCATACCGAAAGTAAAAAATACCTCTACGCATGAAAAGGAGATGATAAAGTACCAAACCTGGCGCATGCCTTTGTTTATGGCAAGTTTAGCTACCGTTAGGTTAATATTGCCTGGGGGTATATATCCCATGGCATTTAAGAGTACTCCGATGAAAAACGTTAAAAATAGCATTGCCGAAATTATGGATTTATATTTAAATGAGAAGCCAAATACTGACCAGTATAAGAAGTTTTTTCTTTTACCAGGTCTTCTGGAACTCCCTCAAACACCACACTTCCTCCGCCGTCGCCGCCTTCCGGACCAATATCAATTACCCAATCGGCACATTTAATCATGTCCATATTGTGCTCTATAACCAAGATTGTATTTCCTTGTTCTATTAATGTATTAAGTGCCTTCAACAGCTTTTTAATATCATGAAAATGCAAGCCAGTAGTAGGCTCATCGAAAATAAACAAGGTTTTATGGGCATTATTTCCCTTAATTAGAAACGATGCCAATTTAATCCGCTGTGCCTCACCTCCAGATAGTGTATTAGATGATTGCCCCAAATGAACATAGCCTAAACCAACATCAACCAAGGGGTTAAGTTTAGCCAGAATTTTGGCTTCATCCTTAAAGAATTCTACTGCTTCATCTATGGTCATATCCAAAATATCGGATACATTTTTCTCTTTATAAGTGATATCTAATACCTGCTGCTTAAACCGTTTTCCTCCGCAAGCTTCGCATGGCAAATAAATATCAGCCATAAACTGCATTTCAATCTTTACCTCTCCCTCACCCTGACAAACATCGCATCTACCTCCTTCTACGTTAAAAGAAAAGGCTGCAGGTTTTAGTCCCGCTGCTTTTGATGCTGGCAATGCTGAAAACAAAGCCCGAATATCATCCCATGCTTTTACATAGGTAACCGGATTAGAACGGCTTGATCTCCCGATAGGATTTTGATCAACCAATTCTACACCACTAACCAAATCGTAGTTACCAAAAATTCCATCGTAAGCCCCCGTTTGTTCACCTGCGTAGTTACCAATGGCTTTCTGCAAAGCAGAATATAAAATCTTTTTTACTAAACTGGTCTTTCCAGATCCAGAAACACCACTCACAGCCGTAAATACACCTAGTGGAAATTTAACATCAATCCCTTTCAGGTTATTCTCCCTTGCGCCCTTAATAAGGATATGATCCTTCCATTTGCGGCGTTTTTCTGGGATGGCTATTTTCTCTTCACCTGAAAGATATTTTCCAGTTAAGCTTTTCTTATCCTTTAATATGGCTTCATAATCGCCGCTAAACACTAAATTACCGCCATTGGTACCTGCTTCAGGACCAATATCGATTATATAATCTGCAGCACGCATCATCTCCTCTTCATGTTCAACCACCAACACCGTATTACCTACATTGCGCAAAGAGAGTAAAACCTCTATAAGCTTATTGGTATCGCGAGGGTGTAAGCCAATACTCGGCTCATCCAAAACATAGATAGAGCCCACTAAACTACTACCCAAAGAGGTAGCCAGGTTAATTCTTTGCGATTCTCCACCTGACAACGTGTTGGACAGCCGGTTTAAGGTTAAATAACCTAAACCAACATTGTTTAAATACAGGAACCGGTTATTGATCTCTGCCAACAACCGTTTAGATATTTTACGGTCGTTTTCTGATAAATCTAAATTATCAAAGAAAATTAAGGCTTTGGCCAGCGGCATTAACACCACATCAATAATAGATTTACCTGCGATTTTTACATAAGAAGCATCTTTTCGTAAACGAGATCCCTTACAATCAGGACAGGTTGTTTTTCCGCGGTAACGAGATAACATTACCCGATATTGAATTTTATAAGTTTGCTCTTCCAGTTCTTTAAAGAAATCATCTAAACCAGCAAAATACTTGTTACCCACCCACAGTAACCGTTGCTCCTTTTCAGTAAGCTGGCTAAATGGCCTGTGAATAGGGAAATCAAATTTGGAAGAAGCTCTGATAAAGTTCTGCAACCAAACGCCCATTTTCTCACCACGCCATGGGGCGATAGCATTGTCGTAAACACTTTTACTCTTATCCGGAACAACCAGATCCTCATCAATACCAATTACATTTCCATAACCCTCGCAGCGCTTACAAGCACCGTAAGGATTATTAAAAGAGAAGAAGTTAGGTGTTGGCTCTTCAAAACGCATCTCATCCAGCTCAAAACGATCGCTGAAATGCTTGGTTTCTCCATTAGCCTCTACGTAACAATCGCCTTTACCCTCAAAAAATGCCGTTTGAACCGAATCGGCCAATCGGCTTAAAGTTTCTTCCTCCTGATTGGATACAATCCTGTCGATTAGAATCTGTACAGTTTTGTCGTCAGTAAGCTCCTGATCTTTAAAGGTGGCATCATCTAAGATCGATTCAATCTTTTCAATTTTATTTTTTATCAACACCCGTAAAAAACCTTTTTGAAGCAGGATAGCCAATTCTTCTTTAATGGTTCGGTTGTTATGTGGATATAGCGGGCAAAAAATTGTAACAGTAGTGCCATCTTCAAGCTTACTTACATAATCTACCACTGTGCTTACCGAATCCTTTTTAACTTCCTGACCTGATATCGGAGAAATGGTTTTTCCTATACGGGAAAATAGAAGTTTTAAATAATCGTATATTTCTGTAGAAGTACCTACTGTAGAGCGTGGGTTCGAGGTTATCACCTTTTGTTCTATCGCAATGGCAGGTGCAATACCTTTAATATAATCTACATCAGGCTTATTCATCCTCCCCATAAACTGGCGGGCATAGGCCGATAAGCTCTCTACATACCGGCGTTGTCCTTCTGCATATAATGTATCGAAAGCTAAAGAAGATTTTCCAGAGCCTGACATACCCGTTACCACCACTAATTTATTTTTTGGGATGGCAACATCTATATTTTTAAGGTTGTGCACCCGGGCACCTTTTATAATAATATTTCTGTGCGGATCTTTTTCGGCTTCTTTTTTGCTCATGAATAATAAAGGTTTTAAAACATAACCCAGAAGTTATGATTGGGTTTTTAAAAACATACAAAAATAGGGTACTGAGACGGTTAATTTATTTTTTAACATTTTATTTTTTGTTTTTTGATAAAAAAAATACTTTCTTTGAATATTAACAACCTCAGAACCAAACTAACACATCAAAAAAACATAGGAGAGAAGCTATAGAAATTAAACATCTACAAATTAATTTTTAGCAAATAGTACGGGATTTAGTGTAGGTATACCTATGAATTTACAATCAAATAATGATCAGGAACTGGTAAAGTTATATATTGCCGGTAACGAGAGTGGATTGCAAGAACTTTTAAGAAGACATAAAAGTAAAATTTATACTTCTATCTACTTATTGGTGAAAGACCAATATCTGGCGGAAGATATTTTTCAAGATGCTTTTATAAAAGTAATTAACACATTGCGATCCGGAAGATATAACGAGGAAGGTAAATTTTTACCTTGGGTAATGCGTATTGCGCATAACCTGGTTATAGATTATTTCAGAAAAGAAAAACGCACACCCATCATCACCAGTGCCGACGGAGTGGATGTATTCAATATGCTACACTTTTATGATGAGAGTGCAGAAGATAGAATGCTCCGTGATCAAACACATAAAGACTTAAAAGCCATGATTCACTTATTGCCAGATGAGCAAAAAGAAGTGCTTTTAA
Organism: Pedobacter rhizosphaerae; assembly: GCF_900111155.1. GTDB lineage: Bacteria > Bacteroidota > Bacteroidia > Sphingobacteriales > Sphingobacteriaceae > Pedobacter > Pedobacter rhizosphaerae. The sequence continues at coordinate 12,393 of NZ_FOGG01000008.1, read as the reverse complement.
TGCGCCACTATGCCGATCTAAGCTTCAAAGAAATAGCAGATTTAACTGATGTAAGCATCAATACTGCATTGGGACGTATGCGTTACGCCCTGAGCAATTTGAGGAAAATGCTTAAAACAAAAGAGGTAAGCTACAAAGGGTAGCGAATTTGTTACAAAAAATGTATTAGCGTTTGAAATAAAGCATCTGAACTATCGTTAAGTTTATAAAACTTATCACATTTAGTTGCTTATGACAAAAACCTCTACATCGAAAACAAGTGCAAATTTACCCCTTCAAAACATGTTTCAGTCGTCAACTGATAATGAATCTGATGCAGAAATCAACTTATTTTATGACCAGATCAAAAATAAGTTAGATAGCTTGATGAAAAGTCCTAGTGACGATATCATCAACAACATTCTTGCTTACAGCAAAACAAAGTAAATTTCACCACCAGCAAAGGCTGCTTTACCCGGTAAAGCAGCCTTTTTTTATTGCCCATGGCCCATGGTCTGTGTCACACAGACCATTATTAAGTCATGGTCTGTGTGACAGATCATTATTAAACTATCCGAATATAAGACAGCGAACTGAGCATGGTCCGTGTGACAGACCATTATTAAGTCATGTTCCGTGTGTCACGGACCATGGACAAGATTGCTTAATTATTACAAATCAGTTTTCAAAAAACCCGTACCTTTACATAGTGTATTTTTAACACTATGTAGATTATGCAAAAGAAATTTTTACCCCTCACTTTAGGCGGCTTAGGCATTGGAATTACAGAATTCGTGATGATGGGTTTGTTGCCCGATATCGCCAAAGATCTATCTATAAGCATACCGAAAGCGGGTTATTTAATATCTGCATATGCGCTGGGAGTTGTAATTGGTGCACCCTTATTAATTATGATTGCCGGGAAATACCCACCTAAAAAAATCCTTCTGGCTTTGATGGTAATGTTTACGGTGTTCAATGCATTTTCTGCCTTTGCCCCCACCTTTACGACCTTATTTATTGCACGACTTTTATCTGGCTTGCCTCATGGAGCATTTTTTGGCGTTGGTTCTGTTGTAGCCAGTCGCATTGCAGAGAAGGGGAAAGCTGCTCAGGCAGTATCGTTAATGTTTATGGGATTAACCATTGCCAATATTGTCGGTGTTCCGCTAGGTACATTTATAGGTCATAACTTTTCCTGGAGAATATCTTTCGCCGTAGTGGTGTTTGTGGGATTAGTTACTTTATTGAGTTTAAAACTTTGGTTACCTGCCTTAGAAGCGGCTAAAAACCGTGATTTAAAATCTGAATTGGGCTTCTTTAAAAAGAGAGAGGCCTGGATTATTATTTTCATGATCTCTATTGGAACAGGTGGATTATTTACCTGGTACAGCTACATTGCACCATTAATGACCGAGGTTGCTGGTTTCTCGGCTAACAATGTAACCTATATTTTAATGCTTGCAGGCGTAGGTATGATGGTGGGTAACTTTATTGGCGGCATCTTGGCTGATAAATTTTCACCAGCAAAAGCTTCAGCAGCCTTATTAATTGTAATGGTTATCACGCTAACTATTGTGCATTTTGTTTCAGACAATCAAGTGTTAGCTCTAATTATGACATTTATTACCGGCGCTGTAGCCTTTTCTTTGGCTGCCCCAATACAAATGCTCATGATCCAATCTGCAAAGGGTTCTGAAATGCTTGCTGCTTCTGCCAGTCAGGCCAGTTTTAATATTGGCAATGCGTTAGGTGCATTTTTCGGTGGCTTACCTTTAGCCTATGGATTCGATTATACTTCTCCTGCTTATGTTGGTGCTGCTATGGCGCTTGTAGGTTCTTTCTTTGCTTTTTGGTTAATCAGAAACAACCGTTCCACTCCAGGCGAAACGGTTGAAGAAGAGCGCGAAGAAAAGTTTGTGATGATGCATTAAGAATTGGAAAGAAATTATGTAAATAAGATCACTGATTAAAATTCCAATTAATAAACGGCATTTTTCTTTTTTGATTTATGTTCCATATGCCCACCTGCATTCCTTTTAAGTTAGCAGTCTTATTAAAAAAGCCTATTTGTATTCCGTGGATTTTCCTAGCATAATTTCCAATAACCCCCACTTGAAGTCCATTGACGAAAAGCGAATAATTGCTAACCCCTACCTGAACACCCTTTAGCAGATGGCTCTCATTAAATGCAGATAATTGAACACCATTTTGCCGATCAATAACAGTCATTAATAGTGAAATTGTTGCTCCGTTACTAGCGTAAAGATATTGGCTAACTGTACCGATCGTGATACCATTAACAATACAATCAGCACAAATAGTTCCTGTTCCAGAGATATTTATCCCATTAATTTTTTCAGTAAACTCAACACCTGAATTAGCTATCAAGCTATCATTTTCACTAAGTGGACTCTTAGGTACAAGAGGGAATAGCACACCTAAACCAACAAATTCTAACCTCAACCCATTCGTTGTGGTATTGACTTGTTTATCATTCATACCCGAAAACAACCCAACCGAAATACCAGTAATTTCTGCATTGGGTTTATGAAACAATCCCAAGGGAAAATATTTTCTATGATTTTGTTGAGCAAATGAATTGGCCGCAATTAAAAACAAAACAGATGCTATAATTCTAGTTTTCATTCTTTATAAATTATGATTTAGCAATAGAATAATATTCAAGTTCCTGCTTATAGATCGCGATCCATAAACACCAAACCAAAGCCAGCGGTAGCAAAACTCTTCTGCTGGTTCAGGTTTCCGTTCACTGATAAGGAGAGTCCGAGCGTACCCGCAAAGCGAAACATATACCTCAGTTCGGCAGTTAAGCCCGCCGCGTTTCGTTGTATAATTTTATCCCTGTTCGAATCGCTATTTGAGCCATCATACTTCTTTAAATCCACGAGAATGGCAGGGCCAGTACCTAATTCAAAATAACTGTCATTTTTTAGCTGGATCATTTTCCCAAGTACTAAACTCAGTTCAGATAAACCAGGTCTTGTTTGCTCCTCTCCATTCACATTCACCTCATAGCTTTCCTGTAATACCGAAGCCGCTTTAAACTTTAAATAATTGTTCGTTTTGCGGTATTTTAAAAAGCCTGATAACATTGGTTTCTTCAGGGTTGCCGCGCCCAGCTCAAATCCCATTCCCAAATGATCAAAAAATTGGGGAGTTTCTGTTTGCGCCCTTGCGCCTAAAGTGATGCACACCAAAAGGAGTACTATACTTAAAGTTTTCATATCTGTTGATTTAAAAAGTTTAATCAAAGATATTGTGACAACAAGAATCGGATTATCTCTAAAGAATACAAAAGCAATATTCACTACCATTTTAAAGAGAAATAATTTGCTTTCTTGTATTATTATAAATCGTTAAGCCAATTTAATATAAGTAAGCCTCTTCAAAAGATATTAATTTCAATATATTTATCATAAAGGATTAAAAATATGCACAATCAGATAGATTTCTTTAATAGCATCAAATCCACTATCCCCGATTATCAGAATCTGGCGCAAACCGTAGCAGAAGTGTTAACCATCAGCACCAACGAGGCGTATAAGAAAATAAGGGGTAACAGTATTTTAAATCTGCAGCAGATTATCAGGCTCTCTGATCATTTTGGGATTCCATTCTTATATAAGCCAGATCAACTACCAACCGTTACCTTCGATTATTTGAGTGTTGATCAGGAAATACCGAATATGCTATTGTATCTGAAAGATCTCCTAAAAAACCTGCAAGTCATACACTTAAGCAAGAGCAAGCACATCACAATCACCACAGATGACATTCCGCTTTTCCACTTTTTTAAATACCCTGAGCTCACCTGCTTTAAGCTTTTTTATTGGTCGGACAGTGTGATGAATGCTGATACTAAATTTGACCCCAGCATCTTTACGGATGAAATCATCAGCCTGGCTAAAGCACTAAATCAACTCTACCTGGAAATCCCTTCTACTGAAATTTGGGCAAAAGATACCGTTCATGGCACCATTGAGCAGATTCGCTATGCTTACGAAGCGAGATACATCTCTCCTATCCTTGCCGAACAAATTATTGAGCAGGTACGGTATTGCCTCACCGACATGAATATGTACGCCATTGCCAGTAAGAAAACCATTGATCCCAGCCATACCTTTAACTGGTACAATTGCGATGTTTTAGGCAGTATCTCTTACCTAATCGATTTCAAAGATCGCATGGCCTGCTACAATCGCTTCAACACCTTTAACTATTTACGAACAGAAGACCAGCCTTACTGCCTGCAAACAAAAAACTGGATGCAGGGCCTGATCATGAAATCCATATCCTTTAGCGGACAGGGAGAAAAGCACCGAAATAAATTTTTATATCATGCTTTTGCAGAATGCGATAACTTAATTGCAGAAATAAACCGGGCTTAAACGTTAATCCGTCCGCAATCAATTCTTTATATTTGCCCATGCTTAAAAAAGAAAGGTATAAACTTTTTGTAGAACATTTTTCGGCTAAACAGCCCGATGCAGAAACAGAGTTACATTACAATAATCCTTACCAGCTTTTAGTTGCAGTAATTCTCTCTGCACAGTGTACCGATAAAAGGGTAAACATGGTAACGCCTGCACTTTTTCAACGCTTCCCTAATGCTAAGGCCTTGGCCGAAGTTACACCAGACATTGTTTTTGATTATATCAGAAGCATTAGCTATCCTAATAACAAGGCCAAACATTTGGTTGGGATGGCCAATATGTTGTTACACGATTTTAACGACGAGGTACCCTCGGATGTAGATCAACTTCAGAAAATGCCTGGAGTAGGAAGAAAAACAGCGAATGTAATTGCATCTGTTATTTACAATGCCCCGGCAATGGCTGTTGATACCCATGTATTTCGTGTAGCCAATCGCCTGGGCCTAACCAATGGCAAAACACCTTTAGCGGTAGAAAAAGACCTGGTTAAACATTTACCCCAACAAGATATTCATATTGCTCACCATTGGCTTATTTTGCATGGCAGATATGTTTGCCTTGCCAGAAGCCCCAAGTGTGAAGTTTGTGAAATTACCTACATGTGCCGCTATTTTGAACGCCAGAATGCATTAAGGGAAAAGGAAAAAACCACTTCTTAAAATTATTTTCAATTTACTATTGACATTAGCCAAAAAACTTTTACCTTAGCTAAATATTTTAGTATTACACATTTAGATTTTTAGCCGATATAACCTTATATTTACGAACAGATTTAACAGAACATGAGCGCAAACGCAGATAAATTAAAAGCCCTACAATTAACCCTAGATAAATTAGAAAAATCATACGGTAAAGGAACCATCATGAAATTAGGTGATACTGCTGTTGAACCTATAGAATTCATTTCTACTGGTTCTATCAGTTTAGATATTGCTTTAGGCATTGGCGGTATTCCTAAAGGTCGTATCATTGAAATTTATGGACCGGAATCTTCTGGTAAAACAACCTTGGCTACACACATCATTGCCGAAGCACAAAAAAAAGGTGGCATTGCTGCATTTATTGATGCGGAGCATGCTTTTGATCAGTTTTATGCTAAGAAATTAGGTGTTGATACCGACAATCTCCTGATCTCTCAACCAGATAATGGTGAGCAGGCATTGGAAATTGCCGATAACTTAATCCGCTCTGGTGCCATTGATGTAATCGTAATTGACTCTGTTGCAGCCTTAGTACCAAAAAGTGAGATTGAAGGTGAAATGGGTGACAGTAAAATGGGCTTACACGCTCGTTTAATGAGTCAGGCCTTACGTAAATTAACCGGAACCATTTCAAAAACCGGATGTTGCTGTATCTTCATCAATCAGTTACGTGATAAGATTGGTGTAATGTTTGGTAACCCTGAAACCACAACGGGTGGTAATGCATTAAAATTCTATGCTTCAGTACGTTTAGATATCCGTCGTACTTCTCAAATTAAAGATTCTGATGAAGTATCCGGTAACCGCGTTAAAGTAAAAATTGTTAAAAATAAAGTGGCTCCACCTTTCCGTATCGCAGAATTCGATGTCATGTTTGGCGAAGGAATTTCAAAAAATGGAGAAATCATCGATCTAGGTGTTGACTTTGGTATCATTAAAAAAGCGGGGTCATGGTTCTCTTATGGAGATACTAAATTGGGCCAGGGTAGAGACGCCGTTAAGCAACTTTTAATGGATAATCCGGAATTGGCAGAAGAGCTGGAAACTAAAATCAAAGCCGAAGTTACTGGTGAACATTTAGAAGAAAAATAGATTACCCATCTTCATAAAAAAAGAGCCTGCTTATCAACTAAGCAGGCTCTTTTGGTATAATAAGTTTATTAAAGTTAATTCCCCTGGCTAAACATGGCATTAAAATCTTTGGTTACATATACAATAACTAAAAGCGCCGCAATAACCAAAGCGCCTAAAATAATCACGCCCCAGCTCCCCTTTAATTTATTTTTATCTTTTCTAATAAGGTAGTATAAAACTCCAATTAGTGGTAGTGCACAAACTATCCAAAATATTAATGATGCTCCAGTCATGTTCAGTTATCAGTATTCAGTTTTCAATTAAACAGTTCAAACAATTAGGCAGTTAAGCAATTAACTAACTCAGCAGCTCAGCCATTACCAAGCTAAATTACTCCTTAAAATTCCATCCTTGCTTGCGGCGAAACTTCTTGCCCGATAAAATCTCCTTTCAAGAATTTTTGATATCCGGCAATCGCAATCATACCTGCATTATCAGTACAATACTGAAAAGCCGGGATGTAAACCTTCCAGCCCAATTCATCGGCCATTTTATTCAGCGTATTTCGCAATCCCGAATTGGCAGAAACTCCTCCTGCAATAGCAATTTGCTTTACATTATACTGTTTCGCTGCCTTTTTAACCTTATTCATTAAAATCTGAATAATGCTATGTTGAACTGAGGCGCAAATATCATTTAAATTTTCGGCAATAAAGTTAGGATTTGCTTTTTCCTGCTTTTGAATAAAATAAAGGATGGAAGTTTTAAAGCCACTAAAGCTAAAATTCAACTCTGGAATTTGAGGTTCTGCAAATTTGAAAGCCAGTGGATTGCCCAGCTGTGCATGTTTATCAATTAATGGCCCTCCCGGGTAAGGAAGCGATAAAATTTTAGCCGTCTTATCAAAAGCCTCTCCTGCTGCATCATCTAAAGTTTCGCCAACAATTTCCATATCGAAGTAATCCTTTACCAGTACAATTTGCGTATGCCCACCCGAAACGGTTAAGCATAGAAAAGGAAATTCCGGTTTTGGATCATCAATAAAGTGTGCCAAAATATGGGCATGCATGTGGTTTACAGAAATTAACGGTATATTTAATGCTAAAGCGAATGATTTAGCAAAAGAAACACCTACCAAAAGAGAGCCCAACAAGCCCGGGCCACGTGTAAAAGCAACGGCTTCAATGTCTTGTTTAGTAACATTGGCATCTTTTAAAGCCTGCGCAACAGCGGGCACAATATTTTGTTGATGTACTCTTGAAGCTAATTCAGGAATTACACCACCATAATTTTGATGAATTGTTTGGTTTGCAATAACATTGGCAGTAATTTTGCCGTTGTTACATACAGCAACGGAAGTATCATCGCAAGAGGACTCAATAGCAAGTATAACAGACAAATTATTAATATTTAAGCTGCAAAATTATTAAAAAACTATTTAAAATACTCCTTTGGGTAATCGCATCAATAATTTTGCTGCTTGCACTTATTATCTTTTCTTTACAATTTAAGCCTGTACAGACTTTTGTTGCAAAGAAAGCTGCTGCTTACTTATCCAAAGAACTCAATACCACCATTTCCATTAAGAGCTTATATATAAAACCTTTCAAATCTATTGTTTTGGAAGATTTACTCGTTCTCGATCAGCAAAAAGACACTTTACTCCTTACGCCAAAGTTCCTGGTAGATATTAATAAGCTCTCTCTTAAAGAAAGAATTATTGATATCAACACGGTCCAAATCAATGATGGGCACTTCTTTTTAAAAGACTTTAAAGATAAGCGTTCTAATCTCGATTTTATAATAGACTACTTCGATTCTGGTAAGCCTACTGTCAAAAAGAAGAAGAAAAAACCATATGAGGTCGGAATAGGACGTGTGATCCTCAATAAGTTCGCATTTAAGTATAAAAACTATGCGGCCAAGGATACCGTTCAAGGTAAAAGTATAAATTTCGATAATATAGATTTAAAAGAGCTTAGTGGTATTGTTGAAGGTTTAGATACTAAAAATCATTTGCTAAAAACGAAGATTAAAGGTTTAACCTTTAAGGAGCGCAGCGGCTTTTACTTGAAAAATCTGACAGCGGATGCCACCATTGATACCAATGCAATAGAACTTCAAAACCTTTTGCTGGTAACCAACCAAAGCCGTTTGACTAACTACTATCAAATGCGCTTTAATACTTTCAGGGATTTTAACCACTATATTGACAATGTACGCATGAAAGCCATTTTCAAAGATAGTCACATCACTTCTCGGGATGTTGCTTTTTTTGCGCCTGAATTGGCTGATATGAAACTAGACTTAGATGTAGAGGGACAAATCTCAGGATTGGTAAATAATCTAAAGGCTAAAAATCTTTCTGTCAAAACCGGTAAAGCAACCTATATCAAAGGCGATTTCATTTTAAAAGGACTTCCAAGGTTAAAGGAAACCTTTATGGATCTTAAGATAGAAATGGCTGGCTCGAATAAAACCGATTTAGATGAGGTGGTTGCAGGCATTACCAACAGTAAGAAAAAGGTCATCCCGAGTATTATCAGCAAGTTTGGGAACATCAACTTCAACGGTAACTTTACCGGATTTATGAATGACTTTATTGCCTATGGTGAATTTAAAACCAAATTAGGTCGCATTGTTTCGGATGTAAACATGAAGATTGACAAAAACGATGTTCCCTCGTATACCGGAAATGTAAAAACCTTTGATTTTAATATAGGCAATCTCCTTGATGAGAAAAGTCTTGGCCGCATCAGCTCATCATTATATGTAAAAGGCCGTGGTACCGAACTCAAAAATTTAACGGAAAAAATTAATGGGGATGTAGATTACATTGATTTTAACCAGTACCGGTATCATAATGTGAAAATAGACGGTACTTTCGACAAGCGTTATTTTGATGGTAAGCTAAGCATAAATGACAGGAACGTGAAGCTGGTTTTTGATGGTGGGGTAAACCTTAATCCTAAGCTTCCTGTATTTAACTTTAATGCTACAATTACAAAGGCCAGGCTAAAGGCGCTTAATCTTTTAAAAGATTCTCTAATGGTTGATGCCAAGTTTCAAACTAACTTTTCGGGAACCAACCTCAATAATATCGAAGGCAGACTACTTATTCAGGAAATCAGACTACAAAACCCACAGGGTGTTTATCATGTAGATTCAGTAGAACTGGTAGCCAATGGTACCGGTGTTTCGAGAAATTTAGATATCAAATCAGATATCCTGGATGCCAGTATCCGTGGGAAATATGATTTAAACTCTATTGTTTCTTACTACAAAACCATCGCAAAAACTTATGTTCCTTCACTAAAAGCGGATATTTTCAAGTATAACGAACAGATTTTCAAATTCAACCTGCAGATTAAAAAGTTTGAGCCTCTGGCCCAGCTCATCTCTCCTGGTCTGGAAATGGAAGAGGGCGCTACCTTAATTGGTGATTTCGATTCTAGAAATAACATTGCGGCACTTAGTGGCTTTGTTAAGCAGCTCAAGTACAAGGGAATTGTAGTTAACAACATCATCCTGGATGAGAACACGACTAAAGAACAACTACAGCTTATTGTAACTTCAGACCGGGTACAGCTTAATGATAGCTTGTATATGAAGGATGTGAACATCTCCAACATCCTGAGAAACGATAGTTTGGCCTTTAACGTTAAAATGTCGAACGTTGATGAAGCCAATCAGCTGGATTTAAATGGTTTGGTAGAGTTTACTAAAAACCAGGATACCACTGCCCGATTAAGCATCCTGCCTTCTATCTTAAAGATTAACAGTGAAGAATGGCGCATTCAGGAAAAGGTACGGATTGTACTAAACAATGGTAAAACCGAGATTAGCAATTTTGACCTGACAAATGGCCCTCAACAGGTAACCATAGATGGATTTATTTCTGAAGATCCGAAAGATCTGCTGAAGGTAGGCTTCCAAGATTTCAACCTCAAAACGCTTAATCCTTTCACCAAAGGCTTCGGGGTAAAACTGGGTGGAAACTTAAACGGGAATACCCATCTTTATGGCATATTAAAAGGACCACGTATTAACGACGATATTAAGATCGACTCTTTAAACTTTAACGACATTTATATCGGTACGCTAACTGATACTTCTTCCTTCAACAGCGGCAGCAGCAAAATCAATGTATTCACCAGAATCAACGTAGAAGATGCAGAAACTTTTAAGCTCACCGGTGGGCTCGACTTAAAAGAGAAAGAGATTGATTTGGAGGTGAAAATGGATGAAAGCAAGCTTACTGTTCTGGAGCCTTTTGTGAAAAAACTGGTTTCTAACCTCAAAGGAAATATATCTTCTGACTTAACCATTAAAGGAAAACTGGATAAACCTGCAATTAATGGTACGCTTTCTTTAAACGAAGGGCAATTGATGGTAAATTACCTCAAAACTACTTATGTGATTACTGATGATGTTAAGATTGAAAACAGTGTAATCCGTTTAGAGGACTTTAAGTTAAAAGACTTAGAAGGACATGAGGCGGTTGGAAACGGAACGGTAGACTTAAATAATCTTGATGATCCGACGCTTGATGTCACCTTAAATGCCCAGGATTTCATGGCCTTAAATACCACATCAAAAGACAATTCTATATATTATGGAAAGGCTTATGGTACCGGTGTGTTTAAGTTTAATGGCCCTACCAGTAAAATGAAGATTGACATTAAGGCCAAAACCGGTAAGGGTACGATCTTCAATCTCCCACTAAATAGCTCTGAAACGGTATCAGATAATGATTTCATCAATTTTGTAAGTCGCGATTCTACGCAACTGGTTAAGAAAACGACCAATTTCGATGGCCTTACCTTAACTTTTAAATTAACCATAGATCCGAACACTACAGCTAATATTTTTACCACATTGGGCAATTTGAGCGGCAAGGGTAACGCAGAACTGAATTTAAATATTAACAGTTTGGGTGATTTTGAAATGTCTGGCGATTATATCATTGAAACGGGAAGTTTTGACTTTACTGCCCAGGAGGTAATCAATAAAAAATTCGAGATCAGACAAGGGGGTACTATCCGCTGGACGGGTAATCCTACCGCAGCACAGATTAACCTAAAGGCCATTTATGCGCTAAGGGCCAACTTAAGCGATTTATTTAAGGCAGCTAACCGCGATGCGAGTAGTAACGCCAACCAACGGGTAAATACAGAAGTTGAAATGGGTTTGAGTGGACTGTTATTGAAGCCTGATATTAAACTGGATATTAACTTCCCTTCTCAACCTGCCATTAAAGAGGAATTACAAACGTATTTCAGTGATCAGAATAACCTGAATCTTCAGGCTTTCAGTTTAATTATCAGAAGAAGTTTTGCTCCTGGTAATGGTGGTGAATCTATTGGTAACCAATTGAGCTCTACGGCTACGAGTACAGCAACTGAGCTGGTATTTAATCAATTTAACAACGTATTATCTTCATTAAATTTAAACTTTGTCGATTTAAACGTAAGATCGCTCAGTGAGGCAAACGCTTCCTTTAAGTTCTTTAACGATCGCCTGATTGTGAATGCGGGTATCGTAGATCGAAATAGTATTAACGATTTCTCAGTAATCGATTTCTCTAAAAACAATGTGGGTAGCGAGGTTGAGGCTTTGTTCCTCATCAGGAAAGATGGTAGCTTAACGGGCAAAGTGGCAAATAAACCGCCTACGCAGCAAAGTATCTTCCTCAATAGTGGTATCAGCGCAACAGCCAATGTCACCTCGTTTGGTTTAGTGTACACGCAACAGTTTGATACCTTCAGGGAGTTCTTGCAGAAGCTTACTGGTGCTTATCGCCGTAATCTTAAAAGAAAACAAGCTGAAGCACCTGTTAAAGTGAATAAATCGATTAATAAAGAGGCGATTATGAATCAAGGTAAGCAGCGGAGGTAAGTACTGAGTTTGGAGTCGTTAGTCTGGAGTCTTGGGCGCATAATAGTTTGGAGTTGAGAGCTTGGAGTTAGGAGTCCTCTAGCCTATCCTATTCCAACGTCACCCTGAACTTGTTTCAGGAAAATAGTCCTCAGTCTGGAGTCGTTAGTCTGGAGTCCTCTCGCCTATCTTATCCATACGTCACCCTGAACTTGTTTCAGGACCATTACCTGCCCTGTCCGTAGAGTTAAGCGCAGCGTCTCTACGGATTACAACATACCGTTGAGTTTCATAACTCAACATTA
>NZ_FOGG01000066.1 GCF_900111155.1 Pedobacter rhizosphaerae | reverse complement strand
CAACACCAGCAAACATTTCAGTAAATCTGGTGTTGCAGAATAGAATACCTTGATCAATTATCACTATGCAAAAACATAACGCAACATCCAGCCTTTCTGGTAAAACAGTAGTCATTACCGGAGCATCCAGTGGGGTAGGACTGGCCACCGCCGAAGCCTTCGCCATATCTGGTTGTAACCTCGTGCTTGCTTCAAGGGGAGAGCATGCTTTGAACGAGGCGGTAGCCTACTGCAAAAGCCTGGGCGCGAATGCCGTTGGTATCAGCACAGACGTTTCAGATGAAACCCAGGTGGCAACGCTCGCTAGGCAAGCACTGGCCTTAAGCGGAAAGATCGATTACTGGGTAAACAATGCCGGGGTAATGGCCAGTGGCAAATTCGAAGAAATACCTATCGAAGTGAGTCACCAGGTGGTCAAGACCAATTTACTTGGTTATCTCAACTGTGCGCATACGGTTATCCCTATATTTAAACAACAAGGCTATGGCATATTGATCAACAATGTCTCCATTGGCGGATTTATGCCAGCTCCATACAGCGCAGTGTATTCAGCCACTAAATTCGGTATCAAGGGCATGATGGAATGCCTGCAGGGTGAATTGTCCAACGAGCCCGATATCCACGTCTGCAACCTTTACCCACAGATCCAGCGGTCCACAGGTAATATGCACTCTGCCAAATATTCCGGACTGGATTTCAAGATCCCGCCATTCGCAGCCGACCCCCGTGATACTGCCCAACAACTTCTTAAACTCGCTATTCACCCTAAAAGAGATAAATTCCCTGATTTTGCTTCCTGGGCACTCAAGACCATGCATGGCATTTTGCCAAAACTACTCGTCAATACCGCCTCATCCGGGATGCGAATGATGATGGAAATCAAGGATGGCGAACCAACAAGCGGAAATGTACTAAAAGCCTCTGCACCGCCATATCAGATCTATGGAGAAACCGTCATACCTGTGCCCTCCAGGAAAACAAAACTTGGACTCTGTATTGGAATAGCTGTAGGTTTGGGACTGCTATTGTTCTCGGGTAAGAACCGCTAAAATTGACCCCAATGCAAATTAAAGCGGTAAAACCCAGCATCCCATTACTGTTCTAAAAAGAAAAAATCTTTTTCAACGGGGTGGAAAAGATCATGTGTGTGATCAAGTAATAAATAACAGCAAAGTATGTTGTAATGATATTTTAATCATTAGATAATCTCCACCAAGGTTATCCTTGAATGTATATTTCAACGAAACTGGTTCTTGCCCAATGTTGGTGGTCAATCTGCTATTTTGAAAGTTGTTTATGCTTTCATGTTCCAAAAACCCACTTCTAATTTTTATCCTAATCTAATTTCAGGTTCTTGTTTTTGCTTTGAAAATATATATCAATGATTTAAATGTTTTTATCTGAATAAACCTTTTCTCTTTCAAGTGAAAGGTTAGGGTTGAGGCAGCGGAAATCCTGTGTTTTCCAGGTGGGCAATCCGGAACAGTTCTTTTGAAATCAAAGCTACGTTTTCTTTGAGCTCGTCCACATTGCAAACCATCACCCCGATGGGCACAGGCAATTCGCCGATTTCTTCCAAAAGTTGCACCGTTATACCACATGGTTTTGATACTTCGGCTTTACCTTTTAACATAGCAAATATGGAGGTCGCTGTTTGCTGATCGGTGCCCAGGGAGAATTTGGCATAAGGCAATGCACCATTTGGTGTTTGCAGGGAGAGCGAAATGATAAAACTCTTTTTCATAACAAGTTCTTGAGATAGGTGAAAAATGAATGAAAACCTCTAAAGGCATAAATGCCGCATGAGCGGCATTTATGTTATTGTATTTCGATCTGTCGGGAGACTGCTTTAGCTTCCTCTTTTTTAGGGAGCTCCAGTTTCAGTATACCCTGATTGTAGCTGGCCCTGATCTTTTCAGTGTCAGCAGATTCAGGCAATGTAAATGCCCTGGTGAAAGCTGAGAAGCTGAACTCTTTTCGGTTGTAGGTTTTGCCTTCAGCAGTCTGTTCCTGATGTTGAGTCGAAATGGTAAGCATATCTCTTTCTATTGAAACCTTAAAGTCTTCTTTTTTGAGCCCGGGAGCTGCAAGCTCAATCTGGTAAGCTTCGCTTGATTCTGAGATGTTGACTGCCGGTACACTGTTCATTCGACGCTCAGTAAAGAATGTGTCGCCAAGAACCGACTCGAAGATGTCATTAAAACCTGGTAATAATGCGTTGTTCTTTTTTTCTGGATTGAATTTAACCAATGTCATAGTTGATTCTCCTTTTAGTTTTAAAATTTAAATGGACTATTAATTAATTATTTTCTTTGGAAACTTTTCTCTAGGTTTCAGTTCCGTTTTATGTTAATCAAGTGTTGTGCCAATGCCTATCAGTGGCATTTTGAAGGGACTGAGGAGGTTTTTAAACTGAAAAAAAATCATTTTTACTGAAAAATTTTCACTATTGCCTGAAATTTTTTCAGTCTCTGTTTTTTAGATGTTATCCGCCGGAGGTTAAAGGCAGCTTTGATTTCTTTCTCAATCAATGCATGAGCGGAAAACTGGCTATATAGAAATGAGTTGTTTGCTGCATAAAGATGGCCGTCTTTATGTAGCATCAGATAATGTGCATCAATTATAGGGATCATCGGTATGGTTCATTGGCCAGATGAAACCTGAACTTTTATTAAGGCGGTTTTTGGCGACTTGCAAGGAAATGATGGATAATGGCTTAAGTAAAAGCCGTTTCATCGCGCTGCTTTTTGCGAGACATATTTCCTTTACTCACAGATCCGAACCCTCGGCCAGGCCTTATTTGACAAGCCTTAAAAAACTGGAAAAGCAATGGATTAAAGAATCTGGTAGTAGCAAAGCTGAGATAGATAGCTCTTACGCATTGCTTGAATTCTATGATGCGTTTTCATTGCTCATTTGCCAGAACCAAATTCCGCCACAGGAGCGCCGTCCGGAAATCAGTATTGGACCCAGCGGTACTTCTTTTCAGTTTTTTCAGCAACAAGAACGGCTAATTGTTATGCCCTGGCCCTTTGAACCCGACAGTTTTGAGGTAAGTTATGAGCGACTGGTTCTAACTCAAATCAACTTCCAACGTGATAAGGTATTCAGGGAAGCCTTGAGGAAAGCAAAAGTGAAACTATGTAAGGTTATGATCTCCAGGCACTAATTATTGTTTAATAGCCCTGATAAAATGAATTTTTGGTTTCAAAACTTTCTCGGGTAATCAATGGTTATAAGCATGATGAGAAAGTTAGATTCATTTGAGTGGCTCTTGGTTTGCCTTATATTTGCCACCTTTATTACGGGGATAATCGTATATGTAGAACGCAGTAATGATACGGCAGCGATTCCAAAACGTTATCCCATTGTGGCTGTATGCCGCTAGTCAATAGTCCTCCAAGCGATATGCCTGTAAAATCTTCGACTCGTTTTAAGTGACCTCAATCTGATTTCTATTTTCTAAACAACTATTTCAACGCAAATGAGAGTACCAGAAAAACTTCCTGATTATCATTATCAGCTCAATCCAGATTTAACCACCATCAACTGGCAGCGGGTGCTGGAATTGTTTCAGAAAATCAATTGGAAGCATCGTTTGAGTGATGAAATAGAAACGGCTTTTGGTATGAGTACCACTACGCTTTTTATCTGTCAAGAAGAGGAAATTATCGCTTTTGGGCGAATTGTAGGTGATGGAAGATATTATGCCATGCTTGCTGATGTTGTAGTAGATCCCGCATACCAGGGAAAAGGCTTGGGTAAGTATCTGGTCACTGCTTTAAATGATCAGTTAAAAAATTATCACTTTGTTAACCTGAGTGCCGCGCCGGGTGCCGACCGTTTTTATAAAAACCTGGGTTGGAAGAAGCAGACTACCGCTTTTATATGGCCGCAAGGCCCCAAGCAGCTTCGCCAGCATTGCGAAAAGGATTGATGCAATCTTTTAGGAACCCACACGAGGTTTACGATGGTGTATAAAATATCCAGTCTACCAGAATATTATTCAGGTTTCTGTCACTCCGTTAGACGACATTGGGGGCTTGATTGTATTTTTTCTTCTTTTTGCTGAACCAGCAGGCGGTAGCTAAGCGTAGCAAACACAGCAAAAACAATATGAGCGGGCATGCGTTGAAGGTAAAAGCGTCCAGGGTTGATAGAGGTAGGGAAAGGATGAAGCTTAAAGGTTGCTTTCCAGATCCCCATTCCCACTGCCCCGCTGATCAGCCCAAGCAGGATACTGTTTTTTAGATTTGGTTTAACTCCTGAATCAAACAGAGAAGAATAAACACTGCAAAAAGCTGCGCCCATACCCAAATGAGCCGTCCATCCCAATGCCTTGTCTGTGTTTTTCGAAAAAACAGGGTCGAGCCTGGATATCATTTTCCCAAGGTGATGGGGCTCACTGAAGTTTTGTCCAATCAGCGACATGAGCTTGCTGGAAACTGTCATCATTGAAGTTCCACAGATAGCGGAAATCAATATTCTGCCCACTTTGCCAATACCTTGGCCACTATGGATTCCCTTAACCTGATTTTGATCCTTCGCTTTCATTGCTTGTTTCTAACGGTCTGATATTCATGACAACAGGAAAAAGAGGTTAATAGTTTTCAAGAGTTTAGATCTATTACTGAAAGTAATACTGTATTAGCAAGATTTTAAGCCCACCTAAAATTTCAGTTGGTGTTATTTGAAATTTGTTGTCTTTCAGAATTTAATCGTGAAGTTTTTGTCAAGGTAAACAAAAATCGAAAACCTTTTCCTGCATTACCTGGTTGGAGTAGTATAGCACTGTTACCAGAACTACAAAAAATGGAAAAAGATAAAATGAATGTTGAAGAAATTCCTCGAAAACTAAAGAAAGAAACTGAGCTCCCTGCAGATGTTGATTACCGTGGTGTAGGTGGAGAGGCAAGCATCAATCGTCAGGATGACGGATCGTATGAACCTAAAGAAAAACAAGACAATTTAAAAAAAGCAGAATGAAATATCTGAAAGTGATTGGGGATTTCTAAACATTGTGGCTTGATTAGACATGAACACTTTCTACCACGCGCTTAACCGCTAAAAGAGATAATATGAAAACCATTTTTGATTATACTTCCACTTAGCCATTATCTTAAAGAAAGTTCTGAGTGAAGTAAATTACTGGATCTGGCAAGATTACTTGAATTTAGATGCTGCCATCAAGAAGCTTCGATAATCTGGGAGCAGATTCCGGATATATACCAGTTGTACCTTAACGGTCACGATAGTCAGATTCTGCCCTTATAACTACAACTCACAAAAGAAGGTGAAGTTAATTAGCTAATCTCTTCAGGTTGTGTAACTTTTTTGTGTACAGGTTGGTGGTGTATTCTGCCTCCGCTATTGATTGGTGTTTTCTATTTTTTTAAGTTGAAGTTCAGTCTTTTCGGCTTCGATTTTTTCTTTTTTAAGGTCTATCCTGATCAGAGAATATAAGCTCATGTAGATATTCGCTGTCCAGACAATAGTGAATCCTGCAATCACCAAACCCACCCAGTCGGTATATATCAACTTGTATCCGGTAATGACCAGCAATAAAAGGGTTACATAATGACTGAAACAATATTCGCAGGTAAACACGTAAAAGAACTTTCGTTTCCAGATTCTGTTACAGGATTTGGACTTTAGCGAGCAAAATTCCCGCGATTCCCTGAAGACTTCTTCTTTAGTGATGGTCCAGGCAATACACGCAACTACTGCTGCAAGGATTAGAAAGGTAAAAGGGTTATTTTCCATAAGGCTATCTTTTATAAGCAGAGGGATTGCTCTGTCAGTTATTTGAAAGATGAACATTAAATTGTCCGGAAAAGTTTAATTGTTTTGCGGTATAGGACTTGAACCAGCACAGGGACATAAAAAACTCCTGATTGGATAGTAACTTAACTTTTCTTGCCAAATCTTGCGCGCTGCTATATCATTGGGCAAATTAGCTTACCGCTGTTAAGATTCGCAAACCCTCCTCATTGCCCTGCATCTGGGCAAAAGTTAGGGCGGTCTGTCCTCGGATATCTGTTTTTTGCGGATCAGCCCCACTGGCCAGTAACAATTCCAATATCTCGTTTCTGCCAAACATAGCGGCAAACATCAGTGCGGTGCCACCATTCCCATGCTGAAGGTCTAAACCGGCCCCGTTCTTAATTAACAGGCCGGCGATGTCTTTATAGCCTTTAAAACTTACGCCCATTAGCGCGGTATTACCGCCGTAATCAGCGGCATCAATGAGGGCCCCGGATTCAATCAGCCATTCCGCGGTCTCATAACGATTATTATAGCAGGCAATAATGAGTGGGGTATAACCTTTTTGGTCATGATGATTGATGTCTGCGCCCATTTCTATAATTTCCTTTACAACATCCAGTTCACCTTTTCTGGCTGCCAGTATAAGGTATTCATTTAGGTTTTCCATACCCCTTAAACTGCTGAATAGAGATAAAAGTTTGAAACAGGATATTCATTTGTATATCCCTGTGATTTATGGCTTGGTGCTAAACTTTTTTGCTGTTGTTAGAGTTGTATCGGTATGATAAAAGCTTTAGTGAAGCATGATACCGATAGGGGGATAAGCGTAATCTATCAGCCAGGATAACCAATGAGTTCGCTAAATGACGGGAAACAGAAACTATCAAATTAAAATATACCATGAAAAAGAAAGACACCGGCACTGAGCCTAAGTTGGCCACCAAAACTAAATCGGACAATGACCCAGCTTTGCTGGAGCTTTTTTCCGATAGCATTTGTGATTTGTATTGGGCTGAAAACCATTTGGTCAAAAGCCTGCCTAAGATGATTGCAGCAGCAGGTGCTGCGGAACTGAAAAATACCATCAGCAACCACCTGGAAGAGACGCGCACACATGTGAAACGTCTGGAGCAGATTTTTAAACTTTTGGGAAAAGACCCTATAGCCAAAAAATGCGATGCTATGGAGGGACTTGTCAGAGAAGGGGAAGTAATTGTGGAAAGTACTACCCAGGGGACAGCCACGCGTGAGGTGGGAATCATTCTGGCAGGGCAAAAGGTGGAACATTATGAAATCGCAAGTTATGGCGGCCTTTACCAGTTGGCGAATACGCTTGGCTTACCAGAAATAGCAGAGATCCTGGCGCAGACACTGGAGGAAGAAAAAGCTGCCGATTTGAAATTATCAGCAGTAGCGGAAAATGAAATCAATTATCAGGCAGCTCAAGAGGCTTAATCTTAAAAATAATGGCAAAGAAAATAACCAATAAGATTCCGCTTGTTCATCAGCAGGAAAACAAAAAAACTGAGCAGTTAGAATCCTTTGTTGCCCAATCAGTTGGAAAAGAGATGAGCAGCAACACCGGGGTGAAAATTAATGATGATCAGAATTCTCTCAAAGCCGGAGACCGCGGGCAAACATTGCTCGAAGATTTTCTTTTGAGGGAAAAAATCACCCATTTTGACCACGAGCGGATACCTGAACGGGTGGTACATGCCCGTGGGTCGGGTGCTCATGGAGTATTTAAAGTTTATGAGGATATGTCAGCTTTTACCAAGGCAGCATTTCTCTGTGATCCTACCGTTGAAACCCCCGTCTTTGTCCGGTTTTCCACTGTTGCGGGTTCCAGGGGTTCTACAGACCTTGCCCGTGATGTTAGGGGCTTTGCCGTAAAATTCTATACCCAGGAGGGCAATTTTGATCTGGTGGGCAATAACATGCCTATATTTTTCATCCAGGATGCGGTTAAATTTCCTGATTTGGTCCATGCGGTAAAGCCCGAGCCCGACAATGAAATCCCACAGGCAGCCTCAGCCCATGATACTTTCTGGGACTTCATCTCCCATATGCCAGAGTCTTCTGCGATGATTATGTGGTTAATGAGCGACCGTGCACTTCCAAGAAGTTACCGCATGATGGAAGGGTTTGGGGTACATACATTTAGGTTGATCAATGCTTCGGGGACATCAAGTTTTGTTAAGTTCCACTGGAAACCTCTTCTGGGAGTGCATTCGGTTGCCTGGGATGAAGCCCAGGTGATATCGGGTAAAGATCCCGATTTTCACAGGAGGGACCTTTGGGATGCAATTGAGGCAGGCGCCTTCCCCGAGTGGGAACTAGGCGTGCAGATTGTTCCCGAGGAAGATGAATCTAAATATGGATTCGATCTCCTTGACCCAACCAAACTCATACCGGAGGAACTTGTCCCAGTCCAACGCATAGGAAAGATGACACTGAACAGAAACCCGGAGAATTTTTTCGCGGAAACAGAACAGGTCGCTTTTCACGTCGGGCATGTAGTACCCGGAATTGATTTTACCAATGACCCTTTACTTCAAGGCCGGCTTTTCTCGTATACAGATACCCAGTTGATCAGGCTTGGAGGCCCTAATTTTCAGGAGATCCCAATCAATAGGCCCGTAGTTCCGGTACATAACAATCAAAGGGATGGTTATATGCGGCAAACCATTAACAGGGGCAAGACCAGCTATGGTCCAAATGGTATTGCTGAAAATGATCCCCACCAGGTTACCGCGGCCGACGGAGGGTATGTTAGCCATAACGAAAGGATAGATGCGCAGAAAATCAGGGCCAGGAGCAGAAGTTTTTTCGATCACTTTTCTCAGGCCAGGTTGTTTTTAAACAGCCAGTCTGATGCAGAAAAAAACCACCTGTTGGATGCTTTCAGCTTTGAACTTGGTAAAGTGAAAATGGTTCAGATACGGGAACGGATGTTAGCTTTATTAGCCCATGTAGATGCTGGCCTGGCCGCAGAGGTGGCTTACGCGTTGGGGTTGTCTGTGCCTAATATTTCCTTAACGGAACTTAACGGAAGCATTCCAGCAGATGCGGATAAAGCCAGTTATACTCCTGAACAGGTTAAAGAAAGCCCCTTCAAATCCGATGCCCTGAGTATGGCTGGCACGGTAAAGGATAGCGTGTCGACGCGCAAGGTTGCTATTCTTGCCGCCGATGGGGTGGACGGAAAGGCCTTGTCAAAGGTCAAAGATACTCTGGTATCGAAAGGTGCCGTAGTACATGTCATCGCCCCTAAGCTTGGTTTTATCATTTCGATGGATGATACACAAATTGCTGTTGATGAGAGCTTCTTAACGGCTGCTTCGGTTCTATATGATGCGGTTTATGTTCCTGCGGGAGCTAACAGTGTGGCCACGCTGGAAGCAGAGGCCAATGCCGTACATTTTTTGAACCAGGCCTTTAAACATTGTAAAGCGATCGCAGTAGATAAGGCAGCGATTCAAGTGATCGAAGCGAGTTATTTCTTCAAAAAACTTCCAGAGAAATATGCTGCGGAAACAGCACTGGAAGAAGGGGTATTGGTTTCCGAAGACCCCAGTAAATTAAGTGATCTTTTTGCCGAAATGATTTCGCGTCACCGCTTTTGGGATCGAGAGTTGCCAAGAAAGGTCCCCGCATAGAAAACAATTGATATCAATACAGGAGATAAGATCGTTAAAGCGATCTTATCTCCTTTTTATGGTGCGCCGGGCATGGCAATCGACTATAGGGTTAGAGTCCCGAACACGCTTTGCAGTAGGAAGTGTTAGCTAGAGACAAGGGTGTCGTGGGTGACTGCGAATCTGAAGGAAGTCCGCGGCAAATATGGGGGCTTACGAACAGAAACTGTATATAAGGCGTATTTAGTCCGGGTGATGTTGCCATACAAACAGAAGCCCAATACTGCACGGGGACTATTACGTAAATACAGGGGCCACATCCATAGGAAGTAGATTGTTTTACCCCGGGAGATCTGAATGAGTTCTGTCAAGAGTAAGCGCGATTACAGGAGAAGAAACATTTATCAGAGA
>NZ_FOGG01000069.1 GCF_900111155.1 Pedobacter rhizosphaerae | reverse complement strand
AGGTAAGATCAACAAGGGGACTACTCGTACATATATTCGGAAAGTTGACAGCCTGTTTCCTAAAACCAATTTTTAACCCTTAATTCGCATTAATATTAATTCCATGCTTAAACCTCTGTTTTATTTAATGCTTTTATTTCAAACCATACTGGCTTCTGCTCAGGTAAAAACTGCGAAAAATATCAATTATGCAGGTAATCAATTGCAAGCTAACACCCTGAATATTTATTACAAGCAAGATAGTGTAAAGGATAAGCCTGTATTGGTTTTTATTCATGGCGGATCATGGAGTAGCGGGAAAAAAGAAACCTACTGGTGGTTGGGTAGGAACTTTGCAAGAAAAGGTATAGTTACAGTGATCATAAATTATCCGCTGGCGCCTCACGCACAATATAAGAAGATGGCTGCAGATTGCGCTCTAGCCATTAAGTGGGTAAAAGCGAATATACGGAGCTATGGTGCCAGTGGCGAACAAATTTTCCTAATGGGGCATTCTGCCGGTGGGCATCTGGCAGAGTTGATCAATGCTGATCCTCAATATTTTCAAGAAGCTGGAATAAAGAATCCTTTAAAAGGACTTATTTTAAACGATCCTTTTGGTTTAGATATCTATGAATATTTAACACAAGCCGAAAAAGATCATTATTACTATGATTTCTTACGAACGTTCAGCAATCAGCCAGAAACCTGGAAGTTGGCCTCACCATTGAATTACGTCAATAACATTAAAAATCCACATTTACTTTTGTATGGAGGAAAAACCTACGATGCCATTCGTTTACAAACGCCTAGATTATATGAAAAACTAAAAGACCTTAATATCCCTGCTGAGGTCAAGGAGATTAAAGGAAAAAGTCACGTGCCGATGATTAGTCAGATGATTCTTGGTGGAAACGCATTGTATAAGGAAATTATCAAATTTATTTCAACTACGCAGTAGTTTGGGGAATGCGTTCAATTTCATCAAGCTTGCTGTAATCCATCACCATTTGACCTTCCTCGTTGTGGTAATACATTTTACTAAATTTGCTATCCAATTCAATTTCTTCATCCTGATAGCTGGTACGGGTATGAATAGTTTGAGCAAAAGTATCATCAAAAGCCTTCAGAATAACAAATATCTCTACCTCGGCTAATTTAAGATCTGCTAATGTTTTCTCAAATAAAGGACTATCGGGTGTAATGGGGTGAACCAATGTCCAGTTGAGAGAGAGTATACTTACCTGGCTGCGTTCAAGATCTAAGGGATGGAAGCGTCTAACGTTTTTACCATCAACAGATTCGTTATACGATAAAACCATTTGTACTTCGATTTCAATGAGTTGGTTGCGCCGTAGGTTAACCAAACGACACATTAAACCTGTATGCTGAAGGTAGGGTGCTATTACCATCCTTTTGCTAAATGCTACTTTAGAAGTTGGTCTGCTAAAACGACCATAAAGCAAACCTGTGGCTAAGGCAAAAGCCAGTAAACCCAGCATACTTTCAAAGGCGGCCAGGCAGCTGGTAATAAATCCTTGGGGAGAAATATGTCCATAACCTACAGTAGAAATGGTTTGTGCAGAAAAGAAAAAAGCATCAAAAAAATGATCACGGAAGGTAATTCCATTTGCGCCTGCCAGGTTTTCTATTCCAATGACGTTATAAAGCACAGCAAAAATGGTGTTGACAATGAGATAAGCAATTAGGATCACGGCAAAAAAACGTGTCCAGCTCATGGTTACCAGTCGGGTGTAAGTATCGTCAAACTTAAACCAGGGTAGGCCGGTTCGCAAAATGTTGGCACTACCATCGGGGTTAATCATCCTTTGATTTTTGGTCACAGGATTAGACCCAAAGCCTAAATCATCATTATAATTTACTTTTCTTTTAAAAACCGACATATTATTTTAGAAAGATTTTGGAATTTTAAAAAACTATCTCAATATTTGCTGCTGTACAAACATGATAATTAAAAACTTAAATAACAATTGGTGGTGGCATAACGAAATTCGTTAGGCAACTTCTATTGTATATATTTTTAAAACATTTATTTAACAAAAAAAGGATTGCCCAAAAAGCAATCCTTTTTTTATGCAAATTTTTTAGACCATCAGCCCGAACTTATCCGCATCTTTATCAGGTGCTTACTTAAATAAACCGGTATTGATGAATTAGTAAAGACAGAAATGAAAAGAATCTTAAACCATTTATTCGAGAATAAGACCTTTAGCAGGGCAGAAGCTAAAAATATTTTAATTTCCATTACACAGGGCGAGTTCAATTCATCGCAAATTGCCGCTTTTATTACGGCTTATGCCATGCGCAATATCACAGTTGATGAGCTGCAGGGTTTTCGTGATGCCATGCTGGATATTTGCGTTAAAACAGATCTGGGCGATTATGAGTTAATAGATTTGTGTGGTACAGGTGGTGATGGTAAGGATACTTTCAATATTTCAACTTTATCTTCTTTCGTGGTTGCAGGTGCTGGGCACCAGGTAGCTAAACATGGCAATTACGGTGTTTCATCGGGTTGTGGTTCATCTAACGTGATGGAATATCTGGGCTATACTTTTACTAACGATCAAGACACTTTAAAAAGAAATCTGGATAGTGCCGGAATCTGCTTTCTGCATGCACCATTATTTAATCCGGCAATGAAAATAGTTGCTCCCATTCGTAAGGAGTTAGGTGTAAAAACCTTTTTCAATATGCTCGGCCCAATGGTTAACCCTGGTCATCCGAAGTATCAAATGGTTGGCGTTTTTAGCTTAGAGCTCGCTCGATTATATGCTTATTTATATCAGGAAACAGATAAAAACTACACTATTGTGCACGCACTGGAGGGATATGATGAAGTTTCACTTACTTGTGATGTGAAGACTTTTACTAACAAAGGAGAATATATTTTAACCCTGAACGATATGGGCTTTGAGAAGGTTTCCACCAATGATATTAAAGGGGGCGATACTGTCGAATCATCTGCCAAAATATTTATGGATGTTTTAAACGGAACAGCTACCGATGTGCAGAATAATGTGGTTCTATGTAACTCTGCTCTGGCCATTAAAACCATTAAGCCTGAGGCTTCATTTGCCGATTGTTACTATGAAGCAGAGGAATCACTCACCAGTAAAAGGGCTTTGGACAGTTTTAAACAATTACTGGCATGCTAAAATTGAAGGTTTGCGGTATGAAGTATGCCGCCAATATTGCTGCAGTTGCGGCATTAAGGCCCGATTATCTGGGATTTATCTTCTATAACCAGTCGCCGCGTTTTATTAACGAAGTATCTGCTGAGCTGATTAAATATATTCCTGAAGAAATAAAGACAGTTGGTGTTTTTGTAAATGAAGATTTGGAAGAGCTTAGTAAAGTACTGACCCTAAATAAGTTACAGGTCGTTCAATTGCATGGAAATGAATCTCCCGAATTTTGTAGCCGTTTAAAAGCTAAATTTCCGCACTTAGAACTCATTAAAGCTTTTGGGATAGATGAAGACTTCGATTTCTCGCTACTAAAAGGCTATACCGATCAGGTTGATTATTTTTTGTTTGATACCAAAACTAAAGCCCATGGAGGCTCGGGGAAAACTTTCGATTGGCGTATCCTGGATAAATATACCGGCGCTAAGCCTTACTTTTTAAGTGGAGGGATTGATTTGCAGCATGCACTGGCAATTAAGGAAATAAGTGATGAAAGGTTGTATGCGCTTGATATCAACAGCAAATTTGAGTTGGAGCCTGGTTTAAAGGATGCCGAAAAGGTGGCTGCTTTTAAAACAATAATTGATGGCTAAGCAATAAATAAGAGAATAGATAGTATAAATATAGTCGTTTGCATTCATCCATACCTGAATTGAATGCCAGCTAATTAGAAATAAAATATCATGAAATACAAAGTTAACGAGAAAGGATATTATGGTGATTTTGGGGGAGCTTACATTCCCGAGATGCTATATCCGAACGTAGAAGAATTGCGTCAAAACTATTTAAAAATTATTGATGATGTCGATTTTCAAAAGGAATTTCATCAGTTATTGAAGGATTACGTAGGAAGGCCCTCGCCATTATATCTCGCAAAAAGATATTCGCAGAAATATGGAGCTAATATTTTTCTTAAAAGAGAAGATTTAAACCATACCGGAGCCCATAAAATTAACAACACTATCGGGCAGATTTTATTAGCCGAGCGTTTAGGAAAGAAAAGGATTATTGCTGAAACAGGAGCCGGACAGCATGGGGTAGCTACTGCTACAGTTTGTGCACTCCGTGGTTTGGAATGCGTGGTTTACATGGGAGAAGTAGATATTCAACGTCAGGCACCTAATGTGGCCCGTATGAAAATGCTGGGTGCAAAAGTTGTTGCTGCAACTTCAGGGAGCAAAACACTAAAGGATGCAACTAACGAGGCCATGCGCGATTGGATTAACAATCCCGTTGATACCCACTATATTATCGGTTCTGTGGTAGGACCACATCCTTATCCAGATATGGTGGCAATTTTTCAGTCTATCATTTCCGAAGAAACTAAAAAACAACTTCTGGAGCAAACCGGAAGTGATAAACCCGATTATGTTTTAGCTTGTGTAGGCGGTGGAAGTAATGCTATGGGCATGTTCTATCATTTTATGGACGATGAAGAAGTAAAACTAATTGCCGTTGAAGCCGCAGGTAAAGGCGTAAGCAGCGGTCTATCTGCAGCAACTACTTACTTAGGCAAGGAAGGAGTTTTACATGGTAGTAGAAGTATTTTAATGCAAACGGAAGACGGACAAGTAGTAGAACCACATTCAGTTTCTGCTGGGTTAGATTACCCTGGAATTGGGCCACAGCATGCACATTTATTTAAAACTGGTCGTGGCCAATATGTTTCCATTACCGATGATGAAAGTTTAGAGGCGGGTTTACTTTGTACCCAACTGGAAGGCATTATCCCGGCGATAGAAAGTGCACACGCTTTAGCCTACCTGGAAAAAATGGAGTTTAAAGGTGGTGAAAATGTAGTGGTTTGTCTTTCAGGTAGGGGCGATAAGGATTTAGAAACGTATATCAAATATTTTAACCTTTAGGTATTGGGGATGGAGAACAGAAATCGGGCTACCACCTGGTCTGCTATCTCCAATCTGATATCTCAAATCTCAAACAATGAATAGAATAAAAGAGCTCTTCGAAAAGAAGAAAAATATATTATCAATTTATTATACTGCCGGATACCCAAATCTTGGTGATACCGTTCAAATCGCTGAAGCCTTAGAAAAATCTGGAGCCGATATTTTGGAAATTGGTTTTCCTTATTCAGATCCTGTAGCAGATGGCCCGGTAATTCAGGCGAGTAGTAAGCAATCTTTAGATCAGGGCATGACACTAAAAGTGCTGTTTGAACAATTAAAAGATTTGCGAAAAAATGTTACCATTCCCGTTCTGTTGATGGGTTATGTAAACCCAGTTTTGCAGTTTGGCGTAGAAAATTTTTGTAAAGCATGCGCTGAGGTTGGTGTAGATGGTTGCATTGTTCCTGATTTACCCATGGTAGAATATGAGGAATTTTATAAAGATTGCTTCGAATCTCATAACCTTTGCAACATCTTTTTAATTACCCCACAAACCGCTGAAGAACGCATCCATAAAATTGATTCATTAACCAACGGATTTATTTACCTCTTGTCTTCATCAGCTACTACAGGAAAGAATCTGGAGGTTGGAAATACTACGGAGGATTATTTTGCCAGAATTAAGGGATTAAACCTTAAAAATCCAACAATGATTGGTTTTGGGATCAGTGATAAACAAACTTTCGATAAAGCCTGTGAGTATGCTAATGGAGCTATCATTGGTACAGCTTTCGTTAAGGCTATCGCTGATGGTAATTTAGAAGAAAGCGTGGAAGGGTTTATGAAGAAGTTTAGGGGGTAGTTTTTGTTATTAACCACCTTAGGCATCTAAGAAAATACATGGAGGCTGTCTCAAAATAAATGAGGCAGCTTTTTTGTATTTAAATAAATCCTAAGTGTTATTTCTTTGTTGCTGGCTAGAAATGTTTATTTATCCAGCATTTTGTTAAAAAGAGCAAAAGCAAGTCTTTTTAGGCTGCTTTTTTTCTAACATTTTGTGCAATTGCCAATAATCCCCATTCTATTGCCACTTTTTCTTTCCCCCGAAGCATGAAGCGGCGGAACCCGTGGTTCTGTTTAATATTCCCGAACACTGGTTCAACAT
The DNA here is from genome assembly GCF_900111155.1 of Pedobacter rhizosphaerae. GTDB lineage: Bacteria > Bacteroidota > Bacteroidia > Sphingobacteriales > Sphingobacteriaceae > Pedobacter > Pedobacter rhizosphaerae. The sequence continues at coordinate 105 of NZ_FOGG01000069.1, read as the reverse complement.
CATGACACCTTTGCTTTCTTTTTTCAACTCCCTTTTCACTGTTGAGTAGCTGATATGCTTTTGCTTTATGTCGCCTCAGATTTTCGTTAACCTCTATAATCCTAT
>NZ_FOGG01000014.1 GCF_900111155.1 Pedobacter rhizosphaerae | reverse complement strand
CCTTCATCACTAATATCCTAGACTTAAGTGCAATAGATATTACCCTGTTATACAAAAGCAGATGGGATATTGAAATCTTTTTCAAATTCCTCAAACAGGAATTAAATTTCAGCCATCTAATAAACAGAAGTGAAAATGGCATCATGGTAGTACTTTACACTACCATGATTGCCGCAACACTCCTATTAACCTATAAAGAAATTAATGGGCTGAAAGGATATAAAATCATGAAACAACACTTCTTGAATGAGCTGGAAAAATTATTGATGAAAGATATTGTGGCCTTATGTGGTGGTGATCCTAATAAAGTAGATTTATTACTTAAAATTCCCCCAAAGTGATCTTCCGAACACTTATGGTGCAGACACCAACCATTAGAAAAATGCTATTAACTTAAGGAGAAAACTAAACTGGATTGTCATCCTTAGCCTGTCGAAGGGTAATCCATTTTAGTTTTCGACTTATTAAGAAGGTCTTCGACTACTTGTCACAATTTCATATCGGGAAGACACGTACCTTCCCGCCCCCTCCTTGAAAAAAGGAGGGGAGCTGCGAGCGTACTAACTTGGTATGAAAAGTTTTCCGTGTATTCTGTGTTTCCGTGGCTGATTGTTGATTGCATTATGCTCTATAATGAATATCTCTGTGTGCTCGGTGCAAATCTCTTTTTTCTCTGTGGTTAATTCTCTTATTTCTTCGATTCATCAATCGCCCTATTTACCACATCTTGAATTCTACCCCTGATTTTTAGGTTCGATAATTTATCGCTAACGGTAGGATTAACCCTGTTAGATAAAAATATATAAACCAAACCACGCGAGGGATCTACCCAAACGCAGGTACCTGTATAGCCCGTATGGCCATAAGTTTGAGGTGAGGCCAGATCTGATGGATAATGTTTGGTGGTGTCGGGATCCCAGCGATCAAATCCTAATCCTCTTCTGCTTACATTCGATTGCTTGGAAGTAAACATATCTACGGTTTGCGGCTTAAAATATTCTTCTCCGCCATAGGTACCCCTGTTTAAAAGCATCTGATAAATAATGGCTAAATCGTTGGCACTAGAAAATAGCCCTGCATGCCCTGAAATTCCTCCTGCCAATGCAGCGCCCTGATCATGCACATAGCCTACCAATAAAGTTTTTCTGAAATACTTATCATCTTCTGTAGGAATAATCTGCTCAGCTTTAAAACGGTTGCGAGGTAAAAATCCAGCAGTTTGCATCCCCAGTGGTTTATAGAAATTCTCATAAGTATATTGATCTAGGGGTTCTTCACTGATGTGCTCCACAATATCCTTCATCACGTACATACTAATATCACTATACACATATTTCCCCCGGGTTCTGATAGGCGAATTCAACATTTTAGGCCACATAAAGTTTTTAAAGAAATCTTTCTTGATGTAATAGTTGTCGGCTACCTTGGTTGGATAAGCTGCTGAAGAGTCGCGACTATAATCGCCTGTTTTTACATAATCATGAAAAGGAATGTAAGGAATAAATCCAGCCTGGTGCAGCATCACCTCTCGTACCTGAATGTTATTCATCGGAGAAGTCCTGGCCTTTGGAATATAAGCGCCAATATTGGTATCCAACTTAAGCTTCCCCTCTTCAAAGAGGCGCATTACCGAAGGCGTAGTTGCCGTCACTTTAGTTACCGAAGCCAGGTCGAAAATATCAGTTACCTTATCCGGCACATTGGTATCGTAAGTATGGTTGCCATATGCTTTATTAAAAATTACTTTTCCGTCTTTGGCTACCAATACCACTAATCCTGGTGTAGCCCGCTGAGTTATCGCCTCTGAAGCAATCGCATCAATTTCTTTCAGCTGATTTGAATTTATCCCCGCATCTTCCGGAACAGTATATTTTAATCGGGTAACTTTAGTCGTAAAACCCGATCCAGCGGTATATTTTGCAGAGAAAGCTGTTGTAAGTTTATTTGTTGCCGCTATTCCCCCAAAAATATATTGAGGTATAATTGCTGCTGCATCAGCCGTGTGCTGAGCTGTCCACACAATGGGCACTTGTAGCAGATCGAATGATTTTAACCCTGGTCCGTTGCCAAAATATGCCACAATAACCGATTTATTCTTGCTAATGCTGTTGATGAAATTGATATACTTAGTCTTATTCACGTTTTGATCATCAATGGAAACGATGATGGTATTGTAGTACTTAAGGTCGTCTTCCAGATCGTTCAGGTTAACACTGTCTTTGTATGCATCTGCTGAGAAAGCCGTTACTTTGTCATACTTATTGGCCAGACTATCAAAAACCGAGCTATAGGCAAAGCTCAGGCCAACAGATGCGATGTTTTTCTTGTCTAACGTACGCAAGGGTATAATCGAGTCTTGATTATTCAACAAGACTGTAGTACTGGTGATGGCATTGGTAATGGATAGCTTTTTTTCGTTTTGGGTATGATCTTGTGCGCAGGCGGCAAGGCATAAAATATTAAAGAAACTCGCCGCAGCAATAATGAACAATCTATTTCGCTTCATATACTTTTTCTCCGTTCAGGTAGGTTTTTAAAACTTTGGTTTTTAATATGTTTTGTGGTGTTGATGTTAAAATATCGGTATCAAGGATGACGAAATCTGCCAGCTTTCCTACTTCTATGCTTCCCTTTTCCTGCTCCTCAAAATTGGCCTTGGCTGCCCAAATGGTCATTCCTTTTAATGCTTCTTTAGGTGTAAGTGCATTTTCCATTTGAAATCCGCCTTGCGGGAAGCCTTTTGCATCTGCCCTCACCGTTGCTGCATAAAACGTTAAAATCGGACTTATGTTTTCAACAGGGAAATCTGTACCTAAGGGTATCCAACCGTTTTGCTTTAACAATTGTTTGTAAGCATAGGCATCTTTTAATCTTTGTACGCCTAAACGCTGGCCCCCCCAATACATATCGGAAGTAGCGTGAGTAGGTTGAACAGAGGGAACAATACTCGCTTTTCCGAAGAGATCGAAATCTTGCTGGTTTACCACCTGGGCATGCTCAATCCGCCAGCGCTTATCGTTCTTCCCTTTTAAAATACGGTTGTAAATTTTAAGCATTACCCGATTGGCCGAATCGCCAATGGCATGGGTACACATTTGAAAGTTGTTTTTAGCAATTTGTGCGGCAACCTCTTCAAAGTGTTTTTCGTCGCTCAACAAAAAGCCGCTCTTTTCTGGCATATCGGTGTACGGCTTTAACAAACAGGCACCACGAGAGCCCAGGGCACCATCTGCATAAACCTTAAACGCCCTTACATGGAGCCGATCAGTCTTAATTGTACCTCTGTTAAAAAGATATTTATAATTTTCTGCCTGATCTGACAGCATAATATAAAGGCGCATTTTAAGCTTCTTATCCTGTTGTAGCTTTTCGATAAACTCTACCACACGCCAATCCAGGCCACAATCATCTATTGTTGTTAAGCCTGCAGCAAAGCAATTCTGTTCGGCATCATGAAGTATTTTCTCTGCCAAAGCAGCATCCGGACTTGGAATTTTATGTTCTACCAGTGCAACGGCATTATCGATAAGCACCCCGGTAAGTTTTCCGTTTTTAACCAGCATATCTCCTCCTTTTAAGGATTGTGCCTGCTTTATTTCAGCTTCATCCAGGGCTTTCTGATTGGCAATTGCCGCATGACCATCTATCCGGCTTAAAAAAACCGGTCGGTTAGCGAATATGGCATTCAGTTTTTCATTGGTTGGAAAAGATTTGTCTGCCCAATCGTTTTGATCCCAGCCATTACCAATTAACCAGCCATTGGGGTGACTTTTTGCGAAATCGGCTAATCTTTGACATACCTCTTCCCAGGATTTCGTTCCTCTTAAATCTGCGGTTTGCAGACTTTGTCCATATCCAAAAAAGTGAGCATGGGCATCAATAAATCCGGGATAAACAGCCTTTCCTTCAGCATCTATTTCTGCTTTGCCCTGGTATTCGCGCTTAATTTCTTCGGTTGTACCGGTAGCGATAATCTTCCCATCTTTTACGGCAAAAGCTTCTACCATATCAAAATTATTATTCACCGTGTAAACCTTTGCATGGTAAACAATTACATCTGCTTCTTTTTTATTACAGGATGAAAAAATAATCAACAGAAAAGCAGCAAATAAAAAGGATTTCATATGGATAAAGATAGAAAAATGTACTTACTCCCTTTATCTAAAACCATAAATTAGTCTGTAATAATTTTGGTGTACTAAAGCTTAAAAAAAGCAATGGCCGGTTGATAAAATACGGTTTTGAATTGTGTGGTGCGAACAATATTGATCAGGATAAAAATCAGGTTTCCAATATAAAGCAACCCGATGCAGTATAAAAGATAGGGAAAGTAACCCATGTGCAATAGCTTAAACACAGTTGCACAGCTGTAAAGCAAAAACACCAGTAAACTCCATGTGCCCTGAAAATTAACTACCCGCTTTGCTGTTTCATCTTCATATGCTGTTCGATCCTTTTTTACAATGAAGATCAATAATGGCAAAAGCAGCCCCAACAATGGGAAAATGATGAAGCTTAAAGCCAACAGGTTAAATACATTGGCGTTTCCATCTTCCTCCTTATCTGCGTTGAGGGTAAAGGTATCTACTTCAACCGCTAATGCACTGGCGATCTGCTTTAAGGTATGTCCTCTGGGAATGGTTTCATCCTGCTCAATTCTTTGAATGGTTCTTAAACTTAAACCAGATTGTTGGGCAAGATCATCCTGACTAAAACCTTTTTGATTGCGCAGTTGTTTAATTTTCTCGGCTAATTTCATTTGCGTTAACATTTACTGCAAAAATAGCGTTGGCCCTTAATTTGAAAGAAAACATTTTTACGTCATTTATACGCCAATCGTTTTATTATGATAGTTAACAGTCATTTACATGTTGAGTTTTGCACAAACGGGGGCCTTTTGTCTTATTTTGCCTAATTTAGCGAATTCACATTGCCCTAATACATGACTGATATAATCCAATTATTGCCTGATGCGGTTGCCAATCAAATTGCTGCTGGAGAAGTGGTTCAACGCCCTGCTTCTGCAGTAAAGGAATTACTCGAAAATTCGATTGATGCCGGAGCAGATAAGATTCAACTGGTCATCAAAGATGCAGGTAAAGCGCTCATCCAAATTATAGATAATGGTTGTGGTATGAGTGTTACCGATGCACGCATGTGCTTTGAACGTCATGCTACCTCGAAGGTTAAAAAAGCTGAAGATCTGTTTGCCATACGTACCATGGGTTTCCGTGGTGAAGCTATGGCTTCTATTGCCGCCATCGCCCAGGTAGAGATGAAAACCCGCAGGCATGAAGATGAAATTGGTACCTGCATTTCTGTTGAAGGTTCGCAGGTGATTAATCAGGAGCCTGTAGCTACGCCAGCGGGAACGCAAATTGCCATTAAAAATCTGTTTTATAATACGCCTGCACGCAGGAATTTCTTAAAGAGTAATCCGGTAGAAATGCGCCACGTGCTCGATGAATTTCAACGTGTGGCTTTGGCCCATCCAGGTATTTTCTTTAGTTTACACCACGATGGCGTGGAGGTTTTTAACCTCCCTAAAGGAAATTTAAAACAACGTATTGTACACCTTTTTGGTAATAATTATAATGAACGTTTGGTTCCTGTAGAGGAAGAAACAACCATCATCAATTTAAAAGGATATATTGGCAAGCCTGCCTTCGCCAAGAAAACCCGCGGAGAGCAGTTCTTCTTTGTAAACAATCGTTTTATCAAAGATTCTTACCTCAACCATGCGGTGAGTTCTGCTTTTGAAGATTTGTTGCCAGACGATAGTTATCCGCTTTATGTGCTTTTTATAGAAATTGATCCTGCCAAGATTGATGTAAACGTGCATCCAACTAAAACAGAAATCAAGTATTTAGATGAAAAATCTATTTATGCCATTTTAAAATCGGCGGTAAAGCGTTCCATTGGAAGGTATAACATTTCACCAACGCTGGATTTTGATCAGGAAACAGGCTTTAGCAATATGATTTCGCCAAAGGCTGTTGAAGACATTGTGCCGCCAAGCATCAACTTCAACCCGGATTTTAATCCTTTTGCAGCAGAAAGCACGAGTTCTCCTACTAATTACAGTGCCCCCGCCAGAGGATATGAACCTAAGGCCAGCACCAAAAACTGGGGTTCACTTTATGAGATTACCCAGGAGCCGGTAATAGAGCAAACAGCTATTTACGCTGCCGATGATGCCATTTTAGAAACAAAGCAAAAACAATATATGCAACTTCACAACCGCTATATTGTTTCACAGATTAAATCGGGTTTAATGGTTATTGATCAACAAATGGCACATGAGCGCATCCTTTATGAGCGTTTTCTCGTACATCTTGAAGATCGTAAAGGTGCATCACAACAAAGCTTGTTTCCGCAAACCATTACCCTTAATGCCCATGATTTTGAATTGGCAAAAAGTTTACTCGAAGACATAAAAAGTTTAGGCTTTGATGTACGGGAATTTGGTAAAAATACGTTGGTGGTAGAAGGTGTTCCTGTTGATTTAGGTAGCAGTAAGATCAATGAAACACAATTATTTGAACAATTAATAGAAGGATTTAAAAATTCGCAACAGGAACTGAAACTGAGTAAGAGAGATAGTTTAGCCAGAAGCTTAGCCAAGAACAGTGCGATCAAAGCGGGTACAAATTTGGGACAAGAAGAGATGAACACCTTGATTGATGAGTTATTTGCTTGTAAAACCCCTAACTTTAGCGTAACAGGAAAACCGATTATCCAAACCATTACCTTAGCAGAACTGGATAAGAAGTTTGAGAAGTAGTTTGGGGTTTTTAGTCTGGAGTCCTGAGTCCTAAGTCCAGAGTCGGATTCTTGAAATAAAAAGCGAAAAGAGCAAGGGAGAAAGAGTAAACCCTTACTCAAGTTAACTTCTTGATGGTGAAAAAGAGCAGAAATGGAAAGGCCAGTGTAACGTTAAAGCAACAGTTAAACAATTAAACGATTCAGCAGTTAAACAAGCTGGTCTTGATACTTGATACTAATTAAATGAACAATATATATATCCCACCAGTAGTTAAAAATTTACTGATTATAAACATCTTATTTTTTATTGCGACATTATATTTTCAATCGCAAGGAACAAGATTAGAGTATGTCTTGGGTGCATTTTATTTTGATTCTCCCTTAGCAAAACCATGGCAACCCATCACCTATATGTTTATGCATGGCGGATGGGCACATATTTTCTTCAACATGTTTGCCCTCTATTCTTTTGGTACATTGTTAGAAAGTCGTTGGGGTATGAAAAAATTCATCATTTTCTACCTCATTACCGGCTTAGGGGCATTAGCACTCCAATTAGGTGTACAAGCTTTTGAAACGTATCAACTAACCGGGTCAATATTTAATCCACAGGCTGTATCGGTAGATTTTGGAACGAGTATGGTGCGGGCAAATGTTAAAGGATTGGATAATGAACAAATTGGAAAATTAATTGACATCTACACCACACCCATGGTAGGTGCCTCTGGTGCCATCTTCGGCCTCTTAGTAGCTTTCGGAATGCTATATCCCAATGCGGAATTACTCATCATGTTTATCCCAGTTCCAGTAAAAGCCAAATACATTATACCAGTTTATATTTTAGTTGAACTATCTTTGGGTGTCGCACAGATTCAAGGCGATTCGATAGCGCACTATGCTCACCTCGGAGGTGCTTTAATCGGTTTTATACTGGTAAAAATTTGGAAAGACAAAAACGATACATTTTACACGCTTTATGAATAACAGCATTTTTAAAGACTTAAAATTTAAGATTTTTCAATCAGGAAATCCCATTTACTTTTACATCGGGATCAACGTTATTATATTCCTGGTTACCGCCATTTTGGGTTTAATTGCCTGGCTGGGCAGAACTGATTTAGGTATCGATGCCTTTATCAGAAATTATCTGGCACTTCCGGCTAGCTTCTCCGCGCTACCCGAACGATTTTATACCGTGCTTACCTACATGTTCTTTCATGCAGATATCTTCCACATCCTATTCAATATGCTGGGACTTTTCTGGTTCGGCAGCATCTTCATGAACTTTCTTAAGAGCAGGCAGTTTCATGTTGTTTTCCTTGCCGGAGGGATAGTAGGTGGGTTATTTGCTGTTGCAGCACTTAATATTTTTCCCGTTTTCGCTGATGAATTGCCTCAGACTTATATTATTGGTGCCTCTGCGGCGGTAATGGCCATCATTTTCGCCACTGCCACCCTTGTTCCCAATTACACCCTCATGCTTTTATTTTTTGGAGAGGTTAAAATCAAATGGATTGCCCTGGCTTACTTTATCATCAACTTTATATCCATCAGCGGCGGAAATGCTGGCGGAAACTTTGCCCATATCGGCGGTGGATTACTAGGCTTCCTGTATATTAAAAGTTTGCAAAGTGGCAGAGACTGGAGCAAGATTTTTGAACGTAAACCTAAAATGCGGGTGGTGAGAAACGAAAAGCCTGGGAAAAAGCAAGAATTTAAAGGCGTATCGCAACAAGAGATAGATGCTATTTTAGATAAAATCTCGACCTCCGGCTATGATAAATTAACCGCAAGCGAAAAAGAAAAACTGTTTAAAGCAAGTAAAGATTAATGGCTCAAAAAAAGAAATATAATTTCTTGGATAAACTGATTCTGCCCGTTGCAGTTGTATTAGCCATTGCTTTAATAATGGGTACATTGGCCGGTGGTATGGACCCCAGACAACATGCGATTATCGCTTTTTTTGGCTTAGCATATCCTTTTGTCCTATTAGCTAATATCATCTTTTTAGCCTGGTGGCTCATCAGTAAGAAATGGATCTTCGCTCTTGCTACCATTGTTATTATCGCCATTGGTTCTAAAACCTTAAAAGCTACCTTCTCATTAAACGGAAATGAAGGTACTGCCGAGAAGGTTGATAACAGCATTAGAATGATGACCTATAACGTTCACAATTTCAAACTTTATGGCGGTGAAAATGATGAATCTGTTAAAGAAAAAATGCTTCAAGTGGTTAAAGATCAAAACCCGGATATCATCTGCTTTCAGGAGTTTTTTACCCGATACAAAGGCCCATTTGATATTGTAGATAGCCTGAAGAAAATCCTGAAGAGCAAACATTACTATTTTGTTCCAACCAATAAAAATGATTACGAGGCCATGGGGCTGGCCATTTTTTCCAGGTATCCCATTAAAAACACGGGGTCTATTCCTTTCTTGGAAGGAGTTCAGGGAAACATGAGTATATACGTTGATCTTGCGGTGAAAGGAAGAACTTTAAGGGTTTACAATGTCCACTTTCAATCTATTTCTTTCGAAAAACAAGATTATGAATACCTGGATAAAGTGAAAGAAATGAATACCGAACTTCAACCCTCTAAACGTATCTTAAGGATGTTGAAGAATGCTTTTTTAAAGCGTAGCGGACAGGTAGATATCATGAAGAAAGAAATGGCCTCATGTAAAACCCCTTACCTTATCGCGGGAGATTTCAATGATACTCCTGCCTCCTATGTGGTCACACAAATAACCAAAGGACTTAATAATGCATTTATTAAGCAGGGATCTGGCTTTGGTAAAACCTATAATGGCAAATTCCCGAACTTCCAGATAGATTATATTGCCACATCCAAAGAGCTCGAGGTACTTAACTACAAAATTACGCAAGCCAAGTTATCGGATCACTTCCCTGTACGGAGCGACTTAAAGTTTGTTGAGTAGTGGGTTAATTAACCACCTAAGGCACCTTAGTTATATCTAACCGCAAAGGACGCCAAGGGATGGCACAAAGTACGCCAAGATAAGCTCATTCAAAGTATCAAAAATCCAACTCCCCTACTTTTCAAGGAGGGGGTGTGCGAGAATGTGCGTAGGCGGGGGTGGTTATTTTTACATCAAAACTGGTACGTGGGCCACGAACCAGGGGGATCAAAGTTTTTCACGGACAAAAAGAGTCCATCTTCCATCAAGCCATCTTACATATTAACCCGCAATCTATTTCTTGATTAAAGCAGATCTTTGATGATTTTTTCAATGGATAAGCCCTCTGCCTCTGCACGGTAATTGCGAACAATACGGTGGCGTAGGATAGGTTCAGCGATAGCTTTTACATCTTCGATGTCTGGTGCGTATTTGCCGGAAATGGCCGCGTGACATTTGGCGCCAAGCACTAAAAATTGCGATGCACGTGGGCCTGCTCCCCAACTGATGTATTTATTTACAGCCTCGGTTGCATACTCGGTATTGGGACGTGTTTTTGCCGCAAGTTTAACCGCATATTCTAAAACGTTGTCGGTAACCGGGATATCACGAATCAATTTTTGGAAGTATTGGATATCATCCGCATGAATGATTTTTTCGAGTTTAATGGCTTTATTGCTGGTAGTATTTCTTACTATATTCAACTCATCTGCAAAGGCAGGATAATTAAGTTGAATATGAAACATAAAACGGTCTAACTGAGCTTCTGGTAGGGGATAGGTTCCCTCTTGCTCAATTGGATTCTGGGTAGCCAAAACAAAAAAAGGCTGGGGTAAGCGGTGCGTTTGGCCCGCAGCAGTAACGGCTTTTTCTTGCATGGCTTCTAGTAGCGCAGCTTGTGTTTTAGGCGGCGTACGGTTAATCTCATCTGCAAGAATTATATTGGAAAAAACAGGACCTTTAATAAACTTAAAGTGCCTGTCTTCTCCTAAAATCTCAGCGCCAATAATATCGCTGGGCATTAAATCAGGGGTAAATTGAATCCTGTTAAAATCCAGATCGAGAACAGCAGCAACAGTTTGAACGAGTAATGTTTTGGCTAAGCCTGGTACACCTACCAAAAGGCAATGACCATTACTGAAAATAGCAATTAAAACAGATTTGATGATGTCATCCTGACCAACTACTACTTTGCCAATTTCGGCCTTTACTCTATTGAATGATTGGTGAAGCGCATCAACAGCTTCTACTTCGTTCTGGTACTGCATTTAAATTATTTTGCTTCTGCGGGGTTGTGTTTTGTCCAAATTCTTAACTCAGGGCAGGTATCAAACTCGTCATCAATTTTAATATAAGTAGTTTCACGACGTTTCTCAAACCACTCGCTTAAGGTACGATTAATTTTGTCAGCTTGTGCAGCATCTTTAATTTTTGGAAAATCTTGTGCCAGGTTTGCTTTGTGTGGCGCTATTTTAGATTTCAAATACAAAATGCGGTAAGCTTGTTTACCATCAGCCGCGGTGAAAAGATCTGGTTTAGAAATACCGCCAACTTTCATGGTGTCGATAACTAAAAACACAGAAGGCTCTAATTTATCAACTGGAATAAATGTAGATCTGGATTGAACATCTTGCGCATTCAACATCATTCCACCATTGTATTTGGTTTCTTTATTGTCCGAATATAAGTTCGCCGCAGCGGCAAAGCTAAATCGTTTCGAGATAATGTTATTGTAAATACTATCTGCGTGGTTTTTTAAACGGGTTAAACTTTCTGGAGTTGTTTTAGGCATAATCAAGATATGTCTAACGTGTGCCTGCTCGCCTCTGCGCTCTAATACCTGTAAAAAGTGAAAGCCATATTCGGTTTCGAAAACAGGAGAAAGCTCACCTGCTTTAAGCTTGAAAGCCCAAGCCGTAAATTCCTTAACCATGGTATTTCTGTCGATAAAACCATAATCACCACCATCTGCTGCCGATCCCGGATCTTCAGAATAGGTCTTAGCCAATACCCCCATATCTTCACCTGCCTTTACACGAGCACGTAAAGCCTCGATTTTATCACGAAACCTTTGCTTCTCTGCACGGGTTAATTGTGGGTTTAAGACAACCTCTCCAACTTCAACCTCGGTGTTAAATTCAGGAAGACTATCTCCCAACGATTTGAAGTATTTTTCTACTTCCATTGGGGTCACATTAATGTTCTCGGTAATTTTTTGCTGCATCTTCTGAGCAATCAATCCGTCTTTAATGTTCGGTCTGATCTCGTCTTTGTATTGCAATACCGATTTATTCAAAAACTGCTCTAAACGATCTTGTCCGCCTGCACGTTGCACCATCTGACGCATTCTTCTGTTCACCTCATCATCAACCTGGCTATCCTCAACCATTACAGAGTCGATTTCGGCTTGTTGTTTAAGTAATTTTTCTGTTAATGTTTGTTGCAAAATTTTGCATCTGATATCTACATTAGCGGGGTTCCCCTGGTATAAATATTGGGTATACTGTTGATTCAGCTCAGAGAGTAGGATGGGGTTATTTCCAACCACGGCAGCAACTTTATCAATGGTATGCTTTTGGGCAAAACTGTTTAAACATATGCCTAATAAAGCAGTTGCTACTAAAAAAACTTTCTTCATTCTATTTTGTATATTTTGCAAATTTAGCACTTAAAGCCGAAATTAAATCAGCCTGAACTATAGTTTGGTGAGCTTTTTGAGCTCGTTATCATTAATTTTAACCTGATACTTCTGTTTTAGGCTATTAAGCCACTTTTCCTCTAAACTCAATTGGTAATCGGCAATCACATCTCCTCTTACCTCATTAAAAGCTTTACTGTATTTTTGTTTGTTTCTACTGTAGAAATCGTATAAAGCGGCTTCATCACTTTGTGCCTTGTCCCAAATTTTTTGTTCAGAAACATTGAACATAAGTACGCCTTCGCGATATTCATTTAGCAGATAGTCATAATCCTTATTACCGCCAGCCTTCTTACGGGCAACTAAATTACTCTCATAAGTTTTAATCTCTTCCTGGTACTCGGTGTTTTTGTCAAGCCCCATTTCCCTCGCATCCAAAACTTTAAGTTTAAAATTTATATACAGGTTTAAATAGGCCTGCAGCTTTTCATAATCTGTAGGGGTATTCCCGTTATGGCTTTTTTTGTAGGCCCACAAAAACTCCTTGGTGTTAACCGGCTTACCATTGATAACGGCTACATTTTGAGCAAAAGAAATGCTGTAAACAAAGCTGAATATAAATAAGCAGTAAGCTTTTCTCACACAGATGAGTCTATAAATTTTAAGGGATAAAAGTAACAATTAGCGGCGCTATTATAAGATATTTAACTAATTTTAACAGAAATTATTATCCAACAAAAATACGAATGGAAAACCAGGTTACCAACAATGCCAACGCTTTACGTTTATTTTTTAACGAAGAGGTCTTCTTGGTTGAAGATAAAAGCGTGCAAATCCCGCTTGTTGCTAATGCTGAGGCCGTTTTGCCTGTAGAACCTACCGCCTCCATGAAGGAAGTTGTAGCGCATTTATCCGTTAGTATTCCGCCACAGGCAGAAGTTGAGCCGGTTAAACCGGCTAAACCTTATCCCGAAAACGTCGAGATTCCGAGTATTGTGGCTGAGCCAGCAAGCCCTAAAACCTTCAAGTTTTTAGGTGGAAATAAGCGCTCTGTTTTAATTTTGGTTAATGATAACCAGAACGATGTAAGTACCGAACAGGGACGCGAGCTTCTACGCAAAATTGTAAAGGCTGTAGATTTAGGAACTCCTGATTTTGCCCTGGTCAATTATGCCAATTATCAAGGTACTGATTTTGCAGAATTCTACACGTTTTTTAAACCCCAACTGATGCTTTCATTCGGTGTGGAAATAGCCTCCCTTAAGTTAAACCTGACCTGGCAGAACGAAATAATTGTTCATGGTAACACAAGGATTATATTTGCCCCGAACTTACATCAGCTCGATAGTGATATTGCCGCTAAAAAATCCCTCTGGGGAAACCTGCAGAAGATAAAGTAGTTCTCAGTTTTCAGTTAGCAATTGGCAGTTTCAGTCCACTAGTTGAACAGTTAAGCCACTAAACAGTTAAACAATTGGACAATTAAGCAATTAAACACTCACCAATTCAGCAACTCACCACCTCACCGATTAGCCCATTAACCCATGAAAAAACTCGTATTCGCAACCAATAACAAAAATAAAACAGCCGAAATTCGCGCTGCCCTTGACGGAGAATATGAGGTATTGAACTTAGACGATATTGGTTGTTTCGTAGATATCCCGGAAACTGCAGATACTTTCGTCGGAAATGCAACCCAAAAAAGTACTTACGTGGTTGAACATTTCCAGTTAGATTGTTTTGCAGACGATAGCGGTTTGGAGGTTGAGGCGCTCAATAATGAGCCTGGAGTATTTTCTGCCCGTTACTCTGGCACGAGAGATAATGAACGCAATATTGCTTTGGTTTTAGAGAAGTTACAACATAAAACCAATAGAAAAGCCCGCTTTAAAACAGTGATTTCTTTGTTGCAAAACGGAGAGAATCATATTTTTGAAGGCGTGATTGAAGGAACAATCAGAACCGAAAAAACAGGTGCCAAAGGTTTTGGGTATGATCCGATTTTTCAGCCAGATGGCTACGATATTACTTTTGCAGAAATGGAAATGGAACAGAAAAATAAGATCAGCCACAGGGCGATTGCTTTGAAAAAGATGATCGATTTTTTAAAGCAACAATAGTATTGCAATCAGACTGTCTCATAAAATTAAATTCCTATTCAAATTTGGCATCTTGAGCTTGTCGAAACGCACTAATAACACTTAACCAGGTTCTTCGACAACTTGTCCCCATTTTACATTGGAAGTGCCAGGCTGATCATTGATCTTTATTGATACACGCTCATTGCTGTTTAATTCCTTTAACTGTAACGGTATCTTTTTTTGGCAAAATAGGCTTTATCCCAAAGTTACTGGTGTCTTTTACCGTGTTTGTTTTAGGTAGCACACTTTTCTTACTTAGACTATCCTGGCTAATAGGGGTTTTTACACTGAGTGGCGCTTTTACTGGCGCTTTTACTGGCGCTTGCGGGCTTGGTTTCTGATTTGCTATTGCTTTAACCGTTGCAGGAGGGGTTTTTGCCTTAGGTTTAGCTTTTGGCTTAGGTTTTCCGACAGAACCAATGGCATCCTTTTTAGATTTTGGCCGCTCTGTAGGTTTCCATGAAAAGCCTTTTAAAACATGGTCTTTAGCAACTTTATTTTCGGGATTTAAT
Organism: Pedobacter rhizosphaerae; assembly: GCF_900111155.1. Lineage (GTDB taxonomy): Bacteria > Bacteroidota > Bacteroidia > Sphingobacteriales > Sphingobacteriaceae > Pedobacter > Pedobacter rhizosphaerae. The sequence goes on along the minus strand of NZ_FOGG01000014.1, from coordinate 132,604 downwards.
GCACCTTCAACCCCTTTGATATATACAATATCTTCAATAGCATTTTCATCCTTCTTAAAAATAAATTTAATCCGGCTGCTTAAGGTCTGGTTCATCTCCTTGTACACCTTGGTACTGTCGTCCTGCGTATAATAGATGCTTTCTGCATTTCCGTCTACATAGAGGGTTTTGAGTTTTCCGTCGGTAAAAAAGCCTGTCATCAACCGGCCTTTAATCTGGTTAAAACGCAGTGAATCTTTAGGTGTATTAACCAAAAAGGCATTTCTGAAAGCTTGTAAATTATTCAGCTTATTCTTTTTGAGTTGTACATAAATGGTATCACCAATCTGTTGAGAACCTTCCGACCAGATGATGGGATTCATAAAGCAACGAAGCGTAGAATCGGCACTGGTGTAAAACAAACTATCGGTTTTGGCTTGTATATTGGTTTTAAATACCTTAACGCCGTGGTAAGCCTTAATAATACGGGTTTGAACGGTGTCGGCAGGATTGAACTTGGCGGTATCGGTACCTAGTGCTCCGGGTTTTAAACCCGCAATTGCCTTATTAACAGAGTCTTTCAGTCCCTTCTTTTGGAGATTCTTTTTTAAGCTATCTGTAGTTCTTTTTGGCGCATTCCTGATAATTGCACCCGCTTTATCGGCAGTTTTTTTAGCCAGGCTATCTGCTGTTGATTTGGCTACTTTGCTCATCACAGAATCGGCTTTAGCTTTTTTTAAATTAGCTACAGCACTATCGGGTTTTAGCTTGGTTACATCCTTTGATAAGGAATCGACTTTTGATTTCAAACTATCAGTGCCGAGCTGCTCTAAGGCAGTTTCTTCAGCTTTCCCTTTATCTTTCCTGTTCCTGGATTTTCTGTCGTTTTTCTTTTTCGGCGGTTCAGCACTCTTACGAAGTTCTTTCGGATCTATTTTTGTTTCACCCTCTTCACCTTCACCTTTCTTCGCTTTACTGCCACCATCTTCATCATCCTCACCAACTTCATTGTCGGCCTTGATAGAGATTTTAGGAATCAGTTTCAATGTTTTTTGCAACACCATCTGGGTTTCTAAAGTATCTGCACCCAGCCATAAACTATCTGGTTTTTTCTTTTTGTTAACTACGATAGAATCTTCTGTGCCTATGCCCAGATAAGCTTTTCTGGTTACTAATGTACGCTGGTCTGCCTTATAATAGTACCCCAGATCGCCAAACATTTTCATCTTATCCTTGGTGTCAGAAAAAACAATGTTTTTTACTGCTTTACCATAACCAGCCTTGCCGTAATAATATAAACTATCTCCCTTCAGAGACCTTGTTGCTTGGGTGTAAAGGTTTTTCTTTCCAAAATAAGCATCTTCTGAGGTGGTATTGTAAGCGCCATTTTCAGTGTAGAGATTATCGTCTTTGCCTTTTATGTTGGTAGGCCCATAAAAATAGGTCCAGTGGCTATCCATGTTGTAACGCATGGTGTCTGATTTTACAGTTACCTGAGGAGTAAGCACCACTACATCATATCTAAAATAAGCATCACTGGTAGTGCTGAAATAATAGCCGTTTTTACTGGTTACGGTAACATCCTGGCTCACAATCTTTCCACCTGTAGTATAAGTGCCTATTTTGCTTAAGGTATTATAATCCAGAACATTTGTGGTCAATGTGGATTTTGGATCTCTCATGGTTACATTCCCGGTAAGGTGGGCATGCTTTTTATTTCCATCGTACTCAAGCTGGTCGGAGTAAATGTCGGTAGCTAACTGATTGATGTGTACGTTTTTGAAAGCCTCGAAATAATTCCTTTCACTATAAAAAACAGCACTGTCGCACGATAAAGTTGCGTTATCTTGTTGGAATACAGGTTTTCTCAGATAGTTTATTTTTTTTTTCAGGTCGCCTGTTACCTGCTCTGAAGATATAATTTTAATCTTCGATGGCTTCTGTTGTCCAAACAGGAAAAAGGGGGCTGTCAAGAAAAATAAAAAGACAAATAGTTTTTGCACGTTACAAAGTTAGTTTTTTGTTCCGAAGGTTCGGAATACCAGTTAAAATTAAATATTTTTGACAGATGTTACCCTTACAGCAATTTCAGGATTTTATTCGAGAGCAAGCACTCTTCAATAAAGACCATCGAATTTTATTGGCGGTAAGTGGAGGTAAAGACTCGGTGTTAATGCTGCATCTTTTTAAGGCAATAGGGGTTACTTTCGGAGTGGCACACTGCAATTTTAATTTAAGGGGGGCGGAGGCGCAGCGTGATGAAAACTTCGTTAAAATGTTGTCCTCAAGTTTGAACCTTCCCTTTTATGTAACGCATTTTGAAACTAAAAAATATGCGGAAGAACATAAAATTTCCACTCAGATGGCTGCCCGTAGCTTGCGCTATGCCTGGTTTGAAGAGATTAGGGCCAATCATGGGTATCATTATATTGCCCTGGCGCAACACCAAAACGATGCAGTGGAAACAGTATTGATCAACCTTACCCGTGGAACCGGAATTAGCGGTTTACATGGTATTTTACCCAAACGGGATAAATTAATCAGACCGCTCCTTTTTCTTAACCGATCGGAAATTGAGGTTCTGATTAATGATAATCAATTGGACTTTGTGGAGGATAGCTCCAATGCAAGTTTAGATTATACCAGAAATAAAATCAGGCATACTGTTGTTCCTGCTTTGGCAGAAATTAATCCCAGGCTGGAAAAAACCTTTACCGAGAATATTTCCCGCTTTGCGGAAGTAGAAATGTTCTTAAACCAGGAGGTAGAAAAATTATCAATTAGGTTAATTGAGCATAGGGCAGATGGTCACTACATTGCCCTGAAAGAAATTGAACAGTTGAATCCTCAAAAATTGCTGTTTTTTGAATTACTGAAGTCATATAAATTCACCGAATTTGTAGTTGCTGAAATATTGATGAACCTCAATGGCCAAAGTGGAAAACGCTTCTTAAGTGAAACCCACGAGGCGATTATTGATCGCAATGCATTAGTAATAGTGGCTAAAGATCCAACCATTGTGCACTACCAGACGCTCCACCCCAATACAGAGCAAGTTGAGTTTTTAGGTGAAGTAGTATCGTTATCCTTTTCTGAGACTATAAAATTTGAAGTAAGCCCCGCAAAAGCTTATGTAGATAACGACCTGTTGATATTTCCATTGATATTGAGGACATGGCAAAATGGGGATCGCTTCATTCCGCTTGGAATGCGCAACTACAAGAAAGTAAGCGATTTCTTTATTGATGAAAAAGTGTCTTTACACCAGAAAAGCCGTATTCCTGTATTGGTTAATGGTAATGGAGAGATTATCTGGCTTGCCGGAATGAGGCAGGATAACCGATATAAATTAACGGCTACAACGAAAAAAGTTGCTATATTCGAAGTCAAAATCAAGTAAGTGGATAGTAAATACGCCTATATCGAAAAACAATACATCGGCCGGGATTATGTTCGCATATTTATCCGTTTGATCATGGCAGCATTCTGTTTTGCAGCCTATGTTTATGAACGTGATCGCGATAATACGCAAGATCTTTTTTTGGTGGTGGGTTTTGGGATTATTGGCGTTTCTATGTTGCTGTTGTTTTTAATTCAATATAAAATTATTGTAGATAACGGTAGTGTTATATTGGATGGGCTTTGGACCACCAAGCGTGTTAAAATTGATCTGAAAAGTATTGTTGAAGTAAAAAAGGCTACCTATAGCCGTTACTTTTTTAATAATCCTGTTTATAATCTGCACACCAAGGGAACCATCCGTTTTTACTCTTCCGGTAAAGATGCAGTGGTTTTAGTAGACCGCGATGGCCTGGAATATTTTATCGGTACACAAAGACCGAATGAATTGCTTTTGGTTATCAAAGAAGAAATGCGCAATCTGAAAAACCATGGTCTGTGACACACAGACCATAATCCGTATAGTTCGATTACTTAATTCCCATAGTCTGTGACACACAGACCATGATTAATACTTATGATGGCTCGTGTGCCACGAGCCATGGGTTTGTAGAACATTTTCCCCAAACATCAACACTCACACCATTCAGCTCCACCAAATCATTAAAATAGTGCAGGTAAGCCAGGGTTTTCTTTTGGGCACTGGAATTGGATGATCCAGTGCAAATCAGGTGTTATGAAAGGAATATTATTTTTGAATTTGTTGTTATTGTTCAGCTTATCACTTTTAGCTCAAACGTATACGCCAAAAGTTTCAAGAGATTCACTGGGTGTTTTAAATAGCAGGGTAAGTGTGTTGAAAATCAACATGGAAGTGCTGGAAATGAAAATCAAGGAATCGGAAGAAGAAATGGAGGTGGAGAAATTAAGATTGAAGCTTATGGAAACGAATGGCGATGCAAAGGTCTCTGCGGAGAGAACCAGCGCAAATAGTGCAAAAACGGGAACTGACGAGGCTGTTGACCTGAAGGCGATGCAGAAATTGTCTAAAAAAGCCAAGAGCGATAGCGACGATGCCATAAAAGCGTTGGAAAGGTTTAACAAGCAAATTTCTAAAGTAGAAAAACTGCGGATGGAAATCCAGGCTGAGGAGCGAAAATTAAGCTACCTAAAACCATGGGTTGCGTTCCATAAATAACTGCTGTTTGGGGTGTTGTTTTATTGCAATTGTCTTACACACAATTTAGGATTAATTGGGTTACATTTGCGGTAACAACAACACGTACATAATGAAGATAGGAATTGTTTGCTACCCCACTTTTGGCGGTAGTGGAGTAGTTGCAACTGAGCTGGGTAAAGCATTGGCTAACGAAGGCCACCAGGTTCACTTTATTACTTATAGCCAACCTGCAAGGCTCGATTTTTTTTCGGCCAATTTGTTCTATCACGAGGTGTCGGTAAGAGATTATCCACTTTTCGACTATGCCCCTTATGAATCGGCCTTAGCCAGCAAATTGGTAGATGTGGTACGTTTCGAACAATTGGATGTACTTCACGTTCATTATGCTATTCCCCATGCCTCTGCAGCTTTTATGGCCAAGCAGATTTTAGCCAGTTATGGTATACATATTCCGGTGGTTACTACCCTACACGGAACAGATATTACCTTAGTGGGAAAAGATCCAACCTATAAGCCTGTTGTTACATTCTCTATTAATCAAAGTGATGGCGTAACTACGGTTTCACAGGATCTGAAAGACGATACCTACAGGCATTTTGAGATCACGAAAGATATTAAGGTAATCCCTAATTTTATTGATTTTAGCCGCTTTAGCCTTCAGGCAAAAGACCATTTCAAAAAAGCTATTGCGCCTAACAATGAAAGGATATTGATTCACACCAGTAACTTTAGAAAAGTAAAGCGTACTTCGGATGTAATCCGTGTTTTTGAAAAAGTTCAGTCTGTGATTCCTTCAAAACTTTTAATGGTAGGAGACGGACCAGAACGTGTTTACAATGAACAACTTTGCAGAAGCTTAAACATTTGTGAAAATGTACGTTTCTTAGGAAAGCAAGATGCCGTTGAAGAGATTTTATCTGTTTCTGATTTATTTCTCATGCCTTCAGAATCGGAAAGCTTTGGTTTGGCAGCTTTGGAAGCCATGGCTTGTAAGGTTCCGATTATTACTACGAATGCCGGCGGCTTGCCCGAATTGAATATTGATGGTTTTTGTGGCTACATGAGCAATGTTGGCGATGTAGATAGCATGGCCAATCATGCAATTGAAATATTAAAAGATGAAGAGACCTTAAAGCAGTTTAAAGAAAATGCTTTCAAAAGAGCTCAGGATTTTGATCTTAAAAAAATTCTCCCTCATTACATTGATTTTTACAAAGAGATAATCGAAAATTCGTTGCAGACAAAATATTAAATTTTGCTTTTTTGTGGCTTAATCGTTTATATTTAAGGGTTTGAGTATATTTTTGTGAGTTATAAAACTTGCTTTCTGGGAAGTTAAGGCCAATCAAACGTTTGACTTCCGGAGATCTTTTTTATAGTGAAGAGTCGTCGTTTAGGTCTTTCTCTAAAAAACAGAGCATGGAAATCATATTTTTTTTCAAAAAAATATTCTCAAACCAATCCCTATTTTTTTAGCTGTAAACTAACTTTTTTTGAACAATTAAACACAAATGAAAACCAAACTATTTAGCTTGATTTTACTGGCTGGCTTAGCCATGAATGCCAATGCGCAAACAAAAAACAAGAGCCAGTCTGTTAAACACACCTTTGCCATCGCCGATGGAAACTTTCTTTTGGATGGAAAGCCGATCCAAATCCATAGTGGAGAGATGCATTATGCAAGAATTCCGAAACCTTACTGGCGTCATCGTTTAAAAATGATGAAAGCAATGGGCTTAAATGCCGTTGCCACTTATGTATTCTGGAATTACCATGAAACCGCCCCCGGGGTGTGGGATTTTAAAACAGGGAATAAAGATGTTGCGGAATACATTAAAACGGCGCAAGAGGAAGGCTTATTTGTAATTCTTCGTCCGGGGCCATATGTATGTGCAGAGTGGGAATTTGGAGGGTACCCTTGGTTCTTGCAAAAAGTTCCCGGAATGGTTATCCGCGGAAACAATCCACAATATCTTGCGGCAACAAAAGCATATTTTACAGCGCTTTATGGGCAGGTAAAGAATCTTCTGGTGAGCAACGGTGGGCCAATTATCATGGTTCAGGGCGAGAACGAATTTGGTTCTTATGTAGCACAACGAAAAGATATTGCCTTAGAAGATCATAAAAAATATAGTGCAGCCGTATTTCAGCAGTTAAAAGATGTTGGCTTTAATGTGCCTTTCTTTACTTCAGATGGTAGCTGGCTGTTTGAAGGTGGTGCACTACCTGGAGCATTGCCAACCGCTAACGGTGAAGATGACGTAACCAAACTTAAAGAAATTGTTAACAAGTTTAATGGCGGAAAGGGGCCGTATATGGTGGCAGAATTCTACCCTGGTTGGTTAGATCATTGGGCTGAGCCATTTCCAAAGGTATCTTACAAAAGCACAGCTAAACAAACCCAAAAGTATTTAGATGGAGGTGTTTCGTTTAATTATTACATGGTACACGGTGGAACTAATTTTGGTTTTACTTCTGGTGCAAATTATGATAACAAACATGATATTCAGCCAGATTTAACCAGCTATGACTATGATGCACCAATTAGTGAGGCCGGTTGGGTAACCAAGAAATACGATACTTTGCGCACTATGCTTAAAACTGCTGAAACTCCTGCGGTTCCTGCAAAGAACCCTGTTATCGAAATTTCAAATATTGCTTTAACTAAAGCGGTTGATCTGGAAGATATCAAGAACAAAATTAATCCTGTTAATGATGATAAACCTTTAACTTTTGAGGAGTTAAATCAAGGACATGGTTATGTGTGGTACAGCAAAAAATTCAATCAGCCTATTAGCGGCAAGTTAGAATTATCAGGTTTAAGAGATTATGCGATTGTTTATGTTAATGGAACAAAGGTTGCAGAATTAAACAGCTATTATAAAAAATATGATTGCGAAATCGATATTCCTTTCAATGCTACCCTAGATATTATTGTAGAAAATATGGGGCGTATTAATTATGGCTCTAAAATCATTAATAGTACAAAGGGAATTATATCTCCGGTAATCATCAATGGGCAAACCATCACTGGTAATTGGGATATGTACAAATTACCAATGGATGTTACACCTGATCTGGCTGCTGCTAAAAATTCTGCAGTTGCAGGTAAACCAGCAGTATATCAGGGAAGTTTCAATTTAACTAAAACCGGTGATACTTTCTTGGATATGCGCGATTGGGGTAAGGGTATTGTTTTTGTAAATGGCATTAACATCGGACGTTATTGGAGTGTTGGGCCACAACAAACGCTTTATTTACCTGGCTGCTGGTTAAAGGCAGGTAAAAATGATATTGTAATTTTCGAGCAGAAAAACGACACTATTCAAAAATCCATTAAGTCTATAGCCACACCAATTTTGGAAGAAGTTAATGCAGAAAAAGGCCTGCCAAAGTAGGTTTAAATAGATTCTAAGAAGTCACCAGTTGGTATTGTTCAATTCAATATCGGCTGGTGATTTTTTGTTTTCCAGCCTTATGAAAAATAATATTTACTAAAACAAAACTTTCTCAAAATCAAATCATTATAAATCGTACCTTTGCGGCCATGAAAAAAATAGTGGATTACAGAAAGCTTCTAAACGTAGATAAAACAGCTGAATTAAAGGAACTTAAAACAGTGTACAGAACATTGATGAAAGATTGCCATCCTGACAAATTTCAGCAAGATGAAGAGAAGTCAGCAGCAGAAGCCAGAAGTAAGGATATTATTGAAGCTTATCATTTTTTAGTGAGTATCGCTCCCGAAACTAGAGAACAGCATTTGGAAACCTATACCCAAACCATCACTACATCCAATATCATGGATTTTGAGTATAAACAGCAAGTGCTCAATGTTCAGTTTTTTGATGGTAGTGCTTACGAATATTTTGATGTGCCCAGAGCGATATATATCAAATTGGTAAATGCAGATTCTCCGGGAAGATTTGCCAGAAGACATATTTTTAGCGAATTTCCGTACCGGAATGTAGCGAAGGTTGCTGAACCAGCATAAATAGAATTATTGAAGGATTGAGTTTTGAATGATTGAATGTGAACAGTACTCGTATCATTCACTCATTCTATCATTAATTCATTAAATCATTGCCTCATTCACACATTAATTATTGAATGATTGAGTTTTGAATGTTTCAATATGAATAGCGCTTGTGTCATTCACTCATCCCATCATTCTTTCATTCACTCATTAATTATTGAAGGATTGAGTTTTGAATGATTGAATGTGAACAGCGCTCGTATCATTCACTCATTCCATCATTGCCTCATTCACTCATTAGTTATTGAAGGATTGAGTTTTGAATGATTCAATATGAATATCGCTTGTGTCATTCACTCATCCCATCATTCTTTCATTCACTCATTAATTATTGGAGGATTGAGTTTTGGATGATTCAATATGAACAGCGCTTGTATCATTCACTCATTCTATCATTGCTTCATTCACTCATTAATTATGAATCTCTAAGAATTCCGCCCAACTCAGCCCCTCAGGTAAACTTTGCCTGCTAAATTCCAGGTGTATAACTCTTCGCTTTCTATTATTGGTTGTTCTGCTTGAGCTGTGAAGCAATAAAGGCTTCATAATCATTACACCGCCCGTTCTAACGTTGCAGCTTAATTCTTTTTCAATATTCCAATCAATTTCGTTTGCCTTGTAAACACCTTTTTTATGCGATCCGGGAATCACTTTAAGCGCTCCATTTCCCTCATCTGTATCATCAAGATGAATGCGGACAGTGAAGTTCTGCTCCAGGATAGGTAGGGGAGGCTGTACAGCGAATTGATCTTGTTTGGTGGTGTAAGGTCCAAAGCCAGGGAGATCGACTCTCTGATCTACTGAAATGGTTAAATCCTGGTGATAGGAAACAAACCAGTTGGAGCTTTGGGGTTTGTCGAAATAAATCGATTTGACAAGGAAGTAGTGCTCACCAAACACCGAATGGATTAACGATTTTAATTTCGGATTAAACAGGTGTTCGGTAATAGCTGGTAACTCCTTTAAAAACTGACGGATGGCAAATAGATCTGCTGATTTCCTAAAAGTTGCTTTGTGCGTATCAACCTGATCAATAATTTCAATGATCGATTTTACTTCTTTTGGCGTATAAATTTCATTGATAATTGAAAAACCATTGGTGTTGACTTCTTTAATCGTATCCGTCATGGACTAATTATTTAACATCGGTTTAAAGCGATTATCTTTATTTCTGAGGTCAAGGCCACCTTCATATACAGATTTTAGATTAACCAGATAAAAGCTCCAGCCGCCGTGGCAACCTAACCTGATATTTCTTTTAGATTCATCGTCAGTAGGAATGTCTTTTTGCGTTAGCTCCACAATCGTATATTCATACTCTTCCCTTAGCTGGATATCTACCAAGCAGGTTCCGGCGAAAGTAAATTGCAAGCTATCATAGCCATCTGCTATGGTAATTACGCCCTCTTCCAGCTCATCATACAGATGCCAGATCCACTTATAGAGATCTCCTTTAAGGATATTCTGGTCCTTTGGAATATTTACGCCATTTTCATCCTGATAGCTGGCATCACTTAAAAACCATTTTTCAATTTCTGTCGGGATGGTCCAGGCATTATAAATTTCCTCAATGCCCGCCTTTATTGCGATTTTAATGGTAAACCTAGTCCAGTCGAAATTTTCCATCAGCGTATTATTTGTCAAATACAAGGCATACCGGTGCGCCAACAGCGATACGTTTTCCGCTATCGGTAAGTTTGCCAGTAATTTTATTCCTGTTGAAAACTACAACATCGTTTGTGTACTGGTGACCTACCAGTAAAAACTTCCCGCTAGGGTCAATACTGAAGTTTCTAGGGCCTTTACCTAAAGTGCTCACCGTTTCTACGAAACGCAAAATACCTGTAGGTAGGATAGAAAAAACAGAGATAGTATTCGCATCTCCGCGATTGGTTTCGTAAAGAAATTTACCATCTGGGGAAACATGAATATCTGCTCCATCGATTTTCCCTGTAAAATCTTTAGGGGTAGTGCCGATCTCCTGAATTTTTTTGAGGTTCCCCTTGCTGTAAACAAATCCGGTAATCTTTCCATTGAACTCGTGGGCCAGGTAAGCAAATCTGCCGTTAGGAGAAAAAGTAATGTGCCTTGGACCCGAGCCTGCATTTGTTTTTAAAACCGTTTTGATGGATAAAACAGTTGATTTAGCTAACGGGTTATAATTATAAATGTACGTTAAATCTTCTCCCAGATCATTGCAAATTAAATATTTATGATCTGGGGTGAATTGTACCATGTGTACGTGTGCGCTTTGTTGTCTGCCTTTCGGATCAATGCTTTTTCCGGTATGCTTAATAATCTGCTTGGCTTCTGCTATTGATCCATCAGCCATGCGGGCGAAAACAGCTAAGCTACCCCCAGAATAGTTGGCAACAATTACGTTTTTGCCGTCAACGGTAATGTGGCAAGGATCTGCTCCCTGACTGTCTACTTTGTTTAAAAAAGATAGCTCACCGGTTAGGTTATTGTATTTAAAAGCACTTACAGTACTGGTATTGCCTGTTTCGTTTACAGCATACACAAATTTTCGATCAGGAGAGATGGCCAGATAACTGGGATTGTCTGTCTTCTTAGCGACACTTTTTAAAGTTGCCTTGGCAGTGATGGTATTAAACTGATAAGTGTAAATGCCTTCGCTCTTGCCTCCATTGGTGTATGTGCCAACCAGCAGGTTGTAATTTGTTTTTTGGGCAAATGCAGCACTAGATAATGCCAGAGCAAATATTAAGGAGGTGACTTTTCTCATGTATTTTTCTTAATGAAAACAAATATGGGAAAAACTTAACGAAACACCATCAGTAGAATGTATTGTCGGGATATATCAATTCAAAAAAAAGGCAACCTTTCGATTGCCTTTTATACTATTTAATAAGATGTTTGATCTGAATCAATTCATGCTCTTCTAAGTAACGCCATCTTCCGCGTGGAAGATCTTTTTTAGTTAAGTTGCCATAAACCACACGGTCTAATTTTTCAACGCTGTAACCCAGGTGTTCGAAAATACGACGAACAATACGGTTTTTGCCACTGTGTATCTGTATTCCAACTTCTTTTTTTGAAGCCCCGGCAACGTAAGAAATATTGTCTGGCTTAATAAGGCCATCCTCTAACTCTAACCCAAATGCAATTTTATTTAAATCACCTTGTGAAAGGTTTTTGTCTAATTCTACATTGTAGATTTTGGTAATGCCATTTTTAGGGTGAGATAACTTGTCGGCAAGATCACCATCATTGGTCATCAATAATAAGCCAGTTGTGTTTCTGTCTAAACGCCCAACAGGATAGATGCGCTCTCTGCTAGCTTTATCAACCAATTGCATTACGGTTTTGCGTTCCTGTGGATCGTCAGTTGTGGTAATGTAATCTTTAGGCTTGTTTAATAAAACGTAAACTTTCTTTTCACGTTTCAATAGTTCGCCATTGTAACGAACCTGATCTTTTGTAGGATCAACTTTGTGGCCTAATTCAGTAACGGATTCACCGTTTACCGTAATAATACCTGCAGCAATAAGTTCGTCTGCCTTACGACGGGAGCAAATTCCTGCATTTGAAATATATCTGTTAAGGCGGATTAAGCCTTTGTCTTCATTTGTTTTGCGACCTTGTTTAATTACGGTTCTTTCTTCGCGGTTAAACTCGGTATCTCTTGCGCTTTCTTCTCTTTTTCTGAAAGGTCTGCTGTCAGTTCCCGGTCTTGGCTTTACATCTCTAGAGCTTCCTGCGCTAGGCTTAAAGTCGTCAGATCTTCCCTCTCTGGGCTTAAATCCACGCTCCCCATATTTCGGTTTAAAATCTCTCGAACCGCCATCCTTAGATTTGAAATCACGTTCTCCTCTTGGTTTGTAATCTCTGGGTTTATCATCTCTTGATTTGAAATCCCTGTCACCTGTTCTAGGTCTGTCCTCTCTTGATTTAAAATCTCTGTCGCCTGTTCTGGGTCTGTCTTCTCTTGATCTGAAATCTCTATCACCTGTTCTAGGTTTGTAGTCTCTTGATTTGAAGCTGCGGTCTTCTGATTTAGCGTTTGAATCTTTTGATTTGAATTCTCTATCGCCAAATTTGAATCCCTTTGGCTCGCTGTCTTTGGATTTGAAATCGCGATCTCCTCTGGGTTTGAAATCTCTTTTGTCTCCGAAGGATTTAGATTTGAAATCTTTACCTTCTGTGCTTCTAGGTCTGAAGCCGTCTTTTGAATCGGATGATTTGCTGAATTTTTGGTCTCTATCACCTGTTTTTCTTCTGTCAGGTCTGGCATCATTAGTTCTGCCTTCTGTTTTTCGACCACCGGATTTGGACTTGTCATCCCGACTGTTCCTGTTGTTTTTATTTATCATGATACGCTTTTATCCACATCAAAAATGCGGGCTGCAAATTTATGCAAAATAGACCAATAAAACAATTTTAGAGAGCGGAAAAATTTACTCAAAAAATAGCCTCTAAAATAGAAAAACTGCCTTAAAAATCCAAATTTAAAATCCACGTTTAAAGCACTTTAAAGGCTGATTTTGGCGGCTATTTTTGTAACTATTTGATAATCTGATTATTATTTTTTACCTTTGCCAACGTTTTTTATAAGTTTCACCAAAAAAAGGAGGAAGATGTTAAAGAAACACATGATCCCATTTATAGTAATGGCAGCATTATTTATATTGGCAAAAGTGTTCGCTTACCAAATGCCCCAAGCAAAAGAAAGTCTTTTAGAAAAAGAAAATTCTGACACAACAACAACAACACAAAAAGCTGAAATCCCAGAAAAAGAACCGATTTCTTTAATGGCTCAGTTAAATTTTGCAGAAGAAACGCTACCCCTAGGAGATAAGCGGATAGAACGCAAAATGAAGAAAACCCTTGCAGCACACACCTATGGTCACCTGCAAACACATCGTTTACATAGAAAAGCGGCTGAATGGTTCCCTATTATCGAACCTATACTTGCAGCTTACGGAATCCCTAACGATTTTAAATATGTAGCACTGGTAGAATCTGGCCTTCAGGCTGGCGTTTCTCCAAAAGGTGCGGCTGGAATTTGGCAGTTTATGCCATCCACGGCCCGTATGTATGGTTTAAAAGTTAATGGTAGAGTAGATGAACGCTACAACTTGCGTAAATCAACCATTGCAGCATGCAAATACATTAAAGAAATGTATGGCGGTTTAGAGAGCTGGACATTGGTAGCTGCGGCTTACAATGTTGGTGACGGTCGCTTACGCAGACAAATCAATAATCAAAATCAGGATAATTATTATAAACTGAAGCTAAACCGCGAAACCGGTGGCTATGTTTATAAATTGATTTCTATGAAACAGATTATGGAACACCCAGCACGTTACGGATACGAAAAACCGAAATCATTATTGGCTTATAACGCTGAATAATAATTAACATAAAAGACAAAGCATTTGGTAAGGGCGTCCTGGTTTTAAATCAGGACGCTTTTTGTTTGTTAGTATCGAGATTTGAGTATCAAGTATCAAGATTGGACGATTGAAAGGTTAACCGCCCTGTCTATATACTAACGACTAGGTACTAACGATTAAGTACTAACGACTATCCTAAGTACCTTTGACGGAGTTCAGCTTTAGCCTTTCCGCTTTCAAACCAAATCCTTTTCTTTGCATTATGTTCAAACTTCGGATCACTAAGATCATCAACCAGCCTGGAGAAAACATTACTTTTCAATTTGAACCGGTAGATGGGGAATACCCTCGTTATTTGGCTGGACAGTTTATATCACTCATTTTTCAAGGAAAGCACAAGGAAGTTAGAAGGTCTTACTCTTTCAGTAGTTCTCCTGATGTGAAGGAGCCGCTATCTATCACCGTAAAACGGGTAGAAAATGGAGAGATTTCTAGATTGTTACACCATAAAACGGCATTAAACGATATATTGCTCGGACAAGAACCGCAGGGGCTCTTTAGTTACCTGCCCGATGAAAAAGTTTACCGGGATGTATTCCTTTTTGCAGCTGGTGTAGGAATTACCCCACTGTTTTCGATTCTTAAAACCGCTTTGGTAAGAGAGCAAAATTCGAGGATTATATTAGTGTACAGTAACCGATCGAGAGAAGATGCATTATTTTATGATGAGCTGAATGAATGGCAACAAAAATACCCCGATAGATTAAAAATTGTATGGGTTTTTAGCAACAGTAAGAATTTAATGACCGCCCGGTTAAACAAGTTTTATATTGAAAGGCTGTTAAAAGAATTCCTGCAACATGAACCTGAAAAAGCGCTTTTCTATACTTGCGGCCCGATCATTTATATGGATTTATGCCGGATTACCTTATTGGGTATGGGTTTCGATATAAAGCAGATTAAAAGAGAAACCTTTGTTTTGCCTGAAGATGAATTGGATGAGGATGATAGCTCTGCAGAAAAGGTGGTCGATAAAAATACCTATTCCGTTGTTTTGGATTTTAAAGGTGAAGTACATCAACTCGAGATTCCCTGGCCAAAAAGAATATTGGATGTGGCCTTGGAGCATAAAATTAAATTGCCTTACAGCTGCCATGCCGGGATGTGTAGTACTTGTGCGGCAACTTGTACCAAAGGAGGGGTGAGGATGGATTACAATGAGGTACTTACCGATGAAGAACTTTCAAAAGGCCGCGTTCTGGTTTGCACCGGCCACCCTACAGAAAATGGAACTACTATCAAATGGTAGTATGGGCTGCTAAAAAGGCTGCACATATGATTATGCGCAGCCCCAAATGAAATTCTTTATAGAAGAGAGGATCAGCCTTTTGGAGCCTCATCATAATTCACCATCCAGCTAATCCCGAATTTATCTACGAACATGCCGAAATAAGCACCCCAAAAAGTTTTGTTCATCGGCATAGTCACTTGTCCGCCGGCAGATAGGCCATCGAATAATTTATCGGCTTCTTCAGTACTGTCTGCATTAATGGAGATCGAAAAGTTGTTGCCAAAGGTAACTGAAGCGCAATAGCTGCCAACGGTATCACTACCCATTAAAGTAGTTTCTTTGCTGATAGGTAAGGAAACGTGCATAATTTTCTCGCCATCTTCTGCTGATAGTGGCTCGCTGCCTTCTGCAGGTGGCATATCTTTGAATTTGCCGATGTAAGGGAATTCTCCCCCGAAAACAGATTTGTAAAAGGTGAATGCCTCTTCGCAATTTCCCTTAAAAGTAAGGTAAGGATTAACTGATGCCATAGTATTATATCTTTTGTTTGTTATTAAATAGTGTGTTTTTCGATTTGGGTTTGGAAAACAAGCGGTTTGGTTATTCTTTTGGGGAATATAAATTTAATATAATTTATCACAATTTGTCAACATTAATTTTGGTTTTCCGCTGATTTAGGCAGATATACGCAGAGTGAAATCTATGCTGAAATCATTTACATTAAAAACCTGTTTAATCTGCGGGAGAAGGATGACATTAAGTATGATATGAAGCTTTTTATGAAAATTAAAAAACACTTGTCTGGCAGTGATGTTAATCTCTGAAAAGCGCTTAAATTTCAAGAACTGTAAATATGACAATCAGTCCTGAATACAGATTGATTTAAGCTTTCTTTTTGATAAAATTTTTAGCAATTTTGCGGATTGGAATTTAGCCATTCTTCCGTCTGATTCCGAGCAACTTTTAAAGACAATATGAGCAGTAAATCAATCGATCTGGGTGAGCAAAAAGAGGTAGAGGTATACGGTGCCAGAGTACATAATTTAAAAAATATCGATGTAAGTTTCCCGCGCAACAAAATGGTCGTAATTACCGGCCTAAGCGGCAGCGGGAAATCATCTTTGGCTTTTGATACCATATATGCCGAAGGACAACGTCGCTACATGGAAACATTTAGTGCTTACAGCCGTCAGTTTATGGGCGGCATGGAAAGACCTGATGTGGACAAGGTATCGGGCCTGAGCCCGGTTATTGCTATTGAGCAGAAAACTACCAGCAAAAATCCTCGTTCAACGGTTGGAACCATTACCGAGATTTACGATTTCATGCGTTTGCTGTATGCACGTGTTGCCGATGCCTATTCTTATAATACCGGTGAGAAGATGGAGCGTATGAGTGAAGACCAGATTCTCCAGAACATCTTTAAGAAATTCTCGGGCGTAGCTGTCAATATTTTAGCTCCGGTGGTTAAAGGAAGAAAGGGACATTACCGCGAACTTTTTGAACAAATCCGTAAACAAGGTTATGTTAAGGTTCGTGTGGATGGTGAAATCAAAGATATTACGGCCAAAATGCAGGTCGATCGTTATAAAATCCATGATATTGAAGTAGTAATTGACCGGTTAATTGTTGATGAAAAAGACAATAAGCGCCTTTTAGATTCTTTACAAATCGCCATGAAAATGGGTAAAGGGGTAATCAAGATCAGTGATAAGGATAATCATGTTGCCCATTTCAGTAAGTTCCTGATGTGTCCAACCACAGGTATCTCTTATGATGAACCTCAGCCAAACAGCTTCTCATTCAACTCGCCTTATGGGGCTTGTGAGCGTTGCGACGGATTGGGCTATATTTTCGTAGTGGACAAAGAATCGGTTATTCCCAATCCAAAACTCAGTATTTTAAATGGTGGTTTAGCACCACTAGGCGAATACCGCGATATCTGGATGTTCCAGGTGTTAAAGGCATTGGCCAAAAAATATAATTTCTCTCTGTCTACGCCTATAGAGAAGCTCAGCGATGAGGTTATCAATATCATTTTAAATGGTTCTCATGATTTGATCAGTGTAGCCGTAGAATACAACAAGTGGAACGTTCAGAACTACAACATTACTTTTGATGGTATCATCAAGATGCTGGAAGAACAGAACGAGAAGCGTGGCGAGGCTGCGGTAGATGATATGGAGACTTTCCGTAAACTGAAAACCTGTCCGGAATGTAACGGAGCACGTTTGAAAAAAGAAAGCTTACATTTCAAGGTAGATGGAATGAACATTTTCGATTTGTCTTCCATGGACATCAACCAATTGAGGACCTGGTTTGAACATGTAGATAGCCGTCTTTCTGATCGTCAGAATATCATTGCCAAAGAGATTTTAAAGGAAATTAAAGCCAGGATCGGATTTTTAACTGATGTTGGACTTACCTATTTAACCCTAGATCGTACAGCGAGAACTTTGTCTGGTGGAGAAGCTCAGCGCATTCGTTTAGCTACGCAGATTGGTTCTCAGTTAATGAATGTAATGTATATTCTGGATGAGCCAAGTATTGGGCTTCATCAGAGAGATAATGAGCGCCTTATTAATGCACTGAAAAATTTACGTGATTTAGGGAACACGGTTTTAGTGGTAGAGCACGATAAGGATATGATTCTGGAAGCCGATTGGGTAATTGATGTTGGCCCGGGTGCCGGTATTCATGGCGGACAGATTGTTGCTGAAGGAACAGCTAAGGATATTTTGAAATCCAAAACCTTAACGGCAGCCTATCTCAACGGTAAAAAAAGTATTGAAATTCCTAAAGAAAGGCGAAAAGGTAATGGACATAAATTATCCATCATTAAAGCCAGTGGTCATAACTTAAAAGATGTTTCAGTAGATTTTCCTCTAGGTAAATTTATTGCCGTTACCGGAGTTTCCGGAAGTGGAAAATCGAGTTTGATTGCAGAGACGCTATATCCTATTTTAAATCACCATTTTTTCAGGGCGAAGAAAACACCGCTTCCATACGAGAAGATTACGGGTTTAAAGGAGATAGATAAAGTAATTGAGATTGACCAGACACCGATTGGTAGAACACCAAGATCTAATCCTTCTACGTATACAGGTGTATTTTCTGACATCAGAAACTTGTTTGTTCAGCTTCCAGAGGCTAAAATAAGAGGGTACAAACCTGGCCGTTTTTCGTTTAACGTAAAAGGTGGAAGATGTGAAACCTGCCAGGGAGCAGGAATGAAAGTAATTGAAATGAACTTTCTGCCTGATGTACAGGTGCCTTGCGAAGAATGCGGTGGCAGAAGGTATAATAGAGAGACCTTAGAGGTACGATATAGAGGAAAGTCGATTAGTGATGTTTTAGATATGAGTATTGAGGATGCTTGTACTTTCTTTGAGCACATTCCAATTATTTATCGCAAAATCAAAACACTTAAGGATGTGGGCTTAGGTTACATCACTTTAGGTCAATCTTCTGTTACCCTATCAGGAGGAGAAGCCCAGCGGGTGAAGCTGGCTACAGAACTTTCTAAGAAAGATACAGGTAAAACTTTTTACATTTTAGATGAACCTACTACTGGTTTGCATTTTGAAGATATTAATGTTTTGCTAGGTGTATTAAATCAACTGGTCGACCGTGGAAATACCATATTGGTTATTGAACACAATTTAGATGTGGTAAAGGTAGCCGATTGGGTAATTGATCTGGGAGAAGAAGGTGGAGCAGGAGGAGGCAGAATTCTTTTTGAAGGAACGCCTGAGGGCCTGATTCAAAATCCAATTAGCTTAACAGGAAAGTTTTTGAAAAAGGAAATGGAAGGCTAATTGGATACCATGTCATCCTTGAGCTTCCCGGTGTGAAATCGGGACAAGTAGTCGAAGACCTTCTTGACAAGTCGAAAACTAAAATGGATTACCCTTCGACAGGCTCTGGATGACAATCCATTTTAGTTTTCTCGTTAAGTTAATAGCATTGGTGTCCTCAGCAACCAGAAAAATTTACGAAGAATATTTTATCATGATTTTTACCGATACCCATACCCATTTATATTACGAGCAAGACTTAGAAAAACAAACTCAATTAATGGAACGCTGTTTTGAAAACGGTGTAAACAGATTGTTCCTCCCAAACGTAGATGTTGCTTCAATAGCGATGATTGACGGCCTAATTGAGAAATATCCCGACAATTGCTTTGCAATGGCAGGATTACATCCCTGCGATGTAAAAGAAGATTATTTAAGCGTTTTAGACGAAATTTATCAAAGTATTGCGCCCCGAAAAATATACGCCATTGGTGAAATCGGGATCGATTTGTATTGGGATAAAACTACATTGGGCATTCAGCAAGATGCTTTTCATAAGCAAATTGCCTGGGCAAAAGCACTTGGGTTACCGATTGTGATTCATTGCAGAGAGGCATTTGACGAGGTTTTTGAGGTGTTGGAAAGTGAGAAAGATGAAAAGTTAAGAGGAATTTTTCACTGTTTTACAGGTAACGTAGCTCAGGCAAAACAAGCCATTGATTTGAATTTTTATCTGGGTATAGGCGGGGTGGTAACCTACAAGAAGGCGGGTTTGGATGCGGTACTTTCTGAAATTCCGCTGTCAAATCTGGTTTTGGAAACAGATTCTCCTTATTTAGCTCCTGTTCCTTTCAGGGGTAAACCAAACGAAAGCAGTTACCTGATTTACATTGCTCAAAAACTGGCAGACATTTACCAGAAGCCTGTATCGGAGATTGCAGAAGTGACTACAGCAAATTCAGTTAAGATTTTTGGAGTTTAAACGTTTTAGTGGCGAGTTATCTTCATGGAGCTGAAAATAGTTCATTTAGGGTGTGTGTTTCTTTGCCCTTAAATTAGCCAAATAGAAATCTTTTGCGTTCTTTTGCGCTGAGCAACTAACTTAGCCAAATGAATAATATCCTGATAATCTATACTGGTGG
The DNA here is from genome assembly GCF_900111155.1 of Pedobacter rhizosphaerae. GTDB lineage: Bacteria > Bacteroidota > Bacteroidia > Sphingobacteriales > Sphingobacteriaceae > Pedobacter > Pedobacter rhizosphaerae. Next base: position 112,423 of record NZ_FOGG01000014.1, on the reverse strand, counting down.
TACCATCGGTATGGTAAATGATGCCAATGGGATTCTCGTCCCTTTTGATTTCGAGCAGATAAAAGATAACGTTCCTGAATTAGGACGTTTAAACTATCACTTGGATGTTCATTCATTCCATCCTGTTATCGATTCGTCTAATATGGATCCGGTAATCTGGAAAACCTTAGCAGAACTAATTTACAGAAAGTACGACTTATATGATGGTTTCGTAATTCTTCACGGTTCTGACACCATGGCTTTTACGGCTTCAGCGTTGAGCTTTATGTTGGAGAATTTGGCTAAGCCTGTAGTTTTAACGGGTTCGCAATTGCCTATCGGTCAGATTCGTACGGATGCAAAGGAGAATTTAATCACTGCACTAGAGATTGCGGCCACCAAGGAAGATGGTAAGGCACTTGTACCGGAAGTGTGTATCTATTTTGATGCCCAACTGTTTCGCGGGAACCGCTCTATTAAATACAACATCGAAAAATTTGAAGCTTTCCGTTCGCCAAATTATCCAATTTTGGCAGAAGCTGGCGTTCATCTTCAATTCTATAAAAACTACATTTTAAAAGTTCCAGACGGAAAGCTGAATTTAAGAACCAATTTTAATTCCAATATCGGTGTCTTGAAACTATACCCTGGTATTACTCCACAAGCTGTTCAGGCGATCACCGATTCGAAAGTAGATGCCATTATTATGGAAACTTTCGGTTCTGGAAATACCACTACTGCCGATTGGTTTTTAGGCTGTTTGAAAAAGGCTATCGATAATGGGAAAATTATTGTAGACATTTCACAATGTAAAAAAGGTTCGGTACAATTGGGTAGATATGAAACAAGTCGCGAATTGCAAAAAATGGGTGTTTTAAGCGGACATGATTTAACTTTTGAAGCCACAGTTACTAAATTAATGTTTGTAATGGGGTTGGGATTGCCTGTTGAAGAAAGCTGCAGGTTGATGGAAAAATCTATTCGTGGTGAATTAACGCCAGAAAATACCTGATTCCATTTTTAATATTCATTTTAAGTAAAACTTCTGCAATTATGACCTGCGTCATTCGGGTTGTCGCTATTTAGCCCTATTTTTGCTAATAGCTTATATGGCATGTTGAATTTATTTCAGCATCGATCTGGCTCGGAAATAAATTCGGAGCTATAATGCTTAGAAGGAATGAAAATAGAACAAATTTATACTGGTTGCCTGGCAGAAGCCGCTTATTATATAGAAAGTAATGGCGAAGCTGCAATTATTGATCCGCTTAGAGAAGTTGGAACCTATCTGAAAAAGGCAGAAAAGGCCGGAGCCAAGATTAAATATATTTTCGAAACCCATTTTCATGCCGATTTTGTTTCCGGTCATGTAGATTTGGCTGAGAAATCTGGTGCCGAGATTATTTACGGGCCAACAGCAAAAACAGCGTTCAAATCACATATCGCCCGGGATGGCGAACAGTTTAAAATCGGTAAGGTAACCATTACTGCCTTACATACACCCGGGCATACCTTAGAATCTACCACTTATTTATTGACCGATGAAAATGGTAAAGACCACTGTATTTTTAGTGGGGATACACTTTTTATCGGTGATGTTGGTCGCCCGGATTTAGCCCAAAAGGGAGAGCTCACTATGGAGGATTTAGCAGGAATGCTTTATGATTCTTTAAACCATAAAATTAAGCCTCTGGCAGATGACGTGATTGTTTATCCCGCACACGGAGCGGGTTCTGCTTGCGGTAAAAGCATGAGTAAGGAAACTTTTGATACTTTGGGTCACCAGAAAGAAGTGAATTATGCTTTAAAAGCTTCAACAAAAGAACAGTTTATAAAAGAGGTAACGGACGGTATTATGCCTCCGCCTCAATATTTTTCTAAAAATGCAGCAATTAATAAAGGTGGTGTAGAAAGTATTGAAGAAGTTTTTGAGAAAGGTTTAAATGCCTTAATACCTCAGGCTTTCGAAGATACTGCCAATCAAACCGGGGCAATTTTGTTAGATACCCGCGATCCGCAGGTGTTTGCTAAGGGATTTATTCCCAATTCTATCAACATTGGTTTAAATGGTCAGTTTGCGCCTTGGGTAGGTGCTTTGATTACTGATTTGCAACAACCTATTTTGTTGATTACAGAAGAAGGAAAAGCAGAAGAAACCATCACCCGTTTAACCCGTGTAGGTTATGATAATACCATTGGTTATTTAGATGGAGGATTTGAAAGCTGGATTGCTGCAGGAAAGGAAATTGATACCATCGAATCGATTTCTGCCACAGCCTTTGAAACGGCAGCGAGTGAAGCTGAAGTGATTGCGCTTGATGTACGTAAACCTGGTGAGTATGAATCGGAGCATTTAGAATTTACCCTTAGCCGCCCTTTAGATTATATTGATGACTGGATGTCTGAAATAGATCCGAAATCTACCTATTATATCCATTGTGCAGGCGGATATCGCTCAATGATTGCCGCTTCTATTTTAAAATCTCGCGGAGTAGAAAATGTTATCGATGTGGCAGGAGGTTACGGCGCTATAAAAGGTACTAACTTAAAAAGAACCGATTTTGCCTGCCCCAGCAAGGCGATGAAAGTTTAAATTCGTTGAATCTACCTACATCCTAAAAAAACTGAATGTCAGAAAATCACAACCATTACGATATTTTAATTATCGGGGCTGGCCCAATTGGGATGGCCTGCGCCATTGAAGCACAAAGGGCAAACCTGAGCTATATCATTATAGAAAAAGGAGCGTTGGTGAACAGTCTTTTCAATTATCCGGTGTTCATGACGTTTTTTTCTACTTCTCAACGTTTGGAAATTGGAGGGGTGCCTTTCGTAACCATCAGCCCTAAACCCAATAGAAATGAGGCTGTAGAGTACTATCGAAGGGTGGCAGAGAAATTTAATCTGCACATTAATCTGTTTGAAAGGGTTCAACAAGTAACTAAAAATGGCGATTCCTTTCATGTAAATACGGCTAAAGCTGATTATACAGCAAAAAATGTAATTGTAGCTACAGGTTTCTATGATGTTCCGCTTTTAATGAACGTAAAGGGAGAGGAACTTCCAAAAGTAACCCATTATTATAAAGACCCACACTTATATGCTTTTCAGAATGTGCTGGTTGTTGGAGCCAACAATTCAGGCGTTGATGCGGCTTTAGAAACTTACCGCAAGGGAGCTAAGGTAACGATGGTGGTACGGAGCGCGGAACTGGGTAAAAACGTTAAATACTGGGTACGTCCTGATATTGAAAACCGCATTAAAGAAGGAGAAATTACGGCTTATTTTAATGCTGAAGTTTTAGAAATCAGAACAGACGAAGTGGATATTAAAACTCAGGAGGGAATAAAGACCATTCCTAATGATTTTGTAATCGCGATGACTGGTTATCAGCCCGATTTTAATATGCTAAGAAAATTTGGGATTGAGCTCCCTGATAGCCTTTGTCCTGTATACAACGAAAATACCATGGAAACGAATGTTAAGGGGTTATACCTGGCAGGTGTGGTATGCGGAGGTATGGATACGCACAAACTATTTATCGAAAACTCCAGGGTACATGCAGAGCTGATAGTTAAGTCGATCGTAAATCCGGTAGAAATCTAATTAAAAATCCTAATAAGATCTCGTCTTGCTGAATTTATTTCAGTATCTCTTGCCACCCTCGTACGATTAATTACCCTTTTTTCTTCTTTCACGTAGAAAAAATATTAAACTATTGATGATAAATAAGGGGATTAAGATATACTCTATTCCGATGATATAATAAGTATCAGAAATATTAATGTCAACAGTCCTTTCCAAAAACTGCTTTCTAGAAATTAGCGTGTAAATTAAAAACGTGGCTAATACTGCATATAGCAGCCATGAAAATCTACTGATATGTTTATTAGATTTGAGCATTCTTAGAAATTTTAATTTTTAATGTCTTTCTTACAAACTGTTCAATGGCCTGCTCTACACTTTTCAGGTCTTTAGAAATGATATAGGAGGAAAGAATATGATTACCTCCATTAGGTATAGCCACTTTTTCTTTTTGTATGGAACCCAATTGATCAAACATTTTTAACATGGGCTTAATGCGCACAATGAGATCTTGCTCTAATTCATTTTTGTAATAATACAACATCAGAACAGGCTGCTTTACCTTTTGAAAGAGTTTTTTAGTCATGGTACCCTCTACAAGTTCTTGTAATTGTACCAGAGATTCTATTCTATAGCTGGTGTACCAATATTTTTTAAACTCTTCGGTTCTGTCGTCAGTTTTCCGTTGATCGCTTTTTAAAACACGTCTGGCAATCTGCAAACCCCATGGGTCGTTTAGCATCCAGGCATTTTTATCGTTAATTTCTATATTGGGCGAAATCAGGATGAGGCTGTGGACATCCGGATAAGTTGCCGCTAGTTTGAGTGCCATTGTTCCACCGGTAGAACTGCCAATGAGGATTACTTTTTTGCCTAATTTTTGACCTACTACATAAGCTTCTTTGCAACTTTCCCATAAACTATCAGCGGTAAGATATTGCATAGGAGCCAGGCTTTCCAGTCCATGTTCGGCCAGGCGGGGAAGATACAAATTGGCTTTTAACTTTTTGGCCAGATTGAGGTGCACCGGGTTACCTTCGTTTTTTGAGGCAGAGAAACCGTGCAGGTAAACGAGTGCATATTCTGTTTGTTGACGATTTGGAGATGCCCAAACAATCTCGGCCTCGTTTCCAGGTTTTATTTTGTGCTTACCTTCAAACTGGTTGATGTAATCTTCTAAATCAGGCAAATCAGGAACAAGGGGTAGCACTTCGCTGTAGACTGGTCTTTTGGGTTTTGGACCTAAAAGATAGCCTACAATCAAACCCAATGTAAGCGCCCAGAATGCTTTGTAGCGTTTTTTCATCAACCTGATTATGGTGGTTTAAATGTAAACTTTTGCTTGAAAAAAAGCTAGATTTTTATCGAATATAATCGGTTCGTTTGAGGGGAATTATCATCACTTGCCCTGGTAGGTAAACCTGATAGAGCCCGGTAGCCCGCAAGCACGAAGAATGAGGGCGAGGACTACAGGCGATAGCAGGACGAAAGTGGCCGAATTATTCTGCCCCTTAATTTCCAATTCCTATTAATAAGTGGATAGATTATCTTTTTAAGGGAAATTAGTTTAAGTTTGCAATCAAAATTTTTCGACTTAATGCCGGGAATCGAACAGATAAAAAGACCTATTGCTGCTGATATTAAAGCGTTTGAAAAAACCTTTAAAGACTCTATGCACAGCGACGCCCCGTTGCTGGATAGGATTACCCACTATATTGTAAAGCAAAAAGGGAAGCAAATGCGTCCGATGTTTGTGTTTTTTGCTGCTAAGTTGTGCGGTGGAATTACAGAATCAACGCATCGTGGTGCTGCATTGGTAGAGCTTTTGCATACCGCAACCTTGGTACATGATGATGTGGTGGATAATGCCTATGAGCGAAGAGGTTTTTTCTCTATTAATGCTTTGTGGAAGAATAAAATAGCTGTTTTGGTGGGCGATTACCTTTTGGCGAAGGGTTTGTTGCTTTCAGTAAACAATAATGAACATCGCTTGTTACAAATTGTATCGGAGGCAGTCAAACAGATGAGTGAGGGCGAGCTTTTGCAGGTGGAAAAGGTGAGGCGAATGGATATTTCTGAAGAATTGTATTATGATGTGATTCGTCAGAAAACGGCATCATTAATTGCTTCTTGTTGTGCTGCGGGAGCGGCATCATCGGGAGCTGACGATGCCACAATTGAGAAAATGCGCTTGTTTGGCGAAAAGGTTGGAATTGCCTTTCAGATTAAAGATGATACCTTTGATTTTGGAACAGATGATGTTGGTAAGCCATTAGGGATTGATATTAAAGAGAAGAAAGTAACTTTACCTTTAATTTATGCCCTTAACAATGCCGATAAGCCGGAGCGTAAGCGAATTATTAATTTAGTGAAGAATCATCAGGATGATCCGGTGAAAATTCAACAGATTATTGATTTTGTGAACGAAAAGAAAGGCGTGCACTATGCTAATCAAAAAATGCTGGCCTACCAACGGGAAGCCTTTGAAATTCTCCATCAATTTGAGCCTGGTGAAGCCAGAACGGGATTGGAGGAGCTTGTTTTATATACCACTGAACGAAAAAAATAATGAGTAACGAACTACTTTTCAGCATCGGCTTCCTTTTGTTTATTGTACTTATTTTAGCCTTAGATTTAGGGCTTTTTAGTAAGAAGGAACATGTAGTGAGTTTAAAGCAAGCAGGCGTGATGAGCTTAATCATGGTGGGGCTAGCACTTGGTTTCTATTTCATTTTACTCACTGAAGGTCAGCAGCTGCATGGAATCAAAGATTTTGCCCATTTAAAGGAAATTGTAGTCAGGCATCAGCATCATATCAAGCTCATTCCAGATGATTTTGAGCAGAGTTTGGCTGTTTATAAACAGAATTTAGGATTAGAGTTTTTAACCGGCTATGTGATAGAGTACGCTCTTTCTGTTGATAATATATTCGTTATTGTATTGATATTTTCTGCTTTTGCAGTGGAGGAAAAATATTACCACAGGGTTTTATTCTGGGGGATTTTAGGAGCAATCATTATGCGTTTCATCTTCATTTTCGTAGGTGCAGCGTTAATTACTAAGTTTGCCTGGATTCTTTACCTTTTTGGTGCATTCCTGGTTTTTACCGGGTTAAAAATGTTTTTCAGTAAAGAGGGCGATGATAAGATTGATCCCGAGAACCATCCGGTAGTGAAGTGGGCTTCGAAGATTTTTGCTATTCACCCTAAATACGAAGGCAGAAACTTCTTTGTGAAAATTAACCATAAAAGAATGGTTACACCGCTTTTCCTGGTATTGCTGATTGTAGAATTTACCGATCTACTTTTTGCGGTAGATTCTATTCCTGCGATTTTTGCAGTAACTAAAGATCCTTATATCGTATTTTTCTCTAATATTTTTGCCATCATGGGTTTACGTTCTATGTTCTTCCTTTTGGTGAATATTATTCATAAATTCCATTACCTGAAAACTGGTCTGGCCTTCTTGCTTACCTTTATTGGCATCAAAATGCTGGGGCATTCTTATTTGGAGAAATGGGGCTTCACCACCGAGCATTCGCTTATTATTATTTTAAGTATTCTGGTGATTAGTGTGGTCGCTTCTTTGGTATTTCCTAAAAAGAAAAGCCATTCACATTAAATTTATTAGAGTTTAAGCGCGCTTTCCACATGTTTGCTGATAACGCAAAATATACGTTACAGCGGGCTTCCTTTCCTTATTATTTGTAATTTCAGCGGATAAATTATTCCTATGAAGTACTTCTTTTCCGCTGCGCTGGTTTTTTCGGCGCTGTTTGGCAATGCACAAGATCAATTTTCTACTGTTTTTAAACAAATTAATGCAGATGTTCAGCAAAACTCCAGCGCTTACCAGAATTTAAAGTACGAAACCGAAACCATTGGTCATCGATTAACGGGTTCTGCAAATGGGGCAAAAGCAGAGCAGTATGCTTTTAATTTGTTAAGGTCTTACGGTTGTGAAGTGAAATTTCAACCTTTTGAAGTAGAAAGCTGGAGCAGAAAAAGCATCAGCGTGGAAGTTGGCAAGGATAAGAACAGCCTGGTTAAAGTGAAGGCGGTAACGCTGGCACATTCTCCGGTTAGTGCGAATGTTACTGGAGATATTGTAGATGTCGGGAATGGATTAGAAGCTGATTATGAAGCCAAACCTGGTCAGTTTAAAGGTAAGATTGCCCTGATTTATTTAGGTGTTTTGCGAGGATCTGCCGAAGGAACAAAGTCTTTGCACCGCTCTGAAAAAACGGCTATAGCTACTAAATATGGTGCCAAAGGCGTGATCATTATCAATACGGTGAAAGGTGGTGTGTTGTTAACCGGAACGGCTTCTGTTACAGGGAAACTGATTCCGATACCTGCTGTTTGTATTGGTTTAGAAGACGGAATGGCCTTGAAGGAAAAATTAAAATCGGGTTCACAGACTGCGCATATTGCCATGACCAATTTTTCGGGAATGATAAAAGCCAGAAATGTAATCGCCACTTTCAAAGGTACAGCGCTTCCAAAGGAGAAGATAGTTGTGGGTGGACATTTAGATAGCTGGGATCTGGCTACGGGCGCAATAGATAACGGAATCGGTTCTTTTGCTATTATCGATATGGCGAGGACTTTTAAGAAACTTAACCTACAAACCAAGCGTACTATTGAGTTTGTGCTCTTTATGGGCGAAGAACAGGGTTTGTTAGGTTCTAAAGCCTATGTAGAACAAGCTAAGAAAGCTGGAACGCTGAAGGAAATAAAGTTTATGCTCAATTACGACATGACGAATGATCCTAAGGGTTTTTCTACTTCGAGAGCTGAAATGAAGGAGTTATTTGCGGCATGGGGAGCAGACATTGCCAAGATTGATACAGGCTTTAAAAATTTATTTAATGCTGGAGCGGGTTTACACAGCGATCACCAGCCCTTTATGTTAGAAGGAATCCCAACAGGTGGGGGATTTGGTGGTAAATTACCTAATAACGCTGGTCCGTTTTATCACTCAGATGGTGATTCGTTCCAGTTGGTTGATGAGCAGGAATTAAAAAACACAGTACGTTACAGTGCCATGCTTACTTACGCTTTGGCCAATACTCCAAAAATCCCTGTAGGCGTACAAGGGGAGGCAGAACTGAAAGCATTCTTAGAAGCTCAAAACTTAAAGGAGCCTTTAATGATTGCCGGAGAATGGAGGTGGTAGTTAATTATCCACTAATATAGCTTTCCAGTTGCGATATTGTTTGTTTCTGGTCTTCAATAATGTACTTTACCACATCGCCGATGGAAACCATTCCTTTAACTTCTTCATTGGCTACTACAGGTAAATGGCGGATGTGCCTCTCGGTCATTAGCTCCATGCAAAAGTCTATATTGTCGGTTGGGGAAATGGTTATGGGGTTTGCGGTCATCGCTTCTATGATGAGTGTATCTTTGGAGGCCTTGCCTTGTAAGATAATTTTGCGTGCATAATCCCGTTCGGTAAAGATACCCCGAAGTTGATCATTCTCCATCACCAATACTGCAGAGATATTTTTCTCAGTCATAACTTTAAGTGCATCTAATACGGAGATGTTTTCAGAAACCGAAATTATCCGATTCTGTTTAGTGTCTAGTAAATGTTTTACAATTTTCATAACAGTAAAATTAGGTTACTGAAATTTACTAAATAATTGTCTGTAAATCAAAGTTTTGTTTCGGGTTGTTCAGCATAGTGAACTTTTTTACCACAGCTGTGAAGCATTGTTCATTTGGTATTTAAAAATAAGTCCCGCGAATATCCTTTACTCGTTTGTCTTTGGTTGTTTTGTTGTACAAATCCCATCGCTTCTAAATTTAAACATTAAGGAATTAAGGAAAGTTAAGGATTTGTACGGTATTCTTTCTTTCTTTCTTTCTTTCTTTCTTGCTTGGGTTGCATCCAGACTTATGGCTATGGACTACAACTCAAGACTTGCTAATCCTGTCCGTCGATTTCCGCGGGAGTTCTACGGATTGTTTAATGGAGGAGAGTCTTTGACTCGGTTTAATTAATGTTGAGTTATGAAACTCAACGGTATGTTGTAATCCGTAGAGGCGCTGCGCTTAACTCTACGGACAGGGTAGGTGCATAAAACTCCAATCTAAAAAGTCCCTTCTCCAAACTAAATCCTCAGAACCCAGACTACCGACTCTAGACTCTAGACTGAGGACTAAACCTCCTCAATCCTGTCCGTCGAGTTCCGCAGGAGTTCTACGGATTGTTTAATGGAGGAGAGTCTTTGACTCGGTTTAAGTAATGTTGAGTTATGAAACTCAACGATATGCTTTAATCCGTAGAGGCGCGGCGCTTAACTCTACGGACAGGGCAGGGGTTGCATCCAGTACTCATAACTATGGACTACCGACTCAAGACTTGCCCTTTATCCAGCAAGACAAACTACCTTTTCTGTCATGCTGTCAGTATTAATTTACAGTTTTGTTTACATTTTTTCAGGGTTTGGAGAGATTTAACTGACAAAAACCAATTGGCACAAGCATTGTTTAATAGGAGTAGAATTAAAATTAAAAAAGAAAGAAAATACATAATACAATGGGAAAAATTATTGGAATAGACTTAGGAACAACAAACTCTTGCGTAGCAGTAATGGAGGGTAATGAGCCTGTAGTTATTGCGAACAGTGAGGGTAAACGTACTACACCGTCTATTGTTGCTTTTGCAGAAAACGGTGAGCGTAAGGTTGGCGAGCCTGCTAAACGTCAGGCTATAACTAACCCAACTAAAACGATATATTCAATTAAACGCTTTATGGGTAACAGTTATGACGAGAGTTCGAAAGAAGCTGGTCGTGTACCTTACAAAGTGGTTAAAGGCGATAACAACACTCCACGTGTCGAGATCGACGACAGAAAATACACTCCTCAGGAGATCTCTGCAATGATTCTGCAGAAAATGAAAAAAACTGCTGAAGATTTCTTAGGTCAGGAAGTTACAGAAGCAGTAATCACTGTACCTGCATATTTCAACGATGCACAACGTCAGGCTACAAAAGAGGCTGGTGAGATTGCTGGTTTAACAGTTAAACGTATCATTAACGAGCCTACTGCAGCTGCTTTAGCTTATGGTTTAGATAAAGCACACAAAGACATGAAAATTGTTGTGTTTGACTGTGGTGGTGGTACACATGACGTTTCTGTTTTAGAATTAGGTGATGGTGTTTTTGAAGTAAAATCTACTGATGGTGATACACACTTAGGTGGTGATGACTTTGACCACGTAATTATCGATTGGTTAAACGCTGAGTTTAAAGCTGAAAACAGCATGGACTTAAGCAAAGATCCAATGGCTTTACAACGTTTAAAAGAAGCTGCTGAGAAAGCTAAAATTGAGTTATCAAGCACAACTTCTACTGAAATTAACTTACCATATATTACTGCTGATGCTAGCGGCCCTAAACACTTGGTGCGTACATTAACACGTGCTAAATTTGAGCAATTAGCTGATAGCTTAATCAAGCGTACTATCGATCCTTGTAAATCTGCTTTGAAAAATGCTGGTTTAAGTACAGGTGATATCGATGAAATTATCTTAGTAGGTGGTTCAACCCGTATTCCTGCTATTCAGGATGCTGTTAAAGCTTTCTTCGGTAAAGAGCCAAGTAAAGGTGTTAACCCTGATGAGGTAGTTGCAATTGGTGCTGCAATTCAAGGTGGTGTGTTAACTGGTGATGTAAAAGATGTATTGTTATTAGACGTTACGCCTTTATCATTAGGTATCGAAACTATGGGTGGTGTAATGACTAAATTAATTGAGTCTAACACAACGATCCCAACTAAAAAATCTGAAACTTTCTCCACTGCAGCTGACAACCAGCCATCAGTAGAGATCCACATTTTACAAGGAGAGCGTCCAATGGCTGCTCAGAACCGTACAATTGGTCGTTTCATTTTAGATGGTATTCCACCAGCACCTCGTGGAGTTCCTCAGGTGGAGGTTGCTTTTGATATCGATGCAAATGGTATCTTACACGTAAGTGCGAAAGATAAAGCTACAGGTAAAGAGCAAAAAATCCGTATCGAGGCTTCTTCAGGTTTAACTGATGCTGAGATTAAGAAAATGAAAGAAGAAGCAGAAGCTAATGCAGCAGATGATGCTAAAGCAAAAGAAGAAGCTGATAAAATCAACGGTGCTGATGCTTTAATTTTCTCTACAGAGAAACAACTAAAAGAGTTTGGTGATAAATTATCTGCTGATAAAAAAGCGCCAATCGAAGCTGGTTTAGAGAAATTAAAAGCAGCTCACTTATCTCGTAACTTTGCAGATATCGATGCTGCTCAAGAAGAGTTACAAAACGCCTGGAATGCAGCTTCTGAAGAGATGTACAAAGGTGGTGAGCAACCTCAAGGTGGCGCTGAACAACCACAAGCTGAAGCACAACCTCAAGGTGGTGACAATGTAACTGACGTTGACTTCGAAGAAGTAAAATAAGTTTAAAGCAAAAGACGAAAGTCTTGAATATAAGAGAAGCGTTTCTGATTCATTTCAGGAACGCTTTTTTTATTCCCGCTGATTTAAGGAGATTGCCGCGGATTTTTCTTTACGTTGATTGGTGTAATCTGGAGGTTCATACTGTAAGTCAGGATGTGACGGTAGTCAATTACTTTTTTAGGCTCTTTATCTGCCTGGACTTTTACTCTACGTTCAGCATTTTTTTGTGTCAGTATAAATTGATGATACCTTAAGTTAAAGTCGTGAAAACATGGGGTTGTAGTGTGCTGTTGATCAGTTTTAAAGCCATTTGGCATGCTACTGAGCTTACGGATCTGTTTGGACGCTTCATAAGCTTGTTTTTCTAGACACCATATTGGCAACAAAAGGCAGCATTCGCCAATATTCACCATCAATGTGCATCAATTCTTCAGCCGCAATGGGTTTTACAGGTTTGAGGAAAAGATATTCAGGATGTTTTAAGATAAGGTAATCTGAAATGAGCCTCAGATTATCAGCGATGAGCTGTGGAGACTGAAATACTCCCGAATTGATATTCTGAAGAATATATCGTTTGTTTTCAGGAATAGAAAAGATCAGATAGGTTCGATTTATTAATCCCGAACCTACCTGACTAATTTTTAAATGCTCCTTTTTTAGGTTATAAGCTTTTAAGATATTTTCATCTAAGCTTAGTTCCACAAGTTTTCAGGGTATGCACCGCTTTTAATCAGCTGATCAATACTATCCTGAACAAAAGGTTTATCTTCTTTATAAGTTACGCCAAACCACTTATTAGCCGTTGGAACAACTTTGAAGGATGCTTGTCCGCTTTTAACCAACTTTTCTCCAATCAGTGGGATAAAGAATTCAGCTTTAGGTTTATCTTTGTTTTCTTCAGCAAATTTTACGAAAAGTTCTTCTGTAATGGGGAAAACTGCAGGAGTAAAACCCCAGAAATTCATAGAAACAGGAGTTTCATAATCTAATGGGAATTCCTCACCATCTTCTTCGTAGAAAATGGCACCATCTTTTGGATAAACTTTCGTGCGTTCTACAATTTCTGTTAGGTTACCTGAAGCATCTACCTGACAAACGCCTCTCGAAACGGCTCCAAACTCAGAAAGTGTTTTTCCGATCTGGTACCCGATAATAGAATAGTTGCTATCGGTTACCTCTGTAGTTAAGAAATCAACCATTTTCTTGAAAGCATCAAAACCATAGTAATCATCTGCATTAATAACGCAGAATGGCTCTTTAATGGCATTTCTACCAGAAAGAATAGCATGGGCAGTGCCCCAGGGTTTTTCTCTGTAGATTTCTTCTTCAATGCCGAACTGTTTTAAATCAAAGTTTTGAAAAACATAATCAGTTTCGATTTTACCTTTTAATTTAGGTTCGAAAATGGCTTTGAAATTGTCTACAAACTCTTCTTTAATGATAAAAACAACTTTACCAAAGCCAGCGTTGATGGCATCATAAATTGAATAATCGATAATGGTTTCGCCATTAGGGCCAAAACCATCAATTTGTTTCATACTTCCGTAGCGGCTCGCCATTCCAGCGGCCAATATTAATAGGGTTGGTTTCATTAATTATTATTGATTTTATAGTACTTGCAATGCGCTAACCTTAATTTGTTAGGAGAACGTTGAGCTAAAGCGAAGTACATGATGCGAAAATAGTAATTGAGTTGTTATAATTGATATTATTGTTAAACTTAAAATCCAAATAGTCCACCGCCACTTTTAGATCGGGTTTTCTTTCCAGTGAGCATTCCGAATATTCCCCTCACAATTTCTTTGCCTATTTGTCTGGTAATGGTTGCACCCATCACTTGCTCAACCAAGCTTTTTTCTCCTGGCTTAGGTTTGCTTTCGGCCTCTGCCTGTTTTTGTGCCTCAACCTCTTGCTTGGCTTGTTCAGCTGCCTGAGTTTGTTCATTTATTCTCTTGGTGAGGATGTCATAAGCACTCTCTGGATCTACAACATCTTTATATTTTGAAAATATCTGACTTCCATGTACCAATCCTTCAAAATCAGCAGCGGTTAAAGGTCCCATTACAGCTCGTGGCGGAGTAAGCATCGTTGCTGATACTTCCGTAGGAATACCTTTTTCGTTTAGTACCGTAACCAGTGCCTGTCCTGTACCTAAAGAAGTAAGGATTTGGTCTATCTGATAAAACTCAGATTTGGGGTAGGTATTTACCGTTTTTTTAAGTGCATCTACATCATTTGGGGTAAAAGCACGGAGCGCATGCTGAACGCGATTTCCGAGTTGGCCTAAAACACTTTCAGGAACATCTGTTGGCGCCTGTGTACAAAAGAAAACCCCAATCCCTTTAGAACGAATTAACCTGATAATGGTTTCGATTTGCTCTAAAAATGCTTTAGACGAATTCTTGAATAATAAATGGGCCTCATCAAAGAAGAAAATCAGCTTTGGTTTGTCCAAATCGCCAACTTCTGGCATGGTATTAAATAATTCAGCTAAAAGACTTAATAAAAAAGTAGAATAGAGAACGGGTTGATTTTGAACATCTGCGATATTCAATAAACTGATTACGCCTTTTCCATCCACACGCTCAAATAAATCATCAATATCGAATGATTTTTCACAGAACATGCCACCTAATCCCTGCTGTTCTATGGCCACTATTTTCCTCAATATCGTACCCGATGTTGCAGTTGAAATGCTGCCATAGCTACTTTTAATTTCAGCCGCACCAGCGCCCTCAGAAAGATAGGAAACTAGTTTTTTAAGGTCGTTGAGGTCAATGATAGGCATTTTGTTATCGTCGGCATATTTAAAAATTACTGCCATAACGCCAGCTTGCGTATCGTTTAGGTCTAATACCTTTGATAACAAGGTTGGTCCAAACTCTAAAACTGTTGCACGCATTTGTGCACCCAATTTCCCTGATAATGAATAAATTTCTAAGGGGAAACCAGATGGAGAGAAAGGTTTATTAAGTTGTTTAGATCTTTCCTCGATTTTAGGATTAATGGCTCCTGGCTGATTTAAACCAGATAAATCACCTTTAACATCAAGCATGAAAACCGGAACACCGGCATCTGATAATTGCTCTGCCAACAGTTGTAAAGTACGGGTTTTACCGGTACCTGTAGCTCCGGCAATTAAGCCGTGCCTGTTCATCATTTTTAAAGATAAGTTAACCTCTGCCTCACTATAAACCTGTCCGTCTAAAATTCCGGCACCTAAGTATATAAAAGAACCTGTTGGGGTGTAGGATGATTTTATTTTTTCGATAAATTTAGCAGACGTATTGCTCATAGATTGAATATTTTAGTGCACAATTTAAGAAACTAATCTTAAAAGTAAAGTCTTTTTGTGTTAAGGCTCAGAAATGTAAACAACAGACAGGTAATTCTGTAAAGTGTGAATACATGGTGCCACTAATTGATTTTTTTATAATAGATTAATTCATTTTTGAGTGTCAACAGCTCATTTTGCATCTTTTCAATTTGTGTCAAAAGGATTGAGATGGCGTGCAAGCCCTCTAAATTGATCTCTAAATCCTGCGCTAAACGCAGATAACGCTCTAATTTGTTTAATTCATCCAGGTCTATATAAGTGGATCTCTTAACCGTTTGGGTATGGATTAATCCTATTTCTTCCAGCGATTGTATAAATTGGATTTCTACCTTATGGTGTAAGCAGACCTCGTTAACTGAAATTAATTTTGTTTCCATCTCATTATAGTTTAGAAAGTTTTTCAAACAGGTCTTTTTGCGCTGCATTAAGATTGGTTGGTAACTTCACCTGCCATTTAACATATAAATCGCCAAAATGATTTTCTTTTTTATAAACAGGGAAGCCTTTGCCTTTTAAACGAAGGGTGGTGTCGGGCTGGGTTTCTGCCGGAATCTTGAGTTTAACTTTTCCGTTAAGCGTTTCTACAATTTTCTCTCCGCCTAAAATAGCTGTGTATAAATCTATCTCTTCCTGCAGGTAAATGTCATTGCCCTTGCGTTTAAATTTGGCATCTTCAGCAATGTCGAAAGTAATGTATAGATCTCCGGGAGGACCATTGTTTACGCCTGGGGCCCCGAAGCCCGAAAGCTTAATTTTTTGTCCGTTTTCTACACCTGCCGGGATGGTTATCCGTACTTGTTTACCATTAACGGTTAAGGTTTGCTTGTGGGTAGTGTAGGCATCAATAAGCTGGAGCGCTAAATTGGCGTTGTAATCTTGTCCTTTAAATGGAGAGCGACCACTACTTCTGCTGCCAGCCCCACCAAACATAGAAGAGAAGAAATCTGAAAAATCGCCACCATCAAAGCCTCCACCGTAACTGGAGTATCCGCCATTACTATTTTGCGATTGATATCGACGCTGTTGTTCTTGCTGTGCATCTAATTGATCTGCGTGCTGCCAGTCCTTGCCATACTTATCATACTTCTTTCTTTTTTCCGGATCGCTTAGAACCTCATTGGCCTCATTAATCTGCTGAAACTTTTTATTGGCCTCTGCATTGTTGGGGTTCAGGTCGGGATGGTGTTTTCTGGCGAGTTTTCGATAGGCTTTTTTTATATCCTCGGTGCTTGCATCTTTCTTCAGTTCGAGAATTTTATAGTAGTCTATGTAGTCCATAATTGCTTAACAAATAATTACTGCGAATGTTCATATTCTGCATGCTAAAATTAAGCTTTATGGTAGAAGGTTTCAAGCGGTTTAATAAATTGCTTTTAAACCAAAAATGCTTCCATTTGGAAGCATTTTTTTATTTAGACAGTAGAGAGATTACTTTTTATTTTTAACATATTTTTCCAGCCATTGGTCTTCTTCCCATAAGGTGTGAAGAATATTTTCTTTTCCACGATAACCATGAGCTTCATAAGGTAAAAAGACAAAACGGGTGGTTCCGCCAGCTCCTTTAATCGCATTGAATAAACGTTCACTGTTGATAGGGAATGTACCCGGGTTATCATCAGAATCGCCATGGATCAGCAAGATAGGTGTTTTTATTTTATCGGCATAGCTGAATGGACTCATCTCATAATACAGCTGTGGCACTTGCCAGTAGGTACGCTCTTCATTTTGGAACCCAAAAGGTGTTAATGTTCGGTTATAGGCTCCACTTCGGGCAATTCCAGCAGCAAAAAGATCTGTATGTGCCAATAGGTTGGCTGTCATAAAGGCACCATAGCTATGTCCGCCAACGGCCATACGCTTTTTGTCTCCTACACCCAGATCGGCTAATTTATTAATTGCAGCCTCTGCATTGAGCTTTAACTGCTCTACGAAAGTGTCATTAGGTTTTTTTCCATCTTTGGCTACAATCGGCATCTCAGCGTTATCTAATATGGCATAGCCTCTGGTTACCCAATAAATAGGCGAACCCCAGCTAATGGCGGTAAATTTATCTTTAGAACCACGAATTTGTGCCGCATCTGCCGCAGAGTTAAACTCTCTTGGATACGCCCAGATGAGTGTAGGTAGTGGCCCATCCTTTTCTTTGTTATAACCTTTTGGAAGGTACAAATCGCCGGTTAAGTCTACACCATCAGCTCTTTTGTAAGAAATTTTTTCTTTAGTTATTCCATCTAATGAAGGGTAAGGATTGCTAAAGTTGGTAACGGGGCGATCTGCTACCCTCAAAATCAGGTTTTTAATATAATAATTGGGAACTAATTTCTGACTCTCTTTTCGGGTGAGTAAGATCAGTTTATCTGCATCTATCACATCGCTAACAAATTCGTATGTTCCTTCCGCACTTCTCCAGATAATCTCATTCTTTTTAGAGGCTAAATCAAACTTAGCGAGGAATGGTAAATCGCCTTTTTCTGATGACCCAACAGGATTATTCATCAAAATTTTGGTTCCGTTATCCACTAAATGAACAACCTGGCGACCAAACTTATTTTTGGTGGTTACCGGGGTTCCGGGATTACCATAGGCATCAGTTTGGTTTCTGGTGTAGAGTTCTTCAATATTTCCAGTTGTTGGATTGTAGATGCTAACTTTATTGGTTTGTTTACTTCTTAAGCCTTCCATTACCAGCGCAAGGGTAGCATTACCCCATTGTACGCCACGGTAGCGCGTTTGAGTTTTAAACAATTCTTTTTCAGATCCGGTAAAGGGGGCACTTAAAGCATAAACAGCATCATGGAAAGGAACATTTTTCTTAATCAATCCGCTATCTAAAGGTTTGGCCCAAATTACAGTGGCAGCCTCGTCATCACGCCAATCGAAACCTCTGGCAATATTTTGTGTGTTATCATAACCAGATGGGGTTCCCTCTGCCGATGGGAGCTCGGCAATTACCTTAACGGTTTTGCCTGTCAAATCTGTAATTGAAACTGTTGAAGGGAAGCCTCCTGCAGAAACCAAATAAGAGAATGGCTTGCGTATGGTTTCTATCATCATGTAATTCTTATCCGGAGAAAGATTCACGTTCGCATAAATAGCGGGTTTCCCTATTGGCGTTTCAACGCCGTTGGTGTTCTTTACTAATTGAGAAGTGCCGAAAAATTCAAAAAGCTGTTCGTCAAAAGGAGATTTAATCAAATCCTGATAGGTTGCGCTGGGAGCGGCCTTACCTAAATTCTGCTGAATGGTAGGTCCCTTAGGCATCAACGGTTTGGTTGGGGCGGCGCTTGCTGGTTTCGTAGCGGTACGATAAATGATGGTGTTATCATTTAACCAGGTAATGCCACTACCCAATACTACATTTAAATATGCCTTATTAATTTTGGTCGCTTTTTTAGTCGCAATATCGATCACGTATAAATCAACTCCTTTTTGGGTGGTGTTGGTAAAAGCTATTTTATTCTCTGCAGGATTCCATAACATATTGCCTGCATATAAAGGAGCAGGTAAACCCGTAACCGGGAAGGTTTGGTCACTTTTGATATTCTTTAAGCTGAAGTTATTGATGAAATTCTGTCTGCTTGGAGAATAATTATTAGGATTTAACCTCAAGCCAGCGATTCTGTATTCGGGCATGGCCAATTCTTCTACTGAAGGGTAGGAGTTACGCTCGCTGAATAAGATCCACTCTGCTTTGCCATTTATACTCACGCCTGGTGTTGGTTTTGCGAGTAGGAGGTCGGCAATTTCTTTTGGTGGAGTTTGATAGCTGATGGCATCCTGGGCTTTTGCATGTAAGGCCATGAAGGATCCTGCTATTAAAAAATAGAGATGTAGTCTTTTTATCATTTTAAGTTAGTTTATAGCTCGCCTGATGGGGGATTATTCAAATATTGGAAAAAATAGGCAGTTCCCAATTTTCGTAACTGCTAATTTACCTGACGGTATTAACAAGATTTACTTTCTTCAGCAATAGAATTAGCAATCATTTTTCTGAGAATGTCGGTATTAATGTCTGAAATTTTTTTGATGTAGATGCAGCTTTTTGCTTTGGTATGTTTGCCTAACTGTGATAAAAGGAATTCCTTGTCTTTGAATTCTGTGCTCAGATAAAGACTAATGGCTTGTTTTCTTGGAGAGAAAGCAACTATAGGTGCATCTCCCTCTCTTCCGCTGTCGTATTTGTAATGATAGGTTCCGAAACCAACAATGGCAGGTCCCCACATTTTGGCCCTAAACCCTGTAACCTCCTCAAAAAGATTTAAAAGCTGAAGGCTGTCGTTTTTTTTGATTTCATCACCAAGGGTATTCAAAAAATCTGTAGCGCTATTTTCTGTCTCTACGGTTTTATTCTGTGCCATTTCTACCAATTTAGTTAGTTTAAAGATACAAAATTTGCAAATTAGTAGATCAGGTCATGGATAAAGTGTTAGTTTTAAGCAGCACTGGCACAGGAATGATGTGGGGGAATACAGTCTGTTCACAGTTTTTTAGTCTAAATTTTTGACATATGTCAAAAAATGCGCATGTTTTATACAAAGTTATACTCTTTTACTTACATTCGTATTGTCAATCGTCCCTGATACAGATTTAATTATTTTTAGTCATCCCTTAAAAATAAATTAACTCTATGACACCACAAACACTAAAACAAGGAGAAATTCTCGAGCGGTTAGTACGCCGTGATCGGATGGGCATTAGCGAATTATCAAGAAAGCTGAATGTTAGCCGCAGAACCATTTACAATTGGTTTGGACAGGATCGTCTAAATCATGAAATCATCTGGCAGGTAGGAAACTTATTGGGCCAGGATTTATCGACTTCCTTTCCGGATGCATTTCCAAAACAAAACATGGAACAGGATGGTCAATCTGATGGAAAAATGGTAAGCGCTGATGGAAACTCAGTGTATTTCTGGATGAACAAGTACATTCACTTGCTAGAAAAATACAATGATTTGCTAAGTGCTGAGGAACAAAAATTATTGCTTGATCCAATTTCAAAAGATCTGCCGCTTAGGAATAAGAGAACAGACACTTTTTTGTATCAGTAATGGAATGTTTGCCTGATAAGCAACGCTTCAGTATCCCCTCTAAACAGTACTTTAAAAAAGTAACTAATTTTTAAACGTACGATCTGACTTGTGAAGTAGAACTTTGATCTTGATTAATGTGTCCCGTTAATAATTGAAAGAGTTTAAAGGTTCTGCTTCATTTTTTTTCTCCCCCAAAACAAAAATAGCCACCCCAGGAGCAGCTATTTAGTTAAAAGAATAATTCTTTTTATGGTGTGCCTGCCCTCCGCGGATATCCCGCTCACAGGACTTTTGTATCTCTTTTTGTTGATAACAATTTACGCATTAGTTGGTTTTGTTTTATCTAAAAATTTTACACATCCTGTGGATAATGTTAATATCTGAGAATTTTGCTCTATTTTTTTTCCGTACTCTTTGTTTTTCATTCAGATTGGGTTAATTGTAATTATTGGGGGAGCTGATTTCAATATCAAAACCTGAGGAACCGCGCGGACGTAAGATCATGGTCAAACGATGTTTTTTTACCATAATATATAATACTTGTTATATATGCTCTCATTGGGTATCTTTGTGATATGCGTGTTGCTGTTCAAAATAAACAGATATTAATTTCATTGCTTAAGGCTAATGGTCAGAAGTTGAGATCGTATGGGGTTTCAAGTCTCAGTGTTTTTGGCTCGTTTATTTCAGGTAAATACAATGCTGATAGTGATGTCGATCTTTTAGTAGATTTTGATCCGAAGCAAAAAAGTTATGATAATTTCATGGACTTATCTTTCTTTCTAGAAGATTTGCTTGGTAGAAAGGTGGAAGTGGTTACACCTCAATCATTAAGCAAATATATTGGGCCACATATCTTAAAAGAGGCTGAACATGTTGCCATCTAACATAATTTGTACTAGTATTCTCTACTAGTGATAAAAACTATTAATTTATCACTAGTAGAGATAAAAGGCTATGACTCATCACTACTAAGGATTTGCTCGCACTTTATCCTGATCAATGGAAATACCCACAACAGTAAAACCCTTTGCCTTGAATTTATCATACGCTTTCAATACATTAGGATTCTCCCATCTTGAAATAAACATTAGGGATCTTTATTTGAATTACGCTTTCAACTTTTCTCTTCGGTCGGTCAAATCCTTATAATAGAAATAAGCGCCGAAGCCCAGAATCAAAATAATGTTGCTGGGTTTTATACTGTGATCAAGCCAATATTCAAAAGGAGGTGCCTGTCCGTTGAAGCTTTGCTTTATAGAAGGCCAAGAGTTCAGGGTGATAATAATCACAATCATCATCAGTACCTTTAACAGCGTACTGATGATGATTTTACCATGAGGTATCTTGTCGTTATTTAAATCACTCATGGATTCAGTTATTTAAATTCTCTAAAATCCTGACCGTCTTTAATGTTTAATAAACTTTCGTAAATTAAGCTAATTACATTGTCTACATCTTCTTTATGCACCATTTCTACAGTTGTATGCATGTAGCGCAATGGTAAAGAAATCAGTGCTGAAGGTACGCCACCATTAGAATAAGCAAAGGCATCGGTATCTGTACCAGTTGATCTGGATGAAGCCTGACGTTGGAAAGGAATATTGTTTTTTTCGGCAGTTTTGATTAACAACTTATTGAGGTTTGTTTGTACAGCAGGTGCGTAAGAAACCACGGGGCCTTTACCAGCGAACAATTCACCTTGAATATTTTTGTTGATCATTGGCGTAGTTGTATCATGAGTTACATCGGTAATGATGGCAACATGAGGTTTAATGCGTTGAGCAATCATTTCTGCCCCTCTTAAACCAATTTCTTCCTGAACCGAATTAACAATATACAAGGCAAATGGAAGTTTTTTCTTATTTTCTTTCAATAAACGCGCTACTTCTGCAATCATAAAGCCACCAACGCGGTTATCTAAAGCACGGCCCACATAATAGCGATCGTTTAATACCATAAACTCGTCTTCGTAAGTAATTACACAGCCCACATGGATACCTAATTGTTCAACTTCCTCTTTAGAAGTACAGCCACAATCTAAAAAGATATTCTTTAACTCAGGCGTTTGTTCTTTTTCACCATGACGGGTATGGATAGCCGGCCATCCGAAAACTGCTTTTACCAAACCTTTTTCAGTGTGGATATTGACACGTTTTGAGGGAGCAATCTGATGATCAGAACCACCATTACGAATCACATAAATTAAACCATCAGCAGTAATATAATTTACATACCAGGAAATTTCATCGGCATGGGCTTCGATAACTACTTTGTATTCTGCCTTCGGATTGATAACACCTACCGCAGTACCATAATTATCGATAAAATGTTCGTCGATATATGGTTTTAAATAGTTAAGCCATAATTTTTGACCTTCCCACTCATAACCAGTAGGAGCAGGGTTGTTTATATATTCTTCTAAAAACTGGAGCGATTTTTTGGTTACTACCGCATGGTGTTTTCTCTTTTCGTCGTCTTTTTTCTTTGCCATATTTATCTAATTATTGAATGCGTGGATGATTGGATTATGAATATAATTACTTCAACCCGCTCAAATTTTATATTTTTTTACAAATCCTCCAGGTTATGTTACTGGAGTTCGTAATTTAAGATTAATTCCATAATTACAAAATCCTGCCCGTCTTTAGAAAAGGTAGAATTGGTTTCGTGGAAGCCAAATTTAAAATAAAATTCTTTAGCATTTACACGGGCGTTGCACCATAGTTTAGTTGCCCGTTGAATTTTACAGAAATCTAATATATAATCTATTAAGCGTGTGCCATAGCCAGATTTTTGTGCGTTGGGCAGTACGGCAAGTTTTCTAAATTGATAAACTGATCCTTCATGAAATAAAGATACAACACCTGTAAGCTTATGATCGGCATAGAGACCAAAATGGATACCCTCAAAATCGTCCTTCAGTTTAACAATATCGAAAGGCTGATCAGGGTACATGGTCTCGTGACGAATTCGCCAGGTAAGAGAAGGAAATATTTGTTCTATTTGTACCAGCGCCATGTTATTTAGTGTTAAATTTCTTTCCGTAAAACTGATAGATCATGATGTTTAACAGTACAATAGCAGTCATGCCATAGCAGAAAAGATTCCAGCCACCCTGACCCCATAGCCATAAGCCGAGCGCAGAACCACAACTGGCACCAATAAAACTAACCGACATAAAAATGGTATTTAGCCGGTTTCTGGCCTCGGGAATTAACGTATAAATTTTGGTTTGGTTGGTGACGTGGATGGCTTGCTGGGCAATATCAATTAAGATAATTCCGATTACAAATACCAATAGATTGGCACCGGTGAAGTAGAAGAGTGCAAGACTAACGATTTGCAGGATAAATCCAATCATCAGGTTTTTTCGTGGATTATTTCCATCACTCAGTTTGCCAACCAAAGGTGCGGCTAAAGCTCCGGCAGCTCCGGCAATGCCAAATAAACCGATTTGTAAAGTCTGGAAATTAAATGGTGGGTTGGCCAGAAAAAGCACCATGGTGGTCCAAAAGGCACTAATGATGGCGAAGGCAAAAAAATTAATGAGGGAGGCTTCTCTTAGTGCGGGTTGAGATTTAATATAGCCAAACATAGAACTCATTAATTGTTTGTAGGTTCCCTTGAAATTAGGGTAGCTTTGCGGGAAGCGTTTAGCCATAAGCAATAGGAGCAGCGCACAAATGGCTGCAGCGATATAGTACATTGCCCTCCAGCCCAACCAAAATCCAATACTTCCACTTACTGCACGCGAAGCGAGAATTCCAACCAATAAGCCGCTCATAATCATGCCAATATTGGCTCCACGATTCTCATCGGTACTTAAATTAGCCGCCAGGGGTAAAATGAGTTGCGGTACAATGGAGCATGCGCCGATTAGTATGGAGGCAAATTCCAATAAAAAAAAGGTTTTGGAAACAGCGGCAACTAGTAGTGCTGCAATAGCCAGGGTAGTAATAACCAGGATCTGCTTTTTACGTTCAAACATATCGCCCAACGGCACAAGCAGAAATAAGCCAAGGGCATAACCAATCTGGGTTAAATATGTGATTTTGCCTGCATTGGTTTCGCTTAACTTAAAGTCTTCTGCAATGAGGATAACTAAGGGTTGGCAATAATATATGTTCGCTACAATCAGGCCTGTGCAGAAGGCCATGATGAGGATGTCTATTCTTTTTAACATAGCTCGGTATTAATGTAAAATGTTTTGATGGAAAAGGGCTAATAAAGCCGGAATATCCATTCTTTTTATGTAAGCTGTTTACATAGAAAATGGACGATGGTCGGGATCCTTCGTTTTGCCCTCTTCCATTCAACCCTCTTCCATTTTTTTTATGTAAGCTGTTTAGCTGGAAAATGCACGGTGGTCTGGATTTTCCATTTTGCCCTCTTCCATTTTTACAAAGGTATATTGCCGTGTTTTTTTCTGGGCGTATTGACCACCTTATTTTCCAACATCTTGAAAGCTTTTATCAACTTTATGCGTGTTTGGGCAGGTTCAATCACTTCATCTATAAAGCCGCGTTCGGCTGCCCGATAGGGGTTGGCGAAAATGTCAGAATATAATTTTTCTTTTTCCAGCCATTTTTCCTGTGGATCTTCTGCTGCGGTAATTTCCTTTTTAAAGATAATCTCGGCGGCACCTTTAGCGCCCATAACAGCGATCTCTGCACTAGGCCAGGCAAAATTCATATCTGCACCTATATGCTTACTGTTCATCACATCGTAAGCACCGCCATAAGCTTTTCGGGTAATAACTGTGATACGGGGTACAGTAGCCTCGCTAAAGGCATACAATAGCTTGGCACCATTACTAATGATTCCGTTCCATTCCTGATCGGTACCCGGTAAAAAACCCGGAACATCTTCAAAAACCAGCAAAGGGATGTTGAAACAATCGCAGAAACGAACGAAGCGTGCGGCTTTGGTAGAAGAGTTGCTATCTAACACCCCTGCCAAATAAGCGGGTTGATTGGCCACAATGCCTATACTTCTCCCTGCCAATCGGGCGAAGCCTACCACAATATTTTCTGCGAATGCCGCATGTACCTCTAAAAAACTATCTGTATCTACCACCTCACTAATAATCTCCCTCATATCATAAGGTTGAGCGGCATTTTCTGGCAGATAGGTATTGAGGCTGTTGCGTTCTTCATCGGAGATTTCATATGGAAGAAAACTGGCTGTTTCTTCACAATTCTGAGGCATATAGCTCAACAACTTTTTCAAATGATTAATGGCTTCTATCTCATTTGCACAGGCAAAATGAGTTACCCCTGATTTGGTGGCATGCGTATTCGCGCCTCCCAATTCTTCGGAGGTTACTTCTTCATGGGTAACGGTTTTAACCACATTAGGGCCAGTGACAAACATATAGGAAGTATTTTCCACCATTAAGATAAAATCGGTAATGGCTGGAGAATATACAGCACCACCAGCGCATGGCCCCATGATGGCAGATAATTGCGGAATAACACCAGATGCCTGAACATTGCGATAAAAAATATCGGCATAGCCGCCTAAAGAAACCACGCCTTCCTGGATCCGGGCTCCTCCGCTATCGTTTAAGCCAATCAGTGGTGCGCCATTCTTCATGGCCATATCCATTAGCTTGCAGATTTTTTCGGCGTGGGTTTCAGATAAGGAACCACCGAATACAGTAAAATCTTGAGAGAATACATAGGTTAGCCTGCCGTTTATCGTTCCATAGCCCGTAACCACACCATCGCCAAGGTATTTTTCATTTTCCATACCGAAATCGGTACTCCGATGGCTAACCATCATGCCGATTTCCTCAAAGCTACCCTCATCTAATAAAAAATGTATGCGCTCTCTCGCGGTAAGTTTTCCTTTTTTATGCTGGCCATCTATTCGTGCTTGTCCGCCACCCAGTTTAGCTTGCTTAATTTTATCTTGTAATAAGGCTAGTTTCTTTTCCATACCGATGCTTTAGATTTTAAAATTAAAAATTACAGGCGGTATTACAAGTGTGATTTGTTTCATTAGTTCAATAGCTCGTTCGTTAACTAGGTCGTTTCATTTGTTCAATGGTTCATTAGTTCAATAGTCATTAGTTCAATAGTCATTGGTTCAGTGATGATTGGTTGCTGGGATGTTTTCCATTTTTTGGCGATTTACAAGGATAGCTACAAGACTTATTGTGGTTGTTGTTTAGAATATTTCTATTTTATTTTTGGTATTAAAGAGGTTGATAGTCAGTGTTTTTAAGGTTTTTTATGACTTATATTGCAATTTTTTTACACCCTAAAGCATTGAAAAACCAATTATGCGCTTATTTTTGTAATAGCAGATTAGAATAGCATTAGAATTGCGATATGCTTTTAAGAAAATACAGATATATTATTGTCGCCGCATTTATGGGCATCTTTATGGCAAAGATGTGTATATCTGGTGCGCCTGTATTTTTTAGCACTCTGGATAAGGAAATTTTGAACGCCGTAATCATGCAGATCGAGTTAGAGCATGAAGGCGGGAAAGACTCCGCCAAAGACACAGCAAAATTTACCGATTTCAAATTGGTAGAACTTCATCATCCAGTAATTTCTTATGAGTTCTCTTCTTCTCACTTCTTTTTAAAGAGTAGCTTTATTGAGCATTTTAAGCGGTACGTTGATCCATTTCACCCTACTGTTCCTACACCACCTCCCAACTTTATTTAGTATTTTTTTTGGTGTTTAATCCTGATTGTCTTTTTGTAATCGACTTATTGGGACTAGTGTTTTGCTATGCATAGCTTTTTGCGCTGCATTGAAAACTTTAAACATCATCGATTTATTCGTTAAAATTTACTAGATAATTATATCGTTATGCAAAAGTTAAACCCGTCCAGTACTGGTACGGATGTGAAGAAATATTTCTTAAAAAAGAATCTTAAAAAAGATTTACCCTCAAGTATCGTTGTGTTTTTGGTGGCCTTGCCACTTTGTTTGGGTATTGCACTGGCCTCTGGAGCCCCATTATTTGCCGGGTTAATTACTGGTATTGTTGGTGGGCTCGTGGTATCTACTGTAAGCGGTTCTCAACTGAGTGTGAGTGGGCCTGCGGCAGGTCTTACCGTAATTGTTTTAGGGGCGATCACTTCTTTAGGGAGCTACCAGGTTTTCTTGCTGGCTGTTGTACTTGCCGGGGTTCTTCAGGTAATATTAGGCTTAATTAAGGCAGGTACCATTGGAAATTACTTCCCTTCCAGCGTTATTGAAGGTATGCTCGCGGCTATTGGTTTGATTCTGATTTTAAAGCAACTTCCACATGCTTTGGGTGTAGATTCAAATTTTAGTGGTGATGAAGGATTCTTTCAACAAGATCATGAAAATACATTTTCTGCCATCACCGCAGCACTGGGGCACTTTAGCTTGGCAGCGGTAGTGATTAGTGGATTATCAATTGCCGTTTTAATTGTTTGGCCTAAATTTAAAAAGCTTAGCGTTGTACCTGCACCCTTATTAGTGGTGGTATTAGGTGTAGTAGGAACCCTTCTTTTTGCCGGAACATCTCATGCATTAAGGGTTGACCAGATCGTTAAGATCCCTGTTGTTAGCGGTTTCTCAGAATTTTTGGGTCTCTTTACCATGCCTGATTTTTCTGCCCTGGCCAATAAGGATGTTTACATTGTTGCGGCAACCATTGCGGTAGTAGCAAGTTTAGAAACTTTACTGAGTATTGAGGCTGTAGACAAGATAGACCCAATCAAGCGTGTTTCGCCTACCAACAGGGAATTAATTGCACAGGGAGTAGGAAATGTTACCAGCGGTATGCTCGGAGGCTTGCCACTAACAGCAGTTATTGTAAGGAGTTCTGCTAACGTGAATGCAGGAGGTAGAACAAAGATGTCAGCCATATTCCATGGAACATGGTTGTTGCTATCTTTACTGTTTATTCCACAGGTTATCAATATGATTCCGCTTTCTTGTTTAGCAGCCATTTTGTTAATGACAGGATATAAGCTAACCAGAATAAGCTTGTTTAAGCACATGTATCATAAAGGATGGGATCAGTTTGTGCCGTTTGTGGTAACTGTTTTAGCTGTTCTGTTTACCGATTTGCTTAAAGGTGTAGCTATTGGAATGTTGGTATCTGTTTTTTACCTTTTACGTACCAATATGCGCAATCCGTTTTTCTATCGCATTACTAACGAAGGAGATAAAAAGCACATCAGAATCAAGTTGGCAGAAGAAGTGTCCTTTTTGAATAAAGCAGCGATACAAGTAGTTTTAATGAATATTCCAAAAGAAACCAATGTAATTATAGACGGTACAAACTCCAGGTTTATTGACCCGGATGTGCTGGAAACCATTTATAATTACAAGCATAATGCCTATACAAAGGGTATTATTGTAACATTAGAAAATATAAAGAAACAATATAACGTTCCGAAACTAACCAATAAAATTGTAGAAGAAATTAACAGTTAACATTATGTGTGCAAAAACAATAGAAACGAAAGATATAACATACGCAGGCTTATTAGAAGGCAATAAGGATTGGGTTAAGGATATGATCCAGACTGACCCTGCATTTTTTGACAAGCTTTCTGCAGGACAGGCTCCGCCTGTATTGTGGATAGGTTGCTCAGATAGCCGTGTTCCTGCTAACCAAATTACCAATACCAGACCAGGAGATATTTTTGTGCACCGTAACATTGCCAACGTTGTTGTGCATACCGACATGAATTTACTTTCTGTTTTAGATTATTCGATTAATGTTTTGAAAGTGAAACATGTAATTGTTTGCGGTCATTACGGTTGTGGTGGTGTAAAAGCAGCATTGGGTAACAAACAGGTTGGTATTATTGATAACTGGTTGAGAAATATTCGCGACGTATATCGTGTTCACGAAAGCGAATTATCGGGCATTACAGATGAAACACAAAAGTTTGATCGTTTGGTAGAGCTTAATGCTATTGAAGGGGCGGCAAATGTAACCAATACCTCTATTGTACAAAATGCCTGGGCAAATGGTCAGGAGCTATCTGTACATGCCTGGGTATATAGCCTGAAAACAGGAATTATTAAAGATTTAGAAGTAACCTGTACAGGTATAGAAGGTGTACCTGCAGCTTTTAAAGTTAGTTTATAACATCTTATAGATGTTGTCTTTTAGTTGTTAGCAAAGCCCCGACATCATGTTGGGGCTTTATTTTTCTTCGGTGTTAGGCATATTTCCGGCATTGCCCTCATTCCCCCTTTCGGCATCAGTTCTGGCTTCTTCTGAGCCAAAATCTCCCTTGCCGAAATCTCTGGCCAGATTTCCGGCCTCTGATTTTACAATATTTTTATGCTCATTGTTGTTGCTCCTATATCTGGGAACCTGATTGGAGGGCATATTGGAGTTAACCGCATCTTGCTTTTCCTGGTGATCGGCGAGATTTTTATTTTCTTCCTTTTTCATTTTGTTTCTGTATTAAGGTGCTTAATTAGAACATTATAAAATGAGTTTGGTTTGGATAATCTGGCGATTTGCAGACGGTGTAGGTAGTACAGGCTTTTCCACCTTAAACGGGATTGGAGCGATATTCTTTTTGGCCAAGGCGGGCTGATGAGGTGGGACAAAAAGATTTAGCATAAAGCCCGGCTAACGTTGTAATGGTGTAGAAAATGGCTTTTCAAAAAAAAACAACACCTCCGGTTGCCCAAAGGTGTTGTTTTAATTGTTGTTACTCAAGGAGAGTAATGCTTGAATTAATCTTCTGCTAAGAATGGGTAACGATAATCTGTTGGAGATTCGAAAACTTCTTTTATTGTTCTTGGTGAAACCCAACGCAATAAATTGATCATTGAACCTGCTTTATCATTAGTACCAGAGCCTCTGGCACCACCAAATGGCTGTTGCCCAACTACTGCTCCTGTACACTTATCGTTGATATAGAAGTTACCGGCAGAATTACGCAAAGCGTGGCTGGCTTTCTCAATAGCATATCTATCCTGGGCAATTAAAGCGCCTGTTAGGGCATATGGCGATGTGTTATCGATAGTGGTTAAAATCTGATCGAAATCTTTGTCTGCATATACATAAACGGTTAATACAGGGCCGAACAACTCTTCGCACATGGTGGTATATTTTGGATCATCAACCACTAAAACAGTTGGCTCAATGAAATATCCTTTACTTTTATCGTAGTTACCACCAGCAATAATTTCTACCCCTTTATCTTTTTTAGCCTGATCGATGTATTTGGCTAATTTATCAAATGAACGCTCATCAATTACGGCATTGATAAAGTTGCTGAAATCTTCGGTACCCCCCATTTTGAAGGTAGCGATATCGCGTAACATTGATTTCTTAATTTCCGGCCAAAGGCTTTCAGGGATGTAAACACGGCTGGCTGCAGAACATTTTTGACCTTGGTACTCAAATGCACCACGTACAATAGCGGTATTGGCAATATCTATCTGCGCTGATGGATGTACCAGGATAAAATCTTTACCTCCGGTTTCACCAACAATGCGTGGATAGGATTTGTACTTATGGATATTGGTTCCGATAGTCTTCCAGATTTCCTGAAAAACTTTGGTAGAACCTGTAAAGTGGATACCTGCAAAATCTGGGTGATTAAATATAACATCACCGGTTTCTGGTCCGTCGGCATAAACCAAATTGATTACTCCATCTGGAACTCCGGCTTCACGGAAAATTTCCATTAAAAGGTTAGCAGCATAAACCTGTGTATCGGCAGGTTTCCATACTACTACGTTGCCCATCATGGCTGCAGATGCAGGCAGGTTGGCTGCGATTGCGGTAAAGTTAAATGGGGTAAGTGCAAACACAAACCCTTCTAAAGGGCGTTGTTCTACACGGTTCCAGCTTCCGCGAGGCGAAACTGGTGGTTGTTGTTTATAGATTTCTACCATGTAGCTTACGTTAAAACGTAAGAAATCGATGAGCTCGCAAGCGGCATCAATTTCTGCCTGGTAAGCATTTTTGCTTTGACCAAGCATGGTAGCTGCATTTAATTTATAACGGTACTTGCCGGCAATAAGATCGGCAGCCTTTAGGAAAATTGCCGCACGGTGTTCCCAAGCAAGGTTTTCCCAATCTGCTTTAGCTGCCAAAGCAGCATCAATAGCCTGTTGGATATGGGTTTTATCACCGATACTGTATTGCGCTAATATATGTTGGTGATCGTGTGGTGGAACTACTTTACCTTTTTTGGTGGTATGAACCTGTTTGCCGCCAATGTACATCGGGATGTCTTGTTGGTGCGAACGGCCCTCAGCCAATGCCTCTTTTAATAAAGCACGTTCTTTGCTGCCTGGGCCATAATTTAAAATAGGTTCGTTTACCGGAACAGGTACGTTAAAAAATCCTTTAAGCATAGTGTTATTTTTTATGATTTGTGCAAAGATAAGGCTTTTTAAGCTAGGCAAATCTATTCTTCTGTAAAGAAAATCGGGCAAACGTTTGATTGGGTGAAGGGATGATCCTGGCACCATAATTTTTGTATCATCTTGTCCATGAAATCCTTGCGGTAGATACAGTAAGAATATCTGTAGAAATGCCCTTGAGTAAAATGGTAATCTATTACATGGATTCGCTAAATCTATTGAGATAGGATAGGCTTCATGTGATCAGATATCAAGTTTCAACATTTTTCCAATCAAAAAAGTCTTATCGACAACAAGACTGCATTTTATTTTTTTCTTTCCAAATGTTTTTAATATTAACACTGTTAACTATATTTGCACTGTAAATATTTATCATGGGAATAAAAGAGCGCAAAGAAAAGCATAAAGAGGATTTACGGCAGCGGATTTTAGATGCTGCAAAGGAACTTTTTTTGAAGGATGGCTATGATGCTACTTCCATCCGGAAGATAGCGGAGAAAATAGAGTTTAGCCCAACTACGATTTACCTCTATTATAAGGATAAAACAGATATTATGTATGCCTTGCATCAGGAAGGGTTTAAGTTGTTGGGAACACAGTTTTTAGTGTTGCAACACGTGCATGAGCCGTTTGAACGATTAAAGGCGATGGGAAGGGTGTATATGAGCTTTGCCCTCAGTAATCCAGACTTTTACGAATTAATGTTTATCATGAAAGAGCCTATCGAATTTGTCAAAAATCATTGTCATGATGAAGAATGGGAAGAAGGAGAGCAGGCTTTTACCGCATTAATTAATACGGTAGAGCACTGCAAGGCTGCCGGGTATTTTGTGCAATTTGATACTACCACCTTTGCTTTAAATATATGGTCGTTAATGCATGGCTTGTGTGGCTTAAAACTTCAGGGACATTTGGATCATATGGCTTCTACTAAAATTTCATTACCCGATAACGTGAATCTGATGGAGCAAACCTTTGATGGTTTTATCAGCATGTTGGAAAAATTAAAATAGAAAAAATTAACACTGTTAATTATGGTTGCTTTGATTAAACGGAAAAAAAATATTTTGCTCTTGCTGTTCTCTATGCAGAGTGTTTTTACTGTCAATGCACAGCAGGTACTTGATGAGTATGTGGCTGAAGCTTTCAGGAATAACATCGTACTACAGCAGAAAAATATTTCTTTAGAGAAGGCACAATATGCTCTGAAATCGGCGAAGAGCCTGTTTTTGCCTACTGTTGCCTTTTCCGGAAGCTGGTCTACCGCAGACGGTGGCCGGAATATTCCACTTCCTCTTGGAGATTTGTTAAATCCGGTTTATGGTACCTTAAATCAATTAACAGCGACTAACAATTTTTCGATGTTGGAGAATCAAAGCATTAATTTCTTGCCTAAGAATTATTATGATGCTAAAGTGCGAACTACTTTGCCTATTCTCAACTCTGATCTGATCAATAACAAGCGCATATCGGAGCAACAGGTAACCCTGCAAGGATTTGAGGTGTTGATTTACAAGCGTGAACTGGTTAAGGATGTCAAAACGGCTTACTATAATTATTTGAATGCGATGCAAGCTGTTGAGGTGTATCAATCTAGTATGGCGCTGGCTCAGGAAGGACTTAGGGTAAACGAAAAGCTGCTGGAGGGTGGAAAAGGCTTGCCCGCTTATGTACTCCGTTCGAAAAGCGAGGTTGAAAATGTGAATGCACAATTGGTTAGTGCCGAACAACAAGTGATTAACGCGAGATTATATTTTAACTTTCTGCTAAACCGAAATTCAGAGGAGAAGATTAATGTAAGTTTTGTTGACAAAGATGGCATTACCCAAGCGGAAAAATTACTCACAGATTTATCACTCGCCAGTGGTAGGGAAGAGTTGAAGGCATTGGAACAGGTGGTATCCATCAACAAAACCGCAGTTAAAATGAACAGGCAGTTTGCGGTGCCCAAGTTAGGTGCATTTGTAGATCTTGGCTCTCAGTCGGAAGGGTTTCACTTTAATGACAATACCCGTTACTATATGCTGGGCTTACAGCTGGATATCCCTATTTTTTCTGGTAATAGAAACCGCATTAAGGTTAAGCAAAGCGACCTGGATTTAAAGAATGCATCACTCCATGCTAATCTCACTGCTCAGCAACTCAATCTGGCAGTAAAAACTGCGCAAAATAATTTACGCGCTACTTATCAATCCTATCAATCATCGTTAAAGCAGTTTGAGGCTGCGGCGAGCTACCAGCGGCTGATAGAGAAAGGATTTAAAGCTGGGGTCAATTCCTTCATTGAAACCATTGATGCACGCAACCAATACACTTCCGTGAAATTACTGGTGAACATCAATAGATATAAAGTACTGTCGGCACTAGCCGATTTAGAAAGAGAAACCGCTACCTACTCAATAAATTAATCATGATGAAGAATTTTATTTTTACAACGGTTATACTGATGGTTTTAGGGCTGGGAGCCTGCAAAAACCATAAAG
This sequence comes from Pedobacter rhizosphaerae, assembly GCF_900111155.1. GTDB lineage: Bacteria > Bacteroidota > Bacteroidia > Sphingobacteriales > Sphingobacteriaceae > Pedobacter > Pedobacter rhizosphaerae. The sequence goes on along the minus strand of NZ_FOGG01000014.1, from coordinate 78,220 downwards.
AAAAAGATATTGCAATTGGAGGTCAGGATACGATCCCTGTGAAGGTTATTCCCCTTAAGGTTGAAGATGCGCGCCATACCATCGCTACATCTGGTCAGTTTACCACTAACGATGAAACTTTTCTTTCTTTCAAGAACGGGGGGATTATAAACAGGATTTATGTGAAAGAGGGAGATGTTGTACAGAAGGGACAGCTTTTGGCGGCTGTAAACCCTACTGAAATTTCTGCGCAGGTGCAGCAGGTTACCTTAGCTTACCAAAAAGCAGAACGCGATTTTAAACGGGCAAGCCAGCTTTATAAGGATAGTGTAGCTACCCTGGAGCAATTGCAAAATGCCAGAACGGGTTTTCAGGTAGCAAAGCAACAGTTGGATGCGGCTAAATTTAATCAGAACTATTCTGAAATAAGGGCAGTAAGCAATGGTTACGTGTTAAAGAAACTGGCCAGTGATGGACAGGTGGTTGGGCCAGGTACGCCTGTTTTGCAAGTTAACGGAGCAAAGCAGAGCAAATGGATATTGAAAGTTGGCTTGAGCGATACGCAATGGTCGGTATTGAAGGTTGGCGATCGGGCCACCATCACCACAGATGCACTTCCACAAAAGACTCTGTCGGCAAAAGTAAGCCGAAAAGCTGAGGGGATCGATCCGCAGAGTGGAACTTTTAACGTGGAGTTGGCGCTTGATGAAACCAATACCCCCGGTTTGGCTGCGGGGTTATTCGGTAAGGCTGTTATTATTCCCACTAAAAAGACCAGTTCTTTCACCATTCCTTATGATGCCTTGCTGGATGGTGGAGAAAATGAGGGCTATGTATTCATTACCAACGATAATAAAACGGTACAAAAGGTTAAAGTGCAGTTGGGGGCAGTTCAAAATGATAAAATCAATATCACTGCAGGACTGGAAAATGCAACTTCTTTGATTGTTTCGGGAAGTGCCTATTTAACTGAAGGGTCATTCATTCGGATTATAAAGTAATTAAAGATGAAAATATCAGAATATGCGGTAAAAAATTACCAGTTCACCTTAATTATGGTGCTCATGGTTTTGGCGCTGGGCATTACCACAATCTTTAACATGCCAAGATCGGAAGATCCGGATATGAATGCGCCAAATTACCCAGTTGTGGTGGTTTACCCGGGTGCCAGTCCGAAGGATATGGAAGAACTGGTGGTTAAGCCCCTGGAGAAAAAGATTTATGGTCTGGATGATATCAAGTCAATCAAAACAACCATTAGAGATGGATTGGCCGTACTTTTTGTAGAGTATAAGTACAGTGTAAATGTTGATGATAAATATCAGGAACTGGTAAGGGAAGTAAATGCAGAGCGTGCAAATTTACCTCAGGAGATCTACAGTATGGAAGTTCAAAAGGTTTCTCCATCAGATGTGAATGTTTTGCAGATTGCCCTGGTTTCTGAAAATGCCTCGAGAGACAAAATGAAAAGTGCTGCTGAGGATCTTCAAGATGAACTTGAAAAGGTTTCTTCCCTGAAAAATGTGGAAATATTTGGACTTCCTGATCAATTGGTAAGGGTAGATTTGAATTTAGAGAAACTGGCACAATTACACCTACCTGTTACCTTAATTGCCAATGCCATTCAAAGTGAAGTAGCCAATATTCCCGGAGGTAGTGTTAATGCAGGAACAAAATCTTTTAACATTAAAACCAGTGGGAATTATCAGAATATTGATGAAATAAGAAATACCGTTGTATTTAGCGGCAATGGGAAAAATACAGCCCTAAAGGATGTAGCCAATGTTTATTTTGATTATTCCCAGGAAAAAGACATCACCAGGTTAAATGGCTACAGGTGTGTGTTTGTTGTAGCAGCGCAGAAAAGCGGGGGAAATATCACACAGGCTCAAAAGGCTTACCTTCCTGTTATCGAGAATTTTAAAAAGGCATTACCTTCCAATATCGATCAGCAGTTAATGTTCGATCAGGCCGATAATGTGAATAGCCGTTTAGGTGGACTTGGCACTGACTTCTTAATCGCCATTTTATTGGTTATGATTACGCTATTGCCTTTGGGCACAAGGGCATCCCTGGTGGTAATGGTGAGTATCCCTTTATCATTGGCCATTGGAGTTATCCTCATCAGCATGCTAGGTTTTAGCTTAAACCAGCTCAGTATCGTTGGTCTGGTGGTTTCTTTAGGGTTACTAGTTGATGATAGCATCGTGGTGGTGGAAAACATAGAGCGTTGGATGCGTGACGGTTATAGCAGGCTGGAAGCCTCATTAAAAGCGACCAAGCAAATAGGGATGGCTGTTATGGGCTGTACCGCCACGCTGGTTATTGCTTTTATGCCATTGATGTTCATGCCCGAAGCTTCGGGCGAATTTATCAGGAGTTTGCCTATAGCGGTAATCTGTTCGGTTATTGCCTCTATGTTGGTGGCTTTAACCGTTGTACCCTTCCTCTCGAGCAAAATATTGAAACCACATGCACACGAGCAGGGGAATATCTTCTTGCGTACCTTGCAGAAGATTATTCATGGTTCTTATGCTAAATTACTGGATAAAGCTTTGGCAAAACCTGTAATGACTATCATTATTGCGGTGCTGATTTTCATAGGTTCTATTGCCTTAATTCCCGTTATCGGCTTTAGCCTCTTTCCTGCTTCAGAAAAGCCACAATTCCTGATTGATATTTCTACACCACTGCAATCCAATCTGAAATATACCGATTCTATTACCAAACAGATTGAAAAAGAACTGAAAACAATCCCGGAAGTGCGCTATTTTGCTGCTAATGTTGGAAAGGGAAATCCGAGGATTTATTATAACGTACTACCCCAAAACGAGCGAAGTGATTTTTCTGAGCTGTTTGTATTGCTCCAGCCAGATATTAAATCAGACAGGAAAATTGAAATTATTGAACAACTCCGTAAAAAATGGACACCTTATCCAGGAGCTAAAATTGAGGTGAAGGATTTTGAGCAGGGGCAGCCCATTATATCTCCTGTAGAAGTTCGTTTATTAGGCGATGATTTGGATACTTTGAGGAATTTGGCTGGCAGGGTAGAGAACATGCTCCTGAAAACCAAGGGAACAATTTATGTTAATAATCCTCTGAAGAATCTTAAATCGGATATTAAAGTAGATATCGATAAAGATAAGGCGCAGTCGCTCGGAGTAGCTACAGTGAATATCGATAGAACGGTTAGAATGGCGGTGGCAGGTTTAGAGGTAGGTAAGTTTATTAATCCAAAATCAAAGGGCGACGATTACAATATTTTGCTCACTACCAATAGACCGTCCTATCCAGATTTAACGGTTTTCAATAATTTGTATATCAATAATAACCAAGGCTTGTCTATCCCCTTATTACAAATGGCTACTTTAAAATTGGAAACCTCTCCCTTAAGTATTAACCACCACAATAAAACCCGAACCATTTCAGTAAATGCATTTGTGCAAAAAGGTTTTCTTAACGATAAGGTGATTCAGGATGTAGAAGGACAAATGAAAGGCTTTAAACTGCCTTCGGGTTATACATTTGAAATGGGAGGAGAAATTGAGAGCCGTAACCAGTCGTTTGGTGGCTTTGGAAGCATATTGCTGGTAACACTTTTCATGTTTATCGCCGTATTGGTGCTGGAGTTCAAAACCTTTAAAAGTACCTTAATTGTATTGTCTGTAATTCCTTTGGGGATAGTTGGAGCAGTATTGGCCTTGCTGATTACGGGAAATTCATTGTCGTTTGTGGCTACCATTGGCATTGTAGCCCTGGCGGGAATTGAGGTGAAGAACACCATCTTGCTGGTAGATTTTACTAACCAGCTCAGAGCGGAAGGTAAGCCCTTAAACGATGCCATTGAGGAAGCAGGGGAGATCAGGTTTTTACCCATTATACTCACCACTTTTACCGCAATTGGAGGATTGTTGCCTATAGCACTCTCTAGCAATCCACTTATATCACCTCTTGCCATTGTGATGATTGGTGGATTAATCAGTTCTACTTTACTATCCAGAATTGTTACACCAGTGGTTTATAAACTTATGCCACCCAAAGTAGATTTGTTGGAAAAAGAGGGCGAAAAATAGATTTATCCCGCTGGTTTTAGGAGATTAAACCTTAATCTTTTCGATCAGCGGGAAACCTTAATCTACCTGTCGCTTCTTTCTTCCATGTTTAAATCCGTATCGAACGGACTTTTAGTAAAAGGATAAACAGATTGCTTAATAAAGCCTTTAGGGTATGAGCCTTCATGTACGCCCGTGCCGGCAGGCCATTCGTTGCCCGGTAAGTGGTAGGTGCCGAAAATCATATCAATAAAAGGAAATATCGAGGCAAAGTTATGTCCGTAATACTTTGGGTCTTCACAATGGTGCCAATGATGGTATTGAGGGGTGGTAAAAATGTACTTGATGGGACCAAAATTAATTCGGGTATTGGCATGAATCAACACCGCATGGATGGCAATAAAAATGATATACACGTTAAACACCGTTGAGGAAAATCCTAAAATGTAAAGCGGTATAAATGTCATCGCCCTGGTGAAAAAGATATCGATAAAATGCGTTCGGCTTCCCGCCAGCCAGTCCATGTTTTGTGTAGAGTGGTGTATAGAATGAAAGCGCCATAAGGAAATGCGGCTATGAAAAATGCGGTGCGCCCAGTATTGAAATAAATCGGTGCTAAAGAAGGCTAAAAATAGCGCCACTATAAAAGGTAAGCCTTGTACCCAGGTATGTAGTTTATCCAACCCCATCCATCCGAAGAATAAAATAGCCGGCTTTTGGGTAATGATGCCGAAAAACTGAATAAAAAGATGGCTAATCACGAAATAAGTTAAATCTGTTCGCCATTCTTCATGAAATTTAGTCTGCTCATTATTTTTGGGAAAGAAAAGTTCGAGCGGAACAAAAATAGCAACCATTAAAAGTAAATCTAAAATCATCCAGTCTAAGCCAAAATGCCAGCTCGATTTCGCTACATCTCTGCCCTCTACACTCAAGGCACCCAGTATCACCGCCAATCCCGCAAGCACAAATCCAGGCCAGGCCCATTTCATTTTTTTGCTTAAGAGAAGGCTTAAAGCAGAAAAGAAGAAGGATGCAATTACGCCACCAAGCATCAGTACTTCCATACTTTCTTTGGTGTAAACTTCACGAAACTCTGGTGTAGTAAGCTTTTCCGGATAATGAAAACACAAGATTCCCAGTAAGGCTAAAACAGCTAAAAAAATAGAAATGTAGCCACTAATTTGGCCCTGGCCCACTACAAGGCGTTTGTTCTGAGACATTAAAATATAGGTTGATGAGCAACAATAATAAGAAATTTCATTCATAACGAGCTATTCCAGCGAGATAGATCTGCTTAAACTCAAAAATGAAACATCATTAAGCACCTAAGGCTCAGGTTGAGCGGTTAAGGCTGAAAAGCTTTTAATCAGCAATGCTGAAGGAGGCACTGTCAGGCTTATAGTCTACCACTTATAACATTCTTGCCAAACCTTTTTCGGGATTATCGGTTGCAATTAAAGGCATTAATCGTTATGCCATTCTTTTTTAAATAATCTGTACTTTTGAAACACTCGGTATGCTATTAAATTACTTACGTCTTTTACTCCTCCCTTTTTCTCTTATTTACGGAATGGCCATCATTCTTCGTAAAAAACTTTACGATTGGGGAATCATGCGCTCGGTTAAATTTGATTTACCTGTAATCTGTGTTGGAAATCTCGCAGTAGGCGGATCTGGTAAAACACCCACTACCGAATATTTGCTGCGGTTATTAAAAAATTATAAGGTGGCCATCCTGAGCAGGGGATATGGTAGGAAAACCAAAGGTTTTATTCTCGCAGATGCTACCGCTACTGCAGAGAGAATAGGGGATGAGCCCCTGCAATATTATCAGAAATTTGCTGAGGTTACCGTTGCGGTATGCGAAGATCGGGTGGAGGGAATTAATCAATTAAAGGAAAATCATGAGGTTATTATTTTAGACGATGCCTTTCAACACCGGGCAGTACAGGCTGGTTTTAATATTTTACTCTTTGAATTCAGGAAACTCGGTACTTTACAGTTCTTACTTCCTGCAGGTAATTTGAGAGATGTTTTTTCCGCCCGCAAAAGGGCTGATGTTTTACTGGTAACCAAATCTCCTGTACCCTTGCTGCATGTGGCGCAGCAGGCATCGATAAACGAACTACAGCCGAATAAAAATCAACCGGTTTTACATTCCTATTTGAAATACGGACAGCTTCAGCACCTCCAGCAAAATGATACCCGTTCGTTAGATTCGGTTAAAGGATATACGTTTTTTTTAATCACAGGCATCGCCAATCCAGCCCCGCTGATTGAGGAACTGGGCAAGTATACAAAAGATATTAAACACGAGGAATTTCCTGATCACCACGCCTTTACAACAGATGATATCAAACGATTTAAAAAAGCTTTTGAGGCAGAGAATCGAAAAGAAAAAATCATCATCACAACAGAAAAGGATAGCCAGCGTTTAAGAGCTACTAGATTTGAGGATTTACTGGTAAATTTACCGATATATTATTTACCCATCGAGGTTGAATTATTTGAGGAAGATAAGATTACCTTTGATGAACTTATTTTGAACTATGTTAAGAGCTATAGAAGAAACCGTTGAATATATAAAACGTAAAACTGAAAATTTTAAACCTGAAGTTGGTATTATCCTGGGTACGGGCTTAGGTGGCCTGGTGAAGGAAATAGAAGTTGAGCACCAACTGATGTACTCTAATATTCCAAATTTTCCAATTTCAACATTGGAGTTTCACAGTGGCAAGTTAATTTTTGGAACACTTAACGGAAAGAAAATCATTGCCATGCAGGGTCGCTTACATTACTACGAAGGCTATACCATGCAACAGATCACTTTTCCGGTGAGGGTAATGAAAGGCCTGGGTATTGAAAATCTTATTGTTTCTAATGCTGCCGGATCACTTAACCCGGAATTTAAAAAGGGAGACCTGATGATTATCGAAGATCATATTAATCTTCAACCCGATAATCCATTGCGCGGAATTATTGAAAGCTCTTTAGGCCCGCGCTTTCCCGATATGAGCGAACCTTATAAACGCTCAATCATTGCAAAAGCACTGGATATTGCAGCCACGGTAGATGTAAAGTGCCACAAAGGTGTTTATGTTGCGGTTTCTGGTCCAAACTTAGAAACTAAGGCCGAATATAAATATTTGCGATTAATTGGTGCCGATGCTGTTGGAATGAGTACCGTGCCAGAGGTAATTGTTGCCAACCATGCTGGTTTACCTGTTTTTGCCATATCTGTTTTAACCGATGAAGGTTTTCCTGAAGATTTGCAGCCTTTTAATCTGGATGAGATCTTAGAAGCTGCAGCCAAGGCAGAACCTAAAATGACAGAAATTTTAACGCGTTTAATCGCTGAGCTTTAAGATGAGGAAAATCGTTTATATCTGCTTCTTTATACTGCTCTTTTTGGGCTTCAATGGTGCCTTTGCGCAAGATCTGAAGACAAATGTGGGTACCAATAAAGAAATGGACTCTGTTCGTAAAAAACTCGACGCAGGCAAAGACTCTGTTGTTTTTACCGCAAAATATATCAAATTTACCAAGCTGGCTTTAAGTAAGGATAGTATTATCCTCTTGCCACTGGATACTTCAACGGTTAACATCCAGAATTATAGCCCCTTGCTGCAACCCCTGCACCCCACCATCAGTAATGGAAATATGGGGCTTTCTGCACGTCCTTTATTATACGAGCCCAGTAAGCGAATTGGTTATGACGAAGGCTATCATTCATTAGATTATTATGCCTTAACACCCGAAGATATTATTTTTTATCAGGCCAGAACACCTTTCACCAGCCTGTACTTTGTTAGTGCCGGACAGAAGGAACAAATTTTTAGGGCCATCCATACGCAAAATATCAAACCCAACTGGAACGTTGGTTTAAACTTTAATCGTGCCGATTCTAAGGGCTTTTACGCCAGGCAAAGGGGGGATAACTTAAATGTTGCCTTGTTTTCATGGTACCAATCGCCCAGCAAAAGATATAATATGTGGGCATCGGCTATATTCAATACGATGCGGGCTTACGAAAATGGATCGGTAGTGGAGGAGGATATTTTTGCCGATAACTACACCAAAATTGCCAGGGATGCCGAGGCAGTTAAGCTTTCGAGTAGCCGCAATATGTATAAAAAAAATATACTCTTTTTAAAACAGAGTTATTATGTAGGCAGGATAGATAGCTCTTCCAAAGCATCTTCAGTGTTACCTACAAATAAAATTACTTATACGGTACAACTGGATAATAATAGTTACGATTTTTATAAAAACGAGGTCGATACCTATAACGTATTGCCTCCTGGTGTTGCAGATGCAACCTTCACCAATGACTCTACGCATGTTCAGCATTTAAAAAATGAGTTTATTTATAGCTTCTTTCTCAGAGCAAAAAATTCAGCAGTAATTAAGAATGAGCTTAAAATTGATGCAGGGATTCGTCACGATCATTACAATCAACGGTTTATGGGGATTAAAACTGATGGAAACAATTACTTAACCACAGACTATTCCTATCAGAACATCACTATTCTGGGGGCTGCGGGATATCGCTTTACCAGTAACATAGATTTTAATCTGGATGTTCAACAGATCCTTCAAGGGGAGAATGGTGGTGACTATCTATATGAGGCTAGAAGTAATATCCAGCTCGGGAATAAGATCGGGCGAATTGAGCTAGGGGCTTATGCACAGAATCAAAGTCCTTCAGCTTTATTCCAGAATTTTCAGGGTAACCATTATCAGTGGATCAACAATGATTTAAAAAATACCAAGGTTAATAATCTATCTTTCAATTATATTAATGATAAGTATGGCTTTACAGCTGGCGCAAAATATTATCTAACCAGCAACTATTTATATTTTACACTTGATGACTCTAATGGAACCAATGCCATTTTGCCAAAACAGGAAACCAGCGATATCAGCTTGATCCGTATTGACGTTGCTAAAAAATGGTCATTTGGAAAGTTTAGGATGGAAAATTATGTTGCCTATCAGAAAACAGATAAAAATGCCATTTTAAGAACACCTGAATTTTATACCTACAACAGTATTTACTTTAGAAATACCTTTGTTAAGGTGCTTAAGGCTGATATTGGTATAGATGTAAGGTATAACTCTGAATATGAGAACTACCTTTATTCGCCTGCAACCGCACAATTTTATATCGACGAAAAGAATCCGGTTAGCTTTACCTCAAAACCGATTGTGGATGTGTTTTTAAAAGCGAATTTAAAAAGGGCTAACCTGTTTGTTAAGTACGACTTTGTAAACCAGGGGCTTTTTCAAAAAGGATATTATACAGTTAACCGATACCCTATGCAAGATGCCTTACTCAAGTTCGGTGTTTACTGGAACTTTTACGATTAAAAACCAAAAGGCCTGTTGAATCACTTCAACAGGCCTTTTTTATTCTTTTAGGTTAGCTTAGAAAGAATAACCAACAGAGAAACCTAATACACGGTTCGTTAATTTGTTGTCATTCACTCTATTGTCTTTCGGTACAAGGTTGGTTAACCCCAAGCCGTAATTAGCACCTACTGTAAAGCCAGAATTTAATCTGTAAGCTAAGCCGAAGTTGGCCCCAAATTCGGTACTTGAAAAATCTTTATCAGTACCACTACCAAAATCTAAATCCGTTTCAGTTGAGGTTGTTCCCGCTGAGTTTCCTCCAGTAATGGTATTTTCTACTTTGTTTTTACCAGAGATATTGAAACCTACATACGGACCGGCACTGATTTGAATAGCTCCGGCATCGCCCGTAGGGATACGAAATACTGCGTTAATAGGAACTTCAATAGCCATTAAATTGGTTTTACCCGTACTGGTGGTTGTTACATTTCCAACGGTAGTAGTTGATTCAGTTTTCGCCCCTTTATTTTGTAAAGAGATTCCAGGTTGAATAAAGAAGTTATTACCAACACCGAAGTCTCCGAAGGCTGTAACATTAAAGCCTACATTATCTTTGATGTTATCATTAAATGCGTCGTTGTTGCTTAAATGAAATCTAGATAAATTGACACCAGCTTTTAAACCAAATCTAGCATCATTTCCGCCCATAGTTGTTTGTGCAAATGCACCTGTTGTGAATAAAAGTGCCGTGGCACCGAATAGTAACTTTTTCATAATATTTTCTTTAGGTAAAAGAATCTTTGTTTTCAAAATCAGGTAAAAACCTGTTGTTAATTATCAGGTTCAATTCCAAAAGCTGTGCCAAAGTATTATTTGTGTTACATTTAACAGCTGTAACCTGCTGGTTTACAGTGTATTTTTTTATATTTAGGAAGGTCTGTAACATGCGGCATCAACAGCTGCCGTCCGAGATTTTATTGTATAGATAATAGGAATCTGGCAATAAACCACCTAATTTTTCAAACCATATGGTTGTGCCAAAAGCAAGCCTTTATGTTTTTTGAGGTTTTTTCTTTGCCGCAGGAAAAAGCACATTGTTTAAAATGAGCCGGTATCCAGGAGAATTGGGGTGTAAATTTAAATCAGTGGGTGGATCGCCTACAGCATGTTGATAATCCTCCGGATCATGGCCACCATAAAAGGTGAATTGACCCTTGCCAATCTCTCCATGCAAATACCTCACTTCTGCCGCGCCTTTGTTCTCTCCTAACACAGTGACACTGGGCTTCACCAAACTTTTTCTGAAAGCAGTCGTTTGACCCATAAAGCCTTTAATCACTTTATCGTGATTTTGGGTAAGCATGGTGGGAACCAGATCCCATTTGGCCGAAAAATCAAACAGGGTAAAAAAATCGTTGCCTTGGTTCAAAGATCTGTTTTGCGTAACATCAATATCAGAAAACTCGTAGTTCATGGGATTGTTGTCTAGCCTGAAATTCTGGAAGGCCAGTGTTTTGCCGAAATCCAACTTAGATTGGGCATTTGGATCGGCGGGATCTCCATCAAACATCTGTGCGCAGATATCTACGCCATCTGCAGATAAAGCAATATCAAAGCTGTCTGTACCAGAGCACATGGCAAAAAGGAAGCCTCCGCCTGCGCAGTATTCTTTAATCTGCCTGGCAACGGCCAGTTTCATTTCTGAAACTTTTTTGAAGCCTAAGCGCTTGGCCAATGCTTCCTGATTTTTAACATCTTCCTGGTACCAATTGGCATATCTAAAGGAAGACCAAAAACGCCCATACTGTCCTGTAAAATCTTCATGGTGAAGGTGTAACCAATCGTATTTACTTAGCTTATCCTGAATAATATCATCATCGTATATTACATCATAAGGAATTTCAGCATACGTTAAAACCAGTGTTACTGCATCATCCCAGGGAAGTTTGCTCTTTGGTGAGTAAACGGCAATCTTCGGGGTTTTCTCCAATTTAACCATCTCCATGTTTACCGATGGATCGCTGATCTCATTTAGAAGACTGATCACTTTACCATCCGCTAAAACCTCGTAAGAAACGCCTCTGATTTTAAGTTCGTCTTCAACGGTCTTGTTATATTTAATTAAGAAGCTTCCTCCCCTGTAGTTCAATAACCAATCTACTTCTACCTGTTTACTAATAGTCCAATAGGCAATACCGTAAGCTTTTAAATGGTTTTTTTGCTCCTCGTCCATATAAACCAACAGAGAGGAAGCCCTAAGTCCTAACGAACAGAGGATACAGAATAACAGGATATAGAATTTCTTTATCAAAACGGCAGAAGCTTAAAACACTAAAATACCGCATTTAAACTACTTAGAAAAATTTAATGATGTTATAAGTTACACAATTTTGTTATTTTTGCCCTCTACTTTGAAAACGCTTGAGTTTTCGGGTGTGATTAATAATTGTAATTAGTAACGTATTGACATGAGTAAAGCAATAATAAAAACTGAAAAAGGTGACATGACCGTAGAATTCTACGATAACGATGCACCAAAAGCTGTTGAAAACTTCAAAAAATTAGCTAAAGAAGGCTTTTACGATGGAATTACCTTTCACCGTGTGATCCCTAATTTTGTTGTTCAAGGTGGTTGTCCAAATTCAAAAGACCCAGCTAAAGCACACCTGGCAGGTACTGGTGGTCCGGGTTATAAAATTGATTGTGAGTTAGATGGTGATAATCAGTATCATGATCGTGGTGTTTTGTCTATGGCCCATGCCGGACGTAACACTGGTGGTTCACAGTTCTTTATCTGCCACAGCAGAGCCAATACTGCTCACTTAGATCGTAACCATACTTGTTTCGGTAAAGTAGTAGAAAATGTTGATTTGGTTGACGATATCCGCCAGGGCGATAAAATTTTAAATATTGAAGTTTTAGAAGACTAAATATAGAAGTGAGATTGGTGACATTAGATTGGAGATTTGATTGCTTCGGTTGTGCCCCAATCTCATTTAATAAAGAACAAGAGTTTCAGTTATTTGATTTGAGTAAGTGCTCATTTCCCATAGCTCAAATCTCATATCTCAAAAAAATATGAATTTAAGAGGAATTGTTGCCGTTTCAGGCAGACCAGGTCTATTCAAACTGGTAGGTCAAAATAAAGTGGGTTATATTTTAGAAAGTCTTGATCAGGCTAAAACTAAAATCGTAGCCAACATGACCAATACCAAATTGGCATCACTAGAAGACATTACTGTTTATGGTGAGGACGAAGAGATTAAACTGGTAGATATTTTTAACAGAATTTCTGCAAAAGGAAGTACTCCTGATGTGAAGGCAGATGGAACAACATTGCGTTCGTTTTTCAATGAGGTTGCGCCAAATCACGATGTGGAGAAAGTTTATGCCTCTGATATGAAGAAAATCATTTCTTGGTTTAACTTACTTAAAGACCTTCCTTTGTTTACTGAAGAGGCTCCGGAAGTACCTGCTGCAGATGCGGAAACGAAGATAGCTGAGGAGAAATTAGACAAAAAACCTAAAGCAGCAGCTAAGCCAGCTAATGCTAAGGCAACCACTAAAACATCAGCGCCAGCTAAAAAAGCAAACATGACAAGTAAAAAAGGCGTTTAAGCCTTTTTAATCTTATTTAAAGAGGCTGTTTCACCAGTTAATCCTCATTCTAACCTGCCACGTTGAGCCTGCCGAAACGCTTTAATAAAGCTTCATCAGGTCCATCGGCAACTTGTCCCGGTTTTACTTCGGGAAGCTTAGGATGATAATTGATCTTTGTGATACAGCCTCTTTTTTTATTAAAAAAAATACCAAAGTATGGCTACAATAATCAGCGAGATAATAATGCTGATCCATAAAGCTTTACTGTTGCCACGCTGATTGCTTTTATAGCGGTATTCTCTTTTATATTTATCTAATAACATAGTCTTTATTTTAATGATGATAAATGCTTAAGTATTCCATAGATTCATTAAGCATGGTGGTAAGGTTCGCCCTTTAAAATGCTAAAGCCACGATAAAGTTGTTCAACAAAGAACAGTCTGATCATCTGGTGTGAAAAAGTCATATCCGAAAGCGAAATTAGCCCATTAGCCCTTTTATAAATCGATTCGTCAAAACCGTAAGGGCCACCAATAATAAAGATTAAGTGTTGAACACTGCCCACCATTTGCTTATTTAGATAGTTGGAAAATTCTACCGAAGAGTATTTCTTTCCCTTCTCATCTAATAAGATAACAACATCGCCATTATTGATTTGTTTGTGCAGTAACTCCGCTTCCTTGGCTTTTTGCTGTGCCTCACTTAAATTCTTAACATTCTTTACATCGGGTATAGGCAGAAAATTAAAATTGATATAATGCTTCAGGCGGTTGATGTACTTGTCAATGCCTTCAATTAAATATTTATCTTCCGTTTTACCAATGGCAATAAGCGTGATCTTCATCTATTATTTCCCTATCTTAGCTTTTTTGAGATTCAAACTTAGAGAATTGTTTTTTAAAAAAACAATTTAATCGATCACAACACATAGATTAAAAGCGCCCAATAACCATGTTGACCATGCAAGAAAATACTTTAGCCAGATACAGCCAGAAAATAAGCGAGATAGAAAAACATATTTCTGCACTCCAAAAATTGATAGATAAGCTATCACTTTACAGAGTAGGACTGTTTTTACTGGAGATCTTTTTCTTTGTGTTATTGCTAAAGTCGGAGAACGACGGCTGGCGCGCACTTATTCAGATTGCCTTAGTTATACCAGTTCTTGTTTTTGCTTTTATTGTACGCAAGCAAAGTTTATTAGATATTGAAGTGTCCTATCAAAAAGACCTGCTTTGGGTTTATCAGAATGAATCTAATGTGTTGAACGGAAAGCCAAATGGCTACGACCATGGTGTTAAATATGAATCAGAGTTGCATCCTTATACTTCCGACCTTGACATATTTGGCTCCTCATCATTGTTTGCCCTGATCAATAGGTGTAGTACTAAAAATGGAAATGATCAACTGGCACTCAAGCTCTCGAAAGCCGGCTCGCTGGCAGTGATACATCAACGGCAAGAAGCAATAAAGGAAGTAGCTACTAAAATTGACGAAATCTTTGATTTTAGGGCTAACCTTCATGGTCATGAGTCGAATCAAATTGAATTAATCAAGGAACAATTAACGCATCAGCTGGACAAAAAACTAAATTTTGTGCGTCATGGTTTTCTTCGCTTCTATGTAAAGTTAGTGCCCTATATTTCATTGGGATTAATTTTGTCGGGGATTTTGATTAGTGGAGCATTTTGGAACATCCTGGTTATTTATTTAATCATCCATATGGGCTGGAATATTTTGTTAAATGCAAAAATTAACCAGGTTTTCTACGGTTTTGGAGGTGGCTCCAATCTGTTGAATGGTTACGCTGAAGCTATCCTGTGGACAGAAAAGATCGATTGGAAAAGCAGCTATATCTTGAATCTGTTTGATTCGAAAATCCCGGTGAGTAAAGAAATTAAGGCACTTTCCAAAATTATTCAGAATTTCGATGCCCGATTAAATATTATTGTTGGAGGGATCTTAAACGCACTTTTTCTTTGGGACCTAAGGTGTAGTATTAGCTTAGATAAATGGTATCAATCCTGTAGTAAAGACGTGGTGTCTGCGCTTAATCACCTTGGCGACTTTGAAGAACTCATCTCTATTGCCACATTGGCTCACAATCAGCCTAACTGGGTTTACCCAGAGCTAGTAGAATCTTTTACACTTGATGCCAAGCATTTGGGGCATCCCTTAATCAGGATTCAGGATCGGGTGAACAATGATTTTAACTTTGAAGCAAAACCCACGGTAGATATTGTTACAGGCTCTAACATGGCGGGTAAGAGTACTTTCTTAAGAACTGTTGGGATTAATTTGGTTATGGCTTATGCGGGGGCACCAGTATGTGCAAGCGAAATGTCTGCTTCGGTTTTTGCTTTGAACACCTATATGAGAATAAAAGACTCACTCAACGAGAGTACTTCAACCTTTAAGGCAGAACTCAACCGCCTGAAAATGATATTGGATCATGTAGTTAAGGATAAGAGTACCCTGGTATTGATTGATGAGATGTTGCGTGGAACCAATAGTCGCGATAAATATCTGGGCTCGAAGGTTTTTGTAGAAAAGCTTATTGCCGAAAAGACTCCTGCATTATTTGCCACTCACGATTTACAATTGGCCGATTTAAAGGACAAAAATCCCGTAACGCTTCGCAATTTTCACTTTGACATCCAGCTCCTGGCAGGCGAGATGAAATTTGATTACAAGCTGAAACAAGGTCCTTGTACTACCTTTAATGCCGGTATTTTGCTGAAACAGATCGGCCTATCGCTGGATGAAGACTAGGCAATGCTATTAACTTAAGCTAAATGCTGTCTGAGCCTGTCGAAGACCTTCTTAAGTTAATGGCATTGGAAGACTAGGGAGGAGACTGAATTACCGCCATTACCCTAAATCATCGGGAATTCAAAAATCAACTTTATCTTTAATGATTTGTTAATATTAAACTTGCAAATTATGCTGGCAATTAATTGATATGATAAAGGCAAGCGATTTCGGTTCAGACTTTCATTGGGGTATTGCAGCGGCAGCAGCTCAAATTGAGGGGGCAGCAGAGCAATATGGTAAAGGTAAATCCATTTGGGATACTTTTTCAGCCAAAAGCGGTAAAATTAAAAATGGGCATAAGCCAGATCAAGCATGCGATTTTTATCATCACTATGTGGAAGACATTGCACTGATTAAGACGTTGGGATTTAAAATTTTTAGATTTTCCATTGCCTGGTCGCGTATTTTACCAATGGGGAGGGGCGAGGTTAACCAACAGGGGATCCGTTTTTACCATAATCTCATTGACGAATGTTTAACCAATGGCATTACACCTTATGTTACGCTTTACCATTGGGATTTGCCCCAGGCATTAGAAGAGGAAGGGGGCTGGACGACTTTCAGCATCAATTCAGCTTTCAATACCTTTGTGAGCATCTGCGCTTTAGAGTATGGCGACAAGGTTAAAAACTGGATCATCCTGAATGAACCCTTCGGTTTTACTTCGCTGGGTTACATGCTGGGCGTGCATGCACCCGGGAAAACCGGATTAGGCAATTTTTTCTCTGCTGCGCTACATACTGCACTGGCACAAGCAGATGGGGCTAAAATTATTCGTGCAGAAGTTAACATGGCCAATATTGGCACCACCTATTCCTGCTCCGAAATTATTCCTTACACCCAGAGCGATAATGATATTCAAACAGCAAAACGCGTAGATTGCCTCATCAATCGATTTTTTATCGAACCAACACTGGGCATGGGTTTTCCAACGGCTGATTGGGATGTGTTAGAGAAATTTCAATTGGAATACGGTACCTGGAGGCAGAATGACCGCATGAAATTTGATTTTGATTTTATAGGGCTCCAGAATTATTTTCCACTAACGGTAAAATACAATGCTTTTATTCCCGTTATTCAGGCCTGGGAGGTAAAGGCTAAAAGCAGGAAAAAGCCACATACTGCCATGGGTTGGGAAATCAATGCCGATAGTTTTTACAATATTATCAAACAGTTTGCGGCTTATCCTAACGTAAAGAATATCATGATAACCGAAAACGGGGCTGCCTATCACGATAAACTGATTGATAATGTAGTGGATGATCCAGAACGCATTCATTACTTTCAACTGTATCTGGAGGCTGTATTGAAAGCAAAAAAAGAGGGACTTAATATTACGGGTTATATGGCCTGGACACTCATGGATAACTTTGAATGGGCCGAAGGTTATAATGCAAGGTTCGGCCTGGTGTATAATGACTTTAAAACACAACAACGTACGATTAAAAGATCAGGTTACTGGTGGCAGGAATTTTTGGATCATTAGGGCTAGGGGTTTAGGTGTAACAATTATTGTATCTTAAGGTCATAATTACACTTAATGCGCATCTAAATGAACGACAGAACCATAGTTTACAGTACTTATTATAACCCCATTGAAGCTAATATTGTTAAGGCCAGGCTGGATGACAGCGGCTTTGCCTGCTTTTTGGCAGATGAAAATGTAGCAACGCTTAATCCGCTATATAATCAGGCGATTGGAGGAGTGAAGCTAATTGTTTTCGAGCGCGACGTTGAGCAAATAAACCAGCTTCTAGCAGAAGAAAATGTTTTAGAAGTAGAGGATGAGGGTCAGGCGCAAGGTAATGCCGTTGAAACCACCCTCTGCGAGAAATGTGGCTCAAGTAATGTGGGATTTGGCATGGCCACCAAGAATAAATTTACACTGTGGGCCAAAATTCTGGCTTTTTTAACCGCAACTTATCCAGTTGGGGCAAACAAGTGTTATCACTGTTATACCTGTGGACATGAGTTTGAGTAATGGAATTATAATAGTTGCTAATACAACTGAATAATTTGAAATAAACTTATTCGTGTAAGATGGTACCTGAAAAGAAGGTTTTATCGCCAACTTTGTTAGCTTGTGGCTAAAATATAAAAATCCCGTTCTGATTTTTACTCAAAACGGGATTTTTATTTTAAACTTTAGACTGTTAAAGTCCAGCCTTAGCGGCAGCTTCAGCTCTAATGATATTTAATGCACCACCAGCTTTAAACCATTCAATTTGTTGGTCGTTATAACTGTGGTTAACATCAAATTGCTCAGTAGTACCATCAAGGTGGTGTAAAACCAATGTTAATGGTTTATTCGGAGCAAACTCAGTTAAACCTAAGATATCTACCGTATCACCTTCTAAAATTTTATCGTAATCTTCTTTGTTGGCGAAAGTTAAACCCAACATCCCTTGTTTCTTAAGGTTCGTTTCGTGGATACGGGCAAATGATTTTACCAATACGGCACGAACACCTAAGTGACGGGGCTCCATGGCAGCATGTTCACGAGATGATCCTTCACCATAGTTTTCATCACCAATTACGATTGAACCTAAGCCAGCAGCTTTATAAGCACGCTGAGTTGCAGGAACAGGGCCATATTCACCAGTCAATTCATTTCTAACAGTATCGGTTTTATCGTTGAAGTAATTCACTGCACCGATTAACATGTTGTTAGAAATATTATCCAGGTGACCACGGAATTTTAACCATGGACCAGCCATAGAAATATGGTCGGTAGTACATTTTCCTTTAGCCTTAATCAATAGTTTTAAGCCTTTAAGGTCTGTACCTTCCCAAGGGGTAAAAGGATCTAACAATTGTAAACGGTGAGAAGTTGGAGAAACTAAAACCTCCACTTTTGAACCGTCTTCAGCAGGAGCCTGGAAACCGGCGTCCTCCACAGCGAAACCTTTTTTAGGTAATTCATCTCCCGTTGGTGGATCTAATTTAACCTGCTCGCCCTTATCATTAGTTAAGGTATCTGTTAGCGGGTTAAATGCCAGGTTACCTGAAATTGCGATTGCAGCAACCATTTCTGGAGATGCTACGAAAGCAAAGGTATTCGGGTTCCCATCCGCACGTTTAGCAAAGTTTCTGTTAAACGAGTGAACGATAGTATTTTTTTCTGCTTTTTCTGCACCTACACGGTCCCACATACCGATACATGGACCACAAGCATTGGTGAAGATTGTAGCATTCAAATCTTCAAAAGTTTTTAAGAAACCATCGCGGTTTGCGGTATAACGAACTTGCTCAGAACCTGGGTTAATACCAAAATCTGCCTTTGTAGTTAAACCTTTAGCAATGGCCTGATTAGCGATGGAAGCTGCTCTTGATAAATCTTCGTAAGAAGAGTTCGTACAAGAACCGATTAATCCCCATTCTACTTTTAAAGGCCAGCCGTTTTTCTCGGCTTCCACTTTCATTTGGGAAACAGGTGTTGCTAAATCTGGTGTAAAAGGACCGTTTAAATAAGGCTCTAATTCATCCAGGTTGATTTCAATTACCTGATCGAAATAGTTTTCAGGATTTGCATACACTTCTGAATCTCCGGTTAAATAGGCTTTGATTTTGTTGGCTTCATCAGCCACTTCGTTTCTGTCTGTAGCGCGTAAATAACGCTCCATGCTCTCATCATAACCGAAGGTTGAAGTAGTTGCACCAATTTCTGCACCCATGTTACAGATCGTCCCTTTACCTGTACAGCTCATAGAGGTTGCACCATCACCAAAATATTCAACAATAGCTCCAGTACCACCTTTTACAGTTAAGATACCGGCAACTTTAAGAATTACATCTTTAGCAGCAGTCCAGCCATTTAATTTACCGGTTAATTTAACACCGATTAACTTAGGGAATTTAAGCTCCCAGGGTAAACCAGCCATTACATCACAGGCATCAGCTCCACCAACACCGATAGCGACCATGCCTAAGCCGCCGGCATTTACTGTATGAGAATCAGTTCCGATCATCATTCCGCCTGGGAAAGCATAATTCTCTAAAACTACCTGGTGGATAATACCAGCTCCCGGATTCCAGAAACCAATGCCATATTTATTTGAAACAGATGATAAGAAATCAAATACCTCTTTACTCTCCGTTTTAGCATGAGGAAGGTCAATTGCTGCGCCTTCTTTTGCTGTGATTAAGTGGTCGCAGTGTACTGTTGAAGGTACAGCAACTTTAGGCCTGCCAGCTTGCATAAACTGTAGTAACGCCATTTGAGCCGTAGCATCTTGCATGGCTACACGGTCTGGTGCGAAATCTACGTAATCAGTTCCACGAGAGAATGCTTTCTTAGGATCTCCATCCCAAAGGTGAGCATACAATATTTTTTCTGATAATGTTAAAGGTCTGCCAACAATTTTGCGAGCTGCATCTACACGGCTGCCAAAATTAGCGTAAACCTTTTTAATCATGTCTATATCAAAAGCCATAATATTTAAATTTTTAAATGTTCTTAATTGTACGTGCTGAACAAGATAAACTACCTTATTGTTTCGTAGAAAGAGGTGTAAACTTGGTTAAGTTGATCCCTTCTACTGCTAATTTATATTCTTCAATGCTTGGAATACGACCTAAAATAGCAGAAAGAACCACTACTGGCGTTGAGGCCAATAAAGACTCTCCTTTTTTACCATCTTTATCTTCTACCACACGGCCCTGAAATAAACGTGTAGAGGTAGCCATTACAGTATCGCCCTTAGCTGCTTTCTCCTGGTTACCCATACAAAGGTTACAACCCGGACGTTCTAAGTACATGATGTTCTCATATTCCGTTCTTGCTGCACTTTTAGGTAAGGCATCGCTGAATTCAAATCCAGAGTATTTTTGTAAGTATTCCCAATCACCTTCTGCTTTCAATTCATCGATGATATTGTATGTAGGAGCCGCAACTACCAAAGGCGCTTTAAACTCTACTTTACCGGTTTGAGTCTCTACGTTTTTCAACATTTGAGAAACGATTTTCAAGTCGTCTTTATGTACCATGCAAGACCCTACGAAACCAAGATCTACTTTCTTATCGCCACCGTAGTAGGTTAGGTCTCTAATGGTATCATGGGTATAACGCTTAGAAACATCGGCATTATTCACATCCGGATCGGCAATCATTGGCTCATTAATTACATCCAGATCAATCACTACTTCAGCGTAGTATTTTGCATTATCATCTGGTGTTAAAGCCGGTTTGATACCTGTTTTAATTTCCTCTATTCTTTTGTTTGCTTTATTGATCAAACCTTGTAAAACCTGGTTATGGTTGTCCATACCTTTGTCTATCATGATTTGAATACGGTGTTTGGCAATTTCTAAAGATTGGATTAAAGTATCATCTTGAGAAATACAGATAGAAGCTTTAGCTTTCATCTCTGCTGTCCAATCGGTAAAAGTAAAGGCCTGATCAGCTAATAAAGTACCGATGTGTACCTCAATAATGCGACCCTGGAAAACGTTTTCACCATCAAACTGCTGTAACATCTGCAATTGTGTCGCATGAACTACATCACGGAAATCCATGTGTTCTTTCATTTGGCCTTTGAAGGTTACTTTTACTGACTCTGGGATTGGCATAGAAGCCTCGCCGGTTGCCAATGCTAAAGCTACCGTACCCGAATCTGCACCGAAAGCAACCCCTTTAGACATACGGGTGTGGGAATCGCCACCAATGATAATCGCCCATTCATCAATAGTGATGTCGTTCAATACTTTGTGAATAACGTCGGTCATGGAATGATATTCGCCTTTAGGATCACGGGCGGTAATCACACCAAAGTCATTCATAAACTTCATCAGTTTAGGGATGTTTGCCTGTGCTTTTTTATCCCAAACAGATGCAGTATGACAGCCTGATTGGTAAGCGCCATCAACAATTGGAGAAATAACTGTAGCAGCCATTGCCTCTAATTCTTGAGCGGTCATCAAACCTGTTGTATCTTGTGAGCCTACAATGTTTACTTCAACACGAACATCAGAGCCCGCGTGTAAAACTTTGCCTGGTGTTAAGCCTACAGCATTTCTGTTAAATATTTTTTCTACAGCAGTTAAACCCTGACCATCAACGGATACTTCTTTAGCCGGGGCGAACACTGCCGAAGGTTCGATGCCTAAGGTTCTCGCAGCAAAAGTTTGGATTTTTTTACCAAATACAATAGCGTAAGAACCGCCAGCTTTGATAAACTCCATTTTTTGCGGAGTCAAGGCTTTTGAAATGTCGATCAACTCCTGATCGCCGTTATATAATTTTTTAGTTCTGGTATTAATGGTCAGAACTGTACCCGTTTCTATAGCATAAACTTGCTCTAAAACCGGTTCGTCTTTATCGTTGCGAATAACATTACCATGCTCATCGGTTTTCTTAACCCAGTTCTTAAGGTCGATACCAATACCACCAGTTACATCAACTGTTGTTAAGAAAATAGGTGAAATACCATTGGTACCACCTACTATTGGGGCAATGTTTACAAATGGGATATAAGGGCTGGATCTTTTGCCCGTCCAAAGTGCCACATTGTTTACACCCGACATACGTGAAGAGCCTACACCCATGGTCCCTTTTTCGGCTACCAGCATAACACTTTTATCAGGATGTTGTGCTTGTAAGGCCTGGATTTCCTCTTGGGCCTCAGGTGTAATCATGCATTTTCCATGCAATTCACGATCAGAACGAGAGTGTGCCTGGTTGCCTGGAGACAGTAAATCCGTAGAAATATCACCAATACCGGCGATAAACGTCACTACTTTAATTTCTTCAGCAACCGGTGGTAATTCTGTGAAGAATTCAGCTTTGGCATAGCTTTCTAATATTTCTTTAGCAATTTCATTGCCATTGTTGTATGCCTCTTTTAAACGATCGGTATCGGCATCGTACAGGTAAACCTGAGTTTTAAGAACGTTTGCCGCCTTTTTCGCTTTGTCTCCGTTATCCGCCAAAGCGATGTCTAACAAAACTTTTATAGAAGGGCCACCCTTCATATGCGATAACAATTCAAAAGCAAAATCAGGGGTTATTTCTGCAACAATAACTTCGCCTAAAATAATTTCTTTTAAGAATTGTGCTTTTACAACAGCCGCACCTGTAGTACCAGGCAAGGTGTTGTATATGAAAAAATTAACAGCATCTTCTCTGTTAAAATTGTTTACATTTTTGATTTGAGTGATGATTTCACTCAATAATTCTGCTCCATCAATAGGTTTAGGGTGAAGACCTTGAGCTTTTCTGTCTTCAATCTCCTGGATATAATCGTTATAAATACTCATCTTAGATATTTTATTCTTTTGCTAAAACTGTGTGCTGCAAAATATACACCTGCTTTCTACAAAAGAATATTGTTTTGTGAATTATTTGCGGTTTTTAAGCGAAAAAATCAGTTTTTTGCTTAAAACAAAAATACAAAAAACAACCTTTAAATACAATTTAAGCAGGCGATTACGTAATTTGGAATTGTTCTAAACTATGCTTTTGTCATCGTAATATACTCGTTGTTCCGAGAGGCGCTTTTGCGGCCATATTCCTTTAAGTTAGGGATAAGAAAAGTATATTTATGGAAATGGTTACCAAATTACATCTAAAGGATAAAAATATGATAAGACTTACTTATACTGCTTTGCTTTTGCTCTTGTTTTTGGGCGTTCAGGCTCAAAAAAACACCCCGGAAATCCAAAATTGGCTAAGCCAGAATATCGTTGATCTGAAATCGGATTATTTCAAACAGCTAGATGCCCGATTAGAAGGAAATGAAGTACTCGGCCTAGCTGAGTCATCTCACGGTACTGAAGAGTTTTTCAGAGAAAAGAATAGCATGATTAAACACCTTATTACCAATAGGAATTATGAGCAGATAGGACTCGAATTTCCGGCACAATGGGTAGAAAAAGTAAACCAATATGTGCTTTCCGGAACCGGGAATTTAAATGAGATTATGGCTGACTTTAGGCTCTACAAAACGCAATCATTATACGACTTGTTCGAATGGATTAAAGCTTATAATGCAAAAACGAAAGGGAAAAAAATAGAAGTCTTTGGTTTC
Source organism: Pedobacter rhizosphaerae (assembly GCF_900111155.1). GTDB lineage: Bacteria > Bacteroidota > Bacteroidia > Sphingobacteriales > Sphingobacteriaceae > Pedobacter > Pedobacter rhizosphaerae. The sequence continues at coordinate 54,393 of NZ_FOGG01000014.1, read as the reverse complement.
GATGATTTAACAAATTCCAATTATCTGACACGCGATAGTTTAATGGCCCAAAGCCTGATAGATCGTCAAACTAAAGCTAAAGGAAAATTTATTGTTTGGGGGCACAATGTTCATCTTTCCAAAGATACTACCCAAGGCTATAAGCCCTTTGGACATTTTTTAGCTAAAAGGTATGGCCAAAAATTCTTCAATATTGCATTTGATACTTATCAGGGAACGGTTACCGTGATTTCTGTTGATGAGTATAATGCTGCAACCTTCACCAAACATTCACTTGATGTTCCAAAAGATAATTTTACCGCTTTATTCGCAACACAAAAGTTTGATAATTTCTTTGTTTATCTGACTAAAAACAGTCCTTTCTCTGGCCTAAAAAATACCATAAGCCACATTAATTCGGATTTGAGGAAACCCTACGAAATACCCGTAAACCTTGCATACGATTTTGATGCGCTCATTTTTATCAAAAATACAACGCCTTCGGTAATGCTCAAATAATCCTTTTCGTATTTGAACACCAATGCTCAATACCGAAGACTTCGCAATAGAATACTCTTGGTAAATGCCCTAAATACTGAAGTTTTGGGCATTTATTATTTTAACCACATCAATGGATCAACTTACAGCGTTGAAAATTTGAAGCCTTTTTCCGTGAAATAAGCCAGTACTTTGGGAAGAGCATATTCCAAACGTTCAAAAGCCTTTAAACTATCGTGGAAAACAATTATAGAACCATTTTCGGTATGTTTAATAACATTTTGATAGCATTTTTCCGGAGAAAGATTAATATCGAAATCACCACTGAGTACATCCCACATTACGATTTGTAATTCGCGATTTGCAGCAGTGGAGCTAATATTTGGAGACTGAGAATTGAAAACTGCTTTTAGTTTACTGATCTGGCTTTTTTTGATCCTTCCGTAAGGTGGCCGAAAAAGGTTAGTGCGTGTTAATTGCTGACAAGCCATCGTATTTTCAACGTAGGTTTGATCATCAGTTTTCCAGCCCTTGAGGTGGTTAAATGTATGGTTGCCTATGGCGTGACCATCATTGATAATACGGGCATAAACCTCCGGATTTTTAACAATATTATCACCAATACAAAAAAAAGTAGCTTTTGAACGAAATGCTTTTAAAGTTTTTAATACAAAATCTGTAACATTGGGTATAGGTCCGTCGTCAAAGGTCAGATAAATGACTTTTTCATTGCGGGCTTTATGCCACAATAACGATGGGTAATACCATTTAAGTAAAAGTGGTGATTTGATCAGGTACATTTAATACCAAAGGTACTAATTGCCTGTATACATTGAAATTATTAAAGCCATTTATATAGATTTGAAAATAAATTATGAAGATGTTTACCAAGAATAAGTTTTTTACTGGTGTTGTCTTGCTCTCAACGCTCAGTTTTAATCAAATTGCAAATGCCCAGGAGGTAATTACCATTAAACAGGCTGTAGAAAATACCTTAAAGAACAACTTGAACATTAAACAAGCTGCTTTTAGCGCGGCAGTTAGCGATGAAACGTTAAGGCAATCTAAAAATGCGCTGTTACCTACATTGAGCGGAAGTATAGGGCAATCCATGCAATGGGGACGGAGTCAGCAGGTGTCGGGTTTATTCGAGAATACCCAGAACTATAACCTTAATCCGAGCTTAAGTACAAATATTACACTTTTTGGGGGTGGTGCAAAACTGAATCAAATCAGGCAAAATAAAATATTATTGGCCGCCGACCAGACGAATGTAGAAAAGGTTAAAAATGACCTGATTTTACAAGTGGTTACGGCCTATCTTCAGGTTTTGAATAATCAGGACCAGGTTAAAGCAACGCAGCAACAGCTGGACGTTGCCAATAAGACCTTGAAAAGAGAACAGGCTTTATTGGATGTAGGGAACAAAACATTGGCTGATATTTCTCAGGCCAAGTCTCAGGCGGCAACAGCAGAACTTAATTTAACGGATGCTCAAAATCAATTGTCTGTTTCTTATCTTACATTGGGGCAGTTGATGGAAATTCAACCGCCGATGACTTTTGCGGTAAAGGCACCAGATGTGACTGAGTTGAACGATGTTCAGACCAAATATGTACCTAATGAGATTTATCAGCAGGCGCTTAATTCCTTTCCAGATATCAAATTGGCAGGACTAAATTCTAAAGCTGCTGAAAAGGCCATTAGTGTGGCAAAAGGAAGTTATTATCCACAAATTTCTTTAGGGGGAGGGCTAGGATCGGCTTATTACTACCAATTCAACTCTAATCCATTATTTCCAAATAAATCATTCCAAGATCAGTTGTCAGAAAACTTTGGACAATTTATCAGCATGAATATTTCAATTCCTATATTTAATGGATTCAACGCCAGATCAAATGTAAGAAAGGCAAAAATTGTTTATCAACAGCGTATTACTGATGAGCAGCTCGCTAAAAACAACTTAATTAAAGTAATCAATCAGGCCGTTGCCGATTTAAATGCTGCTCAAAGCCGTTACAGATCTACCCAAAATGCATTTCAGGCGCAGAAAGATGCTTTTTATGTAATTGAGCAGCGTTATGGTGTGGGCTTAGTGAATTCTTTGGATTTCAGTACTGCACAAACCAATAGAAATAAGGCAGAAATCGATTTTATATTAGCCAAGTATGACTTAATTTTCAGAGCCAAGGTGATCGATTACTATTTAGGCAAAGAAATTATTTTTTAAACCAATCAAAGAAACAAGATATATTATGAAACTGAAGCATATATTAATTACCGTAGGAGCTATTCTTGGCTTGCTGTTGATACTTAAACTTACAGGAGTGATCGGCGGAAATAAAACCGAGAAAGTGACTACAGAAAAAGCATCAGATAAAACGGTAATAGAAACGGTTACCGCAAGTGGTAAAATACAACCTGAAACGGAAGTTAAGCTAAGTTCGGAGGTTTCTGGAGAGGTAGTGGAGCTGAAGGTAAAAGAAGGAGATATTGTTAAGGCAGGTCAGTTACTTTGTAAGGTAAGACCCGATGTATTGCAATCTGGTTATGACAAAACTGTGGCGAGTTATAATGCACAAAAAGCCAGCATTTCTTCTGCAGAACAGCAACTGGCTCAAAATCAAGCTAATTTTGTTAATGCAGAAGCTACTTACAAGCGTAATGTAGAATTGTTTAATAAGAAGGTAATTTCAGCATCTGAGTTCGACTCAGCAAAAGCTGCTTATTTATCGGCAAAGGCCACATTGGCCAGTCAGAAAGCAAATGTAGTAAACGCCAAATATACGCTGGAGCAAATGGGGGCAAACGTAAAAGAGGCAGGAGCCAACTTAGCGAAAACAACCATATATGCACCAGTTGATGGAGTGGTTTCTAAGCTTTCTATTGAGTTGGGCGACCGTATTCTGGGAACTTCACAGAACGCAGGTACAGAAATTATGCGTATTTCAAATTTATCATCAATGGAAGTAAATGTTGATGTAAATGAGAATGATATTACCCGTGTTAAAGTGGGCGATAAGGCTTCGATTGATGTAGATGCTTATTCAGATAAAAAATTCTATGGTACCGTTACAGAAATTGCGAGTTCATCAACAGCAGTTGGTGCTACTACAACCTCATCGGTTGATCAGGTAACCAATTTTTCTGTTAAAATCAGAATCAACGAAACTTTAGCCGGAAAACAACAATCCATCTTCCGTCCGGGGATGTCTGCAACCGTAGATATAGAAAGTGAGTCTAAAACAGGATTAACTATTCCTATCCAGGCGGTATTTACCGATGCTGGTAAAACGGATGGAGAGGCAGCAAAAGATGGTGGTCAGGATGCAGACAAACAGAAAGCTAAATTGAACGACAAGAAAATTAAGCAGTTTGTATACCTTTATGATGCTAAGGCCAAGAAAGTAAAGAAAACTGAAGTCACAACTGGTATTCAGAACGACCAATCTATCATTGTAAATTCGGGCTTGAAAGCCGGACAAGAAATTGTAACCGGTCCTTATTCTGCCATTCAAAATAAATTAAAAGATGGAATGGTGGTAGAAAAAACCTCTAAAGACCAACTCTTTAGCAAAGACGCTAAAAAGTAGGCTACCGATAACCATATTAAATAATTAAATTGTCCCGGTTTAAAACTTTTAAACCGGGATTTTTATTTTATAAACATGGTACCTAAAATAGCAATGATAGGGGGCGGAAGCTGGGCTACTGCCATCGTAAAGATGCTTGCTGATAATTTAACGGAGAAGGAGATCTTCTGGTGGATGCGTAATGAAGAAGCCATATCGCACATTAAAAAATTTAAGCATAACCCACATTACATCAGCTCTGTGGAGTTAAAATTAAATGGAGACAATATCTCCTCCAACATTCAGGAGGTGATCTCCAGTGCCGATTATATTGTTTTGAATGTTCCTGCAGCCTTTCTAAAAGAATCCTTAGCTCATATTACTGCCGCCGATTTGAAGGGCAAGAAAATGGTATCTGCAATCAAGGGGATTGTACCCGAAGATAACCTCATTATTGGTGAGTTCCTACACGAAAATTATCAAATACCTTATCACGATATTCTGGTAGTAAGTGGTCCTTGCCATGCTGAAGAAGTAGCCCTGGAGAAACTTTCTTACCTCACCATCGCTTGTACCGATATTGAAAAAGCATCATCATTTGCATCCTTTCTAAATACCCGCTATATCAAAACCAATGTTTCTGATGATATCTATGGGACAGAATATGCTGCGGTACTCAAAAATATTTATGCCGTAGCGAGTGGTATTTGTCATGGGATTGGCTATGGCGATAATTTCCAGGCGGTATTGATTAGTAACGCCATTCGCGAAATTAAACGCTTTGTTGATGCGGTACATCCCATCGACAGGGACATCAAAGAATCTGCTTATTTAGGCGATCTTCTGGTAACCGCTTATTCTCAGTTTAGTCGCAACCGTACCTTTGGCAACATGGTAGGGAAGGGTTACACTGTAAAATCTGCTCAACTGGAAATGAATATGATTGCAGAAGGTTACTACGCCGCAAAATGTATGCACCTCAAAAACCAGGAGTATGGAGTGGATATGCCGATTTGTAAGGCTGTTCATGGAATTTTGTATGAAAAACGGTCTCCGATTATAGAAATGAAGCTGTTGGCTGAGAAGCTTAATTAGTATCGAGAATTAAGTATCAAGTATTGAGTATCAAGATTTAAGTATCAAGTATTAAGATGTCATTGCCTAGGTGGTAAAAAATAATTCGAACCATATAAGTCATATACGCCAAGCTTTGTGTCCTTTGTGCCTTCTCTCTGTGGGCTCTGCGGTAAAAGACAGCCAGGTTATTTGAGGTTACATGCCTTAAATGGTAAAAAATAATTTGAACCATATAAGCCATAGAAGAAAGTATAAGCCAAGCTTTATGCCTTCTCACTGTGCGCTGCGGTAAAAAAAAATACCTCCCTTAGTTCAATTCCCCAAAGATCTTCGATAAGTCTGCGCAACCAAAACAAAAAAATACTACATATGTTATATCTCTGAATAGCAGCAATTCATGAAGGCTATTAGTGTTAGAACCATTTAATAATAATGAACATATGAAAAAGAAATTTTTAATTGGGTTTTTAACCCTGGCGCTTTTTGGAGGATTAACCTTTAGTGTAAGTGCACAAGAAAAGAAAACAGAAGTAGGTAAAGCCTTAGATAAAACCGGGAAGGCGATTGGCAAAGGCGCAAAATCAGTTGGCAATAAGACTGCTGAAGTAGCCGTTAAGGGAGAAGCAAAAGTAACGGATAAAACCTGGAAAGGCAAAATGGCTCCCGATGGCTCGAATGTTTACATCAATTCGAAAAATGAGAAGTATTATGTAAACGCTAAGGGCGCTAAGATTTGGTTAAAACCAAGTCAGATTAAAAACCGACCAGAACCTAAAAAATAATAACAAAAATAGGAATCTCATAAAGATCAATTGTCATACTGAGCTTGTCGAAGAACACTAATTAAGTACTATTAGAGCATTTCGACAGGCTCAATGTGACAAATATGAGCCAACTGAGTTTATGAGACAGTTCTTTATTTTAGAAAAGAATGAGCATTAAATTTTTATGCTGTAAATGTTATTGATTGTTGGTTCTTGAATAGTGGGGAACTCTTTGCTTATTTCTAAATCATCCACCGTCACTTTCTCCACAAAATAGTTGTTTACTTTCAACTTTATTTCATAGAGTTTGGTATCACCGAGCTTTAAATAAAACTTTAGACTTTCTGATTTGGCAACACTCATGATTTGAGAAGAGCTAAGCTGATAATAGCTTACTGCGAGGTTGTTGGTGTAGGAGAAAGGCTGACGGATATCAAAATTAACCTGCTTGATTGTGTTATTGGCATCCTTGGCATAGAGCTGGATTTTAGTCTTTTCAAAATAACCAGTCGTTTTTGGGTTAAGCAGATCAATGCCATTTGCATCCTTGATCAGAAAAGCCATACTCGGTTGCACAACAGGAGAGCATGCACATAAACCGCCTCCGTCTATTCCTGTTTTTTTGCAGCCAACATTGGCGATAAAAAGCACTAAAAGCGCAAAGAGTATCTTTTTCATATTTAGCTATTTGGTTTTTTAGTGTAAACGGCTGATCATCATCAAACGCTACAATTCCTAAGCTTTAAAAAGCAAGTCATAAGGGTGCATAGCTTTTAGGCAGTTTGTAGTTGATTGCACATAAAAAATCCCGATAGTTATTCACTATCAGGACTTGAAAATATCTTTTTAAAAAGATATACTATACAATCGTTCCGTAAAGATCGAAATCTTCGGCACGGTCTATTTTAACTTGTACAAAGCTTCCGTTGGCAGCATAACCTGTTGAAGCATCGATTAATACTTCATTATCAACCTCTGGGGAGTCAAATTCTGTTCTACCCACAAAGAAATCGCCTTCTTTTTTATCGATCAATACTTTAAAAGTTTGACCCACTTTTTCCTGATTAATATCGAAAGAAATGCCTTGTTGAATTTCCATTATATCATCAACACGTTGTTGCTTTACCTCCTCCGGAACATCATCCACTAAAGTATGAGCATGCGTTTTCTCTTCGTGAGAATAAGTGAAACAGCCTAAACGATCGAATTTAGTTTCGGCTACCCATTCTTTCATCTCTTCGAAGTCACGTTCGGTTTCTCCAGGGTAACCACAAATTAAAGTGGTCCTCATGGCAATGTTAGGAACCTTATCTCTGATCTGGTTTACCAGGTCGATGGTTTTTTGCTTGGTTGTACCTCTTCTCATCGATTTCAGCATATTATCGGTAATGTGCTGAAGTGGCATATCCAGGTATTTACAGATGTTATCACGCTCGTTCATCACATCTAAAATTTCCATTGGGAAGCCCGATGGGTAGGCATATTGTAACCTGATCCACTCAATGCCGGGAACATCAGACAGGCGACGCATCAATTCATCCAGTTTACGGGTTCCATAAAGATCCAGGCCGTAATAGGTTAAGTCCTGGGCGATTAAAATAAGCTCTTTAGTGCCGTTTTTAGCTAAGATCTTTGCTTCGTTAACTAATTCCTCCATTGGCTTGCTCAAGTGCTTTCCACGCATTAAGGGGATGGCACAGAAAGAGCATGGACGATTACAGCCTTCTGCAATTTTGAAATAAGCAAAATGAGAAGGGGTAGTCAGTAAACGTTCGCCAATCAGTTCGTGTTTGTAGTTGGCACCTAACTCGTGAAGAATGTTCTGTAAGTCATTGGTTCCGAAAAATGCATCTACGTTAGTAATTTCAGATTCCAGTTCTGGCTTGTAGCGTTCAGATAAACAGCCCGTAACAATCACTTTCCCTACTTTTCCTGCTTCTTTTAATTCACTGAACTGCAAAATGGTATCAATAGATTCCTGCTTGGCATTATCAATAAAGCCACAGGTATTGATTACCACGATGTCGTCTTTGCCTACTTTTTCTGCTTCATGCACTACATTGAGGTTGTTGCCTCTCAGCTGACCCATTAGAACCTCAGAATCATAAATATTTTTAGAACAGCCCAGGGTAATCACGTTCACCTTAGGTTGCTTAACTGTTGTTTTACTTCTTACTACTTTCGTATTCATCTTACACTTAATCTTACTATTGTGTTTGGCAAGTTAGCAATGCCCGTCACCCAGAAATAATTTCAGGGTCTTCACCAACGATAGATGCTGAAATAAATTCAGCATGACGATAGCATTAATCTGTCGATTATTAATGCTTATTTAAATAAACTGTTTACAAATTCTTTTTTATCAAAGAGCTGTAAATCGTTCATCTTTTCACCAACGCCAATATATTTTACGGGGATTTTGAACTGATCAGAAATCCCGATTACTACCCCACCTTTTGCTGTTCCGTCTAACTTGGTAATGGCCAATGCATTTACATCCGTTGCTTCTGTAAATTGTTTACACTGCTCAAAAGCATTTTGACCTGTCGAAGCATCCAGAACCAATAATATCTCGTGAGGCGCCCCAGGAACAACCTTTTGCATTACCTGCTTAATTTTTCCCAGCTCATTCATTAAGCCAATTTTATTGTGCAAACGACCTGCAGTGTCAATAATAACTACATCTTCTTGGTTTGCTACGGCAGATTGGAGGGTGTCAAAAGCTACAGAAGCCGGGTCAGAACCCATAGCCTGTGCCACTACCCGAACACCAACGCGTTCGCCCCAAAGTTTAATCTGGTCTACGGCGGCAGCCCTAAACGTATCTGCGGCACCTAAAACAACTTTAAAATTAGATTCTTTAAGCTTATGCGCCAATTTGCCAATTGTAGTGGTTTTACCTACACCGTTTACGCCCACCACCATAATTACATAAGGTTTATGATCGCCATACTCAAACTGGCGGAAGTCATTGCTGTTGTTCTCAGAGAGGAGCAATTGAATTTCGTCTCGAAGCAGAAAGTTCAGTTCAGAGGTAGAAAGGTATTTATCCTTTGCAACGCGTTCTTCAATCCTTTTGATAATTTTTAATGTTGTGCTCACCCCAACATCGGAGGTAACCAAAACTTCTTCCAGATTATCTAAAACCTCGTCGTCTACAGATGATTTCCCAGCAACAGCTTTTGTTATTTTGCTGAAAAAACCGTCTTTGGTTTTCTCTAAACCCTTATCAAGTGCTTCTTGAGCTTCGGGTGCAGTTTCTTTTTTCTTAAAAAAATCGAATAGGCCCATATAAAAATTTTATATAACAAAAAAAGCCCTTCCGGTTAAAGCGGAACGGCCTTTAATATTTTTAATATTAAAAAATATTAACCTTATTTAGATGCAATAGCATCTTTAACGTGGTCGTTATGTACGATAAGTTCTTTGAATGAGTAAGCACCAGTTTTAGGTGATTTAACCATTGTAATTACTTTCGAGTATTCTTTACCTGTTCCTGTTTTAAGGGTTGCAACTACTTTCTTTGCCATGTTCTTATAATTTTAATGATTGAATTTAGTGAATGTTGGAATGAATGAATTAAACTCAATCATTCAATCAATCTATCATTCAATTATTTTATCTCTTTATGTACGGTTACTTTTCTCAATACCGGATTGAATTTTTTCAATTCTAAACGCTCAGTAGTGTTTTTACGGTTTTTGGTAGAAATATATCTAGACATACCCGGCATGCCACTTTCTTTATGCTCAGTACATTCTAAAATAACCTGTACTCTGTTACCTTTTTTTGCCATTTTATTATAAATTGTAAACTGTTAATCTCAACAGTTAATGTTTTTTACAAAAATCCTTTTTTTACAAAACGATTGATCGCTTCGCTAATACCCACTTTATTGATGGTTTTAATCGCTGAAGTAGAAACTTTCAACGTAATCCAACGGTCTTCTTCAGGGATATAAAATTTCTGAAGTTTTAAATTAGGATAAAACTTGCGTTTAGTTTTAACGTTCGAGTGAGAAACGTTATTACCTTTCATTGCCGTTTTTCCTGTTAAATCACAAACTCTTGACATGACTTGTAAATATAGTTGTTTAAATATCGTCGCTTAATTTTTTTAAGAGTGTGCAAATATCTGAATAATAATTGGAAAAGACAATAGTGTGCTCAAAAAAATTAATATATTTTTAAAAACTTGGCCCAGTATTCAATTTGATACCGTTTCAATATTTGTGCTATGCAATATTTAATTAAATTAGCCCCTACTAAAACCAAAACTTATAAACGAGCAATGCAAATTACATCTTTTAAGCAATACGAAGAAGATTACCAAAAAAGTATAGAAAAACCCGAACAGTTCTGGGGCGAAGTTGCCCAAAATTTTCAATGGCGTAAACCTTGGTTTAAAGTTCTTTCCTGGAATTTTACTGAGCCTGATATCAAATGGTTTGAAGGTGCTAAATTAAACATTACAGAAAACTGCCTCGACAGGCATTTGGCAGAAAATGGAAATACACCAGCCATTATCTGGGAACCCAATAACCCTGAACACGAACCGGTAACGCTTACTTATAAGATGCTGCATGAGCATGTTTGCCGTTTTGCAAATGTTTTGAAACGGAACGGGGCCAAAAAAGGCGACCGAATCTGTATTTACATGCCCATGGTACCCGAACTGGCTATAGCTGTTTTGGCCTGTGCACGTATAGGTGCGGTACACTCGGTGGTGTTTGGAGGCTTTTCTGCCAAATCAATTGCAGATAGAATTAATGATGCGGCATGTAAATTAGTCATTACTGCTGATGGCGTTTATAGAGGAGCAAAGCCTATTCCATTAAAGGATGTAATTGATGATGCGCTGATTGGTTGTCCAACTGTAGAAAAGGTAATTGTACTTACCCACGTTCGTACCCCTGTAAGTATGCTAAAGGGCCGTGATGTATGGTGGGAAGATGAAGTGAAACACGTTAACGCAGTGTGTGAGGCTGAAGAGATGGATGCTGAGGATATGCTCTTTATCTTATATACTTCAGGTTCAACCGGAAAACCAAAGGGGGTAGTACATACCTGTGGTGGCTACATGGTTTATGCTGGTTATACTTTTAAAAATGTGTTTAATTACCAACCGGGTGAGGTATATTTCTGTACCGCTGATATTGGTTGGATTACAGGTCACTCTTATATCGTTTATGGTCCATTATCTCAGGGTGCAACAACCTTGATGTTTGAAGGAGTACCAACCTATCCTGATGCTTCCAGGTTATGGAATATAGTTGATAAACATAAAGTAAACATTTTATATACCGCTCCAACGGCTATCCGCTCGTTAATGAGTTATGGTGATGAGCCTTTGGAAGGAAAAGACCTGAGTTCTTTAAGGATTTTAGGTTCGGTAGGGGAGCCGATTAACGAAGAAGCATGGCACTGGTTTGATGAGAAGGTAGGAAAGGGCAAAGCCCCAATTGCCGATACCTGGTGGCAAACCGAAACTGGTGGAATTATGATTTCCCCAATTGCAACGGTTACCAAAACCAAGCCTAGTTTTGCTACTTTACCTTTGCCCGGCATTCAACCGATCTTGGTTGATGAGAACGGCAATGAGTTGCTTGGAAATAATGTGAGTGGAAACCTTTGTATCAAGTTTCCCTGGCCGGGAATTTTAAGAACTACTTATGGCGACCATGAGCGTTGTAAGCAAACCTATTTCTCTACTTATGAGAACATGTATTTTACAGGTGATGGTTGTTTAAGAGATGAGGACGGGTATTACAGAATTACCGGTAGGGTAGACGATGTGTTAAATGTATCTGGTCATAGAATTGGTACAGCCGAGGTAGAAAATGCCATTAACATGCACGCTGGTGTGGTTGAAAGTGCCGTAGTGGGTTATCCACATGATGTTAAAGGACAAGGCATTTATGCTTTTGTTATCTATCCGGAAATGCATGGTGAAGCTGATTTATCTAAAAAGGATATTTTACAAACGGTTACCCGGGTAATCGGTGCCATTGCCAAGCCTGATAAGATATTGTTCGTTTCTGGTCTACCTAAAACCAGATCAGGTAAAATTATGCGTAGGATTTTGCGTAAAATAGCGGAGGGTGATACTTCAAATTTAGGTGATACTTCCACCTTACTGGATCCGAATGTTGTAGAGGAAATTATTGAAGCTGCGAAGAAGCTCTAACTCAAACTGAAATAAATAAAAATGGCCTTCTTAAATCAAGAAGGCCATTTTTGTTTTAGTTGTAACCTGGGTTTTGAACGAGCTTTTTATTCGCGTCGATTTCACGTTGGGGAATTGGAAATACCAGTGTATTGGAATTCCATGCCAGAGAACCGATATTGGACTGAGTTCTTTTGGCATCATGCAGTGCAAAGCCTTCAAAAGCGAGTTCCAGTTTTCTTTCGTTTAAAATATCTGATAGTGTTGCTGAGGTTGTGGTTAGTCCTGAACGCCCCCTAACTTCTGCCAGATCCTGTAATGGTGTTTGCCCACCGATTGGAGCAGCTGGTGCTAATCTGACGTTACTTTCAGCTCTTATTAAATAAAGTTCTGCTAATCGTATTACAGGGATATTCCCAAATTGATTGCCGTACTTGGCAGTGAAGATGTCATCGTCGTCATAAAAACTATTGATTCGATCATCTGAAGGGCTATAAGTGTTGTCGATCCAATCTTGAGAAATAACGGCATCACCCCGTCCTCCATATGTTGATGATCCATAAAACTCATTATAGCCATTAAAACCAGTTAATGTGGTGACTTGAATTGCAAAAACATCCTCTGTTGAATTTTCTACTGGTTTAGCAGGTCTGCCTCCTTCAGGCATTGCTGGAAAGGCATCCAGGTATTTTGATGTTAATTCATAATTGCCTGAGGCAATAACGCGGTTTGCCGCTGCTGCTGCTGCACTGTAATTGCCCATTTGGAGATATAATCTGGCTAGCATGGCTGCAGCTGAGTATTTTGTTGCAAAGAAACCGTTTTCTTCAGGTAGCTTTGCTTCCGCATCTGTTAAATCGGCAATGGCCTGAGTGTAAACAGCTGCTACTGTAGCTCGGGGCAGATAGCTTGATTCTGTAACAATTGTTGTCGGTGTTAATACGATAGGTACTCCTAAATTAGTAGTTGGACTCCCATCATTATAAGCTTTTCCAAATAATCGGACCAACTCAAAATAGGTCGCGCCCCTGATAAATTTAGCTTCCCCTTCTACCCGGTTTTTTTTAGCCGCATCTACTTTGTCTATAGCGCCCAACACATTATTAACATCATTAATCGCAGTATATCCCGCTGCCCATACATTATTTACAAAAGTATTTGTTTTCAATAATGATTTGTTAATCGCTTGTGTGAGTTCTTCATAAGTTCCGTACCATTCTATAGCATTGGTGTTGGCAAGGAAATCAGCCATTAGATAAGGTCTCCCTCCAAAAAGATTTCTGCTTCCCATATCTGAATATGCGCCAATTAACGCTCCTTCCACATCTTTGGAGGTAAGCAATGCATTTTGCTGTTCAATGGTGTCTATGGGATTAAGATCGAGTGGTTTCTTGCATGATATAAGGGTGATTATAAGCATGCAAGCCAATATGATTTGGTTTCTATATATCTTTTTCATTTTGATTCTTTTTAATTATAGTCCAATGTTTACTCCAAATGAAATTACACGTGGTTGTGGTGCAGAATAAAAGTCTACACCCTGATTGATATTGGTAGATTGATAATCTGCATTCACTTCAGGATCCCAGCCTTTGTAGCCTGTTATTGTCGCTAAGTTTTGAGCAGTGGCATATAATCTAAGTTTACTGAGCTTTATTTTTGTTAGTATAGATGAAGGAAAAGTATATCCTAGTGTCAGCGTTTTCAAACGGATGTATGAGCCGTCAGAAATATATCTTGTAGAATTGCCAACGCCATTTCCATAAAATAATCTGGGTTCTGGAACTGAGGTTACATCTCCTGGCTTATCCCAATAGTTCATTTGATCAGCAGTTTGATTGTCATAGCCATTGGATGCATTTGCACTCATGTATTGTCCAGCTGAGTTGAAGATTTTATTTCCTTTAACGCCCTGGAAAAATAACGTAAGATCGAAGTTTTTGAAAGCGAAACTATTGTTGAGGCCGAAGGTATATTTTGGGTTAGGGTTTCCTGCGAAAATCCGTTGTGCTAAATTAATATTCGTAGTGGTTGATCGATCAACATTTCCTGCCGCATCGGTAGTATTGCGGTAATATAATGCATCTCCATTAGCAGGGTTTACACCGGCATATTCTGGGAGATAAAAAACTCCAATCGGTTGACCTGCAATAGCTGCATTAATTTCGTTCGCATTTAATACCTGCCCGCCAAGATCCGTAATTTCATTATTGTTAATTGCAGCTGTTATGGCAGTTGACCATTTAAATTCACCAACAAAGTTTTCTGTATTGATAGCAAGTTCAAAGCCAGAGTTCTTTAATGCACCTAAATTCTGGGTAATCGTTGCAAAGCCCGTTGTTTGTGGAACAGGTACATCTAGTAATAAATCGGTCGTGTTTTTTCTATAATAGTCGAATGCGCCGGTAATCCGGTTTTGCAATATCCCAAAGTCTAAACCAATATCCAGTTGCTTTGTTTTTTCCCAGGTTAAGTCTGGGTTAGCAATTCTTGATGGGGTTTGTCCGGGTAGACCACCGTATGCCCCAGTACCAGCAAAAAGTCCTCTGGCAACATAATTTCCTATTTCAGCATTACCCGTTAAACCGTAGCTTCCCCTTAGCTTTAACAGACTAAAAGTTTCACCCGATTTTAGAAAATCCTCTTCGGATATAATCCAGGCTAATGATCCGGCAGGAAAGTAACCGTATTTATGATTGGCACCAAAACGTGAGGAACCATCTGCTCTCACACTAAAGCTGGCAATATAGCGGTCATTATATTTATAGTTCGCTCTGAAAAAGTAAGATAAGAAACTAAAAGCACCTTCATTGCTGGTTGCTATAACCTTGGTGGCCGCAGATCCTAACTTGATATAAGAATCACTCGGGAAGTCTTGCCCTTCCAGGGTACTAAACTTCGTGGTTGATTTTTGGTAACTGGTACCTAAGGTGGCATCAATATTACTTTTCCCTATTGAGGTATTGTACGTGAAAAAGTTATTGGTATTGGCATTAATTACAAAGGTTGAGATATTTTGACCATAACCGTTGGAGGTTCCTGTGTTTCTAAATGTTAGTGATCCATAATAACTTTCCTCATTCTGGTTTAAGTTATCAATCGAGAAATCAGTACTGAACTTGAGTCCTTTTGCGAGATTTAAATTGGCAAAGGCTTTTCCTAAAGTTCTGTAAACTGTTGCTTTATAGAAAGCATTACCAATGCTGATAAATGGATTGTAATAAACGGGGTAGTTAGAGGCAGCTCCGGGCAATGATCCACTTACCAGGCCCGATCGAGGATCGATAAAGGGAGTAATTGGTGATAAAGCCACAGATTGTAAGGGACTGGAAAACGCATTATCGTTGGATAACCTATTGTTGATGCTATTTGAAAAATTCAAGTTCACGCCAACTTCTAAAAAGTCTGTAACTTTATTTGTCAGGTTTAACCTTCCGCTATATCTTTTGTAGCTATTGCCCACCAGGATGCCTTTTTGATCTAATGCCTGCCCTCCAATATAGAATTTGGTTTTATCATTACCTCCGGTTAGGTTGAGGTCATATTGCTGTGTTACCGGCTTATCCTGAAATGAGGCTGCCTCCCAATTAGAGTTTACCTTATATGTTTGATAATCATTATTACCAGCAGAATATCTGTTTAAGCGCCCTTCTACAATAGAATTATAATCATCTAACGCTTCCTGAAGTGTTGTGTAATCACCGTTCAAAAAATCTTGATTAGCTGCACCCTGTCCAGCCCTTCTCAGGATCTGAACATACTCCTGAGCATTTAGAAATGTCCTGTGGTTAGATGGGGAGCTAATTCCGCCCAAGGCATTAAATTGTATGAGTGTTTTGCCTGCTTTACCTTGTTTTGTAGTAATGATTACCACGCCATTTGATGCCCGGGCACCATATATTGCCGAAGCAGCCGCATCTTTCAAAACCTCGATAGATTCGATATCATTGGTGTTTAGATCTGCCAACGCACTTGTAGGGGCGGTAGTGCTAGATAAATCACCAGAAGTGATAGGGATTCCATCAACAATATAAAGCGGTTCACTCCCTGCTGTTACAGAAGCTGCACCGCGTACCCTTACGGTTATGCCTTGCCCAAGTTTTCCATTTTGGGCGGCAATTTGTACACCTGCCGCTTTTCCCTGTAAAGCCGATTCGAAACTAGTAACAGGTAAGTTTTCCAGATCTTTTGATTTAACTGAAGTAACCGACCCTGATACATCTCTTTTGATCTGTGTTCCATAACCTACTACCACTACATCGGAAAGCGTAGTATTTTCCTCATCTAAAGTAACGTTGAGTGTTGTTCCTGTAATCGCAGACTCCTTAGTTTTGTAGCCAATAAAGGTAAAGACCAGGATTTTAGCATCAGATGGAATACTGATCTTGTAGCTCCCCGTGGCATCACTCTGTGTTCCATTGGATGGTGTGCCTTTTACAAATATGCTCACCCCTGGGATGGGTTCTGCATTACTTGAGGTAACCTTTCCGCTAATAACCCTGCTTTGCGCGAAAGCAAATGAAATTAACCCGAAAGATAAAATCATACATAAAAGTAGTTTTTTCATCAAATTTTCAAGTTTAGTTAATAATGATTGTTTGTATTGGGAATGATATTGTAATATACTAAAAATTAGGCAGATTAATTTAATCTAAAGGTTAGGAAATCAAGGCGTTTGAAAGGAATTGATTAGATTCTAAACTTTTTCTTGAGCCTTTTGTTGAAATAGGTAGAAACTGTTTATTAAACACTTAAAATAAATACCTATGGATAAGTTAGAAATTAAAGGAAAATGGAATGAGATCAAAGGAAAAGTTAAACAGGCATATGCTGATTTAACCGATGATGATTTAAAGCATGAAGAGGGACAAGATGATGAATTATTAGGGAAACTTCAGCAAAAAACCGGTAAAGGAAGAGATGAACTGGTAAAATGGATCAACTCTTTGTAATACATTCTTAAAAACGGGCATTCAATTTTGGAAGCCCGTTTTAATTTGAAATCAAATGAAAGACATTGCTGCAAGATTTCATCAAAATCCACTCTTATTGCCAGGCGACCTTCCTCCAAGTGTACCGGGATTAGAAATTCTTTGTTTACTTAATCCGGGAGCTTTTACTTTTCAAGGCAAGATTTGGCTGATTATACGGGTGGCCGAAAGACCAGGCCAACGCGATGGTTTTATTTCCTTTCCGATACTCGGCGATGAGGGGATAAAAATTCTTGAAATTTCATTAGATGATCCTGATCTGGATGCGCATGATCCCAGGGTAATCCGTTATAAAGGGAACGACTATCTAACTTCCTTATCTCATCTTAGGCTGGTATGCAGTGACGACGGTATTCATTTTTATGAACCTGAGGGATTCCCGCTATTAATTGGCGAAGGTGTAAACGAAAGCTTTGGGATTGAAGATTGCAGGGTAGCGCAGATAGAAGGTACCTATTATCTTACTTTCACTGCAGTTTCGGCCCATGGTGTGGGGGTGGGTTTAAGAACCACCCAAGATTGGAAGTTGTTTGAAAACCATGGGATGATCATCCCGCCACATAACAAGGATTGCGCTATTTTTGAAGAAAAGATTAATGGAAGGTTTTATGCGCTTCATCGCCCCAGTAGTGTAGCTTTAGGAGGTAACTATATTTGGCTGGCAGAATCGCCCGATGGCATTCATTGGGGTAATCATGTCTGTTTGCTTCAAACACGAGAAAATTCATGGGACAGCGTTAGGGTAGGTGCTGGTGCGGCACCAATTAAAACAGCGGAGGGATGGCTTGAAATCTATCATGGTGCAAATGAGCATCACCAATATTGTTTAGGTGCCTTTCTACTAGATTTGAATGATCCTTCAAAGTTGCTGGCGAGAACTGAACATCCAATTATGATTCCGACTGCAGATTATGAATTAACTGGTTTTTTCGGACAAGTCGTTTTTACTAATGGGCATATCCGGAATGGAGACGAGCTAATTGTTTATTATGGTGCAGCCGATGAAGTGGTTTGCGGCGCCAGATTTTCTATTTCAGAAATTTTAAAAGGGTTGAAGCCTGTGTAGGCTATCAGGCATACCAATTCTATAAAGAAAGATTGATAGCAGGCTAAGTAACTAACTGCAAGCCCGTTGTAGCTGCGTTTTAACAGGTAGTTTTACATTAGCAATCTCTAATTTAATAATCATAATGTTAGGCTACCTTTGAGTCAAAATAAAAAAAGAGGCCGTATCATAAATTAAATTTTCATTCAGATTTGTCACGTTGAGCCTGTCGAAACGCCCTAATAGCGCTGAATAAGGTCCTTCGACAACTTGTCCCGATTTTACATCGGGAAGCTCTGGATGACAATCGATCTTTATGATACGGCCTTTTAAATATTATAAATCATTAATTCTTAGTAACCAAAAATCTGCTCTAAGCTTAATTTAGTTACCGGTCCGAATTTTTGCAGATCAGCTAAATTGATTTTTTTCTCTGATGCCACAACGCAATAATTGTAAGGTTTTCCAGATAAATTTTCCTGGTGGAATTTTTTAATATCGCCAAAAGTTAATGGCTTTAAGTTGGCATATTCATCAATTCTGGAGTCATGATCAAATCCTAGTTTTTGGTCAGCAAAGTAAGCATAGATCATGTCGTCTTTGGTAATGCGAGAAGTCTCGATGCCATTTAATGAGTTTGTTTTAGATAATGCAAACGATTTATCCGATTCAGGTAATACCGTTAATAACTCATTCATTCCTGCAACAGCATCATTCATTTTATCGGCTTGGGTACCCACATAAGCAATTACGGTATTCTCCTTATCCTTACTATTTGGAGAAGAGTAAACGGCATAAGTAGAGTAGGCCAACGCTTTCGATTCACGGATGGTTTGAAATACTACGGAGCCCATTCCTCCACCAAAATAATTGTTGAAAAGATCGATTTTTGCTGAATTTGCGGGGTCGTATAAACCGCTGTTGCGTACCCAACGGATTTCTGCCTGTACCATATCGTAATCGGCAAAATACACTTTGTTAGAGTCTGTTTTGGTATAAACAAACTTCTTAATTGGCGCTGCCGGCGTAAATTCTTTCGCTAAGGGATGCGCTTTTACAATGGTAGCAGAGAAATCGGCCAATGTTTTAGGACCATAATAAGTGATGGTATGCTTATAGTTGCTGAGATTATGAAGCATGTATATCAAATCGGCCGATTTAATGTTTTTGATTTCATCATTGGTTAGCCCATAATTGAAAGGATTATCAGCACCGTATTGTGCATAACTCATCAATCCACTTAGAATAGAAGATTTATTTAGTTTAGCGTTCTCTCTCGATTTTAAGATGCGACCCTTGAGGTCTTCCAGTGCTTTCTCATTAGGTTTACAGTTGGCTAATACATCTTCAAGAAGCGCAACAGCCTGATCGAAGTTTTCTTGTAAGCCGCTAATGGATACGGTGGTTACATCAGTGCCAACATTTACATTATAGCTGCATGCAATGTTATAGAAGGCCTTGCTAATATCCTCCGAAGAATATTTATCCGTACTTAAAAAGGATAAGTATTGGGCTGCGTATGGCAATAATTTGTAATTATATGCGCCCATATCGAAGCGGTAAGACATGCGGAAGATGCCATTTTCTGTATTTTGAACAGCAATTACATCTGCAATAGACGCTTTGCCAAAATTTAAGTCTTTTTGATAATCTAAAAATTTGGGTGTAATCGGTTTAACCGCTGCGGCAATAATATTCCTGGTAAATGGAGATACCTCGTTAGTATTGGTTTTTACGGCAGTTATGGTAGGTTTTTCTACCTTGACGATACTTTTATCTTCACCTTTGTGTTTTAAAATAGCCACATAATTTTCGATGAAGAACTTGTTGGCAAATTCAACGATTTCTTTTTTCGTTACCTTGGCCATGGCATCAGTTGAGGCTAGCATCTTATCCCACTCTGTTGCACGATTCAGGATAAATGCATTCATGGTAGCATCTGCCCGTACATCATTATTATCATAAGCCTGAAGTTCGCCTAATTTGATATTGGCTACAGTGGCTTTGATTAAGCTTTCGTCAAATTCACCTTTCTTAAGCAACTCTATCTGCTCCAATAAGAGTTTTTGTGCCTCCTCCAAACTTTGACCAGCCTTTGGCGAACCCGATAGGATGAAGATACCATAGTCTTTCATTTGATTGTAACCCGCACTTGCACGAAGCATTTTTTGTTGTTTGTTGATGTTAATATCCATCAAACCAGCTTTACCATTTGATAAAATGCTACCGATTAAATCCAACAGTAAACTTTGGTGGGTATTTTGTGCAAAACCTCTGTAAGCGATATACAGATTTTCAGCACTCGGACCATAAATATCTACTTTCTGAACTTTCGTTAATGGTTTCTCTGCCGCCGGGTTGTAAAGTGACACCGGTTTAGCAACCATGTAGGCAAAATCTTTATCAATTTTTTTGATTAACTCATCATAATTGATATCCCCAGACATGATTAATGCCATATTATTAGGCACATAATATTTATTGTAATATTTTCTGATCTCCACTAAAGATGGATTTTTCAAATGTTCTATTGTACCAATAGTAGTTTGCTGCCCATAATTATGCGTTGGGAAAAGGGCATAAAGCATTTTCTCATACATTTTACGACCATCATTATCCATGCCTATGTTTTTTTCTTCATAAACCGCTTCCAGCTCGGTATGGAAAATACGAAAAACAGGATTACGGAAACGCTCTGCCTGAATGGCCAGGAATTTATCTATCGCATTGGATGGAAGGTCTTCTTCGTAAACCGTTTCTTCTACAGCAGTATGGGCATTTGTTGACCCGCTACCTACTGCCTTCATCATTTTATCGTACTCATTGGCGATAGAATAGTTAGAAGCCTCGCCAGATACTTTATCGATCTCTTTGTAGATTTCTTTTCTCTTGGCTGGGTCTGTTGTTTTGTTGTATGTTTCGTAAAGGGCTTCAATCTTATCCAAATAAGGCTTTTCCTTCGCATAATTCAAGGTTCCAAATTTATCTGTTCCTTTAAACAAAAGATGCTCCAGGTAATGAGCCAAACCTGTGTTGGTTCTGGGATCGGTGTTGCTACCCGCCCTAACCGCCATTTTATAGGTGATATTGGGTTCTTTATTGTTTTGTGAAAGAATTACGGTAAGGCCATTTTTAAGGGTGTAAAAACGGGTTTTAGTTGGGTCGTTGGTTACATATTTATACGGGTAACCACCTGAAGTCCCTGTTTTCCATTG
This sequence comes from Pedobacter rhizosphaerae, assembly GCF_900111155.1. Taxonomy (GTDB): domain Bacteria; phylum Bacteroidota; class Bacteroidia; order Sphingobacteriales; family Sphingobacteriaceae; genus Pedobacter; species Pedobacter rhizosphaerae. Next base: position 33,087 of record NZ_FOGG01000014.1, on the reverse strand, counting down.
ATAGGTTGTTTGCGCCTGGGCTAATGAACCTGTAACTAGAAAGCAAGCTAAAGTAAATAGTTTGAATTTCATTGAAATTTGGTTTATGATTATGAACCAGTATTTGAAAGAACAATAATACCCGGTTCATTGTTAATAAGTTGTTTACCCAAATATAAAGGCTTTCCATTTGGGAATGAAATGCTTTTGACAAATCTTAACTGAAAAAGCATGAATGGGTGATTTTGGCCTATTGTGGAGGGAGGCTGAAGGATTTGGTTGTAGTATTTAGTCTTTAGTCGTTAGTATTTAGACATCATGCTGGTACAATTAAACAGTTCAACAATTAAACGAACTTGACAATGTTTTTTATTTTCTTCCAGAGCAATTAAGCAATTCAACAGTTCAGCAATTAAACAATAAATCTCCATTCTTGCTACTTAATTATTATCTGTAATTTTGTCTTTATGACAAAGCAAAGTACAAAACCCAATATTTTAGTGGTAAACGATGATGGCATTACGGCAACAGGGATTAAAAACCTGATGGAGGTGATGCAGGAGATTGGAAATGTAGTAGTTGTGGCTCCAGATAGTCCGCAGAGCGGGATGGGGCATGCGATAACCATTGGTAAACCTATTCGTTTTGATCGGGTAGATTTATATCCGGGAGTAGAAATGTACAAATGCAGTGGAACACCGGTTGATTGTGTAAAGATTGCGGTTAATAAAATTTTTAAGGGTAAAAAGCCAGATTTGTGCGTGTCAGGAATTAATCATGGTCTTAATAATTCTATTAATGTAATTTACTCAGGTACCATGTCTGCTGCCGTTGAGGGGGCTATTGAAAAAATACCTTCTGTAGGTTTTTCATTAGATGACTTTGCTGCCGATGCAGATTTTAGTCACACCAAAAAATACATCAAAATAATTTGCGAGCAGATATTGGCCAATGGTTTGCCAGAGGGTACTTTACTCAATGTGAATTTCCCTAAAGGAGACGATTTAAAAGGAATTAAAATTTGCAGACAGGCCAATGCGAAATGGATGGAAGAGTTTGAGGAGCGTGTTGACCCTTACAAGCGACCGTATTATTGGTTAACTGGTGTATTTGAGAACTTTGATAAGGGGGAGGATACGGATGTTTGGGCGTTGGAGCATAATTACGTTTCTGTTGTTCCGGTTCAATTTGACCTAACCGCGCATCACGCCATACAGCAACTCAATAGCTGGGATTTCGGTAGTGGAAAGGGCAATGCCCAGGGTGGATCGAAAAATATAATTTCAGCTCCTGACGGCTTAAACCTGGGATAAACGAATGAACAACTTTACTAAAAAGCTTCCCAATTCTGTATGGATGGGCTTAGCTATAGGTTTGTTTTTACCCTTTATAGGATGCGCCATGGCCTGGTATATTATTAACCATGTAAGTTACCTGGCTAAGGCCGATTTATTATACATCGCTGGTATAGGTGTAAATGCCTTTACCCAGCAGTATTTTTTTAAATTAAACAAGGAAAATATTGGCCGTGGCATACTGGCAGCAACATTTTTGTGTGCCTTTGTTTTCTTTGCCTACAAAGTTTTTTAAATCAACACCTCTTTATTTTAGCTCAATCAGATGAAATATTATTTAGTAGCCGGAGAAGCATCAGGCGATTTGCATGGTTCCAACTTAATGAAAGCCCTAAAAAAAGAGGACTCACAAGCCGCTTTCAGATATTTCGGTGGAGATAAAATGCAGCATGAGGGTGGAGAGCTCGTTAAGCACTATGCTGACATGGCTTTTATGGGTTTTACGGAAGTGATTTTAAATCTGAGAACCATATTCAAAAACCTTAAAGCCTGCAAGGAAGATATCATCAATTGGAAGCCTGATGTATTGATTCTTATAGATTTTCCGGGTTTTAATATGAAGATTGCCGAGTTTGCCAAAAGCCAGGGAATTAAAGTATGCTATTATATTTCGCCAAAAGTTTGGGCCTGGAACCAAAAGCGCGTGCTTAAAATCAAAAAAGTAGTCGATAAAATGTTCTGTATTCTTCCTTTCGAGGTAAATTTTTATAAAGAATGGGGAATGGCGGTAGATTATGTGGGTAATCCCTTGCTGGATGAAATTAGTCAGTTTATTCCCGATGAAAATTTTAGGTTAACCCATGACCTGGCAGAAAATAAAATCATAGCCCTTTTACCAGGGAGCAGGAAGCAGGAAATCGACAGGCTTTTGCCGGTGATGTTGAGTATGGTGGAGCAATTTCCCGACTATACTTTTGCTGTTGCAGGAGCACCTACTTTTAGTCCGGCTTATTATCAGCAATTTATTGGAAAAAGTAAGGTTAAACTTTTATTCAATAATACTTATAACCTGTTGCATCATGCGCATGCAGCAGTTGTGGCCTCTGGAACTGCCACTTTAGAAACCGCTCTATTTCGCGTGCCACAAGTGGTCGTTTATAAGGGAGGGACAATTTCTATCGCAATTGCAAGGCTTTTGGTAAAGATTAAATTTATATCGCTGGTTAACCTGATTGTTGACCGCAAAATAGTGACAGAACTGATTCAGGAAGACTGTAATCCAAACCGATTAAAACAGGAACTGGATCTCGTTTTGGAAGGAGGAGGAAGGTTGAAAATGCTCGAAGATTATGACGCACTTTTACAGTTAATGGGTAAGCCTGGAGCATCCGAAAAAACCGCCAAATTGATCAACCAAAATCTGACTTCCCCGCAATAATTTTTCGCTATCCAAAAGCTATTTTCATTTTTTTTAAAACAAAACCGCATTTAAAGCGTTACTAAATCGTTTTGCGGAAATCCATTATCTACCTAATTAATTCTTACGCCTCATTGATTTTTGGAATTTGGTAACTGCATTGCATTAACTGAATTATAAACTAAACTAATGAGTGCCAATGAAAAACATTCTACTCAGGGTCACGGGGTTCCTATGCCTGATCCTAATTTCTAGCCCCCAGGTGTTTGCCAAAATGAAAGGAGAAACGAGCGAAATTAGCTCCTTTTATTTTCAGCAGGACACCACAAAACGACAGGATACCACTAAAAAAGCTCCGGCAGATACGGTGAAAAAGCCGGTTAATCCTTTGGGCTCCTCTTTACCTGTAGCACCTGCAACGCCCACATCAGCGCCTGCCAATGCTGCTCCGGCTGCCAGCGCAGCCAAACCTGCCGCAAATGCGGGTCAAATTACCATTACCGGTACCGTTTTAGATGAACAAAAACTCGGTTTACCAGGCGTGGGAATCAAAGTTCAGGGAAAACAGGGCGGATCGGTAACACAAGAGAACGGTAAGTTTTCCATCAAAGTGAGCGCTGCAACCGATGTTTTGTTATTTTCATACATTGGGTATCAACCTAAATCGGTTCCCGCAGGCGATGGAAGTAAGCCACTGGTGGTAAACTTAGTTCCCTCTGGTGCCGAGAAACTGGATGAAGTAGTGGTAGTGGGATATGGTACCTTAAAAACAAAAGAGGTTACTTCTTCCGTTGCCCACGTAGATACTGCCCAGTTCAGGCAGGGCGGTGCACGTAGTGCGCTCGATCTGGTCCAGGGTAAAGTAGCAGGTTTAAATATTACCCGATCGGGAAGTTCTAACCCCAATTCTAGTCCGAGTGTACAATTAAGGGGAGTGGTTTCTTTAGCCGGAAGTGCCAGTCCGCTGTTTGTAATTGATGGAATCCCAGGTGGAAATCCAGATCTGCTTCAACAAGATGATATCCTTTCTGTTGATGTACTGAAGGATGGATCTGGAGCAGCAATTTATGGAACGAGTGCAAATGCCGGGGTTATTTTGATTACCACTAAAAAAGGTAAATCAGGTCCGCCTACATTTAATTACTCCTCCTACGTGAGAAAGGAATTCGTTCAAAACCGGTTAGACTTCTTAACTGCCGATGAATTTAGACAAAAACTTACCTCTGGAGAGATTTCAGGAAGAGACTATGGAGGTAATGAAGATCTTTACGATCGATTAATCAACCATGATAATATTTCTCATAACCATAACTTATCGCTCTCTGGAGGAACAGATAAAACCAGCTATCGCGCGAGCTTAAACTACCGCGATTTGCAAGGTATCGCTTTGCAAAATGACCGGGAGGAATATACCGCAAGGTTAAACATCAACCAGAAAGGTTTGGATGATAAATTGAATATCCAACTTAATTTGGCTACCAATTTTAATAAAGCCAATTTGCTGGCAGGTGGATCGCCTATTTCTTTTTTCGATAATGAGCTTACCGGAAGCGGTTGGGAAGAATATGCTACAGAAAATCCTACCAAGCCTATTTATAACCCCGATGGCTCCTACTATTTTGATACCCAAAGTACCAATCAGTTTGCGCGTTTGTACCAAACTACCAGCTATCGTAAACAGCAAACCAGCTCGGCAGATATTAAGGCAGATTTAGATATCGTAGAAGGATTAAAAGCTTCTGTATTCGGTTCTATCCAAAGAGATAGCTATGTGGACGGCGGTTATGCCCAGCTGGGAAGTGAAAACTCTGTAGAAAATAGCGATTATCCAAACGGAGGATATGCCTTCAAAAATAATTACTTATCCCAGGGTTTTGCATTTGAGCCTACCCTTAACTATAATAAAACAATAGATAAGCATTCCTTCACGGTATTGGCAGGTTACAGTTATCGGTATAATATTGAAGAAGGGGCAAAAGCCAATACCCGTGGATTCTTAAATGATCAGTTCAATGAAGATAACCTGAATGCCGGACAAGCTCTTGCAGATGGTAAGGCCGGATTAGGAAGTTTTAAGAATGACAATACCCTTATCGCCTTTTTTGGACGGATTAATTATGCATTCAACAATAAATACCTGGCGCAGTTTATTTTAAGAAGGGAAGGATCATCCCGTTTTGGAGACAACAACAAGTGGGGAAGCTTCCCGGCAGTTTCTGTAGGTTGGAATGTGACTGAAGAAAAGTTCATGGAAAATGTGAAATGGGTAAATAACCTAAAGCTTCGTGTGGGTTATGGTGTAACGGGTAACTCTGGTTTTACCAACAACGCTTCGAGAGTTTTATTAACCACAGGAGGGAAATATCTTTATCCGGATGGAGCATACCGCGAAACTTATGGCCCGGGCAGAAATCCTAACCCTTTCCTGAAATGGGAAAGCAAGCAAGAAACCAATATCGGTGCTGACTTTAGTTTGTTCAATAGTAAGCTAAGCGGATCACTTGATTTATTTAACCGTACCACGAAAGATCTTTTAGATCTTTACACTACCCCACAACCCCCTTATATCCAGAATACCATTTATGCCAATGTAGGTAATATCTCTTCAAAAGGTATTGAGCTTGCATTAACCTATCAAGCCATTAAGACTAAAGATTTAACTTTTAGCATGGACTTTACCGGAAGTACCATCAAAAACAAACTCAATTCTTATTCAGACGGTACCTTTAAGGTTCAGTACAGGACTTTTGGAAGCATTGGTGGAGCGGGTGATTTGGGCGATGCCATTACCACTTACGAAGGAGAGGATGTTGGTGTTTTCTGGGGTAAGCGTTTTGCAGGTTTTGATGCCGATGGAAAGTGGTTGTTCTTTAACAGAAACGGACAAGCAGTGCATAATGATCAAATCAACTATTCAAAAGATAGAGGTATGACAGATCTTGCACCCATTGGAAATGCCATTCCTAAGTATTATGCTTCTTACACAGCCAACTTGTCTTACAAAAACTTCGATTTAAGAGTTTTCTTGAGAGGTAAGTTTGATTACGACATCTTAAATACTACGGCCTTAACCTATGGAAATCCATATGTTTCGGGTAAAAACTACTTAAGAGAAGCTTTTGGCAAGTACAACCAGATTAACGATACCTATATGTATTCAGATTACTATCTGGAAAGTGGAACCAATGTTAAGCTGGATGAAGTGACTTTGGGTTACAACTTCAAACTCAAATCTAAATTTATCCGCAACTTACGTGTTTATGCAACAGGGCAAAACCTGGCTACCATTACAGGTTACACCGGAAATGATCCAGATTTTATTCAGGATACTGGCTTAGGTCCTGGTGTAGATAATAGAGGAGCTTACCCAAGCACCAGATCATTCCTTTTTGGAGTTAATGTAGGCTTTTAATCAATACAACAATGAAGAACAAATCAATAATATATCTGGCATTTATGCTGTTTTTAGCTTTGGGTAGTGCATGTACCAAGCTTGATGAGAATGCTTATGATCAGATTCCGTCTGATAATTTCTATTCTAACAAAAATGAGGTTTTATCGGCAGTTTTGCGTCCTTATACGCATGCCAATGCCTGGGTAACGCCATCCGGTCAGGATGGCTGGTGGAGGCCTGCAGAACTTTCTGCCGATCAACTGGCCTGGCCAACTAAAGGACCACATGGTGAAGACAGCGGGAAATGGAAAAGACTCCACTACCACACATGGACGGTAGATGAGGCTGGATTAAATAATGCCTGGTCGCTGATGTACGCTGGTGTAGGTTATTGTAATGACCCTATTGCCCAGATCAATTCGAGAGATATCTCTGCCATGGGGATTACCCAACAAGAGAAAGATGCTTACCTATCGGAGTTGAAGTTGCTGAGGGCTTTCCATTACCTTAAATTAATGGATTTATTTGGTGGTGTGCCAATCCAAACTGAACCTGCAGACCCTTTGAATCCTGTGTACCCATCAACATCCAGTAGAAAAGAAGTTTTTGATTTCGTAGAGAAGGAGATTAAGGATAATATCAATAATGTACCAAAACTCTCCAGGGCACAATTGGGCAGAATGTCTCAGGCCAGTGGCTATGCCATGTTGGTTGAGCTTTACCTCAATGCAGAAGTTTGGAGTGGTACGCCAAGGTGGGACGATTGTATTGCTGCGGCAGATAAGCTTATCAATAATGAAGGAGGTGGACAGAATGGAAATATGGCTTTAGATCCAAATATTACCGATCAGTTTAAAAATACCAACGATTTATCCAAAGAAGTGATCTTCTCTATTGCTTATGATTTTACCCGAGCCAAATTTGAGCCATCCTGGACAGGTGAGTTTTATCATTTTGCCCAACGTGATATTTATGGAGGGGGACGAAATGGCAACGATGGTATTGTACTTATACCAGGGGTTTACAACAAATATGAGGCAGAGGATCTTCGCAAAACCAACTGGTTGCTTATTGGCCCGCAGTTAAAATTCGCCGATGGAGTAACACCGGTGCAAGGGACTGTAGAATATGCAGGTAAACCTCTGGAGTTTGTAGATAATATCCAAAGAAATTCAAAAGGATCAACCGTATCTAACATGAGCGAGGGCGAAGAAAACAGTGGAGTTCGGTTCAATAAGTATAAATTGGGGAATTCTGTTCCAGGTGTTGTTAACGGAGTTAAAGTAGAACCCGATCCCAATTACAACAATACCGATTGGAATGTATACCGCTTAACCTGGATCTATTTTGCAAAAGCAGAAGCTTTAATGCGTAAAAACGGTGGCAATGCTACACAAGAAGCGGCAGATTTAATTAATGCGACCAAGAAAAGGGCTTATACTGATGCAACATGGGCTGGCAAAGCCTATACCACCACTTCCCTAAATTTAGATGAGCTACTCGTTGAAAGGGGAAGGGAATTTATATTCGAAGGGTTTAGAAGAGATGATTTAATCCGTTTTGGTAAATTTACTACCGGAACCTGGTGGGATCATAACGCTTCCAATTCGATCAGGAATTTGTATCCGATTCCACAAAGGCAACGGGATTTGAATCCTAAGCTGGCTCAAAATCCAGGTTATTAAATGAATTTAAAGGTGCTCCCAATGCTGAGCACCTTTTTCGTTTCTTTATGGATGAAGGCCCTGGCTTTCAGTAATAAAAACGATATAAAGCCCCCCGTTTTACAGTTTTATTCCAGACTGGGGTCAAAAAACTATATTTTTTATTAGATTTGGTTAATTTAAATACAAAATTCATAGATGAAATCGCTTTCTATTAAAGATATCGCCACAAAAGCTAATGTATCCATTACAACCGTTTCGTTTATTATCAATGGCAAGGCCAAAGAGAAGTCCATTAGCGAGGCTGTAATCGAGAAAGTAGAAAAGATTATTAAAGAAAGCGGGTACAAGCCTAATCAGATTGCGAGAAGTTTGAGAACAGGGAACTCGAACATCATTGGTTTGATGATAGAAGATATATCAAACTCTTTTTTCTCCAGAATAGCGAGACTCATTGAAGATAAGGCTTATAAGAAAGGTTACAAGATTATTTATTCAAGTACTGAAAACAATGTTGATAAAGCAAAAGAGCTGATTAACATGTTTAAATCCAGAAAGGTAGATGCTTATATCATTGCACCGACAAAGGGAATTGAAGAGGATATCAATCAATTGCTTGCAGACAATACGCCAGTAATTCTTTTCGACCGTAACCTGCCTGATGTAAAAACAGGTTATGTTGGAGCCGATCATTTCCATGCTTCCTATCAATCTATTGAAAGCTTTATTAAGCAAGGCAAGAAAAAAATAGCACTGGTAACCACAGATATTAATGTGCAGCAAATAACAGAGCGATTAGAGGGATATCAAAAAGCTCTGGAAGATCATAAAATTGCTTACGATGAAAATCTGGTGGTAAAGATTCATTTTAATCAGGATGAAGCTGAAACCATGGCTCAAATAAAAACCTTATTTCAAACCCAAAATATTGATGCCGTCCTCTTTGCTACCAACTATTTAGCCATTAGTGGATTGAAAGTATTAAAGGAAATTGATAGAAAAGTAGGGGATGACTTCGACGTTATCGCTTATGATGATCATGAGGCTTTTGAACTCCATACCCCAAGAATTTCAGCTGTACAGCAACCGCTGGAAGAAATTGCTGAAAATGTGATCAAGCTGGTTCTAAGTCAGTTGTCTAAGAAAACCAAAGCAGAGCAGTTAGAGATCATCGTCCCTGCCAAACTCATTATCAGAAGCTAGATTTTTGATTGTAACTTAAATGTTACCTTTCGGTTTCTCCATATCATATAAAATTATCTAATATTGGATTGGTAAATCGTTTTACGTTGGATGCCTTTACAATTGATTAGTTAGCAGTTTATACAGAGAGTTTTTTAGAAGTCGCGTCAGGGAGGTAGTTGGTAAAACGTTTTAAGCAATCTAAACCAAATGAACCAATTATGAGAAATTTTCTTCCCCAAATGCTGGATAATATTCCAGTCATCCGAGCTTTTCCAACAGATAAATTCTTTCCATTCTGCTTAAAATCTAATAAAGACGATGAGTAAAAGTAATTCTTTGCGCAAGCTTTAAGAATTTGGTGGCATGAATGCCAAACTTTTAAAAAATCAGCATTAAACACATTGAAGGTTACCTGGTGAATAGGTTACATCGGGGAGCAAAATATTCAAAACACAAATGAAACTTAAATTCATCATCCCATTGGCAATCGGCCTGGCTTCCTCCAATGCTTGGGCGCAGCAGAAAGATTGGGTGCAGTATGTAAATACACTTCAGGGAACGAATTCCAAACACGAATTAACAAGAGGTAACACTTATCCAACCACTGCATTACCTTTTGGTATGCATACCTGGACTCCCCAAACAGGTAGAAATGGCGATGGCTGGAAATATCAGTATTTCAAAGATAAGATAAGAGGATTTCAGCAGGCGCATCAATGCAGCTCCTGGACCAGAGATTACGCGGTTTTTTCCCTCATGCCCATGATCGATAACCTGGTTGTTGATGAAAACAAACGCGAAGCGAAGTTTAGCCATGAAAACGAGATTGCTAAACCGAACTACTACAAGGTTAAATTTGAGAACAAGATCACCACAGAAATATCTCCTTCTGAACGCGGAGCCCATTTGCGTTTCACTTATCCAAAGCAGAAAAGAAGCTTTTTAGTTTTAGATGGCTATACCCGTTTGAGTGGTGTTCATATCTATCCTAAAGAAAATAAAATAACGGGGTATGTAAATAATGGAGAAGGCTTTAAAAAAGGTTGGAAAAGTTATTTCATATTAAAATTTGATAAGCCAATCAGATCATTCGGTACCTGGGAAAACAATAAAAATACTGTAAATGCAGATTCCATTGCTGCGGAAGGTTTGGGCAAAGGGGCTTTTATTGAGTTCAATCCCGGAGAAGTGGTTCAGGTTAAAACCGCATCTTCATACATCAGCTTAGAACAGGCTGAGTTGAACTTGAAGCGCGAACTGGGTGCAGATCAAAACCTGGAACAAACCAAAGCTAAAGCCGCTGCGGTATGGAATAAATCTTTAGGGAAAATTGAAGTAGCAGGTGGGTCTAAAGCAGATATGGAAACCTTTTACTCTTGTTTCTTCAGGGCAAGTCTTTTCTCGAGGAAATTTTATGAAATAGATGCGAAAGGGAATCCCTATTATTTTAGTCCGTATGATGGGAAAATTCATCAAGGCTATATGTTTACCGATACTGGCTTTTGGGATACTTTCAGAGCCCAGTTTCCTTTAAATACATTGGTACAACCTGAAATGCAGGGGCGTTATGTTCAGGCTTTGCTGGATGCATATGATCAATGTGGTTGGTTGCCTTCCTGGTCCTTTCCAAGTGAAGCAGGGAGTATGATCGGTAACCATGCCATTTCATTACTTACTGATGCCTGGGCAAAAGGAATCAGGACTTTCGACGCTAAAAAGGCACTGGATGCCTATTACCATGAAGCGATGAATAAAGGGCCATGGGGGCCGGCAAACGGACGGGATGGAGTGAAAGATTACAACAGTTTGGGATATGTTTCTTACCCCAAATACAGAGAAGCAACCGCTAAAACCCTGGAGTATGCTTATGATGATTATTGTGGTTATGCTTTAGCTCAGATGACCAGTAATCAGCATTACATGGATACTTTTGCTAAGCCCATGTATAATTATAAAAATGTTTATGATCCAGCTTCCCGTTTTATGCGAGGAAAAGACGCAGCAGGGAACTGGGCTCCAAACTTCGACCCTACAGAATGGGGCGGACCATTTACCGAAGGAAATGCCTGGCATTGGCAGTGGTCTGTTTTTCATGATACAAAAGGCCTGATTAACCTGATGGGAGGCAATGAAAATTTTGTGGCCAAACTGGATTCTGTTTTTACTGAACCCAACAAAGTTAATGTAGGCAGTTATGGAGGAATGATTCATGAAATGACCGAAATGGTGTTGGCCAACCTGGGGCAGTATGCACATGGAAACCAACCCATCCAACATATGGTTTACTTGTATAACTATGCCAACCAACCCTGGAAATCGCAATTCCATGCCCGGCAGGTGATGAAGAAATTATATGATGCTACAGAGAACGGGTATCCTGGGGATGAAGATCAGGGACAAACTTCCTCCTGGTATGTATTAAGTGCCTTAGGCTTTTACAGTGTTACCCCTGGAACCGGAGAATACGTTTTAGGTAGCCCGGCATTTAAAAAAATCACCATCAATCTGGAGAATGGTAAAAAATTTATCATTAATGCCCCAGCTAATGATGATACACATGTGTATATCAAATCGGCTAAGCTAAATGGGAAGGACTTTACCAAAAATTACCTTAAACATAGCGATTTGTTAAATGGTGGAGAATTGCGATTGGAAATGGACAGTAAGCCTGCTCTAACGAGAGGGCTTAAAGAAGAAGATAAACCTTTTTCGCTAAGTAAATAAATAATAGGGGATTGAGTTCCCACAAACTGATAATTGAAAATATAATAAAGAATGGAGAAGCCTGTTGCATTAGGTGTTGATATAGGTGGTTCGCACATTACGGCCGCTTTAGTAGATTTGAGTACAAGAACTTTGGTTAAGGATTCCATTAAGCGTAGCCCTGTAAATTCGCAGGAAAGTAAAGAGGTGATTTTATCGGCATGGTGCGATATTATTGACGATGCCTTTGGTACTATTAAAAACGGATCTCGTTATGTAGGGATTGCCATGCCCGGACCCTTTGATTATGAGCAGGGGATTTCATTGATTAAGGATCAGGATAAGTTTAAATCGCTGTATCAATTTAATGTTAAAGAAGAATTAGCCAAAAGACTTGATATTCCGGCAGAAAATATTCAGTTTATTAATGATGCAGCCGGCTTTTTGCAGGGAGAGGTTTTTGCAGGCGCAGCTAAAGGAAATGCCCATGTATTGGGTTTAACCTTGGGTACTGGTTTAGGCTCTTCTATTTGCATTAACCATAAAGCTGAAGATGCAGATTTATGGAATTCACCATTTCTGGATGGAATTGCAGAAGATTATTTATCTACCCGGTGGTTTGTAAAAAGATATAAACAATTAAGTGGTGTAGAACTGGAAGGCGTAAAGGAATTGGTTGCATTGATTGATGAAGACCATTCTGCTACCCGGGTTTTTATGGAGTTTGGTTATAACCTTGCCCAGTTCCTGATACCCATCATCAGGGAGAATAAAATAGATACGGTAATTATTGGGGGTAATATTGCTCAATCTTTTGACGCTTTTGCGCCTGAGCTGGTGGCAACGTTAAGAGGAAACGAGATAGATACCCAAATTAAAATTTCTGAATTAAAAGAACATGCTGCCTTAATTGGTGCTGCAAGTTGTAACGATACATTTATTCAGCAAGCTGAGCATTAATATTGCAGTTTTAATATTTCGTCGTAGCAAATATCTGGTCGTAGCGTCTCGCTACCACCTTTTAAGCTAAACGCTGTCTGTCTGAGCCTGTCGAAGACCTTCTTAATAAGTCGAAAACTAAAATGAATTGCCCTTCGACAAGCTCAGGATTACAATACATTTTAGTTTTCGACTTAAGTTAATAGCATTGGAGACGCTACAACCAGAGAAGAGTTTTATGGTTAAAATCAAATAACCACCCCGCCTATTCACTTTCCATCCGCCCCCCTCCTTGAAAAGTAGGGGAGTTTGATCATGAAGAGCTTTGTGTACTCCGTGTAATTCTTTGTGTGCTCTCCGTGGTTAAATGGGTTGTGGGTGATTGCTAATGCTGCGTACTTTGCGTGACAACTTCGCGCCCTTTGCGGTTAAATAGTAAACCTAAATATCTTCATAAACACAAAAATATCTCGCCTATTTTACAACTTATTCTAAATAATGACTAAAATCACATGTGATATCCTAAATATTTTAGCTGTTTTTCTTTTTTAAGTGCTTTTTTTTAGCCTTATCAGCTGAATTTATGGCTGTTAGGTTCCTGTAATAGCTATGTTACTTTTTTAATTCCGTTTTAATCTCTATAATTGAAAACTAAAACGATTTAGTCAGCCAAATCTTTATTGCTTGAATTCTGCTTCTCAAACGATTAGCAGTTTTTTTTTGGCCTGAACTGAACGTTTTATAACCTATTTCATTATTAACTAACAACTATCTAACAACTATGAAAAAACTAGTACTTAGTTTGTTCCTGTTCTTGTATTGGGGGCTAAGCTTAACCCATGCACAGAGTAAGAACATAACGGGAAAAGTGATTGCTGACAATGATGGATTGCCCATCCCGGGTGTCAGTGTTCTGATTAAAGGAACAAAAAAAGCAACCGTTACGGGGGCTGATGGAAAATTCACAATTAGTGCCTCTCCAGGTGACATACTTCAATTATCCTACATCGGATTCATTACCCAGGATGTTCCGGTAGGGAATCAAGCGGTGCTCAATGTCAAGTTGATTACAGATGCCCAGACTTTAAGCGAGGTAACCGTTACTACAGCATTGGGTATTAAACGTAAACCAAAGGAAATTGGCTATGCCACACAGCAGGTAACCGGAAAAGCCCTAACCTCCAGCCGTCCAACCAATCTGGCTACAGGCTTATCGGGTAAAGTTGCAGGCTTACAGATTTCTCAGGCAAATAACCAAATCGATGCGGGTGATCAGGTAAGGGTTGTACTTCGTGGTAACCGCTCTTTTCAAGGAAATAACCAGGCCTTATTGGTACTTGATGGAATTATTGTGCCGCTTAATCAGTTGAACTCCATTAACCCGAATGATATTGAAAGCGTGAATATTTTAAAAGGTGCCAATGCTGCAGCGCTCTATGGTTCTGATGCCGCTAATGGTGTGATGATTGTGAGTACAAAAAGAGGTTCTGCTGATGGTGGTTCAGTATCTTATACCAACTCTACTTTAATGAACCGCTTATCGTATTTTCCTAAAATGCAGACGGAATTTGGTGGTGGAACAACGCAGGATGACTTTGGCTTTGGCCAATATACACCTTTTGAGAACCAAACTTTTGGCGATCGCTTTGATGGTAGCTTACGTCCGGTGGGCCGTATTTTACAGGATGGTACTTATCAAATGGTTCCTTATACCTACAAGGATGGTGAGAAGGAAAGCTTTTTTGAAACGGGTATTGATGAGCAGAACGATATTTCTTACTCGGGTGGAAATGAAAATGGAACCACCTACATCAATGTGCAAAGGGTAAATAGTAAAGGATATGTGCCGGGAGACAAATCTAACAGAACTGCTTTCCGTATTAACGGTACCAGAAAGATAGGCAAGTTTCTGGCTGATTATTCATTCAACTATACACAGAGAAATTACGATAAAAGCACCAATCAGGTATATAACAATGTAATCAATACGCCGGGTAATATTCCTTTAACAGAGTATAGCGACCTGGATTCTAAGTATGGTAATCCGAATGATTTTTACAATGATTATTATATCAGTCCGTATTTTGGTTTAAAGCAATACCGAAACAAAGAGCGTAGAGATGATTTGTTGGGTAATCTTTCCTTAACCTACAAACCCGTTGATTGGTTAAGTTTGATGGCGAGGGGTGGTTTGAGCACCAAGAATTCGCAGGGAAAAGATTTTAACTATGCCTATACCTATTCTGATTTTGCCCACGATTCTGGTAAAGGTGTGGCGGCTACCCAATACAACAGGTCTTCTGTTCGCGACTACAACGAGTTTGAAAGCAGGTATACCGGAGACTTTTTAGCTACGGCCACCAAAACATTCAACCAATTTAAGTTTACCTTAATTGGCGGTGCGCAGGTAATCCAGAAAAACTATAAGTACATTACTGCTCAGGGAAATAACCTGGTAGTAGATAATCTTTTCAACTTAAGTAACCGTACAGGAGAGATTGTGGGTTCGGAATTAGAGCGAAACTCTCGCCAGTTGGCCGTATTTGGTGATTTAACGGCCACCTATAATGATTTTCTAACAGTTCATGTTTCGGGAAGAAATGAATGGGATTCTAGGCTTAACAGTAATAACCGTGTTTTCTTTTATCCTGCGGTAGACATAGCTGCAACACTTACTGATGTTATCCCAGCCTTAAAGGAAAGTAAAGTAATCAGTAATTTAAAGTTGCGTGGAGGCATTTCTAAAGTATCGGCTGTTCAGGTTGATCCTTATAAACTCATTTCCACTATCAATCCGGCTAGTGGTTTTCCTTATGGTAACACAGCTGGTTATACCGTAGATAATCAGATTAATGACCCCAACCTGAAACCAGAAAATACACTTTCTAAAGAGCTTGGATTCGATATTGGCTTTTTAAACAACAGAATTACCTTAGAAACTTCCGTATATCTGCAAAATACGAAAAATCAGCAGATTGTAAATGGTATCGACTTGTCTGCATCAACAGGTTTCACCACAGCCGTAATAAACACAGGCGAGTCAGAGAATAAAGGATTTGAGTTTAGCTTAAATGCTGCTCCGGTTATTGGTTTATCTAATGGTTTCAGGTGGAATGTTGGCATTAACTATTCGTATAATACCAATAAGGTATTGGGTCTTTATGGTGATCTGTCGCAACTTGGGCTTGGAGATAATAACTACGTTGTATTAGGCCAGAGCTTCCCATCATTGCAGGTAAGTACCTACCAGACAGATCCACAAGGTAGAGTTATTGTAGATGCGAATACAGGCTTACCAATTGCCAGTCCGATCAATAAGGACTTCGGGCAAACTAATCCCAATCACATTTTAGGGGTAAACACCAGTTTCACCTTTAAAAACTTTACTTTATCAGGCGTAGCCGAATACCGCAGTGGAAATGTTTTCTACAGTGGAATGGCCAGTACTTTAGATTTCTCTGGTATCAGTTACACTTCTGCCCAGGCAGGACGTGAACGCTTTATCTATCCAAACTCTGTTATTCAAACTTCACCAGGTGTGTTTGTTCCTAACACGAACGTAACCACTATCCAGGGAAATGGCTCTTTCTGGTCGGATGGAATCAGAACGAATACAGCTTCCAACTATGTTTCAAGTGCGGCATTCTGGAAAATCAGAGAGCTATCATTGGCTTACCAGGTTCCTGCTCAATGGTTAGGTGCGCATGCCAGCTTCATCAAAAATGCAAGTATTGCCCTTGTAGGAAGAAACCTGTTTATGTTCAGGCCTAGTGACAATATCTATACAGACCCGGAAATTAACGTGGGTACTGGTAATGCACAGGGTGTAAATAACCTGAACCAAACTCCTCCAACCCGTATTTACGGATTTACAGCAACCATTGGCTTTTAATCAATAAATGAAAGACATGAAAAAGAAATTGATATATATACTTGCAGCGTTGGTGTTTTCACTAGGTGCTTGTAAGAAAGGATATTTGGATATTAACGAAAATCCAAACAGTCCGACAGCTGTAAAACCAGCATTGATTTTAACAGGAGCACTTAATAACACAGCTGCTTCCACCACAGGCAGTTCTATCTTTTATAGCTTTGCAGCCCTGTGGATGAACTATTGGATGACCCCAGGTGGTGTTTCGGGATGGTATGAAGAGAGGTCATACAATTTTACCACGAACTGGAGTGGCTCTACCACGCTTTGGGCCAATATTTATGATAACTTAACCGATTATGCGTATTTGGAAAAACAAAGTAAAGCTTCTGGCCAGACCTTTTTTGTAGGCGTAGCGAAAACCATGAAAGCCTGGGATTATCAGTATTTAGTAGATTTTTACGGTAACGTTCCCTATACACAGGCCAATCAATCTGTCAACTTCCTGAATCCGAAATATGATAAAGCACAGGATATTTACGAAGATTTAGTTAAACAACTGGATACTGCAACAAACCTGTTCAAAACAGCAACGGTTGCACCTGCCGATGCTGCGGCTGATATTTATGCACATGGCGATTTACAGAAGTGGGGAGAATTCGCCAATACCTTAAAGCTGAGAATATTGCTTCGCCAATCGGAAATGCCGGGAAGAGAGGCGTATATCAAAGCAGAGATTGCCAAGATTAGTGCAAATGGATTTGGTTATATCGAAACTGATGGCGGTATGTTCAACAATCCAGGATATTTAAATACCACTGGAAAGCAAAATCCATTTTGGTCGGTTTATGGTTATGGGGTAGACGGAACGCGTACGGCCAGCCATGGCTACATGTTGGCCAGTACATACGGCATGGATTTCCTCAAGAACAACAATGATCCAAGATTGGGTAAGTTTTATAACACCATCAACGATGGAGCCGGAAGCACCTACGTAAGTTTAGTATGGGGGCAGGAAGTTAACTTCGATCAAACCATCAGTACGGTATCGAGTATTGGAGAAGGCGTTTTAAAATCATTTGATCAGGATCAACCCATCATGACTGATTTTGAGAGTTTGTTTATCCAGGCAGAAGCTGCACAACGAGGCTGGATAGCAGGTGATGCAAGAGCTTATTATGAGGCGGCAGTGAAGGCTAATTTCCTTTATTTAGGATTAACTGCAGCAGAAGCCGATACCTACTTAACCGATCAATCGGTAGCCAATTGGGATGCCAATGCAGATAAAATGGCTTTAATCATTAAGCAAAAGTGGGCCGCCATGAACGGAACTAATGATATTGAGCCCTGGACAGATTACAGACGACTAGAGCTGCCTGCTGATATGCCAATCTCTATTGCCTCTACAGTAACTACCAGGAAAATTCCGGTAAGGATGCTTTATCCGCAACGCGAGTATAATACAAATGCTGCAAATGTAATTGCGCAGGGTACCATTAACCAGTTTACTTCCAGGATTTTCTGGGATGTACAATAGTTAAATTGAAATTCGAAAAAGATGAAAAAAGAAAATATACTGAAAGGAGTAGCCCTTATGCTAAGCGTAACGGTTTTAACTGCTTGTTTGAAAAATAAAAATGAACAACCTGATTTTTCAAGTACTGTACCGGTGGTGGAAATTCCGGTAGGTTCGCCAATGGGAGATGGAAGTGTGAATTCCCTGTCTACTTCTTTGATCCAAAAAGAGGCTCCGAACGAGTATGTATTTTACATTAACTACGCCGCTTCTACCATCAAAACAAATGATATTAAAGTGACTTTGGGCGTTAATCCAGCTGTGATAGCCAATTATAATGCCGCACACTCGGGTGCTCCGTTAACCATTGTTCCATCTGCCGCTTTCAGCATGCCAAGCTCAATTGTCATTCCTGCAGGACAGAGAAGAGTACAGGTGCCGGTTAAATTTGTAAGTGGCGCACTCGATCCAGATATCAGCTACGGACTTCCGGTAACCATTACCGATGCTTCTGGAGAGGTGATTAGCAAAAATTTTGCTTCAGTTGTGATTAAAGTCGCAGTTAGAAATAAATATGATGGAGTTTATAGTTTTAAAGGGTATGTTTTTAGAGAAGGCGACCCTGTTTTAACTGGTAATTTCTCTGGCTTGAGCAAAAATTTGATTACTAATGGTGCTAAAGTGGTAGATTTTAGTCAGGTATGGTCAAATGGTGGCGATGTTGCGGGTATTGATGGTTTAAGGATTAATGTAGATCCTGCAACCAATAAAGTAACCATGACCAGTTCAGCGAATGCTACACTGCAAAATGATCCAGCTTATGATAACCGTTATGATCCGGTTACGAAAACTTTTTACCTATCCTTTAAATGGGGTACAAGCCCTGCTACCAGATCTGCAACAGATACTTTAACTTTTACGGGCAACAGGCCTTAAAGACAAGCTGTACTTAAGTCTTTTATAATGGAATTAGCGCATGTTATTTTTAGCATGCGCTATTTTCCTTATTCCAGAAATCCTTCAAAATAAAAAACCAGATATACAATGATTAAACAAACTACACTCTTAGCCCTGTTGATGCTTTCAATGGGTGCTTTTGCACAAAGATCCTATCAAATTACCATTAATGATCCGGATAGTTCATCGCATATGGCTTTAAATGAGAAGCTTAAATCGGCTTTTTTTAAAGTTTATCCAACATTTGCGCAGGCAGACGGATACCGTACTAAAAGGCAGGTGACTTTGGAATTTGCTAATGAAATTCCAGCTATCGCCGGTAAGGAAGGAGAGATTAAGGTGAATAGAAAATGGGCTGAAAACAAATCTCAAAAGAAAATTGAAAAAGCACTTTTTGAAGCATTTAAGAAGAACTGGAATAGTTACAGCGTAGATAAGAAAGGTGGTTATTCTTTAACCTTTATCAGTAAGGACCCAGGCTTAGATCTTGCTGTGAGGAAAAAATTAATTGATACTTACTTTGAGATTTATCCCACACTAGTGAAAACCTTTAATGATAAATCTACCCACGATGTACTTTTCGTAGTAGATACAGCCTATAAAGCAGTAGCCGAGGCCAGTGGAAACAGAATCCTTTTCAGTGCCGGATACCTCAAGGCGCATCCAACTGATATTGATGTGGTTACTCATGAAACGATGCACATTGTACAAGGCTATGGCTATAGCGCTGGTCCGGTTTGGTTAACCGAAGGGATTGCCGATTATGTACGTTATAAATATGGTGTTGATAATGTGGGATCTAAATGGAGTTTACCCAATTATAGCGAGAAACAGAGTTACAAAAATAGCTACCGCATTACCGCAAGGTTCTTTGCCTGGTTAGAACAATACGTAAAACCAGGACTTATTGCTAATTTAGATAGCCAGTTAAGGGCACATCAGTATACCGAACAATCCTGGGTAAACCTAACCGGAAAAACCATTGATCAGTTGTGGGAAGATTACAGTAAAAACCCCGTGGTAGAGCTAAAATACAATAGCAAATAATTGGCAATGAGTAGCTTGTTTATTGTAAAACAAAAATGTTATGAAAAAAATATCTGATTTACTAAAACGTTTTACATAATTATTTTTATTTTGCAAAAGAATAAACTAACCAAAGCCGGAAATCAATCAAACATGAAAAAAATATTTTTTTTATCCCTTTTGGCCTTGCTTGCCATAATTGAATCTAAGCCTGTTGCAGCGCAGGAAATCATCAAAAAAAATGGATATAAATTAACTTTCGAAAGTAATTTTACAGCTTTGGATCCACAGTTGAAGAAGCGCCTGATCAAAACCTTTTTTGAAGTTTATCCAAAGCTTGCCAAGGAATATAATCCCGGTACGGATAAAAGTGTTACCTTTTTTGTAGATACCGCTTATAAGGGGGTTGCCGCTACAGCCAATGGAAAAGTAACGTATAGTTCAATTTGGATGGAAAAACATCCGGAAGATATTGATGTGGTTACTCATGAAGTGATGCATATTGTTCAGGATTACGGCAGAAGCGTTGGTCCGGGCTGGTTAACTGAAGGCATTGCCGATTACGCCAGATATAAATTTGGTGTGGATAACGCCGGGGCAAAATGGAACCTGCCAGATTTAAAGCCAGAACATACTTATAAAAATAGTTACCGCATTACTGCACGCTTTTTCGCCTGGATAGAAAAA
Source organism: Pedobacter rhizosphaerae (assembly GCF_900111155.1). GTDB lineage: Bacteria > Bacteroidota > Bacteroidia > Sphingobacteriales > Sphingobacteriaceae > Pedobacter > Pedobacter rhizosphaerae. The sequence continues at coordinate 12,454 of NZ_FOGG01000014.1, read as the reverse complement.
TACGTCAAAGCCGGCACCATCAAGGCAGTTGATGAATCTTTAAGAGAACATACTTATACCAAAGATATCTGGTCTAAACTCACCGGTAAGGATCTTGATGGGCTTTGGGCAGATTATGTTCAGCAACCCAACCTTTAATTTAATCAAAAAACACACATAAACTGAAACACATTAAAATGAAAAAACTTTTTATCGCCTTTTTGAGCCTGGCTGCTTCTACCAGTTTTGCTCAAACCGTAGGTAAGATTACGGATCCCGTAGATTGGATCAACCCTTTAATGGGCACGCAATCTAAGCCTAGTTTATCTAATGGAAATACTTATCCCGCTATTGGACTTCCATGGGGGATGAATATGTGGTCGCCGCAAACCGGTAAGATGGGCGACGGCTGGGCTTACGTTTACGATGCGGATAAAATCCGTGGTTTTAAACAAACCCATCAGCCTTCTCCATGGATGAACGATTACGGTGCTTTTGCCATTATGCCCGTTACCGGAAAATTGAAATTTACGGATGATGAGAGAGCAAGTTGGTTTAGCCATAAAGCAGAGGTTTCTAAGCCCTACTATTATAGCGTTTATTTAGCAGATGCAGATGTAACCACAGAAATTACCCCTACAGAAAGAGCAGCGCAATTCAGGTTCACTTTCCCTAAAACAGATAGTTCTTATGTGGTTGTAGATGCGCAAAATAAGGGATCATACATTAAAATTATTCCTGCCGAACGCAAAATTATCGGTTATACTACCAAATATGCCCGTGGTCCATTGCCAAAAAACTTCAAAAATTACTTCGTTATCTATTTCAACAAGGATTTTCAATTGGCAAAAACCTGGAGTGGAAAAGAACTGAAAGAAAAAGAACTTGAACTGGAAAGCGATCATTCAGGTGCAGTTATCGGTTTCAAAACAGCTAAAGGTGAGCAGGTTACTGCAAGGGTAGCTTCTTCATTCATCAGTTTTGAGCAAGCAGAGTTAAACTTAAAGAGAGAAGTTGGTACCGACGGTTTCGATGCTACAAAAGCAAAAGGAAGAGCCATTTGGAACAAAACATTAAGCCGCATTGCTGTTGAGGGCGGAACAATAGATCAAACCCGTACTTTCTATTCTTGCTTATACCGTACTTTATTCTTCCCGAATAAATTGTATGAGGTAGATGCTCAAAATCAAATTGTACACTGGAGCCCTTACAATGGTCAGGTATTGCCAGGTTATATGTTTGCTGGAACTGGTTTCTGGGATACTTTCCGTGCATTATATCCTTTCTTAAACTTAGTATATCCATCTATTAACAAAGAAATGCAGCAAGGTTTGATTAACGACTATAAAGAAGGAGGATGGTTGCCTGAATGGAGCAGCCCTGGATATGCCAACATTATGGTAGGTAATAACTCTGCTTCTGTAGTAGCTGATGCTTACATTAAAGGCTTAAGAGGTTATGATATTCAAACTTTATGGGAAGCTTTAAAACATGGTGCTAACAACGAAGGTCCAATGGAGGCTGTAGGCCGTGATGGTGTAAAATATTACAACAAATTAGGTTATGTTCCTTTCGATGTTAAAAAGAATGAGAATGCAGCAAAAACCTTAGAGTATGCTTATGATGATTTCACGATCTACCAATTGGGAAGAGCATTGGGTAAACCTGCTTCAGAGATTGATATTTACAAGCAAAGGTCTATGAACTATAAAAACTTGTTCGATCCGGCTTCTGGCTTAATGCGTGGAAAAAATGAAGATGGTACTTTCCAGAGCCCATTCAGTCCATTTAAGTGGGGTGGAGCTTTCACCGAAGGTAACAGCTGGCATTATACCTGGTCTGTTTTCCAGGATGTAGACGGATTAGCCAAATTAATGGGCGGGCATGAGCAATTTGTAACCAAATTAGATTCTGTGTTCTCTATGCCTCCGGTATTCGATGAGAGTGCTTATGGTGGTGTAATCCATGAAATCAGGGAAATGCAAATTGCCAATATGGGGCAGTATGCACACGGTAACCAACCCATTCAGCACATGATTTATTTATACAACTATGGTGGTGCACCTTACAAAACGCAATATTGGGTAAGAGAAACCATGAACCGCATGTATAAAGCTACGCCAGATGGTTATTGTGGTGATGAAGATAACGGACAAACTTCTGCCTGGTATGTTTTCTCTGCCATGGGATTCTATCCGGTAACGCCAGCGACAGATCAATATGTTTTGGGCGCACCTTTATTTAAAAAGGTAACCATCACATTAGAAAATGGTAAAACGGTAAACATTAATGCAGCTGCCAATAGCGATAACAATCGTTATGTTCAATCACTGCAGATGAACGGTAAGCCTTATTCTAAAAACTGGATCAGCCACAGTGGCTTGCAAAAAGGAGCGGTATTGAACTTCAATATGAGTGCAACACCGAATAAAACCAGAGGGTCAAATCCTGCTGATTTCCCTTATTCATTGTCTACAGAAAAATAAATGACAGAGGCTGTATCATAGAATTAATCCTTTGACAAGCTCAGGATGACATCTGAAATGCTCATGATGAACTACTTAAGATGACAATCGAACTGATGATACAGCCTCTTTTTAATTAAAATTACCGGCCCCTAACTAAGGCTGGTTAAAGAACCAACCAAATATGAAAACCAACGTCTTAAAGGCGGGAGGAACAGCTTTATTGCTTTGTTCAGCTTTCCTGTCTTTCGGCCAGCGCATAGCGCTTAACGACCTCTCTGCATTTAAAACACCATCCAATTCCTGGACTATAGTAGAGAACGTTTTTGCCGACCTAAATGCCGAAAATACACTTAAAAATAATAAAGGAACAGGCGTACTGCTCAACCAGTCATCTGCCAAAAAACATGGCGAAGACCTATTTACAACCGCAGAATATGGCGATGTAGCTGTTGAATTGGACTATTTAACCGCGAAAGGCACCAATTCCGGGATTTACCTGCAAGGAAACTATGAAATCCAGATTGATGATGCCTGGGGATTAAAAAATGCTACTTCAGCCAATAACGGTGGAATTTATGAGCGTTGGGACGATTCGAAGCCTGAAGGAGATAAAGGTTTTGGTGGAATAGCTCCACGTCAAAACGTAAGCAAGGCTCCGGGATTGTGGCAGCATATCAAAATCATTTTTCAGGCACCAAAGTTTGATGGTACAGGAAAGAAAATTCAGAATGCCAAATTTATAAGCATTGAATTAAATGGAGTTACCATTCATGAAAATGTAGAGCTCTTTGGAGCAACCCGGGGAGCTGCATCAGCAGAAAAGGCAAAAGGACCACTGCGTTTACAAGGCGACCACGGAACTGTGGCTTTTAAAAATATCCAGATTACTGCTTTATCTGAGATTCCTAAATCTAATCAAGGTTCGGGAGCCGATCCTATTTATATTGATGCACCAGCCAATACCATGATCCGCAGTTTTGTAGATGTGGTTCGCAATGTACGTTCGGTACACGCCATTTCGGTAGGCGGACCTGAGAAAGTAGCCTTTAGCTATGATTTAGATAACGGAACACTATTACACGGCTGGCATGGTGGCTTTATTGATGCTACTCCAATGTGGGATGGCCGTGGAAATGGAACATCACGCCCCCTGGGAAGTGTAACCCGCTTTACCCAAAAAAACGTTTTAGCCATTTCGAAATTGGCCAATAACCAGGCTAACTGGATGGCAGATACTACCGGAACTGGTTTTAAACCCAAAGGATATGTAATGGATAGTCAGGAGCGCCCAGAGTTTAAATATGAAATTTATGGAAACAAGGTGACCGATGCGGTTAAAATAATGGAAAATGGAAAGGGATTGACCCGGGATATTATCTTGGAAAAAGGTGCTTCGGATTTGTACTTTCTATTGGCGCAGTCAGAAAATATAGAAGATTTAGGCAAGGGCTTATATCTGATTGGTGATAAATCTTACTACCTGCAACTCGCTGAAGGCTCAAATAAACCGGTTATCCGCTCGGTAGACGGCCAAAAACAGCTGGTAGCTCCAATTGGAAATAAGTTGAGTTATTCGCTATTATTTTAAAAACTGATTGATCATGAAACATACATTTAAAACACTTGCAATGTTGGCATTGAGCTTCAGTTTTACTGTTCTTAATGCTCAGGAAACCCCCAAAGAAGAGGATTTCTTTAAAATAAATAAAGTTAGGGTACCCGAAGGGCCCATATTAGAGGTGGGTGGCTTGGTTACCCTTCCCAACGGGAATTTAGCCGTATCTACCCGTAGGGGAGAAGTATATATCGTAGAAAATCCTACCAGTACCCGTCCATATTTTAAGAAGTTTGCCTATGGTTTGCACGAAATATTAGGTATAGCCTATAAAAACGGAGCAATCTATGTGGCACAACGTGGCGAACTCACCAAACTGGTAGATAAAGACATGGACGGCAAGGCAGATGTTTATGAAACAATTTATGCCTGGCCTTTAAGCGGTCATTATCACGAGTATAGTTTCGGTCCGGTATTAATGCCTGATGGTACCTTTATGGTAACGGGTAACGTAGCCTTCGGAGATGAAGAATGGTGGAGGGCAGAAAGTCGTGTACCAATGAGGGGTTGGGCCATGAACATTACCGAAGAAGGAAAAATGACACCTTATGCAGCAGGTTTTCGTTCGCCTGCCGGAATTGGCTCTATTGACGGACAATTCTATTTCACCGAAAATCAAGGCGATTGGGTAGGATCTGGCGGAATCTGGAAAGTGAATAAAGGAGATTTTATGGGGCATCCTGCCAGCTTGAGGTGGACAGGAAGATCTGATTCTCCTGTAAAACTGCAATCTGATTTCTTTTATTCTAAAATGGATGAACGCCGGATTAAAAATGAGGAAGGACGTTACATCAAGCCAGAAAATAGGGTAAATGAAACTTTCAAAACGCTCTTTGAAATGAAAAAAGATTTCCCTGAACTTCGTTTGCCTTCTGCCTGGTTACCTTATGGTATTTTGGGGATCTCCTCATCAGAACCTATCAAAATTCCTGAAAATACCTTTGGACCGTTTGCCGGACAAATTTTAGTAGGCGACCAGGGGATGAGTATTATCTCGAGGGTTTTCCTGGAAACGGTAAAGGGACAAGAACAAGGTGCTGCTTTTATGTTCCGTCAGGGTTTCCGTTCGGGTGTACTCAGAATGGCCTGGGGAACAGATGGATCATTATTTGTTGGTGAAACTAATCGTGGTTGGGGCTCAGCTGGTGATGCGAATGAAGGTTTAGAAAGGTTGGTTTACAACAACAAAATGCCATTCGAAATGAAAACGGTTAAGGCTATGCCAGATGGTTTTGAAGTAGAATTCACTATGCCTGTTGATCGGAAATCTGCTGAGGATTTAGCCTCTTACCATGCAGAGAGCTTCATTTACAAATATCATCCGGTTTATGGCTCGCCTCCGGTAAATACCGAGAAGTTAAAAATTGCTGGTGTTAAGGTATCCGCAGACGGTTTAAAAGCCAGAATCATTGTTCAGAATCTTCGTCAATATTATATCCATACGCTTACTTTAGATGGAATCAGATCGAAGGAAGGATTTTATTCATTAATTCATCCAGTGGCGTATTATACTTTAAATCAAATTCCAGATGGTGCTAAGCTTTCTACGAATGAGGTAAGTACCAGGAATTCTGAGGCTGCTGTTCCCTCAACGCCTGCAAAGAAAGTAACCACTCCGGCTAAGAAAGCAGAAACTAAAGCTATTCCTGCTAAAACAACTGCGGTGAGCACCAAAGCGCCAACTTATAAAGAAGTAGAGGGCCTATTAACTAAAAACACTTGCCTGGCTTGTCACAACACCACCAAGAAACAGATTGGCCCTCCGTTTGTAGAAATTGCCAAAAGAAATTACAGTGCGGAGAAAATCTTCAAGTTGATTCACAATCCACAGCCACAAAACTGGCCTGGTTATTCAACGGAGATGCCTCCGATGCCGCAGGTTACTAAGGCTGAGGCTTACAAAATTGCCGCATGGATCAATACCTTGAAGTAATCATTTTTTAAACGGTTGAGAGAATATAATCTTCGACGGGCTCAGACTGACAATTGCTTTTACTTATATCATAAGAAAATAGCTGTCATCCTGAGCTCGTCGAAGGACAGCCGTTACCCATGTATAGGAGCAGAATGCCCAACGTTTTATTTTAAAACCAGTAGTAAGAAGATGAATAAAATTTTATCGTTAGTAAGCATATTTTTACTAACCTGCTTTGCAGCGAATGCACAGCAAAATAGCCTTTCTGGAACGATTAAAAATAATAAACGTGAGCCCATTGGACAGGTAACTATACAGGTATTAAATACCAATTTAAGTGTGGTAAGTAAAGCAGATGGAACATTTGAATTCGAAAAAGTACCAAGCGGAAAACTTAATGTTAAATTTACTGCACTTGGTTATGCCAGTACAGTTAAAACTATAAATGGCCAGTTTTTAGAAGTAGTACTGGAGGGGAATGATACAAAGCTGGATGAAATAACGGTATCTGCTCAGAAGATCGAAGAGAAAGTTCAGGGAATTCCGGCAAGCATCACCGTATTATCAGCGGCTAAGATAAGCGATTATCGCATCCAAAATACCAGAGATCTTTCGGCCATTGTACCGAATTTATACAGCAGTAATCCTGGTGATGGGAGAAATGTTACCTCCATCAGGGGGATTGGTACTACCTCATATGATCCGGCAGTGGCTACCTATATTGATGGGGTAAATCAATTTGGGCTAGATACCTACATCGCCTCATTATTTGATGTGGAGCGTATTGAAGTACTCCGTGGTCCACAGGGAACACTCTATGGGCGAAATGCGATGGGTGGGGTAATCAATATCATTACCAAACAGCCAACCAATGCCACTAATGGTTTTGCTGGTGTAGATATCGGAAATTATGGTCAGCAGCGGTACAGTGCAGGGATTAGAACTCCTCTTATCAAAAACAAGCTATTTTTTGGTGCGGCAGGATTGTACAATAAGCAAAATGGTTTTTACACCAATGAATTTAACAATACTAAATTTGATAAGCTTCATGGTTATTTAGGCAATTACTATCTGAAATTCTTAGCCTCCTCTAAATTTGCATTAACCTTAAATGTTAAGCACAACGAAAACAGAAACAACGGAACTTTTCCTTTAGCAGGTTCTGTAGATGAGGCTTTGGCAAACCCTTTTAAATTGAACCAGAATGCCACAACAGAGATGGTTGATAATTTATTTAATGCCTCTTTATCTGCCAATTATGCTGCTGAAGATTTTAATTTCAGCTCACAAACAGCCTATCAATCTAATTACAGGTATTATAAACAACCTATTGACGGTGATTTCTCACCCTTAGATGCGGTAGCCATCGTGAATGATTATGGCAAGGATTGGAACAAAGTGGAGGTATATACCCAGGAAATCAAATTTAGCTCATCGGCTACCAGTGCATCAAGATTAAAGTGGTTGGGTGGCTTGTATGGTTTTTACCAGCGTAATCCGGTAAAGCAGGGCACTTATTTTGGTGCTGATGGGGCAATAATGGGGGCTGAACCTTTTACTACTGCCGTAAATATCAACTCGGGTAAGGGCGCAGGTTTGGCGGCATTTGGTCAGCTTTCCTATCAGTTAACAGATCAGTTAAACGCAACTGCAGGATTAAGATATGATTATGAACATAAAAAGCTACTGGCTTCGGGAGAATATTTGATTCCGGGAATGGATCCAATCGTTACGCAAGGAGATACTTCGGCTAAAGCCAACTTTCATGCTGTTTCTCCAAAACTAAGCTTAAGTTACTTGCTTGCTTCAGATAACCAAATTTATGTCTCTTATAGCAGAGGGTATAGAGCTGGAGGCATCACTCAATTGGCCTCCGATCCGAGTGTAAAACCATTGGATGCTTACAAACCAGAATACAGCAACAATATAGAGCTGGGCAGTAAAAACACTTTCTTTAATCAACGTTTGAGTGTGAATCTTGCTGCATTTTATATTCAGGTAACAGATGCACAGATTCCTATTTTAATACTACCAGATGCCCTTACTACCACTCGTAATGCTGGAAAATTAACCAGCAAGGGATTTGATTTAGAACTTTCAGCAAAACCGGTGAAAGGATTGAGTATGGATTACAATCTGGGGTATACCGATGCTAAGTACAAATCATTAAATCTGTCAAAAGGTGGCACCATGGTCGATTTAAGCGGAAACAAGCAGATTTACACGCCTGAGATGACTTCTATGCTAGCCTTACAATATGCTTATGAGATAGATTCTCGCGCAAAGCTCAATGTTATCGCACGAGGAGAATGGTCTTTCATCGGAAATCAATTTTATGATTTAAGTAATGAGATTCAGCAAAAAGGCTATAATATTTACAATGCCAAAGTAGGCTTCTCGGCAAAAGCATTTGATTTGTTTTTTTGGGGAAGAAACCTCGCCAACAAAACCTATGTTGATTATGCCTACGATTTTGGTGCAGCGCACCTAGGAAACCCTAAAACTTATGGGTTGAGTTTAATAGGAAGGTTTTAGAAAAAAATGATTGGGGCCCTGAAGTAATTCAGGGCTTTTTTATGGGGAAGTAGAAAGACTACGGGACAATATTCAAAGCAAGTTTTGTAACAAAGTCAGGGCAAATTTGGGTATATCTTGTAACAAAGTCAGGCGTGTTTGTAGATGATGAGCTTAAAAAGCATTTTGATTTCAGGCGAAAAAAGAAATGGGGATTCCACTATCGCAGAATCCCCATCATCTAAATTAACGCTCTCGTATATATAAACGTGATAAAAAGGAAATATTGTGTTGGTGGTAAAATTTATTTTAGGAATATAGTTAAAGATGCTGAAATAAATTTACTGCTTACCTTTCCGCTTCGCTCCAAGTCAGGCGCATATTGACTTACTTTTCAATAAGTTTATTATTTTTACTGCTATGAAGCCAATCGATAAAAACGAACAGGATGCAGAGAAATTAGCTGCTGCCCGCGCGGCAGTAGCCTTTGTAAAGGATGGGGATTTTGTAGGTTTAGGAACGGGGTCTACAGCTACATTCGCCATCAAAGAGATTGGTGAAAGAGTGAAGGCTGGATTAAAGATTAAGGCCGTAGCCAGTTCTCTAAAAACAGCCGAGTTAGCTCAATCTTATGGCATTGAGATCCTTGATCTCGGCCATGTAAGTTCATTAGATATCAGCATTGATGGTGCGGATGAATTTACCGAAGACCTTAACCTGATTAAGGGAGGTGGGGGAGCATTGTTCAGAGAGAAGATTATCGCATCCCTAAGCAAAAATGCTATTGTCATAACAGATACCTCTAAGAAAGTAAAACAGCTTGGCGCTTTTACCGTGCCTGTAGAAGTTATCCCTTTGGCTTACCAATATGTTTTCGATCAAATTGCTCTATTGGGTGGAAAGGGTAAATTGAGGGAAACTAATGGCAAAGCTTTCATTACCGATAATGGAAATTACATTATTGATGCTGATTTCGGATTAATTGCAGCACCAGCGGTGTTGGCTCAGTCATTAAACCAGATAGATGGTTTATTGGCACATGGATTATTTATTGGATTAACCAGCAAAGTAATGATGAGCCAGGGGAACCACATAATTATCTTCGACTAGTATTTTAATGACTTTGCCGAATTTCACCGATAGTTTATCTACCAGTTAAAATACGTCAATATTTTTACCGACAGTTTTATCTCACTCACCGATGATTCCAAGATATTGATGGAATAGTCATTCTCTCGCCTTCCTATTCATGGTACATTTGAATATAAAAACAAACGGTCATGGAAAATCTAATCAAAAAATACTACTCGGATAAAAAACTAGGTTTAGGTGTTGCAATTATAGCAATCGGCTCAATTTTATTACTTAGAAACACTGGTTTTGATTTGCCACACTGGATATTCAGCTGGCATACCATTTTGCTCGCTATTGGATTATGGTTTGGATACCGCAGTGATTTTAAAAGCGGAAGCTGGATTGCCATGGTGATTATCGGAGGCGTTTTTACCCTGAAAGACATTTCTTTATTTGATTTTCACCTTTCTAAAATAACCTTTCCTTTGATTTTAATGGGCTTGGGTTTGTATTTCCTTCTCAAACCTAAAAAGGTAAATTTCCCTCCATTTGAGGAAAAACAGCCTGTAGATTTCGAGGGATTTAAAAAATAAAATTCTTAACCCCATCATAGATTAAAAGGGATGCTTTATTTGATAAGTATCCCTTTTTCTTTGTTCAGAATGGCTGTAAAAAAAGAAACGGAGACGCCGCCTAAGCAGTGTCCCCGTCATCTAAATTAACGCTCTCGTATATATAAACGATATTTTTAAGCTTTATTGTGTAGGGGGTGATTTTTTTATTCTTTTTTATTATTAAGCCATCAATACCGGAACCTCCTTGTGGTACTTGTTTCGATATTCGATAGGGGTTAAGCCGGTTATTTTCTTAAAAACATCCCTAAAAGATTTGGTATCGGTATAGCCCACATCGAACATAACCTCGGTAATATTCTTTCGGCTGGACTCAAAACTGCGTTTGGCAGCCTCAATTTTAACCCTTTGAATATATTCGATCACAGTATTTTTGGTGGCCTGTTTAAATCTCCGCTCAAAACTCCGTCGGCCCAATGCCAATTTATCTGCCAGCTGATCTACGGTGATTTTCTCCTGGTAGTTGAGGTCGATAAATTCCTGGGCTTGCTTGATTTTTTCATCCTCGTGTCCTTTCTGCCCCTGAAACATCATAAAGGCAAGCTGGCTTTCGCGGTCAATATCAATGGCAAAATACTTGGCGGCTAAAATGGCAGTATCCCTATCGGTATATTTTTCTACCAGATATAAGAGCAGGTTCCAATAAGAATTGGCTCCACCACTAGAGTATATTCCCTGCGCATCGGTAATAATGCTTCCATCTACCAATTCAACATCCGGAAATAAGGCCCTAAATTGTGCGGCAAATAACCAATGGGTAGAGCATTTCTTTCCTTTAAGCAAGCCTGTAGAAGCTAAGAGGAAAGCACCCATGCAAAGCGATGCTACCTCCGAACCTTTAGCATGATGCTTTACAATCCAGGGTAACATTTTCTTATTCATTTCCAGGGCATAATCCATATTTCCGCTAATGGCAGGAACGAAGATCAGATCGGTTTGCGCCACTTCTTCTAATAATTTATCGGCATGAACGGAAAAAAGATTATTGTTTAACCTGACTTCCTTAGTCATTCCTACTAATTCTACTTTGAAGAGGGGGAACTTGCCACTAGCTTGCAAAAACTCATTTACAGCTGTAAAAAGATATCGAGGGTCGGCTATGGCTTCTATTACCGCAGTTTCCGGAACTAATATAGATACGTGTTTCATCTAAGCAGATTAAGGTCAGGACGGGCTTACCCATCTACACAAATATAGCACTGTGCTTTGTCGTAAACAACCCCTTCTATTGTCGCTTCTGCACAACCGTGCTTCCTGTTTAGCCGTTTAATTTTGTAATGTCTGGTTGGAGAGATTTAAAAGTAATTTGATGGCTGTAAATATTAATACCTACTTAACCTTTAATGGGAACTGCCGGGAAGCCATGACTTTTTACCGCGATTGTTTAGGAGGTGAACTCCATTTACAAACCATTGGCGAATCGCCGATGGCACAGCATATGCCAGAACAGATTGGCAATTACATTCTTCATGGCGTATTGGTAAAAGATGGTTTCCAGATTATGGGCACTGATTTAGTGGATGACGAAGGACTGGTAAGAGGGAATGCAGTGTCAATGATGCTCAATTGTAGCACTGCTGATGAAGTAAGGCGTTACTATGAAAAACTTTCGATAGGGGGGAAAGCTACACATCCGGTTGTAGAAAGTTTTTGGGGGAGCCTTTTTGGTAACCTGACGGATAAATTCGGAAATCACTGGTTATTGAGCTACGATAGAAACGATAAGGAGTAGAAAGTTAAAAGTAGAAAGTCAAAAGTTTGAATAATGACCATCCACAACGAACCGTTAAGAAACAAGTATTTTAATGTATTAACAGGAATCGAATACAAAAATATTGGCGTATTATTTTTTCACCATATAAGTTAAATAAGAAAGTGTAAACCAGGCTTTGTGGCCTTTGTGGTTAAATATATTTCTTGCCTGGTAAAGCAGGTGTATTATTTGTTTTAACCATATAAGCCATTTAAGTCAATATAATTCTGGCTTTGTGTCCTCTTTTAATAGCATAGTTTGCTCTGTGAACTCTGCGTAAAACTTTGTGGCCTTTGCGGTTAAATATATTTCTTACCTGTAAAGCAGTCGTATTTTTTTCCACCATATAAGCCACACAAGAAAATCTGAGGGCACTGAAAAAGTAGGCTTAAAATGGTCTATAAAAAGATTAGCGGATGGGTAGGTCATAAGATCTCCATCCGCTTTTTGTTTTTGAGTGTTTTTATATTTTTACTGATTCCAATTTATTAAGATCTCTCCCCG
>NZ_FOGG01000006.1 GCF_900111155.1 Pedobacter rhizosphaerae | reverse complement strand
AAGGGAGTTGAAAAAAGAAAGCAAAGGTGTCATGATGTTGAACCAGTGTTCGGGAATATTAAACAGAACCACGGGTTCCGCCGCTTCATGCTTCGGGGGAAAGAAAAAGTGGCAATAGAATGGGGATTATTGGCAATTGCACAAAATGTTAGAAAAAAAGCAGCCTAAAAAGACTTGCTTTTGCTCTTTTTAACAAAATGCTGGATAAATAAACATTTCTAGCCAGCAACAAAGAAATAACACATAGGATTTATTTAAATACAAAAAAGCTGCCTCATTTATTTTGAGACAGCCTCTTTTTTATTTTAAGGTTGTTTTATTAACCTGATCCTATTTTTCAGTGTATTTCCAAATATAAAAACGTTAATGCTTAGGAATGAGGCTGCCAAAATTTATCTGGATAGGTGTAGACTTTAATTTTTGATACATCTTAATCAACTGGATTAAGCTATTGGCTTCTACATTTTGAAATTCTACAACAGTTTCAAATTTAATTTGATTAGTGCCAATTTTTCTCCCTTTAGATTCAAGCTTTTTCAGGGCCAGTAATTTATCTGTGAGGATGGGTAAGGAAGCATCCTTTAATAATTTCTCAAAATCTATATGGAGGTGAAAGAAATCCTCAGCTGGTACTTTTTTAATGTTGAATGCAGCTTTGTTAACCGTATTAAACTGAACTTGATCGCCGTTGCTATTGAAATAGATTTGATATAAAGGTATTGCCGCGGCACTTATTCTACCAGTTGATAAATCGACCAGATTAGAATCAACCAGATATTTAGTAACAGCCCGGGCATCTGCATCCATATTGATATATAGCTGCGGAATTTTCCGGTCTATAACCTGTTTTTTTTCTATGCGTTCAAAATCATCGTTAAACTCAAAAGAAACTACAGTATCTTTCTTGTTGGTGGTTTTAAGCCATTCAATATCCATGTACCCTTTGTAAAAGCTTAAAAATCTTTGCTTTGCAGATGAAACCGCCGATCTTTTGTCTATCTTGAAATCGGCATTAAGCCACATCGATAGCGAACTGTTGGGATTTAGTTTTCGATGTTGTGGCTTTTCGAAAGGCAATATTTGATCGCTGGTAAACTCGCTGTTAAATTTAAGTTTGCCATCGTAAAAATTAAAAGTAGCAAGGCTTTCCTGACATTTAAAAGCAATGTGATCGGGTAGGGAACTAAGTGCTCCAAATTGACTATCCTTAAATTTTATAGCGTTTTGATTTGCCAAAATAGCGGTTAGAACCGACCTCAGATTACTTTTAGCAGGATGGTAACCAATAGCTACTTCTGTACTAGAAAATACAATGCTTAGTGTTGAATCAGGCAGTTGGGCAAAGGTATTTTTCGTTTTGCTGTCCTTCTTTATTTGCTTAAAATACCTGGTTATAAAACGACTAAACGCAATGTTGTCGTTAATTTTAAGCTTAGTGAAATAGTTACCCTGATTTCCCTTCAAGCTATACAAATAGAAATTGGCTGGAATTTCCAATCCCATATGGAGGTCTTCAATCCTTTTTTTAAGGTCTTTTTTTTCACTACCGGCGTACTGCTTGGGGTGTTTTAAATAACTTATGGCAATGGTTTTATACAACTCATCCACATTTATTTTTACCACACTTTCGGCGTTGGAAGGGATCAGGAAGTTATTTGCCTGAATTTGTCTGTATTTAAAAAAGCCAAAGTAAGCAACTGCCAGCAATGTAATAATTGCCAGCAGTATGATTAAAACTTTTTTCATGCTTATTTAGCCGCATTTTCTATTAATGAAAATAGATATTTCAATGCATTCTCGTGTCCGTTAGGAATTTCGGCACTGATATCAGCAGAAACGATATTGCCTTTAATGGGGTTAGATTTCATGTAGATGTTTCCCATCTTACCCAAAGTTTCGTTAAACTTAGCCGCAGTTTCTTTACCGCCAATTTCCTCATCAGGTACTTTACCTACCAGGTTTTTAGCATTAAATAAGAAGCTGAAGTTGTTTTTGGCCAATAAGTTTTTGTGGGCTTTACTGATATTGGTACGGTAGCTGTTGTTGCTGATGCTCTGTATCTCCGTTAAAGAATTTCCAAAGAACACGATACCATCTTTAATCATGAGATAAATATCGATCGGACTCTGTTTAGCTGCAATCTTATAAATATTTTGGTCAACACTTACTAATTTCTTATTGATCCCATAGTTGATCAACTTGTTAAATAATCGGGTGTCCTCTGAAGAAAACATGAATAAGAAGTCTGGTAAAGTTTCTTTTTTGGTTTTAGTTACTTCCTTGCGGTTGTAATCCTCATCATAATCGTAGCTGGTGTAAGTTACTTCTTTTGAATTCAGTCCATTAATTACAAATAAGGCATCACCCTTAACAACTTTACTCACCGCTTCTTCATCAAGGATCAGTGAAAATAAATCAGAACCGATCTCAATTTCCTGCTCCATGTTGCTGCCTAAGAAAGAACCGTAAGCTTGTTTCATAAATTTTGGAAACTCTTCTAAATAAGCTTTGGTATCAATAGAATAGCCCATAAAACCAATTGCTTTTTCGCTATTTACATATTTTAAGAAGTTTTTATTAATCTTCTTATTCATGATTTTTTTATATGCTTCAGCTTGTTCTTTTGCGAGTTCCAATCCTGTAGAAATGCGGAAACTGCTTTTATCCATAAATAGTTTTGCATTCAGGCTACCATAACCCTTCATGATATTGGCTTTTCCGTACGTACCAAATTCTGGTGCCACAGAACCATAAACATCTTGTAAACTCGAAACCCATAAAGAAGCAATAGCAGCATTGTCCAGGCTTTCTGTGTAAGATTTATTCTTTTCTATTGAAGGGTATTCAGTACTCAAAATCTGATCTGCATGGATTAAAATCCATTCGAGGGCCAGTTTTTTCTTTTTGCCTTCTTGTTCTGCTCTTGCTTGCTGATATTCATCATAAGCATCATCTGCTGGTGCTGCAACGGCTTCAACAGCAGCATCGGTAGTTGTAGGCATATCTACCACGTCAACTGCGTCAACTGCTTCAACATCAGCTATTGGAGGAGGGGTATATTGTTTTTTCTTTTTGACTGTTTTTTTAGCAGCTGCTTTCGGCTTTGCAGCCACTTTCTTTTTACCTTTTTTAGGGGCAATTTTCTTTTTTACTTTTGGAGGAGCCACCGGATAGGTTACATCCTCACTATAAGTTGTATCTGGGTACGTGGCCACAGCCGTGCTATCAACCGCTACCGCTGCCTCATCATAATTATTTTGATACCTGATATCCTTTATGCCATATTTGGCAGATTTTGCTGAATCAGCGAAAAAAGAACTTTTAATGCTGCCGTTAACGCCGCATAACATGGTATTGTTCCACATCAAAATACCAGAGCTGTCTGGTAAAATGTAAGTTCTCACGTCTCCTTTTTTAGTAAAACGTGTTTCCTTGCTTTTAATCAACTCATCAAATTTATTCGCGTCTTTTATCGGAATTAGAAAATGATGATAAGTAATACTATCATTTAGCTGATTAAAATAGTACATGCTTTTATCGAGATTGATACCGAAATCTTCAATACTGTTAAAGTTTTTATCCAAAGATTTTGAAGCTCCGGTTAAAAACTTTTTACCCAAAAAAGACTCATCAAAATCTTTAACAAACATCAGTTTAAAGAGATTGTCGCCTTTAATCGTGGCAACAGTAAAAGCGTTAGATGGAATTTTCTTAACGAGGTCTTGGGCAATAGCGCCCTTAAAAGTTAGAAAAAACGAGATGGCAATTAGAATTTTTTTCATTCAGTAGATGATTAAAACTTAGAGATTGATAACAGGGAAAGTTAATGCACTGTTCCAATCCTGATTATTTAGATAATTGTATTTGATTTGAAACGTTAATTTTTCCGTTGATTAGATCCAGAATACTGCTTTTTAGCATAACAGCCTTCCCAGATTTTGAGACGTTTGACGCTGGATTGCTGGAGTTTGTTACAGGAGACTCAAAACGATATATACTGGTGTAGGTTGCGCCATTGAAAACAGCCTTATCTTTACTTTTAAGCTTGTTATATTCTGTTTTTGCTGTTCCTACAGGCTGATATTTCCTGCTGAAGAGCTTTGTTGTTTTGTTAAAATTGTAAGATGAGGTATTTGGCGCTTTAATTTTTTGTTGAGCTAAAATGTTTTTAGTGATGTTGTTGATGTTGGAAACATCTTTAAAGGAGAAGCTGATTGTTGCAATGTAGTTATTGAAATCACTGGTGCTTTTTACGTTGGAAATACCTTCAGATTTTCTGAGATAGGCAACTGCCTCGTTTAGTTCTTGTTGGATTTTCTGCTTACTTGGCACTTTGTACCCATTTATACTATCCAGGAGCATAACAGATTGTACTTTGGTTTTGCTTTGGCTTAGGTTAATGGTTAAGATCACTTCACCAGTACCATCGTTATGCAGGGTAAGTTCTTCTATTACCTGAAAGCAAGAACTTAGCGCTGGAACAAGTATGATAAAAAGTAAAAGTCGGTAGAATTCCTTGAGCTTCATATGAGTTTTAATTTAGGATTGGAGAATAGGGATTGGGAATGGTTACCTGGGCTCAAACATAAGCAATATTGGTTATAAAATTAAACCCAATCGCAGACTAAGGCCTTTTTAATAAGAATCGTTATGGATAACTCAGTTCAAATAAAATTTTTATCACCAAACTATCAGCTAATTGTCAATATAAAGACAAGAAAAATGTAAAAGAAGGTTCCCTAAGCCTATTTTTTTATCTTTGTTGCCAGCTTTTACAATACTGTACATTATGAAGAAAAGTGCTATAATTGGATTAATCACCATAGCTATTTCAGTGGGAATTTTATTTAGCTTAAACGCAAATACAGATACCTATTCTAATTTTACCCAAGCCGCCAGTTCCGATAAGGAAGAGCATGTAATGGGATATTGGGAAAAATCTAAAGGCATGTATTATGATGCAGTTAAAGATCCTAACCATTTCGGCTTCCATATGAAGGATGAAAAAGGATTGGTTAAAGAGGTTATCTACAGTGGATCCAAACCACAGGATTTCGAGAAATCTGAAAAATTAGTACTTATCGGTAAAATGGAGAATGATAAGTTTTACGCGTCTAAAATTTTAATGAAATGCCCATCTAAATATAATGATAACCTTGTTGAAGTAAATAAAGACGGTAAGGTAGAATCGACAGGTAAAGACGGCAAGGTTCAACAATATAACTAATTTTAATGGATATTCAATTTGTAGGCGAAAACCTGCTACCTGGTAAAATAGGGCAGTTTTTTATTGTGCTGGCGTTTAGTGCTTCGTTACTTTCAACCATCGCGTATTTTTACGCCAGTCGAGAAAAAAATATAGAAGATAAATCTTGGCGCAATCTGGGTAGAATTGGATTCTTAGTAAACTGGGGTAGTATTATCGGTATTGGTGCTATTTTATTTTATTTGGTTTTAGGTCATTACAACGAATATAATTACGTTTATTTCCACTCTTCAAAAGAACTTCCTGTTTACTATATCATTTCTGCCTTCTGGGAAGGACAGGAAGGAAGTTTTTGGCTTTGGGCCTTTTGGCAATCTGTTTTGGGTACCCTATTAATCTGGAAGGCAAAAGATTGGGAAAGACCGGTAATGACCGTTGTCGCATTTTCTCAAGTGTTTTTAACATCCATGATGTTAGGGGTAGAGATTTTTGGCGAACGCATTGGCAGTTCACCTTTTATCCTGCTTCGCGATGCGGTAGATTTAAAGGCCATGGCTCCGGTTGTTTTTGCAAACCCAGAAAACTTTAGTCAATACCTGAAATTTATTACCGATGGTAGAGGTTTAAATCCATTGCTTCAAAATTATTGGATGGTTATTCACCCACCAACCTTGTTTTTAGGTTTTGCCAGTATGGTGGTTCCTTTTGCTTATGGAATTGCGGGTCTTTGGCAAAAGAAATATAAAGAATGGATTAAGCCGGCAATGCCATGGGCCCTTTTTGCCGTAATGATCTTAGGAACAGGTATTATTATGGGCTCTTTCTGGGCCTATGAAGCTTTAAACTTTGGTGGTTTCTGGGCCTGGGATCCGGTAGAAAATGCATCACTAATTCCATGGTTAACCTTAATCGGAGCTGTTCACGTGATGATTGCCTACAAAAACACTGGCCATGCATACTTCACCGCTATAGCCCTGGTTTTTCTTAGCTTTTTATTGGTATTATATGCATCATTCTTAACCAGAAGTGGAATTCTGGGCGATACTTCGGTACACTCATTTACCGATATGGGCATGTTTGGGCATCTTATTCTCTACAACGTAGTATTTGCAGTTTTAGCTATCTTCCTAATTGTAAAGAGATGGAAAGACCTGCCGATTACCACGAAAGATGAAGAAACTTACTCGCGTGAATTCTGGATGTTTATTGGGGCTTTAGTGGTAACCATTGCTTGTATCCAGGTGATCTTCTCTACTTCTGTTCCCGTGTTTAACAAAGCTTTTGGAACCAAGTTTACCCCTCCAATTGATGCTGTTAAATATTATAACCAGTGGCAGGCACCTTTCGCAGTATTAATTACATTGATTTCTGGTTTCTCACAATATCTAAAATATAAAAGAACCGATCCGAGAAAATTCTATAGCAGTTTAGTTTCTGCCGTAATTTTTTCTATGGTGCTCACTGCAGGTTTGGTTTATGTAGCAGAGATTTACACCAATACGATGTATATCCTGATCACCTTCAGCTGTATGTTCGCGGTATTATCTAATGCCAGCATTTTGTATCAGGCTTTTGGTGGAAAAGCAAAATTGGCAGGAGCAGCTGTAGCACACATTGGATTTGCATTTTTAATTTTGGGTGCATTAATTTCTGCCGCTACAAACAAGCCATTATCTATCAATGCCAATAACTTTATCCCGGTTAAGGATTTCGAGAAAACAGAGAAACCTGGTGAAAATATTATGCTGTACAAGAATGAGCCAAAGAAAATGGGCAAGTACACCGTAACTTATGTAGCCGATACAGCTGTAGCACCAAATACTTTCTACACCTTAAACTTTAAAGTTGTTGATGAGAAAACCGGCAAGGTAAAAGAAGATTTTGATCTTCATCCTCATGTTCAGGATAATGAAAAGATGGGCTTAATCGCATCACCTGATACCAAGCACTATCTAACTTATGATGTGTATACCCACATTACGAGTGCGGCTATTAAAAAAGAATCTCACGAGGATCATGAAGGTCACTCAGATGATGAAAATTATAAAGCACCAAGAATTGTTAAAGTGGCCGTAGGCGATACTATTCATACCTCTAGTGGCATTGTAACAGTTAAAGATTTGAACCGGAAGCCGGCTGCAAAGGATTTAGTACTTACCCAGGGCGATTTTGCCGTTGGTTTACCTTTAGAAATTAATGCTGCAGGTAAAGTGTACAATACAGAGCCAATCTTTTTGATTAAGGGTAATAATACATTTGATTTCGCCCGTAAAGTGGATGAATTAGATCTGAAGTTCCGTTTTTCTAAAGTACTTCCTGAAGAGAAGAAAGTAGAACTGCAGATTTTTGAGAAACCACAGCAAGCGAAGGACTGGGTTGTTTTTAAAGCCATTGAATTTCCTTTCATTAATCTGTATTGGGCCGGAACAATAGTGATGGTAATCGGTTTCTTATTGTCGATTTTTAGAAGAAGAAAAGAAGCTAAAATAGCATAAGATGCGGATCGTATTATTAGGTTCTGGTAATGTTGCCACACAGTTAGCCTTGGCGCTTAAAGCGATAGGCGAGGAAATTGTGCAGGTTTACAGCCCCAACTTAGTAAATGCAGAAGCTTTAGCTCGTTTAGTTGAGGCTGTAGCAATAAACAACCTTTCCCAGGTAGAACAACAGGCCGATCTGTATATCATTTCTGTTAAAGATGATGCAATAGGGGACGTGGCCAAGGGATTAAATGGTGTGAGTGGCCTTGTAGTGCATACCTCGGGTACAACCGATATAAGTATCTTATCGGGGCAAGTAAAGCGGGCAGGGGTGTTTTATCCTTTACAAACGTTTTCTAAAGGTAGAAATGTTTCTTTTAAACATATTCCGCTTTGTTTGGAAGCTGAAGAACAAGACCTGATTTTACTGCAGCAGCTCGCTGATAAATTAAGCAGTAAGGTTTATGAGTTGGATGGAGAAAAGAGAAAGGTTCTGCATTTAGCAGCAGTTTTTGCTTGTAATTTTCCAAATCATTTGTATGCTTTAGCAAATCAGATTTTACAACAACACAATTTAGATTTTGATATAGTGAGACCTTTGATTGCAGAAACTGCAGATAAGGTAATGGTCAATCTGCCTGATAATGTGCAGACTGGGCCAGCGATTAGAGGCGACGAGCGCACCATGGATAAGCATTTAACGATGCTATCTAACCTGCCTGAATTGCAGGAAATTTATCAAACCTTAAGCAATAGCATTAAAATAACACATAAATAGCGTAATTGCCGCTTTTGCTTATTACTTTTGCAAAATAATTATGAGCATTTTTAAACTTAAAATAAACTTTGAAGAGGCAGATCACGAGCCTGTAGAATTACCTATTGCCGCTGGCGAATCTGTTTTAGATGTTTGCCTGGATAATGGTATCGAGTTACAACATAACTGTGGTGGCGTATGCGGCTGCAGTACTTGCCATGTATACGTAACCAAGGGAATGGATAATATTCAAGAGATTTCTGATAAGGAAGAAGACTTTATCGATAGAGCAGTTCAACCAAAAATTACTTCCCGTTTGGGCTGCCAATGTGTAGTAATCAATGGAGATATTGAAGTAACCATTCCGGATCAGTCTGGATTTATGGGACACTAATTGAGTCTGGAGTCATTAGTTTGGAGTCTGGAGTCTCTGTATTGGCGCATGAAGACATGTGTCTGAAAAGCAATAAAAATAACGAAATAACAATTAACAAAACATGAATAACGAAAAGTTCGCATTACCATTTTACTGGAACGATTATGAAGATATCGCCATGTCTTTATATGAAAAATTTGGTGATGATTTTTCTGAAACAAAGATATACCGTGTTCGTTTTACAGATTTATTGGAATGGGTTTTAACGCTTCCAAATTTTAAGGGTACGAGAGAAGAAAGTAGCGAAGGCCATTTAGAGCAAATCCAGTCTGCCTGGGTTTACGAATGGAGAGACAATCAGTAATTAGTCCTAAGTCTTGAGTTTCAAGTCTGATAGTCTCGATCAATAAAGATGTTTCTGCAAAAGCTAAAAGATATTACCACTTTCATCTTTGATGTTGATGGTGTGCTTACGGATGGTTCTGTTCAGGTAACTGATAGTGGGCAATCTCTTCGTACCTTCAATATCAAAGATGGCTATGCGATGCAGCTGGCAGTTAAAAAAGGGTATAACCTCTGTATCATTTCAGGAGGAGATGGCATTGCTATGGCGAAGCGCTTTAGTAATTTAGGCATTACAGATGTTTTTCTAGCCGCTGGCGATAAAGTAGCCCTATTCCAAAAATACCTCACAGATAGAAATATTACAGCCGATGAAGTGCTGTACATGGGAGACGATATTCCCGATTTAAAAGTAATGAAGCTGGTGGGACTTCCTACCTGTCCGGCAGATGCTGTAGAGGAAATTAAAGCCATTTCAACGTTTATATCACCCTATAACGGTGGAAAGACAGCGGTACGCGACATCATTGAGAAAGTAATGAAGGTGCAAGGCCGCTGGAACGATGATAATCCTCAAGCCGTAGATTCAGGCAAGTAAAGTTCTGTAGCTAATGATGCCGCAGAGAAGAATTTCCCCAGGCTATAGATCTCCAATAAGATTATAAATTTCCGACATTAAAAATTTGCGATACATCATATTATGTACGAAATTTACAATATTAATTTAATCAATCGATTGATTAAATTAATATTGTAAAAAACGTTAATTTTAATGATATGAGCACATACCTTATACCTGTAGACTTCTCGAAAACGGCCGATCATGCGGCTAAATATGCTGCCCGATTAAGTTGGGCGATGAATGATGCCAAATTAATTCTGTTAAATGCTTACTACGTTTCTGAGTATGAGAGCATTTTACCAACACCAGATTTAATTGTTACTACTGATGAGCATATTGCTGATGAGATAACGAGAAGGAAAGACGCTTTAGAGAAGCTTAAAGGGAAATTACTCGAGATAAATCCCAATGCAGATATTGAGATTTCATTAACGCGGGAAACAATTTTAAGGTCTATTATTGATCGGGTAAATGTAGAACCAGTGGATTTGATTATCATAGGAAGTAACGGGAAAAAGGCTAAAGAGGAAAGTGATATAGGCTCCAATGCCATTAAGGTTTCGAAAGCAAGCCCGGTACCAGTTCTTGTCGTGCCACCCAAAGCAGATTATCAATCTATCCGTAAGGCTATACTGGCCTGCGATTTCAAAAAAGTACAGGAGGTAATTCCAATGCAAGCCTTAAAAAATATCTTGAGTAAACATGCAATCGAGCTTCTGGTATTAAATATCAATTCTGGGAATCAGGTTGATGCTGATGAAGAGCATTTCTTGTACGACATGCTGAAAGATTTTAGTCCCACATACCATTATGCAGAACACCCTGATACAATTAAAGGAATTGTAAAGTTTGCAAAGGCTGAAGAAGCACAGTTAATAATAGCGCTACCAAAGAAATATAGTTTCTTCGAAAATCTCTTGCATCAAAGTGTTTCTCAAAAGCTTACCATTAAATCACATATACCTGTGTTATTGCTTAAAGACTAGTTCTTTACTTTTTGCAACAGCGAAGTTACACGTGCAGATTTAAACTATTGATTTTTTTTAAGCTCAAATGAGTCTAAATTTTAAACAACAAAAACATGAAAAAATTAATGATGATTTGCGGATTAATACTAGGTATTGCTGGCTTTGCTAATGCGCAACAACAAGGTGGCGGACGTGGACAGGGTAGAATGATGATGAAACCTGAAGACAGAGTGAAGCAGTTGGATGAAAAATTAAAGCTATCTGATGATCAAAAAACCAAATTAACCGCTGTTTTTACTGAGCAGGCAGAAAGCATGAAAAAGATGCGTGATGAAATGCAAAATGGCGATAGGGATGCAATGAGAGAGAAAATGCAAAAAATGCGTGCAGATAATGATGCAAAAGTTACTGCTTTATTAACAGAAGATCAGAAAAAAACTTATGAAGCCTGGCAAAAGGAGCAACGTGCTGAAATGCAGAAGCGTGCACAAGGCGGTCAGGGTGGTGGAAATAACTAATACCCTCAAAATATAAATAACAAAGCGGCCATCTAAGCCGCTTTTGTTATTTTAGCCCAAAATTTCTATCATGTTATCGAATACACCAATTATACTCGCCTCGAAATCTCCTCGCAGACAGGAACTGTTAAACTTAATGGGATTAAACTTTAAGGTAGAACTAAAAGATGTAGATGAAAGCTATCCAGATGGCCTAAGCCCGGCAGAAATTGCTGTTTATATTTCAGAACAAAAAGCTAAGGCATTTCAGGCAGAAGGAGCTATCGTAATTACTGCCGATACCATTGTTGCTTTGAATGGAGAAATTTTAGGAAAACCAAGAGATCGAGCTCATGCTCAAGAGATGCTGGGTAAGCTATCGGGAAGCAAACATGAAGTTTTTACGGGTGTTACCCTGGTAAAAGGAGAACAAATGTATTCCTTTTATGATCGTACTGCTGTGTATTGCAAGGAAGTTACAACCGAAGAAATAGATTTTTATATTGATAACTATCACCCGTTTGATAAGGCTGGTAGCTATGGCGTGCAAGATTGGTGGGGCATTGTTGTGGTTCAGCGCATAGAAGGTTCGTATACGAATGTAATGGGGTTGCCAACAGAAAAGCTTTATGCTGAGCTTTTGAAATTTGTTTAAAAAGTTTATGGAATCCTTTTAAGTGGTTCATCATCTTTAAAAATTAATGGAGATGAAACCTAAAATTAAACAAATTACGATACCTAATCCATGCCAGCAAGACTGGGATGAGATGAAAAAGTTAGATGGATATAACTTCTGTACAGCATGTAGTAAGTGTGTAATCGATTTTACTGGATATTCTAATGCAGAGATCATTAAAACACTTTCTAACGCTCAGGGCTCAGTTTGCGGTCGTTTGAGTCTGTCTCAGCTTAATCAATTGAATTATCATTTATCAGTTGTTCCTGCTACCAATCGAAATTGGATGAAGTATTTAGGCGTATTGGCTATAGGGGCAAGTTTAATAATGCATGAGGCAAAGGCCGATGTAGCAAAAGCCCCAATCGAATTTCGTGATAGCACAGCCGAAAAGCCTAATGAAAAGCACACCAAGGTTAAAAAAATAGTTGGATATGTTTTAAATGCAAACAACAAACCTATAGCGGGAATAAGGCTTTCCATCTTAAATACATCTATTGTAATGACAACAGATGAGAAGGGGCGATATGAATTTAAGATACCGGACCGGTTCGATTATAAAAATACCTTACTGAAAGTAGAAAGTATCCAGTTTTCTGGTTCATTATCCATTAATTACGAGAAGGAGCTACAGTTACCTGTTAAGGTTGTTCCACAAGAAACATTTATTTTGGGAAAGATAGTGGCACCTGTTAAAGGTAGATAATTCACTGTTTGTTAATGAACTGACTTAATAAACCCATTTTTAAATCGTATGTGGATAACACCAGTTTGTTCAGTTGAATTCTCCCCATCACATAGTTAGTAATCAAGGCTGCAATTACAATCATATCTACCCGCAATGGAATCATGCCTTTCATTGCGGCCCTTTGGTCATGGGTAGCATTGATCAACTCAATAGCCGTAGCGATGTAATCGTCAAATTCGAAATTGAAAGTTTTTACATTTTTAATGTCGGTAGTTTGATTTTTCTTCTGGGTGATAAGTTCTGCGAAGGTTTCAAAAGCACCTGCAGAGCCGATTAAAACCTGGGGTTGATGAATTTCGCAGATTTCGAACAAATCGGTTAGCTGGTTTTGGATGTGATGGACTATGCCTCCTTTATCTTCATCGGAAATAGGATTTGAATGAAAGAATTGCTGCATAAGGCGGGCAGCACCAATGTTGTAACTTTTTTTCCAAATCAAACTTTGTTGATCACAGAGTATAAATTCTACGCTGCCACCACCAATATCCATAATTAAAGCACGTTCCTGAATGGCACCACTTAGTTTTACACCCTGATAAATTAACTCGGCTTCTTCATCACCAGAAATGGCTTCGATAGTGATATTGGCATGCTCCTTTACTTTACTTACAAAATCCTGCCCATTTTCAGCGCTTCTTACGGCTGATGTTGCAGTTGCCCTAACTTGGTCAACATCATATTTTTGAATGATTTCATCAAAGCTTTTTAACGTATTTAAACCTCGTTCAAAAGCAGCGGGTATAATGATATTTTCATTGATTCTACCTTCTCCCAGCTTTACTGGTACATTGGTTTTATAAAGGATTTCAAAGCTCGAATTTTTTACTTCAGCGATAAGTAAATGAAAGGTATTGGTGCCGAGATCTATAGCTGCGAAACGCATAAGTTTAATGTTTAGCCTTGCTAAAGGTAGAAAAAATATTTATTGGGCGGTAGGCTCGGTTTTTTATGAGCAATGACTTGCAATTTATTAAACGGGATAGCAACGGCAGCCCCGAGGTACGAGGGCTACAGTGAATAGCCCGACTAGCCTTAATAGTAGCAAAAACCTGCTTTTCGAAAAAAAATAAAACTTTTTGGAGTAATATTTGCTTTTAGAGGGATCAGATTTATGAAAACAAATTAAAACCTATGAAATCATTCTTAAAATTAACCGCCCTTGCGCTCGCACTATCATTTACAGCGTGTAAAAATGATGGTAAAAAAGACACTAATGCCAAAACAGCTTATGCGGAAGCAGATGATGATGATGCCAATGCCATTATTGAGTATAATAATGTGATGGTAAGCTTTACAGACAAGAATAACGATTACATTAAACGTATTGAAGACAATATCATAAAAATTGGAAAAGGACTTGAAAATCCGAATGACCGCTTTGCTTTTATCGGTTTAATATCGCCATTTTCGATTAACCATATTACGAGCAATAAAGTTAAACCCGATACCCCTCCTGATGCATTAAGTAGTGAAGATCAAAAGTTTTTCAAAGAAAACGTAGCCGCCATGACCAGCTCTCTAGATAAGATAAAGGAAACTTATAAAACTTTGGATGAGTATATAAAAGCGGAAGATTGGAAAGATGATAAGGGTGTTAAGGGAAAAGCGCTGGTTGATTCTATTTATAGTATGGGAAAAAAATATTATAGTTACGATGACCAGGTTTTAGCCAAGCTGGAAGTGATTGGGGATGACGCAGAAAGGATTATTTTAAAAACACATCCTTTAAAAGAGTATATATTCGCTTTAAAAGACGATAGAAGCGATGTAGCAGCCTTTACTAAACTGATGGCTGGTAGTGAAAACTACAAAGCCATTGAGGGGAAGGCGAAAACAGCTTATCAGGCTCTTGAAGATCAGTATAAAAAACATAGTGCGATGACAGCACCAGATGGTACAAAGTTTCCAGGTAAAGATGGATATTTTAAGAACTTCAATGACCGTTTAAATGATTACCTGATTGCTGCAAGAAAAATGATGCGGGATGCTTCTGCTTCAGGTAAATTAACAGAGTACAATATTGAAGAACTGGTACGCAAGCAAGACAATATGCGTTCTGCTTACAACAATTTCGTTGATTAATGAGTTAAGTTTGGCGTTTGGCGTTTGGCGTTTGGAGTTGGGAGTTGAACCAACTGAGTGCCGAAAAAAGCTTTTAAAGCAAGAAAACCGATACTATTTGATATCGGTTTTCTTATTATATTGATTTCGAAAAAAATGCTTATTCAAAATATTCCTTCATTCTTTCGAAGAAGTTTTTGTCGTTTTTACCAGGTTGTGGCTTAAAGTTTGGCGATTCACGCAGTTTTTCGAGTGTGCTGCGTTCTTCGCTGCTTAATGCTTTTGGTGTCCAGATGTTGATGTGAATAATCTCGTCACCTCTGTGGTAAGAGTTCACTTCTGGTAAACCTTTGCCTTTTAAGCGTAATAACTTTCCGCTTTGTGTACCTGGTTCTATTTTAATCTTCGCTTTACCATCAATAGTAGGCACTTCAATGCTCATTCCTAAGGCAGCATCAACAAAGCTTAAGTGTAAATCGTAAACGATGTTATTACCTTCACGTTTTAGCGTTTCGTGAGGTGTTTCTTCAATGAGGATGATTAAGTCGCCCGGGATGCCGCCGTTTGGTGCTGCATTACCTTTTCCGCTCATGCTTAACTGCATACCTTCACTCACACCCGCAGGGATATTGATGGTAATGGTTTCTTCACCTCTTACAACTCCATCGCCATGACAAACATTACATTTAGAAGTAATTTGCTGACCACTGCCATTACAAGTAGGGCAGGTAGATGCTGTTTGCATCTGGCCTAAAATGGTATTGGTTACTCTACGTACCTGGCCACTACCACCACAAGTACCACAAGTACTTACTGATGATTTATCTTTGGCTCCGGAGCCATCGCAGGTTTTACAAACGATAAGTTTATTTACCTTGATTTTTTTCTCTGCACCGTGTGCGATTTCTTCTAGTGTTAACTTAACCTTAATGCGCAGGTTGGTACCTTTGGCAACCCTTCTGCCACCGCGTTGCTGACCACCGCCGCCACCGCCAAAAAAGCTCTCGAAAGGGTTATGACCACCGAAAATATCTCCAAAATTACTGAAGATATCATCCATATTCATATGTCCGCCACCATAACCACCAGAGGCACTGCTGCCAACACCAGCATGACCGAACTGGTCATAACGTTGTTTTTTCTCCGGGCTGCTTAAAATTTCATAAGCTTCGGCAGCTTCTTTAAACTTATCTTCAGCGGCTTTGTCTCCAGGGTTTTTATCCGGGTGATATTTTATAGCCATCTTGCGATAAGCTTTCTTAATCTCATCGGCCGAGGAGCTTTTACTCACCCCTAGTATGTCGTAATAATCTCTTTTACTCATCTTTATTTTAATGATTGAATGAGGGAATTAGTGTATGAGAGAATAGTTTGTAACCTTCAATCATTCAAAAATTAATCATTCAAAATTATCTTGTTACGCTCCAACTACTACTTTAGCAAAGCGAATCACATTGTCATTTAAAGTATATCCCTTTTCTACTTCGTCTATCACTTTTCCTTTAAGGTCTTCTGTTGGCGCAGGGATGTTGGTTATGGCCTCATGAAAATCAGTATCAAAGTCTTTGCTGATACTTTCTACTTCTTTTAAGCCTTTCTGGCTTAAAATATTTTTGATTTTATGGTGTACTAAAAGTACGCCCTCTTTTACCGGAGCAACATCGGCAGCGGTTTCCATTGCTTTTAATGCACGGTCAAAATCATCAAGAACCGGTAGCATAGATACAATAACGTCTTTACCAGCTGTTTGTAATAATTCTACACGTTCTTTTTGCGTACGACGTTTATAATTGTCGAATTCGGCATATAAACGTAAATATTTATCATTTAGCTGTTGAACTTCTGCCTGTAATTTTTCTTCGGCAGTTAATTCTGGAGCTTGTTCTGTTTCATTGGTAGTGGCATCAGTGTTTTCCACATTTTCAGTGATGTTTTCTGATGTATTTTCAGTATTCATTATATTTTCTTCTTTATCGTTGTTTTTCTTCTTATTAAACATAATTGTAGGCTGAATTTTTTTGTGTTAATCTCAACTATTTTGCCATAAACGGAAATCAGCCAAGCTGTCAGATTTATTTGGTTTAAACTGAACAGTTTGGCTGATTAGCTGACGGATGTCAGTCTTGTTATGCTATTTGTGCATCCTCATGAACCACTCCGTTATCACATTTGATGATACGGGATGGAAAAGTTCGGATAATCTGATAATCGTGTGTAGCCATTAAAACAGCAGTTCCATTTTGACTGATTTGTTTTAACAGGGTTACAATTTCTTCTGATGTTTCCGGATCAAGATTTCCCGTAGGCTCATCTGCCAGAATAATTTCAGGGTCGTTTAGTAGTGCTCGTGCAATTACAATACGTTGTTGCTCGCCCCCAGATATTTCATGGGGCATTTTTTTAATTTTAGAACGAAGACCAACTTTATCTAAAACATCTTTAATGCGTTCGTTAATCAGTTTTTCGTCTTTCCAACCGGTAGCTTTCAATACAAATTCCAGGTTTTTTTCAATCGTTCTGTCTGTAAGTAACTGAAAATCCTGAAAAACAACCCCTAGTTTTCTACGCAAAAAAGGAACCTGGTTTTCTCTTAAGTTTTTAAGATCGAATCCAACAATATCTCCATTGCCATTGCCAATGTGTAAGTCGCCGTATAAAATTTTAAGCAAGCTACTTTTTCCAGAACCCGTTGCGCCGATTAAGAAAACAAATTCGCCCTTTTCTACATGTAAATTTACATTAGAGAGCACTAAGTTTTTTTGTTGAAAAACATCAACATTGCTTAAATGAATAACTGCGTTTCCTGCCATTTTATATTTCTAATTTAGCAATCTGCCCAAAAGGCAAATCTTTTACCACTTCCATAATGTATTCAAGTTTGTCGGCAAGTCCCAATTTATCGAGTGATTTATCTGGACGATCTACCCTAAAGTATGCCAAAAGCGTAAACTTGTCATCTCTTAGCTGCACGTAATCTGGAATTTTGGCTATGCCTTTTACTTTAATGATATACATTGTGCCCAAAAATAGCATTTCAAAATGAGAAGCGGAAAGATAAGGTTAATTAAGAATCGTGTTTTAGTGGATTGAATTCAAAAAATCGATAGTATTTACGTTATCTGCATAATCCCAAAGTTTAGGGTGCTGGCTTTGGCCAAAGGCATAAGTTGGGATTGATAAGGTTACGTTGCTCACTACACACTGGATATCTTCAGCTTTTTCTGTCAACGTTTGATTAATTGCGTTTAGGTCGTCGTATTCTTCGTAAAATACAACAGCCAGGGGAGAAGCCAGCGATTGGTCTTCTTTTAAGAGTAAGAAGCCGTTATCATAGTGCTTTGCGGCATTAACCAAATAAATGGATTTGTTGTAATCGTAGTTATTTTGGTATTTGAAATGGTTAATAATATCCTGATAAGACGTTAAGTGATCATAGAATTTTGCAATATCATATCCTTTAGGGAAGTACATTTTCGAAACATTTCTGCAGCCTAAGCCGAAGTAATCAAAAATATCATTTCCGAGGTTTTGAATATCGGCCTCTGTTTCCGAGCCATCCAATACCGCTACGCTATTCCGGTTTTTCCTGATGATATGCCGAACTTTACTGAAATAATATTCGAAATATCTGGATGAGTTGTTGCTTCCGGTAGCAATAACAGCATCAAAATCTTTTAATCGTTCTACATATTCGATATGAGATTCGAAAGCAGGCTCAATTTCGGTTAGTTTTGACAATACCGTTTTAATGAGTTTGTCATCGGAAGAGGAAAGCTTAATTAGGGCAATGTTACCCGTAGCCAAAACGCATAAAACATCGTGAAAACCTACCATGGGAATATTGCCTGCCAAGATAAGTCCTACTCTTTTTGAAGCAGGATTAAAGTTGACAGATCGGAACCATTGGTCAATATCTGTGGTGTTTAGCATCTCCCCAAAAGAAATTATTGATTTTTTTATATTATTTTGAGTGAACCAGGGATTGCTGCTTTCGGCGGTATAAATGGTATTTCCTAGTATGTCAGTAGGGTTTGTAAGCATTTGTCCTAAGGTTTTGAAGGCGCTAATTGCTTTATCATGTGTTAATGCTGACATATTTAGAATTATTATTAAGTGATTATATATTATATTTGCAACGCAAAGGTAAACTAAGCAAAAGAATTAGACGAAAACATGGCAATTAAAATAACAGATGAGTGTATAAATTGTGGGGCTTGCGAACCGGAATGCCCAAATAACGCAATTTACGATGCCGGTACTGCATGGCGTTTTTCTGACGGAACCAATCTAGAAGGCATTATTGATTTTGGAAATCAGCAAATTGAAGCAGATGCTTCTCAGGAAGCAGTATCTGATGAGGTATATTATATCGTATCGGATAAGTGTACAGAATGTAAAGGTTTTCATGATGAACCTCAGTGTGCTGCGGTTTGCCCTGTAGACTGTTGTGTGGATGATGAAGATATTCGTGAAACTGAAGAAGAATTATTAGCTAAGAAAGCTTGGTTACACCAGGAAGGATAAGCTGATTGAAGATATATTTTTGAAAAAAGACACTTTCGGGTGTCTTTTTTTGTTTAGGTGCTTAATGGGTGAGGTGGCTGGGGGCAAAGTGGGTAAGGAATTGTTTAATTGTTAAACTGTTTAATTGCTTAATTGTTGACTGCCAACGGCCTATAATTGTTTAGTTGCTTAGTTGGTGAGTTAGTTGGGGGCAAGGTGGTTAAGGAATTGTTTAATTGTTAAACTGTTTAATTGCTTAATTATTGACTAACAACGGTTTATGATTGTTTATTTGTTTAATTGGTGAGTGAGTTGGGGGCAAGGTGGGTAAGGAATTGTTTAATTATTAAACTGTTTAATTGCTTAATTGTTGACTGCCAACGGTCTATGATTGTTTAGTTGCTTAGTTGGTGAGTTAGTTGGGGGCAAGGTGGGTAAGGAATTGTTTAATTGTTGAACTGTTTAATTGCTTAATTGTTGATTACCAACTGACTATTGATTACAAACCTATCATGGCATTACATAATTGTTGAACGATTTAACTATTGCATACAGACTCATTGACCAATGAACTATTGAACTAATGAACCAATGACTAATGAACTATTGAACCAATCGCTAATCCACTTCGCATTTATTAGGAATAATTAAAACAGGGCAGGCAGATTTTCTGGCTACGTGCTCGGCTACGCTTCCCATTAAGAAGTGGTAAAGGCCAGTTCTGCCATAGGTTCCGATTACGATGAGGTCGGATCCCCACTCGTCTGACTGTTGAATGATGCCATGAGCTGCGGTATCTACAATACTCAGGTAAGTTGTTTTTATGCCTCTCCCAAATTTGTCTTCAATTTCTTTGAGCAGGATGTGGCTGTTTTCCTCGCTATTGTCGTATGTTTCTAAAAATACTGGTGCTAAAGTTAAATCGGGGTTTACATTGGCAGGGATAGGCTCGATAATATTAACCAATGCTACTTCAGCACTGAATTTTTCGGCCATATCATAACCCGCTTTCGCTGCTTTTTCTGAGCAGGTGCTATTATCAACTGCGATTAGTATTTTCTTAAAGTTCATGGCGAGCAGATTTAAATGTGATCATCATAAAAATAACAAATTTGCTGGCAAAATGTTAGGCAATTGATGTAAATTGTTAGTTTTACATACCTTTTAGTAAAAGAAGCCAATGGAAAATCAATATGGTATTTGTCGGGTTGCAGTTGCGCCTTTAAGAGCTGATGCATCGGATAGAGCAGAAATTGTATCTCAATTATTATTTGGAGAAGCAGTAGAAATTATCCAAAAAGAAGAGCGTTGGTGGTTGATCCAGAATGGTCATGATGGTTATCAGGGTTGGATCGATTTCAGACAAATTACCAGTTTATCTGAAGCCCAATTTCAGGATTTAAAAAGCTGTACTCAACTGGCTCCATTAAGCTTCAACAATGTACTGAGTGCAGAAGATGGTAGCTTATACCATTTAAGTCCGGGAAGTAATTTGCCGTTTTTTAAGGATGGTTTTTGCTTTGCCGGACAGGAAAAGTTTCAATTGAACTTTACTCCACACGACAACAAGCAGGCAGATTTTAGTCGCGATGTTGAGGCAACTGCCAAATTTTTCCAAAATACACCTTATTTATGGGGTGGCCGACATGCATTTGGTTTAGATTGCTCTGGCTTTGTTCAGGTGGTATTTAAAATGTTGGGTATCCAGTTAAATCGCGATGCTTCACAGCAGGCAGAACAAGGTAACCTAGTGGGTTTCCTCTCCGAATCCAAATTGGGTGATGTCGCTTTTTTCGATAATGAGGAAGGAAGAATTACACATGTTGGAATCATGCTCAGCCCGAATGAAATTATTCATTCTTCTGCTAAAGTTAAAATTGATCCTATTGATGATCAAGGGATATTCAGTAAGGAATTAGGCCGATACACGCATAAGCTGAGAATAATAAAACGATTTGTGGAATAGGATTTCAACTAATCCATCTCCCAAATCATCACCTTTTTATCATCGCCGGTAGAAACCAGGTATTTACCATCATTACTCCAGATAATTTTATTAATAGAATGTGTATGGCCTATACCAGCTTTTTCCAAGCTTAGAATTTTATATAGTTTAAAATTTTCTGCATCCCATAGTTTAATGCTCTTATCCTGACTACTGGTGGCAAAATAGGGTAGGGTAGGATGAAAGGCAATGTCATACACGGTAAACATATGCGCCGGGATGGTTTGCAAAAGCTCATGGTTGGGGATATTCCAGATTTTTAACTGTGCATCTCTACTGCCTGAAATCAAGTATTTTCCTGTCGGATGATAAGCTAATGAAGTAACCGGTAAGGTATGGCTATCTAAACTTAGTTTGAGGCTGTAATCTGAAAGATTGTAGATTCTAATCTGGTGGTCTTTGCAGCCAAAGGCAATTTCAGATTCATCAGGAGAGATGGCAATGGCTCTTACGGTATCATAAGCCGCCTGAAACCGGTAAATTTCTTTAAAATCCGATAACGACCAAATGGCAACCGTTCCATCTTCTCCCGTGGTAATTAATTCATTTTTTGTTTTAACCGTTTTGATATCGAATATTGGCTTTAAGTGCGCATTAATTCGAGTAACTACAGTTTCTTTAGCCAGATCATAAACAGTAAAGGCTCCACTTCTTTCTCCTATAAATAAGAGTCCGTTATCATAATGAAGATAGTATACAGAGCTTTGAACTGGCATCTTCACCTTCACAAAAGCCCGGTTCGCCAACGACCATTCTACTACTCCCTTGTCGTTTCCAGCACTAAAGAAGATATCGTCTTCAGTTGAGTGGGCTAAGGCATAGATTGGATTTTGGTGACCGGAAAGCGTATGGAGGTGTTTAAGCATGTTTGGATAAAATTAGTATCAAGTATGGAGAATCAAGTATCAAGTATCAAGTATCAAGTATCGAGAATCAAGTATCGAGACTTGCAAGAAGCTAAAAATAACCACCTTAGACCTCTAAGACACCTGAGTTAAACAGTAGGTTAGTTTTCGCTTTAATCTTTCAGCTTTTAAAGTATCGAGAATCAAGTATCAAGTATCAACACTGGCAAGAAGCAAAAAAATAACCACCTTAGACCTTTAAGACACAGAGTTAAACAGTGGTTAGTTTTCGCTTTAGTCTTTAGGTTAAGAGTAGGTTTTGTTGAGTTGATTAAACCCTGGTTTCTATCTGCAAACCTTTAATACTATTTATGTCTTTTCTCTAAGTTCTTTGCGATATCCTGAATTGACAATCCTTTTTCTTTGAGTAAAAATAATAAGTGAAAAATGAGATCTGAGGATTCATTGATCAAATCTTCTTCAGTTTCGGCTAATGCTGCTATAACGGTTTCCACACCTTCTTCGCCAACTTTTTGAGCTATTTTGTTTAAGCCCTTATTTCTCATCTTATTAATGTAAGAACCTTCAACTGGGTTTTCATATCTATCGGCAATGATGTTCTCCAATTCGAAAATGAAGTTCTGATTGAAATCTGTTTTGAAACAACTGCGGCTGCCCGTGTGGCAGGTAGGTCCAACAGCATCAGCCTTAATTAAGATGGTGTCATTATCACAATCTACAAAGAGCTCTTTTACAAAAAGGAAATTATTACTGGTTTCCCCTTTAGTCCAGAGACGATTTTTAGATCTGGAGAAGAAGGTCACTTTCCCTTCAGCTTGTGTTTTTTCCAGCGCTTCAGCATTCATGTAGCCCAGCATTAAAACCTCGAGGGTTTTGTAATCCTGAATAATTACAGGAAGTAAGCCAGCTGTTTTATCCCAATCGAGGGATGATATATTGATATTCATTTTAAATTTTATTTTTGAAATCGACTCCAGACTTTTGATTGTCCACTCGGGACCTAACTTATATCCTTACCGGAATATGATTTCTTTTAAGTTCTTGCTTAAGATCGGGGATCAGGATTTCACCATAGTGGAATACTGATGCTGCTAAAGCGGCATCTACGTTAGATTTTTGGAAAACTTCGGTGAAATGATCCATGCTGCCAGCTCCGCCTGAGGCAATGATCGGTATATTGATCATTTGGTTTACTTTGCTCAATAAGTTGCAATCGAAACCAGCTTTTGTCCCATCATGATCCATAGAGGTAAGTAGAATTTCACCAGCGCCCAAATCTTCCGCTTGTTTGATCCAGTTTTCGGTTTCTAGTTCAGTTATTAATCTACCTCCATTGAGGTGAACCATATTTCTGCCATCCACGTGTTTGGTATCCACAGCTAAAACCACAAATTGAACGCCGAAAGCTTTTGCTAAGTCTTCAATTAATTTAGGATTTCTAACTGCCGCAGAGTTGATGCTAATTTTATCGGCACCCGCATTTAATAGTGCGTCGGCATCTGCAAGCTCCGTTATTCCACCACCAATGGTAAAGGGGATATTTAATTGCCTCGCCACCGATTTTACCATTTCGATCATGGTTTTCCTTCGCTCGTGCGTAGCTGTGATGTCTAAAAAAACAAGTTCATCAGCACCTTGCTGCGCATATTGAGCTGCCAGTTCTACCGGGTCTCCGGCATCGCGTAAATCAACAAAGTTTACACCCTTTACCGTGCGGCCATCTTTAACATCAAGACAGGGTATTATTCTTTTACTTAACATTTGTTTGGATTTCCATCACCGCTAGGTGCGAATCAATATCTTTCGTGATGAATTTTATTAGATTGCTTCGCACCTCGCAATGACAATATTAATATGTTAACTTTTTACTAAACCTATAATAAATACTGGAATACAGAATAAAAAAGAATACTCACCTGTTATGCTCATTAATTTACTGAAGTTTCCCCTATATGTAAACATGTGAACACCCCAAATAAACATTGATACTCCCAATAACAGAAATATTAATCCTGTAATGAATATTGTTTTTGATTTCAATATGGGTTTTATATCGAACTCAACGCCTTCAAATTCCACTCTTTAATTTCTTCGATAGAAATTCGGTTTTCGTAAATCGCTTTTCCTACTACTACACTTCTGATTGGATATTTGGCCAGTTCGTAAATATCATCCATTGAACTTACACCACCAGAAGCAATTAATTTGATCATTGGCGAGTGCTCTAGTAGTTTCTCATATAAATCGATGGCTGCGCCACCTAATTTTCCATCTTTGCTGATATCGGTGCACAGGAAACGAAAGAAACCTAACGAAAGGCACTTATCCACATAATCCATCAGTTTAATCGGCGAGCTTTCCATCCAGCCTGAGTATTTGATTACCTCATCCAAAACATCTATAGCGATTACAATGCGGTTAGCATAGTCATCTTTTTTAGCAAAGGCTTCACTTAATGAAGGAAGGAAATCAGGATTGGTAATGGCCTGTGTGCCTACAATTACACGGTGGATTCCGGCATCAAGTAAATTAGTTACTTGTTCTATGGTTCTGATTCCGCCGCCATACTGCACTTTCATTTCCGTTTTTTTGATGATCTCAAAAAGTGATTTTTGGTTGCTAAAATCACCCTTTGCGCCGTTTAAGTCTATAATATGGATAAAATCTGTACCATTTGAGCGGTATTTTTCGATCATTTCAGCGATAGAAACATCGTATTCAGTTTTTTGATTGTAGTCGCCTTCACGCAAGCGAACTACCTTTCCATCCAAAATATCAATAGCGGGTATTATGTACATTTTATAAGCTTAAGTTTGAAAAATTCTTTAGTATCTGTTCGCCAGCTTTGCCCGATTTCTCGGGGTGGAACTGAACGCCGTAAAAATTATCTTTTTGTACAGCTGCTGAGAACTTTAATCCGTAATCAGCAGAAGCGATGTCAAAAGTAGGGTTATATTCAATAAAATACGAATGCACAAAGTAAAATTGCGCATTATTTTCAACAGCGGTAAACAACGAATTGTTTTGATGATTTACAGCATTCCATCCCATGTGTGGGATTTTGATATTCAGCGACTTATCGAATTTTTTGGTGTTGACCGGAACTATGTCGAGCAATGCGGCATCTCCCTCTTCAGAGTGAGTAGTAATCAGTTGCATACCCACGCAAATACCCAATACAGGTTTGCTGAGTTTTTTAATTGCATTAACCAGGCCTGTAGCCTTTAGTTTTTCCATGGCCGTACCTGCATGGCCTACGCCAGGAATAATGATGTGGCTGTATTTCTCCAGTTCAGCTTCGGTATTGACCATGCCGTAAGATAAATTCAGCCGTTCTAATGCTGCGGTGAGTGAAAAAATATTGCCAGCGCCGTAGTTTACTATTCCAATCATAATTATTTCTATTCGTTCTTTTTTATCAGGATAAGGAAATGAATGTTTCGTTTTCATCGCTTCTTAAGTCCCGCTATCCGTTTCAAGTCTTATTTTATTGGTCTTCGATAACTTGTTCCGATTTTACATCGGGAGATTCAAAACCGACAATAAAATAAAACTTTTCACTACTATCGGGTTTATTTAACATGGTTCAGCTTTTCAAACATTGGTTCTAATTAACTTAGGCCATTATCCATCTATCCTGATTACATTTTTACAATAACCCCTTTGTACTTGGCAATACCATTTTTTCGGCATCGCGTTTTACCGCCATTTTAATGGCTTTTGCAAAGGCTTTAAAGATGGCTTCAATTTTATGATGCTCATTATCTCCTTCTGCTTTAATGTTTAGGTTACATTTTGCTGCATCACTGAACGATTTGAAAAAGTGATAAAACATCTCAGTAGGCATATCTCCAACCTTTTCACGTTTAAAGTCTGCCTCCCAAACAATCCAGTTTCGGCCTCCAAAATCGATCGCAACCTGTGCCAGGCAATCATCCATTGGTAAGCAAAAGCCATATCGTTCAATGCCTAATTTGTTGCCTAAGCCTTTGGCAAATGCTTCTCCCAAGGCAATTCCCGTATCTTCAATAGTATGGTGCTCGTCTATATGAAGGTCGCCTTTGGTAATAATTTTTAAATCTATGCTCCCGTGTCTGGCAATTTGATCCAACATGTGATCGAAAAAGTTCAGTCCCGTTTCAATCTTAGCTTTTCCGGTACCATCAAGGTCCAGGTTAATGGTAATATCAGTTTCATTTGTTTTACGAACCTGACTGATTTTTCTGCTTCCCGCCTTTAACAGGTTATAGATATCTTCCCATTTTTGAGTTTCCAGTACAATGATTTCTGCAAGGGCTTCACGTTTCTCCAAAGCTTCTCCAACGCCTAAGTTATCATTCTGACGAAGAAAGATCGCTTTTGCACCTAAGTTCTTAGCTAAAACTACATCATTCAATCTATCGCCAATTACGAAAGAGTTTTTCAGGTCATAATCTTCAGTAAAGTATTTGGTCAATAATGCCGTACCTGGTTTTCGGGTTGGAGCATTATCTTTTGCAAATGTTCTGTCGATTATGATCTCGCTAAAATTAACGCCTTCACCGGCAAAAGTATCGAGCATGAAGTTATGAATTGGCCAGAAATTCTCCTCCGGATTTGATGGTGTTCCGAGGCCATCCTGATTGGTAACCATCACCAATTCGTAATCTAATTCTGCCGCAATTTTGGATAAATAATAGATAGAGCGGGGGTAAAATTTAAGCTTGGCAAAACTATCTACCTGTTCATCATCAGGCTCAATGTTTAAGGTTCCATCGCGATCTATAAATAATATTTTCTTCATTTTAAAAGTTTCTTAAAACGGTTAAAAGTTTTTCGTTTTCTTCCTTTGTGCCAACAGTTATCCTCAAACAGCCTTCGCATAAAGTAACCTTCGAACGGTCGCGCACAATGATTCCTTCTTCCACTAAAGTGTCGTAAATTTTTGTGGCTTCTGTAACTTCAACTAAGATAAAATTGGCATCAGAAGGATATACTTTTTTGACAATATTTAATGCGCTTAATGCAGCTGATAATTGCGCTCTTTCTGCAACAGATTCTTTAATCCATTCGTTCACCTGAGCGATATTTTTTAAAGCCTCAAAAGCTAAATCCTGTGTTGCCTGATTGATGTTATATGGCGGTTTAATTTTGTTCAAAACATCGATCACTTTTGTCGAAGAAAATGCCATTCCCAAACGCAATGCCGCAAGCCCCCAGGCCTTAGAAAAAGTTTGTAAAATTACCAGGTTTACATACTCGGTTAACTCCTGAATAAACGTCTTTTGTTTGGCGTAATTTATGTACGCTTCATCGATCACAACGATGCCATTAAAGTTCGCTAAAATCGTTTCAATATCTGTTCTGTTTATTGAATTTCCTGTCGGATTATTTGGCGAACAAATGAAAATTATTTTAGTGTTTTTATCAATCGATTCGGCAATTTTTTCTAAGTCTAATTGATAGTTTGGAAGCAGGTTTACTTTGCGTATTTCTACATCATTTATATTCGCAGAAACCTCATACATTCCGTAGGTTGGCGGTAAGATAATTACGTTGTCTTTTCCTGGGTTACAAAACGCACGGAATAATAAATCTATCGCTTCATCACTGCCATTTCCAAGAAAAGTATTTTCTATAGGAACACCTTTAATTTTGCTGATCGCGTCTTTTAAATCCAGTTGCAAAGGATCTGGATAGCGGTTGTAATTTG
The DNA here is from genome assembly GCF_900111155.1 of Pedobacter rhizosphaerae. GTDB lineage: Bacteria > Bacteroidota > Bacteroidia > Sphingobacteriales > Sphingobacteriaceae > Pedobacter > Pedobacter rhizosphaerae. The sequence continues at coordinate 217,301 of NZ_FOGG01000006.1, read as the reverse complement.
CAGGCAAAGGAGAGCCGTAACTGTTCTCATTGGCATCTAAAAAGACCGATGCCTGGCCTTTGAACTCGTCTCTAGCAGTAGAGTAGGGGCGAAGTTTCTTTATATTATCTCTAACTAATTCGTTAATATCCATTTTATTTAGTGAGTCTAATGGTAATTGCATTTTTGTGTGCTTCCAATCCTTCTGCGATGGCAAGCGTTTCAACCGTAGGGCCAATATTTTGTATTCCTGTTTCTGAGAGATGCTGGAAGGTGATCTTCTTTAAAAAAGCATCTGTAGATACACCAGAATAAGCTTTTGCATATCCGCTGGTAGGTAAAGTGTGGTTCGTTCCAGAAGCATAGTCGCCAGCACTTTCCGGGGTTAAATTGCCCAGAAATACCGATCCTGCATTTATAATAGCAGGTATCAGGCTTTGAAAATCGTTTGTAGCCAGGATAAGGTGCTCAGGCGCATACTCATTTGAGAATTGCATTGCATCTTCCTGATTATCAGTTAAAATAGCGTAAGAGTTCTCAATTGCTTTGGCTGCAATATCTTTTCTGGGAAGACTAACGATTTGTTTTTCAATCTGTTTAAGTACTTCTGCTATCATTTTATTAGAAGTAGAGACTAAAACAGACTGACTATCAGTTCCATGTTCTGCTTGTGCAAGTAAGTCGGCGGCTACGTATGACGGATTGGCAGTGTCATCTGCGATCACCAAAACCTCTGAAGGTCCTGCCGGCATATCTATCGCCACCTTATTTTGTACCATGGTTTTTGCAGTAGTTACATAGCGGTTACCCGGCCCAAAGATCTTATAGACCTGTGGAACGGTTTCCGTTCCGAAAGCCATAGCGGCAACAGCTTGTGCACCGCCAATTAAGTAGATCTTTTTAATGCCTAGAAGCACGGCGCAGTAGGCCAGATAGCAGTTTGTTTTTGCATCGCTTTGCGGTGGTGAACAGACTACTATTTCTTTACAACCGGCAATTAATGCAGGTGTAGCTAACATTAAAAAAGTGCTGGGTAAAACCGCCGTTCCTCCTGGAATGTAGAGTCCTACTTTCTCAATTGCCCTTACTTCTCTCCAGCAAACCACACCCGGCATGGTCTCAATTTTATCTTCAGTTTTTAATTGAGATTGGTGAAAGGTTTTGATGTTTTGGTAAGCCGTATCGATCGCTTTTTTTGCATCAACAGGAATTGTTGATGCAATGACTTTTAATTCTTCCTGATCAAGAAAGAGTTTTTCCAGATCCACTTTGTCGAAAGTTTTGGCGTAGTTACGGAGCGCTTTATCCCCATCCGATTTCACCGTTTTAATGATTTCAGTTACGCGTTCTTCAACCAATTTATCGTCTTCAATCTGTCTGGAACAGAGTTCTTCAATTTTTGATTTAGATAAATCTGTATAATTGTAGATTTTCAATGTTTTATGTTTTTGTGATTAACTAATAGTTAATATTTTTTGACGTGTTTTAGGTGATAATCTTCTCGATTGGCATCACTAAAATCCCCTCTGCTCCTGCTGCTTTTAGGCTGTTTATTTTATCCCAAAAATCTGCTTCCGCAATTACAGAATGTACGGCAACCCAATTCGGTTCAAACAAGGGAACTACTGTCGGACTTTTAACACCTGGAAGTAAATTGACTACTTTTTGAAGGTTGTCTTTTGATACATTTAGTACCACATACTTGTTAGATTTTGCGCTCAGTACCGAACGTATTCTTTGCAGTAATTCTGCAACTTCCGGATGATCTGCAATCGCTTCGTTTCCGATTAATACTGCTTCAGATGACATCACATCTGCGAAGGGTTTTAGTCCGTTGCTTTTTAAAGTTCCACCGGTAGAAACGATATCACAGATGGCATCACTTAAGCCTAAACCAGGACCAATTTCTACTGATCCGGAAATCGTTCTGATGTCAGATTTTATCCCTTTAGACTGAAGAAAATTTTCGAGAATTACGGGGTAAGAAGTTGCAATTGCTTTACCATTTAAATCTTCTAATTTTTCGATTGAACTGCTGTTCTGAACAGCGATTTTTAGGGTGCATTTTCCGAAGCCTAATTTTTGCAAGTGTGTTACTTTGGCTTTGGTTTCGGTAATTACATTTTCACCAACAATGCCAAGGTCGGCAATACCATCCTGAACATACTCAGGGATATCATCATCACGGAGAAAAAGAATCTCTAACGGGAAGTTGGTTACAGAGGAAATTAATGAGCTTTTGTAGTTCTCAAAAGTTAAACCACAATTTTTAAGAATTTCTACAGATTTTTCGTTTAGTCTACCCGATTTCTGGATAGCAATTTTGAGTGTTTTCAAAGTATTGAATATAGAATGAACAAGAAATAAATTTTTTAAAAACAGTTTTGAAGTACAAAACACTACATATATCATCGCCTACTGGCGATGGTGCAAATGTAAGTGATGTTTCAAAGTAATGTTCATATTATTTATTTATGCTTGTATCAATACTTTAGCTGATAAGCGCTGGCAAATATAAAGATTGAATTGATAAATCAAAAAAAAATGGCACTTAATTTGCCTATTATCAGATATTAAATTGAATTAGCCCTATTTTTGCACCAAATTGTACATATTGAAAAAGTTTCGCTTTCTAATCCTTCCTGCTATTTTGTTTATTTCTGCCTGTGGTTGGTTCAAATCTCCACCCGAAATAGGTAAGGTATTGTCTGAACATTTTAAAAATAAAATCTACAAAGATTTTGATACAACAGTGTACGACAGCATATTTGTGCATACTTTGGATAGCTTAGATAAGGATTTTATCAATCCTAAAACAATCAAATCATTTTATTCCAACCATTATTCAGAACCACATCTGGTAACTGAATTTTATATTAACGGCAGTTTAGATTCTTTGGTTAGCTATTTAGAAAACAGTACAATTCATGGCTTCAACCCTAAAATTTTTAAAACAGCAGAGATAAAAGCATTATTGGCTACTTTAACTGCCAATCGTTTTAAGAAGGTAGAACAAACTTATCCGGTTATCGCCAAGCTTGAAGCTTTAAGTGCAAACGCCTATTTAAATTATAATAATTTTCTACGCTTTGGGGTAGTAAATCCACACAATATTTTTTCACGTTATTACATTAAGGTTAAACGCCCAGATAGCACTGGAATGATCAACCTTTTGAGTTCGGAAAATATGGTGGATACCTTAAGAAATATACAGCCAAAATCGGAGCAATATCAAGCACTTCAGAAAGCTTTTCTGAAGGCCAGTTCTGAAAGTGAAAAACGCATACTTTTACTCAATATGGAACGCTTTCGTTGGCGAATGCCAGAGACTGGAGACAACTATGTAATGGTGAACATTCCAGACTTTAGGTTAACCTGGCTAAACAAGAAAGATACGGTAATTACGATGAAGGTTTGTGTAGGAGGAAAACGAGAAAATGGTTACGAAGAAAAGCTAAAAGCTTTTGCGAAATCGGGTAATCTGGATGATAAACCCAAGAACCATGAGACACCTTTATTGTTCAGTAAAATTAATGCCATACAAGCCAACCCGATCTGGAACATTCCGGTAAGTATTGCACAAAGTGAGATCTACTGGATGGCAAGAAAGGATCCTTATTACTTGTCAAATAGTAACATCAATGTGTACTACAAGGATAAGCTGATTGGTGAGCCTGATACCATTAACTGGAGTAGGTATTCCAGAGATAAGTTGCCATTTAAATTTAAGCAGGGATCTGGCGGAGGTAATGCACTTGGCAAGTTTAAATTCATCTTTGATAACAGCTCGAGCATTTACTTGCATGATACTAATAATAAGAACGGGTTTAACTTAACCAACCGGGCAATTAGTCATGGATGTGTTCGGATTGAGAAGCCTTTAGAGTTTGCCGAAAAGTTATTGAACGATAATTATGCATACGATAAACTTCGGGTAGAAGTAGATATGTTGCCTGTTGATACCACGCACATGAACTGGTACAGAAAGCGCATGGCGAAGAAGGCAGATACTTTAAAAGTATTCCAATTGAAACCAGCCTGGTTCGGGCCAAAGAAAGCGGTTCCTCTTTTAATTACTTATTATACCGCATGGGCTCAGAACGATAAGATTGAATACAGGCCAGATGTTTATGGCATGGATGAAAAATTGTGGGCAATGATTAAAAAATATAAGTAGAAGCCGTAAGTTTGCACCCATGGCAAAAGACACTTCTACCTTTAACCACGAAAAGCAGATTACAGGGCAGGCACAAAAATTTATCAATGCTTGGTTTAACAAAGCTATTGATGAGCAGAGCCCGGAGCTGGGCGACCACTTTTTTTTGCCAGGCGGAAAAACGCTAGACAAAAAAGCTGTTGTAGAGCGAATCAAAAGAATATATAACTCCGCTGAAAAATTTATAGGGGGAAGGTTTGATGTAGTAGATGCCAGCTTTGAGATTTTAAAAGATGGCAAAGGCATTGGTTCGGCTGAAGGAGCTGTGGGTTACCGGGCCACCTATAAAAATAACAGTAATGAAATTGTAAGTGGTCCCTTTAAGCTTTATTTTGCTTTAGAAAAAGGCTCCTGGAAGATCGTTCATATTGTTTTTCCAAGTTTTGTTTATTAATACTGCATATTTTAGTAATATTCTGAATATCTAGGTTGCTCTTTCTATAATTTTTCTATCTTTGGTTTTTAATGAATTTCCTTTATCCGGGCTTTCTTTTCGCATTATTAGCCGTTGCTATTCCGGTTATTATCCATTTATTTAATTTTAGGAAATTTAAGAAGGTTTACTTCTCTAATGTTCAGCTTTTAAAAGACGTTGAACAGCAAAATTCATCAAGAGAAAAGCTCAAAAATTTATTAATTCTGTTGTGCCGCATACTGGCTATAGCCTTTTTGGTACTGGCATTTGCCCAGCCCTACATCCCGGCAGGTAATCAAAAAACTGCTAAACTGAACAACTCTGTGAGTATCTATGTAGATAACTCTTACAGCATGGAAGCGCTTAACAAAGACGGTAGTTTATTGGATGAGGCTAAGAGGAGAGCGAAGGAACTAATTAAGGGTTTCGGAGTAAATGATCGCTTTCAGTTATTAACCAATGATTTTGAGGGTAAGCATCAAAGATTGTTAAATAAGGATGAGTTTCTAAAGGCTTTAGATGATGTGAAAATTTCTGCTACAAGCAGAACCTTGCAGCAGATTATTAACAGGCAGGGAAATATGCTTAGTGGTACTGCAAATCTGTACAGTTTCATTATCTCCGATTTTCAGAAAAACCTTTCCACAGGAAAAAAACTAACGGGTAAACCAGGTATTCAGTATTCATTTTTAAAGGTTAATGCCTCTGCGCTTCCAAATGTTGCGGTAGATAGCGTATGGATGTTGTCGCCAAACCATCAGCCACAGGCCAATGAAAGAATTGTGGTGCAACTGAAAAATTATTCTGATGAAGATGCGACTAACATTCCCTTAAAACTTACTGTTAATAACCAGCAAAAAGGATTAGGTGCAGTAAGTATTGGTGCTGGAAAAAGTATCCAGGATACTTTGAACTTTTCTGGCTTATCTGCAGGCTGGCAAAAAGGCGTAATTAGTATTAAGGATTTTCCCCTTACTTTCGATGATACCTTATCATTTAGCTTCAAAGTAGATCATCACCTGGCAGTACTTAGTATTAATGGGCCGAGTGCAGGTAATTATATTAAAGCGCTTTTTGCAACAGACCGCTACTACCAACTTACCGAAAACGCGGAAAGTAATATCAATTACAGTGGTTTCGCTAATTATGCCCTGATCGTTCTTAATGGATTAAAAAATCCATCGAGTGGATTGGCGCAGCAGCTTAAGGTTTATTTAAACACTGGCGGTTCGGTGGTTATCTTTCCTGATTTGGATGCAGACGTTAATCAGTACAATACCTTTCTTACTTCACTAGGGCTTCCAAGAATTCAACAGCAAAACAATGCACCAACACAGGTAGAGAAAATAGATTTGCAAAATCCGATCTTCAGAACGGTGTTTGAGGAAATCCCTAAAAATTTGGATTTGCCAACAGTAAACCGATATTTTTCTTTCGTTGGTGGAACGGCCTCCAGCAAAGAAGATCTTATGCAACTGCCGGCTGGTAAAATATTTTTCAGTAAGTTTGGAGTGGCCAATGGTAGTATCTATTTATCGGCAAGTGGTTTAAATGATAAGGATGGAAATCTGGCCCGACATCCGGTTTTTGTTCCAATAATGTACCGACTTGCTTTAAGCAGTGGAACAGATGAGCGTATATATAATCACCTGGGAGCAGAGCATGCATTATCGACCAAAAAAATAAGCCTGGGTAAGAATCAAACTTTGAAGTTGAAATCAGCATCTTTTGAAGTGATACCAGAACTTAGACAGGTAGATGGAAAGACCATGATTTATTTAGCCGATCAGATCAAAACTCCGGGCTTTTATAATTTAATGCTGGCAGATTCCTTGCTTGCTGTTTATAGCTTTAACCAGGGAAGTAAAGAATCTGATGTACATTACTTAGCGATAGATGAACTGAGTTCGCTAACAGATAAAGATAAATTCAAAATTTTTGATGCAGATAAAGATGCTGTAAAATTAATTTCTGGAGCTAATCAAATTGGCCAGACATTATGGAAACTTTGCCTAATTTTGTCGCTGATTTTTATTGCAGCGGAAATTCTGCTCATTCGATTTTTAAATAACAATAAAAAAACAATATGAATCTCCTTGTAAAGCACGTAACCATCGCCGATCCCTTAAGTGAATTTTATAAGCAAAAATGCGATGTGAGAATAGCAGATGGCAAAATTAAGCAAATCGGTCAGCTATCTGCCGAAAAAGGGGAAGAGGTTTTTGAAGCTGAAGATGCTTTTTGGTCGCCAGGATTTTTTGATTTAAATTGTGCAGCCGGTGATCCGGGATTTGAAACCAAGGAAGATATTCAAACACTTACCGATGCCGCAAAGGCTGGCGGTTTTACAGGATTGGCCCTTTTACCACAAACAAACCCTGTTGTACAATCTAAATCTCAGGTAGAGTATATTCTTAATAGAGCCAAGTATAATTTAGTTGATGTTCTTCCCATTGGTGCCATCAGTCAAAATCGTGAAGCTAAAGAGCTTGCCGAGCTTTTTGATATGCAGCAGGCCGGAGCAGTCGCGTTTTCTGATGGAGATAGGGCTATTCAGGATGATGGATTTATGAGCAGAGCACTTCAATATGCAAAAGGATTTGATGCTTTGCTGATGGTTTATCCGGAAAATAAATCCATTGCGGGTAAATCGCAGATTAATGAAAGTAAGAACAGTGTTTTATTGGGGATGAAGGGTTTGCCATCATTGGCAGAGGAAATGCATATTTCCAGAGATATTTTCCTGGCATCTTATAATGATACCAAAGTTCATATCAGCAATGTTTCTACCGCGGGTTCAGTAGCGCTGATCCGCAAGGCAAAGAAGGAAGGTGTTAAGGTTACCTGCGATGTAACTGCGCATCATTTAGTTTTTACAGAAGAACTATTGAGTGATTTTGATAGCAATTATAAAGTAAAACCACCACTACGCAGCAAGGCCGATGTTAAGGCGCTAATTGCAGGCTTAAAAGATGGAACCATCGATGCCATTACTTCACAACATCGCCCTGAAGAGATTGAATTTAAAAATGTGGAATTTGAAATCGCGCATTACGGTATAATTGGTTTGCAAACAGTTCTTCCGCTTTTAATTAAAGCTGGTTTGGATGAAGGACTAATTGCCGAAAAATTAGGAATTAATCCACGTAAACTGCTAAATTTAAAAGTACCAGTGTTGGCAGAAGGAGAAGAAGCAAATTTTACTATCTTTAGTTCAGTTCAAAAATGGGATTACAATACCGCAAGTAATTTTTCTAAATCGGCTAACAGTCCGCTTTTAGGAACTACGCTTACAGGAAAAGCCCTTTTGGTTTATAATAAAGCTCAAAGCCTGGAGCTGAAAGGCTAAGGCCCAAGCAACTCACCAGTTAAGCAATTAAACAGTTAAACAATAGCTAAAAATCCTGAATATGGATAATAGAGTAAAAAGTGCATTAAGCGCATCGATTAATAAATATGCTGAGGTATCTTCAGTAAATGTAGAGGGGTTCGAGCAGGAGCTAATTGCTGCTTTTGAACTTGATCTTAATTTTTTGGATAAAGTAACGGCATTTGATGCTATATTTGATTCTCATCCTAAATTTGAAGAACTACGCGAAGTTTTCTTCGATCTTTTGATGGTTAATTTCTTTGCCAGTGATGTACAAAAACTGGAAGATGATTATCTGGAAAGCGATGAGTGGGCTAATATCGAGGAAGAAACCATCGATAGAGGTACAGAACTTTTAAATCTATTGCTTTACATCAAGGAATGTCATGATGAGGATTTAGATCCGGAATTAGGCGATTTCTTAAAAGAGTTTTTGTTGGTTGAAGACGATGAGTTTCAAGATGAATTTGAAATTTATGAAGAATTAATCAGCAATCAACATCTTGCAGAAAGTAGTATTGAAGAAATTACGAAAACTGCTGAAAAGCTGAATATCAGCGAAGAGATGCAAGATCTTTTTGTTCCATTTTTAGCTTTTTTCCTTGATACAGAGGGGAGTGCAGAAACTTCAAAAGAAATAATTCAGTTTAGTCGTAACAAATCGTTCGATGTGGCTACTTATATATTAATTACCACCATTAACAACTAAATTAATTTCAATTATGGACAAAAGCACTCTTATTTCAAAATTATCTTTAAAGAATGGTTTCATGTTAGCTGCTGTTTCAGTAGTGATTTCTATAGCCCTTCATTTAATTGATCCGGTATTAATTTACACCAGTTTCGTTGCCCAACTGGGTATTTTTGTTTTGTTTATTGTGTTGTTGGTTGTGGTTGGGATTAACATCAGGAAAGAAGTTGGTGGCTACTGGACTTTCGGAGAAGCCTTTAAAGCCTTCCTTATTATTTCTTTGATTTTAGCCATCACAGCGAATTTATACAATGTGATCTTAATGAAATTTGTAGATCCAGATCTTCCACAGCAAGCTGCTGCGGCAATTAAAGAGGCTCAGGTAAGTATGATGGAGAAATTTGGTTTAGGTAAGGAAGAAATAGAGGAAGCATTGGCAAAATCAGGTAATATGGAAGAGAAGTTGGAGCCAAGCTTCAAAAATATTTTAACAAGCTTTGGTGTTTCTATTGCCATGTATGGTGTATTGTCTTTAATCTTATCGGCTATATTGAAGAAAAAAGCGCCTGTTTCATTTAATACACAGCCTCAGGTAGAAGCTTAAAATTAATACAGTTTAAAAATTTCGAACGTGCAGGTTTTATCATTTAATTTGATGAAATTTGCACGTTTTAATTTTAACCAAGCCCTGGCAGATAAATTGGTGGGGTTTACGCTTAAAAAATGGATATATCAGTTGTAGTACCTTTATATAACGAAGACGAATCTTTACCCGAATTAACTTCTTGGATTGCCCAGGTAATGACCGCCAATAACTTCAGCTATGAAATTGTATTGGTTGATGATGGCAGTACAGACCGATCTTGGGAAGTAATTGAAGAGTTGAGAATACAAAATCCTGCCATTAAAGGGATTAAATTTAGGAGGAATTACGGTAAATCTGCGGCTTTAAACGTAGGTTTTGAAGCCACTCAGGGTGATGTGATCATTACAATGGATGCAGATTTGCAGGATAGTCCGGATGAAATTCCTGAATTATACCGTCGCATTAAAGAAGAGAAACTCGACTTAATATCTGGCTGGAAAAAGAAAAGATACGATCCGATTACCAAAACTGTTCCCACAAAATTATTCAATGCGGCTACCCGCAAAATGAGTGGTATTCAGCTAAATGATTTTAATTGCGGTTTAAAGGCTTACCGAAGTGATGTGGTTAAAACCATTGAGGTTTATGGTGAAATGCACCGTTATATTCCGGTAATTGCCAAATGGGCAGGCTTTAGCAAAATTGCAGAGCAGGTGGTAGAACACCGTGCAAGAAAATATGGTACAACTAAATTCGGCTTTAGCAGGTTTATCAACGGGTTTTTAGATTTACTTTCAATATTTTTTGTGGGTAAGTTCGGCAAACGCCCGATGCACTTTTTTGGTTCGCTAGGGGTATTGAGTTTCTTTATCGGGATTATTTTTTCGCTCTACATTCTGGCAGAAAAGCAATACCTGATTTGGAAGGAATTACCTTATCGTGATGTTACCCAGCAGCCTTTGTTTTATTTGTCGTTAGTGGCTATAGTAGTCGGTTCGCAAATGTTTTTAGCAGGATTTATTGCTGAGTTATTATCCCGAAATGCCCCCGAAAGGAATCAGTATTTAATTGAAAAAGAACTTAAATAAGCAGAAAGATTAAAGCTCAAAGGATATAGTTTTTGAGTTTTTTCTTTCTACTTTCAGCTTCCATATATGTTTTTCTCCATCATCATACCCCTTTATAATCGTCCGCAAGAGATAGACGAACTTTTACATACCTTAACCAAACAAACATACACGCAGTTTGAGGTTTTGGTTATTGAGGATGGTTCTAAAAATGATGCCCGCACAATTGTAGAAGGATATGCAAACAAGCTGGATGTCAAATATTTTTTCAAGGAAAACGCAGGTCAGGGTTTTGCACGTAACTTTGGTTTTGAGAGGGCAAATGGAGAGTATTTTATCATATTTGATTCAGATTGCTTAATTCCGGCCGATTACCTGGAGACAGTAAAGAACTATCTTTATGAACATCACTTAGATGCATATGGTGGGCCTGATGCTGCGCATGATACCTTTACTCCTGTACAAAAAGCCATCAGCTATGCCATGACATCGCCATTTACCACAGGAGGAATCCGTGGAAATAAAAAGCATGTCGGGCAGTTTCATCCGCGGAGCTTTAACATGGGGGTATCCAGACAAGCCTGGGAAAAAGTGGGTGGATTTATCTTAACGAGATTAGGAGAGGATATTGAATACAGTATCCGCATCCATGAAAATGGCTTTAAAATTGGCTTAATTCCGGAGGCGAAAGTTTACCATAAACGAAGAACAAGCTTTAGTCAGTTTTACAAGCAACTGCACTTTTTCGGGCGGGCGAGGATTAATATTTATAAACACTTCCCGAAAGAGTTAAAATTGGTTCATTTTTTTCCGGCAGCTTTCACGTTGTTTGTTGGCTTTACTATTTTATGTAACCTATTCTACTGGCCATTGGCAGTTGTTTGCAATTTTTTACTGGTATTGTACTTTTTGTTGATATTTTTTCACTCTTGGTCTGTAAATAAATCTTTAAAAGTTGCATTTTTGAGCATTATATCTTCATTCATCCAGTTAACTGCTTATGGTTTAGGGTTTATGCAGGATTTATTTAAACGAGTGGTATTTAAACAGCAATGATAAATTATTTAAAAGAAAGTACGTTCGCCGTAAATGAAGTAATTCAAAAGGCATGGGGCATCCTGAAGAAACATTATTTTTCTATTGCTACACTCTGCTTTTTAATGTTTATTACAGCCAGCGCATCGAGTTTAATGGCCTTTTTTATTAAGGATGTAAGTAAGGCATTAAGCGTATTGATGGTGATAATTTTTGTATTTCTTTATTTTACCATCAATCTATCGCTTTTTAAATACATTTTTCATTTGATGGATGATGAAGAGCACGATGTGAAGATTGTAGATACCTTGCCCACCAAGTTACAAATCATTCGTTTTTTAGTCGCTACCCTTTATTTTGTGGGATGTATTTTTGGGGTGTATCTGGTTGTCATTTTAGTTGCCTTTCCCTTTATCTATACCGGAATTGATATCGAAATAGTTAAAAATGTTGCCATTTCCGTTGGGATCATTGCCATCTTTATTACCTGGTTAAGAATTTCGTTCTTTCCATTTTTTATTATTGATAAAGGTTCCAAACCGTTTGAGTCTATTAAATTAAGCTTAGCCATTACCAAGGGAAATTTTACTAAAATATTATTGCTCTTGGTTGTGTTAGGTGGAGGTTATTTAATTTATCTACTTCTTAATTATTTACAGTGGCCTCTTATTGCCTTTATTGTGAATATTTTAAGTTCATTTATTATTGTGCCTTTGTCGAGTGTAGCCTTAACAGTTGCTTATCGTAAAATTGCAGGTGAATATAAAGGAGATGAGCACCCGGATATTTTGCACAATATCGTTTAAAAACGCTCTGATTCGGAAGTCATTCGGTTATTCAATAATTCAGTTACCCAATCATTCAATCAGTCACTAATTTTATCATTCAATCATTAAAACATGGGGATAAAAGCAGCATTAAGTAAGCCCTTTGCGGCGTTTGCAGTTTGGCAAATCAACAAATGGAAGCATAATGCGGTAAAGGCACAGCAAAAAATATTACTTCAATTGCTACAAGATGCAAAGCATACGGCATTCGGGAAGGATCATCATTTTGCTGAAATCCAAAATTATAGTGATTTTAAAAAGCATGTTCCCGTTCAGGATTACGAGGGTTTAAAACCTTATGTAGATCGTGTTGTAGCAGGTGAGGCGGATGTTTTGTGGAAGGGTAAGCCACAGTATTTTGCTAAAACTTCGGGTACTACTTCTGGCGTAAAATATATTCCGCTTTCTAAAGAATCTATGCCAGAGCATATTAAGGCTGCTCGTAATGCCATTTTAACTTATATCCACGAAACAGGTAAATCAGATTTCGTAAATGGTAAAATGATTTTTCTTCAGGGGAGTCCGATTTTAACACAAAAGCACGGCATTAATATCGGTCGATTATCCGGTATTGTGGCCCACCATGTTCCAGCTTATTTGCAAAAAAACAGATTACCTTCTTACGAAACCAATTGTATTGAAGATTGGGAACAAAAGGTAGATGCCATTGTTAAGGAGACGATGAAGGAGAACATGACTTTGATTTCGGGGATTCCACCATGGGCGCAGATGTATTTTGATAAATTATCTGAACAGGCAGGAGGGAAGAAGATTGCCGAAATTTTTAAGAATTTTAGTCTGTTTATTTATGGAGGTGTAAATTTTGAGCCTTACAGAGCTAAAATAGAGCAAAGTATCGGAAAGAAAATTGATTCCATTGAAACCTATCCGGCATCTGAAGGATTTATTGCCTACCAGGATTCGCAAAAGGATAAGGGACTCTTGTTATTGGCCAACGCTGGTATTTTTTATGAATTTGTTCCTGCCGATGAATATTATAATGATAACCCAACACGTTTATCCTTAGGAGAGGTGGAGCTGGATCAAAATTATGCCTTAATTTTAAATACAAATGCAGGCTTGTGGGGTTACAGTATTGGTGATACGGTTAAGTTTGTTTCTAAGAATCCATATAAAATTGTCGTAACCGGGCGGATTAAACACTTTATATCTGCTTTTGGCGAGCACGTGATAGGGGAAGAGGTAGAGCAGGCCTTATTAACAGTGGCTAACGAGGAGCAGGTGAGCATAACAGAATTTACTGTAGCGCCACAGGTGAATCCAAATGCCGGAGAGTTGCCTTACCATGAGTGGTTTATCGAGTTTGCTAATCCGCCGAAGGATATGACGGCTTTTAGTAAAAAGGTAGATCAGGCTTTGCAACAGAAAAATATTTACTATTTTGACCTCATTGAGGGTAATATTTTGCAACCGCTCATTATCCGTAGTTTGGAGAAAGATGCCTTTGTGAATTATATGAAAAGCGAAGGGAAGTTGGGTGGACAAAACAAAGTGCCGAGATTGAGTAATGACAGGAAGTTGGCTGAGGGGTTGGAAGGTTATATCATCGCTTAATCATCTAGATGTTTAATCGTTTAACTGTCTAACTGTTTAATCGGTGATTTTTTAACACAGAAAATCGAAAGGAATAGGCTTAAAAGTATATTCTTTTTGACCCGGTTAAACAATTAAGCAATTCTTCCTTATTGCGTTAGAGAGAACAACAATTAGGTAATTAAACAGTTAAACAATTGTTCATTTTGAGTTGGAAAGAACAACAATTAAGCAATTAAACAATTTAACAATTGTTCATCATTGCGCTAGAAATAAGAAATTGAATAATAAAATAATAGATACTGTAAAAACCATAGCCATTTTAGGTTCTACAGGGAGTATAGGTACGCAGGCCTTAGAGGTGGTAAGGGATAACCCGGACATTTTTAGGGTGTCTGTATTATCTGCGCTTAAAAATGCAGAATTGCTGATCAGGCAGGCCAGGGAATTTAAACCTGAAACGGTTGTAATTTGTGATGAAAGTCAGTATTTGCACGTTAAAGAATCATTAGCTGGATTTGGTATTCAGGTATTGGCTGGCGAGGCTGCCTTAACAGAGGTAGCGGCTTATCCATCAAGTGATGTGGTATTAACTGCTTTGATGGGCTCTGTGGGCTTAAAACCTACCATAGCAGCCATAGAGGCAGGTAAAAACATCGCCTTAGCCAACAAGGAAACCTTAGTGGTAGCAGGAGAGCTGATTACTGAGCTTGCTGCCAAACAACAAATTAAGATTCTTCCGGTTGATTCTGAACATTCGGCTATTTTCCAATGTCTGGTTGGTGAAGAACATAACGAAATCGAGAAAATTTACCTTACTGCCTCAGGTGGTCCGTTTTTAGGAAAAGATAAAACATTTCTTTCCGGTGTAAAGAAGGAGCAAGCACTAAAACATCCCAACTGGGTGATGGGGGCAAAGATTACCATCGACTCGGCTACTTTGATGAACAAAGGTTTAGAAGTAATCGAAGCGAAGTGGTTATTCAATTTGGCAGTAGATCAGATTGATGTGATTGTTCATCCCCAATCGATTATTCACTCCATTGTACAATTTACAGATGGTTCAATGAAAGCCCAAATGGGTGTTCCGGATATGAAATTGCCTATTCAATATGCTTTTACTTATCCCGATAGGCTAAAAAATAATTTTAAACGTTTTAATTTCCTGGATTATCCAAATTTCAGCTTTCAGCAAGCAGATCTTGAAACATTTAAGAATTTAGATTTGGCCTATACCGCTTTGAAAAGGGGCGGAAATATGCCTTGTATCTTAAATGCAGCAAATGAAGTAATGGTTGATGCTTTTTTAAAAGATAAGGTAGGATTTTTAGAAATGAGTGAGGTAATTGAGCGTTGTATGCAAGAGATTAAGTTCATTGAAAAACCACAATTGAGCGATTATTTAGAAACTGACAAACATAGCCGTATCTTAGCGGCCGAATTGGTAACAAAAAGTATATTTTAACATCTAACATAAAAATAGAAAGCGAATATGAATGGATTGATTATGGCGGGCCAGCTACTGCTCGGATTGTCGATATTAGTAATACTACACGAATTAGGACATTTCTTGGCGGCAAGGGCTTTTGGCATAAAAGTGGAGAAGTTTTACCTTTTCTTTGATGCTTGGGGATTTAAACTCTTTAGCTTCAAAAAAGGAGATGTAGAATATGGAATTGGTTGGCTTCCGTTAGGAGGTTACGTTAAAATTGCCGGTATGATTGACGAGAGCATGGATACCGAGCAAATGGCTAAACCGGCACAGCCATGGGAGTTCCGGTCAAAACCAGCCTGGCAACGACTAATCGTCATGCTTGGCGGTATTATTGTAAACGTACTTGTAGGTATTCTAATTTTTTGGATGCTTACTTTCACCAAAGGACAAAATTATACTGTAAATAGTAAATTAACAGATGGTATTGCAGTAGGTAATATTGGACGAGAAATAGGGCTGAAGAATGGCGACCGTATATTAGCCATTAACGGAGTTAAACTAATTAAGTTCGAAGATCTGATCAGCTCAAAGGTTTTATTTGGCGATGCTCAGTTAACTGTATTGCGAGGAGATAAAACCTTGTATGTTACTGTACCTGATAATGTATTGAATAAAATATCTAAAAATGAGAAGGATAATTTTATCTCGCCACGTTTTAGGATGCAAAGTCTTAAAACTGTTGAGGCACCTGATGAAAAGAAAAACGGACCTTCTTTCTTTGAAAAGTTATTTGGAAGAAAAACGGAAGTACCTGTTTATCCGGCTTATGCTGCGGGAATTAAGCCTGGTGATAGCATTTTAACTGTAAATAACAGACCTATTACTTTCTTTGATGAGTTTAAAGAAGAGGTATCTAAAAACGCTGGAAAAAGGGTTGATATCAAAGCACTTCGTAAAGGTAAAGAGGTTAATTTTAACCTCCCGGTTACGGCTGATGGAATTATAGGGGTAATGCCAAATGCTGCGGTTCTTCCTTCGGCACATGTAGATTTTAGCTTCTTCGAGTCGCTACCTGTAGGGTTAAATATGGCCTGGAGTACTTTTGCCGATAACGCTAAAGGTATTGGAAAAATGTTAACAGGTAAAGTAAGTGCCAGAAACATCAGCAGTCCTATTGGTATTGCCAAAGTGTATGGAAGTACTTTCGACTGGGTTAAATTCTGGACTTTAACGGGTTTAATTTCTATGGCTCTGGCTTTTATGAACTTATTGCCTATCCCAGGTTTGGATGGTGGGCACGTAGTGTTCCTGTTGATCGAAATGATCCAACGTAAACCAGTAAGTGAAAAAGTATTGGAAAGAGCACAGATTGTAGGTTTTGTGATCTTGATTAGCCTCATGGTGTTTGCCTTTGGTAATGATATTTTAAAATCTTTCGGTAAGTAAAATCTATTGATTAATATTGCCGCCAATGTGCTGATTTCTTCGGTACATTGGCGGCTTTTTTATTTTCAAGAACCCATGACTGAATACAAATCTCTTCCCAATTATTTTGAGTTTTATCATATACCGGTAGCTTTTAATCCGGATCTGAATGCCATCAAACTACAGTTCTATGCTAATAGCAAGAAGTATCACCCAGATTTTTTCGCCAATGAATCGGATGAGAAGCAGCAAGAGGTACTGGAGCTGTCTACCTTGAATAATAAGGCTTATCAGGTGCTAACTAGCCCTCAAAGGCGCTTAAAATACGTTTTAGAACTTTTGGGTATAGTAGAAACAGACGAGGGATATAAATTGCCTCAGGATTTTTTAATGGATATGATGGATATTAATGAGGCCCTGATGGATTTGGAATTTGAACCGGATGCAGCAAAAATCAATCAATTGAAAGAAGATGTTGCTGAAATTGCAAAAGGTCTGGATCATGAATTGGAACATTTAACCCAGGCTTACGATACCAGCAACACAGACAAGGAAAGCGTTTTGGCTACTATTAAAGATATTTTCTATCGCCAGAAATACGTAGCCCGTATCCAAGAGAAGTTACAGCAGCCTTAAGCCTTTGATGGACACCGGAATGTAAAAACAAATATTAGTTTTTGCACCCTAATCGCTTTACGGTATTTTCGGGAAAACAATCAGATCATGAACAGTACCGTTTCCTTATTTCGTAAAGTAGCCGTTGCAGAAGGCATTTCGTACCTCCTTTTATTATTTGTGGCAATGCCGCTAAAGTATTTTGCCAATATGCCTTTGGCGGTTAAATACACCGGCTGGGCGCATGGTCTTTTATTCGTTTTATACGCCGCTTTATTGGTGATGGCCTGGCAAGAACAAAAATGGAAATTTGGTAAAGCGGTGTTGATATTTCTAGCTTCTTTATTGCCTTTTGCCCCTTTTATTGTGGATAGGAAGCTTAAAGATGAACGTGCTGAAAATGTAAATGGCAGTTTGTAAGTAGGTTATCAAATATTTTAAATCAAAGTGAAAATATTTTTTGCTTTTTCGCTTTCGTTGCCTACATTTGCATCCCCGTCCAACACATGCCCGGATGGCGGAATTGGTAGACGCGCTGGTCTCAAACACCTGTGGGAAACCGTGCCGGTTCGACTCCGGCTCCGGGTACTAGCTTTAAAGCCTTCGAGAAATCGGAGGCTTTTTTGTAACTTAAAGCTTAATTGTCGGTTATGTCAGTAGATCTAAAGATTATTCCGAATCAACTATTAGACAGCTACCTTCAGCAGTTGCCATACCATCTTAACGTCATGTTCGAACAGTTAAGAGATGCAGAACTTTCCACTGTAAATTTTAGTTTTTACACTTCAGTTTCTTCCGTATTCTCCAGTAAGATTGAAGGAGAGCGCATAGAATTGGATTCTTTTATCAAACACAAACGAGATGGTATTCCTTTTCGAGCAGATTACACACAGAAAATTGATGACTTGTATGATGCCTATATCTTTGCTCAGCATAATAGGTTATCTAAAGAAAACATAGCAGAAGCCCACCGGTTGTTAAGCAGGCATATTCTAAATAAATCGGCACAAGGAAATTTTAGAACGCAAAATATGTATGTTTCTACACCTGATGGAAAAATTGAATATGTAGCAGCATTACCCTTCGACATTCCTGTTGAAATGCAAAAATTTTATCTTGACCTTGAAACATTAATTAATGCGAATTTGTCAATTGAAGAAACATTTTTCTATGCCGCAATGATTCATTTGGTCTTTGTAAAAATCCATCCCTGGAACGACGGAAATGGCAGGAGCGTAAGATTAATTGAAAAATGGTTTTTAGCTGAAAAGTTAGGGCAAAGAGCCTGGTATTTACCCAGCGAAAGATATTACTATGATCAACATGAGTTGTATTACACTAATATTCGTAAACTAGGATTAGAATATTTTGAATTGGATTACAGTAATTCAATGCCATTTTTATTGATGCTTCCGGCTAGTTTTTAAATTTCAATTCTGTTTGAACCACTAGCCCGACATTAACCTTGTTCAATTGTATCTTTATTCCCATTTCTATTCTTTAAAAAAAGGAAAAATCAGCAACACTAACATCGTCGCATTTAACCCCTTAAGTTGTCGTTTTTGGATATTTCTATGTAAGGTGCATTGCTGTACATTTGAATATACTAAATCAGAAAACAATTATGGCAACACAAATTTTTGTGAACTTATCCGTTAAAGACCTTGACCTGTCTGTAGCATTTTTCACCAAACTTGGTTATACCTTTAACCCCCAATTTACCGACGAGAATGCAACCTGCATGGTTATTAGTGATACCATTTATGTTATGCTCTTAACAGAGACTTACTTTCAAACCTTTACCAAAAAGCAAATTGTTGATGCGCATAAAGCGGTAGAGTGTTCTATTGCGCTATCAGCAGATAGTAAGGATGCCGTTAACGAAATGGTAGAGAAAGCAGTGGCCGCCGGAGCCACAATACCTAATGAGGCCAGCGATTACGGTTTTATGTATCAGCATAGCTTTGATGATCTTGATGGTCATCATTGGGAATTTGTATGGATGAACCCTGATGGCATGCCTGAACATCAGGGCTAGATATTAATACTTAATAGCAAATGTTGAGGTTTAGCTTTTGATCTTTTTTAGTCTGCGGGAAAGCGTCTATCTCCCGCAGATTAAAATTGATTTTCGCAGATTGGCTTTTAACTCGTTTGGCTGCACGTAAAACACTCTTGGTTTAAACTTATCTTTTTGAAAGATACGGTAATCTAACTAGCCTTAATTTTATGAAAATATTGGTTAATCAATTTTGTTGGTTTCTTTAAACTTAGTCATTGCAACTTGCCTGGCCTGATCAAGAGTACCCAAATCCCTGTGCATTTTTAATTTTCTCCGTGCCAGCTCAAAAGCCTCCTCTTGCGCTTTTTGTGCTTTTGTGTGGTCACGCTCCAGCGAGATAGACATGAGTTGTGCCTCCTGAATGTCCATTTCTTTTAAGCGGAGTATGGATTTATAGTAATCGGTAGTAATTAGTTTTAGAGGCTTTGCATTTTGTAAATCATCTACATCTGCCTTCGCCATCGTTGCAACAACTTCCTTTAATGCGTTGGCCTGCTTTTTTGCCAGTGCAAGCGCTAAGTCTGGTTTTTTGGCAATCAGTGCTTCCAGCCTTTTATCTTCCACATTTTTATCGATCAGGATATGAAATACCTTCCTTTCGGTTGAGTCGAGTAGGGTAGCATATTTTTGTGCTTTTCTAGATTGGCAAGAAAAAAGTGTTGAAATGAAAAGTAATGCAAAAAGGTATTTCATAGTGTAGGGTTATTTTTCTTTAACAGTTCTGCCAATTTATTGTTTGGGCAAGCATTACAGGGCAAGGGAATCGTAAAAGCTTATATCATCACTTGTATTTCTCTCTGCATAATCCAATCTCTTTCTCCTATCTTTGCCAACAATTCAATATTTCCATACTGTGATTAATGTAAATAATATTTCCGTTTCATTCGGCGGAACTACCCTCTTTAGCGATGTAACCTTTTCGATAAACGAGAACGATAAAATTGCCCTGATGGGTAAAAATGGTGCAGGCAAATCCACAATCCTGAAAATTATTGCCGATGTTGCCAAGCCTACTTCAGGTAATGTAACTGGTCCGAAGGATGCGGTTATAGCCTATTTGCCACAGCACTTGCTTACCCAGGATAAGGTGACTGTTTTTGAAGAAGCGATGAAGGCCTTTGAAGAAGTTAACCAGATGCAAAAAGAACTCGATGAGCTGAATGAGCAACTGACTATTCGTACGGATTACGAGAGTGACGACTACATGAAGCTGATTGAGCGGGTATCGGAACTGAGCGAGAAATTTTATTCTATAGAAGAGGTAAATTATGATGCAGAGGTAGAAAAGGTGTTAAAGGGCTTAGGCTTTGAACGCAAGGACTTTTCTCGCCAAACTTCAGAGTTTTCTGGTGGATGGCGTATGCGTATTGAGTTGGCGAAGATCCTGTTAAAGAAACCTGATCTTATCCTGCTCGATGAGCCTACCAACCACATGGATATTGAAAGTATACAATGGCTGGAAGATTTCTTAATTAACTCGGCCAATGCGGTTATGGTAATTTCTCACGACCGTGCCTTTGTAGATAATATTGCCAATCGTACCATCGAGGTTACCATGGGTAGAATATACGATTACAAGGCAAAATACAGTCATTATCTTCAATTGCGTGCAGATCGCCGCGTACATCAGTTGAAGGCTTATGAAGAACAACAACGTTTCATTGCCGATAACCAGGAGTTTATAGATCGCTTTAGGGGTACCTACTCAAAAACATTGCAGGTACAATCGCGCGTAAAGATGCTCGAAAAACTAGAAATTATTGAGATTGATGAGGTGGACACTTCAGCATTGCGTTTGAAATTTCCGCCTTCGCCACGTTCTGGCCAATACCCTGTAATGGTAGAAGAGTTAACCAAAACTTATGGAGACCATGTGGTGTTCGATAAAGCATCTATGGTGATTGAACGTGGAGAGAAAGTGGCCTTTGTAGGTAAAAATGGAGAAGGTAAGTCGACCATGATCAAAGCCATTATGAACGAGATTGATTTTGAAGGGGGCTTAAAAGTGGGGCATAATGCCAAAATTGGCTACTTTGCACAAAATCAGGCGGCATTGCTGGATGAGAGCTTAACTGTATTCGAAACCATAGACCAGATTCCTTTAACCGATGGCACTATAAAAATTAAAGACCTTTTGGGTGCTTTTATGTTTAGCGGTGATGATACAACTAAAAAAGTTAAGGTGCTTTCTGGTGGAGAGAAAACCCGTTTAGCCATGATCAAGCTGTTGCTAGAACCGGTAAACGTTTTAATACTGGATGAGCCAACTAACCATTTGGATATGAAAACCAAGGATATTATTAAAGATGCCTTAAAGGATTTTGACGGAACGCTGATTCTGGTTTCGCACGACAGGGATTTTTTAGATGGGTTGGTAAATAAAGTATTCGAATTTGGTAATAAACGCGTTCGTGAACATTTTGAAGATATTAAAGGATTTTTGGCTTACAAGAAAATGGATAGCTTAAAAGAAATAGAGAAAAATTAAATCTTTTTGAAACTAAAATTATACTGAAGCCTTAGCGAGAGATTGTTAAGGCTTTTTTTTATCTAGGATTTCTTCATGATTTTAAGTGATTAAGGTTACACACCTTGACACAAAATCCCCCGTTAAATGTCTCTTCTGCACCTCAAGTGTTCCTTCGTATTTCGTTAACTTTAATCAAATTTTCTAAAAAAAACATCGATATGAAACCTAGGAAAATATGGTCAAATTTAACGGTAAGTGATTTAGACCGGACTACAAAATTTTATTCCGCATTGGGATTTAAATCTAACGGAAGATCTTCTGATTTGACAAGCTTTTTTGTTGGGGAGGATAACTTTATTATACACTTTTTTTTAACAGAAAAGCTAAAGGCGAATGTAGATATTGAAATTTCTGATGCACATATTGCCAACGAAATCATCTTTACCCTTTCTGCTGAGAGCCAGGATGAGGTGGATAAATGGGCAGCGGAAGTAGAAAGCGCTGGCGGGAAAATTGTATCGGCGCCGGCTGAGTTTGGGGAGGGATATTATGGTTTTGTATTTGCCGATCCTGACGGGCATAAATTCAACGTGTTTTATATGTGATGGGGCATCGCTAATGTTGAATTTTTTATCAGTATTACAAATATCTAAGATTTCGTTCTATGCTAGGCCAGATTGCGAGTTGAAGCGGCTTTCAGGCTAAATCAATAACCTTGATGATGCTTTGATCGGCACAAACAACAATGGTATTTACTAAAGTTATATCTGCTTTTATTTGCGGGAAACTAATCCAAATTAATTCCCGCAGATCTAAGAGATTATTGGCGATAAGCATACCAGCCTTAATTTTTATATGGGGTGTTAGGGTATATTTTTATTAAAAGCTTTCAGTACTTAATCCATTGTATCAATGCCTAATGAACTATTTTAAGGTAACATCCAGGTAAACAGAATGGCGGCCATAAGTTTCATAGAATGGCTTGAAAAGAACATTGTCAATGGTAAATTCTAGTTTTTCAGGATCGCCTTGAATGGTTTTACTGATATCGCCAGCATCTAAGGTTATTTTACGCCAATCTTTTCTTGCTTCTAGTTCTTGTGCCGCTAATAATATTGGGCCGTAAAACAAACTGGCGATATTCTCCTGATCCATTACAGGATCCAAGTGGAATTGGAAAGGCATTTTCAGTTCTATAACATCACCATCTTTCCATGTACGGCTAATTTTTAAGTAGGAGCCAGGGTTGGCCTTAAGCTTTTCGGCTTTGCCATTAATGGTTACAAAAAATCCCTTAGTTGCCCAGCCCGGTACGCGTACATTAAGATCAAATTTTCCATTGCCTCTAATGGTTAATCGGGTATTATCTTCTTTAGGGAAGTTTGTGGTTTGCTCTACAGTAATTTTTCGCGCTGTCCATTGAAGTGTTGAAGGAATATATAAATTCACATAAAGCGCCTGGTTATCTTTGCTTTTAAAGTAAATTGAATTTTGCAATTTGGTACTGCTTTCTATAGCCGTACCGTTGCAGCAGGTGAAGCCAGTCATGTCGCCATTACCAAATTGTTTAACAGAACCCGGTCTGAGGGGAACGTGATAGGTATTTGCAGGGCTATTTTCAGCTACAGAAGCCAATATATGATTGTATAATCCTCGTTCATAATAATCCATTAGCTCTGCACGCTGATCGAAGAGAAACAAATCTCCTGTTAATTTGAGCATGTTATAAGTAGCACAGGTTTCGTTTTGTCCGCCTTCGGAGAAACCATTTTCATATAAGGTGCCGGGTTGAGCAACAAAGCATTCTGCATTTGCCGGATTACGTGCACCTGCAACTCCACCAATGCTATACATATAATCACTCACCATTTTATTCCAGAAGTTATCAGCTATGCTGTAATATTCAGGATTATGGGAAACACGGTACATTTCTATGCTTCCAACAATTTGTGGAATGTGCTGGTTGGCGTGCAGGCCACGAAAAATATCTACATTTTTAGCTAATCCATGCGAATGTGCAGTATCGCCATAGAACACTTTAATGTTATCAAATAATTGCGCCGTTTTGAGGTAGTTCTGTTGCCCGGTAATGCGGTACAGGCGTGCCATAGATTCGTTCATCCCACCAAACTCACCGGCAATATAGGTATTCCACATTTTTATCAATGTTTCTTGTGGTAGCTGACTTAAGCGGGCATATACCCAATCGCTCATGTTGGTGGCTATTTCAAGGGCTTTTTTATTTCCACTCACTTCATACACATCCATTAAGCCCGCCAAAATTTTATGCAAGGTGTAATATGGTGCCCAAACCTGGTTCTTTTGTCCACCGTATTTTGCTCCGTTTTCTAGCATGATAAATTGATCGGGCGGATAGGCACTGATAAATCCTTTTCCCCAGTTCCAATAATCGGTACGAATGCCTGCTTCACTTAAATCTGAATCATAATCTGATTTGCCGGGACCATGTGGCACCGCTTTTGGATCGGAGATGAAAGGAGCACCTGCACTTTTAGCTTTTCCAGACAACTGCGATAAATCATACAGGGTATTCACCATATATTCCATTTTTTTGGAGAAGTTGGCTTGAAGTGCTTTATCATATCCGGTACCTGCATAGGCTTGCGCAATTGCCGAAAGGTAGTGGCCTGTAGCATGTCCCCTTAATTTGGTGTCTTCACTGTCCCACACCCCCAAAGGTTTGGCACCCTCAGGCTGTTTTTGTCCGAAAGCATGGCGAAACATATAGAGGAATGAATTAGGATCAGTTTTAGCCAGTGTATTGATAAATTTGTCGCGATTTTCGATAAACTTGGTGGAATGGCCATGAGCATCACTATGGAGTGTAACCTGGTTTAAAGCAAATGCCTCCAACTTTAAAGTTGGGGCGGTCGATTTTTTCGTCTCCTTTACGGTTACAACTGCCTTTGGCTGAAAATTTGTTCCGGCAACACGACCGGTAATGGTGTAAGTGCCGGGCTTCAAAACCGTACTGTTATCGGTTGGTGAAGGCCAGAGTACCCGTACTTTCGGACCTTTCTTATCATGCTTATAAGTGCCAGATACATAGCTTGGCAATCGGGGTAAATTTCCTACAACAGTTTCTACCGTTACGTCTGCCACACTGGTTAAATAAGCATTGTAAAGCTGTGGGGTGCCTGGAGAAAATTTAGGAAGATCATCTTCACGCTTACCTACGTTTACTGTGCTTTCCTGACTGCCTTTTTGCGCATTGCGATAAATTCCGGCAATCTGTCTTGCACTTAGTGGAACACGATAAATACGAAAATCATGCACCAAAGCATTAAGGTAAGGATCTGCGGTTGCAAAGGATTTTCCAATGTAAAGCAAGTTTTTTTTCGCTGATTGCTGATCAAATACAGTAGTTAAATCCAGTGGAATCCCTTTTATTTCGGACACAAGCTTACTATCAACATAGGTGAGCATAGATTTGGAGGGAACATCTAGCACAATGCTAAGATAAACCCATTTATTGAGTTCGATGGCAGGAGAAGCGGTTCCTTTTTTATTCGTTTCCTTTGTGCTGATAAAGGTCTGAAAACCTTCCTGGGCACTGGTTCCAACCGGGGCTGCAAAAAAATGTTGGCTTACATCTCTGCCAAAATCAAAAAAACGTTGGCCAGATTGTTTTGAACGCAGATATATCCATCCCGATATACTGAGTGATTCAATATCTGTTAATACTTCGCCGGGGATGGAAATAAAAGAATTGCTTTCTCCAGTTAGAGATAAAACCTGACCAAACCGAGTATCAGTTATGAATTTGGCTCCAGTACCTTGAAGTTTGGCGTGAAAATTATTTCTCGACCAGTCTTTAACATCTCCATTGAAGATGTAGCGAGCACTCATTCCGGTTTCACCAATCCCATCTAATATCTGATCGCCATTTTGTGCCTGAGCAACGTTAAAACTTTGGGTTAGAACAGTAACCAGGAGCACCGCACGGAAGAATACGCTGTATATTTTCATATTTAAATTTTGTAGTCAAGTATTTAGCCTTCTGTTTTCATCCTTCAACACTAACTTCTCCTTAAGAGGTAGCCAGACCTTGAGTAAGTGAATGGTGGCGTAAAAAAAGCTCGATAAAATTATAAACAAGCCCCGTGTATTTATGGGTCTTTTTTAGCTAAAAACTGCAAGATATTAACAAGTATTTCTGCTAGAAATGAAAGGTATGTAATTGTGCTAAGCTTTTGGATACATTCTAATACAATTATTTGGAGTAGCTATATTTTTATTGCAATTTTCATTACCTTACACTTACCAAATGTAAGATATAGAGCAACTGATGTAAATGAAAAAACAATTTTTTAAATATTCTTTATCCATTTCAGTATGCAAATTAAAAAACAAATCAATGTAGCGCCGGATTTTGTCATAACTCATTTTGGACTTTACCAAAAAGAGGAGAGGAGTAAGGAATTGAATGACCAGAAAAATGTTAACCGTGTAGAGGCCGGCAACGAATTTTCAGGAATCAAGTTGTTGCTTGCTAAAATTTTCCGTTGGTAGTAAAAAAACCAGACGATATAGATTATTAACGGCCAGGAACTGAACTTTTCCTCATTGTAATATGGTAATGGCCATGTTTTAACAGTGTATTTCCTGCATTGCTATTTTGCGAATATCTGTAATCAGCGGGGGAAATTGAAATGTATTCCTGCGGGGCATTTTCAATAATCTATCCTATCATCACCACTTATTACCATAATTAAACTAATTGTAAGCTTATTTTGCCTAAATAGAGCTGAGGGATATTCCTTTGCCATTTATAAACTATTTTTGGTCAGATTCCAATTCAATTTTAGCTTAACTATTAACCAATTATGAATATTACACAACGCATTTTTCTAAAGCTGTTGTTTGGCTTAGGCATTTGTTCTTTCCTCATTAATCCGCTTTATGCGCAATCGCCCTGGGTTAGATTGGCTCAAAAGCCTTCAACCCTTGGTTTGGAGGGTGGTTACCTTTCGCTTGATGCGGGTGCATTTAATTTAAAGTTGATTAAGTCATCACAAACGGTGGCTGGTTTGCAACCAAAGAGTGTCAAAGATTTTGATTTTGTACCGAGCGATAGTTTGAAAGTGAGAAGCTCAGACGGACTCTATCATCTTGGAGATATCAATATCCGACTTCGCCAGGAAGGCAATGGTAACTGGACAAGCTACAGCACTGCGGCTAAAAGGATGCCTGTAAAGGCAATTCCAGCTAAGGGAAAAGTACTGGCTGCAGCAGATCTTTCGCCGACTTTGCCAACAGGTATCCCACTACAAGTTAATAGAAGCTGGGAGATGGTTAATGGAAAGTTAGTTCTAAAATTCGAGTTGAAGAATAAAACCAGTAAAAACGTGGAGATTGGTGCTTTGGGAATTCCGATGATTTTTGATAATATCCTGGAGGGAAGAACGCTGGAACAAACGCATGCCAAGAACGTTTTTTACGACCCTTACATTGGGAAGGATGCTGGTTATTTACAGGTAACAAGATTAAGCGGCCATGCACCATCATTGATTGTAGTGCCCGTTGGGAAAACGCCGTTTGAGGCTTATAATCCTTTAAATGATGATCGTACGCCACGTGGAATTGCCTTTGAGGGTTTTTACGAATGGATGGTTTATAGCAAGGCTTATGCCGAAAATGAGTGGAAAAATGCGGAGCAATGGAACACGCCAACATCAATCCTATTAAAGGCTGGAGAAACTAAAACTTATGCATTGGAGTTTATTTTGTCGGGAAATGCACAAGAAACAGAAAGTAAATTAATAGAAAATAAAAGGCCGGTTGCAATATCAGTTCCTGGTTATGTATTGCCGAAAGATGTTGATGCCAAGTTGTTTATTAACTATGCCCGGAAAATCAAAACCATTCAATCTTTTCCACAAAATGCCTTAACCATTGGGCTGCTACCGGTAACAAAAAATGGCTGGAAAAGCTACTCCATTAAAGGCAATGTATGGGGAAGGGCTAAATTGGCCATTACTTACGAAGATGGTTTGGAGCAAACTATAAATTATAAAATTATTGCGCCCGAAACTGAAGTCATTGCGAGTTACGGTAACTTTTTAACAACCAAACAATGGTTCGACCAGCCCAATGATATTTTCAAAAGATCGCCATCTGCTATTACCTATGATTATGAAAAGCAACAACAGGTGGTTCAAGACAACAGGGCCTGGATAGCTGGGTTGAGTGATGAGGGGGGAGCAGGTTCCTGGTTAGGTGCTATAATGAAGCAGTTAGTATTACCAGAAAAAACAGAGATAGATAAACTCCAAAAATTTGTGGATTCGGTTATGTTTGGGCAGATACAGGTTAAAGCAGGACCTAAAAAGTATGGAGTTAAAAAGAGTTTGTTCTTTTACGAACCGGATTCTATGCCCAAAAATACTTATGCCTCAGATATTAACTTCAAGGTATGGTCTGCCTGGCCACGGAAGGAAGCAGATAATCTTGGTCGCTCTTACAACTATCCGCATGTTGCGGCGGCACACTGGTTAATGTATCGACTGGCTCGTAATTATAAGGGACTGGTAGATCAGTCAACGTGGAAACAACACCTTATTGATGCAGCCCAAACCGGTATGGCCATGGTTAATATCGCGCCTTATTATGCGCAATTTGGGCAAATGGAGGGAACAATTTTTTATCTGATCTTAACAGACTTAAAAAATGAAGGATTAACCGCTGATGCTGAACAATTGGAAAATGCCATGAAAAAGCGGGCTAACCACTGGCGCTCCTTAGAATATCCTTTTGGTAGTGAAATGCCCTGGGATTCTACAGGACAGGAGGAGGTTTATGTGTGGTCGAACTATTTTGGTTATGACGATAAGGCAAAAGTAACTCTTGATGCTATTTTAGCCTACATGCCTGTTGTTCCGCATTGGGCATATAATGGTAATGCGCGCCGTTATTGGGATTTCTTATATGGCGGAAAACTACAACGGGTAGAGAGAATGATTCATCACTACGGCTCGGCATTAAATGCAATTCCGGTGCTGATGGATTACCGTAAAAATCCAGATAACTTTTATCTGTTACGGGCGGGATATGGTGGTTTGTTGGGTTCCATATCTAATATTACTCAGGATGGATTTGCGCCTGCAGCTTTTCACGCTTATCCATCAACCTTGAAAAACGATGGTATCACGGGGGATTATGGATCGGGATTTTTTGGATATGCTGTAAATTCTGCTTCATATATTTTAGCGCATAAAGAGTTTGGATGGTTAGCTTTTGGAGGCAATTTGAAAAAGCAAGGCGATGTGGTGCAGGTCGAATTGACAACTGCTGCAAAATCGGCGGTTTATATTGCGCCGGTAGGACTTTGGATTTCCCTTGATGCAGGTAAAATAGAATCAGTAAGCTATAATATTTCTACCGGAGAGTTGCGATTGAAATTGCAAAAGGCCGATCAGTTTACACCTCATGCCATAATTAGGATAACTCAACCCGCTAAAATTTCTGGCGTAGGGAGTTACCAAATTAAAGGTGCAAGTACAGTAGAACGTGGTGCTCAGGTGGTTAATCTTTCTACTACCCAAACTACTGAAGTTATTATTCAAAAATAGTTTCTCTTGTCGTTTTTAAGACCTCGCAATTGCGGGGTTTTTTATTTTCCTTTCTAGTTGTAGCGTTTCCAATGCGATTAACTTAAGGAGAAAACTAAAATGGATTGTCAATCCTGAGCCTGTTGAAGGGCAATACATTTTAGTTTTCGACTTATTAACAAGGTCTTCGGTTACTTGTCCCGATTTCACATCTGTAAGCTCAGACTAACAAAGTTAGCTTAACTTACTCGCCTTGATAGGATCTCGCTAGAGCAGAGTTTAGGTCACAAGCGGGACGCTTGCGCCAGAAAGAGCCAGAAGGGGGGATGTCGTAAAGTTGCTGAAATAAATTCAGCATGACGATTGTGAGAGAGATTACTGAATTTGGTTGCAAAGTCACTTATAATTTTTAATCTACGGGTTGGTGTCGCCACCCACCCGAATAAATATTTTTTAGTTGTAGTGTCCCGCTACGGAAGGGTTGGATTTGGTCGTAGCGAGACGTCACCAATGCTATTAACTTAAGGAGAAAACTAAAATGTATTGTCATCCTGAGCCTGTCGAAGGGTAATCCATTTTAGTTTTCGATTTATCAATAAGGTCTTCGGTTACTTGTCCCGATTTCACATCTGGAAGCTCAGACTAACAAAGTTAGCTTAACTTACTCGCCTTGATAGGATCTCGCTAGAGCAGAGTTTAGGTCATAAGCTGGACGCTTGCGCCAGAAAGAGCCAGAAGGGGGGTATGTCGTAAAGTTGCTGAAATAAATTCAGCATGACGATTGCGAGAGAGATTACTGAATTTGGTTGCAAAGTCACTTATAATTTTTAATCTTTCCTAGTTGTAGCGAGACGCTACGGAAGGGTTGGATTTGGTCGTAGCGAGACGCTACAACCAGAGTTAGACGCTACAACCAGAGTTTAGGTTTTGTCGTAGATGCTGAAATAATTCAGCATGACGATTACAAATGGCGCTTAAGCTATTGTATGGGCGTTAAAATAGCGCACCAGCCACCGCCTTTCTCCATTTTAATATTAACCTGATCGTTTTTAGAAACCTTTATGGTGCTCATTTTATAATCGGATGCGTGTCTGTCTGCATTTATCCCATCGCTGAATACGTCCATGCGGTAATTGTTTCCATCTAAGAAAAACAGTTTTTGATCAAATGATCTGGCATTCCAATCTGTCATTCCAGAGATGTACCATTTGTCGCCATTTTTTCGTGCGATTAAGGCATATTCTCCAACCTTTCCATCTAAGGCAATGGTTTGATCCCAAACTGTGGGAATTCGCGATATAAAGCCTGTACACAGTGTATCTCTTAAATAGTTAGAGGGGTTATCGGCCAGCATTTGCAAGGGACTTTCATACATCACGTACATGGCCACCTGATGTGCCCTTGTTCCCATGCTCATGGGCTCACTATATACAATGCTAAAATTCTTTTTGTTGGCATTAATCATGGCTCCAGGAGTGTAGTCCATAGGTCCGGCTGCCATTCTGATAAAGGGTAAGGTTAGATTGTGAGTGGGGGTGATTTCTGCACTCCACTTGTTGTTTTCTAATCCGCGTACCCCCTCATAACTCATTACATTGGGGTATTTATGATTCAATCCAACAGGTTTATAAGCACCGTGCAAATCGACCATTAATTGGTTTTTTGCTGCTGTTGCCGCTACGCGCTCATAGAAATTAACCATATACTGATCGGCTCGGGCCATAAAATCTACTTTAATACCAACTGCGCCCCATTTTTTATATTGCGCCAAAATATTGTCCATGTCTTTATCCAGCGGCCCCCATAAAGTCCAGAGCCAAACCCCAACATTTTTAGTGCGACCATAATCAATAATTTCCTGGATATTGATGTCTGCAGTAGTGTGGAGCAAATCAGTTGTGGTTTTGGTCCAGCCTTCATCCAGCATGATGTATTCCAGACCGAATTTGGAAGCAAAATCGATATAATATTTATAGGTTTGGGTGTTGATACCCGCTTTAAAATCCACACCATAAATGTTGTTGTCGTTCCACCAATCCCAGGCAACCTTGCCAGGCTTAATCCACCTGGTATCTTCAATTACCGAAGGACTTGATAATTTATAGGTCAGATTGCTTACCAATAGATCTTTGTCTTCTGCGCAAATGGCAATGCTTCTCCAGGGAAATTTACGACTGCCCTTTGTTTTGGCCATGTGATTTTCCAATCGGGTAATTTTAATGCCTCTATCCCGAACAGGTATGCTTTCTGCAATATTTTTAGGAAAACCAGCGGTAAGTTTATGGCCTGCTGTTCCAAATAAAAATAGATTCGGATAATCGTAAAGGTCAGATTCGCTTACCAGCATTTTTACACCAGATTTAGAATACACCAACATGGGTAGGGCAGCATGCTGCTGTGTGCTAAAGGCATTTAAAGTAGAATCTTTATACAAGCTTTCGAAATGGGAAAGAAAATTTGGATCAGTTTCCTGCGGCCAGAACACACGGTTATTGGCTCCAAAATCAAAGTCTGCAACTTCATTTTCAACTTCTATAATTTTATCGCCCAACTGGGTTTCAAACCGATAGGCTACACCATCATCATATGCCCTAAAATAAATGCTGTAATTTCCCTTAAAATCTAACTTAAGCTCGTTGTAATTGTTCGTTATTTTTTTGCTTTTTACGGGGATGTCAGCAGTAATGATTTCATCGAAATGACCTCGCTTTTGTTTGATCAAAATCGCTTTCAGGCCTGGTTTTACATTATTTTTAAGCAGTAGAGCAAGCTGGCTGGGTTGTAAAATGGTTTCTACGCCATATTTAACACTCCAGGTGATATTATCATTTATGCTGACGCTAATTTTGATTTTTTTATCTGGCGACAGTAATTCAAAGTCTTTTCCAAAAGTAGCGCCAACCATCAATATAGCTGCGAAAAAAGTGAGTAAAATAGTCTTATTCATGTGGTTGAGTATTTTTCAATTTCTAAAATTAGGTAAAAGCACTAAGCCCTAAAGTGCCATAATTGGCAAGTATTGTGCATATTTTACCATTGTTTAAATTCGGGTAATCATGAGTTCGATAATATAATGCAGGAGGGAAATAGGTAAACCGTTTTACGTCGTCACTTTTAGTATGTAATATTCCTGTTAATATTTGGTTAATACTTGCTAATATCTTCATTAATAAAGCCCTTGGAGAGGGGTAGATTTGGTTATACAACCAACTAACTAAAATGAAGATTAAACTAAAAATTACGTTTATGACCATGGTCATATTCTGTTTTTTGCGGGTTCATGCACAAACGGAAACCGTAACTGGTAAGGTAAAAGATGAATCGGGCAATGCTGTCCCAGGTATTTCAGTTAAAGTAAAAGGAACTTCTGTTGGGGCATCTACCAATGCTTCGGGGAGCTTCACTATTAAAACAGGAAACCCTTCAATACTAGTGTTTACTGGGATAGGCTATCAGAGTAAAGAAGTGATTTACAATGGACAAAGTAACCTGAGCGTTTCACTTACTGAAGATCAGCAAAACTTAAGCGAAATTGTGGTAACAGCTTTAGGGGTAAAGCGTGAAAAGCGAAACCTCACTTACAGCTCGCAGGAAGTAAAAGGAGAGCAATTAACCCAATCTAAGGAGCCCAATCTGGTCAATGCATTAGCGGGTAAGGTTTCTGGTGTTCAAATTACCAGCTCATCGGGTACACCGGGCAGTTCATCACGAATTGTAATCAGGGGTGCAAATTCGCTATATGGAAATAATGAAGCCCTGATGGTAATAGATGGTATTCCGGTAAATAATGATGAAACTGGGAATCTCAATTCTGGACCTGGTACTAACCGGATTGCGGATTTAGATCCTAATATTATTGAGAGTATCAATGTGCTAAAGGGAGGAGCAGCTACCGCACTGTATGGTTCAGATGGAGCCAAAGGTGTGATCATCATTACTACTAAGGCAGGCGCATTAAATAAAAAACCTACCTTAAGCTTTTCATCTTCCTTCTCTTTTGAGAAGCCACTTCTTCCGGAGATTCAGAATAAGTATTCGTTAGGATCTAATGGTGTTTATTTTGATGGTGTTTCACAAAAAACAAGTACCTCATGGGGGGCTAGAATGGATACATTAAAAATAAATGGACAGCCTGCCCAGGTATATGATCAATCAGATTTATTTTTTAAAACAGGTAAAACTTACACTAACACCATTGGTTTAACAGGTGGGGGAGCTTACAGCTCTTATTTTCTTTCTTTTACCAATTTGACACAAGATGGGACGGTTCCTGCAACTTCGTTTGACAGAAATACTGTTTTCGGAAAATTCAGCACCCAGGTAATCAAAGATCTGAATATTACCTTCTCCTTAAACTATGCCAATACTAAAAATAACAGGCAACCAGAGGGTTATGCATTAGAAAGCCCCGTTTGGACGATCTTTTCAGCGCCGGTATCGTATAATTTGCAGCCATCAACCAATCCTGATGGTACCCAACGTTTATTCCGTTTTTCGAGGAACAATCCTTATTGGGTATTGGATAATATTAAGAATAGCTCAATCGTTAACCGCTTTATACCCACCTTTAATGCCGATTACAAAATATTTCCCTGGTTAACCCTTACAGAACGCTTTGGTGCAGATGTTTATGTAGAACAAGGTAAATATATTGAGTCGCTTGGCTCGGTTTCCAATCCAAATGGCAGAATTGTAAATAATAATACCAACTTCAGACAGTATAACAACGATTTGATTCTGAATGCTTCTAAAACCCTTGGCGATTTTAATATTGATGCCCTTTTAGGTAATAACCTCATTTCTACTTATAGCCAGAATGCTTATGCCAATGGTTTGGGGATTACCGTCCCCGATTTTAACAATATCGGTAGCGCATCAACGGTTAAATTTACCGAAACAAGTTACCTGACCCGGAAAGTAGGGTTTTATCTGCAATCGAATATCGACTATAAAAAGTTTATCATTCTTTCACTTACCGGAAGATATGATGGTACATCGGTTTTAGCAAAAGGGAATAGTTTTTATCCTTATGGTTCTGCAGCCACCAGTTTTATCTTTTCTAACTTCTTTTCCAGCGGATTATCAAACGTAATGAATTTTGGAAAGTTGAGGCTATCTTACAGTACCGTTGGAAATGCAAGTATTGGGCCATATAGCTTACTTACCCCTTACGAATCGCAAACGATTAGAAACATTGCTTTTCCTTACCAGGGGCAATCTGGTTTCTTAATTAGTGGTACTTTAAGTGATCCGAATTTAAAGAATGAGCGGATTAATGAGTTTGAAGTAGGCCTGGAAACCGGGTTCTTCAAAAACCGGTTAAGTTTAGAGGTTACTTACTTTAATAAAAAGACAACCAACGGTATTATTCCTAATGTAGCCTTGGCTCCATCAACAGGATATAATGCTACCAGTGTGAATTCGGCTTCTATGCGTAACAAGGGTATTGAAATACTTTTAAATGCTAAGCCTATCAAAACCGATAACTTCAGTTGGGATTTGACTTTCAATTATAGCCGCGTCAGAAATAAAGTATTATCTATTTATAAAGACCTTAATCAAGTGGGTAACGGCTTTACATTTATTTTCTTAAACCAGCCTTATGGGGTTATCTACGGTACCAGATATGCAAGAAATGCTTCAGGGCAAATTTTAACAGGTGATGACGGATTGCCTTTTGCTGCGGATGAACAAGGAATAATTGGCGACATTAATCCAGATTATATGGCCGGAATCGTTAATAACTTTAAATACAAGCAGTTTACCTTCAGTTTTGCCTTCGACCTTAAAAAAGGCGGTGATATACAGAACAATGTTGATGGTTACGGTTACTTTTATGGAACACCTAAAGTTACTGAAGATCGCGGTCCAAGGGTGGTAGAGGGTATAAACGCCAACACGGGCTTACCCAATACCGTTTCTGTTTCCGGACAAGCTTATTATCAACGTATAAACAGTGTATTGGAATCTGTTATACAAGATGGTACTTATTTAAAACTGAGAAATGTAAGCCTTGGATATAGCTTCAAACCATCGTGGTTAACCAAAACACCGTTTAAAAATGTAGCGTTAAATGTTACCGGTAGAAATTTATGGATTTATGCACCTCATTTTACGGGAGGAGATCCAGAAGTGAGTTCTTTCGGTTCTTCAAATGGCTCGCAGGGGATATATTCATTCTCTACCCCAACATCAAGATCAGTTGATTTTACATTGAAATTGACATTATAATCCATTAGAAAAAAGCAGTATGAAAAAGATATATTTTGTTATCAGTTTTGTATGTATGGTATCCTTTAGCGGGTGCAAAAAATACATAGATGTAAATAACGATCCCAATAGGCCAATAGATGTTAAGGAATCCTTAATTCTACCTCCGGTACAAATGTTAATCTCGCAAAATATCAATGCAGCAGGCGATGGAAATTTAAGTATTGTTTTACAGCAGTACGTTCAGGTAATTGCATTGAATCAGGTGGCTCCCAATTTCGGGACTTATTTAATGTACAATATAGATATGGATGGCGACTGGAATAATGTTTATGTGAGGACATTGAATAACCTCATCCTATTAAACACTAAGGCTACCACTAATGGAAATTATAAGTATGCTGCAATTGCCAAAATACTTACAGCCTATTGCCTGGGCTATGCAACAGATGCCTGGGGCGATATTCCGTACAGCCAGGCCTTTAAAGGTGTTGAAAATGCAAATCCTGTTTACGATACACAGCAACAAGTTTATACCCAAATTCAACAGTTGTTAGATCAGGGGATTGAAGATGTAAATAAGAACGCAGGTTTAAGTCCGGGGGGAGACGATTTTATGTATAGTGGAGATATGGCCAAATGGAAAAAACTGGCTTATACCCTAAAAGCGCGTTACTATATGCACTTAACCAAGGCCCCCGGCACTACAGCAGCAGCGCAAGCACAACTTGCCCTTACTGCCTTAACTAATGGCATGCAGAGTAATGCCGATGATTGTAAAATAGCCTTTAGTGGTGCTGCCGGAGGAGAAAACCCATGGCAACAGAATTTTTTACCTGCAAGTACACTTGTGCTTGCCAATACATTTGTTGATGGATTTAAAACCCGTAACGATCCACGTTTAAGTAAAATGATAGCACCTGCTAAAGAAACAGGACTGTATACAGGAAGAGAAAGTGGTTTGGATAATATTGGAAGTTTAGAATCATACTCTATCCCCGCTGCCTTTTATGCGGGAGCAAATGCCAATAATTATCTGGTAAATTACACGGAAGCACTTTTCTTAAAAGCAGAGGCTACTAATATTATTTCGGGTGCAACGGCTGCTCAACCCTTTTATCAGGATGGTGTTAGAAAGCACATGGAGAAAGTAGGTGTAGGGGGTTCAGATATAGATGCTTACCTGTTATCGCGGGGAACATTGAATTCTTCCAACGCATTGCGATTAATTATAGAAGAAAAATTTATTGCTAACTTTTTAAATGCCGAAAATTTTGCAGATTGGCGTCGTACCGGATTCCCGGCTTTAACCAAAGTTAAGAATGCCATTTCCGATATTCCGAGAAGGGTTTTGTATCCTAATACGGAGATTACCGCTAATCCACAACCTCAGCAAAAGGCTAAACTAACCGATCGCCTGTGGTGGGACGCAAATTAAACAGTAAAGATATTTTTTGAAGAAGAAGGTAATTTAGATCAATCCAAAACATGAAGATTTTATTTCGTATATCCCTTTTGTTCCTGCTCATCTTTTCTCATGTTATCGCGTATGCTCAAGATAAAACGTACTCTTTAGCCGATACCCTGAGGGGTAGTTTAATGTCTGAGCGAACCTGGTGGGACGTTCAACGTTATGAGTTAGCGTTTAAGCCAGATTTTACCAACAAAAGTATATCTGGTGCTAACGAAATTGTTTACCGGGTAGTAAAGCAAAATGATGGCGAAATACGCATGCAGATTGATCTTCAGGAACCATTGCTGATTGATAGCATTTGGTATAACGGTAAATCTAAACTCAAATTTGAGCATACCGGCAGCGTTTGGTATGCTCATGTGCCCAGCCAGAAACTTAAAACAATAAACAGGGTTAAAATTTTCTACCATGGAAATGTTCATCAGGCCAAACGTGCCCCATGGGATGGCGGGTTTATTTTTACTACAGATTCTCTATCCAGACCATGGATGACAGTGGCCTGCCAGGGACTGGGCGCATCGGTGTGGTATCCAAACAAAGATCACCAAAGTGATGAACCAGATCTGGGCGCTTCGTTAACCATGACTATTCCCGATACACTGATTGGCGTAGGCAACGGACGATTGGTGTTTAAGAAAAATAATAATGACGGCACAGTAACCTATAAATACAACGTAAAAAACCCGATAAGCAATTATTGTATCATTCCTTACATAGGAAAATACGTCAACTTCAAAGAAGAATATGCCGGAGAAAAGGGCAAGCTCGACCTGAATTATTGGGTACTGGATTACAATCTTTCTAAAGCTAAAACTTACATGCCCGATCAGGTTCACAAAATGCTGAAAAGCTTTGAACATTGGTTTGGACCATATCCCTTTTATGAAGATGGCTACCAGCTCATTGACGCATCGCACACCGGTATGGAACATCAATCCGCAGTTTCTTACGGGAATAAATATAAGTTTGGCTATTTAGGCAGAGATATGTCTGGCAATGGTTGGGGGCTCAAATGGGATTTCATTATTATTCATGAAAGTGGCCACGAGTGGTTCGGTAACAATATTACCACCAATGATTTAGCCGATATGTGGGTGCATGAAGGCTTCACCAATTACAGCGAAACACTTTTTGTAGATTATATTTTTGGAACCCAGGCCGGTAATGAATATAATTTCGGCATCAGAAAAGGCATTAGGAACGATAGCCCGATTATTCCTACATATGGTGTAAATGCACAGGGGAGTGGAGATATGTATCCTAAGGGTGGAAATATGTTGCATTCGATTAGGCATAGCCTCGATAACGATGAACTTTTCAGATCCATATTGCGTGGTTTGAACAAAACTTTTTACCAAAAAACGGTAAGCACTGCACAGGTAGAATCTTATATCTCTAAGCAAGCAGGATTTAATTATGCCAAAGTTTTTGATCAATACTTAAGAACTACCCAGATTCCTGTTTTCGAGTATTATATAAAGGATGGAAGTGTGTTTTATCGATACAGCAACTGTGTTAATGGCTTTAACCTGCCCTTAATACTTAAAAAAGCTGGGTTGCAAACCTTGAAAATTTTGCCTTCACAAAATTGGCAAGACCTTAAGTTAAGCGCAGGCCAGGAAAATTTGCTTGAAAAATCGGCTATTGAATCGATGTATTATCTACAGGTTAAAAATCAAGAATAATTTTAATTGATTGGTCTATTTATAGCTGTTATCGGTTAAAATCCAATAATCACAGCCTGAAGCTATGCTTTAACTTTGGAAATAATCTGACAGATTAATCATAATAAGGTATTCTTTGGTGGGTTAACACCTGCCTTAGGAATACCTAAAAGCTACTGATCAGACCACTACACTAAAGCAATTATTAAGCACTAAACTATTAAATACAATGGCAATTAAATGGACAGGGGTTTTCCCGGCTGTAACGACAAAATTTACAGCAAATGATGAATTAGATTTCGCAACTTTTGATTTGAACATAGAGGCACAACTGGAAGCCGGAGCCAATGGGATCATTCTTGGAGGATCATTGGGCGAAGCCAGTGTACTTACTGATGAAGAAAAGTTTGGTTTACTCGCTCACACTTTAGAAGTAGTAAAAGGCAGAGTTCCTGTATTGTTAAACATTGCCGAGGCAACAACTAAGAAAGCTATTGAAGTAGCTAAAAAGGCAGAATCGATAGGTGCACAGGGGTTAATGTTGCTGCCGCCAATGCGCTATTATGCCTCGTCGACCGAAACTTTAGACTTCTTTGGCGCTATTGCCACCTCGACAGCGTTGCCGATAATGATCTACAACAACCCTGTTGATTATAAAATTGAGGTTACACTGGATATGTTTGAAGAATTAACAAAATACCCGAACATTCAGGCGATAAAAGAATCAACAAGAGATGTATCAAACGTAACCCGATTGATTAACCGTTTTGGAGAACGCTTTAAGATTTTTACAGGAGTAGATCCATTGGCTATGGAAAGCATTGTAATGGGTGCTCACGGATGGGTGGCCGGTTTAGTAGATGCTTTCCCAAGGGAAACAGTGGCTATTTTCAATTTGATTAAAGAAAACCGCATCAGCGAAGCCCTTACTATTTATCGTTGGTTTTTACCGGTTCTAGAATTAGATATTCACCCAAAATTGGTTCAATACATTAAACTGGCAGAAGTAGCCACCGGTTTAGGAACGGAAACCGTTAGAGCACCACGTTTGGCTATAGAGGGCGAGGAAAGAGAACGCGTATTAAAAATTATCAATGATGCATTGGCTGTTCGTCCGGAATTACCGGCAGGAAGTTGGGGTAAATAGATAAACCAGTTATGAACGGAAAAAATATAGTTGCCAGCGAATATACAGATGGTAATGAAATTAACCTGAAAGCAGTAAATCCGGCAACGGGTTTACTTCTGGAGGGTGAATTTTGTAAGGCCAGTGAAACAGATGTTAACAAAGCTTTAGTTGCTGCCACAGCTGCTTTTCAAATTTATCGTCATGTAAATAAGACTGAAAAAGCTGCTTTTTTAAATGCAGTTGCAGATGAAATTACTGCTATTGGTGAAGAATTAGTGGCGAGGGCATCGGCCGAGAGTGGTTTACCATTACCCCGCTTGCAGGGGGAGCTGGGAAGAACTACGGGGCAATTGAGGCTTTTTGCTAATTTGGTAGCAGAAGGCTCTTGGGTAGATGCCATTATCGATACCGCTTTGCCGGAAAGACAGCCTTTACCAAAACCAGATATCCGCCGTATGCTTGTTCCAATTGGTCCGGTAGTGGTTTTTGGGGCCAGTAATTTTCCTTTAGCATTTTCTGTAGCTGGTGGAGATACTGCTTCGGCGCTAGCTTCGGGTTGCCCGGTAATTGTTAAAGCGCACCCTGCACATTATGGTACAAGTGCTTTGGTAAGTGAGGCCATTATTAAGGCTGTAGCCAAAACAGGGATGCCAAAAGGTGTATTTTCTTTGTTGTATGATGATGGATACACCGTAGGGGTGAAACTGGTTCAACATCCTTTAACTAAAGCCGTAACTTTTACAGGTTCTTACCACGGAGGAATGGCCCTGGCTAAACTGGCGCAGGAGCGTAAACAGCCTATTCCGGTTTTTGCCGAAATGGGGAGTATTAATCCCGTTATTTTTCTCCCTGATGCGGTTGCCAATCAAGCAGAAGAGCTGGCTAAAAAATATGCGGCATCCATTACCCTGGGTGCAGGTCAGTTTTGTACTAATCCGGGTTTAATGCTGGTTATAAACTCTCCGGCACTTGAAAAATTTAAGCAGACAATAACCGAAGCCATATCCATAGTTCCTTCAGCCACCATGCTTACCGAAGGAATTGCCAAAAACTACAGTAAGCTATCAAGCGAAGTTACCGCTGAAGCCGGGGTAGAACTACTGGCAGTTTCGGGCCTGAAAAATAATGAACTGAAAAATCAATCTGAAGCTAAAATAGCACAGGTAGATGCAGCTCAGTTTATTGCGAACCCCAAATTACATGAAGAAATATTTGGTCCTTATTCTTTATTAGTTGTGGCCAAAGATATTGCCGAACTGGAAGAAGTAACCGCGGTATTGCAGGGGCAGTTAACTGTTACCATCATGGCCAATAAAAATGAACTTCAGCAGTACCAGTCTCTTATAGATTTACTTACGGATAAAACCGGGCGGATTATTTTAAACGGTGTACCTACCGGAGTTGAGGTTTGTGCGGCCATGCAACATGGAGGGCCATTCCCGGCAACTAACGATAGCAGGTTTACTTCTGTTGGCTCAACAGCTATTTATCGTTTTGTAAGGCCACTGGCTTATCAGGATTGGGAACAGGCACTTCTGCCAGATGAATTGAAAGATGCTAACCCGCTGGGTATTTTTAGAATGGTGAATAACCAATTTACGAAAGATATATGAGTAGAACCTTTTTTTGTGTAGATGCACATACTTGCGGAAATCCGGTAAGATTAGTAGCCGGTGGCGGACCACAGCTTTTTGGAGCAAACATGAGTGAAAAACGCCAGCATTTTTTAAAGGAATTTGACTGGATAAGAACGGGCTTAATGTTCGAACCCCGTGGTCATGATATGATGTCGGGCAGTATTCTTTATCCGCCCCATGATCCTGCAAACGATGTGGCCGTTCTCTTTATCGAAACCAGTGGTTGCTTACCCATGTGTGGTCACGGCACTATAGGCACCATTACCATCGCTATAGAAGAAGGAATTATTCAGCCTAAAGTTCCTGGGATAATCCGTATGGAAGCGCCAGCAGGTTTAGTGTTAATAGAATACAAACAAGAAGGGAAGAAGGTAAAGTCCGTGAAGCTAAAAAATGTTGCCTCTTACCTGGCTGCCGAAAATTTAGAGATTGAATGCCCCGACTTGGGTATGCTTACTTTCGATGTAGCTTATGGTGGAAATTTTTATGCCATAGTTGATCCGCAAACGAACTTTCCTGGATTAGAAAATTACACGGCTTCTCAGTTAATTACCTGGAGCCAAACCATTAGAAAACGCATAAACGAGAAATATACTTTTGTACATCCCTTAGATGAAACCATTAATGGCTGTAGTCATATCATGTGGACGGGTACTACTTTAGATTCAGGTTCTACCGGCCGAAATGCTGTTTTTTATGGCGAGAAAGCGATAGATAGGTCGCCATGTGGTACAGGTACATCTGCCCGTATGGCGCAATGGCATGCTAAAGGCAAACTGAAAAAGGGTGAAGATTTCATTCACGAAAGTTTTATAGGCAGCAAGTTTACAGGCCGTGTGGAAGATGAGATAGAACTTGAAGGTTTTAAAGCCATTGTACCAAGTGTTGAGGGTTGGGCAAAAGTGTATGGTTACAACACGATAAAGATTGATGCTGAGGACGATCCCTATGCTCATGGTTTCCAGGTAATTTAGTTAGTGGTGTTTTAGGAAATAACGAAATATAATGTCGAAAGTATTAATAATTGGTGGAGGAATCGTTGGACTAAGCTCAGCATATTATCTTCAAAAAAAAGGATTTCAGGTTACCGTCCTCGATAAAGGTGATATCACTGATAATTGTTCATTTGGCAATGCGGGAATGATTGTACCCAGCCATTTTGTGCCCTTGGCCGCCCCGGGAATGATCAGTCAGGGAATTCGCTGGATGTTTAACAGCAAGAGCCCTTTCTATGTCAGGCCTTCTTTAAATGCGAATCTTATTGGCTGGGGATTGAAGTTTATGAAACATGCAACAGAAAAGCACGTGGCACAATCTGCAGAACCACTGAGAGATTTATCACTGCTGAGCAAAAAACTTTATGAAGATTTAGCCAGTGAACCAGACTTTAATTTCGAACTGACCAATAAAGGAATTTTAGCCTTTTATAAAACAGAAAAAGCTGGAGAAGAAGAAGCACATCTGGCCGAAAAAGCCAAAACATTAGGCCTTGATATGGGCATATTAAATGCTGCGGAGTGTAAAGCTTTGCAACCCGATTTAAATTTAGATGTATTAGGGGCAGTCCATTATCGTTGTGATGCACATCTGTATCCAACCAAGTTGATGAATGGCTTAATCGCTTATCTCAACAATCATGGGGTAACCATTATTCGGGGGAAAGAGGTAGATAGAATAGCGACTGAAGGGGATAGGATTACCCGGGTTTTTACGGGTGCTACAGCCTGGGAAGCCGATCAGTATATTATTGCAACAGGCTCCTGGTCTCCTGCGGTGGCTAAAATGGCCGATCTTAAGATATCATTGATGCC
Organism: Pedobacter rhizosphaerae; assembly: GCF_900111155.1. Classification (GTDB taxonomy): domain Bacteria; phylum Bacteroidota; class Bacteroidia; order Sphingobacteriales; family Sphingobacteriaceae; genus Pedobacter; species Pedobacter rhizosphaerae. The sequence continues at coordinate 174,058 of NZ_FOGG01000006.1, read as the reverse complement.
TGGTAAAGGCTACTCTTTTATGGAACCCGAACCTCAAAAACGTCTGACTATACCGGCCTTGCTTTGTGAGGCCAGAGTTGCCATAACCCCCATGAATGGAAGTCTTCGTTATGGAGGGACAATGGAATTAGATAAAATTAATACACGGGTAAATATGCAAAGGGTGAAGGGAATTGTAGAATCGGTTCCTAAATATTTTCCGGATCTGAACCCAGCCTTACCGAACGAAAAGGATATCTGGTATGGATTTAGGCCTTCATCGCCTGATGGCTTACCTTACATTGGACGCAGCGATAAAAAGAAAAATCTCATTATTGCCACCGGACATGGAATGATGGGCTTAAGTTTAGGTCCGGCAACAGGTTTATTGGTCAGCCAGATTGTTGCAGAGCAAAAAACAGAAATGGCTATCAATTCGTTTTCGGTTAACAGAAATTAGTAATTTTTTGGTTTTTACCACCAGGGGTTTGTCCTTCTTGACAGATTCTATATAATACGGAGTGCTTTATTAACGGCGGCATTTCATCGCTTACAGATCCTTCGTTCCTCAGGATTGACAAGCTATAAATGAACGGCCGTCATTCCCGCGCACATAGAAATCTTAATCTTTTGGGTTTTGAACCATTAAGAAGTTAAGAAAAGTTAAGAATAGGCTTTTCTTCATATCTTCTATGGCTTATATGGTGAGAAAAATTGAGGCTAGCATTTTTTGAATTTGTTATAAATAACCGTCATTTCTGCGCAGGCGGGAATCTTAATCTTTTGGGTATTTGAACCATTAACAAGTTAAGAAAAGTTAAGAATAGGCTTTTCTTCATATCTTCTTTGGCTTACATGGTGAGAAAAATTGAGGCTAGCATTTTTTGAATTTGTTATAAATAACCGTCATTCCTGAGGAGGCGGGAATCTTAATGTTTGGGTATTTGAGTCATTAAGAAGTTAAGAAAAGTTAAGAATAGGCTTTTCTTCATATCTTCTATGGCTTACATGGTGAGAAAAATTGAGGCTAGCATTTTTTGAATTTGCTATAAATAACCGTCATTCCCGCGCAGGCGGGATCTTAATATTTTGGGTATTTGAACCATTAAGAAGTTAAGAAAAGTTAAGAATAAGCTTTTCTTAATCTCTTCTATGGCTTACATGGTGAGAAATCTAGACGCTATGCCCCTGTAACCTCATCCCGTATCCCTAACAAAACCCTCAATCCATTTAAATTTTACCGCATAGTAGCAGGATTTTAACCTAATTTGGGTTTTTTAGATTTTTTTAAGTTAATATCCTTATATTGGATTATAATCAACAACAACCAAACAACCAACCAAACCACATGAAAGTATTGCCATTTACTATGCTTGTGCCCGATGACAAAAGTGTTATATCTGAGCACGTTGAATTGCCTTATTTTTATCAATATCTGCACCGACACGATGAGTGGCAGATCACGTATATCAAAAGGGGAGAGGGGACACTGATAGCGGGCAGCGAAATGCATGCTTTCAGGCCTGGCGATATATTTGTGATAGGGGCAAAGCTTCCTCACTTATTTAAAAGTAATCCCGAATACTTTGAAGCTAAAAGTGAGCGATCAATAGCTGCATACTCGGTTTACTTTAATTCAAATGGTACTTTGGGGCCGCTATTTTCACTTCCCGAGATGAAAATGGCCAACTCCTTTTTAGCCAAAAACAAGCATGGATTTAAGGTGCCGTTTGGTTACACGCAGGAAGTACTTAAAAGAATGATTACTGTTCACGAAGCCTCTGGAACAGATCTGTTATTTGCATTTGTAAAATTAATGGTTTCGTTGCAATCTATTGGAGATCATGTAATTCCATTGTGTTCCGATCTGTATTCATCTAACGTAAGTGAACATGAGGGAATGCGTTTAAGTAAGATTATTGGTTATATAACAGAAAATTACAACAGTCAAATTACCTTAGAAGATGTAGCCAATGTAGCCTTTATGACACCACAGGCATTTTGCAGGTACTTTAAAAAACATACCGGCCACACCTTCGTATCATTTTTAAACGAGGTTAGAATTAACGATGCCTGTAAAAGTCTCATTTCCGGAGAAAAAACAGATTGTATTTCCGGGGTAGCCTATAAAGCAGGTTTTAATAGTATTACTAACTTCAATAGGGTATTTAAAAGTATTATTGGCCAATCGCCACGCGCCTATTTAGATACCTACAATAGCGTAAGCCGGGTAAATTACATTGGTGCTTAAATTAATGTAAACGGTACAGATAATAAAATTCAGTACCCACCAAATTCTTTTACGTTTTTCTATGCTGTGGTGTATAGTATATGCTATAACCATCGCTTTGTTGCATAAAATTTTGCCAAATATTAGTTTAATAACATCTCCATTTCAATGGATTGGGGATGTTATGCCCTTAATTTATTGATAGTAATAAACGAAACACTAATGGAACAGGAAAAAAGCCATTTTAAACCCTCACTTAAATTATTAGATGCTACCATGTTGGTTGCCGGAAGTATGATTGGCTCTGGTATTTTCATTGTAAGTGCCGATATTACCCGCAATGTAGGCAGCTCAGGCTGGCTATTGGTAGTTTGGCTGATCACTGGTTTTATGACACTCACAGCCGCCTTAAGTTATGGAGAATTGAGTGCCATGTTTCCGAAAGCGGGTGGCCAGTACATTTATTTAAAAGAGGCTTATAATCCATTAATCAGTTTTTTATACGGCTGGAGCTTTTTCACCGTGATACAAACGGCTACAATTGCCGCGGTTGGTGTTGCTTTCGCCAAATTCACGGCCTATTTAATACCTGCCCTAAGCGAAGATTTGGTGGCGGTAAATTTAGGCTTCATTAGCATTTCACCGGCACAGCTACTGGCTATCGCCGTAATTGTATTGCTCACTTATGTAAACAGCAGGGGAGTAAGTGCTGGTAAAACTATACAAACAACTTTTACGGTAGCTAAATTGTTAAGCCTTTTTGGTTTAATTGTATTTGGTTTGTTCTTTTTAGACAAGGGAATTTGGAAGGCAAACTGGGAAAATATCTGGCACCTGGGCGCTTTAGCCCCCAATGGAAATGTTACTTCTTATACTACTTTTGCTGCCCTTGGTGCCATTGCGGCCGCCATGGTGGGTTCTATATTCAGCAGTGATTCTTGGCATAACGTAACCTTCATTGCCGGAGAAATTAAAAATCCCGCACGCAATATTGGTTTGAGTTTAGCCTTGGGAACCATCATCGTTACCGTACTTTACCTCCTCACCAATGTGATGTACACAGGGGTAATAAGCCTGCACGATATGGCTTATGCCGACAAGGATCGGGTAGCAGTATCGGCCGCAAACCATATTTTCGGTACTGTCGGCACCATGACCATCGCGGTGATGATTATGATTTCTACCTTTGGCTGCAATAATGGGTTAATTATGGCCGGAGCGAGGGTATATTATTCTATGGGTAAAGATGGTTTGTTCTTTAAAAAAGTGGCAGAACTCAACAAAAATGCAGTACCGGGCTTTGGCCTTTGGATTCAATGTATTTTCGCCTCTTTGTGGTGCCTCAGCGGTAAATATGGCGATCTGCTTGATATGATTTCCTTTGTGGTAGTCGGTTTTTACATGCTCACCATCTTCGGTATTTTTATTCTGCGTAAAAAACGTCCTGATGCCGAGCGACCGTATAAGGCGTTTGGCTATCCGGTGTTGCCCGTTATTTATATCATTATGGGATTAGCTTTCTGTATTCTACTCATCATTTTTAAACCAAAATTTACCTGGCCGGGATTGATTATCACTTTGGCAGGGATCCCCATTTACTATCTGATTAAAAGGATAAATGTGCCGAAACCGCTTGATTTGGAAGCGCCAGAAAGGGCGGTTGGTTAAAATATTAACGTTATACATCAATATACAACGGGAATCTGAATTTCGCTTCATCTATATTTACAACTTAATATAGCTGTAATGAAAACTAATCACCTCTTTCAAAAAACGATAGCCGTAACGATTTTATTTTTAGCTTTTCTCAGTGTTAGCGCACAAAAAGTTCCGTATGCACCTACCACCGCTGAACTTACTGAAGCGTACAAGAGAGCCGCCAGATTAGACACAGCCCTACGCAATATTCCAACCAATAATGAAATTATTCCCTTGTGGAGAAAAGATGGATTGGCTTTTTGGTACAAGAAAAATCTTCCCAATAAAAACTGGGAATATGTATATGTAGATGTGGCAACAGGGAAGCGCAGGCCTGCATTTGATGCCAATAAGTTGGCCGAGGGCCTGGAAAAGGCAAATGGTAAAAAATCATCTGCCCTGCGTTTAGCCATTACATATTTATATTTTACAGACCAAAATAGCCTCAAACTGAAGTCCCAAAATAAATGGTATGAAGCAAGTTTGAACGATTACAACCTGAAAAGTACCACTGATACCAATACATTCCGTTATAACGCAAAAAGGCCATTGCAGCAAAGGCGTTCGCGCTGGGAGTGGAGCCGGTCGGTAAGTAAATCGCCCGATGGTAAAAGTGAAATCCTTGTTCGTGGCGGGAACTTATTGGTTGTAGATCTGGTAACAAAAAAAGAAACACCATTAAGTACCGATGGCACAGCAGATAAACCTTATGGTAATTTCGATTGGTCGCCTGATGGGAAAACAGTGGTGGCTTACAAGATAGATCCAAAGGAAATTAAAAAGGTTCATTATGTGTTAAGTTCTGTTCCCGGAACAACCAGAGGTGAGTTAAAATCTCGTGAGTATGCCCAGCCGGGAGATGATTTTACCAGTTACCAACCCTATGTTTTCAACGTTGCCAGCAAAACCGTCATCAAAGTTGATGTAGAACCAACAGATTTTTTTGGTCCACAGCCATTACATTGGCGCAACAATAGCAGCCGATATTACACTTACGAAAAGGCAGATCGGGGGCACCAGCGTTTTAGGGTTATTGAAGTTGATGTTCAAACGGGTAAAACCAGAAATGTAATCGATGAAAAAACCAAAACCTTTATTTACGAGAGTAGAATTTATACCCGTTACTTACCCAAAACAAATGAAATTTTATGGACTAGCGAGCAGGATGGATGGCAGCATCTTTATCTGGTTAATGCCCTAACAGGGAAACAACAACTCATTACCAAAGGCAATTGGGTGGTTAGAGATATTGATAGTGTAGATGTTGTAAAACGTCAGGTATGGTTTCGGGCAAGCGGAATGAATACAGATGAAGATCCGTATTTTATTCATTATTATAGAATTGGATTTGATGGAAAGGGACTGGTTAACCTTACGCCTGAAAAAGGAAACCACGTGCTCAGCTTTTCTCCAGATCGGAAATATTATATCGATACCTATTCGCAGGTTAATATTCCGGCCATTACCAAATTGAAATTAACAGCTAACGCAAAGGAAATACAGGAAATTGAGCATGGTCAGGTAGAACCATTTCTAAATAGCGGGGTAAAACTTCCAGAAGTATTTGTAGCTAAAGGTAGGGATGGGAAAACTGATATCTGGGGCGTGGTTTGCTTGCCTTCCAAAATGGATCCCAACAAAGCCTATCCCATTATTGAAAATATTTATGCCGGGCCACAAGATAGTTTTGTGCCTAAAAGTTTCCTGCCGGCAAGTGAAATGCAAAGCATGGCAGAACTTGGGTTTATTGTGGTGCAGATAGATGGGATGGGAACTGCTAACCGATCTAAGGCATTTCACGATGTTTGCTGGCACAATTTGGCCGATGCGGGTTTTGCCGACCGTATTTTATGGATGAAAGCCATGGCAGAGCAGTATCCAAATGCCGATATCAGTAAAATCGGTGTATATGGAACATCTGCCGGTGGACAAAATTCTACAGGCGCATTACTTTTTCATCCAGAATTTTATAAAGCTGCGGTTTCGGCCTGTGGGTGCCACGATAATCGGATAGATAAACAATGGTGGAATGAGCAATGGATGGGATATCCCGTTGGGGCGCATTATGGAGAACAGTCTAATATTACCAATGCAGCCAAACTTCAGGGGAATTTATTTTTAATTGTTGGCGAAGCCGATGAAAATGTTCCACCAGAATCTACCTATCGCCTTGCCGATGCACTTATCAAGGCCAATAAAGATTTTGATATCCTAAGTATTCCAGGGATGGGACATAGTGATGGCGGTGTTTATGGAAGAAGGCGTAAAAGAGATTTTTTCATTAGGCACCTGTTAAATGCCGAACCTCCAAATGCCAATGCTGCAGCAGCAGCAAAATAATTTCTGAATTGAATTTTTGAAGGTGGCAGTACTTTTAGCCACCTTTTTATATTGCTCTTAACCCATTTGAATTAGCATTTTGCCATGAAAAATATTTATCTAAACCTGCTTGTTGTTTCTCTTTTTAGCGGTTTGCTTCAATCAGTAAGCGCCCAAACACATTTATTAAAAGAGAATGGTAATCCTGTTATTCCCGGTTATTTTGCCGACCCTACAGTGAAAAAATTTGGCGATACTTATTACATATACGCCACTACAGATGGAAATGGGGGTGGGTTTGGCCCATCACAGGTATGGACCTCCAAAGATTTTGTGAACTGGACCCTGCAAGATATGAACTGGCCAACCACACATCACTATTGGGCACCAGATGCTACACAAGGACCCGACGGAAAATATTATTTATACTACTGTCAGCCGGTTGAGATTTTTGGCGCTTCCGCTGAAACACCTGTAGGGCCCTGGACATCACTTCTGGAACCGGGGAAACCCATTGTTAAAAATTTTCTGGTACCGAACGTGATTACGCTCGATGGGCAGACTTTTAAAGATGATGATGGCCAGTACTACATGTATTGGGGAACCTGGGGAATTTATCCCAACCATGGCTGTGGTGTAGGTTTATTAAATGCCGATATGAAGTCGTTTTCCAAATTGGCGCAGATTCCTAATACCGATGCAAAGGATTTTTTCGAGGCTCCCTTTGTGTTTAAAAGGAAGGGAATTTATTATTTAACTTATTCTTCAGGTTATTGTGAAGATGGTACGTACAGGGTACAATATGCAACTGCTACCAACCCGATGGGGCCTTTTAAGTATGCTTCAGATAATCCTATTCTGGCAACCAGTGCAGATGGAACGGTACATGGGCCAGGGCACCAATCGGTATTGCAGGAAGGCGATGATTTTTATTTGATTTATCATCGGCATAATAATCCACATAACGATGGTGGTTACCACAGACAGGTAGCTGCAGATAAAATCGTATTCGATGAAAAGGGAAATATCCTGAAACTGGTACCTACACATACCGGAATTGGGTATTTGGCAAAGAATGCTAACCCACATGCAAATCTGGCTTTAGGTAAAACGGCTGTTGCCTCTTCTGTTTATGATCAGGATTTTAAAGCCGATTATGCCTTAGATGATAATAATGGGACTTTATGGAAAGCCAGAAACAATGTTGGCCCCTCATGGCTTAAGGTCGACCTGGGGAAGATTTACAACATTAGAAGTGTACATACACAATTTGAATATGCTACCTGGTACTATCAATACCAAATTGAATATTCGCTTGATGGCAAAACCTGGAAAATGTATGCCGATAGAAGTAAAAATACCCAACACGGAAGCCCAATGATTGATTTTGGCAATGTGAAAGCCAGGTATCTTCGCAGCACCATTTTGCATACCGAATATCCGGGCTTAAACAAAGCGATTTGGAACATTAAAGTTTTCGATAATGCCGAATATAATCCTGTAATGAATACCAAAGTGAAAAAGTGGGAATCATTGCAGCGTTTTGATGCTAAGGGCTTATTAGTGGATTTGAATCTGGATAGCTTTAGAATTGGCTCAGTTGCAGCACAAGTTTCCAATAAAGGAAAACTAGGAGGCATATTTACTGCAAAGGGGGCAGATAAACCAATTATTTCTATCATTGGAGGAAAAAAGGCCTTGATTTTCTCCGGTAAGGTACGTTTGTCTTCCTCTAATCCTGCGCCCGTATCCCTTCTCGGCAACAGTAGCTATAGTGTGAGTATGTGGGTGCTCAATCCAGAGATCGATAAAGAAGAAAACATTGTTTCGTGGACAGGCAGAGGGGGTGTTAATTTGAGCAACCTGGCAGTTGGTTATGGGGCTGGTAAAGGCACCGGTGCTGCTACCCATTTAGGTTGGGCAGATTTAGGGTATAAACAGGTGCCCAAGGCGAACGAGTGGCATCATATTGCGATGGTTTTTGATGGAACCATGGAGCGTATTTATGTAGATGGGAAATTAGATAGAGCAGAGAGAAGAATGCTTTTTGTGAACAACCTTACGCATTTTCTTCTTGGTGGAAACGATGATGGAACTGCGGGTTTTTCTGGCGCACTGGCTGCTTTAAAAATTTATGATGTTCCATTAACTGATGAAGAAATTAAAACAACTTTTGTAAAAGGCACAAATAACAATACGGTAATTTATGCAGATGCTAAAAACCTGGAATATGGCCAGGTGGAAAAATGGCCAAACAACGGTGCTATTTTAGGAAATCTACTGAGTAGAGGAAAGGCAGAAGTTGCCGATGTTAACGGGAAAATAGCCCTAACATTAGCCAATAAAAGCAAATTGCTACTGGGAGATGAGATGGCAGATGGCCTTAAATTTTCAAAGCCTTTTAGTGCTATTTTTTCAGTTTTATCTGCTGCAGGTTCAAATGCACATTTGTTTTTCGGTAAAGACCATAAAGCGGTTAGGGTGCCGGGCACTGGGAAATGGCAGCAAGTCATTTGTACGCATGATAAGGGGAAATTTCAAGCATATATTGATGGTAAATTGGCAGATAGGGCACTCATTTCAAATGCTCAGCCAGATCAGGATGTCTTGATTGAATCCGTAGGAGCCACAACTTCTATATCATCAATTCTGATTTACAATTATGGCTTTGATGGTACTGCCTGTTTGCGGGAATATAATTTTTGGAAACAAACATTAAGTGTTAATAGTATAAAGGCATCCTTTGCCTCAAATCCATCAGCGGTTACGCCAAATATGGTATATATGGTTGCGAATAAGCCTGCTTTACCAGGAAGCGAGCTCGAATATCTCTTTAGTAATGGCGGCCATAAGCACGATGTGAATTGGGTGAAATCATCAGATTATATCGATTTTTCGGCAGTTCCACAAAGTGATTATAAGTATACTGTCAAGGTTAGAGATAATTTCGGCAATGTAACCCAGGGCTCATTGCCTGTTGCAGTAAAAACAGATTCATCGCTTTTTATCATTAAAAGGCAAAATGGATCAGCTCAATCGATTCCGGGAAAAAAATATGGTTTAAAAGGTACTTCCTGGGATGGCTTTATGGGAACTGCAGATACGGTGACGCAACAATCGGGTGTATTAAAAATGGTTTCGCACAATACCCTCTGGGATGGATCGGCTGAAACTGGCCCTTTTGCTTTCCAAAATGTACAGGGTGATTTTGTAGCTGAAGTACGGCTGTTTGATATGCTCGGACTGAACCAAAAGAAAGCTTATGGTGCCAATGAGGCTGGTTTAATGGTTAAAGCCACGCAAACGGAAAGAAAGCTTATCCAGAATGGCATCATGCCGGGTTGGGGTGTTGGAAATATAACAACAAACCTGAACTCAAGAGATAGAAGACAAACGAACAACCTTTCGGGTTGGGCTTTCTATAGGTATCTTCAAATACAGCGATTAGGGAATACATTTTTTATGCGGGGAAGCACAGATGGAAAAGACTGGAAAAATCTTCCTGGCAGTCCCGTAAAAAGAGATGATTTCGGAAATGAAGCTTTACAGGTTGGCATTTATCATGCCACTTACGGCGATATTGCTGGTTATGCTGCTTTTACAGATTTTAAGATTATACAGAGACGTTAAAACTAAAAAGGACCATTATGTGACTTCCATGTTCAAATTTAGTGATACGGTTGGTTTTTACCATATAAGCCATAAAAGGAAATACAAGAAGAGGACGGCCGTTCATGCAGCACCAGGTATTCTGAGGAACGAAGGATTTGCAAGCGATGAAATGCCACCGTTTATAAAAGCACTACGATATTAAATTTAGTGCGTTAGCAAAACAGATTAGCTTCGTTGAGCATTTCTTGGTTCTTCAAGCGTTCATTTACTAAAGGTATCTTGCTCATTTCCCCATTCCCCTTTTCACGGGTAATAATTTCTACAAACCAGAAAAATAAACCAAGTCTGACTTGATGAGCCCCAATAAATAATTGGATAAATTATACGTTCTTTAAATGTTTTTAGCTATTAGTTATTAATCTATCAATCAAAATATCAGTAATTTAATGCTGTGGTTTAATTTTTGTTTATACTGATTGAAAAAGATTATTAAAGTTTATATTTGATATAGCAAATGAGCAAATTTATGTTAACGAAAGTAGAGAATAAAAGCCTGGGAATTATATCAAGTGCTTTATCTGGTACAACAGGCGGCGCATTAATTGGTTCAACATTCGGTATAGCGGGCAGTGTAATTGGCGCTATTTTAGGAGGTTTTGTTACAGGTTATTCAGGCTATAAAAATGAAGATCAGGTAATCTTAAATCAGAATAAAAAAGTAAAGGTTTAATTGGACTGGTTATTCAGAACTTCATCTATTATCATAATAGGAGGAACGTTTGCCATTACTTACGTCTTAATTTTTCTGTACCAAAGGAGAATGAAAGAAGTTACACTCTTGGAACTAGGCAGTGTATTTTTCTCATCTTCATCAATTGTAGGCGGTTTGAAACTTATCTTCACAACCTTTAAGCTCTTAAATGAAAATCAAATAGAAAGCGATAAGTTGTATATTATTTACGGCGGCTTTTGTGTAATTTATATTTCTGCCTCATCTTTATATAAGAAAATTAAACAGCCCAACATTTTGAGTTAAAAGAAGTAGAAACGGTTCATGTCACCATGGTGAAAGAAGCCAGCCTCAATTTTTTCACCATGTAAGTCATAGAAGGAAATCTCAGAAGAGGATTCGTTCCGTCAAAAGTGAGCAGTCGTTAGTTTGAGTACACTTCATCTCTCCACCTAAACTACTAACCAACTAAACATTACTTTAACACAGGCTTTGCAAAGGGAATATTCTTTCCATAATAAACATCGCCAGGGATGTGATGCCCAGGATAAACCTGCGCAAGAATGTTATATAAAGCAGGATCATAAGCTTTTAAATCATCGGGCGTTTGAACCCTGGTATTGCCGTCTATAAATTCATAATTAGACCAAAACCACCACTGGCTTCCTTCAGCCCAATACTCCGCAACGGTGTTAATCGCGTACTGACCCTTATAAAGTCCTTTTTGTTTGGCTGCATCATAAGCTACCTGGATTTGTTTATAAAGCTCCGGATCGGCTACACGTAAGGCCGACATTACATTGTGGCTCCACTCATGTACCAGAATGTTTTCTCCATAATATTTGGTACCAGGAAAGCCTAAAATATTTTCTTCTGCAGCGGAGGTTTGAATGCCACCCATTCCACGGGCACGTTGATTCCAGTAACCTTTATCAGTCATGCTGGCAATACCTCCTGGTTTATTGTAATTTTCTCTTTCTATTGGCGTTAACCTTCCGTCAGAGAGTGCTGGTTTTTTCCAGTTGCTGTATTCAGGAAGGTCGGTTTGCATTTCAGACCAGGCCATGATCGATAGTCGCGCTTTCATACTAATCATCGCCTTGCGGATATCCGGGCGTTTAAGCAGCATATAATTAATTACATCTCGGGCAACCAATAAGGCTACATTTGAAACCTTTGCCGATGAAACAACAGGAATGCCGAAAGCATCCGTATATTTTTCATAAAACTTTGGATAATGGAGCGAATCGGGGGGAGTGCTGATGATGAGCTGTTCGAGACTGGAAACTAAAGGTTTTGCTGCTGGTTGCTCCTGAGCCTGAAGTTTGCTGCTGAGTAAGCATGTGGCAAATGCTAAGGTTGAATAGCAGAAGTGAATGTAAGATTTAGCCATTAGAGGATGTGATTGATGTTAAACAATGTACAAGATATTAATTTGATGCGCCTAAAACCATTTCTCTGACCTTAATTCTTGGCGAAACAAACAGGTATACGATAATGAAAAAACACAGCAGGCCGATAAAAAACCAATAGTAATCAGCGCCTTTAAACTGCGCGAAGAAACCGCCATTTGATATGCTTCTGTTGACGAGGGCCGTAAACAGGTTTCCGAGTGCTGTGGTTAATAACCAAATGGCAATCATGGTACTTTTCATCGATTTGCTGGCCTGGGTATAGGCATATTCCAAACCGGTAATGGAAACCAGAACTTCTGCCGCCGCTAAAATGGCATAAGCCAATATTTGCCACCAGATGCTGGGATGTTCACCTGCATCAATGCGCGACTGTATTAGCGCAATAATGACGAATGAAAGTGCAAGAAGAATTAATCCCGCACCAATTCTTCTTAATGGCGTAGTTTTTAGCCCGTTTTTATCGAGAAAAGGATAGAGCCAGTAATTAAATATGGGGATAAATACGAGTAGAAAGAATGGATTTACCGTTTGAATCTGTTCTGGCAACAGGTTAATGCCGAGGATGTGGCGATCCATTTTTGTAGCCTGCAATACCCATTCAGATAAGTTTTGATCCCAAAGTGCCCAAAAAATCGGAATAAAAGCAAAAACGGCCAAAACATTATATACCGTTTTCACATCTTCAACTTTCTGGTGATCGAATTTTCGTTTTGCAACGTCAAGCAAGGATTGATTCTTTTGTTTATCACGGAAATTGAAAAGTGCATAAATAGAAATGAAAACAAAATTGTTCTTGTTTACTCCAGAAGGAGGAACATTCACGTAAGTTTTTCTCCCCAGGAAAAATATAATCGTAGCCAGTGCCATCAATATACCTGGAATACCGAATGCCCATTTAGCGCCAAAACGATCATAAATCAGCGGAATTAAAATAGTATATAATACCGATCCGGCATTAATACTGAAATAAAACCAACCATAAACTTTAGAAACGAGATGCTTATTGTGGGTGGTAAACTGATCTCCAAGGTTGGCAGAAACACAGGATTTGATGCCGCCTGCACCAATGGCGATTAAGATCAAGCCGTATTTGAATTTTTCCAGATCATGATCAAATAAGGCCAGACATAAATGGCCCAGGCAATAAACTAACGATACATACATGATCACTTTGTATTTGCCGAAAAACCAATCGGCCATTAGACCGCCAACAAAAGGGAGTGCGTAGGCAAGTGAGACAAAAAAATGGGTTGTTTCGTTCGCTTTGGCCTCAGCGGTAACCTGCAAGGCCGGGTTTAAGCTGGGATTAAAGAAATGAAATACCAGAAAGGTAGCTAGAATAGATCTCATTCCGTAAAAGCTAAAGCGTTCAGCTCCTTCGTTGGCAATTATATATCCAATACTCTTAGGATAACCATTGGATTTTGTATCGGTTTTCTGCATTTTATAAAGTTGGCTTAATTAGCCTGATCATTCTTTACTAATTTTCACCCTATAATGCAGTATCTTATCCTGTTTAATAATATGAGCCAAAACGGACGACATTTTTTATCGCTTTTGCTACTTTTGGTTTAATTATTATTCATCATCACTATAAAAATAAAGCAGATGTTCCATACAAATGTCTATGTTGAGAGAAGGGCAGAATTGGCTCGGAAATTAAAAACGGGTGTACTCCTTTTTTTGGGCAATGAGGAAAGTCCGATGAACTATGCCGATAATACCTATAGCTTTCGGCAGGACAGCACATTTTTGTATTATTTTGGTATTGCACAACCAGGTTTATCGGCCATTATTGATCTGGATGAAAACCAGGAAATCATTTTTGGTAATGAGATGGGGATAGATGATATTGTGTGGATGGGAAGGCAGCAAACGCTTCAGGATAAGGCCCATTTGGTAGGCATTCAAAAGGTAAATCCAGTTCATCAGCTTAGCAGTTACTTAAGTGCAGCCCAGCTTAAAAAGCGGTCGATTCATTTTCTGCCTCCATACCGCGCCGAGAATAAAATTAAACTGGCTCAACTGTTAAATATGGAGGTTGGTCATTTGAAACAAGCTGTATCCACTCCATTTATTAAAGCTGTTATAGCCCAACGGGCAGTAAAATCGGCAACAGAAATAGCAGAAATAGCGCAAGCGGTGAATAACAGTATCGATATGCATTTGCTCGCCATGCGTAAAACCAAACCTGGGATGAAGGAGGAGGAAATAGCAGCACTGATTCATGGCGAGGCACTTAGAACAGGTGGAAATATTGCTTACCCCATTATATTGACCATCCATGGAGAGATTTTACACAACCATTTCCATGGAAATGTTATGCAGGAGGGGCAGATGGTGCTCAACGATTCGGGAATGGAAACAGCACTGGGCTATTGCGGAGATTTAACCAGAACTTTTCCTGTTGGAAAGAAATTTGATAGCAGGCAAAAAGAGGTGTATTCCATTGTGCAATCGGCTTTAGAAAATGCAGAAGCTGTATTGGCACCAGGTAAGCGATTTATTGATGTCCATTATGAGGCTTGTAAAACACTTGCTGAAGGGATGAAAGCAATGGGGCTAATGAAAGGCAACATGGATGAGGCCGTAGCAGCAGGTGCACATGCGCTTTTCTTTCAGTGTGGTACTGGCCATATGATGGGTCTCGACGTGCATGACATGGAAGATTTGGGCGAAGAATATGTAGGATATAGCGACACCCTGAAAAAAGAAACCTCCCTTTTTGGTTTAAAATCTTTGCGTTTGGGGCGGGAGCTGGAACCAGGTTTCGTATTTACCATTGAGCCTGGAATTTATATGATACCAGAATTGATCGACCTGTGGAGATCGGAAAGAAGGTTCGAATCGTTTATAAATTATGCTGAAGTTGAAAAATTTAAGGATTTCAGTGGGATACGATTAGAGAATAATTATGCCATGACTCAAGATAGCTACCAATTATTGGGTAAGCCATTGGCCATAAATATCGAAGACGTGGAAGAAATCAGAAATAGTGCTTATTAAATTTATATGACTTACCAGGAGAAATTACATGCCATTCGGGCGAAAATGCTCGAAAATAATATCAGTGCCTACATCATTCCTTCTTCAGATCCGCATATGAGTGAGTATGTGCCCGATCGCTTCAAATGTATTCATTTTACCTCTGGGTTTACAGGCTCGGCAGGCACATTGGTGATTACAGCAGATTTCGCAGGCTTGTGGGCCGATTTTCGCTACTTCGAACAGGCCAATGAACAACTTAAAGATACCGGATATGAGTTAGTGAAGTTGCAGGTACAGCATACACCAGAATATATTGCCTGGCTTTACGAAAGGTTACCGAATGGCACTCAGGTAGGCTTTGACTATCAATTGATGTCGATGGTATTAGGGGAGGAGATTAAAGCATCCTTAGCCTCCAAGGAAATTGAGATTAAAAATTTAGACTTGCTCAATGCTATCTGGGAGAACAGGTCAGAACTGCCTGCTGATCAAGCTACTTTGCTGCCGGAAGAAGATTGCGGACAAACCTTCGAAAGCAAGTTAGCTGATTTGCGAACAGCATTGAGAAAAGAACGGGCGGATGTTCATATATTATCAAGTTTAGATGATTTGGCCTGGCTTTTCAATATAAGAGGAAAGGATGTGAGCTATAATCCCGTAGTGCTTTGCTATGCCTTAATCACGTTAAATGAAATTACCTTATATATTAATGAAGGAAAATTAGTTGCCGCAGATTTACAGGTATTGGCAAAACGTGGAATTAAGGTGAAAGGATACAGTGAAGTTTATACTGATATTGCATCTTTGGACAATGCTTCGGTATTATTGGATGGAAAACGTACCTCTTATGCGTTTCTTACCACATTATCTTCAACAGTTACGGTAATCAGACAAACTAACCCTGCGGTGTTTCTTAAGTCAATTAAAAATAGCACGGAAGTTGAACACACAAGACGGGCTATGATTCAGGATGGTGTGGCTTTAACACGTTTTTTTAAATGGCTGGAAGAAAATATTGGGGAAATTAAGATTACGGAAATATCCGCTTCGCAGAAAATTAAGTCGTACCGTGAGCTTGGCGAAACCTTTGCCGGGCTAAGTTTTGCATCTATTGCAGGTTACGGACCTCATGCTGCTTTACCGCACTATAGCCCGAATGAGGACAGTGATTTGGAACTTCAGCCCAAGGGATTATTCCTGCTCGATTCTGGGGGGCACTATTTCTATGGTACAACAGACATTACCAGAACAGTTCCTTTAGGCCCCACTACTGAGGAGGAAAAAAGAGATTATACGCTTGTGCTTTCAGCGATGATATTTGGTTCGGCGGCAAAATTTCCAAAAGGTACCAGAGGGTATCAAATTGATGGAATTGTTAGGCAGCAACTTTGGCAGCAGGGAATTAATTACGGGCATGGAACAGGGCATGGAGTGGGTTACTACCTCAATGTTCATGAAGGTCCACAAAATATAGGTCCATCTAATGCTGCAGTTGCTGTTGATAAAGGGATGATCACATCGATAGAGCCGGGAATTTACCGACCGGGTAAACACGGCGTTAGAATCGAGAATCTGGTGCTTACTGTTGCTTCAACCACCACCGAATTTGGAGAATTCCTGGGATTTGAAACATTAACCTTAGCTTACATCGATACTTCTATTGTACTCACTGATTTGCTTTTACCAGCACAGATTGATTGGCTTAATGCCTATAATCAGTTGGTATTTGATCGATTGAAACCCCATTTAAGCACTGATGAGGCTTTCTGGCTTGCAGAAAAATGTAAGGCCATTTAGTTACAAACAGAAATAAGCCGGGACCTCATTAATCCCGGCTTATTTTATTTCCACTATTCTTTAGCTAACGATGTACCAGTTAATCTGATTTGGTATGGCCATTGTTCGTCATTTTCATCTTTTCCATCGGTAAGATGCTCCCAATGCGTAGTTGGTGCACCACTTACAATAAGCCAGAGATATGCTGTTTCTTTTGGAACGCTAAACTTAACAGAACCTTGAGTAGCCGAATTGATCTTCCCATAAATGCGTTGCCCATCTTTTTTTACCGCCAGAAAGCTGTATCGCCAGCCAGCAAACTGAGTATTTATTTTCCTAAATCTATCAGCACCCGCTATTCCCTTAAAATCTAATTTAATTTCGGTGCCAGCATTTGGGACCTTCAATTTTATGCCGTTGTAACCGTAATTCTGCGGGCAGTTTTCTGGTAATATTTGAAGCCAGCCATCTTTCAAAGAATCCAAGAGCGTACTGTGTTGGTTGGCATAAGATTTAGTGGCTATGCTGGCCTGGTCCAAATCCCAGGTGATAAATTTAGCAGCTGCCTCATGCATCTCATCATTAAACTTCTGCTGATTGGTGTTGGTAATTCGTTTGTAAGCCATAACCGGATCTTCACCCTTTAGTGCTTCCTGCCATAGCTTTCCAATAAATTTCACACCATGTTTATTGGCCCAATATTCCAATACATAAGGCGAATGATATTGGTTGGTTTCATGCAAAAAGGCGTAGTGTGTTTTCTTGAGGTAAGCTGTTAAATGGTAATTTTCAAAAGTCATCCATTCCGGGTAAACATGCCAAAGCATAAACTGAGAGGTCATTTCAAATATGGCCTGGCCTCTGCTGCCTTTAGCGGCAGAAGTAAAAGCCCAGGCACCATCGGCATTAACCAGATATTGGAAACAATGGCCAATTTCATGGGCTAATGCACCAAAAGGGGCTTTGCTAATACGGGCCAGGGGTGTCCAGGCAATGCCGATCTTGTTTTCTTCCCCACCACCAAAGGCCGTATTTTCTTTCCCTTTGAAAACGAAAATTAAAAGTTTATATCGATCGGTAACCGATTTTCCCTTATTTACAAAACCCAGTGTATCCACATAAAAATTGTAAAAGCGATCACACTCCTTTAACACCTGCGCCATATCTAAACGGAGGGTGGGGTCGGGATTTTTAGAGAGGTCACTTCCAAATGCTTTAGACCAAAAAATAGCCAGATTGTTCGATTCCACAATTCGCTTGTAACTATATTCATGCTCATCGTTGTTGAAATCGTTTCCTTCGGGTACCATCCAAATTTTGGCAGGAATGTAAAGCTGTTTTTTAGCCGTATCTGAAACTTTTTCATTGTTCTGACCTCTTGCCGTTAGGCAAAAAAACATCAGCAAAATTAATCCCAGAGCAATAGCAGGAGGGAAGGTAGAACAGCGCATGAATTTGCTGCCAGTTTGTGCATGCTTAAGGCAGGTAGAACGACGCATATATTGATTGTGTGTTAAAATGGAGTGATTTATAAAAAAAAGAAAACCCAGAATCGGTTTCTTCCGACCTGGGTTTCATTATTAACCAACCTAACTAAGGTTTTTTTGTAATTGCGGGTATTTGAATGGTTACAGTATAACTGCCCGCAGATAATGCTTTAAAACCAAAGAAAACAGGGTTGGCGTTTCTGTTCTCAACGGTAAATCTGGCAGGTATTCTGTAGTAGTTTCCTGTTCCGTTATTTCCATCTTTAATAGGGAAACCATTAGGCAGATCTATAAATTCCCATTCAAGCGCTGTATTGGTTCTTACTACTGGAAAATAAGGGTTCATTTGCGAAAAGTTACCCCGGTCTCCCCTGGTTACCACCTGGCCCGCAGAAGGGTCGAATGTTGCCCCGTTTTTGTCTAAAAATACAAATCTGATCTTGTTTGGCCCTTTGTTATCGTAAGTAATGGTTACGGGCAAAGGCGATTGTCCACTAAATCCAGTTTCTGTATCCGGATCAGAGGTAGTAAAAAATGGTCCTGCATCGAGTGCAAAGTGTGCTTTAGGCAGTAACTGTATCCTGCAGGCATTTAAGATGTCGCGTGTACCTTTAACGTTGGATACCCTTACATCAATTACATAATTACCGGTAGCTACATTTGCTGTTGCCTGCGATAAAGATATTCTGCCGCCAATTTCGCTAACTTCTAAAGGTAGAGCAGGTTTGAGTACAATCTTCTTATTTACAAGCGCTACTGTAGAATCAGCACTGGTAATTTGACCAAGAAACTGTTTGATGGTAAATTCTTTGAGCATATCTGGCGCGGGCTGTCCGGTATCCATATTTCTAACCGCCAATAATTTTACCGTTACCGGGCCGGTGGTACCGTCCAGTTCTATGGCTTTAGAGTTCACTACATTTCCCTGCGTAGCAATGAGCGGATTTGGCGTATAATACATGTAATCGCTGATAAAGCCTTTACTTACCTTTTTGCAACCAAATAAAATGCCCATTAAAGCAAGAACAGATAGGGATGAAATGATAAATATTTTTTTCATGATTGTTTCTGTTGTGATTCCTTAGAACCTGATGAATGTATGGGTATTACTTAACACATGGAGCATCCCGCCGGATGAGGGTTCAATTCCGGTAGTTTGGCATTGTGCCTTTAAATCGATGTTTGGATCGTTAGGCTGCACGGTTGAGTTGGGGGGATCCAGACCACCCCTTACTTTGATGTAGTAGAGGTAGTAAATGGGGCTCGACGACCAGGATTCGCCGGGTTTTGGCTGCAAGATTCTTTGAAACGCAGTTTGCGTATTTGCCGCATTGGCCACCAGGGTTGGCTGTAATGGGGCAGTAGTTAATTCTATGCGTGATTTTGATAAGTATATGCGTAATGAATCGGCTTTAATATCATTGTACATATTGGTTAAGGTGTAAGTATTGTTTTCATTAATCCTTCTAACCGAATCTCTTTTCAGCCTGATATAGTTGTTGATGGAATAGTTGGTGGGTGCAAAGAAAGTGGCAGCACCATTCACCTCATCTTTCATATTGTAGTGATCGATAACCATAATGAGCGTATCAAACAAATGATATTTGTGCTGCTTTAAATATTCATAAGTGGTTAACGGACTCTTGGCCTCACTTAACCCTCCATCAGTTAAATAATTACTCTTTTTGCAACTTGTAAAATATGCCAGCCCCAGGCTACATATTATAAAATACAACAGTTTATTTTTCATGGTCTTATAACTTGGAGCTCCAGAAAGGAGTTTGAGTCAATCTTTTGTTAATATTCATTAAAGCAGGGTCTAGTGGCCAGTAATATTTGCCTGCATCGAAATCGGCCTTCGTCATTTTTTCTGCTCCGAATTTCATTATCCCCGTTTTTTTACCCAGTCTAACTAAATCGTAAAAGCGGTGCCCTTCCAGAAAAAGCTCTCTACCACGTTCATCTATAATTCCCTCGAACAGATTTGCATTGGTACCTGTCCAGGCACCTAAACCCGCAATAGAACGGACCTCATTAAGTACTGCTCTGGCCTGATCAAATTGGCTTAGTGCCGCCAATGATTCTGCTTTTAGTAATTTAATATCGGCCAATCTAAAAATGATGATGTTATTATGAGCAACTGCAGTAATTACGTTTTGTCCGTTAACATAAGTAATGTTGGAGTATTTAATACACAATGGATCAGTAGAATTGGTTAAAGCGAAAGCAGTCTTGAATCTTTTATCATCGGTGCTGCTATAGAGTGTATTAAGGGTATTAATATTCAATGGGAAAATTGAATTACCTGTATTGGTGGTAAGGTATGGGCTTTTTAAGGTGAAATTTGCAATGCCGCCAACACTTCCTTCATTTTCATCGCTTTGTGCAATTTCAAAAATACCCTCGGTTGATTTTCCCTTATATATGCTGAGGTAGTTATCTCTGTTTACATACTGATAATAATTTTGATCAATGATTTTATCGGTAGTGGCATTACAGTTTTGATAATCACCCTGCCAGGCATACAAATGAGCTAACAGGGCGTATGCTGCACCTTTATTAGCCCTTACCGCCCGATTCCCTGAATTAGCGTAATCCCAGCTTAACAGATTAATGGCGGTGTTTAAATCGCTCAGGCACTGTGCTATTACATCTGCAGCTTTGCTTCTTGGCAAATCAACAGCTTCGGTAATTGCACCTGTTTGGGTAACCAATGGAATATCGCCCCAAATTCTGGTCATGTAGAAATAGTTAAATGCCCTTAAAAAATAGGCTTCTCCCAGCAAGTTGTTTTTAGCAGCTGCTGAAGCAAATTTGTCATCGGCAATGGTGGGGATGAACTTAATGCAGCGATTGGCCTGGTCTATAGCGCTATAAAAAGTATCATATCTTCTCATTTGCATCATTCTATCCCAGGTTTCGGCCGATGGAACAGATATTGCCCATTCCATTCTGAAAACATTGTCGAAACGGTATGACCCGGCAGATGCAAATTCATCTGTAGGTAAATCGCCATAGGCATAGAATGCTAGTCCATCGGCCTTATTGAGTGTTTTTCTAACTAAGGCGTAGCCTGCTGCTACCCCTTTATCAGCATCACTTTCATTTTTCCAGAAAGTAAGATCGGTAGATACACTAATGGGTTTCTCATCTAAAAATTTTTTACATGAGCTTGCCATGCCTATCCCGATTGCACAACATATATATATCGTAAGTTTTTTCATTTTGAGTAGGATTAAAAGGTTAAATCAATGCCGAAAGTGTATTTTTTAGGAATTGGATAATCGTTTCCTCCCGAATATCCATCTACACCCACAGCTTCCGGATCAGGTACAGTAGAATTAGACCATACCTTAACATTGTCCATAACCCCATAAAAGCGGATTAGCCTCATGCCAATTTTTTTGGTGAATTTTTCAGGTAAGGTGTAACCTAATCTGATGTTTTTGATACGCAAAAAGCTTGCATCTTCAATGTACATACTTTGGCCAATGTGCCATTTATCTACGTTATTGGTTATTAATCCAGGGTATTTGGCAATATCACCCGGTTTAGACCAAAAATCAGAAACATTGAAGTTGGAGGCAGGGCCGGAGCGTGGCCCCCATAACACATATGGGTTATTTGTTCCGGCATCCTGAAGTTTATCAGACAGGTATCCGTTACGCAGGCTACGGCCAGAAATGAAGGTAAGCAACACATCAAGTGAGAATCCTTTATAAGAGAAGGAGTTGTTCATCCCCCCCGTGATATCCGGGTTCGGATTGCCATAAGAGACGTAGTCGTTATAATCGATGTTGTAATCGCCGTTCTGGTCTACTCTCGCCGGATCACCAGCGCTGAACTGACTTCCACCAAACTGAGTAATTCTTCTTCCCGTTTTCGGATCCACAGGAACATCCGTATCTCTTGAATAAATTCCATTTACCTCCCAAACTTTATAGGTAAATAAAGGCTCACCCACGCTTAAGGTTTGTTGCAACCAGGGTGGTCCAAAGGTGAAATCTCTTCCCCCATTTGGAAGTTTGGTAATGTAGTTGTCGTTATAGGCAATGTTGAAATTCGTTATCCACTGAAATTTAGAAGTTGGTGCAAAATTCCGTGTGGTTAAGGTAAATTCTATACCTGTATTACGTAAATCAACGTAATTGTTAGAGGTTAGTGAATAACCCGTTGTTAATGGAACGGATACATCGAATACCTTACTTTTGGAATCGCGGATATAATAATCTGCAGTTAAGGTTATTCTGTCTTTTAGCAATCCTAAGTCTATACCTGCATTAAACTGAGGACTTCTTTCCCAGCTAATAGATGTTGCAGAGGCGGCACCATAATAGTCGGGGTACAATACCTGAGTTCCGTTATAAGTAGTTTGTGCACCACCCTGACCATTTCCAAGCACTGAAGTAGGGTAATTGGCATTGGCAATTAAAGATTGATATTGCGCATAATATGCACCGGGGTCATTACCCGTTATACCATAACTTGCTCTGAATTTTAAATAGGATACAATGTTTTTTGCCGGGCTAAAGAAACTTTCTTCAGAGGCGTTCCAGCCGGCAGAAACTGAGGGGAAAGAACCCCAACGGCTGTCGGCACTATATCTTGAGGATGCATCAGCACGGTAAACGGCCTGAAATAAATACTTTCCTTTATAATCGTACACAAAACTTCCCATCCACGATAAACGCGAACGTTGCTGTATGGTATTGCTGGCATATAGATTCGGACCAGAAGCAATGCCGGCTACGGTTTTAACCGCATCTGCATTTCCAACACTGCTACTGTAAGTATTGTTAGCTATATTTTTCTCCATCCCCTGAAGTAATACGAAATTGAAGTTATGTCCGCTTTTTAGCGATTTGAAATAGTTGATTGTATTTTCAAGTTCCCAACGGTTGGTTTGATTTACCCATCCATAAGCCTCATTCTGGCCGCTTGAGCTCAATAAACTAGGCTTGAAATAACTTCTGGTGTTGTTGAAAATGTTGTAAGAGATAGTACTTTTAATGTTTAAACCTGGCAAAACGGTGTACTGCGCCATGGTATTTCCGTTCAAACTGGTCGTTTTATCGTCATCACGAAGTTCTTCATACCTACCAGTATATAATTCTTCCTCAGCAGTACCTATTTTCCAAAAAGAGGAGGGAAATCCCCAGGTGGTAAATGGATATTTATTTTGATCGCCCTGGCCATGTTTAGCCTTTGTTAACCCAACAAATAAGTTGGTTTGTACCAGTAGTTTACTGGTTGGCGATACCTGGAAAAACAGGCTTGGCGTGATGCGGTTAATATCGTACCCTTTCATTACACCTTCTTCATAATAACGGTTGAAAGAAAATCTGTATGAATACTTATCGGTTGCTCCGGCTATACTTGCATCAACATTGCTGATGTTACCTGTTTGGAGAAATAAACCCTGCCAATCAGTATTGTTGTTAAACGCAGTATTTAAACTATCGGTTAACATCATGTTTAAATCTCTCAAGCTGTTGTAAAGTCCGTTACCCCCATAAAGCAGATCCATTTTTAATCTTCTTTCTGCTGTTCCTGTTTGGATAGGTTTTAGAGCTGGTTTGTTAGCGATACCGAAATAACTGGCCACTCTGATTTGTGGAGGTGCACCTACCTGGGCCCGTTTAGTTTTAACAATGATAACGCCATTAGCTGCGCGGGCACCATAAACAGCCGATGCGGATGCATCTTTGAGTACATCTACAGATTCAATATCATTTGGATTGATGGCTTGTAAGGGACTGCTTCCGTAAGCGGAGCCGATATCGTTTACGTCGTAAATTACCCCGTCTATTACGTATAATGGGGAGCTGCTCTGGCCTAAGTTTACATTACTCGCTCCACGAATATTAACAATGTTATTTCCGCCCGGTTCGCCAGAGGTACTCAGGATAGTTAAGCCTGCAACTCTACCTTGTAACATGGCATCAAACGTAGAGTAGGGAGTATTTTCGAAATCCTTACCCTTTACAGATGATATGGCTCCAGCGGTGTTTTTTCTTTGAATATTCTGATAACCTATGGCAACAACTTCGTCTAGTGAGTTATCATCTTCAGCCAATTCGATACTAATGTTCGTTTTTCCCGCTGCCGAAACTTCTTTGGTTTTAAAGCCCACAATGCTAATGCTCAAAGTTGTCGACCCTTCCTTTAATGCGAGTGTAAAAGCCCCCTTATTGTCTGTTGAAGTTCCATTAGTTGTACCCTTTTGTTTAACGGATGCCCCGGGTATGGGCTGGTTTTTTCCATCGGTTACCGTGCCGGTAATTCTGGTTTGCGCGAAGGTTACAAAGGGCATCATGAGAAATATGATGATACCTAATAACTTACCACGCCTCATAGTAAGGTTAAATTTCATTAGCTTGCTGATTAGTTTAAATGTTAGGTTAACGTTTATAAATTTAGCATTGTAATGCCTTGATAATAAAGATGATTTTACCTGATTCAAATCGTTTTTTAACCAGTACGAGTCATCGTGATTGCGAAGCTGGACTTATAAGCGCTAAACCTGGTTTGTGATTATGTTTCCACCGCCAAGGCACGAAGGAGCCAATGATTTTTCTGATTATATCGCATTAAGATTCCCTCCTGCGAGGGAATGACGGTTACCGAGGGATTATGCATCATGCTAACCACCGACCCAACAGAACCGTCTTTCCCAAGTACGCCCTCCGGCCTAGCAGCATTTCGCCGGATAGGACATTCGAATGTTTGCAGTTTCAGAAGGGGGTACCCAATGTCCAAGGGAATAAGCAGCGAGGGTTGGCATGTAGCCCAACGGCTTAAGCCTCTTATTTTCGACGAGCTCAGACTGACACCATTTTGCTTAAGTTAACAGCATTGGGGACCTACAACTAGATAAGATAAGAGACTAACTAAAAAACTCCCTATTTCATATGATTGAAATAGGGAGTTGAGGTAGAGAGCGTTTATTACAAGTTATTTTACTGCCCATTCATGCACACCAGTGGCATGCTCGGCGGGAAGTTGAATTTCCATTCTTATTGCAGTCGTATTTACAGGCTTAAATTTTACAGTGTTAAATTTGTCCTTACTGATTTCATAAGGTGTGATCGTTTCAACGGGAATCCATTGTTCGCCTTTTTTATACAGTAATTTATAGGCAACCGGAATTCTACAGCCTCCCCAGGGGCTATCATCATACCAATAAACCTTCGATTCGCTTACCCTTTGCTCTGCAGCAAAATCGTATTGTATAAACTCATTGGTATTTTTTGCCGGCCACCAGTGTAAATAGGGGAAGTTGGTATCTTTAGAATCTGCGGGTTCATATTGATCTTTAATGGCAGAGAACATTCTTTTGTTTTTAAGAGATGCAGATACTTTACTGGTACTGGCAATGGTTGGTGCTGGTTTTGGTCTGGCTGCCGATTGTTCATAAGGTATCCAAACGGTCATCTCACTTGGTCCCCGGTTTGCCCAGGCATAATAGGGTATAGCTTTAACATTTTGCTCTACTACTAAAAGGCTATCACTGTTTAATTGTCTTTTGGTGCTTTGACCGGTAATATTAATCACACCAACGCCGTTCAAAAGTTTTTCATCATAATGCGCAGTTGCGATTGCATTTTTATCAATCATGATATTTTGAACCAAACTATCTTTGTTGTCAGGTCCTTCGAGGCAATAAACCACAGGACCACGTTCAAGTACAAAGCGCGAAGCATCATCCTTTACCTTACTGTTGGCAATCACCTTATCCGTTTCCATCGGTAGGATTAAAGAAATCTGATCGCCTTTTTCCCATTTTCTGGTTAACACAGCATAACCTTTCTCCGTTGCGAATGAAGTGCTTTTACCATTAATTGAAATACTGATCGGAGTTGATTTTTTATCTAAGAAAGCATAAAGATCACCTGGTGATGCTTCTTCATTTGCCCAACCCGGAATTCGGAGGCGTACTGTAAAATCGGCGGTTTTTTCTGGATTTACACGGATATTTACCTCTCCTTTCCAGGGATATTCTGTAGTTTGAGTAATTTCTACAGGAGTGGCATCCAGCACGATTTTACTCGTATTACCCATAAATAAATTGATGTAGAGGTTGTTTTTGTTTTGAGCGTATACATAACCCGGTAGTGAGGGTAAGAACCGTGCCAGGTTGCTGATGCAGCAGGCACAGCTAATCCAGGCACTACGCTGGTGCTGAAACATAGAGGCCAATGGGTTGGGATAGAAAAAACGGTCGCCACTTAAAGAAACGCCAGATAACAGACCATTATACAAGGTTCGTTCCAGTACATCAACGTATTTAGCATCGCCATGTAGCAGAAACATTCGCTCATTCCAGTACACATTGCCAATGGCAGCACAAGTTTCTGCATAGGCCGACATGTTGGGAAGTTGGTAGGCTTCACCGAAAGCCTCACCCGCGCCAGTTGCGCCAATACCGCCAGTAATGTAAAGTTTTTTGTTAACTACGTCTCCCCAAATGTCATCAATGGCAGAAAGGTATTTCGTGTCGCCAGTGAGCGCAGCAATATCTGCCATCCCCGTGTACATATAAGCTGCCCGCACGGCGTGGCCAACTGCTTCATGCTGATCGACTACGTGCTTATGGGCTTGGTTGTAAGGATCGCCCTTTGGCCCCCTTACATCAAGAAAAAATTTGGCCAGGTCTAAATATTTTTTATTTGCCGTAACGCGATACATTTTAGAAAGACCAATTTCTACAATCTGGTGTCCCGGGTAGGCTTCAATTTTTCCAGGCCCAAAGGTTTTTACCAAGAGATCTGCATTTTTAATGGCAATATTTAACAAGCTTTTTTTACCGGTAGCCTGGTAATGGGCAACCGCTGCTTCATAAAGGTGGCCAGCATTATAAAGTTCGTGACTTAATATTTCTTCTTTTTCCCAACGTTTAGCGCCAATCCATTCGTGTGGCTTTTTGGCGTTTACCGTTCTAAAAGTAAATAGATAGCCATCTGGCTCCTGGGCCGCTCCAATAATGGTAACCAGGGTATCGATATAAGTTTCCAGTTTTGGATTCTTTTTATTTTGAATAGCGTAAGATGCACCTTCAATTGCTTTGTAAACATCTGTATCATCAAAAGGGAATTCGCTCATTTTATCTCCGCTGAGCTTTTTTCCAGCCCTTAAAAAATTATCCATGCGGCCATTAGCCTTACATTGGGCAATTACATAGGGTATGGTTACATTGGCATTAACTTCCATTTTGGGTTGCCAAAAATTATCGTGTACATGCACTTTTGTGAAAGCAACAGGCTGTATAGGATAATCTTTCTGCTGACCCCAAACATTAAATGTTAATGAGGTTAACAATGTGCAACATATCAATAATGTTTTTCTTTTATTTTTCATGCCAGGTTCTTTATTATGCAGTTGTGTGTGTAAATCTTACTGAGCTTTAACAGCTGATTATTAATATACCAAGTTATAATAAATGTTAGTATAACGATTATTCTTTTTTTGCAGGTGATAGCAAGATTTTAACATAATGAGCCCTGCTCCCCGCCTAATTTAGGAGGGGTAGGGGGTGGTTAATTGTATTTCACTAGTTCATAACTCTGTTCCCTGGTTGTAGCGTCTCCAATGCTATTAAGTTAAGCAAAATGATGTCCTGACTGAGCTTGTAGAAGACCTTCTTAATAAGTCGAAACTAAAATGAATTGCCATTCGACAGGCTCAGGATTGACAATACATTTTAGTTTTCTCCTTAACTTAATAGCATTGATAGCGTCTCGCTACGACCTAATAGTTTCCTTTTCTTCTCGGCCGAAATAGCTTATTTGTTTATTCGCATGCTTATATTTTTCTTCTATGGCTTATATGGTTAAAAAGTTTTATGGGTTATGTTTTAATGGATGCTGCGCTAAGCCTCTCTTTCTGTGTGAAAACCTGGTGTTCTTCATGGTTAAAAGTGTTATGGATTGCGAGTCTAGGCGCAGCCCCCCCCCGCCACCACACAAGCTTTCGCACCCCATGCGCACTGAGGGAAATCGTTAATAGCAATGCTCCTTTTGCTGTTTAAACCTGATTAAAGCGGGCACGCAGTAAAGCGGAAAAGCAGGACTGGCACAACATAGAACCACTGGTATTGCTTTTCAAGCCAAAGAAAGAAGGGTTACGAGATTGACATTTTATTCAACCCGTAAAAGAATTAATCAGCTGATACCTCCAGATCCATGACCCGTAGCTCAGAGAACATCAATGAGATTAATGAACAATCTGCCATATTGTCCCTGAGCCACGGAACACTGAAGGAGCCCGAAGCTGGTATGAAACAGCCCTCCGGTTAACCCATAAGTTTAAAAAGAGGTAGGGTACGACATTAGCAGTTATGCGCCTAAACTCGTAACCCGCATCACGTAACCCGTAACCAAACTACTGTCTGGTTCCTGCCTTATAATACAGTTCGGCAAGGGTTTTTTGATATCCTGCAATCATACTTTCCTGTTTAATTTTCATATCGATTAATTTGGTTTCCCTGCTATTAATCAAGAAAAGGGTACTTTCTCCTAAAGTAAACTTTTGGTTTTCCCCGTTAACCAGAATCTGCTGGTTCTCTATACTTTTAGTTTGAACCCTTAATTGAGAGGAGTAGGCCGATAAATCATTAAAAGAGGCAACAATGTTGTTCCTGATTTCTCTTCCCGACTGTTGAAGGTCATAGTTAAGCTCTTGCTGTTTGATTTTCACTTCACGCAGTTTCCCTCTTTCGGCCCTTAAAAAAAGAGGAAAGGAAAATTCAATCCCCAGTTTATAATTGCTCCAGTTAAAGTCGTAATAGCCAGGAATATTGCTGTTGAAGCTGGTTCTGCTGGATATTAAATTACCCATGAGGTTTAGCTTGGGTTTAAGCATTTCCTGTCTGTAGGATCTTTCAATTGCCAGCTGCTCTCCCTTGGTTCGCAATTTGACCAGTTCGGGATGATAATCTACGGCTTTTCCCATTAGGGTATCTAAAAGCAATGGGCTAGGCTTGGTTATGGTTTCAAATATGCTCTGTGGCACAGCCTCTTCAGGAAGTTCAAGGGGAGTTCCACGCTCATCCCAAAGGTGGTTTGACAATACTAATCTCGCATTTTGCAGTTCAATGGCTGTTTTTTCCTTTTGGATAATGCGTTCCTGTACAGTGATATAAGCCTCAACCGAATCAATTCCCGGTTTATCGCCAATGAGTGTTTGGGCACTCAAAGCTTTAAACCTACGCTCTGCCAAATCTACACCTTCGTTAATCAGCTTAAATTGTTGATAAGCATAGTACCAGTTCCAATAATCTTTTACTATGTTGTACCAAACACTGTTAATTTGCTTTAACTGATCGGCTTCTGCATATTGAACCATTATTTTCGATTGTCGCAGTGTATTTCTACGTGCATCAATAACCAAGCCCTGCCCCAGAGGAATGCTTAAGCCAATGGCAGAAAGACCATTGTTGTTGGTTCGGCTTTCGGGATCAACATGCATTCCAACATTGCGGTCATAGCCAATTTTTAAGTCGGCACCAGCCAGCCATAGCGGAATTTTAAGTTCACTATTCCACCTGTTGTAATAAGTAGTATTTCCAAAAAGCTTTTGGTTAAAACCCGCTTTTAATGCCGGATCAAAGTATCCCAATGATTGCAATACATTTGCCCTGGCTGCTTCGCTTAACAAGGCCGCCTGTTTAATGATGGGATGATATCTGAATACCAATAGCTGTAAGTCGTCTAGCGCAAAAATCTTCGCTGTATCTGTATCAAGCCTAACTCCTTGTGGCTTTTGTACTTGTGCCCAACCTGTTTTAATTCCAATAATAGAGAACAGCAGAAATATAGCTATTGAAAATCGCTTTAATATTATATTCATTTAATTACCTCCAGTTTGTTATTTTTTACCCTTACCATCGCCAGCAGGTTCCTTTTCTAAACTAGGAGGAAAGCCATTAAGCTGACGCCAGATTTCATACCAAAGCGGCACAGACCTCAAGATGATACGGCCATAAACACCAGAACCCTGACGTAATTGGGCTGGCCATGGTTCGTCTTTGGTAGGAACAGGGGAGGTTTGACTAACCAATAGGCGATACTTGCCCCCTGCACTGCTTACCAGGTCTATAGAAGATACCTTACCTGCAAAGGTACCCACGGCAACAGATGGCCAGCCGGCGAATTGAACTGATGGCCAACCTTCAAACTGAAGGCGTACATCGCTGGTATCTAAAATTAAGGGAACATCCATCGCACTAACGTACAATTCGGCTGCAACCATAGGCGATTTAGGCTGTAGGGTAGCTACAGACTCTCCTTCCTTAATGTTTTCGCCAATACCCGCTTTCAGTGTTTTCACCACAAAGCCATCCTGAGGTGCCCGTACTACGTATAAACCTCTTCTGATCCTGATATTCGAGATGTCGTTTTTCAGTTTGGCAATGTCTCCTTGCGCACTGGCCTTACTGGAAATGGCGGAGCTCATATCTGATTGTGCCTTGGAGATAGATTCCTGATATTTAGCCCTGATATTATCCAGTTCTATGGTCGAATTGAGTAAATTCTGGGTAGAGTTGTTAAGCTTGTTGCGCTGACTAATCACTTTGGCATTGTCTTCCTGCAATTTAAGTCTGCGTGTTTCGATATCGGTTAGCGAAAAGAGTCCGTTTTTGTAACCCGTTTCATAACGCTCTAAACGTACTTTAGTTGTTTCATAAAATTTCTGTACCGCCAAAAGTTCAGCGCTATCTATACTAACATAGTTTTTGGCTTGTTGCACTTTGTTTTCTGCGGCCTTCATTTGAAAATGCAAACCATCGGTCATGGCTTTCATTTGAGCTTTCGTGGCATCTATTTTTTGTACCGCTGCGGTTTCACTACCCCGTTTGGCATCTAGCTGTTCGTTTAAACGTGTTGGTAACTCCGGATCGAAATAAGATTGGCTGGTTTCTGAAATCACCAAAATGGTATCGCCTTTCTTTACTTCCTGTCCTTCTCGTACTGCCCAGTGCTCAATCCTGCCGCCAATTTGATTCTGTACCGTTTGTGCTCTATCTTCCGGGCGTAATGCGGTTACCGTTCCACGTCCTGGAATGGTTTGCCGGTATGGAAGAAAAAGTAGAACGGCAAAGCAGGCAAAAATGAATATTAATACCCTGCCTAACATCATTGGGCCATTTGCATTTAAAATTTTGCTGTTGGCCTGTACCGAAAGCTCTTCCCAGTTTTTGAGTTGAGTAATGTGACCAGTTGATTTACCCATGGTTTAATTCTCCTTCCTCCAACTCCAGGTCGGTAACAACAGCTAGTTTTTCACTTCCGGTAACCATATCAAACACGGTATTTAAATTGGTCATCAATTTTTCTATGGCATAGCTGATTTGTACTATAATTACCTCTGCCGCTACAAATTGTCCGAAGGTCATTTGGCGTTCTACCACAAAGTATGAGCCTAGAAGCAGCAGGGCGCCCATTAAGATGGTGCGCATGGCTACTGCACTCATAAAAAATTTCTTCAGCACACTGAAATGATCGTTACGTGCCTGAATATAGTTTGCCGTGATTTCATCTGTACGGGTAATGATTTCTTTTCTTTTGGTACTGCTATGTCTGTAAGTGTCCAAATCGGCAGCAATTTCTTCGAGGTAGCCCACTACTTCATATTTGTATCCCGATTCTTCGATACTGGTTTGCACCCCCTGGCGATAATACAATATCAGGATTAAAATAATCACGATGAGTACAAACATACCGAAGGCCATAAAAACAGGATGATAAAATGATAGTAGAATTACACTGAAAAATATTTGTACAGCGGCAGCTACAATATCAACAAGTAGTTTGGTTAAGCCCTTCTGAATGGTTAAGATATCGAAGAAGCGGTTGATGAGTTCTGAGGGATTTTCTCCTTCCAACGCTTTCTTTTTTATCCGTGGCAGGCGGAAGGCAAATTCAAGCGCAGCTTTGGTGAAAATTTTCTGCTCCAGAAATTCCACCAGGGTAAATTGTGCAATTAATAATAATCCGCCAACTACAATCCCGATTAGGATTACCGCAATTAGAATATAAGTTGAGCTGTACATGGCACCATTAGAAAGTAAATTGAAAACGGCACTGGTACCAAGGGGCAAGGAAAGGCCTATTAAGCCAATGAGCATAGCATAAACGTAAATGTAGTTAATGGTTTTACGTTCGTAGTGAAGTAAGCGCACTAACCTTTGCCACGGCGTGGGAGCACCGGCAACGTGTTGATTCTTCATTTTATTTTAGAATTTGGAGATAATGTATTTTCGTTTTCCAAACATTATTTTTGGCTTGGAGTTGGACATAAGATTTCGCAGTAGGCATGCCCATTCAGCATCCTTCATAGAATCTTAATCAATGATTTTCAGCAGCTTTTTCTAAAAATGAGCAGCTGAATGTAAAATTGGAGATTACTTAAGATTGGTGATCCGGAGGCGGTGTAGGGACATTTTTAGGCGGGGGATTACCAATTCGTAATCTATATGGTTGCGTACGAAGGGGTAAATGGTTTGTCCACAGCGGGTGCCCCTGATCTATAATCGAAGATTCGTAAAGCAATAATTTTTTCTTGGTTTTATCGAATGATTCTTCTTCTTTATCTTTATTTTCTGCTGCGTTTTTTTCGAGTGCAGAGGTAATTTCGGATGACGAAAAATAGGATATCGAAAAAGCACAGGTCTTAATCAGCAGTATGGCTAATAATACGACCCCAAATACGCTCCTTAATAAGCTATTTCTTAAAAGTTTCATCATTGTGTACCGCAAATATAGGGGAATTGCCAGTTTTGAGGCTGAAATCACCCCTTTTTGGCTCATGATTAAGTCAAATTTAAAGTTGTTTTTGCTGTTTTAGCTAAAATGTTACGCGTACATTAAAACGAGATTAGAAAAAGTGATTTTCAGGTGCGTTTTGTAGGTTTAGAATGATGTGGGAGCTGTGATTTGATAATGTTTTCAGTTTATCATCCATTTAACATTAAGAAGTTAAGGGAAATTGAGAAATAGGCCTTCACTGATCTTAATTCCTTAATAGTGTTAGAAATAATTGGGGCTAGCGCATATAGACTAGTTTGCTAAGATTTTTTCCAGATGATTTTCAGTTTATCGTCCATTTAACATTAAGAAGTTAAGGAAAATTAAGAGATAGGCCTTAACTGATCTTAATTCCTAATGTTGTTAAAAAATATTTGGGGCTAGTGCAGATAGACTAGTTTGCGAAGATTTTTTCTAGATGATTTTCAGTTTATCATCCATTTAAAATTAAGAAGTTAAGGAAAATTGAGAAATAGGCCTTAACTGATCTTAATTCTTTAATGTTGTTAGAAATAATTGGGGCTAGCGGATAGACCATTTTTGCCACG
This sequence comes from Pedobacter rhizosphaerae, assembly GCF_900111155.1. Lineage (GTDB taxonomy): Bacteria > Bacteroidota > Bacteroidia > Sphingobacteriales > Sphingobacteriaceae > Pedobacter > Pedobacter rhizosphaerae. The sequence continues at coordinate 140,472 of NZ_FOGG01000006.1, read as the reverse complement.
CGGTTTATTGGTTGCTTGTAGCCCATTTTCCATCAAAACATTTTCCATCTTTCCAAAGGGTTCCTGTATCCCTTATTTATAAACCCTAACCTGATCAATCATTACACCTTCGTCAACGGCCTTGATTTGAATGCGGTGAGAATTACCTTTTCCAGTGTTTTTGATCTGATGTTTAGACCTTTTGATCGCTTGATTAGTTAATACATTGTTTTTCCATTCCTCGTCACGGTCGTTGGTTTTATATGCTATCACCTGTTTTTCTCCGCCATCAACCGAGATTTCATACCTAAGGTGTTTTCCATCTACCGGGTGGTTGGGTACTAAAGCCATTTCAACCCATAAAGAATCCGTTCCAGTATAATTAAAGATATATTGCACAGTGCTATTTTGCTGCAAGCTGATTGCGGCTTGCTGATAGCCTAAACCGTGAACTAATGGATTTTCGCCAGAAAATTCAACATAATTTTGCCCATTAACAGAAAGGAGAGGAGTTTGCTTTTTTGGGAGCGGAACATTTACTTGCTGGTGTTCTACCTTTTCAAAAACCGGAAGTTTTCTAGGGCTGTAATCCATCATTTTATTCCATTTGCCCTGGCCTAGAGCATTATACTTTTGAGTTAGTGCTACAATATTTTCATAAGCAGCGTCACTGCTGGCCCAGGAGGCTAAGCTATGTCGCGCCAATTGACCATAAAGATGCTTTTTGTTCATCTCGGCAGCGGCCCTTACCGGGTATTCAATCAACTCGAACCATGCATCTTTTTTTTCAGTTGGGATGCTTGCAGAAAGCTGAACAACCTGCTTGGAGATTTTTTCATAATCTGCGAGGCGTTGTTTAATCTCAGCCTCCGTCCAGTTGAGGTCGCTCACAACCTTGTATTTCGGGTCTTTTTCTTCTGTACGGGTGTTGCCCATAAATTCGGGTTTCCGGATATAGGCCAGCCGGTAATATTCCTGCATAATACCAGCTAAGGCAGCGCTGTTTTGCTCTCCGAATTCGCGGCTCAACCAGTTATCCAGGTGCTTATTCAGACCTTTCTGGTTGTTTTCAATGGCATTAATATTCCAGGCCATATCTAAAAATAACTCTATCAGGTATTCGCCTGGCTTAATGTCGCCTACGTTGAGTATCCATAAATCTTTCGCTCCTTTATCGTATGCCAGTTTCATTTGGGTATAAATCTGGGCAGGATGGTTGGTGGCGAGCCACAGGTAGTCATGAGGTCTGCCCCAGTAGGAAATATGGTAGTATACCCCGTTTCCACCTTTTCTTAAACGCTCTTTTTCGTTGGGGAAATTTCTGATATATCCATAATTGTCATCACACCACATGAGGGTAACATCATCAGGAACCTGAAGCCCCATGTTGTAAACATCCAATACTTCCTTATAAGGGATGAACACCTGAGGCACTTTTTCTACCGCCGGGTTCAGGTATTTGGCAATCATCTCTCGCTGATCTTTGATCACATTCGTAAGGGCATCATATTGTTCTTTTACAGTATTAGCGCCCTGCATTTTTCCATCGTGAATGCCACGGATGCCCAAGGTATACAGGTTGTCGGATTTTTTCAGCTGTTTTACCCTTTCTTCCCAGAACTTAAGGAGATTCTGTCTATTATTCACATAGTCATAGCTGCCAGTACCTTCTATTTTCCATTCCGCGTTGGCATTCCTCATCATCGGTTCGCAATGTGAAGATCCCATCACAATCCCATATTTGTCGGCCATTTCCTTATTTCCAGGGGTAAGATAGAAGGCTACCGAGCATTCGTGCATGGCAGGCCAAAACGTGTTGGCCCTCAAGCGCAGCAGGAGTTCAAAAATACGGGCGTGAGTTTTGGGGCCTATTTGCCCTTTTTTATCTGATGGTTCGTGAGTAAGATAGCTCCAGGGTGTAATTCCCCAATCTTCATCGTTCAGGAAAATTCCCCTTTGGGCTACAGATGGGTATTCGAGTAAGATAAAGCCATTTTTAAGTTTAAACGATGCTTTTTTTTCAATTGCCGAATCAGCCCACCATTCCCAGGGTGATACGCCTATTTTTCTCGATATTTCCAGAATCCCATAGGCCGTACCGCGCTTGTCACTCCCAAGAATGTATAGCTTATCCTGGATAACCCGCATCAGATAACCTTCTTTATGCAGCGCTAACTGTTGAACAGATTTTGGATCCATCATTTTTTCGGACAGGCTGTTCTTGCCTATGGTGCCAATGTAAATTTGTGCCTGGTTATCCTTAAGGATGTCTCCACCAAAAACCGCTTTATAGTCTTTAGAGAAGATTTCCAGTGCTGTGCCGATAACTTCCGGTGCATTTTTTTCTACTGATACCTTTACATTGGCTTTGCTGCTGAAAACAAAATCAGCAAAAGAGAGGTATGGATAAATCATACCGAAGAAGGCAATTATTAGCGTCTTTTTCATTTGATGTTTTTAGTGCTTTCAGCTGGTATACGCAATTGATTTAAAGTAGTTTTGTCCTGGAGGTTATAATGGATCGAAATGAGAAACCGAGTGTTTTCCTTATGGATTAACGCCAATGTTGTCATATTATTTGGTTAGGCTGTATTCCCATTATTAATCTGGGCTTATTCAAACATAGTTTTTTTATGCTTAAGTGCTATCCTGTACCGTTATGGTTTGATGAATGCCTACTGAGCGTATTGTGTGGTATTTTTAATATTCTATCATACTAAACAAAAACTACTAAAATTATTGTTTCTCATTTTCAACAGGTTAAGAAAAGACATTTGCATGGCTCATTTATCGTTTTAAATTTGTCGTATGACTGTTACCGTATTGCCTATATTTGAGACAGAGTTTAAGCCGCAACGCTCCCTTGCCAAAGTCATGAACGATAGATTGCAGAAAGCCGCTAAGGAACTGCAAACGATTCATTTTTCTGCACTATCTGGTAGAGGCTTTTCAGCCGATGATCTGGTGGTGTATATCAGTTACACGCCTAAATATAAAATTCGATACCGCATTGTGAATGATGTACCAGCGGATATTGAGTATTTTGTGGCCGAACGCTGTGGTAGATTGGGTTATCTTCTGTGGAGAAGTTACGTGGAAGAGGTGGTTGACTAATCGACCGTCTTTTACCAGATATCTTTTTTGTGGGTGTGAATACTATCCATTACAAATTGGGTAACGGAATCATTTTCATCTGCTTTACGTAATCTTTCTTTAATATTTTTATTCCAATCGAGCAGGGCTGCCTCCGGGCTATTTCCCGTTCCGGTGATACCCTTTTGAAGATCAGGCCCTAATACTGCAAAGAAGGTTTCTCCATCTTTGAACAGGAGGGGTTGAAATTCGCGTACGTACCCTGGCAATGTAACAGGGCTAAAATCAAATTTTACCTTTTGTTCTTCCGAAACATTCATCTGATCCATATCTGATTGTAATTTTATTTAGATATTAACAGTATTGGGTTAAAAGTTGTTTCAGGACTGGGATGGAAAAAATAAAATTAACTCATTTTTAGAGAATCGTCTTTGCGAGGCCGGACTGTGGTCGTCTTTGCGAGGCTAGACTGTGCGAGCTGAAGCAATCTGATCTGATAGGTTTAGCCACGGAAACATGGATAGCACGGAAAAATGTTGAGCAGGAAAGATTAACCACCTTAGACAACTAAGTCCTACACCAGATCATTTTTAGAGAATCGTTTTTGCGAGGCCGGACTGTGGTCGTCTTTGCGAGGATAGACTGCGCGAGCTGAAGCAATCTCGTCTGATAGGTTTAACCACGGAAACACCGATAGCACGGAAAAATGTTAAGCAGGAAAAATTAACCACCTTAGACAGCTAAGCTCTATACCACATCAGTTTTAGAGAATCGTCTTTGCAAGGCTAGACTGCGCGAGCTGAAGCAATCTGATCTGATAGGTCTTGCCACGGAAACACGGATAGCACGGAAAAAATGTTGAGCAGGAAAAATTAACCACCTTAGACAACTAAGTTCTACACCAGATCATTTTTAGAGAATCGTCTTTGCGAGGCTAGACTGCGCGAGCTGAAGCAATCTCGTCTGATAGGTTTAACCACGGAAACACGGATAGCACGGAAAAATGTTGAGTAGGAAAAGTATGGATTTGAAAATCAACCATTTAAGGTTTTTGAGTTGGGCGCATAATCTATTTCCTATTCTCCATTCCCTATTTTCTAAATTAATGTTTCTGCCCCTTATTTATTTTAAACAAATGCAACACCTGTGGAAACAGGGCATCAATGGTTTCTTCCACACCACGAACAGAGCCGGGGAGGGTGAGGATTAATGTTTTACCTGCAAATCCTGCTATGCCTCTCGATAACATGGCGTAGGGCATCCTGTCCTGTCCATACCTTCTGGCAGCTTCCATAATGCCTTTAATTGGGCGATCAAGGAGTGGTGCAATGGCTTCCGGGGTAACATCTCTGGGCGAAAGACCGGTTCCGCCGGTGAATATAACCAAATCATATGCTTCCCTGATGGCTTGTTCAGCAGTTTGTCTGATGGCTTCAATATTGTCGGGTGCGGTTTGATACCATTCTGTTTTAATTTGATATTGATCTAACCTGGAAATAATGGCCTTCCCTGAACGATCTTCAGCCTGAGCTTGAAAAACTGAATCTGAACAAACTATAACGGCTGCCTTTATTTCTGGAAACTTTAGGTTTTTTAGATCAGATTTTCCGCCCGATTTTTCCAATAACCTGATATTTTCGATCTCTACCCCCTTATCAATGGGTTTCAGCATATCATACATGGTTAGTGCCGTAACCGATGCACCATGCATGGCTTCTACCTCAACACCAGTTTTATAAATGGTGTGTACCTCAACGGTGATGATCACTCTGAGGTCGCTGATTTCATAGGTAATGCTGGTATACTCTACAGGAAGTGGATGGCAATCAGGGATCATATCACTGGTGCGCTTTACGCCGAACAACCCTGCAGCACGTGCAAATTCGAAAACATCTCCCTTCGGTATTTTTTTTTGTTCAATAGCGGTTATTGTTTCTGGTTTAGAAACTTTAACGGTTGCAGTGGCAATGGCTATTCGAAGGGAGTTAGATTTTTGGGTAATGTTAACCATGTTAATTATTTAAATGTTTTCTTTCCACTGGTGGGTATCATTTTCGAATATTTCCTTTCCCCAAATAGGAAGTTCTGCTTTTATGCGCTCCACCACCTCTGTACATGCATCAATTGCTGGTTTCCGATGGGCAGAAGAGGTGAATACAAACAGGCAGAGTTCGCCCGCCTTAATGGTACCTAAGCTATGGTGTATGTGCATACAGCTTAAAGGGTATTTGTTAAAGATTTCTTCCCTGATCTCATGCATTTTATTTAGTGCAAGCTCTTCGTATGCAGTATATTCTATGGCAGCAACTAATTTTCCATCAATTTCATCTTTCCGAACTTGTCCCATGAAGATACTGTGGCCGCCAATGTTGGTTTTAGAACTGTGTTTAGAAATGCTATCGGCAATAAACAGGGGCGAAATGGCGCCTTTACTAAAAATGTTCTTTATTTTCTTATCACTCATGTTATTCGTTTAAAAATGATTTCTCCACTTCGCAATTCCACCTTTTAAGCTATATATTTTTTTGGTATGCCCATATTTTTCTGATAGTCGTTCTGCTGCTGCAACGCTTCTGATCCCATGTTGGCACAAAAAGATGATGTGTTCTGCGGCGATATCTGTTTCCAGGAAATGCTCCAACTCAGACATGGGTACCTTCGAAAAAATCTGGGGATCTAACTGGGGTACTTCATATCGCTCGCGAACATCAATAAGAATGGTCGATTCTATTTCTTTTAAAGCCTGCATTTGGGAAATATCAATTTCCGAATAGGCTTCTGTTAAAGCACAATTATTATGGTAATTCATTTTTAAAAACTCGTCTTCGCTTTGTGCGATGGTATAATTCTGAGCCTGGCTGATTTGCAGCACGTATTGCTCTTGGGTTAATAGGTTGTAATGCAGTAGTTTGTTAATTAACGGCTTGCCTTTTCCGGTAATCAGCTTAATAATTTCGGCTGCGGCCATCGTACCAATTATTCCCGGTAAAACGCCTAAAACACCATTTTCTTCACAATTGGGGATTTCTCCCGCAGTTGGTGGAATGGGGAAAAGATCCCTGTAATTGCTGCACTGCTGTTGGTTATCAGTTAGGTTAAAAACTGCCAGTTGACCTTCGTAGCCCGATACCGCGGCAAATATCAAGGGCTTTTTAAGCAGTACGCAAGCATCATTAATTAAATATCTCGACTCAAAGTTATCGGTTCCATCGAGAATAAAGTCATACCGGGCAAAAAGTTCCAAAATGTTTTCCTGCTCCAACCAAATGGGATAAGGGGTAATCTCTACATCTGGATTTAATGCTGCTAATTTTTCTGCAGCGGTGCGGGCCTTTAATTTACCAATATCACTAGTGGCATATAGGATTTGGCGATGCAGATTAGAGCGGGATATCGTATCGTCATCTACAATGCCTACACAACCAACCCCTGAAGCCACCAGATATTGAAGTGCAGGACAACCCAAACCCCCGGCACCAATAACCAATACTTTGGCATTAAGGAGTTTTTGCTGTGCTGTTTCTCCAAAACCCTCCAGTACAAGTTGTCTGCTATATCTTTCTAAATCCATCTAAATTATCCTCCGGAAAAAGGTGGCATAATCGCTATCACATCATTGTTGTTCAAGTTGAGGGTAGATTGAACGATGTTTTTATTCAAGGCCAGCTTATACTTAATGCCCGCTAAAGCCGGGAAGTCTTTTTCTAAATAGACCTTCAGTTCATCGGTATTACTTACGTTAGAAAGACTAATTTTTTGCTGTGGTATAAATTCAGCTATTTTTCCAAAGCTGATTACTTCTATTTCCATATTAGTGGGGTAATAACAATATATCTACGGTTTGGCCTGCTTTAAATTCCTGTTGCATTTCATCCAGGCAAATCAGGCAGTTTGCTTGTGCAAAAGAACTCAATCTGAAAGATTCTTGTGCATTTAGCGGAGTAGCTTTTCCATTTCTGTAATTTCCTTTTAGAAAATGGGTTAGTCCTGCTGGCTTTTGATAATCGTGCGTAAGCGTAGCTTTAATTTCCTGCACGCTATTTTCCTTATTAGAAAGCTTTTTTATAGCAGGTAGCACATAATTGTAATAACAACTCAAAACAGAAGAAGGATTACCGGGTAACCCAAATATTAATTGCTCGCCCTTGGTGCCGAAGAATAACGGCTTTCCGGGCTTTTGCTTAACCTTGTGGAAAATTTGCTGAATGTTGCAGGCTTTTGAGGCAGCCAAAACAAAATCGTAATCGCCAACACTTACACCCCCTGTTAAAAGGATAACATCGTTTTTAAGTAAGGCAGACTCCAGAATGCGGGTAAGGATTTCCAGGTCATCGTCTGCCTGTACAATGCTGATTTCGGTAATTCCTTCAGATTTCAGTGCGGCAGAAAGAGAATAGGAATTCGATTCGTAAATCTGTCCGAAGGTTAGTTCCGACCCTGGTTTTTGTAATTCTTTTCCGGTTACTATGATCACCACTTTAGGCATTGGAAAAACCGTTACTGCTGTAATTCCAATTCCCGCCAGGAAGCCAATTGCTGCCGGGCTGAGTAAACTTCCATGTGCCATTGCAAGAGCACCCGATTTAATTTCTGAACCTACGGCCCGAACGTTGGAGCCCTTTTCCAATCGAATATCCTCGACAATAATTTTTCCTGCTGATAAGCTCACTTTCTCCTGCATCACCACAGTGTCTGCACCCTCGGGAACAGGAGCCCCCGTAAATATTCTGGCGGTTTGCCCTAAACTGAGCTGTAGCGATTCACTTGTGCCGGCGGCCATTTCTCCAACGAGCTGGAGTGGGAGAGGCTGGTCTTCAAAAATAAGGGCATAACCATCCATAGCCGATTGTCTGAAGGAAGGGATATCGTATGGGGCAAAAACATCTGCAGCCAAAATATGGCCCGAAGCTTCTTCCAGCTTTATTTTAATGGGATTTAGCAGTTTAACCTGATTAGCTATAAGCTGCCTGGCTTCTTTAACACTTAACATGATTTTATCCTCCAATAGTAATCATACTTCTATTGTGAATCGCGTCGGCATCAAGTTTTTCAAAATGAGTTTGAAGCTGACCTCCCAATTCCTTTTTCTTGCTCCAGATGGAGGCTTTAATCAAAGGAAGTACTTCCTGGTTATTCCTTAAAGCAGTGAGTAAATCGGTTTCACCATCAGAGAAAAGGCAGTTCTTGAGCTTGCCGTCGGCAGTTAAACGCATTCGGTTACAGGTGCTGCAAAAGGGGGCAGTCATGGTGCTGATAATGGCAAATGAGCCTTCGTGCCCCGGAATCATAAAGCTCTTTGCGGTATCGTTGGGCGAACCTTCTACAGGCAGCACCGTAAAATCATTGGCTATTACTGCAAGAATTTCCTGTAAAGAAAACATTTTATTGCTGGTCCATTTATTACCGCTAAAAGGCATAAACTCTATAAACCTGATTTGAATGGGATTGTGTTTTGTCCAAAGGATAAAATCTTTGATTTCATTGTCGTTAAGCCCTTTCATTACCACCATATTAATTTTTACAGTGATTTTATGTTGTAAGAGTAGTTCGATATTGCTTCTAATCTGGTGGAACAAGTCTCTTCGGGTAATCATGAAGAATTTTTCCGGCTGAAGCGTATCTAAACTGATATTAATAGTTTTGATTCCTGCTTCAATGAGTGTTGGAAGCATTTCTGCAATACGGGTGCCATTAGTGGTAATTACCAATTCAACAGGTAATTTTCCCAACTGAGCAATGATGTTTGCGGCATCCTTACGTACCAATGGTTCTCCACCTGTAAGTCTGATTTTTTTTACCCCCTGCTCCACAAATATTTTGGCCAATTGTACAATCTCATCCGTTTGCATCAAGCGAGATGCTGGGGTAAAATCATAGTCTTCCTCTGGCATACAATAAAAGCAGCGGAAATTGCAATTATCGGTTAACGATATCCGCAAATAATCATGAACTCTTCCGAATGAATCTGCTATCATTGATTTTGATTTAAATTGTGGTAATCAGTTGCTGTATCAATATCGATATGTCCTTTTTCAAATGAAACTGTTGACATATCTGAAGGGTTTTCTGCTAATATTTTCTTTGCCCCCTTGTTGCCCTCAAGCTGCAAAAGTTGGGCGAAATACTTTTTGTTAAATAGTACCGGAGTTCCCTCGGTTTCTCCATAACTACTGGCTACAATTCCTTTGCTGGTAAGTTGATAATTTTCTGTTAAATTTTCAAAAATCCGGGCAGTTATAAAAACCTGATCTGCTACTGCAATAATAACGTTTTCCAGGGCTTTATTGTTATCCAATAATGCAGTTAAGCCTGTAAAAATACTCGAAGCCATTCCTGCCTGCCAGTTATCATTCACAACATAGCTAATTCGAGGATCCCGGTGTGCTTTTGAAATCTCATCCGCGTAGGCACCAAGTACAACAATTATAGGTCGGTATGAAGTTTTAAGGGCTTCTTCACTAACAATGGTTAAGAGTGTTTTTCCCTGATAGGTTAAAAGTTGCTTAGGTTGTCCTAAACGACTCGAATTTCCCGCAGCTAATATGATCATTCCTGTATCCATTAGCTGTTTTTTAATTCGTGAACGTGAATGGGCGCATTCTTTTCTTTTAGTGGCTTAGCCGAAGCACCCAGGAATTTAGCTTTTATTTCCGCAATGATCGATATGGCAATCTCCTCTGCAGTTTCTGCTCCAATATCTAAACCTATCGGTCCATGAACTCTCGATTCATTTTCAGCTGTATTCTGATTGAGCTCATCCAGCATCCGGATTAATTTTCGCCTTGGTCCGAGGGTGCCAATGTAAGGTGCTTTCGTAGCCAGTAACCTGCCCAGTAGCTCAACGTCATAATTGTAATTATGTGTCATTAATACAAAGGCCGTACGCTCATCTAAGGTGATGTAGTTTAAAAATTGATCGGGTTTGCTTACCAACACCCGTGTGGCATCTGGAAAGCGTGCGCTAGTGGCGTGGGTAGGGCGGCCATCTACCACCGTTACTTCCCATCCAAGCCGGTATGCTATTTCGGCAAGTGGCTGTGCATCATTTCCAGCACCAGCAATAATAAGCGAAATGGGCGGGCTGATAATTTCTAAAAATGCTGTTATCCATTGCCCATTAAGCTGATATTCTTTAAAGTCTGAAGTTTTGTTTTCGAGTGCGTATGCCGCATCATTCATTACTTCATTAAGAATTGTAGGGGGTAAATCAGCTATTAATTCCTCTTTTCTGTAAAGTGTTTTTGTACCGGGCTGTTGCTTATCATTCAGGGAAAAGAAAGTGACTAAAACTGCGTTCTCTCTTTCCTGCTGTAATGCTTTTAAAAAAGCAATTGGATTTTGCTCCTGTTCGCTAAAAATGGGCTCGAATAGGATGTGTACTACGCCATTACAACCCAGTTGAATGCCAAATTTAGCATCGTCTTCATCTGTAGTGTCATAAGTTACCAATCTGTTTTCTTGCTGATGTATGGCAGAAAGTGCTTTTCTTAAGGCATCACCTTCTAAACACCCACCGCTAATTGCGCCAGTAAGCATACCATCTTCAGTAATTAACATTCGGGCTCCGGGTCTTCTGTAAGACGAACCCTCTACCTTAACAACTGTTGCTAGTGCTGTTTTCTTATTTTCCTTTACGGCTTTTTGATAAGCTATGAGTATATCGGCAATCTCTTTCATGTGCAGGGATACCGCAATTTAGTAATTATTTTTAGTATCAGGTATTAAGTATCAGGTATCAAGATTGTTTAGGGCGGAGTTGAGCACCAACACAAATACTTCTTGTTTTTTATTACTTTTAGCAAACAAATAAAGAGATGAGTGCGTGTCAAATAGAAAAGAAAAGGTATTGGAGTCGCAATTTTTGTGTCTTGCTCTTATTTTTGTCTTTTTTTGTTGGCTTTTCCGCTTTAAAATCTGAGGAAGAGGTTCCGCGAGGCATTTACTCACTAGAGTATCCTGTGTATTTTGGAAATAGAACGAATATTTCAAAAGAAAATCCACTTACACAACAAGGCGTATATTTAGGGCGAAGGCTATTTTATGAAACCCGTCTTTCTGCAAATAATACTATTTCTTGCGGAAGTTGCCATAGGCAGGAGTTGGCATTTACAGACGGTAAAAAATTGAGCAAGGGCGTTGATGATACTTTTACTGATAGAAACGCGATGGCTCTGGTTAACCTTTTGTGGAACCGTAAGTTTTTTTGGGATGGTCGTTCTGGATCTTTAGAAGATCAGGCTCAATTCCCGATGATTAGTGCCCATGAAATGGGGCAGGATATGGAAACCTCCTCCAGAAAATTACAGTCTACGGCTTATTATCCTCCGTTGTTTAAAGCCGTTTTTGGCGATGATAAAATTACCGGAAAAAGGATAACTTTTGCCTTAGCACAATTTGAACGTACCTTAATTTCTGCTCATTCGCGATATGATCAATACCTCAAACAACAGATAAAACTTTCTCCTGAGGAAATGCGGGGAATGACTTTATTTAACACGGCGCCCAATCCTGAAAAGGGAATAAGGGGAGCAAATTGTGCGCACTGCCATGGCGGACCAAAAAATTACCTTGAACTTTTTCATAATAACGGGCTGGATAGCGTTTATCGAGACAGAGGAATAGGCCAAATTACCGGTCAGGAAACAGATCATGGCCGATTTAAAATACCTACTTTACGTAATATCGCACTCACTGCACCTTATATGCACGATGGCCGATTCTCCACCTTGGAAGAAGTGATTGAGCATTACAGCGAACATGTTAAACCATCTGTAGCCTTGAGCGCTTTTCTGCAAAATGAATCTAATGTAAAAGGATCTTTACCGCTAAAATTAAATTCTGTAGAAAAAAAGGAACTTATTGCCTTTTTAAATACACTTACAGATTCTATTTTTGTTTCCAACCCCAAATTTTCAAATCCGTTTGTTACGTTAAAATCAAGATGAAAAGATATATCATTCCCGTTGTTCCAGCCTTAGTATTACTTTTTGCCTGCTCTACTTTGGTAAATGCTCAAACCAAGCCGGAAGCATCAGTTAAATTTAGCGGAGAAGTAGTCCGGCCATTAATCATTGGTGCATCCGGATTACAGCGGGCAGAGCGGGTAACGGTAGACCGAAAAGACCGGGATGGCCAGGTACATCACTACACCGGTGTACTGTTATCGGATTTATTAGCCCGAGCTGGAACAACCATGGGCAAAGAGCTTCGGGGAGAAAATTTAACCAAGTATGTGCTGGTAGAAGCCAGCGACGGTTACCAGATTATTTTTACACTTGCTGAACTGGATCCTGATTTTACAGATGAAAAGATTATCCTCTCCGATCAAATGGATAGCAAACCTTTACCCCTTGCTGATGGTCCATTTAGAATCATCGTTCAAAATGATAAAAAACCAGCAAGATGTATTAAACAGGTAACCAGTATTAAAGTAGGGTTTGCGCAATAATTACTCAGTTTAAATGGTAAGTTTAAAGATGTTCAATCGTTATTTTTTCAGCTTCCTGCTTTCTGCGTTTCTTGGCTTAAATAGTACAGCCCAAACCTTGCGTATTGCAGTTGCTGCAAATGCCCAAGGGGTAATTAGAAAGCTTCAGGCCGATTTTAAAAGGCAAACAGGGATAGAAACAACCGTTATTGTTGGTGCCTCGGGCAAACTGACCGCGCAAATTATGAATGGTGCTCCCTTTGATGTATTTCTTTCTGCGGATACCGAATTCCCCGACAAATTATATCAAGCTGGCTTTGGGGTCCAAAAGCCCAAAATTTATGCCTTGGGCAGCTTAGTGGTTTGTGGAAACGTTAAAGGAGACCTTAAAAACTGGCAAAAGTTGTTAACCAGCGAACCAGTATCTAAAATTGCAATTGCCAATCCGAAAATTGCCCCTTACGGAAAGGCCGCCGAACAGGCGCTAAAATTCTACGGCTTAGCTCAACAGGTAAATGCTAAATTGGTTTTTGGTGAAAGCATTTCTCAGGTAAATACCTATCTTCAAACCGGAGTAGTTACCATCGGTTTTACCACCGAAGCCTTTTTATATGAGCCTAATACGCCTTCTCAACTCAAATGGGCAAGGGTAGATCAAAAAAGCTATGAGGAAATAGCGCAGTCGGCAATTTTACTCACATTTGCTAAAAAAGGAAAATTGGCAGCTGCAACCAAGTTTTACAATTATCTTTATTCTGCATCGGCTAGAAAAATTATAGGAAATAATGGCTATTACTTACCAAAATAACAACAATATTTAATGGATTTAGAACCGATCTGGCTCAGTATTAAGTTAGCAATAATTACCACCTTTTTGTTGTTGCTCGTTGGTATTCCTATAGCCTATTGGCTTTCCCGTAAGCAAAATTTCTTTAAAATTGTGGTAGAGGCTTTGATCACCATGCCTTTGGTACTTCCACCCTCTGTGTTAGGCTTTTATTTATTGCTGGCATTTAGTCCGAATAATGCACTTGGACAATGGCTACATCAGCATTTTAATGTGCAATTGGTATTTTCTTTTAAGGGTTTAGTATTTGCGTCGATTATTTATAGTCTGCCATTTATGGTTAGCCCCATTAAGGCGGCATTTTCTCATTTACCTAAATCTATAGCGGAGGCTTCTTATACTATGGGTAAATCTAAACTTCAAACCTTTTTCTCTATTTTGTTGCCCACTATTAAGCCCTCTATTTTCACTGCAGCCGTATTAACTTTTGCACATACTTTAGGTGAGTTTGGGGTGGTTTTAATGATTGGTGGCAACATCCCCGGGGAAACCAAAGTGGCCTCTATTGCCATTTATGATGCGGTAGAAATTATGGATTATACGGCTGCCAATTACTATGCCCTCATTTTATTTGCCATCACATTTCTCATTGTAATAAGCGTTTTCATCTTTAACAGAAATGCAGTTAAAAGCCCTTTCGAATGATAGAAATTAGCCTGTTAAAGAAAATAAAGACTTATCAAGGGGTGTTGGAACTTAAAGTTGATACCACTTTTCATACGCAAGCTATCACACGGATTTTAGGCCCTTCGGGTGTGGGTAAAACAACCCTGTTAAAAGTGCTAGCAGGGCTTATCACACCTGATGAAGGTCATATTGAGGTAGATGGAGTTACCTGGTTCGATGCCCTTACTGCATACTCAAAGAAGGTTCAGGATAGGGGGGTAGGCTTTGTTTTTCAGGATTATGCCTTATTTCCCAATATGACTGTAGAAGCGCATCTTCAATATGGTTGTAAGGATGCCGATTATATAGAACGTTTGCTTGATATAGCTGAAATGGCCGGTTTTAGAAATAATTTACCCCGGCAACTTTCTGGCGGACAACAACAAAGACTGGCTATTTTAAGGGCTTTATCTACTAAGCCTAACTTACTTTTAATGGATGAGCCCTTTTCTGCAATGGATTTGGAGCTTAAAGCGCGTTTGATTGATCATTTGAGGGTATTATTCGCAGAACAAAAAACAACCGTTATTCTGGTTACCCATGTGGAGAATGAAATGAGTGGCGAAGGTATTTATTCTGTAAGGTTAACAGAAAGGGGAATCGATGCTGTGAGGTAGTATCGAGTATCAAGTAGCAAGAAACAAGTAGCAAGAAAAAAGTATCGGGTAGCAAGAGCCAAGTATCAAGACTGACCATCAGATGCTGATTATACGCCCAATCTTGATACTAAATACTTGATACTAAATACTTGATGCTAATTATTTGATACTAATTACTTTATGCTAATCGTTAAGCTATCTTTTACCGTAATTCCACTAATAGCAGCACTATTATATTTAAGAGCGTATTTACCAGGTTTAGTGATTTGATAAGCTTTCGAAACGTTTATTTCTGCTTTTAAACTATCACCGGGTTTAACACTGATATAGCTGTCGGCAGGTGGAGGCATAATTCTTTTAGCCATCGGACCTTGATATTGTGCTTCAGTACCATCAGCTGCAGTTACATCCAGGTACTTGCTCATTAGTGGCTCAAAGGGTGTATGCCATTTACAAAACTGGCGCGTGCTATCCGTATGGTTATACACTACGAAATTGACTTTGATAGAATCACTAAGTTTAGCCTCGCTATTGGCACTTAAAATGGCGGTTAATGAAGTGTCTTTAGCAACCGTAGTAGAATCGGAATGGCTATCAGAAACTTTGGAAGATGAGCTGCATGAAGCAAGTAGAATTGCAGCAGCTGCGGTAGTCATAATTATGTTTTTCATTTTGCAAAGCTAAGTTATTGGAATTAAAAAATTATTCAATCTGGAGAATGATCAACTTTTACTCAGCCAATACCCCAAGCTAAACGATTTATTCACCATGATAGGTAACTGTATTTTGATGAATTAATTTCTTAACTTTATGAATGTCAGCAATGAGTAGCTATGCATCTTAGTGAGCACCAACCAAGCGATATATTAAAACCACTCATTAAATGTTATCGTTTAATCGATTTTGATTTCCAAACAGATCAGCCCATTCCGGCTAAGGCCTATTCGCCCCCTCCAGAACATTGCCTCCAGTTTTTTCCAACACCTACTCAGATTGATTATTTGCATAATAAACAGCAAATTAAGCCTAAAAATGCATTAATTTTTGGACAACATACTGTAGTGAATTATCGTACTGTTTACAAAAAGTTTCTTTCCTTACAGATTGTTTTTCAGCCAGGGGCAATTTCAAAACTATTTAAATTTCCAGCGAGTTTGATAACCAACCAAGCACTTGATGCCGAATTGGTATTGGGGAGAGAAGTTGAAGCCATAAATGATCAACTTTATCATGCTAAAAATCATCAGCAAATGATTGATATAGCAGAAAGTTATTTGATTGCGAAGACCAGGTTATTGCAGCCGGAATTGAACAGGGTGGATATCAGTGCCCGGCAAATGTTAAACTCAAATGGAATATACACCCTTGATAATTTCATTTCCAAATCTTGCCTTTGTCAAAAGCAGTTTAACAGATATTTTCTTCACAGTGTGGGAATTAGCCCTAAAGCTTTCCTAAGGATTGTCAGATTCGACGAAGCCTATCGGCTAAAAAATATTCATCCGAAGTTAAGCTGGTTTAAGTTAGCTATAGATTGTAGTTATTACGATTACCAGCATCTGGTTAAGGATTGTAAAGACTTTACGGGCTACACGCCCCAAGAGTTTTTTACCATTGGATCTCCAGAAAGGATATTGGGTACGGAAGAAGTTTATTAATGTCTGTTTTTTACCAGTAAATATTTTTTTTTCTATCGGAGATTTGAAATAAAATTTAATTCGATGAAAAGAAAGACTTTTATTCAGGGGAGTTTAAGTGCCACAATTTTGCTTGCTGCTGGCAAGTTGACCTTTGCTCAGGAAAATCAAAAAGAACCTTTTATAGTAAAAAATGGAAAGGGTAGATTTGGGGAATCATTCTTATATAAGGGAAAGAACCCAAACGATATTAAAATCTCAGGAAAGGATACAGCAGGGCAACTTGCTGTTTTTGAGTATATAGGTTTTGAAAAGACTGGACCTTCTTTGCATGTTCATTTACACCAGGATGAGGTTTTTTATGTAGTGGAGGGTCGATATCGATTCTCGGTTAATGGAAAACTATCAGAACTTGAAGCGGGGGATACGATTTTTTTGCCGAGAAATATTCCACATACCTGGGTACAGTTAACCGATTATGGGAAACTAACTTATTTGGTTCAGCCTGCAGGAAAGGCAGAAGAGTTTTTTAGAACGATGAACAACTTAAAACATAAGCCTAATAAACAAGAAATTGATGATATTCACGAGGCTTGTGGGATGCGCGTAGTGGGTCCCGGACTTTCAGCAACATAATGATATTGAATCTGTATTTTACCAAAATACTTTCGATGTTTGATACTGTTCCCTGAGTCACTGGTTAATACTGATGCGTGATTCAGGGGTTAATACTGTTCCGTGAGTCACTGGTTGATACTGTTCCGTGAAGTCACGGGTTGATACTGTTCCGTGAGTCACGGGACATGGGGGGAGTTTAAGATTTCAAGGGTAAAGTAAGGTGACTTAGGTGGTTAATCTAATCAAAGTGCCATCCCTAACCTTTACATCTATCCCAAACTCCGTCATCCAGAAGACAGTTCTTTCTCTGCTTACCGTTTTTGCTTGCTGCTTGCTTTTTCACATCGTATCTTTATTCATATTAAAGAGGAGTTTATATGAATACTGAAAAAGCGATATTGGCAGGAGGTTGTTTTTGGGGAGTAGAAGAATTGATTAGAAGTCAGTCGGGAGTAATTTCAACAGTAGTTGGATACACCGGTGGAGACGTTCCCAATGCAACTTATCGTAACCACGGAACCCATGCAGAGGGGATAGAGATCGTATTTGATCCTGCAATTTTATCTTACCGCAAGCTTTTGGAATACTTTTTCCAAATCCATGATCCTACCACCAGAAACAGACAGGGAAACGACGTTGGACTTTCTTACCGTTCAGCTATATTTTTCTTGGATGAGGTTCAGGAGCAGATAGCAAAGGACTTACTTGCCGAAATGGAAGCCTCGGGTGTATGGCCTGGTGAAATTGTAACACAAGTTGTACCCGCAGGTGATTTTTGGAATGCTGAAGAAGAACACCAGGATTATTTACAGAAAAATCCTTACGGATATACTTGTCATTTCGAACGACCTGAGTGGAAGCTGGCATAATAATTAGATGCAACTTTACCATTCAATCATTCAATCATTCAATAATTCAATCATTCTCTCATTCAATTATTGAATACCCATTGCCTTAGAGAAATCTAGGGCTTTTTTGTGCCCATGGTACTTTCGGATGTTAACTTTAAGATTACTTAATATTAAGGGAATATCGCAGCTGTAGCTTTGTAGCGAATCAAACCTGCATACCCCTTGGAGCAAGATCTAGTTGTTTTACTGAAAAAAGGTTCGCCCCAATCTATGGAGAAAATATACCATAAGCATTGGGAAGGTGTTTTTGATGCTGCATTTAAACGCATCGGCGACGAAGACATTGCACAGGATATTACACAGGAAATTTTTATCTCCCTCTGGGAAAACCGGGAACAGTTGCACGTGGAACGTTCTTTAGCAGCTTATCTGCATGGAGCAGTGAAGTATAGGGTTATCAATCATTTCAGATCTCTGGCTATCAGGGAAGAACACAGTACAGTTTTCGCTTCCTTAATTACCGATAGGGATATGGCAACGCCAGATACCCGTTTATTGCTTCATGAAATGAATACTGAGGTTGATGCCGCTTTAGCAGAGCTTCCTGAAAAAATGCGTCTGGTTATTTCAATGAGCCGAAGGCAGGAGAAATCGGTAAAGGAGATTGCTACTGAACTGGATATTTCCGTGCAAACGGTAAAGAATCACATCACCGCCGGCATGAAAATTCTCCGTAAAAACCTTTCCTACATCCTGTTTCTGGCCTTTTTACTGTCTTAACTTAAACTTAACTTATAGATAACCTTTTTGGTTAGTACCTATCTGCATTTGAACTGACATCTATTCAAATGACAGGAGATAAGGCAGCGCAATTGCTGCAAAAATATTTAGACAATAAGGCAACTGATGCCGAGATAAAAGCCGTTGAAGATTGGTATGCCGCAATTGAAAACGATAGCGATGTACCCGCAGCTTATAAAAAACTTATAGGTAAAAAGATGCTGTTAAACTTGCAGCAGGCCATGGGGGTACAGCAAGTAACGGTTATACCTTTCTATCGTAGAGCCTGGTTTCGGGTGGCAGCAATGTTATTTGTTTGCTTAAGCATAGGCTTTTCTATTTGGAACTTAAGTCCGCAGGCAGAAAATGCAAATCAATTTGTAACCGTTACCACCAACTCAGGGGAAAGAAAAAGACTAATCCTGGGCGATGGCTCGGAAATTCTTTTATCGCCCTCCACCAAACTCATTTACCCCGAACATTTTAGTCCCAAAAGCCGCAGCGTTCAGCTGCTTGGGGGTGAAGCTTTTTTCAATATTGCGCATCAGGAACACAGGCCTTTTACGGTAAAAGGGCCATCAAATGTTTATGTTAATGTATTGGGTACCTCTTTCTCGGTTAAAACTTTTACCACTAAACCAGATGTTGCTGTAGCGGTGGCCACAGGTAAAGTGGCCGTTAAGCACGGCAAAAACTTAATTGGAACCCTTATTAAAGGTCAAAACCTCATTTATAATCCAGTCATCAAGCGTAGTTCAATAATCGGCAATGCACAGCAAAAATATGTCGAAATTAAATTCGATGGGGCAACTTTAACAGAGGTAGTCCGTAAGCTGGAATACGTTTACAGCATCAAAATTATTTTGACCGATTCGAGCATCAGTCAATTGAAATCTACAGCGGTATTTAATAGCAAACAGCAACCTGAAGAGATTTTAGATATCATCTGTAGCCTGCATCATATTCACTTTCGAAAAATTCAAAATCAAAACACTTTTAAAATCTATAAATGACAAATAAACTGAGCCATAGGTCTTTCTTCATGGGGATTTCCGGAAAAGACTTGCTCAAATTGATTCCATTCATGAAAAAACCAATACAGATCAATAAAAAAATGAAAACAACTTCAAAGGAGCGGAAACTATCCCTCCAAAACATCATGAAATATTCCTGTTTAACTTTTGCGATACTCTGTATATTCTGCAGTTCGCTTTTAGCCTCGCCTATTATGGCGCAAGGACTCGCAAACCGAAAGATTAATATTCAAATCAATAAAGGACAAAAAATCACCTCCATAATTAAAGAAATTGAAAATACAACGGGTATTCGTTTTGTTTACAATCCAGATTTGTTGCAGGAGAAAAACAGCTTTTTAAGCGGCGATTATCAGCAAGAACCTTTAAGGTCGATGTTTGACCGTCTGGGGATCAATGCCATTGAAAAGGAAGGCTATGTGATATTAGATAATATTACTTACCAAAAGGCCGACCGCATTATAACCGGGGTAGTAAAAGATACTACAGGCCTGGCGTTGCCGGGTGTCTCGGTAAAGGTATTGGGAACGCCTTCTGGTACGGTTACCGATAGTAAAGGGGCATACAGAATAGAAGTAGGTCCGGATGCGGTATTGTCGTTTTCCATGATTGGATTTCGCACACAAGAGGTAAGGGTAGGCGCTAGCCAGGTAGTTAATGTAACCTTGAGCGAGGAAATGTCTAAATTGGCAGAAGTTGTTGTGGTGGGTTATGGAACGCAGAAAAAGGAAACTTTAACAGGAGCAGTAAGTATCGTTTCTTTAGATAAGCTCGGATCGCGTTCTTTAAACAGTGTTGGTGAGGTATTGGCCGGAAAATCACCTGGTGTAATTGTCAGCAATGAGGGTGGCGATCCAACTTCAGCACCCCGGGTAAACATCAGAGGTTTAGGCGGTATCAACGGGGAAAGTGTTTTGTATGTAATTGATGGATCTATCTACTCCGGAACACCACAAATCAATGCAAATGATATAGAATCTATTTCTGTACTTAAAGATGCTTCTGCAGCTATTTATGGAGCAAGAGCTTCGGGTGGGGTTGTTTTAATTACCACCAAAAAAGGGAAAAACGGACAAATGCGCATCAGCTTTGATGCTAAAGTAGGACAACAAAGTGCCTGGAAAAAGTTAGAACCACTTAACGCAGAACAGCGTGCCCAGGTAGCTGCTACAGCGGCTAAAAATGGTGGTACAACTATTTTACCTGCCTTTGATCCCGCAAAATATCCTGATGGGCAAACTACCCGTACCAACTGGATGGATGAGGTGTTCCGCGATGGCTTATTGCAAGATTATAACGCTGCAATTAATGGCGGCAGTGAGAAATCTAACTATTACCTCAGTTTCAACTACCGCAATGCAGAAGGCATCGTGCTTAACACGAAAACTAAGCGTTACAATTTCCGTATCAACTCTGAACATGAGTTAAATTCATGGTTAAAGTTAGGCGAAAACCTTTCTTACAGCAGTACCAACGGAAATGGTGCCAATACCAGCAGCGATTATACAGGCGCTTTACTTTCGGCTATTTACTACCCAAGAAACGGTACACCATACAATGCAGATGGGAGTTTTGCAGGTCTTCCCGGCGGACAGTATGCCGGCGATTATGGCGACATTGTAAATCCGGTTGCTGAGTTACAAAGAATCGACATCAATAATCCGGTAAACGTTTTAGTGATCAATCCTTATGCGACATTAAATTTAGCCAAAGGATTAAGTTTCAGATCTAATCTGAGTATTACCAAATCATCTTCGCAGTTTAAAAGCTTTACGCCTAAAAGACCAGAAGTGGGTAAGCCGGTATTAAGCAATAGTTTACAAGAAAGAGCAGATCAGGCCACTGATTTATTAGCGGAACAAATTTTAAGCTATAAAACTACATTTGGCGATCATCACTTAGATTTTACAGGTGGTTATACCTTCCAGCAAACCAAAAGCAATGGTCTTTATGTCACCGGTTCTGGCTTTGACGATGAATCGCCACAGTATAGATATTTGGTAAATGCTACAATTATTCAGCCCTCTACCAGTTACATGAGCGAAACCGCGCTATCGTCCATTTTGTTAAGAGCCAATTATAATTACAAGGAAAAATACCTCGTGTCGCTTATCGGCCGTAGAGATGGTTCTTCGATGCTTACCAAAGAAAACAGGTTTAGAAACTATGGTTCAGTTTCATTGGGTTGGGCAGTAAATAAAGAAACATTTTTAAAAGATGTGCAGTGGTTAAATGAACTTAAACTAAGGGGCAGTTACGGTATTTTAGGTAACCTGGGTAGTTTATCTCAATCGGCAGTTAATCCGTTGTTAACGGCCACACAAAGTTATTTCGGACAATCGCCTGTGCTGCAAAATGGCTATGTACTAACTACATTAGCCAACAGAAACTTAACCTGGGCAGAATCTAAGCAAACCAATATTGGTATGGATTTAACGGTATTGAATAGGTTGAGTTTAGTAGCCGATTATTTTGTTAAGGAAACAGATAAAATGATTTTAACCCGATCACTTCCGGGAACTGCAGGTTTAAGCACCCAAACCATTAACGCCGGTTTAGTAAAAGATAAGGGTATAGAGTTAGGCCTAACCTACAATAGTGATAAATCTAAGGCCTTTACCTATTCGGTAAACGCTACCTTAACCAAACTCAAAAATAATGTAGAGGAATTAGCGCCGGGCTTGCAAAATATAGCAGTTGGAACCAATTTCCGTAACGAGCTTGCTCCCTTAAGCATCAATGTTGGCCAACCACTCTACAGTTATTATGTGTTGAAAACAGAAGGGATTTTCCAAACGCAGGCAGAAGTAGATAATTATAAAAATAGTAAGGGACAAAAGATTCAGCCAAACGCTAAACCGGGCGATTTCAGATTTGCCGATTTAGATGATAGTGGTGCTATTGATGGTAAGGATCGTTATTTTGCTGGAAGTGCCTATCCGGATTTTTCGTACGGGTTGAGCTTTAACGCCAGCTATAAAAATTTCGATTTCAATATTTTTGCTCAGGGCGTGCAAGGTAACAAATTGTTCAATGCCGTAAAGCGTACTACCTATAGCGCAAGTGGTCCTTCATACAATAAGTTGGTGGGTATTTTAGATGCCTGGTCAACTACAAATCCGAATGGTAAGGTGCCAATTATTTCAACCAGCGATAATAACGGAAACTTCAATGCTTCAGATTTTTATGTGGAGAATGGTTCTTACCTGCGTATCCGCAACGTTACCCTGGGCTATAGTCTGCCAAAATCATTGACAGAAAAATTAAAAACGGCTGGGCTGAGAATCTATGCAACGGCTAATAACCTTTTCACCATTACTAAATATTCGGGTTTCGATCCTGAAATCGGGATGGATAACAACGGTTTGGATGTAGGCCGTTATCCACAAGCAAGAAGCTTCATTTTAGGTATTAACGTAAACCTTTAATTAATTAACAAACATGAAAACCAATCTAAAATATATCGCTGTATTGGCCATTGCCTTATTCAGCGCCTGTACAAAACAATTAGATATAACACCAGAAGGTTCGCCTTCAGCGCAAAATTTCTGGAAAACCAAAGAAGATGCCCTTAAGGCGGAAGCAGGGATGTATCAGAATTACAATGAGGAAGACTTCTATGGTCGTGGGATGTTCTGGTTTATCAATGCCAGCGATGATATGGTAACAGGAAGAAATAAGCCTGAAGCAGATAACATCAAAAACTTCAATAGAACTTATATCGGAGGGGGTTATACCGAATCGCAATGGAGTATGCGATATGCCGTTATCAAAAGGGCAAACGATATTATTGCCAATGTTCCTGCCATTTCAATGGATGAGAATTTGAAAAAGCAAATTATTGGTGATGCTTATTTTAATGCAGGTCTGGTTTATTTCCAACTGGCCGCCAATTATGGTAATGATAAAGCAGGGGTACCTATTGTAACGCCAGATACCGATCCGGCTCAACCCATAGCCCGGGCAAAAAATGTAAATGAAAACTACGATTACATTATTTCGCTCTTACTTAAAGCAGCAGATAATCTGCCTTATTTCAGCGATATGAAAGCGACTGACTATGGAAAAGCGCATAAAACTGCTGCCTGGGCTTATCTTTCTAAAGTTTATCTCTATAAAAAGGACTATGCAAATGCAGCTAAATATGCCGATATGGTGATCAATTCAGGGAAGCATGAGTTGGTTTTAACTGGCTTTGCCGATGTTTTTAAAGCAGCGAATAACTGGTCTAAAGAATATATCTGGTCGGTAGTTTGCACGCCTAATGGCGGAGGAACAGGCTGGGGAAGTAAGCTGCCAGGTGTTATGCTTACCAACAAAGCCTGGGGAATTTACAATGGCTGGGGTTATTATTTGCCTACTAAAGAACTTTATGATTCGTTCGAGGCTGGTGATCAGCGCCGGGAGGCCACAATTTTAAAAACAGGAGATAAATTTATGTTCTTTGGTGCAGAGCGGAGCTTTACCAAAGATGCAGGAGCCACTTCCGATTATCAGTTTAAAAAATACATGGAGCCTTTTACTTATGCTAATCCGATTCCAACACACGTCAATCCAAATGGAGATAATGGAACAACGGATTTAAATGTTCCGCTTATGCGATATGCAGAGGTTTTGTTGATTAAAGCAGAAGCGGCCATTCAGGTTTCTGGTGCGGGTGCTGGAGATGCCGAACTAAACAAAATCCGATCGAGGGCAGGCCTGGGAGCTAAAACCGGCATGACTATGGTGGATCTTAAACGCGAGCGTCGTAATGAACTTGCGGGAGAGTGGGCAGATCGTCACCGCGATTTAGTAAGATGGCGAGATGCACAAGCCACTTATGCTAAACCTTTGCATGATTCAGCTGGTGCCATTATTTGGCCTGCAAGGGCATTTAACCCAAATGTTCACGATGTTTGGGCGGTTCCTCAAAGAGAGATAGATAATAGTGCAGGGGTGATCAAGCAGAATGAAGGATGGTAAAAAAAATAGGAGTATTAACTGCATCTCTGATCTTCGGATTGGGAATGCAGTTAACTTTCGCTCAAAAAATACTACAAGCCAATAATGGGCATAGCCACAACGATTATAAACAGGAAATTCCTCTTTTAACGGCCTATTATGCCGAAATGGGGTCTATTGAGGCAGATGTTTTTTGCAGAAATGGTGCGCTATATGTAGCTCACGACAGTACAGAAATTAGCGGTGCTGCAACCTTAAAAAAGCTTTATCTCGATCCATTAGCTGCATTTTATCGCCATAATGGTAATCATCCTTATGGAAATGCAAAGGCTAAGCTTCAGTTGGTAATCGATATTAAACAAGATTATGAACAGGTATTGCCACAGTTGCTTAAAGAGATTGCCAGCTATCGGGAGGTATTTGATCAACAGAAAAACCCGAATGCCATCCGAATGGTTATTAGTGGTAATGTTCCCGAACCTGATCATTTTGCCGATTATCCTAAACTGATTTCTTTCGACGGAAGGCCCTACATAAACTACACTGAAAAACAATTATCGCGTGTTGCCATGATTAGTGATGAGCTAAAAAGTTACACCGAATGGAATGGAAAAGGAAATCCTACCCAAGCCGATGAGGTAAAACTAAAAGCAGTAATCGCAAAAGCGCACCAGCAAGGTAAACCGTTTAGGTTTTGGGCAACACAGGATAGTCCGAATACCTGGATCGTATTGGAAAGATTGGGGGTCGACTGGATCAATACCGATCATCCATCTGACTTGAAGCGTTTTTATCAGGATCAGGAAAAGCTTTCTTACACCAATCCTGCCGCTTATCCGGTGTATACCCCCAGTTATAAAAGTGACGGACAAAAAAAACGGGCAAAAAATGTAATTCTACTAATCGGGGATGGAATGGGCTTGGCCCAGATTCATGCGGGTTTAATGGCTAACCATGGGCAGTTGAATTTAACCCGGTTAAAAAATATGGGCTTGGCTCAAACCAGCGCTGCTGATGCCGGAAATACCGATTCTGCTGCCGGTGCTACGGCTTTAGCTACCGGGAGCAAAACCAATAACCGCTACATTGGTGTAGGTCCAAACGGAGAAAAGAAAACTAACCTGGTAGATACATTGGCGGGTTTGCAAATCAAAAGTGCCATCATTAGTGTAGGTGATATAACAGATGCTACACCTGCAGCATTTTACGCACATCAGCTGGATAGGTCTATGAGCACAGAAATTGCGGCAGATTTATTAAGCAGTAAAGTAGAAATCCTTGTCGGGTCAAACCTGAGAAGTTTTTTACAAAATCCTGATAAGGATCTGCTTAAGAAACTTGGGAATCAGGGATTTCAGGTGCACACCAGCTTTAGTGATTTTAAACAGCAAAAAAACGGGAAACAGCTGGTTTTACTACCTGATTCTGCAACAAGGCCGATTTATAAAGGAAGAGGAACCATTTTAGCACAGTCGCTATCGAAAAGTATAGATTTGTTAAAGAACAATAATGCAGGTTTTTTTATCATGGCTGAAGGGGCACAAATTGACTATGGAGGGCATTCGAATAACCTGCCATATGTAGTTACTGAAATGCATGATTTTGATAAAACCATTGGCGCAGCGCTGAAGTTTGCCGATCAGGATGGAGAAACATTGGTTATTGTAACTGCCGACCATGAAACGGGTGGATTAACATTGTTAGATACTGATATTGAGAAAGGTATGATTCGCGGAGCCTTCAGTACCAACGATCACACCAATATCATGGTGCCTGTTTTTGCCTATGGGCCAGGGGCAGAAGATTTTAAAGGGGTATTCCAAAACAATGAAATCTTTTTTAAAATCCTCAAAGCTTTTGGAATAAAGTAAGCTAGCTAAGCTTTTGAAAAAAGAGGCCGGCGTATAAATCAAATTGCATTCGAAAATCTGTCAAAGTTGAGCTTGTCGAAACGGCCTAATAATGCCTCAATTAAAGCCTTCGACAAGCTATCATTAATGTGGCTTTTGTTTCTTTTTGCCATCAAAGGAAAGAGTTCTTCGGCGGCTGCGAGCCGTGGAAAGATTGTGCAGGAGGAGGAAAAATGTCATTCCTATTGATTTTATGAAATAAATTATTCCTCAGGATGGCAATCGAAGTTTATGAGACGGCCTCTTTTGGTTATAGTGTAAACCTGGAAACTTTCTTAATTATTCAGCGTACTTGGCTCTTTATCAGGTTGGTGAGAGTTCAATCCTGCAATTTGAGTGTAGACATTTTCATATACTACCCCCCATTTCTTAAAAAATACGATAAGGTGTTTTCCTGAAACAGCACACAATCTAAGCATGAAGTAGCTCATTTTTTTATTCAGTGGTTTTGAATAATTAAAAGTTTTAAAATTCTTTGTTTCATAAATTTGGGAATTAGGTATTGCTAAAAGCTAATTTCAATGGGGTATTTCTGCGGCAATTTGAGGTGTTTTTTGCACTGCTCACTGGAGTAATCACTGCAGTTCTTTAAAAAAGGAAGACATTTGTCCGGTAATACAAAGGTTATATTTAGCAGTAATTTAGTATCTTTAATCCCTGTTGTCGATTTGTTAATCTAATATTAAGCCCTATCTTAGGGCTGCCAATTAACTAATAATGCATACCCTAAGCGGAGAGTCGGATGAAGTATTGTTTGATCTATTAAAAGAAGATAGTGAAAGGGCTTTCAGCGTATTGTATACTCGCTATTGGGAGAAGCTTTTAGAAGTTGCCTACATCAAACTGCAATCGCAAGAAGATGCCGAAGAAGTGGTTCAGCAGGTGTTTATGAGGCTTTGGAATAGCCGGCATCAAACATTTTTAAAATATACCTTTCGAACTTACATCTCAGCTGCATTAAAATATACCATCTATGCTAAGTATGCCGAGCGGAAAAAAAGAAATGTGATTTCCTTCGAGGACGAACTGTCGCACAACTTAGCGGATAATAGTACACAGCATTGGCTGGATTTCTCTCAAATTAGGATAGAAATTGAAAATCTGGTTGCCCAACTTCCAGAAAAATGCCAAATGGTATACCGTTTAAGTAGAGAAGAAGGCTTAAGTACCAAAGAAATTTCCGCCAACATGGATATTACTGAAAAAACGGTAGAGGGCCACTTAACAAAGGCCTTAAAACATATAAAAGGTAATTTGAGTATGCTTTTTATCTAGTTTTTTAGCGCGGTATAATTCTTTTTAGAAATAAAATAGATTTTTTTTCATTCAGACCAAGGGTATTTTAATTTTTTACATACTATATGTGTGAAATCTATGAAAATGCCTAATCAACAAAATTCAGAAATCGAGAATTTAGCAGAAAAGCTGCTGAATAATACGATAACACCCGAAGAATTCAAGCAACTAGAGGGCTGGTATGCTGAAGTGCCGGATAATGCCCCAGTGTGGAAGCTCGATGATGATAATAAGGAACAACTACAACAACGCCTGTTTAATTCAATAAATTCAAAAATAAAGACTCCGCAGGTATTAAAGTCCTCCCGATGGAAATATTATGCTGCTGCAGCTTCGCTGGCCATAGTTAGTACAGTAGGCATCTTACTTTGGCAGTTCAATGGTAAAGAAAATCAAATTGTACAACTTGTAGAAACTTCTACATCGGGTAAAATAACCAAAATTCACCTACCCGATCATTCAATTGTTTGGCTTAAAGGAAATAGCCGCTTAGATTATCCTTCAAAATTTAGCGACAGTACCCGTAATGTAGTATTGCATGGTGAAGCACTTTTTGAAGTGGCGAAAGATAAACTGCACCCTTTTGTAATCCAAACCGGAAAATATGTTGCCCGGGTTTTAGGAACCAGTTTCAATATCAATGAAAATGCCCAGGCTTTTAAATTAACGGTATTAACAGGTAAGGTGGCAGTATCTGCTGCCAAACATGATGCTAAACTTGCTGCGCCTGTTATTGTTACTCCCGGAAATGAATTTGAAGTAGTTAATCCAGCTCAGCCTGCCCGTGTAGTGGTTGCTCCGGTAGCCGATAAAGTACTCATCTTACACGGAACGGAATATGATATGAATTTCGAAAGCGTCTCTTTCGATGAAGTAAGACAACGAATAGAGAAAAAATTTAATGTGCAAATTGTTGCAGATAAGGCACTTTATGCCAGTTGTGCCATTTCAGCAGACTTAACAGATCAATCTTTGGAAACCACATTAAAACTAGTTTCCAGCTCAATAAATGCCAAATTTTCTATTAATAAAGATCAAATTACCCTTACAGGAGGGGGGGAGTGTAACTGATGAAATAACAACTACTATCAACTATAAAATACAACAGCAGGCGTGCTGCGAACACCCTGCTGTGAAGATTTAGAAGCCTAATTACTAACTACTAAAACCAAACAAATGTACAATAAATTGTTCAATAGGTCAGCCTATGCGCTAAACTTTGCGCTGGCCAGCAGACATGTTGCTTTACGGCATGTTAGAGTTAATGCGCTCCCCACATTAATTAAGATTATGAAGTTTTCTTTGCTGCAAATTCTGGGTATTGCTATTGCTGTTCAGTTCAGCTGGTCTTCTGCTGTGAAGGCCCAACTTACTGAAAAGCGGGTAACAATCGAGTTTTCTGACCAAAAACTGGAGAAAGTATTGAAAACCATTGCCAATAAGGCACAATTCCGATTGGTTTACAATAACCAGATCAAAAAGAACGACACGCCCATCAGTGGGAATTATAATAACATCCGATTGAAAGATTTGTTAGATAGACTCTTAAAATCAAACAAATTAACTTATGAGGTGATTAACGATCAGTTTGTGGTGGTTAAAACACAAACAGAAAAGGAAATTGAACCAGTTTCAACGCCACAGCCTACCTATATTCCCTTAATAAATAAACGTGAGGGTTTTGTGGTGAATGGTAAGGTTGTAGATGAGAAAGATGAGCCGTTGGTAGGTGTTTCTATCCGTGTGAAAAATAATACTCAGGTGGCCACTACAAATGCTAAAGGAAACTTTGCCATTGGCGCAGTCGGACCTAATACCATTCTCGAATTTACCTATTTAGGCTACAGCACACAAAATATTACGGTTAACTCAGGAGCATTCATCACCGTGAAAATGAAGCCAGATCCGGCTAAACTGGATGAGATAGTGGTAATTGGTTACGGTACAACAACGAGAAGAACAAGTACAGGCTCTCAAACCGGGATTAATGCAGAAGACATTGGCAAGCAGCCTGTAGCTAACTTACTACAAACCATGCAGGCGAGAATGCCCGGGGTTTCCATTGTTCAAACCAATGGCTTGCCAGGTGCAGGAATAAACGTACAGATTCGCGGTGCAAACTCTATTGGCCGCCCTAATCGCCCACTTTATATTGTTGATGGAGTACCTTTTTTATCTGAGCAGATCAATTTAGCTGCATCTTTGGCTGGCTCATCTGGTTTACCATCAGCCGAAGGACAAACAAGTCCGCTAAATACGATCAATCCTGCCGACATAGAAAGTATTGAAGTGTTAAAGGACGCAGATGCAACTGCAATCTATGGTTCGCGTGCGGCGAACGGTGTGGTCTTAATTACCACTAAAAAAGGAAAATCGGGTAAAACCAAGTTTGGGGTAAATGCCTCTACTGGTGCATCGGTAGTTCCACATTTTGTTGAGATGTTAGGTGTTGATCAATATCTCGCCTTGCGAAGAAAGGGATTTGCCAACGTAACCACCAGTCCTGCAGCGCCAACAGTTAGCTCTGCTCCGGATTTATTGGTGTGGGATCAAACAGCAAATACAAATTGGCAAAAAGAACTATTAGGCGGAACGGCCAGAACTCATGATGTGAGTGCCAATGTTTCTGGTGGAGATACCCGTACTAACTTTTATGTGAGCGGAACTTATCATAAGGAAGGAAACGTATATCCTGGCGATCAATCTTACCAACGCGGTGGGGTAAACGTGAACCTGAATCACAGTTCGCTGGATCAGAAATTTACCATGGGCTTATCTGCAATTTATTCTACAGATAAAAACGATATATCTACAACAGATTTAGCTAATTATGCCTACAATCTGCCTCCAAATTATCCGGTATATAATCCGAATGGAAGTTTGTACTGGGTTTCTGGCTTAAATAACCCTTACGGATTTCTATATCAAACGAATGATAACAGGACCAGTAATTTGTTGTCCAGTTTAAATCTGAAATATACTATTTTGGATGGCCTGGATATCAAATCTACTTTTGGTTACAGTAAAACTGATTCTAAGCAAACCACTATCAGGCCGCTTAGTTCATTAAACACAGCGTTTACAGCGCCAACAACAGGTACTTCTAGTTTTGCCTATACCTATACCAATACTTACATTATGGAGCCGCAGCTTACATACAATCGTAAAGTTTGGAGAGGAAACTTAAATGTTCTTGCCGGTGGAACTTACCAGTATAGACAATCTGAACAACCCTACTATACCAGTGCTTCGGGTTTCCCATCTGATGACTTCCTGAGAAATATTTCATCGGCAACGCTGATTTCAACTGCTGCTTCCTCTAAAGAGTTTAAATATGCTTCACTTTTTGGACGTGTAAATTACAATATTGAAAATAGATATATTGTTAATGCCAATTTCAGAAGAGATGGTTCTTCTCGATTCGGTCCGAATAGAAAGTTCGGAAATTTCGGATCTGTGGGGGGAGCATGGATTTTCTCTGAGGAAGACCTGATTAAAGATAAAACCACCTGGTTTAGTTTCGGTAAACTCCGTGGAAGTTATGGTACAGTGGGAAGTGATGAGATTGGAGATTACCAATATCTGGCTACCTATTCTACTTCTTCTGCAATCTATAACGGAATTTCCAGTTTAAATCCATCAAGAATTGCCAATGATGATTATCAATGGGAAACAACTAAAAAGCTGGAGCTTGCTTTAGAATTAGGCTTCTTTAAAGATCGTTTATCTTTAGTGGCCTCGTACTACAGGAATAGAACAGGTAATCAGTTAATTAATTATCCTTTAAGTCCGCAGGCTGGTTTTACAGGTTATCAAAGCAACCTCGCAGCGCAAGTGCAAAACTCGGGGGTAGAGTTAAGCTTAATCAGTACGAACATTAAGAACAAAGATTTCTCCTGGACCTCATCATTCAATATCAGTAAGAACGAAAACAAGTTGTTATCTTTCCCTAATATCGAAAAAACATCTTACTACACCACTTATCTGGTAGGTAAGCCAATCAGTTTCTTTGCTGGTTATCAGTTCCTGGGTATCAATCCTGCAACTAACCTGCCCTCATTTGCCGATTTAAATGGAGTTGGTGGCACAGCTTCTCCAACCACCGGACTTTCTGAAATTGGACGCGGAGATCGTTACTTTATTGGCAGTACTTACCCTAATTTCTTTGGCGGTTTAACCAACTCTTTTAACTATAAAGGATTTAATTTAGATTTCACCTTCCAGTTTGTGAAGCAAAAGGGAAGAAGTTTAGCATCATCATCTTTTTATCCTCCGGGCTATATGTATAATGCTGCAGCTAGTGTAATGAACGATTACCTTGCTTTAGGCTCGGCAGATTATCTGGTTACTGCCGGCACAGGCGGTGTAAACGGTAGGGCAGCCTATTTCGGATATAGCAACTGGACAGGTTCTGATGCTAATATTATAGATGCCTCTTTTATCAGGTTAAAGAACGTGAGTTTATCTTACACACTTCCTTCAAAATGGTTGGCTAAAGTACATGCAGAGAATATCAGGGTATTTACACAGGCGCAAAACTTATGGACCATTACTGGTTATAAAGGTTTCGATCCGGAGTCGCAAGGGATCACAACACCTCCATTGCGTACCATTGTTGCTGGTTTACAGTTCACTTACTAACATTTTCAATCATGACAAAATCATTTCATAAAATATTGCTAAGCAGCATCGCATTGGCCACATTGGTTTTATCTGCTTGCGAAAAAACAGTAGAAATCGATCCACCTTTGAACGAGATCACCACGTCGGTTGTTTTCTCTTCTGATAAACTGGCTACCAACGCTATGGCTGGTCTTTACACAGGGTTGGCTGCCACAGCAACCCAAAATACCTTTTTGCCCGTTTACAGTTCTCTTCAGGCGGATGATCTTTTATACACAGGTGCTAACCCTACTTACAGAGAAGTTTTTGATAATGCTTATACGACAGTAAGTTCAGTTCAATCTTCTTTGTTTTCTGACTGGTATGCCATGATTTACAGGGCAAATTCCATTATTGAAGGGCTTCAGAAATATCAGGGTACCTCAGATCAGGTAAAAAAACAACTAACAGCCGAAGCCAAAGTGATCAGAGCATATTGCTACTTTAACCTGGTGAATACGTTTGGCGGTGTACCATTGGTACTAACAACCGATGTAAGCATTAGCTCCATGTTGCCTAAGGAATCAGTTGCAAACGTTTATGCACAGATCAAAACCGATTTAACAGAAGGTAAAGCAAACTTACTGGCCGATTATTCTGCTTCTGGAAATACCAGATTAGGGGTTAACAAATTTGTAGCTGCGGCTTTATTGGCCAGAGTAAGCTTGTTTACAGCAGATTATGCAGCAGCAGAAAGTAATGCTTCAGAAGTTATTGCCTCTAGCTTGTACAGCATGGTATCTGCTGCAAATATCGCTACAGGAGTATGGGTAAAGAACAATACCGAAAGCATCTGGCAAATGTCGTCGCCACTTAACCCCACCCAACAATACACGGTAGAAGCAGGAACATTCTTACCATTCACCGGAACTGATCCGCAGTTTGAGATTCGCCCGGCTTTCTTATCACTCTTCAGTGCTACTGATCTTCGCCGCCAGCGTTGGATGACTAATTATACTGTGGCTGGTGTGGTAAAAGTGTTGCCATTTAAATACAAATATACCACGAATGCGGCGGCTGTAACGGCCAATGTTGTCGAAGCACCGACTACTATGCGTTTAGCCGAGCAATATTTAATCAGGGCAGAAGCAAGAGTCAGAATCGGGACCAATTTAGGTGGTGCATTGAGCGATTTAAATGTGATCCGTAACAGGGCACAAACAGAGCTGAGCACCAGTACAACACAAGGCGCGTTAATTACCGAAATTGCCCTGGAAAACCGGAAGGAATTCTTTTGCGAGCAAGCCTTTCGCTGGTACAATCTGAAGCGAACTGGAGAAGCTGATGCAGTAATAGGCGCATTAAAACCAAGTTACCGCCCTGCTGCAAAATTGCTTCCATTCCCTAATAATGCTGTAGATGCTAATCCAAATTTAATCCAAAACCCGGGTTACTAAAAAGAAACATGAAAAATAACATATTCAACCTCAACACCAAGCCTAAAAGCTTGGTGTTAGCTACTGCTTTGCTCGTTTTAACAGCAAGCTCATGTAGCGTTTTTAAGAAAAATAAACGTAAAAAAGCTACAGCGGCCTCTACCACCGCATTGGCTGCCAAACCGAAAGCTGATAGCACTAAAAGTGTTATTAAGCCTTACAGTGAGGTTATTACCTCGAAGGCTGTTACTCAAAAAGGCTTGTTTACTGTTCACAAAGTAAATGATAAATACTTTTTCGAAATTCCTAATCAACTATTGAAAAAGGAGATTTTAGCAGTAAACCGTTTAAGCAAATCTACTCCCGGCGCAGGTAACTATGGCGGTGAAGAAGTAAGTTCTAGAATTATTTATTGGGAGTTAGGTCCGAATAACAAGTTGTTCTTAAAAGTTTCGGCTACAGTGAGTATTGCCGATTCTACCGATATGATTTCTAAAGCGGTGGCAAGCTCTAACCTGAACCCTATTATGGCAGCCTTCCCGATCAAGGCAAAAAGTAAAGACTCATCGGGCGTAGTAATTGATGTTACCGATTTTCTACTCACAGAATCGCCGTTACTGGCTTTTAATGCAGAGAATAAAAAGGCTTATGGACTAGGCATGCAGGCGGCAGATCGCTCTTACATCGAAAGTGTGAAAAGCTTCCCGATTAACACAGAAATTAAAACCATCAGAACCTATTCGGCTGCGGGGGTGAGGCTTCCGGCTGTTAGTGAAGCAGGGGCAGTTACCTTAGGAATGAATACCTCATTTATCAAACTTCCGGATAATCCCTTAAGAAAACGAATATATGATCCACGTGTGGGATACTTCGCAAGCGCAAATATCAGGTACAAAGATAGCCAGCAGAAAGTTGAGCAAGAGGCATTTATTCACCGTTGGAGATTAGAACCGAAAGCAGAAGATTTAGAAAAATTCAGACGTGGGGAATTGGTAGAGCCTCAAAAACAGATCGTTTATTACATCGACCCGGCAACGCCTAAAATGTGGAGACCTTTTCTTATTGCAGGGGTCAATGATTGGCAAAAGGCCTTTGAACACGCAGGTTTTAAAAATGCAATTGTTGCAAAAGAGTGGCCAGAAGCAGATACAACAATGAGTTTAGACGATGCACGTTTTTCGGTAATTCGTTACTTCGCATCGCCGCAACAAAATGCTTATGGACCAAATATTGCAGATCCGAGGACTGGTGAAATTTTAGAAAGCCACATCGGTTGGTACCATAATGTTATGAACTTAGTTCATCGCTGGTACATGATCCAGGCAGGAGCCATTGATCCAAGAGCCCGCAAAAATAAATTTGATGATGAGTTAATGGGGCAGCTGATTCGTTTTGTTTCGTCACATGAGATTGGCCACACACTGGGTTTACGCCACAACATGGGGGCTAGCCATGCCACACCAGTAGAAAAACTCAGAGATAAAGCTTGGGTAGAAGCACATGGACATACAGCTTCGATTATGGATTATGCGCGTTTCAATTATGTAGCACAACCAGAAGATCATGTTAGCGAACAGGGGATTTTTCCTCGTATCAACGATTATGATAAATGGGCCATTCAATGGGGATACAAGCCAATTTTAGATCAGCCAGATGCCCAGGCAGAGAAAAAAATTTTGAATAAATGGACAATAGACAGTTTAAAAAACAAACGTTTATGGTTCGGTGGAGAGGGGAGAGACCAGGATCCACGTTCGCAATCGGAAGATTTGGGGGATGATGCTATCAAAGCAAGTGAATACGGTATTAAAAACCTAAAAAGAATTGTACCACAGCTAAACAACTGGACACGTGAGGATGGAGAAGGTTATGAGAATCTGAAAGAAATGTATAAAGAAGCAGTTGACCAATATAGCCGCTATGCGTTTCACGTTTTAAAGTATTTAGGTGGCGTAATGGTTACCGAAAAAAGTTCTGATCAACCAGGTGCTGTTTATCAGGCCGTTAGCCTGGGTAAGCAAAAAGAAGCCATTAAATTTTACAATGATCAGGTATTCACTACGCCTAAATGGCTGGTTAATAAAGAGATCCTGAATAAAATAGATCCGGGTTTTAGTTTCAATGCCGTACAAACCGTACAGCAAGGCGTTGTTGCATCTGTAACCTCACAAAGCAGGTTGTTTAGAATGATGATTAACCAGAGAGATAATGGGAAAGGTGCTTACTCTCCGCGTGAATGGTTAAACGACTTAAAATCTGGAATTTTTAGCGAGTTAAAAACAGGCAAACCTACAGATGAATATCGCAGAGCATTGCAGAAAATGTATGTGGGTAGCATTATTACCATGTACAACAAACGTTTTGCACTGCAAGGTTCTACCGATAATATTTTGGCCTCGGTAACACCTACAGATGTACTGCTTTATTCTAACGTAAAGGCATTGGCATTTGCTCACTTGAAAGATCTGCGTGCAGATATTACCAAAGGGGCAGCAACAGCTAAGGATCAGGACACAAAAATTCATTTCCAATACCTGAAACAGATGTTGGATAAAATTGTAAATGAATCACCTATACCGGGATTAAACTACTAAAACAATAGCTATGATCAGTTTAAAAAAGAAACGTTCTACAACAGCACTTATCGCTTTAGCATTGATCTCTATTTCGGCAGCCTTTTCTTTTAAGGCTGCCAATTATGAATTTGAAGGCGCATTAACAGGACTCGATGGAACGGTGATCAAACTGACCTATCGCTACGAGGGAAAAGACGTTGCAGATTCGACTGTTTTAAAGAATAATCAATTCTCGTTGAAGGGGATTTTGCCAGAAACGGTAGTTTGTACGCTGAGTAATTCTGCCAATCAACAAATTAAAATATTTATAGCCCAAAACGCCATTATTGGTTTCTCGGGAGCCTTGGATAAATTTTACGATTTAAAAATTAAGGGTGCAACAGAAAACTCCCTTTATCAGGAGTTCAAGGAAAAGGCTTTATCACTTTCAGGCGATTACCGTAAAACCATAGACAAGGCAAAAGTTGATAGACATGATCATAAGAGCCCGCAGTTTATCCATTACAAAAAGCGGATCGATAGCCTGACCATTGATTTTGTTAAACGCAATAATGATTTGTCTGTGGCCGCCCTAGCTATGATAGATAGTTATTTGAACGATACAGATAGAAAACAGGCCGCTAATGCCTATGCGCTTTTATCTGAAAAGGGAAAAAACACTTTTTATGCCAAACGCATTAAACAGTTTATCAATACTGAAGTAGCTATCAGTAAAGGCAATGAGGCTCCAGGCTTTACCCTTAATGATTTAAATGGTAAGCCCGTAAAGCTGGCTGATTACCGCGGGCAATATGTTTTGCTCGATTTTTGGGCCAGCTGGTGCCCACCATGTAGAGCTGAACACCCCTTGTTGAAAAAGCTTGAGCAGCAGTATGGTAAAAAGATTGCATTTGTGAGTATATCAATGGATGCAGTAAATAAATCATGGAAACAGGCCGTGCAGCAAGACCAGTTAACCTGGACGCAGCTCAACGATCCACAGGCTAATAATGGAGAAGTAGCTGATAGTTATGGAATTAAAAGCCTGCCCTTCAACTGTATTGTTGATACCGAAGGAAAAATTCTGGCTACCAAATTAAGAGGACACGACTTAGAAAATTTTCTTGCAAAAATGTTCAGTCAGCCGCAGAAATAAAAAAGAGAGTTAGTTTAATGATGACAAGCGCAGTTGGTGGATGCCACTGCGCTTCTTTTTTAACTACCCATTTATATTCAATAAACATGAAAAGAAATATATTCATCACCATGATTAGTCTGGTGGCCAGCTTACCATTTACTCCGGCATTTGTCAACGCAGCACCGGGTAAAAATACACCTAAAAGGAGTACGCTAACCGAGAGCTTATTGATACTCAGAAACGCCTGGGTTTTAGATGTAAACAAAGGAAAGTTTCTGGTTGGTAAAGATGTAGTGGTTCGTGGAGATAAGATTATTAAGGTTGGTAAGGCACCCCGAAAATTAGATCGGGCAAAAGTGCTCGATTTAACAGGCAGTTATATTATTCCAGGGCTTATTGATGCACACGTGCACGTTACTGCACACAGGAGTAATAACATGGAAAATACCTATAAGCACCTGGAATATTTCCTACGGCACGGGATTACTGCTGTACGTGATGCAGGTGGCGATGGGGCATCGTTATTAAAGGCACAAACCGAAATTCGGGAGGGGAGAAAACTCGGACCGGATGTTTATTTTTCATCCTTCATGGCCGGTGATTTGTACTATAACAGGGGGCAGGGACTGAGAAAAGAGCCTTATAGTCCCTGGGAACAACGCTTAGTACCTGGTGATGATTTAGACAAAGCAATAGCCTCGGCTAAAGCTTGTGGTGCAACAGGCGTTAAACTTTACCACTCTTTTGATAAAGATTTTTTACCTGATGTTGTGAAGGCAGCCAAAAGGCACGATTTGAAAGTTTGGGGGCATACCATGATGTATCCTGCTAAACCAGTAGAAGTGATTAAGGCAGGCGTACAAGTACTTTCACATGTTTCGATGTTGGAAACCATGAAAACTGATACCTTGTTTTATAGAAGAACTACGCCTGCTGCCTATAAAGACAGTGTAATTGCAAAACTGGATATTACTGAGTTTTGTAGGGAAATGAAAGCGCACCATGCCATTTTAGATGCAACTTTATGTGTTTCGGAAAAAGATAAATGGGTTTTCCCTTTAGCGAAACGAGTTCATCAGCAAGGAGTTAAAATCGTGGCAGGAACGGATCAGATTGTTGATTTGAAACGTCCTTATCCACGCTTGGTAGATGAACTGGATTACTACATTAAGGAAGCCGGTTTTACCCCTGCAGAAGCCATTCGGTCTGCAACCATTGTTGGTGCAGAGGTTTTAGGGGAAGAGAAAAACAGGGGCACCATAAAAGCAGGTAAAAAAGCAGATTTGCTCGTGCTAAAGAACAATCCTCTTTTAAATATCAGGGCACTGGAGAAAATAGAGATTGTGATTAAGTCAGGAAAGATTGTGAAATAAAATTGTCGTTCCCGCACAAGTGGGAATCCTTAAGGGTTTTTACAGGGCTTTGATGCAGGCAGCTCCCCTCCTTTTTTCAAGGAGGGGATGTGTAAGGATTGTGGGGAGCGGGGTGGTCCTTTTCTAGTTGGAGCGTCTCCAATGCGGTTAACTTAAGGAGAAAACTAAAATGGATTGTCAATCCTGAGCCTGTCGAAGGATAATCCATTTTAGTTTTCGACTTATTAAGAAGGTCTTCGATTACTTGTCCCGGATTTCACTACATAAGGGATTGTTTCTTAACCTGTGTGGGGAAAATAACAATCAACAACTCACCATGACTTTTGAAATTTTCCCCTTTACTTTTTTCTTAGCCGAATTTTTAATACTTTCGCCGCCCCTCATCCATTTTATTTCCTGCAATGAAAAGATTTTTATACGGTATTGACTTTGGTACAACAAATTCGGCATTGGCCATCTATGATGAAGAAAAGCAAGAAATCCACAGCACCATTATTATTCCATCGCTTATTTACTTTTATCATCAACTGCAAACTGCTGAGAATAATTATGTAGTGGGTGAGGAGGCAATAGCAGCCTACTTAAACGACGGAATGAAAGGGCGTTTCATTAAATCTATTAAACAGATTTTATCTCGGACCAGTTTTTCTGAAACCCGTATTCAGAACAGAAGATATAATGCTTCCGATTTGGTAGCCATTATATTGAAGGAATTGAAAAGCAGGGCCGATGAAATTATTGGGCAGGATTGCCGGAAAGCGGTTATCGGCCGACCGGTTTTCTTTGATGATGATAACGTACAGAAAGATACTTTAGCTCAAAACAGATTGAGTAAAGCCGCTGAGTTAGCTGGTTTTACAGAAGTTCGTTTCCAGTTCGAGCCTATTGGAGCCGCCTTTGCCTACGAACAAACACTTACGAAAAAAGAAAATGTTCTGGTAGCCGATTTAGGTGGAGGTACGACTGATTTTACCTACCTGGTGCTCGATCCCGCTAAAGTGGGAAGTAAAGACCGAAAAGGTGATATGATGGCTACCGGAGGTATTTACATCGGGGGAGATAGTTTTGATTCGGCATTTATGTGGGAGAAGGGTACACCGTATTTTGGCAAGTATACCCAATACGAAGCCACGAAGGGAAAAGTTTTAACCGTTCCAAAATCGCTTTTTGCCAATATTTGTTCATGGGAGCAGATGAATTTCTTTAACGGGCAACGTATTAGAAAGGATATTGAAGATTACTACTATTTTTCTGGTAATGATCGGAAATTTAAAAACCTGATTACACTCATTGAAAATAATCTGGGCTATTCGGTATTTCAATCTATAGAAAAAACCAAAATTGCCTTATCCAGTCAGGATAGCACTTCTTTTACTTATAATCAGTTAGGCATAGAAATCGATGAAAATATATCGTTATCAGATTATGAACAACTCATCAAAAAAGATGTAGATCGAATCTCTGCTTATCTGGAGGCTTTTATGTTGCAATATAATATTGATGTGAAGGATATAGATAGTCTATTTTTAACAGGTGGAACATCCATGGTTGGAAGCATTCAGAAGTTATTTAAAGAGAAGTTTCCGCATATCAGCCTAAATTCTGGTGATAACTTTAAGAGCGTTGCCCAGGGTTTAGCATATAGTGGTTATCTTTTTAGTTAAGAGATTTTGGTGTCAAGAATCAAGTAGCAAGAATCAAGTATCAAGAATCAAGTATCGAGAATTGAGAATCAAGACTGGATTCCGTGATGAAAATTGTCAGTCTGAGCTTGTCGAAGAGCTCTAGATAACTCGGAAACTTAATAGTATAACCCTTCGCAATTTGTTCCGATTTTACATCTGAAAGCTCAAGGAATTAATAACATTGCGTCTTGCTTCGAATCTGCTTGAGCCCTGACAATCTAGCTTAGCAATAACTGAACTTACAACGGCAATATTCAAGCTCCATAACCCCAAATCCTACTGAGGTTTAAAATCCCTTGCATCAGCCCATTTAACCATTTCATCAAGAATAGGCCTTAATTGTTCTCCCTCGGCACTTAAACTATAGGTTACAAAGGGAGGTACCACGTTTTCAGCTTTTCTGAATACCAATACATCCTCTTGCATTTCCTTTAAATGTTGGATAAGCATTTTTTCCGTTACTGCGGGAATTAATTTTTTCAGTTCACTATATCTTTTTGGCCCACTCAATAAATGAAATAAAATAATAGGTTTCCAGTGTCCTCCAATTTTACTCATTACGAAACTAACCGGACAGGTTGCCTTGCTAGCCCTTCTGTTGGCATTAGATGTCGAATTTTCTTTTATTGCTGTCATGATACATACTTTGGGGTAAGTACTTGTAAAAAAGTAAGTACAAATATACCTTTGACTAGTCAATAAAAAACAATAATCATGAAAATAATTTTAACAGGCTCACTTGGAAATATTAGTAAGCCACTAACAAAGAATCTTATTGCACTAGGTCATGATGTTACCGTAGTGAGTAGCAATGCGTCCAAAACCGATGAAATAAAGGCACTGGGTGCAACGCCTGCAATTGGCGCTGTTCAGGATGAAGATTTTCTAACCCATACTTTTACAGGGGCAGATTTAGTGTATTTAATGGTGCCAAATGATTTTTCAACCGATAACATGAGGAATCATATAAAAAGTATTGGCCAGCATTATATAAATGCGGTGCAAAAATCGGGTGTTAAAAAAGTAGTGTTATTAAGCAGTATTGGTGCCCATCTGGAGAAAGGAACAGGACCAATTGCAGGGCTTCACGATGTAGAACAGTTATTTGGAAAAGAAGAGGGCTTTGACATCTTAACCTTGAGACCGGCTTATTTCTACAATAATTTATATGGCAATATTGATATGATTAAACATGCTGGTATTATTGGTGGAAATTATGGTGCAGATCAACCTATTGTAATTGTAGATCCTCAGGATATTGCAGATACTGCTTCAGCTAAAATCAATGAAGGTTTTACAGGAAGGAGTACTTTGTACATTGCCAGTGATAAACGGACATTAGGAGAAGTAGCAGCGCAAATAGGTAAGGCAATTGGTCAGCCTGAACTGCCCTGGATTGAATTTACCGACGAACAATCCTATGATGGAATGGTAGGCGCAGGTCTTCCGCCGGAAATTGCTAAAAACTATGTGGAAATGGGAACAGCTATTAGAAGCGGAGTATTATGGGAAGACTTTGATGCCAAAAATACTGTTCCTTCAGGTAAAGTAAAATTGGAAGATTTTGCCCTGAAGTTTGCACAAGCTTATAACAGCTAAACTAGGCACGAATAAATTGAAAGCTCCTGTCGGTGTTAATCACATTGGCAGGAGTTTTTTGTATGTCAACCAAACCAAAAGGATTAGCAAGTGTTTATAAACTTAAAGTATTCAAAAAATGGAATTTGTTGGCTTGCATACCAGGTAAACTAAAAAGATCTCAAGTACTTAATACCTATAGCGGTGAATATCCGTTTTATAAGAATATAAAAGCATAAATTAAACTATGAGCCCAACGGTTTTCATCTGGACAGGACTTTTAATTGCCCTCGGTTTCTATATTAGAAATTACTGGAAATTGAATAGAAAAAAGTAGTATCCAGCGTTCTGAGCCCCAAATTATAAATTCTAGTTCATTACTCTATCGTAATTATAGCCTCTTTCAAATCTTCTTAAATCAGCGGGCAAGAATCTAAAAATTGAACCTAGCAACAAACCTACCTATTTTACTAATCGAAGAAGAGCAACGTTTTTCAAGGCTTAAATCCCACTTAACATTTTATCTCCAATTTCTAACTTCAGTAGATAGTCTTGCTGTCCTCTCAATTTAAGTGACGCAATTATTTTTCAATTACATTAAAGTGTTTACAATATTACCCCATAATGGATACAATCGTAACCTATTGGATGGCAGTGGTTAGCTAGCTTTGGCTCAGCCAATTAAAGAACTGGATAAGTGTTTGGGCGATAATTGGTGAATGAAATTCAAACCAAATAAATCAAACATGATGAAATTATCCAAACAAACAATTCCGTTAATTATTTTTTTTCTGTATTTTTTTTATGTCGCCAGTGCGCAGAATGATATTACCAAGGTAAGATTAGCACTTAAATCAAGCTACGCATTTACCAGTAAAATGACCATTTTACCAGCGCAGGCACCTATGAGTACTTTATTGAATAGAATTTCTGCAAATGGAAAATTTAACCGTGCAGATAGTTTACCAAGAGGTGCTGATCTTACTGATACCATTTTTAAAATGAACTGCGTATATTTTCATCCTGATTCTACAGCCTACTACCAGGTTCCGGCAGTGAAGTTCAAAATATATCATGCACTTAACGCCTGGTTATCTAAATATCCCAGTTACCAATGGCACATTAGTGCTTTTAGCCAGCCTCAAAAACTAGGCATTATGATGGTAATGTTATT
The DNA here is from genome assembly GCF_900111155.1 of Pedobacter rhizosphaerae. Classification (GTDB taxonomy): domain Bacteria; phylum Bacteroidota; class Bacteroidia; order Sphingobacteriales; family Sphingobacteriaceae; genus Pedobacter; species Pedobacter rhizosphaerae. The sequence continues at coordinate 97,250 of NZ_FOGG01000006.1, read as the reverse complement.
TGATCAGATGAAGGTAGATTCGCTTGATGCGACTTATGGGCCGGTTATCAAAAACATAAAGCTTCAGGCGGTTCGATTTTTACGACACAGATGGAGTAATGGCTTATATTCAAGCACTTTCAACTATCCCAGCCTGGGAACCCTTATTAAAGATCAGGGGCATCGAACAGGTAATGTGGGTTATCGAATTTTGGGGTACACAGCTGTGGAAGCCGCAACCGAAGATGTTGCAACTATGAATACCCTAAATCAGATAATGTCTAATCAATTTCCACTAATTATTAATAAGCGCAATGAGAATGGTTTTGCTGGAAATTTATACCCTGGCTCCCTTTTTCCACATGGATCTCAAACATTTAATGTAGGTTATGGAAGCGATTGGATGAGTGATGCAGGAAACTATGGCAGGTGGGTGGAAGGTACAAAATGGCAATATAGCTCAGATAAAGTTGAAAATTATGGTAAATTATTAAATGTTGGAATGAGATGGATTACTTACAAAAAGCAAAGCTATCACAACATTATTGGCCGGAATAATCAGCAGTACGGATCCTACAATTATAATATAAGTGCATTACTCGATAACTACCTGGCTTTTGCAGATTCTTCCAATCCACTTTATAGTGTTTTGTCAAAGTTGAGGAACGATCACAGTAACGAAAGCTATGTCCAGGATTCTACGAAATATCTTTGGACTTCCCTGCCTCTTAGGTAAATCTGATAAACTGATTAGGCCAGCTACTGTGCATCACTCAATAGATGGAAATTTTGCCATCAGAGCAGGGAAGTGGAAGCTAGAACTTTGCCCTGGATCTGGAGGATGGGCAGCGCCGAAAAATAAGGAGGCCTTGAAATCTGGTGCTCCAGCTATACAACTTTATGATTTGTCAAATGATATAGCGGAAAAAAATAATTTACAAGCCCAATATCCTGAGGTTACAAAGAGATTAATGGCTTTACTTTTGAAATATGTAATTCAAGGAAGAAGTAATCCGGGAAGGTCACAGAAAAACGATGCTCAAGTGGATCTATGGAAGATAGAGGAAAGTAAAAAATTATAATGTGCAGTTAAATTACCTGATTAAAGAATAACGCTCGTCAGACTTTGCAACACAGGAGGTAAAGTACAAGGTTCTATGAAGGAAACTTCCAAAAAGCAAGTGCAGGAACAAGACAGTGAGCGCTAGGGCTGTTAGTACTTAAGGTATTCAGGAGGAATATTTAAACTATTTCTCCCAAATACTATTGTTCCCTACAAGTTAGGGCAATACTTGCTCAAATGGATTTGTAAAAGAACCTTTTTCTTTGAAAGTCTTTATCTCGTATTCATTCAGTAAGCAAGTTGCTAACAATTGCTTCAATTCGGGTATATTTAAATCCTGCCCGATAAAAACCAGTTCATTTACACGGTCACCAAAATCAGTGTCCCAATCGCTTTGAATTTGGTTACGGTTTTCCTGATAATCCGAATATTGCATGCGTTCTGTTTCTGGCATACTCGCCCACCATACACCCGCAGGATCAACCCTCAATGATCCTCCTGCCTGCGAAAAATTAACAGCTTGATCGGCGTTGGAAGCCAAATAGAAAATTCCTTTAGACCGGATAATTTCAGATGGAAATTCATGTTGAATGAAATTCCAGAGACGTTGGGGATGAAAGGGTTTTCTGGAACGAAAAACCGTAGATAGGATACCATATTCTTCCGTTTCCGGTTGGTGTGTTTCTTCCAGTTCTTTTTTCCATCCCGCACCTGCGGATGCTTCTGCTAAATCGAACAAGCCTGTGTTCAATAATAGGGAGGGGTTTATATCTCCAAAAATACTGTTGTAAATTCGGGCAGAAGGGTTCAGTTTTTTAATCAAAGCACGGAGTACTTTCATATCTGCCTCAGTTACCAGATCTACCTTATTGAGTAAAATAACATTGGCAAATTCAATCTGATCGGTTAACAGATTTACAATGGTTCGCTGATCTGTTTGCTCTTCGGCCAAGTTCCTGTCCAGCAACTTTTCTGCCGAGCCAAAATCCTGATAAAAATTATAGGCATCTACTACTGTAACCATCGTGTCTAATACACTAAACTGGCTCAGGTCAATACCCGACTGCTCATCTACAAAGGTAAAGGTTTGTGCCACCGGGATAGGTTCGGAAATACCGGTACTTTCTATCAGCAGGTAATCGAAGCGGTTTTCTTTGGCCAACTTTTCTACCTCAACCATTAAATCCTCCCTTAAGGTGCAGCAAATACACCCATTACTCATTTCTACCAGCTTTTCTTTTGTTTGTGAAAGCGTATGTTGACTTTTAATCAAATTGGCATCGACATTGATTTCGCTCATATCATTTACAATCACAGCTACCCGAAGATTTTCTTTGTTTTTTAAGATTGAATTTAAAAGGGTGGTTTTACCGCTGCCTAAAAAGCCACTCAATACAGTAACAGGAAGTTTATTTATCATTTTAATGCAATTAAGTTGCAAATATAATAGTTGTGTTTTTAAATGCAACTAAATTGCGTTTATATTTATAGCAAATCGCTATTATGAATATTTTAAAACTTAACCTGGATAAAATAGGTATTTCAGCCTCTGTACTTTGCGCCATTCATTGTGCCGCAGTACCATTTGTTATTACATTATTACCTTTATGGGGCTTAGATTTTATAGCTAATGAATGGTTCGAAATTGGCATGATCTGTTTATCGTTACTCCTGGGAATATGGTCTTTAGGAAAATCCATCAAATCGCACAGGCAATTTAGACCCCTTCTGCTGCTTATTTTAGGATTTCTTAGTATTGCATTTGGTCATTTTTCTGGAATATCAGTTACCGAGCCTATACTGATCCCATTGGGAGGCTTAATGATTGCGGCAGCACATCTGATAAATCTAAAATATTTAAAAAAATGCCCCGTTAATAATAATCATCAGCATTAGCCAATTTTTGTCAATATCTTAGCGCGTGGGTATGCTATGTAAAATTAGCATGAACTTATTATAATCTTAATAACACAACATTGTTGCGTTTAAAAATCAAAGCTTATATTTGTAAATGCATTTCAATAAAAAATATCTGTTTCTCCCTGCCTTGTTGCTTATTTCGGTACTCAATCCGGCTTGCAGGCATGGTAATAACGACGGGCTAACGCTATATAAGCGGTATGCTATAAAAAACCTGATCATTAAACCAACGCCAGTTGTAAAAAATACACGTCATGATTAAGATTAGGAATTTATCACACAATTACACAGGGGGAAGAAGGATTAATTTCCCGGATTGGGATATTGATAGCATGGATCAATGGTTACTTCTTGGTGCATCTGGAAAAGGGAAAAGTACGCTGTTGAATATCCTGGCAGGTTTGTTAAGTCCAACCGAGGGTACGGTAACGCACAACGAATTGAATTTACACAGCTTATCGGGCACTGCTTTAGATCGGTTTAGAGGCCGGCACATCGGCATTGTTTTCCAGCAAACCCACCTCATTAAAGCATTAAATGCGATCCAAAATTTGCAGATTGCTTCTTCGTTGGCCGGATTAACTTTCGATGACGCGCATGCCATGAATTTGTTGAAAGATTTAGGCATTCATGAGTTAAGGAAAAAGTATCCCCATGAATTAAGTCAGGGACAGCTTCAACGGCTTTCTGTGGCTCGTGCCCTCATTAATAAGCCCGATTTATTAATCGCCGATGAACCTACCTCCAGTTTGGATGATGAAAATGCTTTCCAGGTATTAGAGATGCTCCAAACACAGGCAAAAAATAATCAAGCTGCACTCGTTATTGCCACACATGACCAAAGGGTGAGCCAACGTATTGATAAATCTTACTTATTGTAATGAATATTTACCAGATCAGCTTCAAAAATCTTTATCGTAATCCACTTACAACAGGCCTAAATGTGATGTTAGTTGCTTTTGGCGTTGGTATTTTATGCATTTTACTTCTGGCCTCCAACCAAATTGAGCGCAAGTTGGAGCAAAATGCCAAGGATATTGACCTGGTGGTTGGTGCAAAGGGAAGCCCATTGCAATTAATTTTAAGCAGTATTTACCATATTGATTTTCCTACGGGGAATATTACTGTGGAGGAGGCAGAACCCATTATGAAAAACCCGATGGTGAAAAGAGCGGTACCGCTGGCTCTTGGCGATAGCTATGAAGGTTTTAGAATTGCAGGTACGGATAGTTCCTTTATTCAGCTTTACCAGTTAGAGATTGGAAAGGGAAGGTATTGGAAGCAAGATCTGGAAGTGAATATTGGGAGTACAGTAGCTAAGGTTACAGGACTTAAACCAGGAGATAAATTTTATGGCGCACATGGCTTAGATGGTAATGGCGATGTGCATAAACAGCATATGTACCAGGTAGTTGGTGTATTAAAACCTCAGGGTAATGTAACTGATGATCTTGTTTTAACCAATATTGGGAGTGTATATAAAATGCATGAACCAGAGGGAGAAGAGGAACATGGTTCTGCTGAACACCATGAGGAGAAGGAAATCAGTAATAAAGAAATTACCGCCATCTTAATCCAGTACCGGTCGCCTATGTCGGTTGTGCTTTTTCCACGCATGGTAAACAAAAATACCAATATGCAGGCTGCTTCTCCCGCCATGGAGAGTGCAAGGCTTTTCTCGCTCATTGGAGTAGGATTAGACACCCTGAAATACTTTGCGATATTAATTATGGCCATTTCGGGTCTGAGCATCTTTATCAGTCTGTATAATTCCATGAAGGAAAAAAAATATGATTTAGCGCTCATGCGGTGTTTAGGTGCCTCTAAAGGGAAACTCTTTTTTCATGTGGTGCTTGAAGCATTGGCGGTTACCATAGTAGGCAGTTGTTTAGGCATTCTGATTGGTCATTTGGCAGTTGAGGTCATTGGCGTATATCAAGAATCGGCACAGGCCAGGTTAACGGGTAGTTATTTTGTTACCGAAGAATTATACCTCATTTTAGCAGGACTAGTGATTGGATTAGTTGCTTCTATTATTCCAGCCATGCAGGTATACAAGGTTGATATTGCGAAAACACTTTCTAAAAGTTAGCTAATGAAGTATTGCGGTCTTTTAATTTTATGGCTATGCTCACTTTGGGTTTCTGCACAGGTTAAGGTGCATACCGATATGCGTACACCTACCTGGAACACCATTGGCTTACGTTACGATAAGGAAATTTCTCCAGGGAAATGGGGTAGTGTGTATCCCGAACCATTAAAGAAACTCAATAATAAGGTTATTGAGCTGCCAGGATATATTATACCAACTAAAGTGGGGAGCAAATTTTCCGAATTTATGTTTTCTATTGTGCCCATAGCTTCTTGTCCGTATTGTGGTACGGGAGATATTCCTGCAATGATTGAGGTGAAAATGATTACACCCATTCCCATCACTGATAAGCCAGTTAAGCTAAGGGGGATCTTTATCATCAACGATTCGGGCGATGATAGAAGTGAGTTTTTTCTGTTAAATGCAAAGAAAGTATGAGGTTTGATTTTAAGCGCTGCTTGCTGTTTTGCCTCACTGTTTGGAGCATGAACTTAGCCGCACAGGTTAATGTACATAAGGAGTTGCGCACACCTAACTGGAATTTAATCGCATTGCGTTACGAAAAACAGGTAAAGCCTTTGGTGTTCAAGAGTATTTTTCCGGCAGAACTCAGGGCAATCAACAATACGGTAATAGAACTACCAGGTTTTATTATTCCAACCAAGGTGGGCAATACCTTTTCCACGTTTATGCTATCCATTGTACCCATAGAATCTTGCCCTTTTTGCGGAACAGGCGATATCCCTTCTATGGTAGAAGTTAAAATGTTAAAAACCATCAAATGGACAGATAAGGTGGTTCGGATACGGGGGAAGTTTTTGATAAATGATTCTGGAGACAACAGGTCAGAATTCTATTTACTTAATGCAGAGCAGTTATGAGGCATGTTTGGCTGATATTTTTTTTAATGACCAGCTTGTTGGTACAAGCACAGAGTCAAAAACACAATCTAAATGATCAATTACATTCTCTCAATTGGGATATCATCGGAACAGTGAAGTTCGAACTCTCAGAAACAAATGAATTAAATCCAATCTATACGAGTGCGATTAAGCGGTTTGAAAACAAGCCATTTGAGCTTAAGGGTTATTTAATTCCTATCAAAACGGGACAGAAACAGCAGAAATTTTTACTGGCTACTTTACCCATTAATCAATGTTTCTTTTGCGGACAAAACGGTGTGCCCATTATGATTATGATTGAAATGGAAAAGCCTGTTAGTTATACGGAAAAGCCTATAACGGTGGTTGGAGTGCTGAAATTAGAGCAGAAGGATGCCAGTTATGCGCCGCCAATATCCATTAAAAATGCCCGGTTAAAAACAACCTGATCAATGTTTGGGTTTGGCTGTTTCCTTGGCTTGTTGCCTGCTGTGGATATAATCAGATGGCGACATGCCAAATTGCTTGGCGAAATTTCTGCCAAAATGCGTTTGAGAGCTATAGCCTACCATTTCTGATACTTCGTAAATCTTAAAGAAGCCCTCGTTTAAAAGTTCTGCCGCTTTTTTTAACCGCGCCAGATTAATCAACTCATTTGGGGTAAGATCGGAAATCGATTTGATCTTGCGATATAAAGTTGGCCTGCTCATGTTCATATGCTCTGCCAGATGTTCTACATCTAAATTTTGATTATCCAGATTTTTAAGGATGGTTTCCTGGAGTTTTTCTAAAAATTGTTCATCTCCTTTAGAATAGGCCATCGTTTTGATGTGTATAAGGGGCGAGCTGGCAAAATAAGCCTTTATCTTATTGCGATTCTTGATTAATGAGGATACCTGCACCTGTAAAAACTCAGGCGAGAAAGGTTTCTCTACATAAGCATCAGCGCCCAGTTCTATGCCTTCAATTTTTGATTGGAGTGTGTTTTTAGCGGTTAGTAAAATAACGGGAATATGGCTCAGCTCCAGGCTTGATTTTATTCTCCGGCAAAGTTCAAAGCCATCCATTTTTGGCATCATCACATCACTGATGACCAGTTGAACGATTTCTGTATTCAGGATTTCGAGCGCTTCCATACCATCTCTGGCTTGCAGCACATGGAATTTTTCGCTCAGGTCATCAGCAACAAAATCTAAAATATCTTCATTGTCATCTACCAATAAAATGATAGATTTTTCTTCTTGATTTTGTCCGTGTGTTTCGCTCATTAATGTTTTTTCCATTTGCCTTTCAGATTAAATTCAATGAGTTGATGGATGGGGAGCTCAAGTATAAAGATATTGTGTTTGCTGCTATATTCATCAACAAATAATTTACCGTGGTGAAGTTCTGCCAGCGATTTGGAAATAGACAAACCTATCCCGGTTCCGCGTTTAACTTCTGTTTCTGTAGCCCTGAAAAAGGGCTCAAATATTTTTTCCCTTAAATCTTTTGGTATCAGTGGGCCGTCGTTTTCGACTAAAATCTGAAAGCAATCTCTATCCGAAAGGGTTACCAGACTAATGCTAACCATTTTTTCACAGTATTTAAGCGCGTTATCGGTTAAGTTACTCAATATTTTATACAAACCTTCCACATCTACATAAGCCTCCAACGCATGATCCGGTAGCTGTAAATGATAGTCTGTTTCGCCCTGCTCGGCTACTCCCTGAAAGCTTAAAAATATATCCTGTAGGATCTCATTAATATTCGCCTTTACAAAATTGAGCGAAAAGTTTTTAATCTCTGTTTTACGGAAATCGAGCAGTTGATTGGTTAAGGTGAGTAACCGGTCGGTATTTCGGTCCATAATCCTTAAGTTTTTTTCTATGGATGGCACACTTTCCGCCTGTTTGATTACTTTCTCCATTGGCCCCTTAATTAAGGTAAGGGGTGTTCGTATTTCATGGGCTACATTGGTAAAAAACTCAATTTTTGCCTGATAAATTTCCTTTTCTTTTTTGTTTTCAAAAAGCTCCATCCGCCTTTTGTTTTTGGTTTCGAGCCTGCGGTGATAGCTCATTATCAGATAAATAATCAATGCCGATGCCAATACAAAATATAGAAAATAGGCCAGGGGACTCTTGTAGAAGGGAGGCAAAACCTTAATCATGATTTTTACATTCTTTTGGCTCCAGTTGTCGCTGCCATTTATTAAAGCTTTGGCTTCGAAGGTATAGGTTCCGGCAGCGAGTTTGGTAAAGTAAACCTTTCTGTTGGTTTTAAGGTAAACCCAGGTTTTGTTCAAACCACTCATTTTGTAGGCATATTCTGTCATATCTGGCGAAGTATAACCCAATGCCGCAAAATCGAAACTGAAAGAGGATTGATCATCTTTGAGGATGAGTGTGTCGGTGTAAATGATCGATTTATGAAGTACAGAATCAGGGCCATTTACCCGTGTTTCTTCATTATCAATCTGAAAGCCCGTTAAAAAAACCGGAGGTTGATTATTGGTATTTCTTAAGCTGGCGGGTAAAAAACTAATCAGGCCCTTTACGCTCCCAAAGTAAAATCTTCCATCAGTATCTTTAAAAGCAGAACTGTAGTTAAACTGATCTGTTAACAATCCGTTGGATCTGGAATAGGTTTTAATCTCCTTTCTGGAAGGGTCGAAGCGTATCAATCCCCGTGTACTGCTAATCCAGAGTTTTTGGTCTTCATCTTCCAAAATTCTGAACATAGAATTACTGGGAAAGCCATCCTTGGTGCCAAAACGCGTAAAATCTTCTTTTTTTGGATTAAAAAGGTTTAAACCACCACCATCTGTGGTTACCCAAATGTGGTGATGGCTATCTTCAAAAACACTATTTACGCTATTGTGGCTAAGCGATTTTTTATCGCCTTCTATGTTCCTGTAATTTTTAAACCCTTTCTTATCCAGGCGAAATTTATAAATACCATCATTAAAGCTACTCGCCCAGATATTGCCCTGGCTGTCTTCAATCACAGAATCATAAAAAAACATCGGGATATCGGGAATGGGCTCAAAGAAATCCTTTTTTGGGTAATAACGATATAACCCATAAATCGTGGCCACAAGGATATCTCCCTTGCTTGTTTTACAAAAGGAAACAATAAAATTGGTACGTAATCCATTTTTTGGGCTTGCCGTATAGTGTTTTATTACTTTTCGGGTTTTAATGTCCATGATATCCAAACCATGCTCAAAGGTTCCGATCCATAGTTGATTTCCATGTACCAATAAGCCATGTATGTTGTAATAAGCAATGCTATGTTGGGTTCCATCTGGCAGGAAGTTTTCAAACAGTCCGGTTTTGGCATCCAGCTTGTTTAAACCAGCGTCTTCAGTACCTATCCATAAATTGCCATCATTATCCTTACAAATTTCTCTCACATCACTCCCGCTAATGGAGTTGCTACCTTTCTGAGGGAAATACTTGGTGAACACGGCATACTGTGGCGAATAATAGTTAATTCCGCCAAAATAGGTTCCAGACCATATTCCACCATCCCGATCCCGGTAAACCGTATAAATGGCATTGTCTGATAGCGCATAAAAGTTATTATACTGCTTTTGTAAATGTGCTAAACTGCCATCCTGACTGTTGTAAATGTACAGGCCAGACTCTGTGCCTATCCAAAATTCATGCTCCTTAGATTGAAGGATATCTCTGACGAAAATGGAGGTTTTATCTTCATTGAAGGTTTTAAGATTGCTTACAGTAGAGGTTTTTAAGTCGAAAAGTTTTACCCCCTGATTGGCGGTACCAATCAGTAGTTTTCCGTTACCGGCATCAAGCACTTTAGTGGTCCAGCCGCTTTCTTTGCTTTTACTCATTACATGATGAGAAGCAAAACTATTGTGTAAAGGATCGTATTTTTCTATAGTGCCCTGCATGGTTGTGATCCAGATACCACCATCTTTGGTTACACCAACAGAATTGGCATCAAAATGAGCTTTTTCTTTAAAAGCGTAAAATTTCTTTTGCTCAATATTGTAAGTAAACAAACGCGATAGTGAAATGATCCACAGATTACCTTTGGTATCACTTTGCACATCGTTAATACGCATGTTTTTGGTTTCAGCAATAAGACTGAAACTTTCTTGCTGCGGGTTGTAGCGGTATACACCTTTATTGGTACCTATCCAGAGGCGATGTTGTTTGTCGGTGTGCAAAGCGTAAATAAGATCGTTACCAATGCTTTTAGAATCTTCTTCGTTATGCCTGTAGGTTTTAAAAGTGTAGCCATCAAATCGGTTGAGGCCATCCTTGGTACCAAACCACATAAAACCATTTTGATCCTGAACCGTACAGAAAACAGTATTGTTCGATAATCCATTTTCTACCTGATAGCGCCTAAAATAATAAGGCTGGGCATAAATGAATTTACTTGCCAGGATGAATAAAAATAGGATGGTTAGTTTTTTCAAGGCTGTTTATACTCGGTTGTTCAAATATATCAAAGAAATGGTTCTAATCAGAGATTTTGAATAGGCTACTCCATGAATGTCATCAGGGAGGATAATTTGTCTCATCCTGTTGTGGCATACTGTGTATTTGAATTTTTGATCTTATTTGGTTGTTAAACAGTTGATTGTAACTTTTTTTGTGAGTCCTGAAATTTAAAACATGAGCGAAAAAAAGAGACAAATTGAGGAAATATTGATACAAATGCAGCAATTAGTAGGCGCTTAAAAAGATCATATTTGTTTGTTGCTTAACCACATTCAGAGCGGTTTAACATCATTGCTAACCAAATAACAATTTTTATGAGAAAAATTTTATCCTCTTTAGGAGGAGCCAAGTGGCCTACATGGCCTCCTCTACAAAATCCTTTTAGTAAGCCAAGAATGCTGTTTTTGATTTGCGGAATCTTAACCATTCTGTATTCGGGAAATCTTTATGCACAAGAGCAGGCCACGGTTACGGGAACGGTTACCGACGAAAAAGGAGAGAGTTTAGTGGGGGTAAGTATCAAGGTTAAAGATGCTGCTACCACTGCTACCACCGATGGAAGCGGTAAATATAAAATTGTAGCCCCTAAAAATGCCACGCTGGTTTTCGTGTACGTAGGGTACAGCAATCAGGAAATAGGTATAAATGGAAGGACAACTGTTAATGCTAAACTAAAATCTTCCTCTACTGATTTAACGGATGTAGTGGTTGTGGGTTACGGAACGCAGAAGAAAGAAGCCATTACGGGTGCTGTAGCTACCATTAGCAGCAAGGATTTTGAAAAAGTACATGGCGGTTCAACAGTAAGTACTGGCCTGGCAGGAAAATTAGCAGGGGTTTCATTTAGAATGCCCGATGGTAGACCCGGGGCAAGTGCGAACATTCAGATTCGTAACATGGGCGATCCTTTATATGTTATTGATGGAATTCAGCAGGATGCTGGTCAGTTTAATAACATATCTCCAAATGATATTGAAAGTATTACCGTTTTGAAAGATGCCTCGGCAGCCATTTATGGTAGCCGTTCGGCCAATGGGGTAATTATCGTAACCACCAAAAAGGGTAAAAACAGTACGCGGAATTCTTTTTCTGTAGATGCTTATACCGGATGGCAAAACTGGGTACGCTTCCCGGAAACTACCGATGCCTATCAGTGGATGTTAGGAAAGGCCACTGCAGAAATGAATGCCAACGGAAAAACTGATATTACACAAACTGAACTCGATAAATGGAAAGCCGGAACGGAGTATGGTTACCAGAGCCAAAACTGGAAAGATATTATCATCGCTCCAAATGCGCCTCAGTCTTCGGTAAACTTAAGTGCTTCGGGTGGTACAGATAAGTTAACTTACTATATTTCTGCTACCCGTTTAGACCAAAAAGGCGTGTACGGAACCCAAAGAGAGTTTGAATTTAACCGTACCAATATTCAAAGTAATGTGGAGGCGAAAATTACCGATCGCTTCAAGGTAAATATGTTAATTAATGGTCGTGTGGAAAGCAGAGATCAACCAGGGGTACCCGGTGGTGATGATTACTGGGCTGCTCGTTTTGCCCTGTTGAGAAACCGCCCTACAGAGCAGGCTTATGCAAACGGTAATCCCAATTACCCTAACGACATTGGTCACAATACAGAACAATTTGCGGTTCAAAGTAAGGCTTTAAGTGGTTATTGGAAATCTGACTGGAGGGTTTTACAAACCAATTTAACTGCTACTTACAACACACCGATTACAGGTTTAGAAATTAAGGGATTATACTCTTATTACATTGCAGATAATGTAATCAACGGCCATGAGTACACTTATAATGTGTATACCTATCGTCCTGAAACAGGCGTTTATGAGCAAAAAGTAGGGAGTTCAAATCCTTATCGCGAGCGTAGGAATGAAAAGGTAATGACCAATACTTATCAGTTACAGGCCAATTACAACCGTACTTTCGGTAAACATACTTTTGGAGGATTGCTTTTAGCAGAGCGATTAGATCGCTTCCGTACGTACACTTTCCAACATGCTGTACCTCAAACCAATGTTTTACCTGTACTGCAATTTGCAGATATGGACGGACAGGATTTTACAGATCAGCAGCAGGAAGAAGCGCGTATCGGTTATGTAACCCGATTAAATTATAACTATGACAATAAGTATTATGTTGAATTCTCTGGAAGAAGAGATGCTTCCTGGAAATTTGCCCCCGACAGGCGTGTAGGTTACTTTCCTTCTGCTTCCATTGGCTGGAGAATTACACAAGAAGGATTTATGAAATCCCTTTTAGGTGAAAACAGCATTTTGGATGATTTGAAATTCCGTGCTTCCTATGGTATTTTGGGAGATGATAACATTAACCTGGATCCTTTTGCTTACTTGCCCGGATATACCTATAACGTAGGTACAGTTATCCTGGATGGTAAAACCATTACAACATCGAGAGATAAAGGACCAATTATTAATACACTAACCTGGTTTAAGAGCAGAATTGCCGATGTAGGTGCTGATTTCTCTTTATTCGGTTCGAAACTTAATGGTACGGTTGATTATTTCTACCGTAAGCGTACCGGCTTAAGAGGAACAAAAAATGATGTATTGGTTCCACAGGAAATTGGTTATAACCTCCCTGATTATAACATCAATAGCGATGCACAATACGGTGCTGAGTTTTCTTTAAACTACCGCAATAAAATTGGAGAATTCAACTACAATGTAGGAGGTAATTTTTCGATCACCAGAAGTAAGTTTTTAGAATCTTATATGCCGCGTTTTAATAATTCATGGGATCAATACCGTAACTCTTTAGAAAACAGATATAATAACATTTTCTGGGGATATGAAGTTACCGGACAGTTCCAAAGCATTGATGAGATCAACAATTCTAAGGTCAATATTGATGGAAAAGGGAACAGAACCCTACTCCCGGGTGATTTAATCTACAAAGATCAGAATGGCGATGGGGTTATTGATGGTTTGGACGAACGTCCGATTGGTTACACCACCACCGGGCAGCCGAATGTGATGTTTGGTTTCACCATTGGAGGTTCATGGAAAAACTTCGATTTTACTGCCGATTTTTCAGGAGGTTCATTATACTCCTGGAACCAAAACTGGGAACAAAGATGGCCTTTCCAAAATACCGGAGCCTTATTGCAAAACTTTGCCAACGACAGCTGGCACAGAACCAACCTGTACGACTTAAACAGCCCATGGGTTTCCGGAAAATACCCGGCCATGCGCTTTAACGATAATCAGTTGAGTAATTACAACAAGAACTCTACTTTTTGGTTGCACAATGTAAGCTATTTACGTGCCCGTACTTTAGAATTGGGATACACCATCCCGAAAAAATGGTCTGAAAAAATTAAGATCCAGAATGCCAGGGTATATCTTAACGGTTATAATCTTTTCTCTTTCGATAACTTAAGTGATTATGGTGTAGATCCGGAGATTGCAGACGATAACGGCTTGCAGTATCCGCAAAACAAGTTTTACAACATCGGTATCAAATTAACGCTGTAAACATCCAAAATTTAAAGAAATGAAAAAATACATCTATATATTGTCTGCTGCTGCATTGTTAACCTTTGGCGAATCATGCAAAAAAGACTCAGAATTTTTAGATAAACAGCCTACCAATACCTTAGATATAGAGGCTACCTGGAAGGATCCCAACTTGGTTTTATCGGTAATCGGTGATCTTTATGACCGTTATCCAGATTTTCAAAGAATAGAATCCTGGTGGTTATTTGCCGATTTTGACGAGGGTTTCGGCTCTGCAAGTGGAGATTATTTCCGCCACCAGAACCTGGAATACAACTACGATTCGTGGAACATGTGGGATTACGGTTATGTACGCGATTTGAATAACTTCATTAAAAAGGGTGAAGAGTCTAATACCTTGAAAAAGGAAGACAAAGACCGTTATCTGGCAGAAGCCAGGTTTATCCGTGCAGGCCTTTATTTCGAAATGGTTAAGCGAATGGGAGGGGTGCCGTTAATTTTAGAGCCACTAACCTATAATTACAGCGGAGATCCAACCTATCTTCAATACCCAAGGGCAAAAGAAACAGAAGTTTACGACTTTGTAATCTCAGAGTTGGAAGCCGTTAAAACCATATTGCCAAACTCTGCAAATGTAAAAAGCAGGGCAACGAAAGCGGCAGCTCTGGCTATGGAATCCAGAGCCGCTTTGTATGCAGGTTCTATTGCCAAATACAGCAATTCACAATTAACGCTTCCGGGTGGAGAGGTAGGTATTGCCTCCTCTTTAGCTAACAGTTACTTTACCAAAGCCCTTAATGCGGCAAAGGAAATTATTGCCGATGGTCAATATTCCTTGTATCAGAAGAATCCCAACTTATCTGAAAACTTCGCCAGTTTATTTACCGATAAAGGAAGTAACCCGGAGGTGATTTTTGTGAAGGATTTCAAGTTGAAAACCAATAAGGTTCATGGGTTTACCATCGATAATCAACCTCGTTCTTCAGCAGAAGAGGCGCAAGGTGGTCGTTTAAATCCTTCCCTAAACCTGGTCCAGTCTTTCGAGAAGCTAGATAATACCTATGCTTCTTTGCCTGTAACAGATGGTTCTGGAAACCCCGTTTACTACACCGGAATTACCGATATTTTTGCCGGAAGAGATGCCCGTTTAGCAGGCACGGTAATTTTGCCGGGCACCTTGTTTAAGGGGAACATGGTAGATATCTGGGCGGGTTATCAATTGGCTAATGGCAGTATTGTAACTGGCGATAACTTTGGTTCAACTAAAACAGATGTTCTTCCTGGTAATCCGGGTAGTGTGCAGGTGGTAGGCAAGGATGGCCCGGTTGATGGGTTAGAATTCAGTGCTCAAACAGGTTTTTATGTACGCAAGTATTTAGATCCTTCTGCAGGTTCGGGCCAGATTGGTACCCGAAGCGAGGTTTGGTGGATCAGGTACCGCTACGCAGAAGTTTTGTTAAATGCAGCTGAAGCGGCCTTTCAGTTGGGCGATTTGGGGGCAGCTGCCGGCTATTTGAAACCGGTAAGAGATAGAGCTGGATTAACCACCGCCTTAACGGCTGCCGAGATCACTTTTGATCGCATTGTGCATGAACGTAAGGTAGAATTAGCCTTTGAAGGTCATGAATTGTGGGATTACAAACGCTGGAGACTGGCTGATAAAGTCTGGAATGGCAATAACATGAGCAATGCTGATTTTATTAATGCAACCAACATTGGCTCGGCAACCCGAACCAGTACACAAGTATTTGGTTTATGGCCTTACAAATACTATAACCCAGGCAATCCAAATCACAATAAATACATCTTTAAAGTAGTAAAACCAAGTCGTGTTACCGCGGCGCATCGCTTCCGCCTGGGTAATTATTACTCTTTAATCAATCAGGACATCATCAACAGAAATCCGAAGATTGTAAGAAATCCAAATCAATAATTTATTATCAAGACATAAGAACATGAAAAATAGATTTTATATCATCATGCTATTAGCTACCGTAATTTTTGCTTCTTGTAAAAAGGATAATTACGATGCGCCAGAAGCCGATTTTACTGGTCGTTTAGTTTATAAAGGCGAGGCCATTGGTGTACAATATGGAAATGTAAATTTCGAACTCTGGCAGCCTGGTTTTGGTAATAATGGAGCCATCAATGTCAATGTAACACAAGATGGAACTTTTGGAGCCAAACTATTCGATGGCAATTACAAATTGGTGTTCACAGCCAATCAAGGCCCTTTTTTATGGCCTAAAAATTCCGCTGGCAGACAAGATACCATTGCTGTTCAAATTAATGGCAGCAAAACCATGGACCTGGAGGTAAGACCATATTACATGATTAGAAGCGCTGCTATTGCTGCCGCTTCGGGCAAGGTAAATGCGAGCTGTAAACTGGAAAAAATAATAACCGATGCCAATGCTAAGGATGTTGAGCGTGTAACTCTTTACATCAATAAAACCCAGTTTGTTGATGGTGGAAATAGTATTGCTACGCAGGATTTAACGGGTACTGCCATTGCAGATTTGAATAACCTGAGTATGTCTGTAACCATCCCTGCGCTGGTGCCTACACAAAACTATGTTTTCGCCCGCATAGGCCTGAAGATCGCTGGAGTAGAGGATATGATTTTTACCCCTTCACAAAAAATAACTTTTTAAATCTACCTATAAAAATGCCGTTGGGATCAGGTTCCAATCCTGCCCAACGGCTTCCTAATCATTCACACAAATGAAAAAACTTTCACTATTTTTTTATCTGGCTTGCAGTGCCTTTTTTGGATTCGCACAGGAGAGAAAGGCACCTGCATATCCACTTATCACCCATGATCCTTATTTTAGTGTCTGGTCTTTTACCGATCAGCTTAATGCCTCGCCCACTAAGCACTGGACTGGCACTACGCAATCTCTCATCGGAATGATTAAAGTGGATGGCAAAACCTATAGTTTTTTAGGAAATGTAGATAAAACTTATGTATCTGTAGCTCCTGGTGCCGATGAAAAGCCTTACCAGGCAAAATATACCGAACAGAAGCCTGCCAATGGCTGGGAAAAAACAAATTTTGATGATCAGCAGTGGAAAACTGGTACAGGTACTTTTGGCGATGGACAGGCAAAAACGCAATGGAGAACGGATGATATCTGGTTACGAAGAACTTTTGAGGTAACTGAACTTCCAAACCAGCAACTTAGCCTTAAAATTAGTCATGACGATAATGCGGAGGTTTTCTTAAATGGTGAATCTATTTACGATTGTCAGTGCTTCGTAGGTAAATACATTTATGTGCCCATTGACCGAAGCAAACTTAAGAAAGGCCAAAACGTTTTGGCCATCCACGTAAGAAATACCGGTGGCGGGCAATTTATTGACGCGGGTATTGTATATGAAAAACCTGCTGCTCAATTACAAAATTTAATTGCTGCAAAACAAACTGATGTAAAGATCAATGCCACACAAACACTTTATAACTTTAACTGTGGCAAGGTAGATTTAGAAGTAGCGTTTACTTCACCTCTTTTAATGAATGATTTAGATTTACTGGCGCGCCCGGTTTCTTATGTAAACTTCAAAGTAAAGGCTAATGATGGTAAAGTCCATCAGGCAGAAGTTTACTTTGGTACTTCGACTGATTTGGCGGTGAACAACAAATTTCAGGAAGTGGAAGCCAAAAGCTATACTCATGCAAACCTCTCTATACTTAAGGCCGGAACGGTAGAACAACCTGTTTTAAAGAAAAAAGGTGACGATGTGAGAATTGATTGGGGATATGCTTATGTGGCTGTAAATCAAAAGGATGGTAAACAATATTTAACCAGCGATCCAACAGCATTTATTCAGGGAAAATTAAGTGCAAGCCCAGTGTTGAAAGGAAAAAGCTTAACACTGGCAACAGTATTACCTTTTGCGGTAACGGGCCAAAAAAGTATAGATAAACAGGTTTTAGTGGCTTATGACGATCTTTATGCAGTGCAGTATTTTGGTGAAAACCTGCGGTCATGGTGGAATAAAGACGGGAATAAAAAAATCGAAAATATATTAGCTGAGGCGGCAACATCGTACACCACTGTGCTGCAAAAATGCGCAGCTTTTAATCAAACATTTCATGCTGATAACCTGAAGGCAGGCGGTGAAAAATACGCCGAACTGAATGACATCGCTTATCGCCAGGCCATTTCCGCACATAAACTGGTTGAGGCACCAAATGGAGATATTCTATTCTTATCGAAAGAAAATTTCAGTAACGGCTCAATCAATACGGTTGATGTAACTTATCCGTCTGCACCGCTATTTCTGGCCTACAATCCCGATTTATTAAAAGGAATGTTAAATGGTATCTTCTATTACAGTGAAAGCGGTAAATGGAAAAAACCTTTCGCGGCACACGATTTAGGCACCTATCCACTGGCTAACGGTCAAACTTACGGAGAGGATATGCCGGTAGAAGAATCTGGAAATATGATTATTCTCACAGCAGCAATAGCCAAAGTTGAAGGAAATGCAGATTATGCCAGAAAACACTGGCAAACTTTAAGCGTTTGGGCAGATTATTTAAGTAAAGAAGGCTTCGATCCTGCTAACCAGCTTTGTACAGATGATTTTGCTGGTCATTTGGCCAGAAATACCAATCTTTCGGTTAAAGCCATTGTAGGTTTGGGTGGTTATGGCATGCTGGCTAAAATGCTTGGAAAAGCGGAAGAAGCCAATAAATATACGGCTATGGCTAAGGATATGTCGGCCAAATGGATCCAAATGGCCAATGATGGTGATCATTTTGCCTTAACATTCGATAAAAAGAACACCTGGAGCCAAAAATATAACCTCGTGTGGGATAAGGTTTTAAATCTGGATATTTTTCCAAAGGAAGTTTACAAAAAAGAGATTGATTTTTACCTGACCAAGCAAAATGCATTCGGACTTCCCTTAGACAGCAGAAAAACGTATACCAAATCAGATTGGATTATGTGGACTGCAACGCTCACTGATAATCGTGCAGACTTCGACAAGTTTATCAACCCCATCTATAAGTATTCGATTGAAACTCCAACAAGAGTTCCTTTAAGTGATTGGCACGAAACTACTGATGGAAAGCAAGTGGGTTTCCAGGCGAGGAGTGTGGTAGGTGGCTATGCCATTAAACTATTGGATGCTAAACTCAATAACAGGTAATAGTGAAAAAGTTTGTCGTGCTTATCCTGGCCCTGGTTTTATGCCCGGGCTGGGTCTTTTCTAAACCGGTGGAGGCTCCATCCCGGATTTATTGGGCAACAGATACAATCGCGGTCGCAGATCCCACTATTTTTTTAGATAAAGGAATCTATTATTTATATGGTACCAGCAGTGACGAAGGTTTTTTGGTTTATCAATCAACCGACCTTAAAAAATGGACTGGACCAGTGGGCAAAAATAATGGCGGCTATGCGCTTGCTAAAGGACAAAGTTTTGGAACCAAAGGGTTTTGGGCACCGCAAGTATTTAAACGGGGATCAAAATATTATATGGCTTATACTGCCAATGAGCGAATTGCAATTGCAGCAAGTAATAGTCCTTTAGGCCCTTTTACGCAGCAGGAATTAAAGCCTTTGCCTGCCGATGGATTACAGATAGATCCATTTGTATTTAAGGATGCCGATGGGAAGTTTTACCTGTATCATGTGCGCTTATCCAAAGGAAACAGAATCTTCGTTGCAGAATTGAAAGCTGATTTTTCAGCAGTTAAGGAGGAAAGCCTGAAAGAATGCATCACGGCCACTCAGCCCTGGGAAAATACGCAACATGTAGACTGGCCGGTTACCGAAGGACCAACCGTGATTAAAAAGGGCAGTTTATATTACCTTTTTTATTCGGCAAATGATTTTAGAAATATCGATTATGCCGTAGGATATGCCATTTCATCTTCGCCTTATGGGCCCTGGAGAAAAGTAGCGCAGCATCCAATATTGAGCAGGAATAATGTCGGTTTCAATGGCACAGGTCATGGCGATTTTTTTACTGATAAAACAGGGCAAATCAAGTATGTTTTCCATACCCATCGCTCGGCTAAAAAGGTATCACCACGGCTAACGGCAATTGTTGATGTTAAAACCACTGTAAGTCATCAACAGGAATTAGAGTGGCAGATTTTGCCCAAAACATTTAAATTTTTAATCCGGTAATTTGAAAATTGACACGTGATGTTGAAATAATGATACGCTTTAAATTGTACAATTAAGACAAAAAGGCGTGTTTTGAATTTAAAGAAGCTAACCAAATATAAACTGATATATGAAAGCCATTTCACTCTTTCTCTTAATTTCCTTCTTCTCCATTGAAATTACAGCAGCCCAAACTTTTAAAAATCCGCTTTTACCCACCGGGGCAGATCCTTATAGCTTTTACAAAGATGGTTTTTACTATTACACACATACCACAGGAAATAGGGTAGAGCTGTGGAAGAGTAAAACCTTAGAAGGCTTAAAAGATGCACCGCATAAAACCATTTGGAAAGCTCCTGCCACTGGGCCTTATTCAAGGAGTATCTGGGCCCCCGAAGTGATGTTCTTGGAGGGGAAATGGTATGCTTATTTTGCTGCCGATAATGGTAAGAATGAAAATCATCGCATGTATGTACTGGAAAATGCTGCGCAAGATCCTATGGAAGGCGAGTGGATATTTAAAGGACAAATTACAGATCCCACTAACAAATGGGCAATTGATGGCGATGTAGCTAAAATAAACGGACAGTTGTACATGATATGGTCGGGCTGGGAAGGTGATGTAAATGGAAAACAGGAAATATTTATGGCTAAGCTTAAAAACCCCTGGACAGTTAGTGGTAAACGGGTAAAGATATCCAGTCCAAAATTTGATTGGGAGAAAATAGGTGACCTAAACGATGCTAACAATCCACCACATGTTGATGTGAATGAAGGGCCGCAATTTTTGATACATGGAGATAAGGTTTTTATCGTCTACTCGGCCAGTGGCTGTTGGACAGATTTTTATGCGCTGGGGATGTTAACCGCATCGGTAAGAGCTAATTTGCTCGACCCAAAATCCTGGACGAAATCTACCCAACCTGTATTCCAGAAATCAGTAGAAAATGGTGTTTATGCACCAGGCCATAATTCTTTCTTCAAATCGCCAGATGGTACAGAAGACTGGATTTTATACCATGCTAATGATAAACCAGGGCAGGGTTGCGGAGGATTTCGTTCTCCACGCGCACAGAAATTTACCTGGAATACTGATGGTACACCCAATTTTGGGATTCCCTTGAAAAAGGATACTGAATTACCTATCCCATCGGAAAATAAAAAATAGTAAATACTAAAACACCAATACGAACATGAGAAAATTATTACTTGGCCTATCGATCTTAGCGATCTCGACGGCTAGTTTTGCTCAAAAGGCAAAGACTGCAACCATCGGCAAGGTTTGGTCGGCTGAAAAGGCTAATCAGTGGTACGCAGAACACAAGTGGCTAACTGGTGCCAACTACATTCCTGCGAATGCCATTAATCAATTGGAAATGTGGCAGGCAGATACTTTTAGTCCTGATTTAATCGATAAGGAACTGGGTTGGGCACAGCAAATAGGATTTAATACCATGCGCGTGTTTTTACATAGTCAGGCCTGGAATCAAGATGCTGAAGGGTTTAAGAAACGCATTGACCAGTTTCTAACGATTAGTCAAAAACACGGTATACAGCCGATGTTTGTCTTTTTCGACGATTGCTGGAACAAAACTTCAACTCCAGGCAAACAACCCGCACCAAAAATCGGGGTGCATAACTCAGGTTGGTTACAAGACCCAGGAGACCCTAATTCTAAAGAAGCGGCCAACTTCCCGGCTTTGGAAAAATATGTGAAAGATATTTTAACCCGTTTCGGTAAAGATAAGCGCATTTTAATGTGGGATTTATACAACGAACCAGGAAACAGTGGAAAACTGGAGTCGACCATTCCCTTGCTTACTGCAGAAATTAAATGGGCCAGGGAGGCTAATCCCGAGCAACCGATTACCATTGGCTTATGGGATTGGAACTACGAAAAACTGAATGCGATTCAAATTGCCAATTCGGATGTGATCACTTACCACAATTACGAAGAACCGCAATGGCATGAAAGAACCATCAACCTGTTAAAAGCTCATGGAAAGCCACTTATTTGTACAGAATACATGGCCAGAACCAGGAACAGCCGTTTTTCTAATATCCTTCCGTTATTGAAAAAAGAAAATGTAGGCGCAATTAACTGGGGTTTTGTAGCAGGTAAAACCAATACCAAATATGCCTGGGATACCCCATTAGCCGATGGAAGTGATCCAATTGAGTGGTTCCATGAAATTTTTAATCCTGATGGAACACCCTACAGACAGGATGAAGTGAATTTAATTAAGAAACTTAATCAGCAGAAATAATTTAAAGGGTTGCCAAAAGCAACCCCTTTTTGTTTTACCAACCAATATGGTGATTAAACTTATATGTTTTAGATGGTGAAAAAAATAACCACCCCCGCCACTTCACTAGCCTACGCAGCCCCTCCTTGAAAAAAGTAGGGGAGTTGGGTGATTTCGATGCTTCCGAAATCTTGACTCTGAGTCCTTCTTAATGCTGAAGCTATCTCTGTGTGCTTTGTGTATTCCTCTTTATCTCTGTGGTTAATACTTTTCGATAAGTTTGCGTGCTTTGCAGTTAAAATTGAAACTTATTTTTTCTTATTTGGCTTATATGATTCGATACTTTTTACCATTTAAGGCATGTAAGTTCATTGTAATAACCACCCCAGCCACTTCACTAGTCCTACTCACCCCCTCCTTGAAAAAAGTAGGGGAGTTGGGTGATTTCGATGCTTCCGAAATCTTGACTCTGAGTCCTTCTTAATGCTGAAGCTATCTCTGTGTGCTTTGTGTATTCCTCTTTATCTCTGTGGTTAATACTTTTCGATAAGTTTGCGTGCTTTGCAGTTAAAATTGAAACTTATTTTTTCTTATTTGGCTTATATGGTGAAAAAAAACATTGGGAGGTTAAGGTTTTAGTGGTGAATAAACTTATTTGTATTATAGGGTTAAAGAGAAAATAACACCTAGGATGGTTATAATGACTATGCATTGTGATAATTCTTGGTTAAAGAATTGGTAATTTGCATTAAATCAGTCTGTTAAATGGTTTTAAACGTTATAGAGACATTTTTAATAATAATATGTACTTTTATTTTCAGAAACCAAATACTCATTCAATCATCCCTGAATAAAATTTATGACCAGATCATTAAAGGTAATTGCTTGTCTGTTATTGAGTTATTGCTTTTGTTCAGCGCAGGTAGACAAACAAACAATCAAGTACCTTGGAGTTGAGGATGGTCTTTCAAATAATGTAGTCAATTCCCTTTATCAAGATCGTTTTGGATTTATTTGGATGGGTACTTATGATGGTTTAAACCGTTATGATGGCTATAGTTTCAAGGTTTTTAGAAATAAATGGGATAATGAAAATTCGCTGATCAACAATCACATTATTGCCTTGAACGGTGATGCTAAGGATCGGGTGTGGATTGGAACCCAAAAGGGAATATCGTACTTTGATTACAGTGATACCAAAATACATCCGGTTTATTACCTTAATCAACCTCAAATTAAAATCACTTCTGCTATTAATACGATCTCGGTTTCCAAAAATGGAGATGTGTACATTGGATCAGAAGAGAAGGGATTATTTGTAGTTAAAAATGGAGCGGATAAGGCCAGTTTATTAACTATTCGCAACAACAATAGCTATTCGGTTAAAGCATCAGATTTTGATCAAAACGATGTGCTTTGGTTTAGTATTAAAGATCGTGGGATTTATACCTGGACCAATGCTGAGCTGAAACTTGTTTTTAATGGCATAAAAGGAGTGACCAAGCTTTTAAATGGAGCCAATAACCAATTATGGGTGGGTACAGAGAATGGTTTGTTTATCCTCGATAAGAAAACAAAAATTTTAAGAAGAGCGCCGTTTAAATTGAGCAATGAGAATATCATGAGCTTAAGGCTGAATAAAAACGGCCAGCTTTGGGTAGCGACAGATGGTGGTGGAATTACCATTCATGATATCAAAAAAAATCATACCGAATACCTAACTGCGGGAAAGGAGAAAGGATCGCTCAGTAGTAATTCAATTGGTGCCATTTTAGAAGATCGCGAATCCAGAAAATGGATTGCCACCCTTCGTGGTGGAGTTGATTTAATCGATTCTAAAGATACCCAGTTTAAAACCATCAATGCCGATCCCTTTCAGCAAAATACACTGGTTAATAATTTTGTGCTCTCTTTCTGTGAGGATGCCGAGCATAATATCTGGATAGGAACAGATGGAGGTGGATTAAGCATCTGGAATCCTAAGACAAAGCATTTTCAAAACCTGGTGCATCATTCAGGCAATCCGGGTACGCTTACCAGCAACTTTGTTACGAGTATCCTCAAAGACAATCAAAATACCATTTGGGTAGCCTCATTTAGTGGTGGAATAGACCGTTACGATAAATTGTCGGGAAAATTTAAACATTATCATTGTTATAATACGGTAAAGGGAATTGAAGAAGTTAACTTATGGAAACTGTTTCAAGATAGAAAAGGAAATCTCTGGGCAGGCACAACCAAGGGGGGAGCACTTTATCGATTCAATCCTTTGGCAGACAAATTCGATCTTTTTGATAATAATTTACGAGATATTCATACCATTTACGAAGATCGCTCGGGCGTATTGTGGGCCGGCAACTATACGCACCTCATCAAAATTGATGTGGCTCATAAAAAACATCAGTTTGTGCCTGTAAATTCTGCAATTAGGGCTATCCACGAAGATCGCTTCCATAATTTCTGGATCGGTACGGAGGGGGGCGGATTGCTCAACTTTAACCGGAAATCATATCAATTTGTACGTTACATTGAAGATAACGGTCTTCCGAGCAATTCTATTCTTAATATTTTAGAAGATAATAGTGGAAATCTTTGGTGCAGCACTTATAATGGACTTTCTAAATTAAATATTAAATCAAAAAGTTTTAAAAACTACTATGCTACTGATGGTCTGCAAAGCAACCAGTTTAATTATAATGCCGCACTCAAGTTAAGCAATGGTGAATTTCTTTTTGGCGGAATTAAGGGCTTCAATAAATTTTATCCCGATAGTATCAGAATCAATAAAAGAGTGCCGCAACTGGTACTAACCGATTTTAGGGTAAACAATGTTCCCATTGATGATGATCCCTATTTCGACAAGGCCTCTTCCGTTGTTAATCTTCAGGAAATATCAATACCTTTTAATGCTGCGGTAATATCTGTTGATTTTGCAGCCATAGAGTATTCCTTTCAGGATCAGATCAAGTATGCCTATTTTCTTGAAGGCTGGGACAGAGACTGGAACTTTGTAGATAAACTCAATACCGCTTATTATTCAAGATTAAATGAGGGGCACTACAAATTGCATATCAAAAGTACCGATACTGAAGGTGCCTGGAGTAATAATGAGAAGATCATTAAGATCACTATTCTACCGCCCTGGTATCGCACCTGGTGGGCTTATAGTTTATATTTTATCGCTGTTTCCAGCTTGTACTATCTATTTTGGCTCTACCGGAAAAGGCAGCAACGATTAAAACATGAGGTAGAAATTACGAACATGAAGATGGAAAAAGAAAAGGAATTGAATGAAAAGAAACTCAATTTCTTTACCAACATCTCTCATGAATTGCGTACGCCATTAACGCTGATAGTAAATCCAATAAAGGATATATTGAGCACCAAAGAATCTGGCGCAGAGAAAAATGATTTGAATGTAGTTTACCGTAATTCGAGGAGACTGCTCAGTTTAGTAGATCAATTGTTACTTTTCAGGAAAAGCGAGAGTGAAAATGATTCGCTTAAGCTGGTAGAATTGAATCTTTTTAAATTTGCCAAAGAAATTTTCATGTGTTTTAGCTATCTGGCTAAAAATAATCATATCCAGTACACTTTTCACTGTGAGGATGAAAATTTAAAAATTCAGGCAGATAAGGAAAAATTGGAAATTATTCTCTTTAATCTACTCTCAAATGCCTTGAAATTTACCCCTAAAGAAGGATTTGTAAGATTAGCTATAGTTAAAAATGCAGATCGTATCCAGATCAGTGTAAGTGATAGCGGTCCTGGTATACCGGAGGAGGTAGGCGATAAACTGTTCGATAAGTTTTATAAGGTAATGAATAAAACTTCTCTTAAAATTGGTTTTGGTATTGGTTTATATTTGGTTAAAAACTTTGTAGAACTTCATAAGGGGACAATTTCATACCAAACCAAATCAGGTGAGGGAACTACTTTTATCCTTCATTTGCCACAAGTTTCTACCATAGAGAATATTCAGCCAAGTGTAGGTTTCGATAATGAACTTACTTATGTTAATGAGCTTATTTCTCAGGAAGAAGAGGAAGAGCGCGCAGAACAGGAGCGTACTGGTCATTTGGAGTTATTGATCTCTGATTTGCATACTATTCTCATCGTTGATGATAATGAGGAAGTACTGGATTACATTCAACAAATCTTTAAAAATACTTTTAAGATTTACAGGGCTGAAAATGGTTTATATGGACTTAAAGTGGCACAAGAGTTCTTGCCAGACATTATTATTTCGGATGTAAATATGGATGGTTTAAATGGAATAGAACTTTGTAAAGCGGTGAAAGAAGATCAGGCGCTAAGCCATATTCCGGTAATTCTGTTAACGGCTGATCCGAGCAATGAGATGCGCCTAATGGGGCTCGAAGCTGGAGCATATGATTTTATTGCCAAACCGTTTGATAAGGAATTATTTACCGCTAAAATAAATAGTGTAATTAAGAACAGGACCAATTTGCAGTCTTACTTTTATAATGAAATTACCCTGAAGTCTGATACTTACAAGGTATCTCAGGAAGATAAGGGCTTTCTTCAGAGGTGTATCACCATTATTGAAGAAAACTTAATGGAAACAGAATTTAATGTAAAGAGTTTAGCTTCCGATTTAGGCATGAGTCATTCTAACCTTTATAAAAAAATCAAGACAACCTCTGGCCTGTCTATCAATAGTTTTATTAGATTTATAAGGATCAGAAAAGCAGCAGAATTATTAATCAACACCAATCTTAATATTAATGAGGCCGCCTTTAGGGTGGGGATAAATGATATTAAATATTTTAGGGAACAATTTCAAAAACAGTTTAAACTTACCCCTTCCGATTTTATTAAAAAACACCGGAAAACTTTTCACAAACATTACAGTGTGAACACCAATTTGTAATTAAAACAAGGTTTAAAAGGTAAAAAAAACATATTTTATTAAATAGCCCCCCTTAAAATGTTATTCAGCCCCCTATAAATGAGCTTAAAATTGGTGTACTTCGAAAACCAAATATAAAAAGTTGAGCAATTCAATATTCAATAGTATTAAAGCTAAATGGCAGTATGCATGCATGCTGAGTTTAATGGTTTGGGGTTTTTCCTGCCAGGCACAGGAGGGTAATTTGGTAACCATTGCTCAAAATGGTTGGGCAAAAAATTCCGTCAACGCCGTCATCTTTAGAAAAAATTCTTTAGTTAGTCACCAGGGCTTTCAATATGCAGCCTACTATGATGAAAACCAACAGGTAGTATTGGCCAAACGAAAAAGTAATGCCCAGAATTGGAAAATACAGCCTACACCTTATAAGGGGGATGCGACCGATGCACATAAATCTATTAGTATAATGGTAGATGGGGGAGGTTTTATTCATGTAGCGTGGGGGCAGCACAACAATCCTTTAAACTATGCTGTTGGCATTGCTCCTGGGTCATTGCAACTGGGGAAACGGTTAAGTATGGTAAATCAAAAGGAGGGTAATGTAACTTACCCGGAGTTTTACCGCCTAAAAAGTGGCGATCTGCTCTTTTTTTACCGGGATGGTGGGTCTGGTAATGGAAACATGATGATTAACCGGTATAGCTTGCAAACCAAAACCTGGTCAAGGGTACAAGATAATCTCATTGATGGGCAAGGCGAAAGAAATGCCTACTGGCAAACCACCATTGATAAAAATGGCACCTTGCATATTTCCTGGGTTTGGCGAGAATCACCAGATATTGCGAGTAATCATGATATGTGTTATGCGCGGTCATTGGATGGAGGTAAAACCTGGCAAAAATCCAATGGAGAAAAATATCAGTTACCTATTAATAAGGGAAATGCAGAATATTTGCTTAACATTCCTCAGAAAAGTGAGCTCATCAATCAAACCTCCATGTATGCCGATGGGGAGGGAGGAATTTTTATTGCTACTTATTGGCGCAATGCGAATACTGCCATACCACAATATCAAATCGTTTATAAAAATGCCAGGGGTTGGAAAAATTTAACGGCCAACTTTAGAAAAACACCTTTCTCGCTAAGCGGGGGAGGAACCAAAAAGATTCCGATTTCGAGGCCTCAAATCATTTCCTGGAGAAAGAATGGAAAACAGGCCGTTGCCATAGTGTTCAGGGATCTGGAGCGAGGAAATAGGGTATCCTTAGCCATTAACAAGTCTATTGATCAAAATAACTGGGAAATTAAAGACCTTACCGGCTTATCGGTTGGAGATTGGGAGCCAAGTTTTGATACCACCCTTTGGGATACAAAATCGATTTTAAACTTATTTGTACAAAAAGTAACCCAGGTAGATGGGGAGGGAAAAGCAGATATTGCACCTACAGCTGTACAGGTTTTGCAATGGAAACCTTAGTTTTATATAGGATGAAAATGAGCGTATATAAAAAGATTTGTTTGCTATTGACCCTGGGTTTGATTTTTAATCAGCCAGACGAGGCTAGTGCTCAAGAACAGGCTAAATTGCTGTTTCAGCCACAGCAGGTCAAATTGCTGCCTGGTGTTTTTAAAGAAGCCGAACAAACAGATTTAAAATATATTCTTGCGCTTGATGCAGATAGATTGCTGGCACCTTACTTAAAGGAGGCCGGTTTGAAAACCAATGCGTCAAACTATCCCAATTGGGAATCTACAGGACTACATGGGCACATGGCAGGCCACTATCTTTCTGCCTTGTCGCTCATGTATGCGTCTACTGGTGATAAAAGAGTAGGGGATAAAATTCAGTACGTACTTACAAGGCTCAAGAGCTGTCAGGATGCGAATAAGAACGGTTACCTCGGTGGCGTGCCGGGAGGCGCTGCAATGTGGACCCATGTAGCCAATGGAAATATCAAGGCAGGTAGCTTCGATCTCAATAAAAAATGGGTGCCCCTGTACAATATCCATAAAATATACGGAGGGTTGAGAGATGCCTGGTTATATACCGACAATACCTTAGCTAAAGCGATGTTGATAGATTTTTCGAATTGGTTTGTATGGTTAACAGCCAAATTAACTGATGAGCAGATTCAAAAAATGTTAATTTCTGAACATGGCGGATTAAATGAGGTCTTTGCAGATGTATATGCCATTACCAAAGACAAGCGTATGCTTAAGCTGGCTTACCAGTTCTCCGATCAGCGGATTTTAAACCCATTAGTAAAACAAAAAGACAAACTTAATGGCTTGCATGCCAATACACAAATTCCGAAAGTAATTGGTTTTGAGCGTATTGCAATGCTTAATCATGACAAGGATTATCAACAGGCAGCTCATTTTTTTTGGCAAACAGTAGTGGGTAACCGTACAACTGCGATAGGGGGCAATAGTGTTAGAGAGCATTTTAATCCATCGGATGATTTTTCTACCATGATTAGCAGTGTAGAAGGACCTGAAACCTGCAACAGTTATAACATGTTAAAACTGACTAAGCTTTTATATGAAGCCGAAGGCGCTGCAAGTTATCTGGATTATTACGAGCGCACGCTTTATAATCACATTCTTTCTTCTCAGAATCCTCATGGTGGCTTTGTATATTTTACCCCAATGCGACCGAATCATTACCGTGTTTATTCGCAAGCCCAAACCAGTTTTTGGTGCTGTGTAGGCAGTGGAATTGAAAATCACGCTAAATACAATGAGCTCATTTATGCCCATAAGGATAATGCACTGTTTGTAAATCTGTTTATTCCTTCTACTTTAGACTGGAAGGAGAAAGGCATTAAAGTTACTCAAACTACCCAGTTTCCCGAATCAGAAGAAACCAGCCTGCTGATTAATGCAAAGAAACCAGTTCAGTTAGCACTCCATATCCGCAAGCCCAATTGGGTTGCTGCCGATGGGTTTAAGGTTTTAGTGAATAATCAATTGATTGCAGCGTCTCAATCAGCGGATGGCTATATCAAAATCAATCGCCTGTGGAAAAATGGCGATCAGGTGAAGGTTCTGCTTCCGATGCACCTTGAACTGGCGCAAATGCCAGATAAATCTGCTTATTATGCAGTATTAAAGGGGCCAATTGTACTTGCCGCCAAAACAGGAAATGATGATTTAGCGGGCTTATATGCAGATGATTCCCGAATGGGGCACATCGCAAAAGGTAAACAGTACGACTTGCAAGATGCGCCGGTTTTGATTGGTGATGCAAATACGATTTCAAAGCAGATTACCCAAATCAATGGCAAGCAATCTGCCTACAGTATGGCAGCTTTTATCTATCCAAAGTCGAAATCAACACTGGAATTGATTCCCTTTTATAAAATCCATGATAGCCGGTACATGATTTATTGGCCTGTAGCAACAGAAAAAGGGCTGGAGGAGTTGAAAGGGCGCTTAGCAGCTGATGAAGATGAAAAGTTGAAAGTGGCAGCGAATACCGTAGATGTGGTCTTTCCAGGCGAACAGCAACCAGAGGTAGATCATCAATTCAAGTCTGATCAATCTAACAGTGGAACTTTTAAAAATAAACACTGGAGAAGTAGTAATACCTGGTTTTCTTACGAATTAAACAATAAGGAAAATCTGGCAAAAGCTGTTCAAATCACCTATTATGGAAAAGAGACAGGCCGAAGCTTTAAAATTCTGGTTAATGGTAAAGTGGTTGCCGAGGTGAAATTGACTACTGATTTAGGCGACGTTTTTTACAGCCGGACTTATCCCATTGCTAAAGAATTATTAGAAAGCGGAAAAACGATAAATATCAGATTTGAAGCCGATAAGAATAGTGAAACAGCCAGTATTTACGAAGTTAGGCTGTTAAAGTAATATTTAAACTACCCATTGAACCACAACATGAAAGAATACCGATCCTATCATTTTAAGTCATTATTTGTTTTGACCATGGCCTTATTACTGCTTTCGCAGGTGGTTGTGGCGCAAACGAAAGAAGCAGTATTGGCTACCATCAACAAAGTGAATACCTACTGGCAAGAAAATAATAAACCCCAGGACAGGGCTTTCTGGGATCATGCGGCCTATCATACCGGAAATATGGAGATTTTTAAGTTGACTAAAAACCCGGCCTATAAAAAGTATTCGGAAGATTGGGCCGATCATAATCAATGGATGGGAGCCAAATCTAACGATCCATCCAAATGGAAATACAATTATGGCGAAACGGATGATCATGTGCTTTTTGGCGATTGGCAGATTTGCTTTCAAACCTACATTGATCTCTACCATTTAGATCCAAAAGATTATAAAATTGCCCGTGCCAAACAGGTGATGGAGTATGAAATGAGTACTCCAAATAACGATTATTGGTGGTGGGCAGATGGTTTATACATGGTGATGCCGGTAATGACTAAACTCTATAAAACAACTGGTGACACGAAATACCTGGATAAATTGTATGCATATTTTACTTACGCCAACAGCATCATGTATGATAAGGAGGCCAAATTATATTACCGTGATGCCAAGTATGTTTATCCTAAACACAAAAGTGTAAACGGGATGAAAGATTTTTGGGCAAGGGGCGATGGATGGGTATTTGCCGGGTTGGCCAAAGTGCTTCAGGATTTACCTAAAACTGACCCGCATTACAAAGAATTTTTAAGCAAATACATCGATATGGCTAAGGCTATCGTAAAAAGTCAGCAAAGGGAGGGGTATTGGACCAGAAGTATGTTAGATGCACAACATGCCCCGGGGCCCGAAACCAGCGGGACAGCCTTTTTTACTTATGGCCTACTTTGGGGAATCAATAACGGATATCTGAAAGAGAAAGCCTTTCTGCCAGCAGCCCAAAAGGGTTGGACATATTTAACTCATACTGCCCTTCAAAGTAATGGTAAAATTGGTTATGTGCAGCCTATAGGAGAAAAAGCAATTCCAGGACAGGTGGTAGATGCAAATTCTACAGCCAATTTTGGAGTGGGTGCATTTCTATTGGCTGGCTGCGAAATGTATAGATTCCTGGAACAGAAAAACAATTGATGATGATGAGAAAAAGTACATACGTAATTTTAGCAATGCTTTTACTTTCAATGGGAGTATTCGCACAGAAACGTAAAGTAGCTAAAAAACAAGAAGCGCTAAGCGACAGGCAGTTCTGGTTACAGCAAATGGATAAGATGGTGAAGCCTGTATTGTATAACCTTGCTCAAGATAGTTTGAGAATAGCAATGCCCAAGGTTACTTCTGTGCATATTGATAATAAAGAGCACCGCATAAAAGTGCAATATGTGGAGGTTTTAGGTCGTGTTTTAAGTGGAATAGCCCCTTGGTTACAATTAGAAGGAGGTTCTGCCGAAGAGGTTGCCTTACGGAAAAAATACCGTGACTGGGCCGTAAAAGGTATCAGTAATGCTTTAGATTCTAATGCCAAAGACTTTATGAATTTTAATATTGGCGGGCAGCAATTGGTAGATGCTTCTTATGTAGCCTATGCATTTGTGCGTGCACCATGGTTATGGGAAAACATCGGAAAGAAAAATCAACAGTTACTGGTTAAATCTATTCAAACCACGCGCCAGTTTAAACCTGTATTTTCTAACTGGTTGCTCTTTTCTGCTATGAATGAAGCTTTTCTGGCCAAATATGGCTTTGATTGGGATCCTATGCGTGTAGATTATGCCTTGCAGCAATTAGAACAGTGGTATGTGGGCGATGGCATGTATTCGGATGGCACAAGTTATGCTTTTGACTACTACAACAGCTATGTTATTCATCCATATTTAGCAGCTTTGGTAGACATAATTGGCAAGAAAACGACTGCTTATAATACTATGTTTGACAAGATTAAAAAACGCAACGAGCGTTATGCGATCATTCAGGAGAGATTAATCAATGCGGATGGAACTTATCCTGCAACAGGCCGGTCAATCGTTTATCGCGGTGCGGCTTTTCATCACCTCGCCGATATGGCCTGGAGGAAAGCGTTGCCAAAGCAACTAAGTCCTGAGCAGGTACGTTGTGCGCTAACAGCAGTCATCAGAAAAACCCTCGAAAGCCCAACTACTTATAAAAATGGTTGGTTAACCATTGGTTTGTATGGCGAACAACCCAACCTTGGCGATTTTTATAACAATCAGGGGAGTCCCTATATCTGTACCAATATATTTCTTCCACTAGGTTTGCCAGAAAGCGATCAGTTTTGGTCGGGGCCTGCTGCCCGGTGGAGTGCCCAAAAGATTTGGAGCGGGGAAGATTTTCCTAATGATCACAGTGCTAATTTAAAGTAGAAAATAATTGAAATTATATAGATATCAAAAAATGACAACAGCTAGCCGTAACCTAATGGGATTAATAATCATGTTTGTTGGTTTTGGCCTTCAAACAAATGCCCAAACCTATACCGATTTTAATCCGGGTCAAATCTGGAAGGATGATAAAGGAGTACACATCAATGCCCATGGCGGAGGAATTGTAAATGTTAAGGGCGTTTACTATTGGTTTGGAGAGCACAAAGTGGCTGGTGAACTGGGTAATACAGCTCAGGTGGGCGTACACTGCTACTTTTCTAAAGATTTATACAACTGGAAAGATGAGGGGATTGCACTTGCTGTAGTGAATGATCCGAGCAGTGATATTGCCAAAGGTTCTATCATAGAAAGACCGAAAGTAGTTTACAACAAGAAAACGAAGAAATTTGTAATGTGGTTCCATTTGGAGCTTTTGGGTAAAGGTTACGCAGCTGCCCGTACGGGAGTTGCAGTTGCTGATAAAGCAACCGGACCTTACACATTTATTAAAAGCTACCGCCCAAATGCCGGTAAACAGCCCTTTTACGCCGTAGGAACGCCTGAAACGGAAAAGGTAAACTGTGAACAACCTAAAGATAAGGTTGATGGTTTTTTTTGTAGAGACCTGCCAGGCGGTCAGATGGCCAGGGATATGACTGTTTTTGTAGATGATGACGGTAAGGCTTATCATGTATTTTCTTCTGAAGAGAATTTTACCCTGCATTTGGCAGAGCTAACGCCAGATTACCTCAGTCATACCGGAAAGTTTATTCGCATTTATGTAGGGCAACAAACAGAGGCACCTGCACTCTTCAAAAAAGATGGTGTCTACTATATGGTCGGATCGGGATGTACGGGCTGGGCACCAAATCCGGCAAGATGGTTTAAGGCAAGTTCTATTTGGGGGCCATGGACTTTTATGGGAAATCCTTGTGAAGGAGAAGGGGCAAACAAAACTTTTGGAGGGCAAAGCACACATGTGTTGCCTGCACCTGGTAAACCTGGCCAATTTATTTTTATGGCTGATAAATGGGAGCCGAAGGATGCTATAGATGGCCGTTATTTATGGTTACCAATACATTTTGAAGGTGATAAGATCAAAATCAGGTGGATGGACAAATGGAACTTAAGCGTTTTTAAATAAAGCCAGAAAACAATAGAATTTCTTCATAAAGTTCTTTGAACTACTCAAAAATGAGTGGATAGGGGATGCTTTGTCTCAAAAAATTAGAATATGAATCATTTAACAACTCAATATCTATGAAAAAAAATATCTTATTAACAATTGCAATGTGTTTCTCTATGCTGGCTTTTAGTCAGAAGAAAGCACACGAGTTTAAATTGGGAGATAATGATTTCCTGCTGGATGGAAAACCTTTCCAAATTATTTCGGGAGAATTGCATTACCCGCGGGTACCTAAAGAAGCCTGGAGAGATCGAATGAAAATGGCCAAGGCGATGGGCTTAAATACCATTGGTACCTACGTTTTCTGGAACTTACACGAACCTCAAAAAGATCAGTTTGATTTTTCGGGTAATAACAACATAGCCGAATTTGTAAAAATTGCAGCCGAGGAAGGCCTTTGGGTAATCTTGCGCCCAAGCCCGTATGTATGTGCAGAGTGGGAGTTCGGTGGTTATCCTTATTGGCTGCAAAATGAAAAGGGTTTAGTAGTTAGAAGTAGAGAAAAACAATACCTCGAAGAATATAGGAAGTATATTAACGAAGTAGGGAAGCAGCTGGCTGCTTTACAGGTTAATCATGGTGGAAATGTATTGATGGTGCAAATTGAAAATGAGTATGGTTCTTATGGCTCAGATAAGGAATATCTGGAAATTAACCGCAAGATGTTTGTAGATGCCGGCTTTGACGGATTACTCTATACTTGTGATCCTGAAGCAGATATCCGGGATGGTCACTTGCCGGGTTTATTACCTGCCATCAATGGTCAGGATAATCCCGAAAAGGTAAAATCTAAAATTTCAGCTTTGCATAACGGTAAGGGGCCGTTCTTCATTGCCGAATGGTATCCGGCCTGGTTCGATTGGTGGGGAACACCACATCACACCGTTCCGGCAGAAAAATATACGAAAAAGCTCGATTCAGTACTTTCTGCAGGTATTTCCATTAATATGTACATGTTTCACGGAGGAAGTACCAGGAGCTTTATGAATGGGGCAAACTATAAAGATATTTCTCCTTATGAACCGCAAACCAGTAGTTACGATTACGATGCACCGCTAAATGAAGCCGGGAATGCTACTGAAAAATTCAGGCAGTTTAGGGCTGTTATTGAAAGACACTTACCAGCAGGGCAGCGCTTGCCGGCTATTCCTGAGGATAAAAAGACAATTGTTATTCCCGCAGTTGCGCTTAACCAAAGTATTAACCTGTTTTCTGCTCTACCAGCTGCGGTTAAAAATGTTAATCCCTTAACTTTTGAAGATTTAAAACAAGACTATGGCTATGTGCTATACAGAACAACTTTAAAGGGGGGCAAAACAGGCCTGCTTAAATTGAATAAGCTTCGCGATTATGCAGTTATTTACCTGAACCAGAAAAAGGCGGGAGTACTGGATAGAAGGTTAACACAAGATAGCCTGCAGATTACACTTCCTGAAGGCGATGTGCAGCTGGATATTTTAGTAGAAAATATGGGCAGGATTAACTTTGGTAAATACCTTTTAGAAAACAAAAAGGGAATAACAGAAAGTGTATGGTTTGCAGGGGAAAAATTATCAAACTGGTCTATGTATGGCCTTCCATTCAATGATATCATGAGCTTTAAAAATAAGGGTACTGCTTCGGCTTCCAATCCGGATCTTCCAACTATAAAAAGCGGCCAGTTCGAATTGAAGGAAACTGGAGACACTTATTTAGATATGCGTAGCTGGGGCAAGGGGATTGTTTGGGTTAATGGGCATAACCTGGGTAAATACTGGGCAATTGGTCCTCAGCAAACATTATATCTTCCGGCAGAATGGCTCAAAAAAGGAAAGAACGATATTGTGGTTTTAGAATTATTGAAGCCAGCAGGAAAAACAATTTCCACATTGTCTAATCCTATCTTAAATGAGTTGAAAAATTAAACGTTGCTTAGACGATTAAATTTTAAGGCAGAAGTATGAAAATGGGGTTAAATGTGTTTTTTTAAGTTAAAATCACAATTTAACCCCTATTTATTACCGTATTACCCCTCACGTTCGCTCTGTTTTTAGTAGTTAATTTGTTACAACCAAATAATAAAATGATGAGCAATAAGATTAAGGTACCGTCGGGATAACCATCCGTCAATTGAACATTAATCTGGCTAATTAGATTGATGTAGAGAGGACAAGACAGTCTTCCAAACCAACTAACCAATAAACCATAACAAATTATTTATGAGAAAAAACTTACCTCAGTTTTTAAGTTTTTGTTTTCTTGTCCTGGTAATCCTTTTTGCCAAGTCATCCTATGGCCTTAGCAACAGGCCGGATACCATTCCTTTGTTTAAAGCTACTGTTTTAGATGAGAGCCAGGCACCTTTGCAACGGGTAAAGATTCAGGTTCAGGGTACAAAAACTTCCGTGTTAACAGAAGCTAATGGAGCTTTTGCCATCCCCGCCAAAATTAATGATGTATTGTTGTTAAGTTTTGATGACCAGGTGTTTTTAAAGTACAAGATTGAAAGCTTATCTGTTAATGCGATAATTGTTTCCTCACAGAACCCCGTGGTAAAACAACATCGTATGGTTAAAATGATGTTTGGCATTGAGGTTCCTGCAAACCGTACCCCTGCTTCAGTAGATGTTGTGTATAATGCAGATTTAACTAAAATGCCTGTAACCTCAGTAGCCAATGCGCTTACGGGTCGGCTTTCCGGCCTTTATACCCTTCAGTCGTCGGGGCAACCTGGGGCCGATGGAGCTTCACTTAGCTTACGTGGGCGCACACCGGCAGTATTCATTGATGGTGTACCCCGTGGTTTCTCCATTGTAAATCTGGATGAGATTGAGTCGGTAACCGTATTGAAAGATGCGCTGGCCTCCGGACAGTTAGGTGGTAAAGGCTTTAACGGCGCTGTACTCATCAATACCAGGAGGGGAACAAATGCTAAACAAAGCATTTCATTCACCGCACAAACTGCTTTTCAGCAATCTCTCAAG
The DNA here is from genome assembly GCF_900111155.1 of Pedobacter rhizosphaerae. Classification (GTDB taxonomy): domain Bacteria; phylum Bacteroidota; class Bacteroidia; order Sphingobacteriales; family Sphingobacteriaceae; genus Pedobacter; species Pedobacter rhizosphaerae. Next base: position 59,681 of record NZ_FOGG01000006.1, on the reverse strand, counting down.
TACGCCCAGCCGCTTGATGCATTTAATTATGCCTCCTTGTACAATGAAGCATTAACCAATAATGGCCTGGCTACGGTATATACCCAGGCAGACTTAACCGCTTATCAAAATCAGAGCGATCCTTACGGGCATCCAAATGTGAATTGGGTAGACCAGGTGCTAAAAGAGAATACGCGGTTAGATCAATATAATATCAACTTCAGAGGCGGAAATGAGTGGGGAAGGTATTTCGTATCTATGCAACACCTTAATCAAACAGGCTTTTTACAAACCTCGCCCGAAAATAACTACGATACCAACAACAAGTTCAAGAGCTATGTAGTCCGCTCTAATGTTGATGTTAATATCACTAAAAGCTTGTCGGCAGGGATAAACCTGCTCGGAAGAATTTTAAATAGTAACGACCCAGGTTATATCAATCCTGGAGGAAACGTTGTTAATGCGCAAGGCATTTTTTCAGCCGTGATTAACACACCCCGAAACGCCTATCCGGTATTTAATCCCAATGGATCATACGGTACCTCACCTAATTTTCAAACCAATTTATACGGGCAATCGGTAAATTCTGGTTATGTTGCCAATTACAAACGTGATGTGCTTGCCGATTTATTTGTGAAACGTACACTCGATGAGATTACCAAAGGCTTGTGGGTAAGGGCAGCGGTAGCCTTGTCTTCTACCATTTCTGAAAACAATAACAGAACAAAGTCTTTCGCCTCCTTTTACTATAACCCAACAACCAAAACCTATACCCAATATGGTAACAATGGCATTCAAGGTAATAGTAACTTCATAAATTACCAGGGAAGAGCAGATTACCTGGAGCTTAAGCTAGGCTATGACAGGTCTTTCGGTAAAAGCGATGTTTCAAGTGTTTTGTTTGCCAACCGGGATAACATTGTATCCGGATCAGATTTGCCCTACACTTTAAAGGGGCTTGCCGGCAGAACACAATATACTTATAACAACACTTATACTGCTGAGCTGGCCTATGCCGTTAATGGTTCAAATTATTACCCACCTTCAGGAGATAATAAATATGGATTTTATCCTTCTGCGGGTTTGTCATGGACCGTTTCAAATGAGAAATTTTTCCCTAAAAACAGTTTCGTTAATGATTTAAGGATATTTTCATCCTATGGTGTTAACGGAAATGATAACCCTGGTTATTTTACCTATATACAACGATATTTTGATGGTCCTGCGGTATATTTTGGCAGCAGTGCAGGCTCTAATACCAGTATTTTTGAACAACCGCTGGCCAGAACGAACTTAACTTTCGAAAAAGCAAATAAATTCAATTTAGGTCTTCAAACCGGATTATTCCAGAATAAGCTTGGTTTGAAGGTAGAATACTACAACAATAAATTTTATGATTTGCTGATGCAAAGGGGGAAAAATTCAACCATCATCGGACAAACTTATCCGGATGAAAACATCGGGCAATACCGGTATACGGGTTTAGATTTTAATCTGAATTGGCAACAAGCGATCAGCAAGCAGGCAAGTTATTTTATTGTGCTCAGTGGAGGTTTGCAAAACTCGGAAGTGGTTTACATTGATGAGGTAAATCAGCCTTATCCCTGGATGAGGAAAACCGGCGAAATGGTAGGGCAAACCTTTGGTTACCTCGCAGAGGGATTATTCCAGAATCAAACTGAAATTAATAACAGCGCCAAATTGGTTGGTTATACTGCACAACCTGGCGACATCAGATACCGTGACCTTAATGGTGACAATATCATCAACCAGTTTGATCAAACAGCCATCGGGCAAAATAAACCATTACTCTTCATGGGCTTAAGCTTAGGTTTCCAATTTAAGTCCTTTGATTTCAGTGCCTTGATTCAGGGGGTAGCAAACAGGAAAATTTACTTGTCGGGAAACACCGAATGGGCGTTTCAGAATAATGGGCTTGGACAAGCTTGGGAGCATAGTTTAGACCGCTGGACACCTGCAACAGCTGCTTCAGCCACTTATCCACGGTTAACGGTAGGGACCAATATTAATAACGAAGCAACCTCTACATTTTGGATGAAATCAGGTGATTACCTTCGGTTAAAGAATATTGAAATCGGCTATAGCTTGCCAAAATCATTATTAAACCGCATAAAACTCAGCACTATTCGGGTATTTGCCAGCGGAACAAACCTTTTAACTTTCTCTGCTTACGACCGGGTTGATCCCGAGGTTTATAATGGCACATATCCATTACAGCGATTATTAAATGTAGGCGTAAACATTAAATTCTAGAACATGAGCGGATCTGTAAAACATATAACAATGCTTTTATTAAGCATATATTTAATAGTGTCAATAACTTCTTGCAAACGAGTGGAAACGGAACCTCGCGACTGGATTAGAGAGGATTTGGTTTGGGATGAGAAAGACTTGAATGCCACTGTAGCCGGTTTTTTTCTCAACAGTGTTTATTCTTATATTCCATCGGGCTTTAACAGGATTGGAGGCGACTACCTGGATGCCGCTTCAGGTGATGCAATTCCCTCAAGAAATAACCAAACTGTAGAATATTATACCAATGGACAAATCAGTGTACTTAATAATCCTGATCCTTATTGGGCAAGTAGTTACGCTGGTGTTAGGGCTGCAAATATTTTTCTGTCTAACATAGACCGGGTGCCAATGGCCGCTCAAACCAAAAGATACTGGAAAGCTGAAGCCAGGTATGTGAGGGCATTGATGTATTTCGAACTGCTGAAAAGATATGGGGGCATTCCATTGGTAGGAAATAAGGTACTTACGGTAGATGATAAGCTCGAACTACCCAGAAACAGCTATGCCGACTGTGTGAATTACATTGTTAACGAATGTGATGCCATTAAGGACAGTTTGAGGTTAGAAACGGGTGCAAATTACACCACCTCAGACTGGGGCCGCATTGCTAAAGGAGCTGCAATTGCACTCAAATGCCGTACCTATCTGTATGCTGCCAGTCCGTTGTTTAATGGTGGAGCAGTTGAAGGCGATCTTGCTAAGAAAATACTGACCAGCTACCCGGCTTATGATGTCAATCGTTGGCAGTTGGTAGTGAATGCCGCGCAGGAACTTATCGGTCTGAATTATTATGCACTTAACTCCTCTTTTGGTAATGTATTTACTGTTAACAAAAACACCGAGGTAATCTTAAGTAAACAGGGCGCAACAAACTTTAGTGTCGAAACCAATAATGCTCCCGTTGGATTCAGTAATCCGGTAAGCTTTGGGCGTACCAGTCCGACAGCACAATTTGTAAACGCTTTTCCGATGAACAACGGTTTGGCCATCACAGCAGCGGGAAGTGGTTATAATGCACAATCACCCTATACCAACAGGGATCCGCGTTTGGCCTTAACCGTTTTCTATAATGGCTACAAATGGTTAAACAGAAATATTCAAACTTATGACGGCGGTTTAGACAAGCCAGGTGGTTCTGTTGTGCAAACCAAAACAGGGTATTACCTGCGCAAGTTCATGGCCGATTTTTCTTCCAATACTGCTTATAGTAACCAATATCACAATTTCGTACTCTTCAGGTATGCAGAGGTTATCTTAAACTACGCAGAAGCGTTAAACGAATTGGGTAGGACCGAAGATGCTGTAGCCCAGCTTATTCTGATCAGAAAAAGAGCAGGTATCCTCGCAGGAACTAATAACAGGTATGGCGTACCAAGTGGAATTTCACAAACAGACTTCCGCGTTCTTCTTCAAAACGAACGCCGGATAGAACTGGCCTTTGAGGAACATCGTTTTTGGGACATCCGTAGGTGGAAAACAGCACCAGATGTTTTAAATGGCAGCCTTAGCGGTACCAAAATCACCTTAAACGGTACAGTATTGAACTTTCAGGATGTGAATGTAGCAACGGTAAGTTTTAGTAATAAACTCTATCACATGCCACTTCCGTACGATGAAGTGATCAAAAATAACCAATTGATTCAAAATGAAGGTTGGTAATCAGTCAACAAAAGCGATTTAAAGAGTCATCCCTAAAAAAACAGAAGATGAAAATAAATATATATGCGATCTTAACTTTCTGCCTATGTATCCTCAATATTAACCTGGCCCTAGCACAGGGTCAAACGATTGAAGGAACGGTTAGAGATAAAGATGGAATTATGGTAGGCGTAACCATAAAGGAGCGGGGATTCGCCAATACGGTAGTTACCAATAGCGACGGTAAATACAGGATAACATTGAAGGGCAAAACAGGAATTCTGGATGTGAAGTTTGTAGGCTATCTGGCCAAAGAAATTGTAATTGGCGAGCGTAAAGTAATAAATATTGAGCTTGTACCCGAAAATAATGACTTAGAAGAAGTGGTGGTGCTGGCCTTTGGCAAGCAAAAGAAGGTAACAACTACGGGCTCATTAAGTACCATTTCGGGTGAGCAGATCAGGCAAAACCCTTCTGCCAGTTTGCAGAACACCCTGGTAGGTAAACTTCCTGGTTTTTCATCACAACAACGCTCCGGAAGACCGGGGGCGGATGGAGCCGAATTCTTTATCCGGGGGGTAAGTTCCTACAATTCGGGATCCAATGCACCATTAATTATGGTTGATGATATTGAATATACTTACGAGCAGTTTTCGCTCATAGATGCTAACGAAATAGAAAGTTTAAGTATCCTGAAAGATGCTTCAACAACTGCAATATTTGGGGTAAAGGGAGCCAACGGGGTGGTTATTGTTACCACCAGGAGAGGTAAACTGGGCCGGCCGCAGATTTCTGTGCGTAACGAATTTAGCGTCATGCAGCCAACCATGATGCCCGAATTTTTGGATTCTTACGAATCAGCACTCCTTTATAACCAGGCGCGTGTTAACGATGGATTGACCCCTCGGTTTACACCAAATGACCTTCAGAAGTACCAGGACGGATCTGATCCATACGGGCATCCGAATAATAATTGGAAAGAGATCTTATTTAAAGACTTTAGTAAGCAAATTAAGGGTAATTTTGATATCTCCGGAGGAACAGAAAAGGTAAAATACTTCATTTCTACGGGTTATTTGTCGCAAGATGGTATTTTAAATGAATATGGTAATGAAACTAATGGCGTAAATTCTAATTTCTTTTATAACCGCTACAACTATCGCTCAAATTTAGATGTTAAGGCTACTAAAACACTCGATTTAAGGATAGATTTATATGGTAACATTGGGATAACCAATAGGAATAACATCGCCAGTGCATTTGGTTACAATGATATTTTTTATGATTATGTAAGTTTTTACTCCTTGGCTCCATGGAACTATCCCATTTATAATCCGGATGGAAGTTATGGCTACAGTACCTGGCAAAGGGATGAAAATCCCAACTACAACCAGAATAACATGGTTGGCCGGATTGCCCATTATGGTTATAACAGAACCTTTGATAATAACATGAACTTTGTTGGAAGTGGGAATCAGAAACTTGATTTCATCACCGAGGGATTGTCGTTAAAGGGGGTTGTTTCTTATGCCAGTGAGCATTCCTATACGCGGAGCATGACCAGAGATCAGTTTCCATCCTTTATTTATGATCCCAATACCAACACCTATGCGCCGAGGGATGCCAATATTTACCGGGTGAGAAGGTATTTTATTGGTTATGCGCCAGGAAGTACAGTAAGAAAGCTCAATACACAGTTGTTTTTAAATTACGACAGGAACTTTGCTAAACATCACGTTTATGGACTTGCCTTGATGAACAGGAATACCGTTTTGAAATACAATTCTAATAATGTGTACAACTTTATACCTGCCAATTTCAGGGGTTATTCTGGTAGGGTTGGATATGATTTCGATGACAAGTATTTATTTCAGTTTAATGCGGCATACAACGGATCGGATCGTTTCGGTGATAAAAAATATGGCTTTTTTCCTGCGGTTTCTGCTGGTTGGAACATTTCCTCCGAGAAATTCATGAAAGATAACCTGAAGTTTATCAATTTTCTGAAACTGAGGGGATCGTATGGTGTAGTGGGTAACGATAAACTGGGTGATAATTACGCTTATTACTACTTGCAAAATTACTACCAGGGCGGAAACGCCAATTTCGGATCTGGCAGCAATAATTACAATGGCTTTTATGAAGGAACTTTGGGCAACAACGAAGTATCCTGGGAAAAAGAGAAAAAACTTGATGTGGCCTTAGAATTCGGTCTCTTTGATAATAAGATTTCCGGTACCATAGATGTTTTCAGGAATGAGCGATATGACATCATGACCACCCGGGGCACGGTATCATCTGTATTCGGGGTTGGTTTACCGCCGGTTAACTTAGGAAGGGTGAGAAATCAGGGTGGAGAGTTGGAGCTGACCTACCGGGACCGCTTTGGTGAGTTCGGACTTTCCGTTTCGGGAAACGTTTCTATCGCGAAAAACAAAATTCTATTTCAGGACGAGCCTACTGCGGCCTATCCTTACCAGCAGGCTACAGGGAATGCCATCGGTTCATCATTGTTATATAAATGGATAGGTTATTATACTTCTGCCGCCGATATTGCCAGCAGCCCTGTTCCAACTGTTACTCCGCGTGTGGGCGATTTAAAATACGAAGACTTAAATGGCGATGGTAAAATTAACTCGTATGATATGGCTTACATTGGCCTGCCGAATCTGCCTAATACTTATTATGGCTTAAATCTGGGTTTCAATTACCGGAACTTTTCACTCACGGTTTCTTTGCAGGGTGCGTTAAATTATAATATCCGCGCGGTAGCAGAGGCTGTACAGGCTTTTAGCTCGAACTTTATGTCTATTCACCAAAATTCATGGAACCCGGAACTGGGCGATGCGGCACAATATCCACTCCTGTCATTCAACCCTGGTATTAGCAGCCCTTCGGCCTTTCCATCAACATTCTGGTCGGTAAAAGGAAACTACCTGAGATTGAAAAATGCTGAATTTGGTTATACCCTTCCACAGAAATTTTTGAACAAAATAAAAGTTCAGAGCATCAGGACCTATGTAAATGGTTACAACCTCCTTACCTGGTCCAATCTCTCTTCGAGGTATCAGTTTGATCCAGAGGCCAATACCGGGAGGGATCGTATTGAATATCCACCACAGCGCATGTTCAATTTTGGGATTAATGTTACTTTTTAAGGCTTGTAATATGAAAAAGATACTTTATATATTATTGTCCGTAGTGGCAATAAGCTCCTGCAAAAAATCAGGAAGTTTTTTAGATAATCAAACCAGTGGTGAAACGGAGGAAACGGTTTTTACAGATAGTATAAAAACGGTTGGTTTTCTATCCAATATTTACAACGGAGTAGCTTACAGCTTTACCAAGGGCCGTTTTAGCAGTCATGGAAACACAGAGATGGCTACAGATGATGCAGAATATGCTTATTCTGGGGTAACGCAAAATGCGGTAATCATGTATAATGGGACGATTTCACCCAATAATTTCTTTTCAACTGGTGCCGTTCCCGATTTTTGGTCTACCCCTTATGCTAATATCCGTAAGGTGAACCTGATGATGGCTAAAATAGGCAATTCGCCACTTGCTGCCGCTACAAAGAGCAGAATGATTGCTGAAGGTAGGTTCTTAAGGGCCTGGTATTATCATTTTTTGGTGATCAATTTTGGAGGTGTTCCTTTAGTTGGCGATAATGTTTATGGCATTACCGATGTAATTAACCTGCCCCGCGCCAGTTTTGCCGAAACCATTAATTATATCAGCGCCGAATTAGATGCTGCAGCCAATGTGTTGCCGGTGAACTATCCTGAGCAAGACTATGGGCGTGCGACTAAGGGTGCCTGCCTGGCGTTAAAATCAAGGGTGCTCTTATATGCTGCAAGCCCGCTTTTTAACGGAGGTTCTATTGCTACAGGGAATTTAGCCAGCACGGTTAGTTATCCTGCATACAGCGTAACCCACTGGCAAAAGGCTGCCGATGCTGCAGCAGCGGTAATTAATGCTGGTTATTATAACCTTCTTGAAGATAATACCACCGCTGCGGGATATGGTTTTTACAATGTTTTCCTTGTGAGATATCCAAATACTGAGTATATTTTTTCTTATAACAGGGCTCCAAACCGCGATTTTGAAGGCTACTATAATCCTCCATCCAGAGGTGGAGCGAAAAATTCCCAGCCAACAGAACAACTGGCAAGGGCTTTCTTAATGAACGATGGGAAATCTACCTATGAGGCTGGAACCTCTTTTAACCCGGCCAACCCTTATGTTAATCGCGACCCCCGCTTTTATTATTCCATTATTCACAATGGCTCCAGGTATTATTCTACTACGGCAAATGGGCAGGCTGTAGTTAATACTTTCCTTAATGCAGCAACTGATGGTTATACCGCTGCCGGTACCGGGCCAACAACCACCGGATATTACAGCAGGAAAATGTGCGATGTAAACATATCGGCAAACAGCTCTTTTAATTCGGAGCGGGGCTGGCCTTTAATGCGTTACGCAGAAATTATCCTCAACTATGCCGAAGCACTCAATGAACTTGGAAGTACAGAACTGGCAGTAAATGAAATTGTGAAAATCAGAAAAAGAGCAGGCATCATTGCCGGCGCAAATGGAAGATACGGCATAGCTGCCGGTATTAATCAGGTAGATATGCGCAGTTTAATTCAGAATGAAAGGAGAATTGAATTAATGAATGAAGACCACCGCTGGAATGATATCAGAAGATGGAAAATTGCAGAAGCTGTAAATAACGGTTATAACAAGGCCATGAAAATTACGCAAAGCGGAAGTACATTTACCTATGAAGTGGTTAATACCATTCGCCTTCACGTATTTAGACCCTTTAATTATTTGATGCCCATCCCTCAGGTAGAGATTAATAAAATGCCGGCAATGGTTCAAAATCCGGGATACTAAAAGATAAAATCTTTATGGTTAGTTAGTAGTGCCAGGCAATCTTTATCGGTTGTCTGGTTTTTTTTTGCTTCAGTCCGGAAGTCAGAGGTCCGGAAGTTGGGGGTAAGCGCTCAGTCTTGATACTTTATACTGGCTACTCGATACTTTTTGCTACAGTCCGGAGGTCGGAGGTCCGAAAGTCAGAAGTTTAAGCGCTCAGTCTTGCTACTTTATACTGGCTACTCGATACTTTTTGCTACAGTCCGGAGGTCGGAGGTCCGAAAGTCAGAAGTTTAAGCGCTCAGTCTTGATACTTTATACTGGCTACTTGATACTTTTTGCTACAGTCCGAAAGTCAGAGGTCCGAAAGTCAGAAGTTTAAGCGCTCAGTCTTGATACTTTATACTAGCTACTTGATACTTTTTGCTACAGTCCGAAAGTCAGAGGTCCGGAAGTTGGGGGTAAGCGCTCAGTCTTGATACTTTATACTTGTTACTTGATACTGTTTTTCAGTACTTAGTCCTTAGTCGTTAGTACATAGTCTGGAAGTATACTTTGGATTTCGATCTTGATACTTTATACTCGCTTCTTGTTACTTTATACTAGCTACTCGATACTTTATACTCGCTACTTGATACTTTACACTAATTAATACTAATTTTGCCAACCTTAATCCCTAAATAATGAAGAAAGATAAAAGTTGCGATCATAAAAGTTGTTTCATGTGTCAAACTGTTCTGAAGGAATGGTTGCCAGCTATTGATGGACATCGAAAAAACTTTATTGCGAAAAAGGGAGAGGTGATTATTAAAGAGGGCGACCCTGTTACCGGAGTTTATTTTGTAACGAGTGGTAATGTTAAGGTGCATAAAAAGTGGGGCGACAAGGAATTGATTTTGCGCTTTGCGAGGGGAGGAGCCATATTGGGACATAGAGGGATACAGAGTGAGCAGGCTGTTTATCCTATTTCGGCAACAGCTTTAGAGAATACGACACTTTGTTATGTAGATATCGATTTTTTCATGGCAACCATAAAGGTAAACCATGCATTTGCCTTCGAATTATTGCTGTTTTATGCAGATGAGTTGAATACCTCAGAAAGGAAAATGAGAAATTTAGCCTTAATGTCTGTAAAAAGCAGGTTGGCGGTAGCTTTGTTTAGCTTGAGGGCACAGTTTGGCGTAAACCAGGAAGATTGTATTGCAGTGGAGTTAAGCCGTCAGGATTTGGCAGCTTATACCGGGGCAACATATGAAACCGTATTCAGAACGATGAATGAGTTAGTGCAGGAAGGTTTAATCGTTTTGAAAGGCAAAGGAATCAGTATTATCAATGAAGATAAATTGCGAACCTTAACCGAAGAAGGTATATAAAAAAACGAAATGGGCGCGCTGGATGGACACGCCCATGTAAATCGTTACAGTTTGTAGCCTAGTCCCACACCTAGCTTCCAGGAACCGTTTTTAGTGCTCGTTTTAGTATTATAATAGAATGGTAATTGAAATGCAATGTGTTTGAAAGCGGTCGTTAAGCCAAATCCTAAATTAGGAGTAACCATCGAGTTTTTAGTTGCCCCTGCGGCAACCTGGTCTTCCTTAATTCTTAAGCTTGGTAATAAGCCAACCATCAGCATGTAAGGCTTTTTAGTTACTTTTAAGCCAGGGCCCGTACAGTTGATATAGGCGCCATGATCTACATATCCTGCGGCAACAATTCCTTCAAAAAGTACTACTTTGGTTTGAGTAGATGAAGTGGTTTGTGCGCTTGATTTTAAGTTGAAAAAATTAAATGTTAATGCAATAGCTAATGGAGTAAGGGTTTTAACTTTCATAATTTAGGTTGTTTATTTGGGGTTAAAGTTGGTTCATGCACTTAATCCAATGAAAACCGTCCCGTCTTCTACCTTTACGGGGTAGGTTTTGATGGCGCACTCATCTCCACTTAAACATTCTCCGGTGCTGAGTGAGAATGTTTTTTTATGAAAGGGGCAAGCTACTTTAGGTTCGTCAGTGCTTGATCCGATCATGCCCCGGCTTAATGCCATTTGCTTGCGATGCGGGCATTCATTTTGGGTAGCATACCACTCATTTCTACGGGTAAAATAAAATAAGGCAATCTGCTCTTCTCCATGTTTTACACATACTCCACCATTTTCTACTGCATCTTCCACACGGCACGCAGCTAGCCAGTTAATTGTTGTTTCCATGTTATTGTCAGTTCCGTTTAAGGTTGAGGTCTGATTTTCTAAACTGTTTTCCATTCTTCTGTACGTTTTTGGCCGCGCATGTCGACAAATTGAATTGTTGGATCTTTTTCTTCAGGTGCATTCACAAAGTGTGAGAATCTTTTTCTGATGGCTGGATTCTCGATAGCAGTTTTCCATTCGCACTGGTAAGCAGCTACTAAGCCTTCCATTTCAGCTTCCCATTTTGCGGCCATGCCTAAGCTATCGTTTACCACTACATTGCGGAGGTAATCTATGCCGCCATCCATTTTATTTAACCAGGTAGCAGTTCTTGTTAATGGATCTGCCGTGCGGATATAAAACATTAAAAAGCGGTCGATATACCGAATGCAGGTTGCACTGTCTAAATCGGTTGCCAGGAGGAGTGCATGCTGAGGCTTGCTACCACCATTACCGCATACATATAAGTTCCATCCCTTTTCTGTGGCAATGATGCCGAAATCTTTACTTTGTGCTTCTGCGCATTCGCGGATACACCCACTTACGGCCGATTTGATTTTGTGAGGTGCGCGTATCCCCCTGTATCTCTCTTCCACCTCGATGGCAAAACTTACACTGTCTTGCAATCCAAATCTGCACCATGTGCTTCCAACACAACTTTTAACGGTTCGTAGGGCTTTACCATAGGCATGACCACTTTCAAATCCGGCATTAATTAATTCTTCCCATATTTTAGGAAGATCGCTTAAGTGGGCACCAAATAAATCAATCCTTTGGCCTCCGGTAATTTTAGTGTAAAGACCATATTTTTGAGCAACCTCGCCAATTACGATTAATTTCTCTGGAGTAATCTCTCCTCCGGGTATTCTCGGAACAACGGAGTAAGATCCGCCTTTTTGGATATTGGCTAAGAAACGATCATTACTATCCTGAGCCGTATCATTACCTTTTTGAAGGATCATTTCATTCCATAAGCTGGCCAAAATAGAAGAAACCAATGGTTTACAAACCTCACATCCGTCTCCCTTGCCTAAGCTATCCAATACTTCATCATAACTCTTAATCTCATGGATATGAACAAGGTCATAGAGTTCCTGTCTGCTGTAGTTGAAATGCTCGCAAATTACGTTTCTTACATATTTTCCCTGAGCCTTCATGGTATAAAGCATTAAATCTTTAACCATTGGGATACAGCCTCCGCATCCTGTTCCGGCCTTGGTACATTTTTTAATCTGGTCTATATTTTCGCAATCCTGATCGGTAACAGCACTGCATATGCCGCCTTTTGTAATGCCTTCGCAGCTACAGATTAATGCCGAATCGGGTAAGTTTTCTAAACCTCCGGAAGCGGAACCTTCCGCACCACCACGTGAACCCAGGATAAGTTCCTCTGGATGTTCTGGTAATGGAATATTATTGGTAGCCGTTTGTAGCAACATATTATAGGCTGCAGCATCTCCAATGAGGATTCCGCCTAGCAGATATTTCCCATCGTTACTGATGTTGATTCTTTTGTAAATTCCTTTATGTTTATCTTCAAATACGATGGTTCTGCAATCTGGCTCATTAATAAAGTTGTCTCCAAAGCTGGCTACATCAACACCAATGAGTTTCAATTTGGTGCTCATATCAAAGCCATTGAAAGTTTTATTTCCATTTTCGGCCAGATGTGTGGCTACTACCTCAGCCATTTCATAGCCAGGTGCAATTAATCCGTAAATCATTCCATCGTATAAAGCACATTCACCAATGGCGAAAACTGAAGGATCATTGGTGAGCATTTTTTCGTTTACAACAATGCCACCACGAGGTCCAACTTCCAAACCGCATGCTTTTGCCAGCTCATCTCGGGGTTTAATCCCGGCTGAAATAACCAGCATGTCTACGGCAAGGTGAGAATCGTCACTGAATTTTAGTGCAGTAATGCTTTCTTCTCCCTCAATCAGGCTGGTATTTTTATTGAGTAATATTTTAAGGCCCAGGTCTGTCAGTTTAGATTTAAGCATGTCACTTCCTGCCGGATCAATTTGTCTCGGCATTAATCGTGAGGCAAATTCTATAATACTGGTTTCGGTTATGCCTAAATCAATCAGGGCTTTGGCAGCTTCCAGACCTAACAAACCACCGCCAATTACCGCTGCGGTTTGTGCCTTTTGAGCATAATTACTAATCAGATCTAAATCTTCTATAGTACGATAAACGAAAACGCCCTCTTTTTCTATACCTTCTATATGAGGTACAAATGCGGCAGAACCAGTGGCGAAAACCAGAAAGTCATAATCATAGCTTAACCCGTTTGGGGTGTAAACCTTTTTCTCTGTTCTGTTAATTGCTGTAACTGGTGTATTAAGATATAAGGTTATTTCTTGCTCATCATACCATGATTCGGTTGACAAGGAAAGGTCTTCAGCAGTTTTACCATTAAAGTATTCACTTAAATGAACACGATCGTAAGCTCTTCTAGGTTCTTCTCCAAAAACAATCAAATTAAATGATGAAGTCTTGGATTTTAGCTTTTCACAGAATTTGTATCCCACCATTCCGTTGCCAATGACTATTATTTGTTGTTTTTTCATAAAATTTAGGTTGTTTTTTAGTTTTTGGTCTGAATTTTCGGTTTATTTTGAATTTTATGTCTTTTTATTAGGTTTTTTCTTTCGTTTTTGAGTCTTTTATTTGTTGAAAGTGTTGTTTCTGTGATAATTGATATTCAAAAATAGAGTTATTTAAATTAAAAACAACATTATCTATGATTTTTATCATAAAATATTTAATTTTTTGAGAAATAATTACCACTTTTATGCCATGTTAATTTAAATCTTAATTAAAATGAGTAGAAAATTATCTCCTTTTGGTCTTTATGTGGTGGGTGCGGGTCCGGGAAACCCTGAATTGCTTACTTTGATGGCTTTTAAAGTGTTAAAAAAGGCTGATGTTATACTTTATGATAACTTAAGTAACGATGAATTGCTAAAAATTGCTCCAAAAACCTGTAAAATGGTATATGTTGGTAAGCAACCTTATAGAAATTGTACCCCACAAGAAAAAATAAACGACTTAATAGTTAAGTATACCAAAGCATATAGTACGGTTGTGCGCTTAAAGGGTGGCGATCCTTTTATTTTCGGCAGAGGCTTTGAAGAATTGCTTTTTGCAGAAGAACATGGCATCAGGGCGCAATACATTCCTGGAATCAGCAGTATGCAAGGTGCAGGTTTTGTAGATATTCCTTTAACACACCGTGGCATTAGTGAAAGCTTATGGGCAATTACCGGTACTAAGAGAGATGGCAGTTTATCTAACGATTTAAAGTGCGCGATGAAGAGTTCGGCGACAGTTGTAATCTATATGGGGATGAAGAAATTAGCCGAGATAGCCAATACCTATAATGAAGCCGGATTGGGACATATCCCTGCGGCCATTATACAGCAGGTAACCACGCCTCATCAAAAACATACAACCTGTGAAGTGAAAGATCTTCAGGAGGCGGCCTTTAAAGCTGGCTTAAGTAATCCCGCAATTATTATAATAGGAGACGTGGTTCAGGCCAGGGCATTTATTGCCAATAAACAATTTAATGAACATGCAATAGCAGTGTAATTATACAAAACAACTCGGTTAAGAATATATCGGCCAAAGTTATAGCTAACATGAGAGATATTAGTTTTAAAGCCTTTTCCCTTCTAACAGCCCAGGCGGCTGCTTATGTGCTTCGTGTTGCCGAAACAACAGACAAGATCGAGAACAATCTTTTGCCGAAAAGAAATTTCTTTGATGTGGCTAGAGCGGCAGCATTTCCGGGTACAAAAGCAACGCCTCAGCTTTTGCCGCATTGCCACCTGGTTTGTATTGATAGTATGGAGGTGCAATTCGGTTTTTTTAGTGCTGCTGATGATACTGTTCCAGAAAACCTTAAAGGTGAAACTGGAATTAGTATCTGGGCTGAGGGGAAATCAATCGTTAAAAAGCTGATGGTAGCTTTGATTGGGAGTTCAGATGGCGTAGCAGAATGTCTGTATGCTGTTTTACCAGCTAACAGTTTTTACCAGAAAAAAGATAAGGGGAGGGGGATATTGATATGCTGAGTTACAGGCAGGCACAAGAGGTGATTATGGCTCAAGCCAAATCCTTTGGGATAGAAAAAGTAAGGCTGGAAGCGAGTTTAGGAAGGGTTTTGGCGCATGGCGTATTTGCGCCCAGGGATTTGCCTCCTTTTAACAGGGCAGCAGTAGATGGTTATGCTATCCGCTTTGTAGATTTTGAACAAGGTATCAGGACTTTTGAACTCGAGGAAACGATTTTTGCTGGTGAAAGGGAGAAAAAAGCACTTTTGGCTGGTCAATGTTATAAAATAATGACTGGAGCAGCTGTTCCGGCATCGGCCAATACTGTTTTCAGGAGAGAAGATACCACTGAAATTAATAATCAGGTTATTTTAAATACTGAAAAGGGATTTGAGTGGCAAAACATTGCAGTTAAAGGTCAGGATTTGAAAAAAGGTGCCCTTGGAATCCCGGCCAGTTATCAAATTAATGCCTCGGCAATTGGCTTTCTGACTTCTTTGGGGCAAGCTGAAGTTTCGGTGCATAAACAACCCGAGGTAGCCATCATCACCACGGGAGATGAAATAAAGGCAGTTGGAGAACATGTTGATGCCTTTCAGATCTACAATAGTAATTTATCTGTTTTAAAAGCCTTGTTAGCTGAATATGATATCGAAGTATCCACAGCAGCGCATGTGTTAGACGATCAAGCGGAGCTTAAAAAGGCTATTGCTCAAAACCTGCATCAGGATATCCTGATTTTAACAGGAGGGGTTTCTGCGGGTGATGCCGATTATGTGCCCGAAATTTTAAAGGATTTAGGAGTGGAGATTTTGTTTCATCAAGTAGCCATTAAACCAGGAAAACCTATTCTGTGTGGTAAAATTAATGGTGGGGCTATGGTTTTTGCCTTACCGGGAAATCCATTTTCCTGTTTGGTAACCTTCAAAATTTTTGTAGATACCTACCTAAGAACCTGCTTAAGCCTGGCGCCCAGCCCCGTATTCAAACTACCAGCAGATTTTAACAGAAAAAAAAGAACAGGCTTTGACGAGTTTTTTCCAGTGTCGATAAAAGGACCACAGCCAACACTGGAACTTACAGCCCTCAATGGCTCTGGAGATATAAGATTAGGAACATTTTCAAATGCATTGGCCATACAAGCTGCCAATCAGATGGAGATTGCAAAGGGAGAAGAGATTTATTACTTACCAATTAACTGATTGTACCAATTAAATTTATTTCGTTATGACCTCAAACAAACTAGAACCACTTGAAAAACTAAACGTATTCTCTTTTAAGGGTACCCAAATGCGTACCTTCCACATTACCTGGCTTACCTTTTTTGTGTGTTTCTTTGGCTGGTTTGGCTTGGCCCCACTCATGCCCAGTATCCGTGCTGATTTAGGGTTAAGCAAATCGCAAGTTGGAAATACAATTATTGCAGCCGTTTCGGCAACCATTTTTGCCAGGTTAATTATTGGAAAGCTGTGCGATACTTTTGGGCCCAGAAAAACTTACACCGGATTATTGCTGGTAGGGGCTGTACCGGTAATGTTAGTTGGTTTGGCAGAATCTTACACAACTTTTTTATTGTTCAGGTTAGCAATAGGTGTAATTGGTGCCTCATTTGTGATTACCCAATTTCATACTTCTATGATGTTCGGCCCTAAAATAAAGGGAACAGCTAATGCAGTTGCCGGAGGATGGGGAAATTTAGGTGGTGGAATTACCAATATGCTGATGCCGGTAATCTTCTCTGTAATTGTAGGTTTTGGCTATACTAACGCACAAGCCTGGCGCTATGCGATGGTATTTCCAGGGGTATTATTACTGGTAATGGCCTGGTTATATTTTCGATATACTAAAGATACGCCTGCAGGTAACTTCGATGAAATAGACAGGGCGAAGAAAACTTCTTCTAAAACAGACTGGAGCCTTTTGGCCGACTGGAGAATATGGTCGCTAGCCCTGGCTTATGCAGTTTGCTTTGGTATGGAAATTACTTTCGATGGTATTGCAGCACTGCACTTTACAGATACATTCAGCCTTTCTCAATCTTCTGCCGGGTTTTTAGCCGGGATCTTCGGGTTCATGAATCTTTTTGCCAGGGCATTAGGCGGAATTGCGGCCGATAAGGTGAGTCAGAAATATGGCATGAGGGGAAAAGGCTTGCTATTGGCAGGCTTGCTGATTTTCGAAGGTATTGGGATTATCCTTTTCGCTTATTCAGGTTCATTAACGATGGCCATTGTTTCGATGTTGGGTTTTGCATTATTCTTGAAAATGGCCAATGGAACTACTTATGCCATTACACCATTTATTAATGAAAAAAATGCGGGTATGGTGAGTGGAATTGTAGGTGCTGGCGGTAATGTTGGCGGTATGCTTTTTGGATTTTTATTCAAATCTGAATCGATTACTTATGTTGAAGCTTTCCAATATATCGGGTATGTAGTAATTGCCGTTGCTGCACTGGTATTAATCACCCGTTTTACAACGAAGGGTTCTACCGAGGATGAAGAGGTGTTAGATACCCCTCTTGTGGCTCAATCTTAATCAAAAGATCAAATCGCTAATCAATTTTCCCCAAGCCTAACTCATGTCTACGAATAGAAAAGAAACGTACTCCTCTACCTGCTGCTACTGCGGTACGGGATGTGGTATATTGGTTAGTAAAGATAAAAAAGGAGTAGTAAGCCTGGAAGGTGATGCAGATCATCCTGTGAATAAAGGAATGCTTTGTAGCAAGGGAATGAATTTGCATCATACTGCTAATGATACTTCAGACCGGTTACTGTATCCTCAAATGCGTTTTAACAAAAATATGCCCCTCCAAAGGGTAAACTGGGATACCGCATTAGAAAGAACAGCTGCTGTATTTAAGACTTTTATTGATAAATATGGTCCTGATTCTGTGGCATTTTACATGTCGGGTCAGTGTTTAACGGAAGAGTATTATGTAGTTAATAAGCTAATGAAAGGCTTTATTGGGAGCAACAATATCGATACTAATTCCCGGCTCTGCATGAGTAGTGCGGTAGTGGGCTATAAAATGGCGCTTGGGGAAGATAGCGTACCCATTTGCTATGACGATATCGAATTGGCCGATTGTTTTATGGTTACGGGAGCCAATCCAGCCTGGTGCCATCCCATTATCTGGAGAAGGGTAGAGGCACATAAATCGGCGAATCCGAATGTGAAAATTATTGTAATTGATCCCCGTAAAACGGATACCTGTAGTATTGCAGATTTACATTTACAACTTAACCCGGGAACTGATATTACGCTAAACAATGCGATTGGAAGAATACTGATTGAGCAGGGGAACATTGATTACGCTTTTGTAGCGCACCATACCGAAGGATACGAGCGTTACAAACAATCTGTTTTTGAACGCAGTGTGCAAGAAGCGGCAGAGATTTGTGGTGTACCTGCTAAGGATATTGAACTTGCTGCAGCATATATTGCCGCATCAAAGGGTTTTTTAACCATGTGGACCATGGGATTGAACCAAAGTGCAGTTGGAGTTAATAAAAATTTAAGTCTGATTAATCTTAACCTGATTACCGGACATATTGGGAAACCAGGCTCAGGGCCATTTTCATTAACCGGACAACCCAATGCTATGGGGGGTAGAGAGGTAGGTGGTTTATCTAACCTTTTACCTGCCCACCGCGTATTGAATAATCCGGAACACCGGGCAGAGGTTGAAAAATTTTGGGGAGGTGGAAGTATTTCGGCACAACCCGGTCTTACCGCTACAGAAATGTTCGAAGCTTTGGAAAGCGGGAAATTAAAGGCCATCTGGATTATGTGTACCAATCCTTTGGTGAGCTTACCAGATGTAAGAAAGGCCGAAAAAGCATTAAGAAAAGCCAAATATGTGGTGGTTCAAGACATCAGCAACAAACCCGAAACTTTAGCTTATGCTGATGTTATTCTGCCGGCTGCTACCTGGCTGGAGAAAGAGGGCACCATGACTAATTCTGAAAGAAGGATCAGCCACCTTTCTAAAGTAATTGATGCACCGGGTGAAGCGCTTCCCGATCGGGAAATTATTTGTCGCTTTGCACAAAAAATGGGGTATCAGGGTTTTGATTATAAAGATGATCAAGCAGTTTATAAAGAACATGCGGCCCTGACCGCAGGAACCAATATTGATGTTTCTGGGGTAGATTACGAGGTTTTAAAAACTCAAAAAACGGTGCAATGGCCTTATCCAAAAGTTGCGGGATCGGGAGAAACCAAGAGGTTATTTACCGATAAACAATTCTATACCCCATCTTCAAAAGCTATTCTTCATCCTGTTGCCGACCAAAATACCAGTGAAGGCACAGATGATGATTTTCCTTTCGTACTCACTACCGGCCGGATCAGAGATCAATGGCATACCATGAGCAAAACCGGGAAAGTGAATAAATTAAACAGGCACATTCCTAAAGCGATGCTTGAAATCCATCCGGATGATGCTTTTTTACTGGGCATTAAAGAGGATGACGTGGTAGAAGTTAGATCGAGGAGGGGAGATGTACGGTTAAAAGCTAAATTGAGTGATGGTATAAAGCCTGGCGTGGTATTCTTGCCCATGCATTGGGGTAAATTGTTAAATAATGATTTGAACCGTGCAAATAATCTGACTAATAGTTTGTTAGATCCGATTTCTAAGGAGCCCGATTTTAAATATTGTGCAGTAAGCGTTCAGAAATTTATTAAGCCTAAACAAAAGATTGTGATTGTTGGTGCCGGTGCCGGTGCTTGTGGTTTCGTGAAATCTTATCGTGAACTTAATCGCAATGACGAAATTACCATTTTTAGCAAGGAGAATTTGCCTTTTTACAATCGTGTAATGCTTCCGGATTATATATCGGGTACGCAACAATGGAATCAGCTGGTAAAAATGCATGAGGAAGAGGAAGCCGATTATCAGATTGAGATGAAGAAGGGGATTTCCGTAACCCATATCAATCGGGAGCATAAAACAGTAACAGATACCGAAGGTAAGATTACACCATATGATTTACTGATCCTGGCAACAGGAAGCAGATCTGCATTTCCCAAAAATATTTATCCCCTTCCCGGGATCTTTACCATGAGAAGCAGACCGGATGCGGATAATTTTAAAACTTTCTTATCTCCGGGTGCGCATGTGGTCATTGTTGGAGGTGGCTTGCTGGGCCTCGAACTGGCGGCATCGCTTTGCGAAGGGGATACCAGGGTAACTGTAATTCATCGCTCTTCTCGTTTTTTAGACAGACAGCTGGATGTTTTAGGAAGCCAGATGTTGCATGATGAGATGATAGACCAGGGTTGCGATATTTTTTACAACGACGAAGTGCAACTGGTAAATGGGCAGGATAAGGTAACAGGATTGCGTTTAAAAAGTGGGAGAACCCTAAATTGTGATGCGATTGTTTTCGCCATTGGTACAGTGCCTAATATTGAATTGGGTAGAGAATGTCAGTTGGATTTTAAATCGGGCATTATTGTTAATGAAAAGCTGCAAACCAGCGATCCGGATATTTACGCAATAGGAGAAATTGCGGAATTTGAAGGCCGCTTATTTGGTATTACAGCTGCTGCAGAGCAACAGGCTGATGTTTTGGCGCATTACCTTAACGGAGACATTGCCAGCTACTATCAAGGTACTTTACTGATGAATATTATTAAGGTACATGGATTCGATTTGTGTAGCATGGGATTATCCGAGCGGCCAAATACAACTGATTATGAAGAGATCGTTTTTATAGATCAGGCCAAGCGATATTATAAAAAGTGTATTATTCACAACGATAGATTGGTGGGTGCCATTTTAATTGGCGATAAAAATGAATTTTTGGAATTTAAGGAGCTAATAGCCAACCGTACAGAATTGAGTGAAAAACGTCTTCAATTATTAAGAAGCGGAAAGGCTGCAGTACCCGTAATAGGTAAGTTGGTATGTAGTTGCAACAATGTAGGTGAGGGAAATATCAAACAAGAGATTGCAAAGGGATGTAGCAGCCTTAAAGAGATTTGCAGTTTAACAGGAGCCGGAACTGGCTGCGGTTCTTGCAAGCCGGAAGTGCAGCGTTTGTTATCACAAGAAATAAATGAATTGGAGGTAGCAGGATGAACAAGCAGAAAAATATTGTAAAGATTAATTTATCGGGTGGAATTGTATCTACCGGAGATTTGTTGAGTATTGTTAAGGCCGCAGAATCTGCACAGGCGAAGGACATTAAACTAGGAACGCGCCAGCAATTGTATTTAACCGTTGCCGACCCAAAACTGGAAGAGTTTACGCAGGAGCTTCAGGAAGCTAGGATCAATTTTGAGGTTAATTTTGATGAACATCCCAATATTGTAAGTTCTTATGTGACCGACGAATTGTTTAACAGATCTAATTGGTTAACAGAGGGTGTGTATGCCGATGTGTTGGATGCTTTTGCCTATCAACCCGCACTGAAAGTTAATATTATTGACAGCACTCAAAATTTAGTGCCTTTTTTTACAGGAAACATTAACTTTATTTCAAGTCCCACTGCCAATTACTGGTACTTATTTATTCGTTTTCCTAAAATGACAGAAAGTGAGCATTGGGGAAGCTTGGTTTATTCTGCCGATATTCCGGCCATGGCCAAGGCTATTGAGACGGTTATTTTGGAGGATGAAAAGACTTTTTACAGTAAAACAACTGCCAGTGTAAGTCTTTTAAGAGCGCGGGTTCAGGAGAATTATCAGTTTTTTCATCAGCCTGTTATTGAGGAATTGCAATTGCCAAAATTTACCATTCCCTATTATGAAGGGTTAAATAAATATGGACAAAAGTTTTGGTTAGGCGTTTACAGAAGGGATGAGGTATTTCCGCTGGCATTTTTGAAGGATGTTTGTGCCATTTGTTTAAAAACAAAGATAGGTAAGATTTATACCACACCCTGGAAATCTATGCTCATTAAGGGGATTGATGCCGATGATCAAAAATACTGGAGTTATGTATTGGGTAAAAATCACATCAATGTTCGCCATGCCTCAAATGAATTGAACTGGCAGGTAGAAGATCTTTCAGCCGATGGCCTGGTGATTAAGCGTTATCTGGTTAGGCGTTTTGATAGCATGGATTTAAAAACGCATGGACTTTGTTTTGCCATTAAAACGCAGCCTAAAAGCGGATTGTTTGGATCTGTAGTGATTAAGCGACTAATCAATTATACCAAAACGGCTAAAAAGGCAACAGATCGATTTGATATTCTGTATACCCCAGACTTTAACCCCAACTCTAAAAATTATATCGTTTACAAACGGAAACTTGCGTTAACCGTTTTAGATCAGCACCTTTCTGATTTAAGCAATATTTATTACGATCAGCTTGGCTTAAATAACTTGATCGGTACGGAGCTAAAAGCAGAAGAATCTGCACAAGAATCGGCAACGACTACCACTTACTGGGTGCAACAATGTCAGAAATGCTTTACGGTTTACGACGAGCAATATGGCGAGCAGGAAAATGGGATTATGCCCGGTGTTCCTTTTGATGCGCTACCAGCAACTTATACCTGCCCGGTTTGTGATGCAGGAAAAGGAGATTTTTTAACCATTAATTTTCAAACTTTAGCTACCTTGGCTTGAGTCTAGGCAAAAGCTCCAAGTGCGTTGATGCTTGTGTAAGTATGTAGTATTTAGTCGTTAGTAATTAGATATGATGTCTTTAAGGCTAAAGGTTTAAGGTCTTGATACTAGATATTTAATACTTGCTACTTAATACTCGATACTAACTACTTGCTACTCGATACTAATTACCTGATACTAAAAAAATGAAACCACTAATAACCATAGAATATTGTCCGAAATGTGGTTGGTTGTTGCGTTCGGCATATATGGCGCAAGAGTTATTGACTACTTTTTCGGAGGAAGTTAAAGGGGTTACCCTTATGCCAAGTGAGACGGGAGGAACCTTCATTATTTCAATTAATGGGAAATCTGTATTTGACAGAAAGGAAATGCAACGGTTTCCGGAGATTAAAGAGTTGAAAAAACTGGTTCGTGATATCGTGAGCCCGGAAATGGATTTAGGTCATACCGATCATAAGTGATGGAAATATCGGGACTCATACTTTGTGGTGGAGAGAGTAAGCGGATGGGCAATGATAAGGGCCTGTTGCTGAAACAGGAGGAGCCCTGGGTAAAACTCCTGGCCAACCTGTTCAGGGGTATGGGCTTAAACTATCATTTGAGTATTAAAGCAACTCAGATGGAGGCTTACAGCAAGTTTTTTAATCCTGATTTATTTATTGTTGATGCCGTTGAGGTACCGGGCCCATTACGGGGAATATTCTCTGCACATCTGGCTTTTCCGGAAACCAACTGGCTTATTTTAGCCTGCGATATGATTGAGATGACTGAAGAGGCCATGCAAAACATCCTTAAAGTAGCAGCCAATCATCCTGATTACGATTATTGGATTTACAAGAATGAGATTTTCTATGAACCTTTTTGTGGGATTTACTCCGCCCGGGGATTGAAAAAATTAATTCAACAGTACCGGGAGGGAAGCCTCGAACGATTTAGTATGCAAAGCGTATTTAAGCAGGCTGCTGTTTTCCCATTTCCGGTAGGTAGCTATGCTGCTGCATTTAAAAATTTGAATCAGATTTAGTTGTTTGACTGGGGACAGCAACCAGTAGGAGCATGGTTCGTGTGTCACGAACCATGGAGTTGAACTAAATGCTGTCCTGAGCCTGTCGAAGACCTTCTTAATAAGTCGAAAACTAAAATGGATTACCCTTCGACAGGCTCAGGATTGACAATCCATTTTAGTTTTCTCCTTAAGTTAATAGCATTGCTGGGGACAGCAACCATTAGGGAAATTAGCAGAAAACATTTTATTTTCAGTTGATTTAGCTTAACTTTAAAAGATTACTCTTATTGCGCCTAATTCAATTTCCTCTATAGCATCCCAAGTGAGGTAAGTCCACATCATGTCCACCTGAAGTCCACGTTTTCCTGTTAAAAGGTGGACATGCCCTGCTTTTCCGTTGTACTTATATAGGTTAGTGTATGGGTTTAATACCTTTATACGTGCTTGAACATGTGGATGGATCGGGGATAGCCCAGTCCAATCCCGCGGATTGTGAGCCACCGAGTCGGAAATAGGGTAATATCCACCATGGTTCGTGTGTCACGAACCATGGTGACCGAAATCAAACTCGCAGGAAATTGATCAGTTTTCGTTCAGCGGCAAACTAAAATAAAACGTAGAGCCTTTTTCTGGTTCACTTTCTACCCAAATTTTACCATTGTGCCTTTGGATAATTTCTGAGGAGAGATAAAGGCCAATCCCAAAGCCCGAAATCGTATGATTACTTTCTACTCTATAATACCGCTGAAAAAGGTTTTTCATATCTTCATTGCTTATACCAATACCATGATCTTTAATACTCACCTGAGCATAATCGTCAATAATTTCACAGCTAATTTCTACCGCTGTACCATTTTCAGAATATTTAAAGGCATTGCTGATTAAGTTACTCACTACACTGCCAATTTTTTCGCGATCTGCGTTTACAGAAATCTCGCAGGCGGGTTTCAGTATCACCTGATGAGTGGAAGGTGATATATAACTATCCTCTACAATCTCGCTGATTAATTCATCTAATCTGAAAACACTTTTGCTAATCTGTAACTTGCTCGATTCCAGCCTGGAAACGTTCAGGAAGCCATTGATCATAGAAGTCATTTTCTTAATCTGAATATTGGCTTTAGCTAAGGCATGACTAAAGTATTCATCCTTTGATTTGTTGGCACGGTGCTGAAGAACCTGAACATAACCATACAAAGCGGTGAGGGGAGTCTTTAACTCATGGCTTACCATGCCAATGAAATCATTTTTTCTAATTTCATCCAGCTTACGTTCTGTAATATCCATAAGCAAACCTGAATATTCTAAAGGCTTACCATTTCCGTCAGTAAATACCCTTCCTGTAGCTTTAACCCACTTTGTTTTACCTGTTTTTAAATTAGTAACGGGATATTCGGTATCGTTGCTACCGTGACTGGTCAATGCATTATCTAAAGCATTGAGTAACATTTCATGATAGTTGGGATCAACAGCTCTCATGATGTCATCAATCTCTACTTCTGTATCTTCGTGAAAGCCTAACATATTTTTCACGAAAGCAGACAAACTCACGCTTTTAGTTTCAGGATCTATACTCCAGGTACCCATTTTCCCTGTTTCAATGGCTAGCATTAACTTTTCCTCACTATCAGTAAGTTTATTGAGTGAATGAATCAGTTGCTTTTGCGTTTTCCCCAGTTCTTCATTGGTTAACGAAAGTTCTTCATTTGAAGACATTAACTCTTCATTGGTGGTTGCTAATTCTTCGTTGAGCGCCTGAAGATCTTCTTCTTGTTTTTTTAGGATAGTAATATCGGTGCAGGAGCTGATATACCCTGCGAATGTTCCATCTGCATGAAATCTGGGTGGGCCCACAGCAAGAAGCCAATTGTAATGGCCATTAACAGTTAAGATCCTAAACTCACCTGTAAAAGTTGTTCGTTTTTTAAAAGCATCCAGATAAATTTGTACGTATCTTTCTTTATCATCAGGATGGATCAGGTCTACCCAGCCAAACTCCAATAAATCTTCCATCCGTCTGCCTGTGAGCATGGTCCATGCTTTATTAAAATAAATGGCATTTCCATTTTCATCGCCAACAGCAATTAAAATATCCGTGCCCTCTGCCATGGTTTTAAACCTACCTTCACTTTCAGAAAGTTGCTTTACGCGTTCGCTTACCTTATATTCTAACTCTGAGTTCCATCGTGATAGTATTTCCTGAGTATTCTGAAGTTCTTCATTGGTTGCACTCAGTTCTTCATTGGTAGCTGCGAGCTCTTCATTTAATGCCTGTTCGCGTTCCAGGGCTTCCTGTTTTTCATTTGATAATCTTTCGGCCTCTTGTTTCAGAAACCGATCCGTAACATCAATTGCAGTATGTAGGAT
Source organism: Pedobacter rhizosphaerae (assembly GCF_900111155.1). Classification (GTDB taxonomy): domain Bacteria; phylum Bacteroidota; class Bacteroidia; order Sphingobacteriales; family Sphingobacteriaceae; genus Pedobacter; species Pedobacter rhizosphaerae. The sequence goes on along the minus strand of NZ_FOGG01000006.1, from coordinate 33,655 downwards.
ACAAATCACCTCACCTTCCGCATTCTTAATTGCTCTATATTCAAAATCGAAGTAGAAGGTTTTGAGTATACCCTCAATTTCTAATGTAGCAGCTGTATCTGTCCCCTTTATGATTAGCCCTTCATTCCAAACTCTTTTGAACATATCGATAAAAGGTTGTCCTCTGAGTTCGGGTAACGCTTGTTCTAATGATTTACCAATTACGCTTTTATCTTTTCCCCAAATCTGAAGCATAGAATCGTTTGCAAATTGAATAATGGCATCTTCCGATACATGAATGGCTGTAGCAGTAGGCGTAACTTGGATTACTTGCAGTAGCGATTCATTATTCAAAAAGTAGGGACTTGAATTCATAGAAACAGGGGGTGAATTTTGAAATTATAATTACTAAGAACAAAGCTACATCTGATAAGTTTTTGTGTTCAGCTTTCTTTTTAGAAATATAGGCATTAGTACGTGCTTATTTGACTCTAGATTACTCCTTTCGCGAATATAAGCAGCGCTATAAGTTTTCAATGTGATGTTTGGAAAGCAAGTACGCTAACTTGAAGTTGCGTGGAGGAATGCTTGATTACTGTTTTAGTTTGACCAGTAATGACAAAATGGAGCTGAAAACTATATATTGAGTGCTGAAAGCTGATGATCTTTTTATCGAATATTGTGCAATTTGGATAGTAAAAGTGTGCAGAAAAGTCAATTTTTACTTTAGCTCTTAATTTTAAGCATCAGATACTGCTTGATGGCTTTATTTGCGAAAATCTAGCTTATGATTAAAAAAATACCATCGATTATTTTAACGGCGGGTAATTTGCCAGATCCGTATTGGAGGTAAACTATATTGGTGTAATTGTAATGGGATAAAATGATTGGTGGGTTAGAAAGGGTTAAAATGAAGAACGGGGAACTAACCTCACGGCTGGTCCCCCGAATCTAAATTAACGCTCCTTAAACGAATATATAACTATGGCTAATGTTATGCAAATGCCTGCTTTGCTGGTTTTAAAATAAGCCCTGGCTGAACAAGTTTAAAGGCATTTTTCCCATAATTTATGTGTAATTGATCCTATTGGTTTGTGTAATACTAGTTTAAGTAATTCTTTTAGATTTTTTAATGTAGCAGAATCCAACTTCTAAACGTTTTGTAAATAAAACCAGTAGTTATGCAAACCTTCGTCAAAAAGTCAAAATTGATAATTCTATCGTTTATAGTCATTATTTTTTCATGTAAGGATACTGCCGAGCTGAGGGATAAAGAGCGCGATGAACAAAAGTTAGCGGAAGAATATGCCGAAATTCAGCGTCTTTCATTAAGTACAAATTGTGAGGATGCAAAGGACTGGACTTTTACATCAATCGGGTCCAGAGCTTGTGGCGGGCCGGCTTCTTATATTGCTTACTCTACCAAAATTGATGTAAATGCCTTTTTAGATCTCATAAAGCTATACTCAGCGCATCAATATCAATATAACCAGAAGTGGGGAGTGATTTCACCTTGCAGTATTATTATTCCACCTACAGGGGTAATTTGCGAAAATGGCAAGCCTAAACTACAATATTAAACCTAATGGATAAAACACCAATAATGCCTGTTATTTTCTGTTAACATCTATTTAGAATTTCTCGTCAGCGTATAAAATATCTTTTAATTATACGCTTGTTAATATATTGTTTTTCAGGGTTTTATTAAAAATCAAACGTTTGCGCTTAAAAAAAAGATAAGCCATTTGCATTCATTTACTTTTGGTCTTTCTGGCAATTAAAAAAATACACACAATATAATTTGTGAAGCCAGTTTTTTGTAAAGTAAATTCTATTTGATGGTAATCTCGTTATAAATGGCTTTTGTGCAGTAACCTGTGGTGTGAAATGGTATTGTATTGTTCTCTATCTTGTTTGTACAAGCTGTTAATCATTTAATTACATGCTTTAATATGCTGAAAATTAAGCAAACGTTTGCGTTAAGAAAAAATAAAATTGCTTAATTCTTATCTATACCTTGTATCAACAAACAAGGAAAACTAAAATATTTTATTGAACATTAACCAAAGCAATTTATTGATTCTGACTAGACAATACATTGTGTGATATAAAATAAAAGCATCTCTAACCAAGATGTTGATGGCAACAAACTAACTAAAATACTGGTCGGAATTGACTGGTATAACATTATAAACTAATCGTAACCTAATCTCTATGTTCAAAACACACACACTTTGTCCCCAGGCAGCGCCGTGGCCAAGAAGTTCAGATATGTTCACATATCGGGTAATCTTTAAGCGGTAATCCCTTTTACTTAGCACCAAATACATAGGCTGTAAGGGCTTATTAATATTATAAACTAATCATAACCTAATCTCTATGTTCAAAAAATTTACGCTTTGTCCCCAGGCATCGCCATGCCCAAGAAGTTCAACTACACTTAAATACCGGTTCAATTTTAGGGCTAGCATTTTCTTCTTTAAATACTAAAAACTTAATTAAACTAATAAAATGGTTAAAATTTATACAAGCGTTTGTATTGCCTTGTTTTTATCTGTTTTTGGATTACAATCTTTATATGCCCATAAAGCATGGCTTAGCACTATCGATAAGCGCTATTTTGTTTTTCAACAGGATACCACTAAGTCTAAAAAAGATTTGTCGGTCTATTCAGTAAAAACCGATACCATCGGGCAAATGATTAAGGCATTGCAGAAATTTAAAACAGTTCGTGATACCATTAATATCCGTTCTGCAGCACCCGTTCCTAATTTGTCATTGCAGCAAATTGTTAAAGGTAATCTGGCCGGTGTTTATGTTCAGGAGCCTAATGGTGAGCCAGGAACAGAGCAAAGTATGATTGTTCAGGGTGCATCAGGTTTACTTTTTAATAAGAAAGATATTTATGCCTTACAGCCTGCTATATACCTTAACGGTGTTCCTTTGGTGGCCGATAATCCTTTTGCATTTGATGTTCAAAAGTACGATTACAATAGGATTGGGCCTGCAACCAATTTGTTATCTCAGATAGATATCAATAATATCCAGTCTATAACCGTAATCAAAGATCCTTTTGAATTGGCTAAGTTGGGGCCCAATGCAGCAAATGGAGCTATATATATTACAACCAAAAATGCAAAGGGCGGCCTTAGAGACATTAGTTTAAATTCTTATTTCGGGTATGTAACCGCTCCACAAGTGAATACAGTTAACGGAGCCTATGAAAACAACTTCAGAAATCAATTTTATCAGAAATACAATCCTATTGGTAGTCCAGCATCTTATTTAAGGGATTCTACCAATGTTGATTATTTTGGTCCATCTAACTGGACAGATTTATATTATCAAAATTCACCAACTTTTTCTGCTGATTTAGGTATTACTGGCGGTACTGAAAGAGCTAATTTTAGATTTTTTGGTTCTGGAACAAAGAATGCCGGGAATGCGGATAATACTGGAATTAACCGGTATAACTTATTTTTCGGCATAAACATGGCACCTTTTAAATGGCTTACCGTATCCAGCACGGTAAATACTGCACGTTTAGACCGCACAAGGAACAAAAGTTTACGTGATCGTTTCGCGGAAACGCGCTACATTCCCGATTTAAGCAGCCCACTTTCTCCAAATGCAGAATCATACGCTGCATACCTCACTCAAAATGATAGAAATGTAGACAATAACCGGTCTACGGTATTAAACGGAAGTTTAACCTTAAGTGCAAAGGTTAATAAGTTCGTGATATCAAGCACTGGCCTATTTAATTACAATGAAGGCGTTAGAGATTATTTTATTCCCTCAACTTTGCTGGCGGGGATAAGTTATGTGTCTAATTACTTCGGTTACAGCCAAAGGGTATCCATCAATAACAGTGTTAGTTATCAATATGAGATTAATAAAAATCATACCCTTGACCTGGAACTGGGTCAAAGCTTACAAGGCGATACCTATAAATATAACTATGCCAGAGCATACAATGGGCCGAATGATTATGTGAAATTATCATTTGTAGATGCCCGACCAACCATCAGCGGGATTGAAAATCCAGATTACTTAAATGTATTGGCTAAAGGTGATTTTTATGTGTTCAGGTATATCGACAAGGAGCGAAATAATTTAATGTCTTTTTATGGCTCTGCTAAATATGCTTATAAAAATTTACTTACCCTAAGTGCGCTATTAAGAAGAGATGGTACTTCTAATGGCCAGCCCGACAGCCGCTGGGTAACTACTCCGGCATTTAATGCGAACTTAAACTTAAAAGAACAGTTTTTAAAAGAAAGCAGATCTATTGATGCTTTACATTTAAGTGCATCGTGGGGTAGAACTCTGCGGATTTTTCAAGATGACCGCTTTGCTGCGGGGCCACAGTACCGCTCGGAAAATGGCTGGGAGGAAGAACCTACTATACCAGGATATGGTGGTCTACTGGGCATTAACAGGCCATATAACAGTGGCTTTATTGGTTATAACATTAGCTTGCCATTTAGCGATAGAACAAGTGTAACCCTGGATGCCTCCTTTTTAAATAGCCGCATTAATACGGCATTAACAGTATACAACCGCGAAGATAAAAACAATGTGATTGGTTTGCCTGTACCGGTAGAAACCGGCTATTCCACAGAATATAAATCGGGCATGAACATCAACAATAAAGGCGTTGAGCTTTTGGTTAATGGCGTTGTTTTGCAAAAACAGCATGGTTTAAACTGGAGTACAGGTTTGAATCTTAGTTATAATAAGAATAAATTATCGGCTTTGCCAGAGGGCTTAAGCGAATTAATTTATCAGAATGATAACAAGTTAGCCCTTGGTAAATCTGTAGGAAGTTATTGGTTGTATACCAATGAAGGCATTTATAACAGCGATTCTGAAGTACCCGTAGGTAGAACTTTTAATGGAATTCCTTTAAAAGCCGGAGATCCAAAATGGGTTGATTACAATAATGATAACAGGGTAGATAGCAAAGATAAGGTCCTAACAGGGGATAGGTTACCCAAATTTGTTGGCGGCTGGAATAATACCATTTCTTATCAAAATTTTGATCTGAACTTAAATTTCATTTTCGCAGCCGGACAAAAAGCAATTAATCAGTATGAAGCAACCCGATATGGTTTTGTGAACCGGGAAGCAGGGAATGATATCAACTCTGTTAAAGAAGTTTCTTCATGGCAATCATTCGATAATGAGAAAAAATATCCGGTATACAACCCATGGAGCCCCGTTGATGCTTACCGTATCGATCAGGATCTGTTTTTGGAGGATGCCTCCTATGTTAAATTAAGATCGGTTACAGTAGGTTATGATTTTAGTAGAGCAGGTTTCTTTAAAAAGGCAGGTGGGAAATTTAGAAGAGCTTATTTATATGCTACAGCCTTAAACGTATTTACATTAACTGATTTTTCAGGAGTAGATCCAGAACTGATCAACTACAATGGAATTTACGATGGAGCAAATATCACTATTCCACGAACGTTTGTTTTGGGATTCAAACTGGATTTATAAAATATTACCAAATTGATATGAATTATTCTAATTATAAAATCAGTATCTACAGGTCGGTTAGCCTTGCTTTAGTACTTGCCCTAATTGGTATAAGTAACTTTTCCTGCAAGAAAATTGAAGATGTACAATCAACAAGATTAGCTACCGAAGAAAGCAACTGGAAAACACTGGAAGATGCGCGTGCAAACCTCCTTTCGGTGTATGGGTTAATGCGTTCGGCTACTGTTTCTGATAATACCCATTGGTTAATGGGCGATTTAAGACAGGGCGATTTTCAGATTACTAACCGTGCAGATTTAAAATCTATAGTTTCAGGGCAATTAAATGCACAATATCCGGTAATTAACCGGATTACAAACTGGCGTAGATTTTATGCTGTAGTAAATGCAGCAAGTTTATTTATCGAACGTTCTAAACAGATTTCATCTTTAGATTCTCGTTACACAACAATTAATAACAATGTAGATATAGCGCAAGCCAGAATATTAAGGGCATTTGCCTATTTCTACATGGTAAGAATTTGGGGAGATGTTCCATTGCTAACCTCCTCTCATGACGGAGATTTTATTAAGCTACCGAGAACGAGCAGAGAAAAGGTTTTACAGTTTGCTACAGCAGAGTTACTGGCTGCGGCGCAAGTAGTGCCCTTCAAATATGGAGGTGATGATCCAATCCTGCCCGGACTTTATTATGGTGCAGGCTGGGCCAGCTGGAATGGGAACATATTTACCCGACTATCTGCTTATATTATTTTAGCTCACATTGCGGCCTGGCAAGGGAATTACCTGGATGCGGCAACCTATACCAAATTTGTGCTGGATAATTATACCAGATCTAACGGAAGTGGTTCTAATGGAATCGTGTATTTAGAAATGGATGCCCTAACAGAAAATCTAAATTATTACAGCCCATTTGCCTTTAAACGGGCTACTGTATTAGTTGGTTTTCCTTTTGAAGCAGGTAATGGTTTATCAACGGCAAATGGACATATTGAGCAATTGACCCTGGCATCACCCTTCATTCCAAAGGCACAACCGGAAATGTTTGTTCCAAAGGATAGTATTATTAAAATATTTACAGATCCACGAGATTTAAGGTTCAGTTTTAATCCTGTTACCGGCTTATACCGGACAAATTACTTTTACAATTTCACTTCCGAGCAACCCATTTTTAACAAGATTAAAGTTATTTATACGGCCCAAACCTCTGGAGATTTAACACTATTTAGTTCTACTATGCTTTTTAGCCGTATAGAGGAAGTTACTTTACTTCGGGCTGAAGCGTGTGCAGTACTTGGACAAAGAGATGAGGCTATTGCAGCCTTAAATAAAGCAGCCAATTTAAGAGGCCCAATTACCTATGATCCTGCATCTGGCAAAGATTTGATTGATGCCATTTTTGAAGAGCGTAGAAGAGAGTTAATGGCTGAGGGTTGGAGATGGTACGATATTGTAAGATACAACAGGCTTAAAAACTCTACTGGAACCTTCATTAGGAAAAATGGTACACCACTCACTTTCAGACAATTTGAGAACGCCGGGGGCATTTACTGGCCAGTATCGCAAGATGTGATCAATGCCAACCCACTGATTACGCAAAATCCATATTGGCAATAATTAGTAAAAGAATGATGAATAAGATTGATGATGTAAATAGCTTTTTAGCATAAGCAAACCAGCCATTATCTATCATCATTTAAACAAACCGAGCCTGAAAGCTCAATGATACGATAAATAACAATGTATATAATTCAATAATTTATACGGATGAGAAAGAATTTATATAAGCGCAGTCTGGTATTATTATTAGCCCTGTTTGGCATTTATGTTAGCGCCTGTAAAAAAAGCGATTCGCCATATTACGACTACAGCAATACAGTACAGTCCTTTAACGGGTCGGCGATGGATTATTTAAAATCGAAGCCCAATACCTTTGATTCACTTTTACTGGTATTGGATCGTTTCCCCTTGCTGAAAGATTCATTAACCAATCAGCAAGTAACCTTATTTGCACCCGTAAACGAAAACTTTGCCGCTTCGGTAAAGTATTTAAACCAAACCAGAAAAGCAGCAGGAAAGGCACCTATCTATCTTAATACTGCCCAACCAATACAACTCTTATATATGCTTTCGAAGTATATCATCAGGGGGAACAAAACAACTAGTGCTTATGCTGGAAATGTTGATGGTATTTCTTTAAACACCATACTATCAGATTACCCAATGCATATTAAGGCAGTTAAATCAAATGCATCAGGATTTGTTAACGGCGGGGCAACAACGCTCGAGTTCAGCGATATGTATGGTTCTACCATCAGGCTTAACTGGGTAACCACCAATACTAACGCTGTTAACATTAAAACTAATAATGCCACCATCAATATCATAACCCCATTACACAGTTTTGGATTTGATGAATTTACAGCCAGATTAGACCAATAGCCTTATGAAGATGAAAACGAATAAATACTTACTTAGCGCATTTGTAATGCTATGTGGCATCATGCTTATGCTGGTATCGTGTAAGAAAAATTTACCTGATAACAGATTATCTATTGCTAACGACAGTCAGTTTACCCAGTATCTGTATCAGCCAACTTTAGGGAGAAGTACTTTGTTTGCCAACAACTTTACTTATGGAAATTCGAGCAGACCGCTGGATTTTAAAATAGTAAATATGCGCACTTTTGGTGGTGAACCTGCTCCAGAACTCACCAAATTATACCCGGTAAAAGTTTGGAAAACCGCCTATGATGGTACAGAAAAATCATTGGCAGAAATTGAAGCCAAACGTGTAATTGAGAATCACCCTTTATTCGAGATTCGTCCGCATTCTGGCGAATTTTTAATGTGGGCAGAAGCCAATTCCAACATGATTAAAGCGCAGCCTGATTCTGGTTATGTTTTCGATGTGGAAATGTCAAATTCAGGAGGAAGAAAATATTTTCAAAATTTTCGCCTGAGCCCACTGCGCGAGCGACCATACGAGCCTTCACCGCTTGATCCGATTACCGGGCAGGGAACTACCACATCAATTAGCCCGTCGAGTATATTTATCACAGGGGTTAAAACCAATCAGTTTTTAACTTCAAGTGATGTACGTGTGGTATTTAACAAAATTCCAAAGGGCACACCAGGCTACTCGGGGCATAGCATCAGTTTCAAGTTTGTAGATACTTTGGCCCAGGCTATTGATCCAAATAAGTTTGCGTTAACCGATTGGGGCAACTTAGTACATGGTTTTAACATGGTTAAGGACGCCAACAAAGTAAAATTCGATATCGCTTACCCCATTCCGTTAACAGCATATCCAACAAAATTTACCACACTAGATGGTGCTGCGGCAAGGGTGGTATTCAGGTTTGACAGACAGGCTTTCGGTGCCGTTTTGCAACATTGTTATCTGGCCTTAAATTTTAAGATATACGAGGAGGGCGATTGGGAAATAATCTTTCAGTTCAAGAATGACAAACCAAAATTTGATAACGACTGATGAAACTAACTAAATCAAAACAAAATATATTTCCCATGAAGTATTTTTACAGTATAGTAATTTTATTGATTTTTGGTTTGCACAATATTGCTTCTGCACAACAGCAAATTGCTGTTTCAGGTGCTGTTTACGACGGCGAATCTAAAAAGAAGGAAACCATGCCGGGCGTAAGCATTTTAAGCAATGGCAAGGTTTTGGGCCAGACAGATGGAGATGGCCGCTTCAGGGTAACTGTTCCCTCTAATGCAGAACTTACCTTTAAATATTTAAGTTATGTAACGCAAACTATTAAGGTAAACGGCCGTGCCAATATAAGTATAACACTTCAAGGTGATAATACTACCCTTAAAGAGGTAACTGTTACTGCGGGATACCAGACCAAAACCAGAACCTTGTCTACAGGTTCTACCGTAAGTATATCTGGTAAGGATATTCAAGGACAGCCCGCAAGTGATGTGATGTCGCTTTTACAGGGTAAAGTGGCAGGTCTTAATATTCAAAACAATACCGGAGCGCCAGGTTTTAGGGGATCTATTACCTTACGTGGTATTTCAAATATTAACGTATCGGGCTCAGGAAGCTCTAGTTTCTTAACTCCAACTTCTCCCTTATTTGTAATTGACGGTGTTCCTGTTGATGATAATACCAATTATTCATATGGATTTCAACAGGCTGGTCCGGGTGTATCACCAATATCTCAAATCCCACCAGAAGATATAGAAGATATTACCACTCTTAAAGATGCAGCAGCTACTGCATTGTACGGATCCAGAGGAGCTTATGGTGTTATCCTGATTACAACTAAACGTGGTAACTCAAAAGTGCCAGTGGTGCGTTACAATGGTGCAGCATTCTTTTCTATGGTTCCCCAACTCCGTACGGTTATTGGCGGAAAGGGTGAAAGGCAACTTCGTATATCGCAGATTTTGCAAAATGACAGTACTTACAATCATGCCATTGATTTGATTAACTCTTCCCCACTATTAGCAGACAGTTTGAATGCCTATTTTAATAACTCTACAGACTGGCAATCTTATTTTTACAGAAACACCTTTAATCAAACCCATAACGTAAGTGTTTCTGGTGGGGATATGGCTTTTAACTACAAAGTAGGGTTAGGGGCTTATGACGAGACGGGGATCCAGGAAAATACCGGTTATTCCAGGTATAACCTGAACATGAATATGCAGTATAACCCAACCCCTAAATTTAAGCTGGTTGGACAGTTACAAAACTCTATCCAAAAACAACAAACAGGAAGTGGAAATGGCTTATTAAACAGCGGTCTTGCCTCAACAGGTTCGGCCTCTACATTGTTGCCTTCACCTTCATTGTACTCAGCACAAAGTGGCTTGCTGGCACAACTCCAAACTGATAATGACAATAAAACGTTGCAGACTTTTGCCACCATTAATGCAGAATACGAAATTTTTAAGAATTTCAGAGTTGCTACGTTTTTAAACTACACCAACAGCTCCAACACGAAGGATAATTTCTCGCCAGCGGCATTAAATGGTAATCAATCTAAGTATTACACTTACAATGATCGCGCTACCAAGTTATACAACCGTAGTCAATTCTCCTATGTATATGGTTTGCAGGATGCTGCCGGAGAAGATTCACATACTTTTAACTTGTTCGCCTTTACAGAAATTAACTCTAGTTTTTTTAAAGCTGATGCTATTTTAAATGAAAAGGGTGTTAACGACCAGTTGAGAGGTCCTTTGACGAATATGACTGATTACTTAACCTCTTTGGGTGGAACGATTGATTACAACGATGCGAGAAGTGTGGCTTTTGCCGGGGCATTTTCTTACAACTACAGACAGCGGTACGTATTAGATCTTAATTACCGTTTAGATGCGAATTCTGCCAATGGAGCAAACGCAAGATATATTGCCAATCCATCCGTAGCCTTAAAATGGAACTTTAACAAAGAAAAGTTTATGGAAAGCATAAAGTGGATTGATTATGCAGATATCCGCTTAAGTTACGGTTCAAACATTCAGCCAGTAGGGGGTATTTTTGATGCCTATGGTAAATATGTAGGAGGAAGTCGCTACAATAACGCCAATTCTATTATTCTGGACTTACAGAGGTTACCCAATCTGGATTTACAACCTACCAAAGCAACAACTTACAACGCAGGTTTTGATTTCAGTTTATTCCAAAACCGCTTTTCATTCGTTTTTGATACTTACTACAAGCAAAACGATAATATTTTTAGATATAAAGATATTTCCAGTGCGAATTCATTTGGAACGGTTGCCTCTAACGAAATTAGTAATGTTAACTATGGTTGGGAGTTTCAAACTACAGCGCGCCCTTTAAATCCCAATAGCCAGTTTAAATGGACAATCTCTGCGAATTTAGCCATCAATAGAGAAATATTGGCTCAACTTCCTGACGGTTTAAGAGATCTGATTTATTACGACAAGGATTTAGGTCAGGATACTTACTATCGTTTGGGTACCAATTCGTTGTCTAATTACTTGTTTAATACAAAAGGCGTTTATTCTACAAATGCACAGGTTCCGGTTGATCCCAATACAGGTTTACCTTACCGAGTAGGTGGAAATGGCTACTTAAATTATTTTAGAGCAGGTGATCCTATTTTTACCGATGTTGATGGAAATTATGTGCTCGACGCTAATGATAGGGTTATTGCTGGTAATTCCCAGCCACAGGTAACGGGTGGTATAACTTCTTACCTACAGTGGAAAAACTGGAGTTTGGAGGTAAATACTTCATTTACCCTGGTTCGCGATATTCTCAACAACCCTTTAGCCAACCAGTTGCGTAACTATTATTCACCTTATGGTTCTCTTGGTAGCCTGGTGCCTTTAGATCAGCTTAACTATTGGCGTGCAAACGGTGATGTTGCCGCTTATGCAAATCCTTTAGATTTCTTACGCTCAAGAATTATCGATCCGTTCAGACTGAATCAAACGGCCTTTCAGGAAGATGGTTCCTACTTTAAATTAAATTCAGTTAAAGTATACTACATCTTTGATAAAAAGTTTACCAGCAAATTTGGTATGAACAGGGTTAGTATAAACGCTACTGCAGCCAACCTTGGCTTTATAACGCGTTACACAGGGCCAAATCCCGAGAACGTAACGAGTTTAGGTAGAGATGATTCTGGAGGTTATCCTTCGCCAAGACAATTTACATTGGGTTTAAATATTGAGTTTTAAAATCAAAATCAGACAGATGAAAAATACAACATATATGATCCTTATTGCCGCACTGGTTTTTACCAACCTGGGCTGCAAAAAATTCCTGAATGTAACGCCAATAGAAGCGCAAAGCGGGAATAACTTTTGGAAGACACGTGAAGATGTAGAAGGGTTTACTAACGGCATTTATTCACGCTTAAGATCGAAAGTAGCAGGTACACCGCAGTTCTTTAACGGAGACGACCGCGCATTCTTCCCGGCATTGGAAATCCGTGGAAACAACGTGGTAACTACCGGTAGTATGGATAATGATGGAGTGGCAACGTTTACAGCGCTTAGCGGTAACAATATGAAATCAATTGTGAACAGTACTGGCCGTTACAACGGCATGATGAAAAATATTATGAACTGGAAAGAATGGTATGATGTGGTGGCGGCATCCAATATTCTTTATTTCGAAATTGACAAGGTTCCTGGCTCAAGTTTACCTGAGGCAGATAAAAAGCGCTACAAAGCCGAGGCGGTTTTTTTGCGTAACCTAAGCTATATGTTTATCTGTAAACTATTTGGTGATGCAATCTATTATACAGATGCATATCATAGTGATCCACTACCCAGAACATCACAGGTTACTGTAATGAACAAATGCATTGCTGATATGACTGCCGTAAAAGATGATTTACCTGCTTTTTACAATGATGCTTCATCCAATGGTTTCAGGCCGACCAAAGCTTCGGCAGTTGCCCTTTTAATGCACCTGAATATGTGGGCTGCCGCCTGGGATACTGGCGTAAAAACACCGTATTATGAGGCAGTGGCAAAATTAGCTACCGAGCTGGATACCTATAGTGTATATAAATTATTACCGATCACTCCGGCAAATACCTTGAGAATTTTTAAAGGCAGAAGCTCAGAAAATTTATTTGGCATTCTACAAGATGTCAATTACGGTGAGGGTTTCTCATTACCATCAGGTTTTTCTTACTATTTCTCGCATTATCCTTATCAGGGTACTGTAAGTAAGGCATCAAGCTTCATGGCTTATCTTAAAGAATACATTACAAAACTTTATCCTGCAGGAGGTTCGGATGCAAGGTTATCCACCTGGTTTGAAAATTTCGATTCTCAGAGCACTACTTTTCAGTTTAAGAAATTTGCCAATACCTATACAACCGGATCGGGAAGTGCAATATACGTAACAAGTGATGACAGTGCCATCATTTTCAGACTACCTGATTGTTATCTGTTAACGGCTGAGGCACTTGCTGAGCTTGGACAGGAAAGCGAGGCCAGAGATTATGCCAACAGGGTAACTGCAGCAGCCAATGCACCGCTTATTATACAAAGCGGACAGGATTTAAAGGATGAGATTTATAAAGAAAGATGTCGTGAACTCATTGGTGAAGGACACTTTTTCTTCGATCTGGTAAGAACAAAAAGGGTAGTAAACTCCGATTTTACGAAAGCACCTATGTCTGTTGCCAACCTAAATGCAGGTGCCTGGACATGGCCACTTACCATTACCGCTGCTGAAAGAAGCGCAAACCCCCATTTAATTGCTAATAACTTCTGGAATTAATAAGATATGATGATGCTACACAAACCTAAAACGTTACTACTTTCAATAATCTGCTTATTAGCAGTATTAGCTGGCTGTAAAAAGTACTACATAGAAACTGAAGTTCATGATCCTAAATTTGAAGGCAATATTATGCAGTACATGGAAGGGAGAAAGCCCTTCTTTGATTCTACTTTAACAATTATTAAACTCGCCGGTTTAGCCGATGTGGTTAGTAAAGAAAATATAACGTTTTTTGCTCCACCAAGCGGATCTGTCTTTAAATCTGTTAAACGATTAAATGTAGAGTTAAGGGCAACTGGAAAAGATACCGTTTCAAAATTGACACAGATTAAGTCTCAGGTATGGAGGAATATACTTTCTCAATATATTTTTAAGGGCTCAAATCGGCTAAAGGATTATCCACAGCGCGACACATTATCATACCTCGCTTATCCGGGCCAGGGTTATACCTCTTACGGTGGCAGAATTATGAATGTTGGCGTAATCTTTAATGATGCGGTAGTGTATAATGATAAGGGTGCAGAAATATCAAGAGTAGCATATGCCGGTTATCGCCAGCTGTACCTGGCCTATATTCCTGATTTGTCTAATCCGCAGGTTTCATTAGTCAATATTCCTGTTGCAACTTCAGATATACAGCCTAATAATGGCGTTTTACACGTGCTAAATAAGCTTGATCATAATTTCGGATTTAATACCAATGTGTTTATTGAGCAGGCTATATCCGCGGGCATTGATCCGGCAACACCATAAGTTTATTTTATCATCGTAAATTGAAAAGAATGTTAACGAACATACAATATAAATTTAAGCTGTTTTTGCTTGGCGCAATTTGCTTAACAACGGCTTTTGTTTCCTGCCAAAAAGAACGAGGGCTTACAGAAGATCCCTATGCAGGAGGAAAGAAACCACTGGACCTAACTTTTGTTTCGAAAACCATAGATCCTGACGTGGTAAATCCTGGTGATGTTTTAAGTGTGAGGGTTAAGGGATTGAATAAATACATCAACGACTTTAAGGTATATGTAAATGAAATTGAGGCTGAAGTAGTTACGGGATCAACAAACGACACGACCTTAACCTTCAAAGTTCCGGTAACTGCCAGTACCGGTAGCATGTGGATTACCTCTCAGGGGCAAAGTTTCTTTGGCCCAATTGTTAAAGTTGGAGGTAAGATAAGCGTAGATGCGGGTTGGAAAGTAATAAACGGATCAACAAACACGACAGGTTTTAGCACGGTATATGATATTGAAGGCCTGCCTGGCGGCAATTATTTTGTAGGTGGAGAATTTAATGATTTTGAATTAAAAGGAACAGAAAAACTGCCTATTGGTGGGATTGCCCAAATTCTAGGTGATGGTGCTTACTCCACCAGTGGGGTATCATTTGGTAAAGGTGTTGGAGGGGGCGGAAAGATGATTACTTCCATTAATCGTATTGCAACCGGCGCACAAGCTGGTAAGTTTATTATTGCCGGAAGTTTTACCAGTTTCAACTCCACAAGGCTAAATCGCCAAACCCTTGGCAGTATAGCACGTTTAAATGCAAATGGCTCACTCGATAGTTTAGTGCTTAGAGATGTAATTAATCCAAAGCCACAAGAGACCTATAAAAATGGCGACACCGTGAGTGCGTTTAATGCAGGAGTAGATGGAATTGTTAGAAAAACCTTTGTATTTAACGAACAGGTTTACATTATAGGAAACTTCAATAATTACAAACGCATGTACCTGCCTAATTCCAGTTATGATGAAAAGGTTTATGATTACACACGTATGCGGCAGGTGGTTAGGGTGAATATGGATGGTTCTATGGACTCGACATTTCATTATAATGCTTCTACCCGTCAAAGTGCCTCAGGAGCGAATGGAGTAATTTTAGATGCCATGATGCAAACCGATGGAAAATTAATCTTAGTAGGCACTTTTACCACATTTAATGGTAGCCAGGCCAATAAAATTGTGAGGCTGAATCTGAATGGCAGTGTAGATAATAGCTTTAATGTTGGAACCGGTGCTAACAGTGATATTATTTCGATCAGATATAATGCCACTACCAATAAAATTGTAATTGGTGGAACATTTACATCCTTTAACGGCAAAGCTTCTTCAGGTATTAATCTGCTAAACGCCGATGGTTCTAATGTAACAACCTTTAACAGCCAGGCCATAACTGGGGGAGTAGTAACTTTTGCGGGTCAACTTAACAACGGAAAAATCCTGGTTAGTGGTTCTTTCAGTAAATATGGCGACTACCTGCGCCAAGGATTCATGGTGCTGGAAGCCAGCGGGCAATTAGCGGTTGGGTATAACAATACTGGAGGTTTTCAAGGCAAAATTTATGATATGGTAGAAACTACTATCGCTACGGGTTCGCAGGTAATACTGGTAGGAGATATCTTACGCTTCAATAGTACGTTGCCACATAATCTTTTACGCCTAAATTTTTCTAATTGATCAGCATAGTTTCAAACATAATGAATATGAAAAAAGGATTTACATTAACCACATCCCTAAAATATTTAGGCATGGCCTTGATATTTGGGCTTTTCCTTATGGCCACTGGTTGTAATAAGGAATTTGAAAATACATTGCCAAAGGGCTTTAGAAACGATACCGCAGGCATAGGTGCCGGGAAAAAAGTACTTTACATTGTTTTGGATGGCGTAACAGGTACAGCAGTAAAAACAATTGCTCCCCCAAACATCACTCAAATAAATGCCAGGGCTACTTATACTTTTGATGGTTTGGCCGATAATAAATATAACGTTATCACCAATGCATCGGCCTGGACAACTATGCTAACTGGTTATGATTACACCAAACACAATGTTGTTTCAGAAGATTTTGCGGGCCTAAACTTGCAGGCTACACCAACTATATTTACCCGTATTAACAGCCTGCTGAACACTGCAAGAACGGTTTCGATTGCATCTACAGCTGTTTTTAGTGATAAACTTGCCGCAGATGCAACGGTAAAACAAACGGTATCTGATGATGCTGCCGTTAAAGCTGGAGTAGTTGCCGAGTTAACCAGTGGTAACCCGGCATTAGTTGTAGCCCAGTTTCACAGCGCCGAAACCGCTGGCGCTGCAAATGGCTATACGGCAAGCACACCCGCCTATGCCACAGCCATAAAGAATATCGACGGCTATATTGGTGAAATACTGACTGCCTTAAAAGCAAGAAAAGGCTATTCGGGAGAGAATTGGCTGGTTATTATTGCTTCAAATAAAGGCGGTGGCCCTTCTGGTGGTGTTCAGGGTTCAAATATCTTTAATGATGCTTCAAGAAATGCTTATATCGCCTTCTATAACCCCAGATTTATGTCGGTCAAAATTTCGCAGCCAGATCCTAGCAGTTATCCTTTTGTAGGTACTGCGCCTCGTTTTATAGCTACAACAGCTTCAAACGTTACTGCGATTCAAAAGAATCCTACACTGGGAAATTTTGGTACTACCGGCGATTTTACCTTTATGTTTAAGTTTAGAGATGATTACGGCCAAGGCAATTTTTATCCAATGTTCCTGGCAAAAAGGAATGCTTTTAACTCCGTTTCATCTGTAGGATGGGGTTTCTTGTTTGGCTCTAACTCTGCCCAGTTAGACTGGGGAGGTACTCCTCGCCCTGGCTTTGGTATCGATATCCGCGATGGACGCTGGCATACAGTGGCTTTCACCATTGGCGTAGTTAATAACTTAAGAACACTTACTCTATATGTGGATGGATTAACCAGGTATTCAGGCTCTATTAGTGGAAGAAATATAGACAATAATACTCCGCTTAGGTTGGGCGGTGATATTGGAACCGACGGAAATACCCAATCCAATGTCTTAATAAGAGATGTTGCTTTGTTTAATGTTACCATGTCTGCTAATGATGTTGCGGCAGTTATGAGAACACAAATTAAACCTACTACACCTTTTTATAGCAATTTGTTAGGCTTCTGGCCTGGAAATGAAACAAGTGGTACAACCATGATTGATCAATCAGGTAAAGGAAATAATTTTACCTATAGTAGCAATGTAACCTTTTCTTCATTCGAAGAAATTTCTCCTAATATCTCACCAGATATTTCTCCAGCAGCTTACACTTCTGTTCCAAATGGTGTTGATATCCCTTTGCTTATTTACAATTGGTTAAATATCGCTGTTTCTCCTCAATGGGATTTGACAGGTAGACTGTATAATCCAACTGTTTTATTGCCAACTAATTAACTTTAAATATTAATAAGATGAAATTTATTAAGTTAACTAAAATATTTGGACTGTCTGTTTTACTTGCATTTACTGCCTGTAAAAAGTATGGTTACGAAATTGAGGATGGGTATCCGGATGATTCGCAGAATACCGCTGAAGGTACTATTGATACCAATATGAAGGTAATCGATAAATCGATGTATGCAAAGGCCAGGGTATTCCCAGGATTGGTAGATCAAGCAGAACCTAGGGTAAAAGACGCTCAGTTTACACTTGATCTTAACTTTACCGATCAAACCGCACAAAATTTAAGAATATCTGTAGCACCATCTCCGCAGTATAGTACAGGGTATTATGCCGCACCGGGCGAGTTGATTAAAATTATCGTGCCTGCGGGAATAGAGGGATTGGTGGTTCAGATTGGTGCGCATACCGATAACCTTGCAGGAAAATTTCCGTTATTACGTGATCCGGTAGTTTATAGTAGAAAACAATTGGTTTCTGGTGTAAATTATGTGCGTAACCTGTATGGAGGACATATCTATATTCTTGCCTCTTTTGCTTATCCTAATCCCATAACTTTTACCATTTCAGGTGCTGTGGTGTCTCCAGATTTTATTCTGGGTAAAAGCAATGATGCCGAATGGGTAGCCCAGGTTAAGGCCTCCCAAGTGCCTTGGTTAGAATTAAGAGCTAAAAGTGTTATTTTTACTATCCCCAGGGATAAAGTGATGGCTACATTTAATTCAAGCGAGCCATTTACAAATCCCACAGCAGTATTTACCCGTTGGAACGATGTTTTCGATCTCGATTATAATGCCTGGATGGGTTTATCAGAAAATGCCGCTGATATTAGAGACCGTGCACCACAAAGCCAATGGCGTGGAATACTTGATATTCAGCTTAGCGTTGGATATGGCCATTCGGGTTTCCCTTTTGTAGGCTTGAACGACGCTTATTGGTTTGCTAGTTTTACCAGCTTAAAATCAATCACTACAAGTTCTGGCCAATGGGGTACCTACCACGAATTCGGTCACAACTGCCAACAGGGGAGTATATGGAGCTGGAGTTCATTAGGCGAAACCACTAACAACTTGTTCAGTTTTAAAGTTGCAAACAGGATTGGGGCAAATTACAACATTCTGCATCCGGCAGTTTCAAGCGGCTTTCCAGAGGCTGTTGCCTATGCAAGTGCAGCAGGCGCAAAAAACTTTGATACCGATGCTTTCATGACAGATAAGGATAAAGGCCCTTTTAGAAAGATGACACCATTCGTTCAGATTTTAGAGAAATATGGCTATGGTGCCATGACACATTTGTACATAGAAGCACGTCATGCCCCGCGTTTAAATAGTAACGATATCACCAAACATAATTTCGTATATGAAAAGCTTTCCGATTATACGCAAACGGATTTGGGGCCATTTTTTGATGCCTGGGGTATCTTAACCAGTATTGCAGTAAGAGATAAAGTAGCTGCAAAGTATCCACAATTAAATACACAGCTATGGACTTACAACCCGCTCAATAAAACTGGAGGTACTGCTGTTATCGTTCCGCAGATTTTTTCTGTAAGCTCTAACCAATCTACTGAAGGCTCGCCGGCAAATATGTTGGATGGAAACACAGCTACCTATTGGCATTCGCAATACTCTCCTGCACCATCTGCTGCACAAAGTTATCCTTTTAACATAGTACTCAATCAAGGAAACAGGGTGTCGGCTAAAGGCATGTACTTTTTTCCAAGAAACTCTACTGCACAACGCCCGAAAGATATTGAGGTTTTCGTAAGTAATGACAATTCAAACTTCGTTAGTGTAGGTACCGCACAGATACCAAACGCATTTGCCAGGTACGAATTCTTATTTCCTGCAGGGGCAGTTAATGC
The DNA here is from genome assembly GCF_900111155.1 of Pedobacter rhizosphaerae. Classification (GTDB taxonomy): domain Bacteria; phylum Bacteroidota; class Bacteroidia; order Sphingobacteriales; family Sphingobacteriaceae; genus Pedobacter; species Pedobacter rhizosphaerae. Next base: position 13,832 of record NZ_FOGG01000006.1, on the reverse strand, counting down.
CCAATATTATAGGGTTGTGCTTAAAAACAGCTGGACAGCCAATAATACATTGGCATCACTATCAGAAATGGGCATAATTAAATAACCATTAGAAGCTAAGAAATGAAAAGAAATAATAAAACTAAAATATTCATAGCCGCTGCACTCGCCTTGTTCGCAGTTGTATCAGCTTGTAAAAAATACAATAACCCAGCTTCTGTATTCGAGGAATTAAAGCCAATTAACAATTCACAGCGAAAGGTTTTAGTAATCAGTATTGATGGTGTTACGGGTAGCGAGATTAAAACCATTGTCCCAACCCATATTACTGAACTACAGAAAACCTCAAAATATTCTTTTGAGGTGCAGAAGAGCGGAGTTGGAAATGATGTAGCATCCTGGGCAACCATGACAACGGGAGTGAGCTATGCGAAACATAGTATTGGTGCTGATAATTTTGAAAGATTGCAGGATCCAAACGCTGATGACCATGCAGAAATTAAATCCTATAGAAATGTATTAGACTACATTACCCAATATAAAGCTACAAGAACAGCTGTAGTTACACCATGGGAGAGTTTACGCAAATATTTGAGAAATGCTGATTTCTCACCAGTGGTGAGTACCGATTTGGCCACTAAAGACAGTACAATTAGTATTCTGAGTAAGGAAAATAATATTGGTGCACTAATTGTAAATTTTAGAGAGGTAGAAGCTGCAGGAGCAAATGGAGGTTTTCTGGCAAGTAATAATAATTATAAAAATGCAATTGTAAAGGCAGATGAATATGTGGGAAATATCATTACCGCGCTAAAAGCCAGAAAAAATTATGCTTCAGAAGATTGGCTCGTTATTGTTACCACCAATCATGGAGGCAGTAATGCCAATCCTCAATCGGGATTTTTAATTGCATCGAATAAAAATATTAAACAAGAAGAGGTGAAGAAGAGGGGCTTTAATACCGTTTTATTTAACAACACAGGGGTTGGTGCTCAGGTTAATAATGATAATGGATTATATGATTCAGGTTCTAATAAAGATTTCACCGTACAACTACAGACTAAATTTAATGTAAATACATTTTATGTAGGCTTTTTGTCTAAAAGTACAATTATTAGCAGCTCAACGCAAACTGGTTGGATGTTCTTTCAAAGTGACTCGCAAAAATGGAAAACATCATTTGGCGGAACGAATAATGGATCAGGTACTGGAAGGACCGAATGTGCTGGTGGAGTAGTTTTCGATGGAAACTGGCATACCATAACCATGACAGTTAAATATGTTAATGCTACCACAAGAACAGTTACTACTTATACGGATGGAAATCAGGACGCTACGCTGAACATCAGTAATCATAAAAGCTTGTCAACTTCAGAGAAATTAACTTTGGGCTACAAGCAATTTTCTGGAGGCACGGGGTTGAGTTTCCAGGGTGCTGAACTTTCATACTTTAATACCGCGCTGGATCCTGCTGTTGTTAAAGCCAATATTGCACTAAAGGATATCACGAAACATCCAAATTATGCCAATTTAATTGGTTATTGGCAAAATAATGAAGGTACTGATGGCTATTTGGTTAACAAGGCTCCGGGTGGATATGATATGTCATTATACGGGCCATTTACCTGGAAATCAATGGGGACCGATGTTCCTGCGTCTGTAACTGCCGACTCAGATGCAGCAGGGAAATCTATCGCACTCACATCAGCCTCAGTAAGTGCTAATATGTTGTACTGGATGAATATTAAGATCCTCGCTGATTTCGGCATAGACGGTAACCCTTTCCTTAATCAGTTTGAAATAGAATTTTTAAAATAAATAGTTTGTTGGTAGTAAAAGTGCCCTTGCCAAGGTTTGGTAAGGGCATTTTATTTTGCATCGTCACTGTAAATGTGGTGCCTGCTTAAATTAACTTAGCGCAAACGTTTGATTTTTTTGCTTTTAAGGTAGGATCAACTTAAGACAGCGGGTTTTTATCCGGATTCTACCATGTAAAGGGTTGTAAGGAAATGCCTGGCAGAATTAAATTCCTGTCCAATAGATTTCCAGGGTGATTCGTTTTACCAATAAAGATCTATATAACCCATCGAAATACATTTTTTAATGATTAAGGCTACTTGTGAATCAATTTGATCGAATGCAAATCATTATTTCGGACAAGAGCGCATTCGTAACATCTTTAAAGCTCAAACGTTTGCGCTAAAACAGTTTAAAAAACATCAGTTAATCATCAGTAAATTTGGATCTGGAATCTAAAAGGCAGGGAATATAAAATTCCACATTAATGAGGAAATCATCGACATAGCTGGCTGTGATTTCGATAATAACATGTAAACCTCAAGAACTTTGAATTGAGTTTTTTAAATAAATAGTTAGTTAGTTTTGTAATCAGAAAGCCCTTTCCACGGATGTGAAAAGGGCTTTCTACTTCAAATGCTATTTTATATTTGCTTTGATAAAATTTTGTGGATTATAAAAGCGCTCATTCAACTGTGTGTTGTTCATGGTAAGCCAGCTCCCACAGCCATAGTCGTCAAATTTCTTTCTAATTTCTAGATGTAGATGATGGTAGTCGCCACCATATTTTTTGCTTTCTGCCGAGGTAAATAACCTGGCCAACTTGGTTTTTTCATCCACCTGCTGCCCGTTTTTCACATAAACTTCTTTTAAATGCTTATAGCTTGTAAACATGGTTGAACCATTCTTCAGCTTATGTTTAACCACAACCGTTTTCTGGTTTTCTCCTAAATGTATAGAGCATACCACTCCAGCCGCCATGGCCAATACCGGAATCAATCTAGATTTGGGTTGAGCGGGATTAATATCTATAGCCGTATGGATATGCCCCTTGTAATAACTATCCCTGTGATCGCCAAAAATGCTGATGATTTTAATACTTTTAACACTTTTTCGGTTATTGCTTTCAAAAGGCAGAAACCAGTTGTCGGCAACTTTGTTTGGTGCTACATCTAAATAATAAGGCTTCCAGCGATCGCGGTCGTTTTCAATGGTGGGAGTTACCAGTCCAAACATTGAGCATAATAATAAAATAATAATTTTCATAAGCAGGTTTTAAGAAACACAAGTTAAGAAAATAAACTATCTTGTTAGTTGATTTTTATTTCTTTCTTTTCAGCTCAATAACTGTTATTTCTGGCCAAATACCAATACGACCCGAGAAACCCAAAAATCCAAAGCCCCGGTTCACATTTAAAAATCTGTTATTTTCTTCTTTAATACCCGCCCAATGTGTATAGCGATATTTCACCGGACTCCACTTAATGCCGAATGCCTCAATTCCAAATTGCATCCCATGGGTATGGCCGGCTAATGAAAGCTGAATTTTGGAGGGGTTATTTTTAACCTGCGCATCCCAGTGAGAAGGATCGTGGGAGAGTAAGATCTTAAAATCATCCCTCTTTGTATTGGTCAATGCCTTTTCTAAATCTCCTCGTTCGCCAAAACCTATTCCCCAGTTTTCGATTCCTGCTAAAATGATTTTTTCAGTTCCTTTATGTAGCTCTACATGTTCATCTAACAATAACCTAAAGCCAATTTCGGCATGAAACTGCTTCAATTGTTGTAAATTTTTGATCTTCGCTTCCTCGCTTGGCCATTTAATGTAGTCTCCATAATCATGATTACCTAAAACAGAAAACTGGCCATAAGGCGCTTTAATCTGTGCAAAATGTCCGATGTAGGGCGCAATTTCCGTTGCCGCATTATTTACCAGGTCGCCTGTAAAAACAAATAAATCACTTTTTTGCGCATTAATTAAATCAATCCCCTTTTGCACTTCCTTTGGATTGGTAAAGCTCCCGGCATGTACATCAGAAATTTGGGTTAAAGTAAAACCATCAAAGCTTTCCGGTAAATCGTCAAAATATAAAGTGTGTTTAATTACCCTATAAGCATATTTCCCTTTAGTGATGCCGTAAATAAATAGCAAGATGGTGGCTATTAACATCAGAAAGGAAAAGTCTATCCAATACGGGCTTCTGGCAATCCAATGAAATCCGGCAGGTTGAAAGTTGGTTAATAAGCTACCCGCAAAACGATAGAGGTCGCCAAGTAGCAGAAAGACTGAAAAGATACCCTCTGCAATCAGCACGCCTAAAAATAAATGACTCACCACCTGAAAAAACGTGTTCATTCCGCGCTGCTGAAATCTGCTAATGGAAATGAATAAAGCCACTATAAGTACAATAATGAAGGTCCAGAATAGGGGACTGAGCAAAGTCGATTGTATAATGAGCTGGAATCCGCCGAGAACATAAGCATTGACTGCGAAAAAAAACAACGCTAGTATAATTAGGGGTATTAGGGAAAATCTCCTTTTCATGTTTAAATTCAATAATATGATAAAAGTAAAATTTAAACCCTGATAAACAGACAATGTTACACCCGGTAGTATATTTTGACGATGCATTGATAGAGCTTTAAAGCATAAATAAGAAGTATGAGCTGAAGAAATAGGGTGAAAAAGTCATTTGAATGAATATTTAACTTATTTTAGAGTAACGATTACACTATAATGAGATAGGAGTAAGGTGACCATATTTTAAATTATATTAACTTTTAGTAGCTTTGTAGGATATATGCTATCAAAAAAGACTAAATACGCCATTAAAGCTCTTGTTGCTCTTGGTAAGAATGTTGAAAAACCACCCATGCAGATTTCTAAAATTGCAGAGGAAGAGCATATCCCCAAAAAATTTCTGGAACAGATTCTACTTGATCTAAGAAATGCTGGCTTTTTATACAGTAAAAAAGGTGCCGGAGGCGGTTACAGTTTAAATAAGAAACCAGAAGAGATTTTATTGGTTCATGTAATGCGCATAACCGACGGTCCAATTGCCATGGTACCTTGTGCAAGTCTAAACTTTTATCATAAATGTGATGAATGTGTTGACGAAAAAACATGCGGTATCAGGAGCGCTTTTATTGATGTGAGAGACGCAACCCTCAAAATTTTAACCGAAACCAGTATCGCAGACATCATAGCTAGAGAAGACGGTCTAAAAATCATTCTTTAAAACATTTCATTGTACTTCTGCCATCTTCTTTAAGAGGTGAAATGTAATGTTGGAACATGACAATCTAAAGGGATGTAAAATGTAGTAATGGAAAATGGTGTGCGACCGTCTTTAAAATCCATCTTACATCATACGGGATTTAAAACGTATTGATGGAAAATGCTGCAACAGTTTAGTCAAGTCCATCTTACATTTAACCATCTTACATAATTTAGAGGTATGTAAAATGTATTGATGGAAAATGGTTTGCGACCGCCTTTAAAGTCCATCTTACATCTCCCCATCTTACATCATAAGGGATGTAAAATGTAGTAATGGAAAATGGTGTGCGACCGCCTTTAAAGTCCATCTTACATCTCCCCATCTTACATCATAAGGGATGTAAAATGTATTGATGGAAAATGGTTTGCGACCGCCTTTAAAGTCCATCTTACATCTCCCCATCTTACATTATAAGGGATGTGAAATGTTTTGACGGAAATTGCTGCAACGGTTTAGTCAGTCCATCTTACATCTCCCCATCTTACATCATAAGGAACGTGAAATGTTGTAACGGAAAATGGTGCAATCGTCTATCAAATCCATCTCACCTCTCCCCATCTTACATCATTTCAGGATAATTAAATTTGGTATTCTTAAAATCCAAAGGCTTGCTACCAAATAAAATTTTTTTAAAATAAATTACGACTATTCCTATATACTTTATATATTTGAAGGATGAATTTAGAATTTATAGCTAATTATCAGATGTGTAACCTGATGCGTTGTTGTAAAAAAACAAGGTAGAAGAGAGCGTATTAACATTTTTTAGGTATAAAATGGAAATGCTTCTCCTATAAGAGAGGCATTTTTAGAATAATAACAACAACAACAAAACATGCAAAGTTTCAGAACAGAACTCGAAAATCCGATAGTTGAACAGGATATTATTGATCTAGAAAAGAAAATTAGGGCTTTTCGGGATGGAACCATTCATGAGGAAAAGTTTAGAAGTTTACGTTTGGCTAGAGGAGTTTACGGACAAAGACAGCCAGGAGTACAAATGGTAAGGATCAAATTGCCTTTTGGTAAAGTAACCTTTAAACAGTTATTGCGTATTGCCGATATTGCCGATGAATATGGCAGTGGTAATTTGCACCTCACTACTCGTCAGGATATACAAATTCATTATGTAAGTTTAGATAGAACCCCTGAACTTTGGGCTAAGCTGGAACAGGATGATATTACTTTAAGAGAAGCCTGCGGAAATACTGTTCGTAATGTAACCGCTTCGCCGAATGCGGGTATAGATGCAGAAGAGCCTTTTGATGTTTCTCCTTATGCACAAGCTGTTTTTGCTTATTTTCTTCGCAACCCGATTTGTCAGGAAATGGGAAGAAAAATAAAAATTTCTTTTTCATCCAGTGATAAAGACACAGCATTCAGTTACATTCACGATTTAGGGTTTATCCCGAAAATTAATGAGCAGGGGGAAAGAGGTTTTAAAGTTCTTTTTGCAGGTGGTTTGGGTGCGCAACCCTTCCTCGCCAATGCCGTGCACGAATTTTTACCTGAAGATCAATTGATTCCGTTTACAGAGTCTGTTTTACGTGTTTTTGATCGTTACGGTGAAAGAAGTAACCGCAACAAAGCCAGAATGAAGTATCTGGTTCAGAAATTAGGCCTGGAAGAAGTATTGCGCCTGGTAGCAGAAGAACGCATTGCCAATAAGGTTAAAACTTTTGAAATTGACCGCAATACAGTTGTTGAACCCGCATTGCCACAAGCTTTAAACTATGGTGATGTTGAAATTGAAAATGAGCAACACTATAAGCACTGGTTCGCAACCAATGTAATAGAACAGAAACAAAGCGGATTTTACGGCGTATACGTCAAAGTAAAGGTGGGTGATATCAAAACTGATAAAGCACGTGCTTTTGTGGAAGCGATTAAACCATACGTGGCCGACGAAATCAGAATTACGCAAAACCAGGGCTTGTTATTGAAATATGTAAGGGCAGAAGCAATTCCTTCTTTATACGTTGCCCTCAATAAAATAGGCTTTACTACCGCTGGCTTTGATAGCCTGGCCGATATTACCACTTGTCCGGGAACAGATACCTGTAATTTAGGGATATCTAATTCCATGACTTTGGCAGAAGTATTAGAGGATGTAATTTATAATGATTTTCCAGAGTTTATTTACGAAAAGAATCTTAATATCAAGATTAGCGGCTGTATGAACTCGTGTGGGCAGCATGGTCTTGCAGAAATTGGATTCCATGGCAGCTCTTTAAAAGCAGTTGGTAAAGTTGTTCCTGCAGTACAGGTTATGCTTGGCGGCGGAACAGTAGGTGACGGTGTAGGCAGGGTAGCAGAACGCGTAATTAAGGTGCCTTCTAAAAGAGCAACGAGTGTGCTTCATTATTTGTTAAATGATTTTAAAGAGAATAGCTTAACTGGAGAGAATTTTCATCAGTATTATGATAAACAAGGTAAAGATTACTTCTATCAGCTGTTAAAGCCATTGGCAGACCTTACCAACTTACAGGATGAAGAGTTTGTAGATTGGGGCCATGTAGAACAATTTGCAACCGCTATTGGAGTGGGTGAATGTGCAGGCGTAGTAATTGATTTGGTAGCCACTTTATTATTAGAGGCTGATGAGAAATTCGGTTGGGCAAAACAGAATTTAGATAAAGGTGCTTTTGCCGATTCGATTTACCATACTTACAGTACCTTGGTAAGCGCAGCAAAATCTTTACTTCTCGATAAAGGCGTAAACAGCAGCACACAGGCAGGGGTGATCAGAGAGTTTGATAATCACTATGTGGAAACAGGAGAATTTAATTTAGGAAGCAGCTTCTCCGACTTCGTTTTGCAAATTAATAAAAATGAGCCAACAGCGGCGTTTGCACAAAAGTACTATGAAGAGGCAGGTGAATTTTTAAACCAGATTAAAGCTAAAAGGAGTTTAGCAACCGTATAATTATGACTGAGCAGAATTTAAATAAAGAACCCAAAATTACGCTCTTAGGTGCAGGCCCGGGAGATCCGGACTTGTTAACTTTGAAAGGCGTAAAAGCCTTGCAAGCTGCAGACGTTGTACTTTACGACGCCCTAACCAATGAAGCTTTGTTAGAACATGCACCAAAAGCGGCCATAAAAGTATACGTAGGTAAGCGTTCTGGTGAACATTCTTACCCTCAGGATACCATTAATAAACTCATGGTAGATTATGCCTTAAATTACGGCCATGTGGTGCGCTTAAAAGGAGGCGATCCATTTGTTTTCGGTAGGGGATATGAAGAATTAGATTATGCCGCATCTTATAGCATCCCGGTAAGTGTAATTCCAGGTATTTCTAGTTCTATAGGTGTACCCGGCTTGCAGCAAATTCCGGTAACCCATCGTGGCTTAAGCGAAAGTTTTTGGGTAATTACCGGTACCACCACCTCTGGAGAAGTGTCAAGCGATATTTATCAGGCCGCACATTCAAATGCAACTGTTGTGGTTTTAATGGGGCTGAAAAAATTAGATAGAATTGTAGACATTTTTAAAACCGCAGGGAAAAGAAACTTACCTGCCGCTGTAATACAAAACGGTTCTTCCGAAGAAGAGAAATTGATAATATCTACAGTAGAAAACATTCAAAAAGAAGTTGTTCAAGAAAATATTAAGGCACCAGCTTTGTTAATTTTCGGAGAAGTAGTTTCTTTACATCCATCATTTAAGAACATTATTAAACAATATGCAACAATCGCCTAATCCAGACAACAACGCAGTCGTTTTCTCAGAAGAAGAAAAGGGTAACCAGCTATTTCCGGTTTTTGTTAAACTGAATAAGTTGCGTACGTTGTTAATTGGAGCAGGTAATATTGGTTTGGAGAAATTAACGGCTATTATCAGTAATAGTCGCCAGGCACAGATTACTATCGTGGCCGAAATTGTTTCTCCTGAGGTTTATAAGCTTATTGCTGATTATCCTCGCATAAAGGTAAAGCAAAAGAGTTTCGATGTGTCTGATCTTCAGGATGTCGACATCGTTTTTGCCGCTACTAATAATAATATCTTAAATGAAGAAATAAGAAGGGTAACGCATGATAAAGGCCTCTTAATTAATGTTGCCGATAAGCCTGATCTTTGCGATTTCTACTTGGGATCTATTGTGCAGAAGGGCGATTTAAAGATTGCCATTTCAACCAACGGTAAATCTCCAACCATTGCTAAAAGGTTGAAACAGATTTTAAGTGAAGGAATTCCAGCAGAACTAGATGCTACACTTCAAAACATGAGTGCATTACGCCAAACTTTAAATGGCGATTTTTCTGCTAAGGTAAAAAAGCTGAATAAAGTAACCGAAAGCCTGGTTAACCCTAAAAAGAGCTTTGTTGAGGCCAACATGAAATGGCTGATTTGGCTGGTTGCTTTATTGTTTATTGGAGGAGTAGGGGTGACGTTATGGAATACTGAACCCGAGTTTCAAACCTTCTTTATCAATATCGATCCTTTATTTTATTGGTTTTTAGGTGCCGGGTTTGTTTTTGCCATGGTAGATGGGGCTATCGGAATGTCTTACGGTGTAACATCAGCCTCTTTTTCATTGGCCATGGGTTTACCTCCCGCATCAGCCAGTATGGCCATTCATATTTCTGAAGTAATGAGTAATGGTATTGCAGGGTGGATGCACTATCGCATGGGCAATGTAAATTGGAAACTTTTTAAAATTTTAATTATCCCCGCAATTATCGGAGCAGTTCTGGGTGCTTACATTTTATCTTCCTTAGAGCACTATAGCGCTTATGTAAAACCTGTAGTAGCGGTTTATACTTTATTCTTAGGCGGAATCATCTTAATGAAAGCCTTCAACATCAAAAGAAAAAAAGCAGAACACAAGATTAAAAGAATCGGATTTTTAGGTTTTGTTGGTGGGTTTATCGACGCTGCCTTTGGTGGTGGTTGGGGATCAATCGTATTGTCTAGTCTAATTGCCGGTGGCAGACATCCGCTGTTTTCTTTAGGAACAGTGAAAATTAGCCGCTTTTTTATTGCAACATTAAGCTCTCTTACTTTTTTCACCATGTTGGGAGGAAAGTATTGGGAAGCTGTTCTTGGATTAATTATTGGAAGTGCTTTAGCTTCTCCTATTGCAGCGAAGGTTTCCAATAAAATCTCTGCAAAAACCATTATGGTGGCCGTAGGGATTATTGTAATGGGAGTTAGTTTAAGGAGTGTTATTTTATTTATATTGAAATTATTTTAGGTGATGGTGAATCTGGAAGAGATAAAAAATGAACTGCAAGGTTTAGATGTAATTGGGAAATTAAAGCTCCTGGCAGAAAAATATGCCGGTGAAATTATCTTCTCTACCAGTTTTGGCTGGGAAGATCAGGCCATAACCCATCTCATTTTTGCCAATAATATTCCTATAAAAGTCTTTACCTTAGAAACCGGACGGCTATTCCCCGAAACCTACTACGTGTGGAACAGGACTTTAGAAATTTATAATAAACCTATCCATGCCTATTATCCTAATAATGAATTATTGCAGGATATGGTGAATACCAAAGGACCAAATAGTTTTTATGAGTCGGTAGAAAACAGGAAGGAATGCTGCTACATTCGTAAAATTGAACCTTTAAAAAGAGCTTTAACAGGTAATAAAATCTGGATTACCGGAATTAGAGCGGAACAAAGTCCGAACAGGGAAGATATGCACGATTTAGAATGGGACGAAGGCAATCAGTTGGTTAAATTCCACCCGATTTTCGATTGGACTTTAGCTGATGTAAAAAACTATATCAAAGCAAATAACATCGTTTATAATACCCTTCATGATAAGGGCTTCCCAAGTATTGGATGCGCTCCTTGTACAAGAGCTGTTGCACCTGGAGAAGATTTTAGAGCTGGAAGATGGTGGTGGGAAGAGCAAAGTAAAAAGGAATGTGGCTTGCATGCTACTGAGGTAAAGAGCGTGGGGAGTTAGCAGTTTTCAGTTGACAGTTGGCTTTTCTCAACTCACCAACTCAACAATTAAACAGTTTAACGATTACTCAGTTTGGTCAATTAAACAGTTAAACATTAAACAAAACAACAAATAAATATAACATACTGAATTAGAATAGATCGGAACCGGATAGCGCATAATTCACTCATTCACTCCATCACTCATTCAAAACTTCAGTGTAAACTTGCAACAATACGAAATGAGTACATATAATTTTGATTATTTAGACGAGCTGGAGGCCGAAGCGATTCACATTTTGCGTGAAGTAGCGGGGCAGTTTGAAAAGCCAGCCTTACTATTTTCTGGCGGTAAAGATTCTATAACTTTGGTGCGGTTGGCCGAAAAAGCTTTCCGCCCGGGTAAATTTCCATTTCCTTTGGTTCATATTGATACTGGCCATAACTTTGAAGAAACCATCGATTATCGTGATAGAATGATCGAAAGAATTGGTGAAAGACTAATTGTAGGCTCTGTGCAAGAATCAATCGATCAGGGTAAGGTGGTAGAACAAAAAGGAAAGAATGCCAGTAGAAACGCACTGCAAACCGTTACCTTATTAGATACCATTGCTAAATACGAATTTGATGCCTGTATTGGCGGAGCGCGAAGAGACGAAGAAAAAGCAAGGGCAAAAGAGCGTATTTTCTCTGTTCGTGATGAGTTTGGCCAATGGGATCCTAAACGCCAGCGCCCCGAACTTTGGAATATCTACAACGGTAAAATTCATAAAGGGGAAAATGTTCGTGTTTTCCCAATCAGCAACTGGACCGAACTTGACGTTTGGAATTATATCCGCAGAGAGAAAATAGAATTGCCAAGTATATACTTTTCGCATCAGCGCGATTGTATCACCAGAAATGGACAATTAATGGCTGCATCGCCCTTTTTAAATATGGATGATGAAGATATTGTAGTAAGTAAAAAGGTGCGGTTCAGAACAGTAGGGGATATGTCATGTACAGCAGCAGTAGAATCTGATGCAGATTTAATAGATGATATTATTGAAGAAATCAGCGCTTCCAAGATTTCAGAACGTGGTGCACGTTTGGATGATAAAGTTTCTGAGGCTGCCATGGAGGATAGGAAAAAAGGAGGATATTTTTAGTCTTGAGTCGGGAGTCTTTAGTCTTGAGTCAATTCATTAATTCAAACCCTCACTCATTCAATCATTTTCAATTATGAACATATTAAAATTTTTCACAGCGGGCAGTGTAGATGACGGTAAAAGTACCCTCATTGGTCGCTTGTTATACGATACAGATTCCATTTTAGCCGATCAGTTAGAAGCATTGCAAAGCTCAAACCATAAAAACGATGATGGAACAATTGATTTAGCTATTCTCACCGATGGTTTACGTGCAGAGCGCGAGCAAGGCATTACCATTGATGTGGCTTACAAATATTTTCAAACGGATAAGCGTAAATTCATTATTGCAGATACCCCTGGGCATATCCAATATACCAGGAATATGGTTACTGGTGCATCTACGGCTAATCTAGCTATCATTTTAATAGATGCCAGAAATGGTGTGGTAGAACAAACCATCAGACACTCTTATCTGGTTTCTTTACTAGGAATTAAGCATATCGTTGTTTGCGTAAACAAAATGGATATGGTTGATTACAGTGAAACTGTTTTTGATGCCATCATAGAAAAATATAAGGTTTTAGCCCAACAACTAAAGCTTCAAGACGTAACTTATATACCTGTTAGCGCCTTAAAGGGCGATAATATTGTTCAGCCTTCGGAGCGGATGGATTGGTACGAAGGTGAAAGCTTGTTACACTTTTTAGAACAGGTAGATACCGATCATTTAGACGAATCTCAACAAGCCAGAATGCCTGTTCAGTGGGTTATTCGTCCGCAAACAGACGAACTACATGATTATCGTGGTTATGCAGGTCGCGTATTGAGTGGTACTTTTAAGGTAAACGACAGGGTAACTGTTTTGCCTTCAGGTGCATGCTCCACCATCGAAAAAATCGAATTTTTTGATCAGGCACCTGCAGAAGCTCATGCAGGCCAATCGGTAACCATTCACTTAAGCGATGATGTAGATATTAGCCGCGGAGATACCATCGTGAATGCTTCGGCCTTACCACAGGAATCTAAATTAATTGAGGCCGATTTATGTTGGATGGATACCCGTGCTTTGGATACCTCAATTATGTATCTCATTCAGCACAATAGCAAGGTTACTAAAACAAAAATTAGCGAAATACTTCACAAGGTAGATATCAATACCTTAGAGAAGCATGCTGCGGAAGAATTTAAATTAAATGATATTGGTAGAGTAATATTGAAAACAGCTGATGCATTGGCCTTCGACCTTTATGATGAGAACCGCAGTAACGGTTCTGCAATTTTGGTTGATAGCCGCACAAACCTTACTGTGGGTGCGTTGATGTTCAGGGCTGTAGTTGAATAAGTAAACCACAACCAAATATAATGAAGCCTTATATCCTAAGGGATTGAGGGTAATGAGTAAAGCAGGATATCTACGGATACCTGCTTTTTTTATGGTGCGCCGGGCATGGCAATCGACTATAGGGTTAGAGTCCCGAACACGCTTTGCAGTAGGAAGTGTTAGCTATAGACAAGGGTGTCGTGGGTGACTGCGAATCTGAAGGAAGTCCGCGGCAAATATGGGGGCTTACGAACAGAAACTGTATATAAGGCGGATTTAGTCCGGGTGATGTTGCCATACAAACAGAAGCCCAATACTGCACGGGGACTATTACGTAAATACAGGGGCCACATCCATAGGAAGTAGATTGTTTTACCCCGGGAGATCTGAATGAGTTCTGTCAAGAGTAAGCGCGATTACAGG
>NZ_FOGG01000021.1:5475-91972 GCF_900111155.1 Pedobacter rhizosphaerae | reverse complement strand
GGATATGACAGGGCAAACTCCTATGGCCTTGAAAGCATGAAAATGCAAGGTGCAATAGCGATATTCGTGGTAAATCTAAAAAGAATACTAAAATTCTAAAGCGGGATCACTTTTGCAAAAAAAAACATCTTGAAAAGGGTCCTAAAACGCTATAAATCGGGGAGAGATCTTAATAAATTGGAATCAGTAAAAATATAAAAACACTCAAAAACAAAAAGCGGATGGAGATCTTATGACCTACCCATCCGCTAATCTTTTTATAGACCATTTTAAGCCTACTTTTTCAGTGCCCTCCAGATTAGAAAGAGGGCTTTGTGAATATTGTTCTTATTAACGCTTTGGATTGAACGCTTTCGGAGAAGCTTGCTTAAAGTTTCTTTTGCCAGCGGTGCTGATTTCAGGAGCTCCAAGCATAGTCATTGCACAACGGAAGCCAATTTCAGCGGATGCATCGTCTTGTTGTAAGAAACGACGGGTTGCTGGATTTAACCAATAAGCCATATCGTTCCATGAACCACCTTTATAAACCCTCGATTTATCATTTACTAAACTAACACCTTCTTCGTTTAACAACTTATTTTGTCTGTCTCTGTAACCTCTTTCATCGGCCTGGTAAGCTGTTACAGCAGTACCAGGATCAGTTGATTTAGAAATAGAATCAGCTCTTTTTGCCAATGCTTGTTTCTCTGCCCAGCTTAATTTTTTACCCGAATATGCATTTTCCTTAATTGGATTGCCATACTTATCCAGTGCAATCTTTCCACTTTGAGCATCAGATAGTTGTTTGTTGGTGAAGTAGTTACCACGGTATGGGTTGAAAGCATCTGCATCAGTAAAAGTTCCTGTTCTATATACGTCATTTACCCATTCATTAACGTTACCAGCCATATTGTATAACCCAAAATCGTTTGGTTTATAATAAAGTACCGGTACAGTTAAATCTCCCTTATCATTTAGTGAACCACCAACACCCATATAATCTCCGGCGGCTCTTTTAAAGTTGGCTTGAATTAAGCCTCTTGTTTTTTTGCTTGCAGAGCTAACACCTAAGCCATTCCAAGGGTAAATTTTATTCTGATTAATGTTTTCGTATTCTGTATTTCCAATTAAACCCAGTGCGGCATATTCCCACTCCGCTTCTGTTGGTAGGCGGTAAGGTTGCATAATTACACCATCCTCTAATGTTGCAGTTCTTCTAGGCTGACCCCCTTTGGCTGGAGCTGCTGCCCCGGCAGTTGTAGTAGCTGCACCACTTTTAACATTATAATCTACTGGCGCGTTTTTACCTTTATCGTCGTACTGGCCATTTAAATAAGCATCAGTATTGAAAGGTTTATCTGGTTTTGGCGTAGCGGCTGCAGTAGTATTGCTTTTACCACGGCCAGAGTTGCCTTGAGCCAAAGTTTTATAATCTGTTAAAATTCCTTTTTCACGTAAAATAAACTCATTTGCTCTTGAGGTTCTCCATTCGCAGTAGCGTGATGCCTGTTCCCACGAAACACCCACAACAGGATAATCACGATAGGCCGGGTGTCTTAAATAGTTATCTACGTAAGGTTCGTTGTAAGATAAAGCCCGTCTCCAAACCAATGAATCCGGAAGCTCATTGTAATAATATTCGCTGTCTTCAGGATAGTTATATCTAATCCAGTGTAAATATTCTAACCAGTCGGTATTAGAAACCTCTGTTTCATCCATGTAAAAAGAAGGTACAGTTACCTGTCTTTTATAGTTGTAAATATTTGGTTCAACCCCAGGTACTTCGATGGCACTTCCACCAACAACAAGTACTCCACCCTCAATTGGAATTAAGCCTGGCCCCGGTGCGCGTTTGTACTTCGTTGCCACGGCAAAAGCGCCTGATGTTTTATTTTTCTTATCCGCATAAGGGATTCCTGTTTTACTTGAACTGTTTCCCCCCTTAGAGCTACAGCCCGAAAGTAAACCCACCAATGATAAACAAGCAAAAGAGTATAGTATTAGTTTTTTCATATAATGCAAGACAAATATCGCCCACTATTAATCCAACGATAAAATTACACAAATTTAAATGATTTATAAGCTTCGAGCCAACAATTATTTGAATATATTTTTGAACGATAACGTATTATTTTATTACGTATTGTGTCTGTTTAGTTTTTCTTGTTGTTTTTTGCTAAAATATTATAAATAAGGGGTATAGCATTTTAAAGGTTACTCTAAATTTCAATTCTGATTCTTTTTTGATTCTGATGTGAATTTTAATTCAGGATCTCTTTAATGTCTTAATATCCGATCTACAGCAAATTTATGTAGAGTATATGCTTATTGAGGCAGGCATGAGGACAAATAGAATTGGTAACTGTAATTCAGAAAAAAAATAGTGCTGGCGCTGTAGCCGATAACTGAATTTTAATCGAATACTGGTTTGTTGATCAAGTTGGGGAGGCTGGCAGGCATAAAACGGTATCAATAAAATATCAATAAGTTTATGGTGAATGTTAAGTTGTTGATTGTTTATGAGTTACAGTTTTTGTAGTTGTATAGTGATGTAAAAAACGTAGGTTTAATTAGTAAACACTCTGAAAATTCGTAATTTGGTAAAATATAATTTTTGGTTTTACGTTTAGAAGACATATTCTCCATTGAGCTAAATACCAACAATCTAAAATTACGTACCTTAAAGAATGAATTTCAAGTACATCAGTAAGCTTGCTTTTTCTGCGATTTCTATGGCATTGGTATTTAGCGGATCTAATGCCCAGGTTATCATTGGCAATTCGCAAACCAACGGAAGTGAGCCTAACAATATCATTACAGCTGTTCCTTTTATGCTAATAACACCTGATGCGCGTGCTGGTGCAATGGGTGACGCAGGTGTGGCCGTAGCGGGCGATGTAAATTCGGCGAGTATTAATCCCTCAAAACTGGCTTTTCTCGATAAACCTTATGGATTTGCCGTTTCATATAGCCCCTGGTTGAAAAGCCTGGTTCCAGATATAAACCTCGCTTATTTAAGTGGCTTTTATAAACTGGATGATCGCAATACCATTGGTGCATCTTTAAGGTATTTTTCCCTGGGCTCTATTCAGTTAACAGACATTAATCAACAAGACTTAGGCATTGCCAACCCTAACGAACTGGCCTTCGATTTTACTTTCGCCAGGAGCTTTGGGGAAGAATTTGCACTGGGCTCTTCGTTGCGTTACATTTATTCAAACCTGGCTTCAGGTCAGTTCTCTTCAGGAGGACAGGTAAGAGGTGGTAAGGCTATTGCGGTCGATGTATCGGGCTTGTATAAAACCTCCACCACTCTTTTCGGAAAGCCAGCTGTATTATCTGCCGGAGCTAATATTTCGAATATTGGTACAAAGATGAGCTATTCTGATGATGGGCCTAGTTTCTTTCTGCCTACTAATTTTAAGCTTGGAGGTGCTTCAACCATAGCCGTTGATGAATATAGCAGCTTCACTTTTGCTTTGGATTTTAATAAGCTATTGGTTCCAACGCAGCCTATATATGATGCCAACGGCCAGATTGTAAGTGGACAAGATCCTAACCGATCTGTTCCTGCCGGGATTTTTGGATCTTTTGGTGATGCTCCGGGTGGTTTTAGTGAAGAACTTAAAGAAGTTGGGATTTCTACCGGGCTAGAATATTGGTATAATCAACAGTTTGCCATTAGGGCAGGTTATAATTACCAAAGTCCGATGAAGGGTGATAGCCGTTATTTTACTTTAGGTTTAGGTCTGAAATACAACGTATTTAATATAGATTTCTCTTATTTGCTGGCAAATGCGCAAACCAGTCCACTGGCGAATACCCTCCGTTTTGGTCTTTTGTTTAACTTTGGCGAAAAAACAGCAGTAAAAAAATAAGTTTACTGATCTGCTTCCGGTTAAATCATTTCAACCTCAAATAAAAAAAATAGATGAAAATAAGAGTAGGCTTTGGGTTTGATGTTCATCAACTAAAAGATCAGCACCCTTTTGTGGTAGGTGGAGTTACCTTAGAACACCATAAAGGTGCTTTTGGGCATTCGGATGCTGATGTATTGTTACATGCTATTTGTGATGCTTTATTAGGTGCTGCAAATTTGCGTGATATAGGCTTTCACTTTAAAAATACAGACGATAGATGGAAAGGCATTAGTAGCTTGATTTTATTGAAGGAAACGATAAAACTTTTGGCTGAAAAAGGATGGAGTGTAGGAAACATCGATGCCATGCTGTGTTTAGAGGCTCCAAAAATTAATCCTCATATTCCTGCAATGCAAGAAAATATAGCAGCAGCGATTGGAATTTCAACAGAGGACATCTCTATCAAGGCAACTACAAATGAGCAAATGGGCTTCGTTGGCCGGGAAGAAGGCGTAGTAGCTTATGCTGTTTGCTTAATCGAGAAAGGTTAATGCCTTTCTCCTGGGATTAATATTGCAATAGGTAACCCGATACAAAAAATTAAGATAACCGCATTGATTAATGCCCGTTGCAGATTAAAATCAACATGCGGTATTTGAGTTAGGGGAACCACAATGAGGTTCATTATCATCCAGACCAATAAGCCATATAAAATTCCTGACACTAATTTATTAGCACTTAAAAACTGTAGTTTTCTGGCTATGATAGCATAGAATAAGGTAAATGAGAGCGCAATCAGGTAGTGAAAGAAGATACCTGCTAATATCATTTCCGTCCCGCCAGAAAAGGCTGCTTTACCAAATAGCGCACTGGCAATGTATTTGAATGTTGCGGCAAACTTAAACTTGGCCAGAATGATCACCGCCGCCGCACCGTCTAGTGTGCCCGCAATAAAGGCAACCATTAAAATTGATTTCAACGAGATGTTATTTGAAGTGGAGCTACTCATTGGTTAGAATTAAGATTATGGTTCCGGTTACTTCATCATTAAAACAATAATACTAAAATTAATTCATTGATCTTGAGGTTCTCCCGCAGATTTAAAATGATTAGCGCTGATGGTTTGTGAAGTTAAAACTACTTTCTCGTTTACTTTGTCCTTATTTTTATAGTCTACTAGGCCGAAGAATAATGCTACGTTTTATCACCTTAATCTGCGGGAGGAGTTAGCGATTAATGGCCTCCCGCAGATTTAAAATGATTAGCGCTGATGATTATTTTAAGATAAAGCAACTACTTCTTTTACGTTGCCTGTCCTTTTTAACGTTCCCCAGGTTTCCAGCTCACCTTTAATCGCTTTTCTAAAAGATCTGAACAATACCAGGTACATTAATTGTCGCCAAAAGAAGCGCTGAGGTAAAAGATAGATCAGGCTTTTTAGTTTTTCCTTCTCCATTTTAAATGCAATGGCTGCAAAAAAGAGATCGACCAAGATAAAAATTATATAGTAGAACAGCACTTGCCCGAAGCCATTATGAAGACTTAATATTCCTGATAAACCTGTTAACTTTAGGTTATTAATGGCGCTCAAAGAGAAAAGACCGCTAATTAATGAAATCAGCATGAATAAATCGGCCAGCGGCGAAAATAGCGGAAGTATAATCTGATAAATTAGAATATTAGGCATGCCAACCATTCCGAAGTAACCATATTTTTTATTTAGAAGGGTTTTTCTATTTTTCCAAAAACTTTGCATTACGCCGAAACTCCAGCGGAAGCGTTGTTTTAAAAGCATGTTAACCGTTTCTGGGGCTTCTGTATACGCAACAGCATTATCACAATTTTTAACGGTATATCCAGCTCTTAAAATGCGCATGGTTAAATCACAATCTTCTGCCAGTGTATCTGTTGTAAAGCCACCCACCTCTATTACCACTTCTTTCCTGAATGCGCCTATGGCTCCCGGAACAACGGTAATGGTATTGAGGAGATCGAAAGCGCGCCTGTCCATGTTTTGCGCAGTAATATATTCAATGGATTGCCATTTGGTAAGTATGTTGTTTGCATTTCCAACTTTTACAGTTCCTGCTACAGCTGCAATTTGAGGTTGATAAAAATAACGCATTAACTCCGTTACTGCATTATTTTTTAATTGCGTATCGGCATCAATACAGATAATATAATCGGCAGTGGCCTGGGCAATACCATAGTTGAGCGCCGAAGCCTTTCCTCCATTCGCTTTGCGGAAGACTTTAACTTGTGGATGGTTCCCAAACTGTGCATTAACCATTGCATAGGTTTCATCTTTAGACCCATCATCTACAAAAATCAGCTCAAAATCGGGATAATTTGTTTTTAGAAGACTCTTAATAGTTTGTACCGCGGTTATTTCTTCATTATATGCAGGAATAATGATGCTCACCTTTTCAGCAGGACTTTTAATGAGGTTATGCACGTTCTTTTTGGCCTTTTTTCTTTGAAGAAGAGCGAGATAGGCAATAAATAGCGTTCTTAAAATGGCTAACACTATGGCAACGGTGAAAATAATATTCAAAATCATGTTTCCGTAGTAGAAAAAGTTGATGAAAAATAAGTCTCCAGAGCCAGTGAAGCCGCTATTGGCAGTTGATTTTACAGCAGGCATGAGCTCAGCTCGTTTTTTACCCATTAAATCGCCAACTGTGGTAAAGGTATAGCCTTTTTGTTTGAAGAATTTGATAATGCGGGGCAGCGCGGCAACTGTTGCTTCTCTATTTCCTCCAGCATCATGCAGTAACAAAATGTTACCGTTATCCTGTTGTTTCACTACCTCGTTAAAAATCTGATCAGCTGTTTTACCTGGCTCCCAATCTTCCGGATCAATGTATTCTCCTATATTGATGTAGTTCTCTTTACGGCTTTGAGCCACGGGTAGTATTTCCGAAATATTTTGTGGTTCGGCATCCGCATTAAATGGCGCACGAAACAATATAGTGCTGTGACCGGTTACAGCCTCAATTAACCTTCGTGTAGAGTTTAATTCAAATTTTACTCTATTTGGTCCAATGGCCGACATGTCTGGGTGGAAAAAAGTATGGTTACCAATCTCATAGCCATCATTGTATTCCTGCCTGAGCAGCTCCATATTTTTTTCGGCCATGATGCCAACTACAAAAAAGCAACCGGGTACATTTTCTTTTTTAAGGATATTGATTACCTGCGGGGTGTAGGTAGGGTCGGGACCATCATCAAAGGTGAGTGCTATTTTTTTATCGGCCTCACCAAACCTTTTAATTACATATTGTGTAGGCAAACGAACATATTTCTGATCCGCTATGCTGAAATTCTTTTTATCTAAAGTAAATTTCACGCTTCCGGGGTTTGGCGTAGAAACCAGGTCAAGAATTTCCCCATCACCGATGTAGGCAATTCCACCCATGGTTAAAGGGGAAATTTTTCTGAGGTCAACAGGTTTCTTCTTTAAGGCATCTAAACTCAGATCGTTAGAGATAAAGCTCCATAAGCGTTTATCCTCAGAACCTAATCGCCAGAGGGCAACGCCTGCGATATTCCAATCGTCGGCCTTACGGATGAGGTTAAAATTCGTTGCCGCATCGGTAAAATATACCTCGTGGGTAATGTTACTACCGTCTTTATAGGTGTAATTCAGATTAGCAGATTGTGGGTTGTAATGGATCTGACTTTTATAATTTACGGCCGTATTCATGGCATCCTCGTAAGTTATCGATTTGCCCACGCTGTTTTGTGGCCAATCATAACCATAACATGCAAGAGCTAAAATTACCTTATCAGGATTCATTTCGCTGCAAATATCGTCGAGCTTATCCTCTACCCATTCTTGATGTGAAATATCTCCGGCATTACTTTGATCGGTATGTTGATCATAGGCCATGAGTACCACGTAATCGTTGTAGTTTTGAAGTATTGCGGGATTATAATCGTCATTTTCTGGAGAAATATCTTGTGAAACCATCAGCTTTTTGGCATGAAACTGTTCATAAAGATTTTTCATAAAAGCATTGAACTGATCTCTGTTTTCTAGATTGAGTTCTTCGAAATCGATGTTGATCCCCTGGAAATGATATTTTTTCGTAACCCGGATGAGATTGGTAATGAGTTTTTGTTGTGCAGGGAGATCATTTAATAATCTTCTTACAGCGGCTCCATCCCAATGATCTTGATTAAAGTTAGATACTACAGCTATGGGCGATTTATGGGCTTGATGAATAACATGAAGTGCAGCAGTATCGGCCTTGTCAACAATAGAATCTCCGTTTAAGAAAAAGGATTCTGTAGCAACCATGTCCAGGTGTCCGATATTTCTCTTTAAATCGGCCAGCGATTTTCCGGCAGTACCGGCCCAGTTCACATAAAAAGCCATGTTTATGCGCTTACTGTCTCCACGGTGAAGCAAAACTCTTTTCTCGCGATCTTTTTTTATCTTTTGCAGTTTGGATTTTGCAATGGTGAAATCCTTATACTGCTGAGATTTTTTAAGCTTTTCGAGTTGCTTTTGAGTTAAGGGAGTATTGGTGTTAATAAAAGGTAGTCGAGGTGATTGTACCGACCATAAAGTAAAGGCTACACATACAATTGCAGCGATGAAGACCAGGAAGAAGCCACGACTAACCCAAGTGAAAGTGTGCCAACGCCTTTTGGTTTCAGTTTGAAATATTTGTTTTCCGGACATTTTCGTTCTGATTTGATGATACAAATTTTAAAATCAGAGATGAAGATTGTATGAATTTGAAATGGCGGTTTTAGTTTGGGTAATGCTTCCGTTTAATGGTCGAAAATATTCCCTTCCGGAGGAACTTTTAAATCAATTGTGTTTTTATATCTTCGCTTTATCAGATTTAAACACCTTTTATGGAACTACTCACTAGCGCAGAAGCCTGGATATCCTTATTTACATTAACGCTTTTAGAAATTGTTCTGGGGATAGATAATGTAATTTTTGTCAGTATCATTTTAAATCGGGTAAAGCAGGACTCGCAAAAAACAGCCCGGGTAATCTGGATGCTTACAGGGATTGCTTCTCGATGTTTGATGCTTTTTGGTTTAAGCTGGTTATTATCTCAGAAGGGAAAATTCATTATTCCGGAAAGTTGGTTTGGTAAAGGGTTTGACCTGGCGAGCCTGGTGATGTTGTTGGGAGGATTATTTTTAATCTATAAATCGGTAATGGAGATACACCATAAACTGGAGGGTGAAGATCCATCGTTGAGTACAGAAAATAAAAAACCTTTGGGTTTTGGTCAGGCTGTTTTTCAGATTATGCTTATTGATGCTGTTTTCTCTTTCGATAGCATTATTACGGCAGGCGGAACGGCAAAGCATGTTGAGGTAATGATTGTTGCAGTGGTAATTGCCATGTTTATTATGTTTACGTTTAGTCCTAAAATCGCGGGCTTTATTCACCAACATCCTACATTAAAGATGTTGGCGCTGTCTTTTTTGGTGATGATTGGTTTAAGCTTAGTAATAGAGGGCTGGGATTCAAGAGCCGCTCACGAAATGCACCTTAAAAATTACATCTACTTCGGTATGGCATTTTCTGTTTCCGTTGAGGTATTAAATATGATTTTTAGAAAACGCCAGCAGAAAAATATTGTTAAACTGAACCAACCCCGTATAGAATCGGAAGAGAAAAATAGCTAATTAAAGTACGTACTCGTCGTTTATTGGTTTTATGGGCTCAGGTATGTCTGTTTCTCCCAGCATTTGTAAAAGGTTAATTTCTATTGTTCGAGTGATTTGATTTAGCGGAACTCCAGCCGAATTATTCTCAAACGGGTTGACCAAACTCATCCCATTGATTTGGGTAGACACAAAGACAAAGCCAATTAGCCAGCCCAGGAAGATGGAATAAACACCTGCTGATTGACTGATTACCAGTGTAAAGGTGACCACAAAAAGCCAGATGAAAACTTTCGTTAAGTAACTATAGGTGGTAGGGAAAATGGTGTTTTTTATTCGCTCACTCATACCCATAGAATCAGAGAAGCGCACCAGCATTTCATTGATTTCAATAAAACGGAATCCATCTATAGCACTCGATTTTGACAGCTTTTGCAGATCGCGCGATTGAATATTGAGGATGGCATTGTGCATATTTTTATGCTTTTCCATCTCTTTTATATCGGCTTCATTAAGATATTTAATGTAAATTTCATCAACTGTTCCTCTCAGATTTGCCTTTAAGGCATATAGAAAGGCAATATGACGATATACCATGCGCTTTACGGTTTCTTCTTCACCGTCTACATAATTGAGCAATGCCCTTGTAAAAGAGCGGGAGTCGTTTACCAATGCGCCCCAAACTTTTCTCGCTTCCCACCACCGGTCATAAGCCTGGTTATTGTTAAAACCAATAAAGAATGCAATTGCAGTACCCAACAGTGTTGGTATGATGGAAGGGATTTCAAAATGATGCGCAATTAAATACTCTCTCACTAAATAAGAAGCCGTACAAGAGGCAATCATAATCAGATCTACATGCCATGTATTTCTTAAAATTCTACTCAGACGTATGTTTTGTACCAGAAGCATAAACTTTTTTTGAAATGAAATTACAAATTGAAACCAGAAATGTTTTAAACTCCTTAAATTTAGTAATCACAATCGTTAAAAAGTATGAAATCAGCCTTCTCCTATAAATTATTTACGGGTATTTTATTTTTTATCTTTTGGTTTGGCATCATTCTACAGTTCGTATTGATTTTGGAAGACCGGCAATATAACTGGCTCCAGTCTATAGATGGCTTTTTAATGTACTTTACTGTGTTAACCAATATTATCTGTGGCCTGGCCTTAGGTTCTGTATTATTTTATTTAAACAGTAAAAGTGGTAATTTCCTAACTAAATCCAGTTGGCTTACCGCAATAACCGTGTATATCGTGGTGGTGGGTTTAATTTATAACCTCGTTTTAAGGGGAATTGTGAATTTAACGGGGCTGTCTGTATTGGCTAATGAGTTGTTGCATGTAGTTAATCCCATCTTATTTTTAATTTTTTGGATGGCTTTTGTGGATAAAAGTACATTAAAGTATAGCCAGATTTATGCCTGGCTTGTTTATCCCTTTTTGTATATGGTTTTTGCACTCGTTAGAGGAGCTTTGGTTAATACCTATCCTTATCCCTTTCTCAATGTAAGCAAACTCGGCTATGCCGGTACAGCACTAAACTGTTTAGGTTTATCGGCAGTTTTCGGGTTGGGATCGCTATTATTTGTTTGGGCAGGAAAACAGATCGCTTCAAAGAAATAATGAATGAAATGGAATAAGGTTTTTAAGAAGATTTCGAAATAAACGTTTTTAATACGTTTTAAATCAGCTATATTCGGAAAACCAAATATTCCAATTTCTTATGAGTGAAGCATTACCTAAGAACAATATCTTCAAAGTGATCGGTGCCTCTTCCCTGGGCACATTAATTGAATGGTACGACTTTTATATTTTCGGCAGCTTGGCTGTGATCATTGGTTCAAAGCTATTTCCTGAAGATGCAGGAGCTTCTGCATTGATTAATACCCTGGCTATTTTTGCCGCCGGCTTTATTGTGAGGCCCTTTGGTGCGCTGGTTTTTGGTAGGCTGGGCGATTTGATTGGAAGAAAATATACTTTCTTACTAACGCTCGTATTGATGGGGGGATCCACCTTTCTCATCGGGCTTATTCCTTCTTATAAAACCATCGGATATGCGGCGCCCATTTTAGTATTGATACTTCGTTTGGTTCAGGGGCTGGCTTTGGGTGGAGAATATGGCGGAGCCGCAACATATGTGGCAGAACATGCCCCTGAAAACAGGCGTGGCTTTTTCACCAGCTGGATCCAAACCACAGCCACACTGGGTTTATTTCTTTCTTTGGGCGTGATTGTGATTACCAAAAATGTGCTTGGTGCCGATACTTTTGCCGATTGGGGCTGGAGAATTCCCTTTCTCCTTTCTATTTTGCTGGTGGTGGTATCCATTTATATCCGGATGAAAATGCACGAATCGCCCATGTTTTCGAAGTTAAAATCGGAGGGAAAAATTTCTAAAAATCCATTAAAGGAAAGTTTCAATAACAAGGCTAATTTTAAAATGGTATTGCTGGCGCTGTTTGGTGCAACCATGGGGCAAGGAGTGATTTGGTATACCGGACAGTTTTATGCACAATCTTTCTTAGAAAATACCTGTAAGCTCGATTTCAACGATTCCCGTTATATTCTGCTCTGGGGAATTGCCTTTGCAACGCCGTTTTTTGTCATTTTTGGTGCATGGAGCGATAGGGTTGGCCGAAAGTGGATTATGCTTGCCGGAATGCTTTTAGGCATTGTTTTTTACCGTCCAATTTATCAGACCTTTTTAGATGATACAGATTTCAGCTCGGTAAGCCAAAGCGAAATTGTTTCGTCAACGCCAAGCATTCATACCGTGCTGTTAGACCAGAGCCAGGACAGTTTAAGAACAACCGCTACTAAAATCGTATTAAAGGATGGTGCTTCTTTTGTAAAGCTACAGCATGATACTTTATCTGTGGCCAAAGGAATTGTTCCTGCAAAAGAGCTGATTAAAGATAAAGTGCTAAGCAAGCCTGTTTTCTGGAAGTTTATTGGTTTAATTTTCTTTCAGATTTTATTGGTTACCATGGTTTATGGGCCTATTGCTGCATTTTTGGTAGAACTTTTTCCAACGAAAATAAGATACACTTCCATGTCTTTACCTTACCATATTGGTAATGGGGTGTTCGGCGGATTGGTTCCTTTCATTGCCACCTTAATTGCCAGTTTTGCTGGTTCTACACCATTATCAGGCCTTTGGTATCCTATCGGGATTGCCGCGTTGAGTTTAATTATTGGTACCATTTACCTCTCTAATAAAAGAGATGAGCACGTTAACGACTAAAAATTTATCATATGAATACGTTAAAGAAATTTTTGGGCCTGGTTTGGATGGTTTTGGGTCCACTAGCCATGACCTTTTTGGTTATCCAGGCGATAGATAAGGTGGGATTAACCCATACCGCTATTGAAAGAACAAATACCATATTGCAATGGGGAATTATTCTCTTCATCTTTTTTCCTATAAGCTTAGGATTGATGATTTTTGGTTTTTATGCCTGGAAAGGTGAATATGAACGATTGCCAGCTAGTTCGGAAGAACTTTAGTAAGGTTATGAACAAATTGAAGTATGAGTTCTAAGCTCCCACAGATTTAACAGATTAACGCTGATTTTTACCTTCAATAGAGAAGAGATAAGTAATCTGTTAAATCTGCGGGTGAATTCTTGATTTTAAGTTGTTTGCGAAATACGTACTTCAGCAACTAAAACTTCTACAATACTCTTAATAGCAATCCTTTTAAATACTCTCCTTCAGAGAAAGAAATTCGAACGGGATGATCTTCGGGTTGGCAAAACTGTTTAATAATTTGAACCTCTTTACCTGCATCTAAGGCAGCCCAGGCCACTATTTGCTTAAAGGTTTCAATATCTACAGCGCCAGAGCAAGAGAATGTAGCCAATAAGCCTCCTTTTTCAAGTAACAACATTCCTAAACGATTAAGATCTTTGTAAGCACGGGCTGCACGATCTAATGCAGAGCGCGAGGGTGCATATTTAGGCGGATCCAAAACAATCACATCGAATGATTCGCCAGCTGCAGCAAAGGCTCTTAACTGTTTATTTACATCAGACTGAATGGTGGTTACTTTGTTGGTATCGAATTTATTAAGCTCAATATTTTGTTTAAGTGTATCTATAGCTAATGCAGAACTATCTACACTGGTTACACTTTTTGCTCCGTTTGCTAAACTATTTAAGCTAAAACCACCGCTGTAGCTAAAACAATCTAACACTTTCTTATCTTTTGTATAACTCGCTAAAATTTTTCTGTTATCGCGCTGATCGCAGTAAAAGCCCGATTTTTGTCCTTCAGCGATGTTGATATGGTAAATGATACCGTTTTCTTTTACTTCTAAAAACTCCGGTGGATTTTCACCCCACAGCAAGCCATTTTCGATATGCAAACCTTCATGCCCGCGTGCGGTAGCATCGCTTTTATCAAAAATACCCTTAGGATTTAATGCTGAACGAAGAATTTCTACAATATCGTTTTTTACGCGCTCTATTCCAGAGCTTAGGATTTGTAGAGAAAGGAAATCGGCATACTTATCCACAATCAATCCCGGTAAAAAATCAGCTTCGCTAAAGACTAACCTGCAGGTATTGGTTTCATCATTGAGGATAAATGCTCTTGAAGCAATGGCCTGTTTCAAACGATTTTGATACCATGATTGGTCGATAATCTGGTCTTCATTCCATTCTAAAAGACGTACGGCAACGCGAGAATTGCCATTAAAATATCCGTAAGCTAAAAACTCCCCATCAAAGGCAAATACTTTTACTACATCGCCATCATTAGGTTTGCCTTTAACTTTTTCCAAAGCACCAGAAAACACCCATGGATGCCTTTGGATAGCAGCTTTCTCTTTACCTCTTTTTAAAATGATTTCTACCATTCGGCAAAGGTAAGAATAAGTTTTTTAGAGTATCAAGTAGTAAGTATCAAGTATTGAGATGCAAATTATCTGAAATAGGATTATCAAGATAAAAGATATTTGAACCCTTTACGCATAAAAAAATGGACTATTTTACTTAAAGAAACTTATTCGATGCAGCCTTTTGTATTTTAATCAATTCGGTATCTAAAATTCTGGTTTCAAAATCAACTACTGGTCTTTTGGCTTCAATCATGGAGATCAGTAGTTCTGTAGCCACTTGCCCCATTTCGAAAGCCGGTTGTCTTACGGATGTTAGAGATGGAGAAAAAAGTTCGACAAGGTTAGAATTGGTAAAACCAGCGATTGCTATTTTATGGGCAAATTCCGGGTTGGTATTTTTAAGTGCCATAATGCAACCCGTTGTCAATCGATCACTGGCTATGAAAATGCCATCGGGTTTTAGTGGTAATAGCTCTTTTACAGCTGTTTCCAACTCTTCGCTATGCATTCCGCCGTGTTGGCAATACTTCACCAAATCGGGGTTAAAATCGATGTGGTATTTGGCCAGGGCAGCCTGATAACCCTTTAAACGCTCCCTGGTGATAGATAAATTCTCTGAGTTGGTTAAATGGGCAATTGTTCGCTTTCCAGATAAAATTAAGTGTTCTGTGGCATCAAATGAGCCTTTAAAGTTATTGGCAATTACTTTATGTGTTTCGAAGTTTTCAGGTACCCGGTCAAAGAAAACAATGGGTAAGCCTTTGGCGTATAAATCCCGAAGGTAATCGATGTTTTGTGTTTCAGAAGATAGCGCAATGAGTAAACCGTCAATAGAGCGTGATGCCAGGTGGTCTACGTTAAGTTTCTCCTGCTCAAAGGATTCGTGACTTTGTGAAATGATTACATGATAATCTTTATCATAAGCGATAGATTCGATACCATTAATTACCTGTGAAAAGAAGTTGTTTGCTATTTCGCTAACAATAATGCCAATAGAATAGCTTCGTCTTTCCTTTAAACTTCTGGCTATAGGGTTTGCCCTGTAATTAACTTTTTCGGCATAAGCCAAAACCAGTTTCTTCGTTTCTTCACTAATTTCGTAACGGTCTCTTAAAGCCCTGGAAACTGTTGATGTAGAAAGTCCCAGCGCTTTAGCAATATCTTTTATGGTAGATGTCTCA
Source organism: Pedobacter rhizosphaerae (assembly GCF_900111155.1). Lineage (GTDB taxonomy): Bacteria > Bacteroidota > Bacteroidia > Sphingobacteriales > Sphingobacteriaceae > Pedobacter > Pedobacter rhizosphaerae. Next base: position 76,466 of record NZ_FOGG01000021.1, on the reverse strand, counting down.
AATCTCATTTTTCGCAGTTGCGTACAAGTTACAAAAAATATCTCTTTTGGGCTGTTAAAAAGCCTTAATTAATAACTGTCATATCTACGTTTTTGGGAACGATTGCACAGTTTTTTAGTTAAATCTGATTTCAAATGGTTTTAAGTTTGTAAAATTGTTACAATAACGTAACCAAATATTAACGAATTATAACATTCTGAAATAGAATTATATTCTACATGCAAGCGATTGCGTGTTCTTAAGTAACCAAATTATCCTAAATACAATTAATTATGAGCAGAGTTTTACTTTTATTAGTATTGCTATCTTTTTCATTTCTTCCCCTTTCCTATGGCCAGAACAGGCAACTTACAGGGGTGGTGAAGGACAAGTCGGATGGAACAGCACTTGTTGGTGTTAGTGTAACCTTAAAAGATTCAAAGGCAGGAACAAGTACAGATGCAAATGGTGTTTACAAAATATCTGTCCCTCAAAAGGGAAGTATCCTGGTTTTTAACTATATGGGTTATAAAACCAAAACAGTAATTGTTGGCGACCAAAACAAAGTAGATGTTACTTTAGAAGAGGATGTGAATACCTTGCAGGAAGTTACGGTGAATGTAGGTTATGGTGTAGTAAAGAAGAAGGATCTTACGGGGGCCGTTTCATCAGTAAGTTCGGAGGTTATTGCGGCTGCACCTGTTTCTTCTGCATTGGAGGCAATCCAGGGCAGAGTTGCTGGTATTAGCATTGCTTCCACCGAAGGTTCTCCCGATGCCGATCTGACAGTGAGGATCAGGGGTGGTGGTTCTATAACCGGCGATAATTCACCACTTTACATTGTTGACGGCTTTCCTGTGGCATCCATTGCAGACATTGCTCCACAAGACATTGAATCTATCGACATTTTAAAAGATGCATCTTCCACAGCAATCTATGGTTCGAGGGGAGCAAATGGCGTAGTGCTGGTCAGCACCAAAAACAGTAAAACAGGTAAAACAGCGATCGCCTATAATGTTTTCACGGGAGTGAGAAACCTGGCAAATAAATTAGGTTTATTAAGCCCATCTGACTACGTAAGATGGCAATATGAGCGTTCGTTACTAGACAATTCTCCAAATGATTATACCCAATACTTTGGTAATTACCAGGATATAGATTTATATAATAATGTTCCAGCTAACGATTGGCAGGAAATCATTTTCGGCCGTACAGGTACTACATTCAACCAAAATATAAACATCAGCGGCGGAGGAGATAAAACGAAATACAGCCTTAGCCATACCTTTGTGAAAGACAAAGCTATTATGCAATTGTCTGGTTTCGAAAGACAGAATATCAACTTTAAAATTAACCACAAGCTTTATGATAAACTTACGCTTGACTTTGGTTTAAGGTATGCCAATACGAAAATAAAAGGGGGTGGAGCGAATGAGCAGAACGAAGTTTCATCAGCAGATTCGAGACTGAAAAATGCGATGCTTTATCCTTCATTTCCTGTACCTGGTTTAACTACCACTACAGAAACAGATGATGAGTTTAATTTGTACAATCCCATGATTGCCATTTCTGATAACGATCAGTATATCCAGCGCAAAACTTATAACATCAACGGTGCCATTAATTATGATATCATCGATAATTTAAGATTTCGTTCAGAAGTAGGTTACGACGGTTTTAGAAATGATCAGGATCGGTTTTACGGAACAACCACTTATTACGTGAGAAATGTTCCATCTGCAGAGAACCAAAACCTTCCGGCCATCATTTTAGCCAATACCAATAGAAATAGTTTTAGAAATGCGAACACTTTGAATTATAGTTTCGGTAAAATTTTAGGTAAGAATCATAATCTGAATGCATTAGTTGGTCAGGAATTTATTAAAACCGAAAACGGGATCTTAACCAGTGTTGTTCATGGATTTCCGAAATCGTTCGGTTTCCAGGATGCACGTGTATTGTCTACACAAGGGAAAGCTAATTCTATCGATAATAACTTTTCTCCGGATGACAAGCTCCTTTCCTTTTTTGCCAGAGCAAATTATGACTATCAGGGTAAGTACCTTTTCAGCGCTGCATTTAGGGCCGATGGTTCATCCAAATTTTCGCCTGAGAATCAATGGGGTTATTTCCCGGCATTTTCTGCTGCCTGGAGAATCTCTCAGGAAAAATTTATGTCAGGAACCAAATCCTGGATTACGGATTTAAAAATCAGAGCCAGTTATGGTAGTGTAGGTAATAATAATATTCCCCCCGGACAAATGAATCAAACCTTTCAAAATTCGGTTACCACCTGGGTTAATGGCTTTAATAACTATTGGGCAGCTTCGAAAACAATGGCCAATCCAGATTTAAAATGGGAAACGACGGTTACGAATAACCTCGGTATAGACTTTACGCTATTCAACTCCAAACTTAACGGTACCATTGATCTGTATCGTAACAGGACGAAAGATTTGCTGCTTCAATTCCCTGTTGCGGGTACGGGATATGATTTTCAATATCGCAATATTGGTGAAACACAAAATAAAGGTATTGAGTTCTCACTAAACTGGACTGCTATCAAAAAGACCAATTTTGATTTGAGCTTTAGCGGAAACATCAACTTCAACCGCAATAAAGTAGTTTCTTTGGGATCTATTAAAAATATTAACGGGTCATCAGGTTGGGCCTCTACAGAAATTGGTGTAGACTACTTAGTAGAAGAAGGTGCGCCACTGGGCCGGATTTATGGTTATCGCAATGCAGGCAGATATGAAGTTTCCGATTTCACGGGTTACAATGCTACTACAGGCAACTGGACATTAAAGCCTGGAGTAGTAGATGGAACTTCGTTCTTAGGAACCATCCGCCCCGGTACGATGAAAATTCAAGATCTTTCCGGTGATGGAAAAATTGACCTGTCGGACCGAACGGTAATTGGAAATGCTAACCCATTACATACGGGAGGTTTCTCTGTTAATTCCAGAATTTATGGCTTCGATATCGGTGCTTATTTTAACTGGAGTTTTGGAAATGACATCTACAATGCCAACAAGATCGAATATACTTCTACCAGTAAATACAGTTCCAGAAATATGATTGATATTATGACATCGGGTAACCGTTGGAATAACCTCCGCGCAGACGGAACTATTAGCAATGATCCAACTGAACTTGCTGCTATGAATGCGGGTACTACCTTGTGGTCGCCATATATGAAAACATTTGTATTGAGCGATTGGGCAGTAGAAGATGGCTCGTTCCTGAGATTATCAACAATCACTTTAGGGTATACCTTACCAGATAAAATTGCAAGTAAGCTAAAGATGAAAAAACTGAGGATTTATGCTTCGGGCTATAATTTATGGTTATTGACCGATTACACAGGATTTGATCCCGAGGTTTCTACCAGACGCCGCACTAACCTCACTCCAGGAGTAGATTATTCTGCCTACCCGAAGAGTAAATCATTTGTATTTGGTTTGAATGTTAATTTTTAGACTACAATTTAATTTTAAAGTAATGAAAAAGATTATATATACATTATTCATCCTTACAGGGCTCACTTTCGTGACCAGCTGTAAAAAAGCGCTTGATGCACCTACGAAATCTTCTTTAGACGAATCGGTGATTTTTTCTACACCCGGCTTGGCAGAAGGGGCCGTTGCAGGAATCATCCAATCATTTGGAGAAACCAACTCTTACCGTGGTCGTTTTTTGGTTTTTTACGGAATTAACAACGACACTGAGGTTAACAATGGTTTAAAAGCCATTAATGATGATAAATCAAGGCTTTCTAATTACAATGCCAACACTAACAACGGGCAAATGAATACCGATAACAATGCCTGGGCGAAGTTTTATGAAGGAATTGAACGTGCTAATCTGGCGATAAGAGGAATCAGGACATATGGTAAGATTGAAAGTAACCCTCAAATGGCTCAAATACTTGGTGAAGTATTAACTTTAAGAGCGGTACTGTATAATGATTTAATAAAAGGATGGGGAGATGTTCCTGCGCGTTTTGAACCCATTACAACAGCAACAACTTACTTGCCTAGAAATGATCGCGATGTTATTTATAAACAATTGCTCGCAGATTTAGAAGAAGCATCGGGTTATTTGCCCTGGCCAAATGATAATGCTACAACGGCTAAGGTAGAACGCGTAAGCAAAGCCTTCTCTAAGGGATTGAGAGCACGTTTGGCGCTCGCCGCAGGCGGATATGCGCAACGGTTAGATGGAACAGTGCATTTGAGTGCAGATCCTGACCTGGCACCTGCCAAGATGTATGCCATTGCTAAAAAGGAGTGTCTGGATATCATCAACAGCAACAAGCTTAGATTACTGGGCTTTGAAGAAGTATTTAGAAAATTAAATGAGGAAGCTGGTGCGGCAGGATTAGAATCGATCTGGGAAATCCCATTTAGTGAAGGCCGGGGAAGGGTAATTTTTGATTTAGGCGTAAAACACTTAAAAACAGATAAATATACCGGTCAAAATAAAGGTGGTACGAATGGTCCGAATCCTATTATGCTTTATGAATATGAAGCTGGCGATGTACGAAGAGATGTAACCGTTGTGCCTTACGAATGGGATGGTGGAACGGGTGATACAGGTGGTTATCAGGTGCCATCGAGTTTAGGTCGTTTGTATTTCGGTAAGTATCGCTACGAGTGGATGAAAAGAAGAGTTACTTCTACCAATGACGATGGTTTAAACTGGATGTACATGCGTTATGCCGATATCCTTTTGATGGCTGCTGAAGCCATTAATGAAATAGATGGTCCGACTGCTGCGGCTCCATACTTGAGAATGATCCGCGACCGTGCTTTTCCTAATAACGCAGCAAAAGTTACTGCCTTTATGACTACGGCAACGGCTTCTAAAACTGCCTTTTTCAATGCCATTGTTAACGAGCGTGCTTTAGAATTTACTGGTGAAATGTTGAGAAAAGGTGATTTGATTCGCTGGAATCTTCTCAATGCCAAAATAGCAGAGGCAAAAACCAAATTGCAACAATTGGAAGCCAGACAAGGAAAATACGCTAACCTCCCTGCAAAAATTTACTACAGAACAGCAGCTAATGGAGAGACGGTTGAAATTTATGGATTAAACTTTGGAGATACTGATGCACAAGGTGCTGCATTGGGCTATACTTCTAATAAGGCCTGGACCATGGTTGCTTCTGGAGATGCCTCAACTTTTTGGGATGCATTAGCGGTTAAAGATCCAAATGCGCAACAAGTTTGGCCGATTTGGCAAGTGTTTATAGACTCTTCAAACGGGATGTTAAATAATAAAAATTTGAATTTATAAATCGCTGGTTATGAACAGAAATATATTATTGAGTTACATTTTCTTTCTGATAACCTTGGTGGGTTTTTCAGGATGCAAGGATAGTGATTTACAAGAAATTACCAAACTTGAGGTTGATCGTGCCTTTTCTCCAACGGGACTGAGTGCTACAGTGGTGAATAAAACCGGAGTAAGATTAACCTGGAAGGCAGTAAATAACGCCAAAACCTATACGATAGAAATTTTTGAAACAGCAGATTTTTCCGGAAATCCCGTGAAAAAAGTTGAAAATATCACTTTTGCGCAACTCCCTTATACGGTTACAGGGCTAAGTGGTGATACACAATATGCCATCAGGGTTAAAGCTGTAGGTGAAGGGGTTACAGATTCTAAATGGATTACCGCAACAGCAAAAACAGATGCTGAGCAAATTTTCCAGACAGTAAATGCCGCTAAGTTAACGGCAAACACAGTGGTGTTAAACTGGACTCCCGGAGAAGTAGCCACTACAATAACCCTTACACCCGGGAATATTACACGTGCGGTTACAGCGGCAGAAATTACAGCAGGTGAAGCCACAATAACGGGTTTAACCGGAGAAACTACTTACACGGCTAAATTGTTAAATGCAACGAAGGTTCGCGGCACCATAACCTTTACTACTTTACTCGATTTAGGCGGCGCAATTGCTGTTTACCCAACCGATAATCTGGCCACCTTAATGGCTAACGCCAAAGCTGGCGATGTATTTGCACTTTTCCCCGGAACCTACAACATCAATGCAGATGTAACTGTTGCAGCAAGTATTTCCTTAAAGGGAGCAAAACCTACAGATAAACCTATTATTAAAGGAATGATTGTAAGGTTAAAAGGAAACGCAGGTTTGGGTTTGAAAGATTTAGAAATTGATGGTACAGGCGCTATTGGCGGTAATCAAGCCATTATATATGATGAAGCTTCAGACAATGCCTATGGAAATCTGAACATTGAGAATTGCAACATCAAAAACTATGTAAAAGGTTTAATATATGTGAATGTGAAAGCCTTAATCGAATCGGTTAATATGAAAGGAAATATCATCAGTAATATCGAATGTAATGGTGGCGATTTTATTGATTTTAGAACCGGAATTGCGAAAACTTTAACCTTTTCAAACAATACGGTATACGCCTCGGCACTGGCAAGAGACTTTTTTAGAATGGACGCTGGAGGTTCTACCAATTTCCCAGCAATCACTTCTGTTATTACCGTATCAAACAATACCCTTAACGGGATGTGTAATGGAGCGGCCAACAGGTTATTGTACATTCGTTTAGCTAAGCATGAAATTTATTTTTCTAAAAACATCGTGGCTAATTCTGGAGGTATTTTAACCAATCAGGCTTCAACGATTATTGTACAGGCAAACTTTACAGCCAATAACTATTACAATGCAGCAACCTACATGGCCGGAAGTGTTACAGCTGGTGCCAAATATGACACCGGAACATTTACCACATTGAACCCAGGTTTTACTGCCCCAGCTAGCGGTAATTTTACGATAAGCGAAAGCACTTTAAAAGCAAACGGCATAGGCGATGCCAGATGGAGGAACTAATTAAAATTGAGAACTGTATCATAAAAGATCGATTTTCATTCTCAACTTGTCGAGGAACCTGAATAAGTGTTATTATGGCGTTTCGACAGGCTCAACATGACAGTTGGAATTAAAAAATGGATTTATGATCGATTGTAATTCTTGAGCTTGTCGAAACACAGATTGATTCGAATTTATGATACAGTTTTTTAATAATCTCTACCAAATAGTTTTTATCTTTCATCAATCATGAAATTACCCCTATTAAGCATTTTTATACTCCTGATATTTGCTTTTTCTTTCTTTAGTAGCCAAGCTCAGGATAGCAAATACCCAGCTACTTTAACCGTGGCACAAGATGGATCAGGGAATTACAAAACCATTCAGGAAGCGATAAATTCTGTCCGCGATTTAGGGGAAAGGTGGGTTAAGATTTACATCAAAAAGGGGACCTACCGCGAAAAATTAATTATCCCTTCCTGGAAGACCAAAATATCATTAATTGGAGACAGTAAGGAAGGTACGGTGATCACGAATGATGATTATTCTGGCAAGCCCAATAAGAGCCCTCAGGATGCATCTGGGCTACCGAAATTCAGTACCTACACTTCCTATACTTTGCTTATTCAGGCCAATGATATTCGCTTAGAAAATTTGACCATTATTAACGCTTCGGGGAGAGTTGGGCAAGCCGTGGCCTTGCATGTAGAGGGAGATCGGTTTATAGCTCAAAACTGCGCTTTGTTGGGTAATCAAGACACGTTATATGCCGCAACGGAGCATAGCCGTCAATTTTACAAAGATTGTTTTATTGAGGGAACAACCGATTTTATTTTTGGAACAGCAACAGCGGTTTTTCAGGATTGTACCATTAAAAGTTTAACCAACTCTTACATTACCGCCGCTTCTACTTCGAGCAGACAAAAGTTTGGTTTTACATTTATCAACTGCAAAATCATAGCAGATAGTGCTGTAAAGCAAGTTTTTCTGGGAAGGCCCTGGCGACCTTATGCCAAAACGGTATTTCTGAATTGTAACTTAGGAAGGCATATTGTTCCTGCCGGCTGGAATCCCTGGAAGGGAGATTTAATGTTTCCGGATAAGGAAAAAACAACTTTTTATGCTGAATACAAAAGTACTGGCCTGGGCGCATCGCCTCAAACCAGATTACCCTGGACTAAACAGTTAACCGACCGGGAGGCAAAAAATTATACCCTTAAAAATATATTGGCGGGAACAGACAACTGGAATCCACTCATCAATGAATAGACAAATTATGAAAAGAAACTTTTATCCATTTTTAGCAGTTGGAGCATTAACCATTTTGCTCTCTTTTACCCTTATTCAGAAAAAAACAACAGTATATATTATTGGGGATTCTACAGCTGCCAATAAAAGTGAGAAAGCATATCCGGAAACCGGTTGGGGAATGGCTTTGCAGTCATTTTTTAAAAATGATGTCCTGGTTGACAACCGGGCTTTAAATGGAAGGAGTACCAAATCATTCAGGGCAGAAAAAAGATGGGATCCTATTATGGAAAAACTTGCGCCAGGTGATTTTGTCCTTATTGAGTTCGGGCATAACGATGAGAAAGTGGATAAGCCGAATGTTGGCGTATCGTTGGCTGATTTTAAGATAAATCTGGTTAATTACGTTAAAGAAGCCAGAAGTAAAAAGGCAATTCCAGTGCTTTTAACCCCGATTGCAAGAAGGAATTTTAAAAATGGGATCTTAATTGATACGCATGGCGATTATCCCCGGATTACAAGGGAAGTGGGCGATTCTCTTAAGGTTCCTTTGATCGATATGTTGGCCAAAACGGAAAGCTTATTAAGTCGCCTGGGAGATCTACCTTCCATCAAGTTATTTAATCATGTAGATTCTGGAAATGTAAATTATCCCAATGGGAAAAAGGATGATACACATTTAAGCCCTGAGGGCGCGAGGCAGATTGCGGGTCTGGTGGCGAAAGGAATTAAAGAACAGAAATTAGGAATTGCGAAAAGCTTGAAGTAATAAATCTACCGTCCCGTTGGTTTTATAGTTCATAGGGCCAGGCAATCAGTCTATTCTCTCATTCAGTCATTCAAAATTCACTCATTAAAACGCAAATGGCCCGAAAACTTCAGTTTTCGGGCCATTTGCGTTACGATTTTAAAAGATATACTTTGTACTTAAGAAGTTAGAATCATCGCCTTTCACGATTTCATTTAACAGCTTTTTGTTGTCGTCAGTAAATTTGGTCGCAACCAAAGAACGGATAGAGAACGAACGCAGTGCATCTACAACAGAGAGTGTTCCTTCAGCACTGTCTTTTCTACCGGTAAATGGAAAAGCATCCGGACCGCGCTGACACTGGCAATTGATGTTTACCCGACTTACCTGATTAACCAAAGGATCAATCAAAGAAGAAATTACAGCGGCATTATTGCTGAAAATACTTACCTGCTGACCATGTGGAGAACCAATTAGGTATTCGATAGGTTCTTCTAAGTCATCAAAAGGAACTACCGGAACAATTGGACCAAACTGCTCTTCACGATACAGTTTCATGTTGCTGTTAACAGGATACACAATGGCAGGGTAAACGAAAGTTTCGAATGTTTGTCCACCGTTTTTGTTCACCACTTTTGCACCATGAGCTACCGCATCATCAATACATTCTTTTAAGTATTCCGGTTTATTCAACTCTGGAAGCGGGGTTAGGTTTACACCTTTCTCCCAAGGCATTCCAAATTTCAGTTTCTCCACTTCGTTTGACAGGCGTTTCAGGAACTCCTGAGCCAAACTGCGGTGTACATAAACGATTTTTATTGCTGTACAACGTTGTCCATTGAAAGAAAGTGAGCCTAAAACAGTTTCAGAAACCGCCAAATCCAGGTCAGCATCTTTCGTAATAATGGCTGCGTTTTTAGCATCTAAACCTAAAATAGCCCTTAAACGATTCACTTTTGGGTGAAGTTTTTTCAACTCATTGGCCACTTTGCTAGAGCCAATTAAAGTAAGGACATTGATTTTTCCAGATTTCATTAAACCAGGAACAATACTATTGCCACGACCATAAATGGTATTTACTACACCTTTAGGGAAACTAGAACGGAAAGCCTCCAGTAAAGGGTAATGCAATAAGGTACCATGTTTAGGCGGTTTGAATAAAAGCGTGTTGCCCATAATCAAAGCAGGGATTAACGTGGTAAAGGTCTCGTTTAAAGGATAGTTGAACGGGCCCATGCAAAGTACCACTCCGAGTGGTGAACGTCGTACCTGAGCCACAATTCCTTGTTCTATTTCAAAACGGGAGGATTGTCTGTCGATATCTTTTAAGGCATCAATGGTTGCGTAGATATATTCTACTGTACGGTCGAATTCTTTAACCGAATCTGCATACGATTTTCCGATTTCCCACATAATTAATTTCGCAACAATTTCTTTTTGCTCAATCATCTTACGGGTGAAGTTTTCTACGCAGGTAATGCGGTCTGCCACGCTCATGGTTGGCCATTGTCCGCGTCCATTATCGTAAGCGGCTACAGCAGCTTCTAAGGCCTCTGTAGACTCCTTTTCTGTGCATACAGGGAAGCTTCCAATGCGTTTTCGTTTATATCCATCGGCAGTTTTTACGCATACAGGTGAAAAAACCTCATTAAACGGACCAGTCCAGGGTTTCATTTCTCCATTAGAGAGAAATTCCTTTTGGTTGATCTCTTCCTTTAGCCTAAATTCATCTGGAATTTGACTTTCTTCAACGAAAATACTTTCGAGGTTTAACGTTGTGCTCAATTTTTAGTAGTAGTTAGGGTTTATAATTGTAGGTCTATAGTTTAAGTATAGATTAGTTGTGTTAGGGTTTAGAAAGGATACGGAATCTGCCGGTTTGCAAATTCCATATCCTGATCAATTATTTCAGTTCGATAACTTTATACTTTGGAACGAGGGTTTTCATAACTGTCCAGCCAATTAGATAGCATACTGCACAGATAGAGAAGATGATAAAATATCCTGCTTCTTCTCCTTTGAAGCCCATAAATATGATTTGATTTTTACCGGTGTAATCAAATAAAACACCTGATCCTTTATTAATGATGAAAGAGCCGATACCACCAGCCATACCACCAATTCCGGTGATGGTTGCAATGGCCTTTTTAGGGAACATATCACCAACAGTAGAGAAAATATTAGCAGACCAGGCCTGGTGCGCAGCACCTGCAATACCGATAATTAATACCGGAATCCAATAAGTAATGTGTCCTAAAGGTTGTGCCAACAAGGCTAATAATGGGAAAAAAGCAAAAATTAGCATGGCCCTCATTCTGCCTTCATAAGGGTTCATGCCCTTTTTTTCAACAAAATAAGTGGGTAGCCATCCACCAATGATTGATAATAAGGTGATTACATAAAGTACAAATAAAGGAAGCGCACTTTGAGTAGAATCCATACCATATACCGATTTTAAATAGGCTGGTGTCCAGAAAAGGAAGAACCACCAAACACCATCAGTCATGAATTTACCAAAGGCAAAAGCCCAGGTTTGTTTAAACTTAAAGCAGTCTATAAAAGATACTTTTTCTGTAGTTTCCTCTACATAATCGGCTAATTTCCTGTCTGCAATCACATCCTGTTGGATATAGGCCAATTCTTCAGCGCTTACGCGGGGGTGTAATTCAGGTTTTTTATAAACGAAAACCCATAATCCCATCCAGATAAAACCTAAAGCACCGATGATGATGAAAGACATTTCCCATCCATAGGCTTTCGCGATGAAAGGAATAGTTATGGGAGCGGCCAATGCGCCTACGGTTGCTCCTGCATTAAAAATACTGGTTGCAAAGGCCCTGTCCTTTTTAGGGAAATACTCTGCAGTAGCTTTAATTGCTGCAGGAAAGTTACCCGCTTCACCAACGGCTAAAACGAAACGTGCAAAAATAAACAGGGTTACACTAACAGAAATGATCATGCCTGTATCGTTTACCGTTGCAAGGGCTTCTTTAGAACCTTCAAAGCCTACCAGCCAGTTGCCTGTAATAATACCGGAAGTAGCAATACCACAAAATGCGTGTAAACAGGCACCAATAGACCAGATACCAATGGCCCACAAGAAACCTTTTTTGGTATCTAACCAATCTACAAAACGACCAGCAAAAAGCATGGAAGCAGCATAAAAGATCGAAAATAAAGCGGTGATATTTCCGTAATCGTTATTGTCCCAATGGAATTCTGGTTTAATAAAATCTGTCCAGGTTAACGAAAGTACCTGTCTATCTAAGTAATTTATCGTAGTAGCAAGAAAAAGCAGCAGACATATGGTCCATCTATATTTGCCTATTTTAGGTTGGCTCATTTGGTTAGGTGTGTTTTTGTATTATTATTTACTCTTTTGAATTAAATCAAGTGCTAGTTTGGTATTTTCTTCAAGCTCCTCATAAAGCCCTTTGCTCATTACCTCTTTACTGATGAGTTTACTACCCATGCCAACCGCACAAACACCAGCTTTAAACCAGGTTTTGAGGTTGTCGGCGTTGATTTCTACTCCGCCGGTAGGCATAAATAACTGGCCGGCAAAAAGATCTTTAATAGATGAGATAAATTCCGGACCTAAAATGTTGGCAGGGAAAATCTTAATGAGCATGGCTTTATGTTCCTGGGCAACGTTAATTTCTGTTGGAGTCATACAGCCTGGAATCCAAAGCATACCTATTTTATTGGCAATTTCAGCTACCGCAGGATTAACAATTGGCGCTACAATAAAGTCAGTTCCAGCTTCAATAAAAGCATGTGCATCAGCCGGAGTTTTAATGGTACCTATTCCCAAATAAAGATCGGGCATTTCAGCATCACGAACTTCTTTTAACTTTTTAAAGTTGGGTAAAGCTGATTTACCGCGGTTAGTATATTCAAAAACACGAACACCTGATTTATACAGGGAACGTAATATTTCTACACTACCAGCCTCGCTATCCTGGTAAAAAAGCGGAAGCATACCTTGCTCTAAAATCGCATCTAAAATTTTGTGCTTGTTACTAATCATGATGTATAATTCTTTTTTCTATATCTGCTACGGTGCTGGTTGTAGCATCGCTTGCAATGTATAATTTATCGTATGCTGCTGCGGTGGCAAAATTGAGCGTTTGTTTAACCGGAAAATGATTGTAGAAACCATAAATTAATCCGGCCATAAAACAATCTCCACTACCTACTTTATCTAAAATTTCTTCTGAAACATATTCTTCAGATACGGTGAGTTGATCTTCAGTATAAATGGCGGTATAATATCTGATCCCTTTACCATGATCAAATCTGAAAGTATTGGCAACAGCTTTACACGCTGGGAACAAACTTAATATTTCTTTAGAAGTATCTGCGGCTTGTTGTAGTAACGTTTCCTTTGCATAACCCTCAGCTTGCTTCAAATCTTCGTGAAGCCCTGTTCCCAACATTTTATTTGCTGCCCAAACATTGCCCATAATTAAAGTGCAGTACCTGGCCAGTTGTGGTAAAATATCAATAGGTTCTTTGCCGTACTTCCAGAGTTTAGCGCGATAATTTAGATCTAAAGAAATCACTATATTTCTTTGGCTTGCGGCCTCTAAAGCCTCTAAGCATACATCGGCAATATCTTGGTTAATTGCAGGACAGATGGCACTAAAGTGAAACCAGGTTACCCCTTCAAAAACGGCATCCCAGTCAATTTGTCCAACTTTTAGTGTTGCATAAGCCGAATTTGCACGGTCGTAAATTACCCCTGCATTTTTAAGGTCTTTTCCTTTTGGAAGATAATATAAGCCTAAACGTTCACCATGAAAAACCATGGGTGTGGTATCTACAGCTTTAGCTTCAAGATAATCGATAATTTCTCTGGTTACAGAATTATCCGGCACAGCCGATAAGTAAGCAGAAGGAACATTCCAAAGGGCTAATGCGGTAGCTACGTTAAGTTCTGCTCCGCCAACATAGAAAGGAAGTTTATTTTCTTTTAACCAGTGCCCATCCATATCGGGGCAAATGCGTAAAAGGATTTCTCCAAAACTTAAAACTTTTTCTCCTTTTTTTGATAGGGAGGTTATTTGGTCACTCATTTTTTGTTCGGTCGGCTTATTTATGCAGTTTCTGGCAACTGTAGAAAAAAGTAAGGAAAACGTTTGAAATGATTTAGTTCTAACTTTTTCCTTACTTAAGCCTTATTTTGGTTAAAATTTAAAGTAATTCTTGGCGTTAAAGTACGAAATATCTTGCACTATTTTGCCAACCCATTCTAAGTCGTTAGGTATTTCTCCATTCTCAATATCTTCTCCGAATAGGTTACAAACAATTCTTCTGAAGTATTCATGACGTGGGAAAGACAGGAAACTACGCGAATCGGTGAGCATCCCTACCAGGCGGCTTAACAAGCCCATGTTTGATAAAGCATTTAATTGTTTAATCATGCCGTCTTTTTGATCTAAAAACCACCAGGCAGAACCAAACTGTACTTTTCCCGCTACCGAACCATCATTGAAGTTTCCAATCATGGTGGCAATAAGTTCATTATCGGCAGGGTTAAGGTTATAAAGGATCGTTTTAGCCAATTTATCCTGGTTATCTAAGCGGTTTAAGAATTTAGATAACATCCTGGCCTGACTAAAATCTCCGATTGAATCCCAACCTGTATCAGGGCCTAGCTGACGCAACATTCGAGCATTGTTATTGCGTAAAGCACCTAAGTGATATTGCTGAACCCAGCCTTTTTCATGATCCCATTCTGCAAAATAAACCAACATTGCCGATTTAAATTTGAGGTTTTCTTCATAAGAAATACCTTGTTTGCTGCGGATTTTTCCAAAAATAGAAACGATTTCCTGCTCGGTGTAATCTTCGGCATAAATTTGCTCTAAACCGTGATCGGAAACTGAACACCCGTTTTCTGCAAAATAGTCGTGGCGACTTTTTAATGCATCAATATAATCCTGAAAAGTACTGATGGTTTTATCCACAACACTTTCTAATTTATTGATGTAATCGTTTAGCCCCTCAATGTCATCGCTATTCATCGCTTTATCTGGACGGAAGGCAGGCAACATTTTCAAATTAGCGCCTTCACGTGCCAGTTGCTGGTGGAAATTTAAGCTATCTAAAGGATCATCTGTAGTACAAACGGCCTCCACATTCATTTTTGCCAATAAACCACGAACAGAAAACTCTGGGGTTTGAAGTTTCGCCGAACATTCATCATAGATTTTTTGGGCAGTTTTACCCGAAAGCAAATCTGTAATGCCAAAATAGCGTTGTAATTCTAAATGTGTCCAGTGATATAAAGGGTTACGCAAAGTAAAAGGAACCGTTTCAGCCCACTTTTCGAATTTTTCGTAATCAGAACCTGCGCCTGTGATGTATTTTTCATTCACCCCGTTTGCCCTCATGGCTCTCCATTTGTAATGATCGCCGGCAAGCCAAACCTGACTGATATTTTCAAATTGGGTGTTGTTGGCAATCTGCTCAGGGATCAGGTGATTATGGTAATCGATAATAGGTAATGATTTGGCAAAGTTGTGATACAGGTGCTCTGCTGTTTTACTTTGCAAAAGAAAATTTTCGTCTAAAAAAGATTTCATGCGATGATGAGGTGTGAGATATGAAATGGTTTAAGATCATATCTGGTTAATATTTTATTTTTTAATGGAGGTCGGTATTTACCAGGCCTCCTTTGATTTACAGACTTAGGGCTCAAGACTCCCGACTTAGGACTACAGACTAACGCCCCTTTTCCAGGGAATGAAGTCATCTTGATTTAGCAATACTGCTTTAGGTGTAACCTCACCGCTGGCAGCTTTAATGCAATATTCTAAGATATCTTCACCCATTTCTTCAATTGTTTTTTCGCCTTCGATAACTGGACCACAGTTAATGTCGATGATATCGCCCATGCGTTTGGTTAATGCATTGTTGGTAGCCACTTTGATAGTAGGGCATACCGGATTTCCGGTTGGAGTGCCTAAACCAGTAGTAAATAGAATCAGGGTTGCTCCTGATGCAGCTTTACCTGTTGTTGCTTCTACATCGTTTCCTGGCGTACAAACCAGGTTTAATCCCGCTTTTGTTGCCGGTTCTGTATAGTCTAAAACATCTTCAACTGGTGATGTACCTCCTTTTTTGGCGGCTCCGGTGCTTTTAATCGCGTCGGTAATTAAACCATCCTTAATGTTTCCTGGTGAAGGGTTCATGTAAAAACCAGATCCGGCATTTTCTGCGGCATTGCTGTAAGCCGTCATTAACTGGATGAATTTACGTGCTGCGGTTTCATCTTTCGTACGATCGATTAACTGTTGCTCTGCGCCACATAGCTCAGGGAATTCGGCCAATAGAACCGTTCCGCCAAGTGCCACCAATAAATCTGAGGTATAACCTACTGCCGGATTAGCGCTAATACCGCTAAAACCATCACTTCCACCACATTTTACACCCAATACCAATTTGCTGATTGGGGCAGGCTGACGCTCAATTTTATTGATTTCTGTTAAGCCGATGAAGGTTTTTCTAATCGCTTCTTTAATCAGTTGTTCTTCGCTTTGCGATTGTTGTTGTTCAAAAATGAATAACGGCTTGTCGAAGTTTGGGCTACGGTGTTTCAAGTCCTCCATAAAATCATGAACTTGAAGGTTTTGACAACCCAGGCTTAATACGGTAACTCCGGCAACGTTTGGATGATCGGCATATGCAGCCAATAGCTTGCTTAAAACTGCCGCATCCTGGCGCGTTCCACCACATCCACCCTGATGGTTTAAAAACTTAATTCCATCAACGTTTTTGAAAATTCGATTGGCTGCAGGATTAGCTTGTCCGATGCTGCTGGTTTCAGCCTCTTCGAGGTTTTCGCCATGTTTATAGGCTTCAACCAGATGATGTGCATATGTTTTATACTTATCCGTTACTGCATACCCTAATTCATTATGTAAGGCTTCTCTGATAACGTCCAAATTCCTGTTTTCACAGAATACCGTAGGGATAAATAACCAATAATTGGCAGTTCCTACGCGACCATCATTGCGGACATAACCATTGAACGTACGCCCTTCAAATTTCGAAACATCAGGTGCGTGCCACTCATAATGATAAGGACGGAATTCATAAGGTTCAGAAGCATGTTTAGTATTTTCTGTATCCATTAAGCCACCTTTAGGGATAAAATGCTGTGCTTTACCCACCAATACACCATACATGATAATTGGATCGCCAACATTCATATCCTGCATGAAAAACTTATGCTTGGCATGGATGTTATCCGTTAACACATACTCATGTCCATCATAAATAACGGTTTCTCCCTTTGTCAAATCTTGTAAAGCAACAAGGACATTATCGTTTGGATGGATCTTTAAAATTCTAGTAATCATTTTAAGCTGTTCTTTCTGAATGCAAGTTACTTAAAGTTTCTTTTGCACCCTTTTTTTGTAATAATTCTACGTAAGATTTTACCGAGGCATTAAATCCAGGGTAGTTATTCAGGTTTTTGTCCCAAAGTCTTCTATCACCCAGTGTACTGTCTACAACCGTTTCTGGATTTTTCCAGTAGCTGTGTAGGATTTCAGCAAATTCGTCGTCTACCGGGTAGGTTTTTCCATTGGCACTGGCCGTGTACGTTTCTCCATCTTTATTCACGTTCATGAATACGATATAGGCCGCAACGCCTAATGCAGTTAATTGAGGTACGTCATTTTTTAAAGCATAGTACTTTCTAATCAAAGGCATGTTGCGCATTTGCAATTTTGAAGTATAATTCAGCGTTATGGCTTTCCATTGGTGTTCTAAAGATGGATTACTAAATCTATCGATTACACTTTTAGCAAAACTTAAGGCCTCTTCATAGGTAATATCTTCATTTACTACTGCCGGAGCAATTTCTTCTTGAATCAACTTTAAGATGTGATTAGAGAAATCCTGATCAGCCATAGCCTCTTTTACCGTATTGAATCCAGCTAAAATGGCTAAACCGCAGGTAATGGTATGTGTTCCATTTAACAGGCGAAGTTTTAGCTCTTTAAATTTATCTATCGATGGAACAATGAAAATACCTTTATCGGCAGCTGCAAAAGACAAAACTTCTTTAACTTTCTCACTCGATGACTCAATAGCCCAAAGTCTGAACGGTTCGGCCATAATCATTAATTCATCGCTATAGCCTAATTCAGCTTCGATTTGCTTTTGCTCCGCTTCTGGTAACTTACCGGGAACAATTCTGTCTACCAGTGTTTTGCAGAAATGGTTAGCCGATTTTAACCATTGTTCAAAATCCCAACCCAATTTATTCTGGATGGCTAAATCCAATAAAATATCCTTTAATTTATCTGCATTATCGCTGATCAATTCGGTAGGCACAATCACCATTCCGCTTTCGGCAGATCCCTTAAAGGCTTTATACCTTTCATGTAAGAAGGCCAAAAGCTTACCAGGATAAGATTGTGGTGGTGTATCTGTAATTTTATCTTCGCTTTTAACAATGCCTACTTCGGTGGTGTTCGAAATTACGATCTGCATTTCAGGCTGATGTGCAGCTTTTAAAATTTCTGCCCAATCTTGCGATGCTGATAGTACACGGCTAATTGAAGCGTTGATGCTGTTTTCTGCCACATTTAACCCATCTTCAATACCTTTTACGCAAAGGGTGTAAAGATTATCCTGCTTTGAAAAGGCATCGGCTCCACCTTTTGAAGTAGATTTTACGACTAAAATACGACCGTTAAAAATCCCTTTCTGATTGGCTTTGTCAATAAAATAATCTGGTAAACCACGTAATAAAACACCGGTTCCAAATTGGATCACTTTCTCTGGTAAGGCCAGAATTTCAGCAGTAGGTTTCGTAACCTTTTCGCTGCTGATGTTTTTTAAATTTTCTTCGTTTAAAATCATGTTAGTGTTATTTAATCACTTAATTCCCAATGGGAGGAGCGTGATTTATATTTTTGTCTCTAAAGAACTGTTGATGTTGTTATTTAATTCCGTTGGCTGCTAACCATTTTGGGTATTCCTTTTCAATTAATTTTTGCCCCCAGTTACCGTACCAGGCATAGCCGCTCCTGCGTTCAGGGCTCAGTTCTTCCAGCTTTGATTTAATGCTATTGTCTCTGTCGCCGAAAATGGGAACGTTCTTATCTATGTCGTAAAAGCGTGCCCAGGTCATACTTGTATTATCGGGCACCAATGCAGCAACTTTACCCTTTTCTCTATCGAAGCGATAACCCGCTATTTTGTAAGTGTCGAACCATTTTAAAGCCGCTGAGATGGCATTCTTTACTTCCGCAGATGGTTTTTTAATGCCCATTAAAAAGCGAACAATGCCAGCCGATTCACTTGTTGCCAATGATGCGGGCTCAAACGCTCTGGCCTTAGCGGGAAGCAGGGTATCTTTATCATATTGGGCGGCCCAAATACTGAGTATGCCATTTTGTTTCACCTGAGTTTTTAAAATGCAGTCTATTCCTTTAGCCACTGCCTTTTCTGCTTGAGGTATGTACGCCGGGCTTACTACTTCGAAATCATTTTTTTGGGTTACAATGTTTTGAAGGATATTGAGCACGTTGATCATGGCATCGTCATTGTAAGTAATCTCTGAGCGATACAATGACTTATCGGGATAGTATTGCGGCCAGCCACCATTAGGGTACTGTGCTGCTAAAATGAAATCCAAACCTTTTTCTGCGGCCTTCAGGTAGTTTTTATTCTGGGTCTTTTTATAGGCCGAAACCAAATAAACAATTTCCCTGCTGGTTGCCTTGTTATCAAATGTGGCGTGTAAATCTTTGGTTGCTTTTACTTTTGCCAAAAGCGCTGGCGTTAAGGTAGCACCGTAATTTACCACACTCTTATCTTCTAATTGTTTAGGCCAGCCACCGTTTCCCAACTGGTAAATCAACATTTTCTCGGCAGTAGAATCTGTTGGCTGCTGTGCATAGCATGAAGCTATTAAACCGCAGCAAATAATGGTGACTAATGTTTTTATCCTCATGGCTTTATTTCTTAGCAGGAACTTGTTTAATCAGCCAGTTCACTAAATCATTGGTGGCTTTGAAGTTTTCAAAGTCGGCCGGTAATTTTCTACCATCTATATACTCATTGTAAAACCATGGATCGCCAACGGCGAAAACAGTTCCCTTGCCATATTTCGCTGTGGCAATAATCACATCCCCATTATCAGTTAAGGCAGAAACTGCAGGTGTTTTAGCCACAAGGGTAGAGATTTCTTTGATGTAGACTTTTTTAGCGGTTTTGAAAATGCTGTTTCCAGCAGGGATTTTGATGGCACCCTGTTCAAAGTTAGCGCCCTGAACCCTGTTGCGGCTATCTTCATTAAAATGGATGCCAAATGTTTCTGGCAGCACATTGAACTTAGCGATTTCACAATTGCCGGCATCATTTAACAAAAGCACTAAAACACCGCCAGCTTTTACCCATTCTGCAATTTGTTTAGCATGCCCGGCATTCATAAAGTTTGGATTTGCCGTTTCTTTCTCCGTATCTGGATCAACAATAATATAGATGTTACTTCCTTTTAAATTAGCAGTTGTAGGTGCAGATTTAAGCGTTGCCGTTTTAACACCTGCATCGTTAAAAATCTTGCCAAATAGAGAAAAACCATTGTTGTCATCTTCTTCCCATACGTAATGGAAAGGGATTTTATCTCCGGTAGGGCCAGTGATGTATTCGTTATTGAAGAAATTGTCTACCGTAACCGTTAACCCCTTACCCGTTTTAGGTAATGCCGCGATTTCCATTTCAGATGCCGCACAAATAAATGATCCAACACCTTTTGGGTCGTTGGTTATTACTTTTTCACTGATATAATATTCAAAACTTCCATCACGATATTTAGGCTTACCACCTAATCCTGAAACAGAAACCGTTTTGGTGAGGTTAATGCGATCTGTGCCTGCAGCCTCCACAAATTCTTTCTTCAATCCGGCAAAGCCTTTATTAGCGGCAGCCATAAAACTTGGAGCTAAGTATCCTTTTCGTACACCCTTCGCCAACCCATAAACGAACATGCTCGAGGCAGAACTTTCGAGGTAATTCCCTTTTTTAGTTGGCATATCTAAAATGTCGAACCAAACACCTGATTTGGGATCCTGATATTTTACGGTAGCAGTTGCCGTACGGTTTAAAATGGCAATAAGTTCTGCTCTTTTAGGGTGGTTTGCAGGGAAATTATCTAAAACATCTACCAGGGCCATAATGTACCAGCCCATTGCTCTTCCCCAAAAATTTGGAGATTTACCAGTAGTTTTATCCGCCCATTTCTCTGCTCTGCTCTCGTCATAACCATGATAAAGCAAACCCGTTTTAGCATCACGGGAAACTTGCTCCATGAGGATAAACTGCTTGGCAATGTCATCAAAGGCTTCGTCCTTTTTCATCAATTTGGCATATTCCGCGTAAAAAGGCTCGCCCATGTAAAGTCCATCCAACCACATTTGGTTAGGATAGATTTTTTTATGCCAAAATCCTCCGGCTTTAGTCCGGGGCTGGTTTTGCAATTGATTGTACAAGTGTGTTGCCGCAGCTAAATATTTGGCTTGTCCGGTAACTTTATACAAAAGCAATAACGAGCGGCCATTTTTAACGTTGTCGATGTTAAAATCCTCAGGTTTGTACGTTCTGATATTTCCTTCCTTATCAACGTACGTATCCATAGCGTTTTGGATGTATTTAAAATACTTGCCGTCGCCGGTGTTTCGCCAAACAACCGCTGCACCTTCCAGCACAACGCCCATATCGTATGTCCATTTGGGACCTTTCGCATCTTTAAGCGCCGTGGTATCCTGAAACAAGGTTTCCATTGCAGTTAAGGTTAATTGCTCGGAAAGCTTTTTTTGTGCAAACCCGCTTTGCGATAGTATCGCTAGGCCTACTGTTGCTATTGTTGTATATAGAAATGATCTCTTCATGTTCGTTATTTTGAAATCTCTAAGGCATTTTTTACTACACCTTCACTAATATTTGATGCTTTTTTAGCTTTCGAGGTATCTGTACCCGAAATCTTTACCCCTTTTGTTTTATCCCCGTTAATATCGAACAACAATTCTGCCCCATTTTTATACTGCAGGTTATTTATGTTAATGTTATTGCCATTCTGAATGTGTACAACCGGATTGGTATCCTCGGTAATCACGTTCACATTTTTCAATGAAATACCCGAAGCTTCTATAATTTCAATTCCTTTTTTAGATTGGATCGTTACGTTTTCTAAACTGATGTTTTTGATATTCATTTCAGGTAGTCCTCTAAAAAAGATTGCTTTTTCAGCCCCATTGGCTACCACATCTTTAATAACAAAGTTTCTGAACTGCGGTGTGGCCTCGGTAACCGGAACGGTAACCGTTTTAATGGCTTCGCGTTTTTCGCCAGCCAAAGGAACCGGATCAAGAGCAGCGTAGTACATATCAAATAAAATAGCTTCACCAGGAATATCAATCATGTTGATGTTATTGATATAAATGTTTTCTACAATTCCGCCACGGCCACGGGTAGTTTTAAATCGCAAACCAATATCTGTACCGATAAAGGAACAATCGTATACCCAGATGTTTTTTGCCCCACCGCTCATTTCACTTCCAATAACAAAGCCACCATGCGCATGGTAAACAATGTTGTTTCTAACAATTACATTTTCTGTCGGAACACCGCGTTTACGGCCTGCCTCATCTCTTCCTGATTTTATACAGATCCCATCATCGCCTACATCAAAAGTGCTGCCCTCTATCAATACATTTTTGCAAGATTCTACATCCACACCATCGCCATTCTGGGCATACCACGGATTTTTTACCTGAAGATTTCTTAGGGTCAAATCCTGGCAAAGTAAAGGATGAAGGTTCCATGCAGGAGAGTTTTGAAAAGTAACACCTTCTAAAAGAATTCTCTTACAGTTGGTTAATACCACTAAGTTCGGACGAAGATAATCCTTAATGTCTTCATAATCAGCTGCGGTTTTTCCAGGTTGAATTACGCCGGCATTCTTGGTGTTAGCACCTTTTACGGTTTTGGCCGATGGATACCACATTTTTCCATCTGCCCTTACCTGGCCACCAGAAGCAACGAGTTTATTCCATTGCGTTTCTGTTAGTTTATCTCGCTTTACCATTCTCCAGGCTCCACCGTTTCCATCAATAATTCCTGTTCCGGTAATGGCTATATTTTCCAGGTTGGCACCAGATATCGGACTTTGATTTCTCCAGGCTGGTTGTCCTTCCCAGTTGCCCTCTACTAACTTATATTGATTAAAATCTGCAGTAAATTGAAGAATTGCATCTCGTTTCAAATGCAGGTTTACGTTGCTCTTTAACTCGATAGGGCCTGTAAGCCATAATCCGGAAGGGATTAGCACTACGCCACCACCTTTTTGACTTACTGCTGCTATGGTTTTATTAATGGCTTGGGTATTTAAAAAAACACCATCAGCTTTTGCGCCATAGCTGGCAATACTGGTTGTATCGTTTTTAAATTTAACCTGCTGGATAATGGGTAAGCTCTGGTTTTGAGCCATAGCTATTGTTGTAAACGACAGAATCAGACCGGTGAGAGCTGTTTTTATGTGGCGTAAACCTTTAGGAAAATGTTTCATTAGCTGCAACTGTTAAATAATATTTGGTTATTGTAATAACAAGTGTACGGCCTTTGAGGGTAAAACAGAAGAGAAATCTATGCAATCGTTGCCAAAGAAATGGTGCTTTAAAATAGGTTTTGTCTATTTAAGTTGTTTATTGTCAGTTATTTGCTGTTTGTTTGGCTTCTGGATTCCATCCACGGAAAACGTTTTCCAAAATATAAGTTTGGTATTCATCAGTTGTGAGCTGATGAGACCAACTTACCCTTTTATCAGTTTGTGCACCTTTGCCAGTGCTCTTATATTCAGCGTAATAAGCTGTTTTTTCATTGCTTTCTTTACCCCAGTTGTGCCAGCCTTCTGCTCTGATCAGTGCAGGTAATTCGCAATTTAAAAAAGCAACTTTGGCATATGGTCGCCAGGGCCTGCCCAGGTAGAAACTGTTATCAGGCGCATTACCTTTAACCTTACATTGGTTAAAAACATAACCATATTTGGTGGTATCGGCTGTTGAAGCGGCAGTGATATAGCCTCCTTTTTTACAAAAAATAGTACAGTTTTCGAACCAGGCAGTAGAAGCGCCAAAGATAAAATCCACAGTTCCCTCTATATAGCAGTTCTTATAATATTGACGATTATTCCCGCCGTATGTGTAAAGCGTATCTTGAAAACCTAAAAACCTGCAATTATTAAATGTGAGCTTGTCGCCACCAGCCCAAACCGCAACAGCTTGCCCTACCGGACCAGAAGAATTTTCAAAAGTGATGTTTTCCGCAGAAAAGCCTTCTCCATAAATAAAGAAGCTGGATGATCCTGAAGTGCCTTTTTCTTCACCAAAGGCATTTTTCTTTTGTGCATAATCATCATAGGTCAGAACGGTTTCATTAAGACTTTCTCCTATCAGCTTAACGTGATGTTTAGATGCAGCCAATATCAGCTTCTCTTTATAAATACCTTTTTTAATAAATATAATGGTTTCCTTTTTCCTGAAATCGGGTACAGCATTGATCGCTTCCTGAACGGTTTTGAAATTTCCGCTGCCATCTGCAGCAACAATGAAATCTGGCTTACTGTGAATGGCATTTGCAGAGAAGCAAACAGCAGTTAACAGGAGGAAGAATAAGGTTTTCATCTGCAATTTGGTTAGGTGTTAAAAAAAATAGGCTACGTAATGGGGGTATTATCCAAGCGCAGCCGTATTCTAAAACTAAATATATATGACGAGCAATTTTAAACATTATTTATCATGAAAGATGAGTTTCGATCAGATAAAAAACCGCAAACGATGACGGGAACGATTGCATAATCTTTTGTTGTGCGCCCCAAAAAAAAGAGCTAATCTTGTTTATAACCAAATATTTGACCGTTTAAACTGGTCTGATAGCTACACAATGAAAAAAAATATCCTTACGTTAAGCATTGGCCTGCTTACCCTATCCGGTTTTGCACAACAAACAGTACCAACTTCATATATTTCTAAAGTTTGGGTAGCCGATCAGGGAAATGGAACCTATAAAAACCCGGTAATTAATGCCGATTATTCTGATCCGGATGCGATAAGGGTTGGGGAAGACTTCTACCTCATTGCCTCTAGTTTTGATGCCGTACCGGGATTACCTATTCTCCATTCTAAAGATTTGGTGAACTGGAAAATTATTGGTCATGCATTAAAGAGACAACCTCCATTTGAGCATTTCGAGAAAACGCAACATGGCAATGGCGTTTGGGCTCCATCTATTCGTTTCCGAAACGGAGAATTTTATATTTATTACCCTGATCCGGATTTTGGCATCTATCTTACTAAAGCCAAAACGATTACCGGCGAATGGTCGAAACCCGAATTGGTAATTGCCGGTAAGGGATTAATTGATCCTTGTCCGTTTTGGGATGAGGATAACAAAGCTTACCTCGCTTACGCCTATGCAGGAAGCAGGGCAGGCATTAAAAGTGTTTTGGCAGTAATGCCCCTTACCAATGACGGTTCTAAAGCAACTGAAACAGGAAGGATTGTATATGATGGACATGAACTAGATCCTACTATTGAAGGGCCTAAGTTTTATAAGCGAAATGGCTATTATTATTTGTTTGCTCCTGCCGGAGGAGTTTCAACAGGCTGGCAATTAATTTTAAGAAGCAAGAATATTTACGGCCCTTATGAACGGCGGGTAGCCATGGATGAAGGAAAATCTGGTGTTAACGGGCCGCATCAGGGTGCCTGGGTAAATACACCAACAGGCGAAGACTGGTTCTTACACTTTCAGGATAAGGATGCTTACGGTCGTGTGGTGCATTTGCAACCGATGAAATGGGTAAACGATTGGCCGGTTATAGGTATAGATAAAGATGGAGATGGGAAAGGAGAGCCTGTGTTTACTTACAAAAAGCCCAATGTGGGCAAAAGCTATCCCATAAGTACACCAGTAGAGAGTGATGAATTTAGTACAGCAAAACTGGGCTTACAATGGCAATGGCAAGCCAATCCTCAGCCTACCTGGCTTTTTACCGATGCCGCTAACGGCCTGTTAAAATTATATACGGCTAAAATTCCCGATGAGGCTAAGAACCTGTGGGATGTGCCGGCCTTGCTGATGCAAAAGTTTCCTGCCGACGAATTTACGGCCAGCACGAAGGTAACTTTTAAACCAAATCTCAAACTCGAAAACGAACAAACAGGATTAGTAGTGATGGGAAGAAGCTATGCGCAAATAAGTTTGAAGAGTAAAAAAGACGGCCTTTACATTGTTTATGGGGTTTGCCAGAGTGCCGATAAAGGCAAAGCAGAGAATTTGAAGGAGCTGGTAAAGCTAAAATCAGGTACCGTCTATTTTCGTGTTAAAGTACTAAATGGTTCCAGGTGTCAATTTGCTTATAGCGAAGATGGAATAAACTTTACCAATGTAGGAGAGGCCTTTCAAGCTACGGCGGGGCAATGGATTGGAGCTAAAGTGGGGCTGTTTGCGATTCGCGATACACAGACCAACGATTCGGGGATTGCGGAATATGACTGGTTCAGGATATCGTTGTAAGGTTAATTTGAAAAGTTTTATCCACAATTTCTGTTTCCCATAAAAAGGATATTCACATACAGCGTGGATAAGTTAATCATTAATGGATAAATGCTAACATGATATTGAGGGTAATTAACAAGGTTGTTTAAGATATTAACATAAACAGGCTGGTTATTAACAGGTGGAAGGCGGTAATTAACAATTTAAAAGTTATGACTAAAAGGAAAGTAATATTCACGATTGCAGGATTAGTAACAACGCTCCTCCTGTCGTTCGTTTTAAAACCAAAACCGATCAAGGTTTACCTGATTGGTGATTCTACTGTTGCCGACTATAGTTTGGAGCGTGATTACAATAAGAAGAGATATCCGCTTATGGGTTGGGGGCAAGTGCTTCAACCTTTGTTGCATCACGAAAGTTTAAAAAATTTAAAGCCTTTAATTAAAGGAGATAGTGCTGTTGTTTTAGATAGAGCCAAAGGCGGTAGAAGTACCAGAAGCTTTTTTGAAGAAGGCCGTTGGAAACCCATTTTAGATACTTTAGAGAAAAATGATCTGGTGCTCATTCAATTTGGACATAATGATGCTGCAAAGGATAAACCAGATCGATATGTAGATGTTCCGGGGTACAAAGACTTTTTAAGGATGTATGTAAAAGAAAGTAGAGGAAAAGGTGCTATTCCGATATTAATTACCCCTGTAACGAGAAATTATCCATGGAAAAATGGGCAGTTAGGCAGCGCACATGGCGAATACCCGCAGGCAGTAAAGGATGTAGCTAAGGAATTAAACGTTCCATTAATAGATCTTACTGCAATTTCAGCAGAATCTTTTAGTAAAAAGGGACAAGATTATGTTACCCGGCATTATTTCATGAATCTGGATTCTGCAAAATATGAAGCCTATCCAAAGGGACAGCAAGATAATACCCATTTTCAGCCAGAAGGCGCCAGGGCGGTTGCCAGATTGGTTTACAACGAAATGAAGAAAATAGTTATTTTAAAATGATAGAATGAGTGAATGATTGAGTTTTGAATGTGAATAGCTGGCCTGTCACTCACTTATTCTCTAATTCTATCATTCAATCACTCATTCACTCATTCAATCATTCTCTCACTCACTAATTCACTCATTGAATAATTCCAACTACCCCACAATAGTTTTAGAAGTAATGGCAATTCTGTTCCAGGCATTGATGGTTACAATGGCCATAATAATCTGTGCAAGTTCCTTTTCATTAAAGAAACCAGCAGCTTTTTGGTAAGTAGCATCAGAAACGTGGTTGGCAATTAGTGTTACTTCTTCGGTTAAGGCAATCACTGCCTGCTCTTTTTCTGTAAATAAATTCGTTTCTCTCCAGGCACTTAATAAATATAAGCGTTGTTCAGTTTCCCCAATTTTACGGGCATCTGCCGAATGCATGTTCAAGCAAAAAGCACAGCCATTAATTTGCGATGCACGCATTTTGATGAGTTCCAACAGGATTGGATCAACTTTACTGGTAGATAGATATTTTTCTAAGCCAAACATAGCCTGATAGGCAGCTGGTTCTACTTCTTGGATGTTTATTCTGTTTTCCATGTCTTTTGTATTTTGATTACGATGTAAAGTTCCGCATCATCGAGATCAAAAAACTTAAACTAGTTTAAGAAATGGAGCTTGTTAACCAGGAAGCGTATTTTTTTTCACCATTTAAGTCATTTAAGAAAATATAAGTGATGTTGATTTATGCCCCGTGACCCGCAACCCATAACTCGCAACCTATAACCAATCTAGCCGTATTGCAGGTAGTGTGGCGGGGGTGGTTCTTAAGATGTCCTCACATGTCTTATATGAAAAAAAATTTAACCTATTTTTTTTCACCATATAAGCCATTTAAGAAATATAAGGAATGTTGGTTTATACGCCATGGCTCATAACCCATAACCCGCAACCCATAACCAATTGAGCCGTATTGCAGGTAGTGTGGCGGGGGTGGTTTCTTAAGATGTCCTCACATGTCTTATATGGTAAAAATTTTTAACCTATTTTTTTTCACCATATAAGCCATTTAAGAAATATTGGTTTATACGCCATGGCTCATAACCCATAACCCGCAACCCATAACCAATCGAGCCGTATTGCAGGTAGTGTGGCGGGGGTGGTTCTTAAAATGTACTCACATGACTTATATGGTAAAAATTTTTAAGCTATTTTTTTTCACCATCTGTGGTTCTTAATATGTGCTTACATGGTAAAAACTTAACCCGCTATAGTTATGCTCCTTTCAACAAATCCAGAATACCTAAAACGCTTAGTTTCTTCTGTTCACCGCTCTGCATATCTTTTAAAGTAAGTTCGCCGCTGGCCATTTCATCTCCACCAACTAAAACTACATAGGGAATTTTCTTAGCATCGGCATAGGCCATTTGCTTTTTCAGCTTTGCAGCCGATGGATATAATTCTGCGGCTATTCCAGCATTTCTTAACTGTTGAAGAACAGGAAGGGCGTATTTCTCTGCTTCGGCATCGAAGTTACTAATTAACACTTTTGTGCCAATTTCAGTAGCCGTTGGGAAAAGATCAAGTTCTTCCAGTACATCGTAAATGCGGTCGGCACCAAATGAAACTCCAACGCCAGTTAAATCCTTCAAGCCAAACATACCGGTTAAATCGTCGTAACGACCACCTCCACCAATGCTGCCCATGGCTACCTCATTGGTTTTAACCTCAAAAATACATCCGGTGTAGTAGTTTAGCCCGCGCGCTAAAGTAATATCAAGTTCTAGCTTCGCCGTTAATGGTAAGCTGTAGGCAATCAGGCTTTCTACATATTCAAAAACCTGTTCAATTTCTGCAATGCCTTTTAAGCCTGTTTCAGATTGTGCCAGTACTGTTTTTAAACTGGCTAACTTTTCGGTATTCGATCCCTCCAATAAAATAACAGGACGAAGTTTTTCCAGGTCTGCTTCAGTAAAACCACGTTCTAATAATTCTTTGCTTACCCCATCCAATCCGATTTTATCCAGTTTATCAATGGCTACCGTCATGTCAATGATCAGTTCAGGTTTACCAATAATTTCGGCAATGCCAGATAGAATTTTTCTATTATTGATTTTGATGCTGAAATCTTTTAATCCGAGATTAGATAAAGCTTCGTTGTAGATTAAAATAAATTCAGCCTCATTTAATAAGCTTGCCGAACCTACTACATCAACATCACATTGATAAAATTCGCGGTAACGACCTTTTTGAGGGCGATCTGCACGCCAAACCGGTTGAACCTGGAAACGCTTAAAAGGTAAAGTAATTTCATTTTGGTGCATTACCACGTAACGTGCAAAAGGAACAGTTAAATCGTAGCGTAAAGCTTTTTCAGAAATCATCGGAATAAGCTTGTTGCTGTTTTCTTCAGCTGCAAAATCAAAATCTTTCTTTTTTGGATCTTTTAAAAATTCTCCACTATTTAATATTTTGAAGATCAATTTATCGCCCTCATCGCCATATTTTCCTGTTAGCGTAGAAAGGTTTTCAAAACTTGGTGTCTGAATTTCAGCATAGCCATATTTTTTGAAAACTGTTTTAATGGTATCGTAGATAAAATTGCGTTTTACCATTTCTACTGGAGTAAAATCGCGTGTACCTTTTGCTAATGAGGGTTTGATAACTGACATAGCGGCAAAAGTACAAAAATGTTTAGAAATTGTTTTTTTAACAATATGAGGCTACCTCATACTTATTGTTCCATTCTAATCTGTTGCGTTGAGCCTGTCGAGATGCGCTAAAATACTCAATCTGGTCTTTCGACAACTGGCCTCGATTTAACTCCCGGAATAAAAGGCTCGCTTGGCGGAAACTGCAGGCCTATTTAATATTTCTTAAAGGAAGATAACCCAAATGAATTTCATCTGCTATCATTTGATTGGCAGGCATT
Organism: Pedobacter rhizosphaerae; assembly: GCF_900111155.1. Classification (GTDB taxonomy): domain Bacteria; phylum Bacteroidota; class Bacteroidia; order Sphingobacteriales; family Sphingobacteriaceae; genus Pedobacter; species Pedobacter rhizosphaerae. The sequence goes on along the minus strand of NZ_FOGG01000021.1, from coordinate 46,143 downwards.
AGTTTAAGTTTGAATTGTTTCCGGGTTTGCTTGCTTAAAATATCCTCAATTTCGAAAACATCGTCTACATCTACACCATACTTATCATCGATATGAGAAACTGCTCCCTTGAAACCATTATGGAGGTAAAATGCAGATTCTTTTGCCCGCTTAATGGCAGTAGCTTTATCATGGGTAACCAGAAGCATTTTATAGTGAGGCTCATCAAATTCATCAGGCCGGTAGCCGCCAAGATTAAGAAAGAACAGGCTTTGTTCGTTCTCCCGTTGAGCCGTAGCAGAGACAATCTCCACCTTATAATCGTCAACATAATTCACCTCTCTCCAGGCATCAATATGCAGTTTATCTTTGGCTTCGGGCCAAAAGGCATGGAGCTCGGGAATAAGATTTTTTAAATTCAGGGCGATGCCAAAAAATATATCGTGCTGCTCTGTGTGGCGACCTTTGGGTTTACAGCCCAGCATCAGCATAAAAAGTTTATATTTTTCCATGTTAGTTTAATGTTATACGAAAGTCGCTAACTTTTTACGTAAAAATATGCCTTAGGATTGTTAATTTATCAACGCTTTGAAGTAGTGGGCAAATATTAAAAATTACCGAACGTTTTAAAATTAATAGTGTTTTATGCAGAATCCTCCAGATGGTGGCACCATGTACACCGAAACCAATCTCAGCCAGTTTTTTCCAGAGCCGCTAAATGCCATAACCAGTTGTTTCTTTTTGGCTATTGCAGTATTCTGGACCATTAAATTGCGTGGTGATTTTAAGCAGCATACTTTTTTAACTGCCGCCCTGGTATTGCTTTATATTGGCGGAATTGGTGGTACAACTTACCACAGCTTAAGGCGTTGGCCCATTTTTATTTTGATGGATTGGATGCCTATTATGCTCTTATGCCTTTCTGCAGGGGTTTATTTTTTAGCAAAAATTACAAAGTGGTATTACGCAGTTCTGATTGTGGTTGTTTATGCTATTTTTCAGTTTTTCATCAGGAGACTTTTTTCTAACGGAGATTTTCAAATCTTTATTAATATTAACTATGCTTTTATGGCTTCGTTGGTTCTGTTTCCTGTATTTGGTTTTCTTGTTAAAACCGATTGGAATAATGGCAAATGGGTAGGTTTTGCATTGGTATCCTTTGTTTTTGCCCTTACTTTTAGAATTGCAGATAAGTGGGGAATCCTCACTATGGGCACTCATTTTCTGTGGCATACGTTTGGTGCTATAGCCTCCTTTTGTATGCTTAATTTTATTTATTTGATAAATGCCAGAAAAGTAAATGTGAGCACTAAAAAGTAGACTGCATGCAACCTTGATTACTAAAAAGTCCGAGGTCCGAGGTCGGGGGTCCGAAGCCTTGGTGCCTAAAGCAAATCGCCAAGCATACTTAGGTGCCTTAGGTGGTTAAAACTGCCAGTCTTGGTACTTGCTACTAAATACTTGCTACTAAATTGTCGGGTTCCGAAGCCTATGGTGCTTAAAGCAAATCGCCAAGCATACTTAGGTGCCTTAGGTGGTTAAACCGGCGAGTCTTGATACTTGCTACTATATACTTGATACTAAAAAAACGAGCCCCGAAGAAATGAATCATCGGGGCTCGTTTTTTATCTAGGGGTCAATTAAAATGCCGTACCCAGGTTCATTACATAATTGCCTGATTGCTGCATAAAATCTCCCATTACTTTAAGCGATTCATCCTCTATAAAATCAAAGGAATCCTGTTTAGTAATTTTCTCTCCTTTTTTGATTGCCGGTAAACCTCGTAATGCTCTCAATTCATTTTGACGTGCCAGAGATTTGGCTTCTTGTTCATCGCGTTCTGCCTTTAATTTGTTTTCATTTAAAGTAACAGATACTTCTGCATCACGTTTTTTAAGGTCGGCTATATCTTGTTTTAGGTATTTGAAATCTAATGAGTTTCCGATGCGTTGTTCACTATTTTTAATAAGGCCGGCCTTAACCGCAGCTAAATTGGCTACTGGTTTAAAGTTCGACGTTGGAATCACATCCCAAGGAAGCGCAGAAGGTTCTGTATCTTCCCCAATTTTATCTAATGGATAAAGCGATGGGAAAACCACATCTGGAGTAACTCCTTTATGTTGTGTACTGCTACCTGCAACACGATAGAATTTCGCCATCGTTAAATTAATTTGTCCCAGGTTAATATCTGCCGGGTTAGCCGAACTAGGGGCGGTACCTGCAGTTTTGTTTTTTGTAATTAAACCCGCAACACGTTGTAGCATGCTTGGATTAACCAATTTATTTAAATCGATTGATGATTGTACGGTTCCTTTACCATAGGTTTGGGTACCCATTACAATACCACGGCCATAATCTTGAATTGCACCAGCAAAAATCTCAGAAGCAGAAGCACTTAAACGGTCTACAATTACCCCAAACGGTCCGTCCCAGGCAACTCCAGCATTCTCATCCTCATCCACTTCAATTTTACCGCGTAAATCTTTTACCTGAACTACAGGGCCTTTATCGATGAATAAGCCTGTTAATGAAATGGCTTCAACCAAAGAACCACCACCATTGCTACGTAAATCCATCACGATGGCATCAACCTTATCAAAAGTTTTTAAAGAATCGATTAACTTTCTTACATCACGGGTGGTACTCTTGTAATTTTTATCGCCAGCATTAGCCGCTTTAAAATCTGCATAGAAAGCAGGTAAAGAGATTACACCGATTTTATAATTTTTACCGTTGGTACTAATGGTTTTTACTTTTTTCTTAGCCGACTGATCTTCCAAAATAATTTTCTCACGAACCAGTTCAATAATTACTGGTTTAGATGACATCTCTTTGCCTACCGGGATCACTTTTAAGCGAACTTTAGTTCCTTTTGGCCCTTTGATCTTGGTTACGGTAACATCTAGTCTCCAGCCCACTACATCAACAAATTCTCCATCACCTTGTGCTACTGCGATAATTTTATCTCCGGCACTTAATTGTTTTCCTTTAAAAGCTGGTCCTCCAGGTATAATTTCTGAAATTTTAACCACCTCATTTTCCAACTGTAAACGTGCGCCAATACCTTCAAATGAACGAGACATATCTTCATTAAATGCTACGGCATTACTTGGATTGAAATAATTGGTATGTGGATCAATAGATTCAGTAAATGCATCCATTAGAATCTGGAAAACATCTTGATTGTTTGCCTTTGACGTTTGAGACTGTAAATTCTGATAACGCTTGGTTAGGGTTTCAATATTTTTAGCGCCTGTGGTACCTGCTAGATTTAAATTAATCAGCTCATACTTTACACGCTTTTTCCAGGTATCATTTAATGCGGTTACCGAAGTAGCCCATGGCATTTTCTCTCTGTCGTAAACGTAGGTGTCATTCTGATTGAAATCGAACTTTGTCTTGATTTGTGCCAAAGAGTAAGTGAAATATTCGTTTAATCTTTTAGCATATACATTATAAATATAGAATGGACCACTTAAATCACCATTTTTAAAATCGTCATCCAGTGTATTTCTGTATTTTTCGAAGTCTTTAATGTCGGCAGCAACGAAATAGTTTCTACCAGGATCCAACGCTTTGATGTAGCGATCTAAAATCAAAGATGAAATAGAATCATTAATCTGTATTTTCTTGTAATTATAGCTTTCAATAAGGTTTACCACCTCCTTGATCACGAGCTGTTGCTGCTCATCTGGCTTGATATTGGTAACTCCATCAACTAGGGGTTGTGGCTTAGGTGCGGCATGACAAGCTAGTACTGCAGCAGTGAAAATTATCAAAAATATTCTCTTTAACATCTCTTTAAACAATTTAAAATCCATTTCTAATTCTATATAGCCAATATGGTACCATTTTATCGAAAAAACAAAAAAGAGACAGCAAAATTACCGTCTCTTTGTTAAATCGTATCAAATTTAGCTAAAAGCTTTCTATTAAGCAATTTATTGAAACAACGCTAACAAGATATTTTTGTTTTGAAGGAAGATGAAAAACAATGCATTTTGTTTTCCCAGTGACAGAATTCAGTAGACAGTTTTCAGTTGCCAGTTTTCAGTTGCCAGTTTTGCTATCGCGAGGAGGCAATTAACAGTTGATCAAATAAGAGGTTAAACAATAATGTAATTACTTTTTAGCCGCTATGCGGATAGCAATCACTTCTCTGGCATCTTTTATTTGTGTTTTATACTGCGAGGATTTAATAGAAGTGGCGAGCCATTCTGCGGTTTTTAAATCTCTTAAGGCCAGCGTGAAATCCTTTTTCTTAATTTTCACCTGAGCTACGCCCAAAACGGATTCTATGTAAGAATTATTGCTTTTTAATTGTTTGGCCAAAATGCCCTGTTGGGTATAAAACCACATAGACTGGGTGTATTTGTTATTGGCAAGGTATACTTTCCCGAGTAGGTTATAAGTATTCATTAGGCCCATTCTACTACCCATCTTAGAGTAATTTTTAACGGCTACATTGAGTAAAATTTGTTCGGCATCGGTAAAGCGGCCCAACTGATAGTGCATATTACTCATTTTGATAATGGCCTGACCATATCTGTTGAAGTTTCTTACGGCATTGTACTCAAACGCAGCTTTCCCAAACATGGTTAAGGCATCGTTGTATTCGCCTTTACGTTCTAAGCTTTCTGCCTCATCAAAATATGTATTTCCATCTGCTTCATCAAATTTTGAAACAACGATATTGATCGCTGAACCGCCAGAATTGAGCTCTTGGTTGTCAGATTTGTCGATGTTTTGAGCGTAAAGTTGAAACGATGCAAAAAGGCCTATAAAGGCCAATACAATCTTGGTCATGCAACAAAAATAATACTTTAATTGAACTTTTTAGTTAAATACCTGTAAATTAACATCAAATGCCGCCCAAACCATGTAGGGGTGAGAATCGCAATGGTAAAGTTGCCCATCAGCAGCTATTCCAATCACTCCGGCAAAGCCATCAAAGGCTTTAAGTTCAGTAAAAGATTTGTCGCAAGCGGCCTTTAAAGAAAATCCATCGGTAACACGGGTTACAATTTTTGCGGCCAGGGCTCCGCTCACAATGTCTTCTCCTACGCCCGTACAAGAAATCGCGGCGTGTGCGTTAGCATAATTACCAGCCACAGTCGCCGAATCGCTTACCCGCGAAGGAATTTCAAACCCTTTACCCCCTGTAGAAGTTGCCGCCGCTAAATTACCTGCTGCATCGAGTGCAACACAGCCTACGGTACCCTTATTGTTCAATTGGTTTAATTTTGCTTCGTATTCTGATTGTCGTTGAGCAGTGATGGGATTAAAATATTCAAATCCATTTTTCCGGGCAAATTGTTGCGCACCTGCTCCACTTAAAACCCGATCATCGTAAGGCATGAGTTCTAACGCCAGGGTAATGGGGTTTTTAACGTCTTCAATATTGATTACTCCACTAAATTTTTCAGTTGCTCCATCCATTAGAGAAGCACTTAGTCTCACCTTTCCATCACTTTGAATCTGAGAGCCAATACCTGCATTAAACAGTTCATTGTCTTCGAGTAAGGCCACGGTGTATACAACCGTTTCTAATGCGGTATGCGTTTTAAGATACTCATGTCCAAGGGTTACAATTTCTGCCAATGCATCTTGCTTGGCTTTTTTTGTTTCCTGATTAGTGGATGATTCGCTGAAGAAACCACCGTGTATGATCAATTTCATTTTATTCGTATCAAGGATGATGTTGCAAAACCTACTAAGCTATTGGTGCAGCCTTTGGGTGATGAATAATTAAGCTATGGTCTTTTAAGTCATAAACGTCTCCATCGCACATAACGTGTACTACCATGTTTTTTATAGATACGGGCTGACCCATTTCTACATCGGTTAGGTTGGTATCGGCCATGTTTCTGCCATCTACTAAAATGACCATTCCCGATCCGATAGCTTCCATTACATGGCCATCAGAAATATATAAACCGGTATCTTCTCCAAGGCCTATGCCTAAATTACCCGGATTACTTGCTGCAGCATAGAGCAAACGGCCAATTCTTCCGCGCTGAACGAAGTGGGTGTCTACAATAACATCGTCAATAAAGCCCAGTCCACCGGTAATTTTAACTTCTCCTTTAAGCAAGGCATCTTTACTACTGCCCTGATAAATCATATTTTTAGAACTCGCTGCAGCTCCTGCAGAAGTTCCTGCAATTACCACGGGTTCTATTCTGTATTTTTCAAGTAGGATTTGATGAATTTTAGTTCCTCCGAAAATAGAAGAGAGCCTTAACTGATCTCCACCTGTAAAAATAATAACCTCTGCCGCTTTAATACGCTCGCAATTTTCTTCAGCATTTGCCTCTTCCCTGTTGGTTACATTTAATACACCAAGATTATGAACGTCTAATTGTGCATAAGCTTTAATGTATTCTTCCCCAACCTTTTCGGGCATAAGAGATGCCGTTGTAATAATTTCAAAACGCGATTCCGTATTTCTAACAGATTCAGTCGTGATGCGCTTTAAAATTCCCCGCTCAAAAAAATTCATGTTTTCAGGCAGTCCAAACTGCGTTTCTGCAAAACTACCTGTATTAATTGCGCCGCCGATGATGATGAGTTTACCTTTCGGAACCATTTGTTATGTATTATAATGCTATCAAAAAGCCCAAATATATCAGCTTATGATAAAAAACACGACTTTTTTTGTCAAGAATATTCCCTTTATCCACAAACGTTGAAATAAATATGACTAAAAGGCAATATTTTATTCAAATTCATAAAACAAAATCTTAATAATTTGATTTTGCTATTTGAAGTAATGAATTCAAATTAATTGCATATTTTACAGACAGCAATTTTAACAGTCGGAATGGAGTTTGATTGGCGAAAAAGCTTGTAGATTAAAACTAACAGCACCCTATTTTAATGAAGATACTGAACATACAAGTATTAAGAGGACCAAACATATGGTCGATAAGTCGTAAGAAACTCATTCAGATGCGTTTAGATCTGGAAGATCTGGAGCAGAAGCCAACTAATGTGATAGATGGATTTAGTGAGCGAATTGAGAAATTGCTTCCCAGCATGTTTACACATCGCTGCTCTAAGGGCGTTGAAGGGGGATTTTTTACCCGTGTAAAAGAAGGCACCTGGATGGGCCATGTGATAGAGCATATTGCTTTAGAAATCCAAACTTTAGCGGGTATGGATACCGGCTTTGGCAGAACCCGCCAAACTAAAACGGAAGGTATTTACAATGTAGTATTTAATTATATTGAAGAAAAAGTAGGTATTTATGCGGCAGAAGCGGCAGTAAATATTGCTCAGGCATTGATAGATAACCAGGAATATGACCTGGAACACGATATCAGGAGAATGAAAGAGATCAGGGAACTGGAACGTTTAGGGCCAAGTACCGGATCAATTGTGGAAGAGGCCGTAAGCAGAAATATTCCCTGGATCAGGTTAAATAAAAGTTCGCTTGTACAGTTGGGATATGGCAAGAATCAGGTTCGCTTTCGTGCTACCATGACCGAAAAAACCAGCTCAATTGCCGTAGATATTGCCAGCAACAAGGAAGAAACCAAAAGATTGTTAACAGAGGCCGCCATCCCTGTGGCATCAGGTGTAACCATTTCTAATCCCGATGATTTAGAAGCTTCGGTAAAGAAAGTTGGTTTCCCTCTTGTTTTTAAACCTTTAGATGGTAATCATGGAAAAGGAGCCACCATTAATGTAAAAACATTAGAAGCTGCTAAAGAAGCCTTCGAATACGCCAAAACTTATTCGAGAAGGGTAATTATTGAAAAATTTATCACAGGATACGATTTCCGTGTACTGGTCATTGATAATAAGGTGGTAGCTGCCGCACAGCGCGACCCTGCACACGTAAGGGGAAATGGCATCCATACCATTCAGGAGCTTATTGATCTGGAAAATGAAGATCCGCGTCGTGGATATGGACACGAAAATGTGCTTACAGAAATCTCTGTAGATAGAGATACCCTGGACTTATTGGCCAAGAAAGATTATACTTTGGAAACCATCCCTGAAAAGGGAGAGATTGTTTACCTTAAATCTACCGCAAACTTAAGTACTGGCGGAACTTCGATTGATGTTACCGATATTGTTCACCCACAAAATATTTTCATTTGTGAAAGAATTTCGAGGGTAATCGGTTTAGACATCTGTGGTATTGATATCATGGCGCAAAACCTCACTCAACCCCTTACCGAAAACGGAGGTGTGGTTTTAGAAGTGAATGCAGCCCCTGGTTTCAGGATGCACCTTGCACCGAGCGAAGGTTTACCAAGAAATGTTGCCGCATCGGTAATTGACATGCTTTATCCTCAGGGAAAACTATCACAAATTCCAATTATCGCCGTAACGGGTACTAATGGCAAAACCACTACCACCCGTTTAATTGCACATATTGTTCGTAGCAATGGTAAAAGGGTTGGTTTTACCACAAGTGATGGCGTATATGTACACAATACCATGCTCATGAAGGGTGATACCACAGGGCCGGTAAGTGCAGAGTTTATTTTAAAAGACCCAACGGTAGAGTTTGCCGTTTTAGAAACTGCAAGAGGTGGAATTTTAAGAGCTGGCTTAGGTTTTAATGCCTGTGACATTGGTGTGGTAACGAATATCCAGGAAGACCACTTAGGTCTCGCCGACATTCACAACCTGGACGACCTTACACGTGTAAAGGCGGTAGTAATTGGCGCGGTTAGGCGTAAAGGATGGGCAGTATTGAATGCCGACAATGGATATTGCGTTCGCATTGCTAAAGATGCCAGATGTAATGTGGCCTATTTCAGCATGGATGAAAACAACCCTGTAATTAAGGAGCATTGCAAAAAAGGAGGAATTGCAGCCATTTATGAAAATGGATACATCACCATTAAAACCGGCGACTGGAAGTTGCGGGTAGATAAGGCTACCCACATTCCTTTAACTTTTGGCGGATCGGTTAATTTTATGATTCAAAATGTTTTAGCGGCTACTTTGGCAGCTTACCTCTGGGGTTACAAACCGGAAGATATTCGTTTATCATTAGAAACGTTCATCCCTTCTGCGGCGCATACACCGGGGCGCATGAATGTTTTCCGTTTTAAAGATTTTAAAGTTTTAGTAGATTTTGCACATAACCCTGATGGTTTTAATGGCGTAAAGGCTTATCTGCAAACCGTAGAAGCAACAGAACATGTAGGCATTATTTCTGGAACAGGAGACAGGCGTGATGAAGATATTGTTGAAACTGCAAAAATTGCGGCCCAAATGTTTGATAAGATTTATATCTGTCAGGAAAAATATCTTCGTGGAAGAGTACAGAGTGAATTATCCGATTTGTTGGTAAAAGGGATAAAAGAGGTTGACCCTAACAAGGAAATTATCATCAATCACAACAGTGCAGCTTGTTTAAAAGATGCGATTGATAATGCTAAAAAAGGTTCATACCTCACCATATTGAGCAACACCATTGATAATACGATTCAGCGGGTAACCGAACATCTCGATAGAGAATTGGAAGGTTAATTTATTTAATACAAAAAGAGGCTGTCACATAAATCAAATTTCCATTGGAAAAGGTGTCACGTTGAGCTTGTCGAAACGCCCTAATAATGCTTAATTAGGTCCTTCGACAAGCTCAGGATGACAATCTAACTTTATGAGACAGCCTTCTTTTTTCAACCTTTTGGGTTGTAATTACGCCTGACTATCGCGTAATCTTTTAATTTCGTCATGAGAAACCCTTAAGGCTGCCTTTTGCTCTGCCACTAAATCTCTAAGGTTAGCAGGTAATTCTTCCTCTTCGAGGGCCATTTTGTAAGCATTTTGAGCGGCATCCTCTCCAAATTCGCAGTTATTTAAAACTGTTTTACGGTCGTGTCCGGTAAAAAGCGCTTTAACATCCATCCATCCCCTGTAAATTTTGCCCGAATTGGTTGTTCCACTTTCTACTTCACTCCCTAAAACTTCAATTTCCTGAGCCAAAGCCATTTTATATTTGTGACTTTCATCTATCATATTTAAAAATAGAGATCTTAAGTCGGCATCTTCTTCTTTTAATTCTTTTCTCGCCTTTTCATACCCTTCAATTCGATCGTTATTAATTAATACCAGGTCGTTTAGTATTTCTGCTGTTGCTGTTGTTGTTTTCATGTTTTTAATAGATTTGATGTATTAATGGAACATGAGCTATCACAAAAGGTTTGTTAAATTTTTAAGAAGGTTATTCGTGTTAGCTATAAGTGGGAGTGAGATCATTAAGAAAGACAAAAATCCATGCGTTATATCTGCCACATTAATTTGATTTTAGCAGTAATTTATATAATGTGGTGAGCATTAACTAGAAATAACATTTCTATTGGGCGGGTGTGCAACGAACCACAGGTCTGCTTTTATCATCTCAACCTAAATATCTCATATAATCCCTTGCTTTATAGGCAAAAAAGTTAAATTTGCCACAATAAAATCAAAAAATATCATGAGTTTCAGAATAGAACACGATACCATGGGCGAGGTTCAGGTACCTGCCGACAAATACTGGGGTGCACAAACCGAACGCTCACGCAATAACTTTAAAATTGGTCCTGAAGGATCTATGCCTAAAGAAATTATCCATGCTTTTGGCTATTTAAAGAAAGCTGCAGCACAAGCCAACACAGAACTTGGCGTATTATCTGCAGAAAAAGCCGAATTAATTGCCAAAGCTTGCGATGAAATTATTGCGGGTCAGTTAGACGATCAATTTCCTTTGGTAATCTGGCAAACCGGTTCGGGTACACAAAGTAACATGAACGGAAACGAAGTAATTGCTAACCGTGCACATGTAATTAATGGTGGTCAACTGGCTGATGATAAAAAAATCCTTCATCCAAATGATGATGTGAACAAATCACAATCTTCTAACGATACTTATCCAACTGCAATGCACATTGCAGCCTATAAATTAACGGTAGAAAATACCATCCCTGGCTTAGAAAAATTACGAAACACCTTAGCTCAGAAAGTAGCAGAATTTGCCAATATTACTAAAACAGGCCGTACACACTTTATGGATGCTACGCCCCTTACTTTAGGTCAGGAATTTTCTGGTTATGTTCAACAGATCGATAACAGTATCCGTGCAATTAAAAATGCTTTGGTAATGGTTGCCGAATTGGCTTTGGGTGGTACGGCAGTGGGTACAGGATTAAATACACCAAAAGGATATGATGTTTTAGTTGCTAAAAAAATTGCCGATTTAACCGGATTACCTTTCGTAACTGCACCTAACAAATTTGAGGCATTAGCAGCTCACGATGCTATGGTTGAGCTTTCAGGTGCTTTAAAACGTACCGCTGTGGCTTTAATGAAAGTAGCTAACGATATCCGTATGCTGAGCTCTGGCCCACGTTGCGGAATTGGCGAAATTGTTATTCCCGATAACGAACCAGGATCATCTATCATGCCAGGAAAAGTTAATCCGACGCAACCAGAGGCACTTACCATGGTGTGTGCTCAGGTGATGGGTAACGATGTAGCAGTATCAATCGGTGGTGCTACAGGTCATTTCGAGCTGAATGTTTTCAAACCTTTAATTGCAGCGAATGTATTGCAATCGGCCCGTTTAATTGGCGATGCCTGCGTGTCGTTCAATGATAAATGTGCAGAAGGAATTACCGCTAACCTGCCGGAAATTGAGAAACATTTACAAAACTCATTGATGTTGGTTACAGCCTTAAATCCTCATGTGGGATACGAAAATGCGGCTAAAATTGCCAAAAAAGCACACAAAGAAAATAAAACCTTAAAAGTTGCCGCTGTAGAATTAGGTTTATTAACCAACGAGCAGTTTGACGAGTGGGTACGTCCCGAAGATATGGTTGGAAGCTTAAAATAATAGTTGAAAAGCAGGGTCAGCAGCCTTTCGGTTAGTTCAGTCCCGCTTTCCGTTATTAGTTTTACAAACTATCACTTCAATCGGGTTTATTTAACTCCAAACAGTATTTCAAAACCCCAAAGCCTAAGCACTTTGGGGTTATAAATTTAATTGCGAGGCGAAATGCCCGCCTTGAAAACAAAACATCCCCAGTCCTTTATGCAAAGAACCCATTTAGGCTTAAAGCTTTTGTCTGCTTCGCTCTTATCAATCGCTCTTTTATACTTCGGTTGTAGCCCTCGTCCAAATATTCAAGGCGAAGGAGAAACCTTTATGCAAGGGGTATGGAATCAAGATTCTGTTGCTTTTAGCAACAAACTAAGCAATTATACCCAACATCATTTTAAGTTTACCTGCGATTCTTTTTATGTAGACCTGACTACGCACAGTAAGGTTAATTTCTACGAAGATTCTTGCTACAACAATGGCATTTGGAAAGAATATGCCAAAGGCGTTTATGCCGTTCGGGGCGACACCCTGTTTTTAGGTGGAACTTTTACACACGCCAATTACAAACAGAAAATATCTGGTTGCTATAGAATTGGCCGCTACGAGAAAAATTTCTTAATTAAAAAAACTACTGCAAACAACTTGTTACTACAAAGCTTAAACGATCAGCAAGAAATCAACCTGGCTTTGAAACAAAGTATTACCTGTGTACCAAAAGAATTATAATATGATTTTCAGATCAATAAAAACGAAATTATTTACAGCAATTGCATTTGTTGCATTGGCCTATATCCCCGTTCAAGTTCAGGCCTGGGGTATGCTGGGGCATCGCATTGTAGGCGAAGTAGCCGATAGCTACCTCAAAGCAAAAACCCGCAAGGCCATTACCAGTATTTTAGGAAGCGAATCTTTAGCCATGTCTGCCAATTGGGGCGATTTCATTAAATCAGATACCGCTTATAATTATTTATATAACTGGCATTTTGTAAATCTTCCGGCAGGATTAAACAAAGAAGGCGTATTCAATTTCTTGGAAACAGAAAAAGGACCAAATGTTTATTCTAAAATTCCTGATCTGGTAGCCATTTTAAAAAACAATACAAGCACGCTTGATCAGAAGAAATTAGCACTCAGAATGTTGGTGCACCTGGTGGGCGATTTACATCAGCCCATGCACACCGCCCGTAAAGAAGATTTAGGCGGTAACCGCATTTCGGTTTTATGGTTTAACGAAAAATCAAACCTTCATCGCGTTTGGGATGAGCAGTTGATTGATTACCAGCAATTGAGTTATACCGAATATACCAAAGCCATCAATCATCCTTCAGCAGTACAATTGTACAACTGGCAAAATACCGGTTTAAAAGAATGTGTTTTTGAATCTTATCAGGTATGCAACAAAATTTACGACAATGTAAAGCCAGATGCTAAACTGAGTTATCGTTACAACTTTGAATGGATCGATATTTTAAATGAGCAATTGGTAAAAGGCGGGGTAAGGCTCGCTAAAATCTTAAACAATATTTATACATAATGATAATGCCTCATGAAAATGGGGCATTTTTTTTGTAGCGTTTATGCAGGTTTAACCGTTTCAATATAGTAATTAGTATGCGGTAGTTCGCACTTAGGCATATGGACCAGAGCAAATCAGGCTTGATACTTGATACTCATTACTTTATACTAGATACTATATACTTTATACTCATTACTTAATACTTGTTACTCAAAAACCACATGAAAAAAACGCTTCTATTATTAATGGTGTGCCTGGGGCTTGCCTGCAAAAAGAAAACTGTAAATGCTGAGGATGACATTACGAAATATTCGTGGCCGCTACAATCGGCAACCGTTTCACCAGCCCTGTTAATTAACGGACAGTTGGAAACCGATTTCAAAACCAAATCAGCTTCTCAAGCCTGCTTAAATCACAATTATTCTATAGAATTCTTTAAAAGTGGTAATTTTGCCTTTGGTTCAAATGGCCCACTTTGCGATATGATCAGCTATAAAAATGCAACATGGGTAAAGAATGGTAGTCAGATTACGCTTAATTATGGTACTGGATCATCACATACCATCCAGATTTCAGGAAGCGTTATTACCGATAAATATGTATTTGAACAAAATAATACAACCTATACGGTAACGTATATTTTTACTGCAAAACCCAAATAACATTGAAAATACTAATGGTGTGCTTAGGCAATATTTGTCGTTCTCCTCTTGCCGAAGGGATAATGAGACACTTAATAGCGGAAAATAATTTAGATTGGGAGGTTGCCTCTGCCGGAACCGGAAACTGGCATATTGGTAAAGCACCCGATCACAGAAGTACATCGGCAGCAAAGTCTTTAGGTTATGATATCAGTAGCCAGCGGGCACAGCAGTTTAGCACCAGCATGTTCGACCAATACGACTTAATATTGGTAATGGACAAGAATAATTTAAGAGATGTTCAAAGCCTGGCCAAAAATGAGTTGGAACGCAAAAAGGTAAAACTTTTTCTTGATAACGATGAAGTTACAGACCCGTACTGGGATAATGCACTGTTTGCGCCAGTTTGTGAGCAGATAGAAGAAAGATGTAGAGCAATTATTAAACAACTTTCTTAAATTTAAAGATTCAAACCCGAATCCTAACCGAATCACATGAAAAGAATATTATTCCTCTGTGCCTTACTTTTTACCATTATCTCTTGCGATGCAACATTACCCCTAAAAAAGGAAGTTCGCATTTTAGTATTTTCCAAAACTGCGGGCTTTAGGCATGCATCTATAGAAACAGGAAAAGAAGCCATAGTAAAGCTGGGTCTAGCAAATCATTTCAAAGCAGATACTACAGAAAATGCCAACGCCTTTACAGATGCTAATTTGAAAAAGTATGCTGCAGTTGTATTTTTAAGTACCACGGGCGATGTTTTGAATGATACTCAACAAGCTGCCTTTGAACGTTACATCAAAAAGGGCGGCGGTTATGTTGGTGTGCATGCAGCAACAGATACCGAGTACGATTGGCCATGGTATGGTAAACTTGCCGGTGCCTATTTTATCAGTCATCCTGTTGTTCAGGAAGCTAAATTTATCATTAAAGATACTAAGCACCCCTCAACAAAATTCTTTACAGATTCTGTTTGGATGCACAAAGATGAACTTTACAACTTTAAAGATATCAATCCAGATATTAAGGTGTTAATTACTATAGATGAGAAGTCTTATAAAGGTGGGAAAAATGGGGATTTCCATCCTTTTAGCTGGTACCATGAATACGATGGAGGAAGAGCCTTTTACACTTCAATGGGACACACTAAAGAATGTTGGGCAGAAGATAAATTTTTACAGCACCTGCTGGGTGGGATTCAATATGCTGTAGGCAGAAAGTAGTCTGGTAATGAGTACCAAGTATTTAGTATCGAATATTTAGTATCAAGTATATAGTATCGAGTATCAAGACTCGCCGGTTTAGCCACCTAAGGAACCTAAGTATGCTTGGCGATTTGCTTTAGGCACCAAGGCATCGGAACCCGACAATTTAGTAGCAAGTATGTAGTAGCAAGTATCAAGACTGGATATTGGAGGAGTAAGGAATAAGGAGCAAAGAAAAAAGAGAAAAAGCCTAAATATTACTTGATGCAAGTTAGGCAACATGTCTAATTACTAACGACTAAGTACTAACTACAACAGAGTATCAAGTACATAGTATCGAGTATCAAGACTCGCCGGTTTAACCACCTAATGCACCTAAGTATGCTTGGCGATTTGCTTTAGGCACCAAGGCTTCGGACCCCGACATTTTTAGTAGCAAGTATGTAGTAGCAAGTACCAAGACTGGATATTGGAGGAGTAAGGAATAAGGAGCAAAGAAAAAAGATAAAAAGCCCAAATATTACCGGATGCTGGTTTGGCACCATGTCTAATTACTAACGACTAAGTACTAACTACTACAATAGTATCAAGTATTCAGTATCAAGTATCAAGCCTGGGTGCTTTAGCCCTTCGCTTTCAGCTTTCGTCTTTTAGCATTATCAAGGCCGCGATTTGCTTTAAGCACCACATCTTCGGACCCCCGACCTCGGACCCCGGACTTTTTAGTATCAAGACCTGACGCAGGCTAGGCGCAATGTCTAAATACTAATGTCTAATGACTAACTACTCAATGCTATTAACTTAAGGAGAAAACTAAAATGGATTGTCATCCTGAGCCTGTCGAAGGGTAATCCATTTTAGTTTTCGACTTATTAAGAAGGTCTTCGACTACTTGTCCCGGTTTCACATCGGGAAGCTCAGGACAGTATTTTGCTTAACTTAATAGCATTGACTAACTACTATACTAACCTACTTCGCCTTCGGCTCGTTCTGCTTATTCATTTGCATGGCCATCATTTGCTTCATTGTATTATTCATCCCATCTGTGCTGCCATCCAGGAAAATTACGTTTCCGTCGCTGTATTCAGCAAATTGCTTAATGGCTTCTGTCCACATGGTGAAAAGAATTACAGAAGTATCTAAATTAGCTTGTTGCATTTCATGGGCGGCATTAGTCATCCCTTTGGCTACTTCCTCTCTAAACAAGGCAATACCTTGTCCACGAAGTTGTGCCGCTTCTCTTTCGGCTGTTGCAGCAATTTTAATGGCATTACCATCAGCTTCAGCGCCTTTAGTTTTAGTAATTAATAGTGCCTGACCTTCATTTTCAGCTGCGGCTTTTAAATTGTTAGAAGCAACAACTCTGCTCATAGAACGCATAATTTCTTCATCAAATGTGATATCATTTAATTGAAGATCCTGAAGGTGATAACCCCAGCCATCCAAAACCTGATCTATCTGTTCTTTAACATGCAGAACAATTTCGTTGCGCTGTGCCAGTACATTTGCTTGTTTTTGTGTGGCCACGTAAGCACGGATAGAACCTTCTATGGTACGGATTAAAGCTTGCATAAGATTACTTGCATCCACAAATTTAAAAGCAACGTTTTTGATGGTTTCTTCATCCTGATTGATAACAGAATATAAAAGCATGGCTTTAAAGTAAACATTAGCCTGATCTTGAGTTACCGCTTGAAAAGATAATTCTACTGATCGGTTCTGAATAGATATGCGAGAATAAATCTGCTCAATTAAGGGGATTTTTAAGCTCAAACCTGGTCTAAGTAATCGTTGATACTTTCCAAAAACGGTGATTACCGCAATAGTTCCTTGTTTTACGGTTACGAATGAGCTGAAGAGAATAATAATTCCGATAAAAATCAGAATGTACATAGTGTATTGCATAATTAGATTTTTTCTTGAAGTTATGAAAAAATTCATACAAACTACAGGAAGCATTTTGTAGCTTTAAACAACTAATTTATAAACTCATGAAACTGTAAGTCCCTAGCAACATTAACCTATTCGTTTCTAAGCTCCTAACAGCTTCATCTCAATTAACTAAATTAAAAGATGAAAAAATTATTTATTCTGCCAGCATGTGCAGTTCTTTTTATTGCTGCATGCCAGAACAAAAACCACCAGCAAAATGGTGAGGGAGACCAAAGAACGGTTTTCTTTGATACCGCAGGGATGGACACTACCGTAAAGCCAGGAGATAACTTCTTTCTCTATGCCAATGGAAAATGGATCAAAAATACCGTTATTCCTAAAACAGAAACCGGCTGGGGATCTTTCTATACCCTTTACAATGACAATATTAAAAATCTAAAGTCGATACTGGAAAATGCTGCGAAAAGTAAGGCAGCCAAGGGGAGTTTAGAGCAAAAAGTTGGCGACTTTTATGCCAGTGGTATGGACTCAACCACTATCGAAAAGCTGGGTACTTCTCCAATTCAACCCTTACTTACAAAAATCGATCAAATTAAAGATGATAAAGAACTGATTAATTTTGTTGCCGAGGGCTATAAAAATGGTGAGGGCGATTTATTAGGTTTTGGCGTAGAGCCAGACGATAAGGCCAGTACGCAAAATATTCTTGCTTTTTCTCAATCGGGCATCAATTTGCCTGACAGAAGTTACTATCTGGATCAGGATGATAAAGCCAAAAAAATACGTGCTGAATATACCAAATACATTGAAAAAATATTCACCCTAACCGGGGATGCAGCAAATGCGGCGAAAAATGCCAACGAAATTTTAAAACTGGAAACGTTAATTGCACAATCACATTCTACACCAGTAGAGCTTAGAAACCCACAAAAGAACTATCATAAATTAGCAGTTGCCGAATTTCAGAAACAAACGCCAAACATCGATTGGAAATCTGTTTTAAACAAAATTGGTGCTTCTACAGATACTGTTTTAGTTAGACAGCCTAAATATTATCAGGCATTATCTACTTTGATTAAAAGTCAGCCACTGGCAGCATGGAAAAGCAAACTTAAATTTGATGCCTTAAGCCGCTCAGCTAACTCGCTAACTCAGGCCTTTAGAGATGCCAGGTTTAATTTCTACGGCAAAACCCTGTATGGACAGCCTGCACAAACAGAAAGATGGAAAGCCATGGTTAATAATACCGACGACCATTTAGGCGAACTTTTGGGCCAGCTTTATACAGAACAATACTTCAAGCCAGAAGCGAAAAAAAGAATGCTCGAATTGGTAAATAACCTGCAAAAGGTTTATGCTGAGCGCATTCAAAAGTTAGATTGGATGACTCCTGAAACCAAGAAAAAGGCTTTAGAGAAGCTGAATGCCTTTATTAAAAAGATTGGCTATCCGGATAAGTGGAAAAAATATGATGATGTAGAAATTTCGAGGGATACCTATTATGCCAATCTTCAATCGGCGAATAAACATGCCTATAAAGAAATGATGGATAAGCTGGGCAAGCCAGTGGATAAAACAGAATGGATGATGACCGCTCCAACAGTAAATGCATACTACAATCCTTCATTTAGTGAAATCGTTTTCCCTGCCGGGATTTTACAGTTCCCATTTTTTGATTTCTCTGCAGATGATGCCATCAACTACGGAGCGATAGGTGCGGTAATTGGCCATGAAATGACGCATGGTTTTGACGACCAGGGCCGCCAATATGATGCTCAGGGAAATTTAAAGGAATGGTGGAACAGCGTTGATGCCGCTAAGTTTAAAGTTAAAACCGATAAAGTAGATTCATTCTATAATAAGTTTACCTTATTGGATAATCAGCATGTAAACGGTTCGCTAACTTTAGGCGAAAACTTAGCCGATTTAGGTGGATTAAACATTGCTTATGATGCCTTTAAATTGACAGAGCAGGCTAAAGGCGATAAAAAGATTGATGGTTTTACACCAGATCAGCGCTTCTTTTTGAGTTTTGCGCAAGTATGGCGCATAAAGGATCGTCCTGAACGCATGAGTGTACGCTTAAAAACCGATCCGCATAGCCCGGAAATGTTCCGTGTAAATGGCCCGGTATCTAACATGGAGGCATTCTATAAAGCATTTAATATCCCAACTTCGGCCAAAATGTATATTGCTCCGGCAAATAGATTAGGCGTTTGGTAATTGGAGATTAATAAATGATTGAGTGATTGAGTGATTGAGTGATTGATTGAATGAATGATTGAATGATGGAATGATTGAATGGGCAGGAAGTTATTCTATCCTTCATTCATCCACTAATTCAAACCTTATAAAAGCCGGTTTCAATTCGTTGAGATCGGCTTTTTTATGGGCTTCAAAACAAAAGCGATCATTGCTTTGTCTTATGATACAAATATTCAAATCATGAACGTAAAACGCACTTTTGGAACAGTATTAACCATTCTGGGGATAATCGGATTAATATATGCAGGTTATGGTTTTGTTAACCACAGTCAGAATACCAGGGGCTTAATGGTATATGGAATTATCGGCCTGATCTTTTTTGTGTCAGGTATAGGTTTGGTGAAGAATACTAAGGATGAGAGTTAGCATTGTTTTTATAATTTATTGCTTCTTCTTTTGCTTAATAATCTGAAACTGGCTAAAAGCCACCAAACAACCTGCCAGTATAATAATGCCTGCCGATAATAGGTTTTTGGGGTTTTGCTGGATATAATATGCAGCTGCAAACACTAAAAATACGGCGGCAATACCAATGATATAATGAATGATCAATCCTTTTTTCATGAACAAAGATTCTGAAATAAATTTAGAGTAGCGGTGTAATGCCTAATTTTTTACCGTAATCTTATTGTTCTCAAATTGGAGCGGGTGGCCAGTAAAATCAATATCCGTTAATTGCTTAATGCGGTTAAAAGCATTGTGGTTCTCATCTAAGGTTAACCTGTTAATTTTATCCTGCTTTACCGAAACCACATCTGCATACAGAAAATCTCCTTTGGCATTTATTTTCAACTGGAGTAAAGGAGCAAAACCATTCCAGCCCTTCAGGCTAAACATGCCATAGGTACAGAAGTTACCTAAACTGTAAGCAATAAACTTATTCTTATACACTTCTACCGCACGGGTAACATGAGGTCCATGGCCTAAAACAACATCTGCACCGGCATCAATTACGCCATGAGCAAAAGCATAAACATTGCCACGATTTTCGTTGTAGAAAATTTCAGTCTTTTTGGTCACGTGCTCAAATCTGGCACCTTCTCCTCCACCATGAAAAGAAACGATTACAATATCGGCCATAGTTTTTAAACGGGCAACCAGGGCTTTTGCACTATCTATATTCTTGATAGAAACAGTATTTTCATTAGGGGCAAAAGCACAAAAGGCATATTTAACACTGTCTTTTTCGAAAATCTCAAAGGGTTTATTGAGTTGTCCGGCATAGTGTATTTGCAAGGAGTCTAAAATTCTTGCCGTATTTTTTCTTCCCCTGGTATCAAAATCGCCCACATGGTTATTGGCAATGCTCAATACATTGAAGCCTGCTTTTTTGTAAATCCCTGCATAACGCTCTGGCATACGAAAGGCATAGCAGTTGTTTGGGTTGATCCCATTGCATTTATTAGAGCTGCCCGAATTAAGAAAACAGCCTTCTAGGTTACCGAATACAATATCGCCCTTAAGCAAACTATCAACTGCCTGAAAGCTATTTACAGCGTCGTCTGGCGGGAGGTTAACCTTGGAAGGGAAAGCAGAACCTAGCATGATGTCTCCTACAGCCACAATACTAATGGTATCTTTAATCTTTCTTACTATCGTATCTTGTTTTTGTGCTGTTGGTGCCACCTGTGCATTGTTACTGGTGCAGCTGGCCAAAATAACGACTGTTAGTGAGGATAGTATAATGCTATTGATGAATCTCATGAATTGATATTATTCAAAAAAAAATCCTCCATAATTTCTTGTGGAGGATTGTATATTTTAGTTTGATTGTTGAACTGCTTAATCGCGACAACTAGGAACTGTAAATTGATTACTCTACGGTAAACTCTTTCTTAAATGATTCTAAAACCCGCCCGCCTTTATAAAAATAGCGACTGTAATAAGGCTCATTTAAATTGCTGATAACTACACCTCTTGAACTGGATGCATGCGCAAATCTATTGTCGCCCAGATAAATACCAACGTGTGAAATACTTCTGCTTTTTATCTTAAAGAAAACCAAATCACCCTCTTTCAAATCTTCTTTTGATAATGGATCAACCATGCTAAAAATATCGCGGGAATTTCTTCTGATGGTAGTGTTGAAAACTTTATCGTAGATTGCTTTTGTAAAAGCAGAGCAATCAATGCCTTTTTTGGTGTTTCCGCCGTAACTGTACGGGGTACCGATCCATTCGTAAATAAACTTATATAACTTTAAGTTAGCCGTTGCATCTACAGCAACTCCCATCACTTGCGAAAAATATTGGGAAGCTAAGTTGTCAGGGTCGTTTAGTTCTTTACCAGATTCTTTTGTTTTTGTTTGTGAAAACGCTGCTGAGATCGTGCAGATGGCGATTAGGGATGAAAACAAAAATTTTTTAATCATGTTATACAGTTATGTTTGGGTAATTCACTTACACATTAACGTACACCACATGGGCTTATTGTTGGTTGCCAAAAGTATTAATTATACAAATGTTATCCAAATGTAAATTGTTAAAAAGTAAAAGTTATTAACATTTCTTGTCTTTTCTGCTTTCAAGCGTGTATTTAAAGCAGCCTAAAAAAGTGGTATGTTTTATATAAAAAACGGCGAATTTTTACAAGAGATCCCTGCCCTTTATCTCTATAATCTGCTATTTAATGGGGGCGAGCTAGGAAATACGATGTACTAGGCGGAAAACCATAGCTCTGGTCGGTGGGGGTAGGAAAGAATGCTATTAACTTAAGGATAAAACTAAAATGGATTGTCATCCTGAGCCTGTCGAAGGGTAATCCATTTTAGTTTTCGACTTATTAAGAAGGTCTTCGACTACTTGTCCTGATTTCACATCGGAAAGCTCAGACAAATTATAAGGACAAAGTTCCTTGGACAAGCTCACGATGGAAATATTTTTATTTTTCATTAAATTAATGACATTGAGGAGGGCTGCGGTTTAAGTTTATCCAGCGAAACTTTAAACTTTCCGCACATAATTTTGAATTTGCAGGCGAAACAAACTGCTGATAGCAGCATGAACTTTGATCTTTAGACGGGATTGAAGTGGTATCCTTTTTTGTTTAGGTTTTTTCGGTTTTAATTCACACTTTAACAAAAAAAAATTAACGTAAAGCCCGACTAGCCTTAATAAATAGTACTGATTTTGCTTTTCTAAAACTATTTCAAAAAATTATTGTAAATATTTAACAAAAATTTACTGTAATAGAGACCTGTAAACTGTCTAATTAAAAAACATTTATAAATTAGGGGCGATTGCCATTATGCAGAATTAAATTTTATCATCAATTCAAACTTACACTTTGATAAAGCGTGAATTTTTAATTCTGTAAAATCTCTGTTTTTTAGGCGAAAAGCGTTATTACGACGATTTAATTGTAAAACAACTGTTAAATCTAAAAGGATGCTTAGTACGTTGATGTTTTTACACTAAAAAGTGTCAAAAATTACAATAAAAAATTTAGATTTGCTGTCGCAAAAAAACAATACCAAGAAATGAGTGCAGTAGAAATAAATAAAGATACCTGGTTAAAGTGGTTTGAATCGATGTTGCTGATGCGCAAGTTCGAAGAAAAAACTGGCCAGTTATACGGACAACAAAAAATTCGTGGCTTTTGTCATTTATACATTGGGCAAGAAGCTGTAGTTGCAGGTGCAATATCTGCTATGCAAAAAGGCGATTCAATGATTACAACCTATCGTGATCACGCTCATGCCCTGGCTTTGGGTGTTAGTGCAGATAGTATCATGGCCGAAATGTATGGTAAAGCTACAGGTTGCTCAAAAGGTAAAGGTGGTTCTATGCACATGTTCAGTAAAGAACATAATTTTTATGGTGGACACGCAATTGTGGGTGGTCAGATTCCTTTGGGTGCTGGCGTTGCTTTTGCCGAGAAATATAAAGGTACTGATAACGTAAACATTTGCTACATGGGCGATGGTGCAGTACGTCAGGGTGCTTTGAACGAAACCTTTAACATGGCTATGCTTTGGAAACTTCCAGTAATTTTTGTTTGCGAAAACAATGGTTATGCCATGGGTACTTCGGTTCAACGTACAACCAACATGACTGATATTTATAAAATTGGTTTAGGATTTGATATGCCATGCGCACCTGTTGATGGTATGGACCCTGTTGCTGTACACAACGCAATGGATGAAGCTATTCAACGTGCACGTAAAGGTGAAGGGCCAACTTTCTTAGAAATGAGAACTTACCGTTACCGTGGTCACTCCATGTCAGATCCGGCGAAATACCGTACCAAAGAAGAATTAGAAGATTACAAAGCTAAAGATCCTGTTGAGCTTGCAAGAGAAACTATTCTTAAAGAAAAGTATGCAGATCAGGCTTGGATTGAGGAAGTGGAAGGTAAAGTTAAGGCAATTGTAGATCAGGCTGTGAAATTTGCAGAAGAGTCTCCTTGGCCAGATGCATCTGAATTATACAAAGATGTATATATGACTGAGAACTACCCTTACGTAATGGACTAAACAATATTTAAGATTTCAATTAATTAGATATAATGGCTGATGTAATTAAAATGCCCAAAATGAGCGACACCATGACCGAAGGGGTTTTGGCGAAGTGGCACAAAAAAGTGGGCGATAAAGTTAAAAGCGGTGATGTTTTGGCAGAAGTAGAAACTGACAAAGCAACGATGGATATGGAATCTTATTGGGATGGTACACTTCTATTCGTTGGCGTTGAAGAAGGTCAGGCTGTTCCTGTTGATGCAATCATGGCCGTTATCGGTAAAGAGGGCGAAGACTACAAAGCTGCGTTAGCGGCTGAACAAGGTGCTGGCGAAGCAGCAGCTGAGGCTCCTAAAGCTGAAAGCGCTGAGGCTCCTAAAGAAGAGGCTCCTGCTCAAGGCGGTGCTTTAAGTGAAGATGAATTAGCAGCAAAAGGTATTACTGTTATCCGTATGCCTTTGCTTAGCGATACCATGACTGAAGGCGTTATTGCTGAATGGCATAAAAAAGTTGGCGATAAAGTTAAGGATGATGATGTTTTAGCTGATGTAGAAACCGATAAGGCAACTATGGAAGTTATGGGTTATGCTACCGGAACATTATTACACATTGGCGTTGAAAAAGGTCAGGCTGCAAAAGTAAACGGCATTATTGCTATTGTGGGTCCGGAAGGAACTGATGTTAGCGGTATTTTAGCTGGCGGTTCTGCTCCTGCGAAAAAAGCTGAAAGCGCTGAGGCTCCTAAAGAAGAAAAACAAGCTACTGCTAATGCAAGTGCATCTGCTCCGGTTGCTGAAAGTTCTTCTGATAGTCGTGTTAAAGCTTCTCCATTAGCAAAGAAAATTGCTAAGGATAAGGGAATCGACTTATCACAAGTTGCAGGTAGTGCAGAAGGTGGTCGTATCATTAAGAAAGATATTGAAAACTTTAAGCCAGCTGCACAAGCGGCGGCTCCAGGTACTGAAGCTGCAAGTGCTCCTGCACAGAAAGCTGCTCCAGTGATCCCTACTTATGTTGGTGAAGAGAAATTTACAGAGAAACCTGTTTCTCAAATGCGTAAAGTTATTGCTAAGCGTTTAGCTGAAAGCTTATTTACTGCGCCGCATTTCTACTTAACCATTAGTATTGATATGGATAACGCAATGACTGCCCGTACAGCAATCAACGCTGTTGCTCCTGTTAAAGTATCTTTCAACGATATCGTAATTAAAGCTGTTGCAGTTGCTTTGAAACAACATCCTGCGGTTAACTCATCATGGGGTGGAGATAAAATCCGTTTCAATGAGCATACTAACATTGGTGTAGCGATGGCCGTTGAAGATGGTTTATTGGTACCTGTAGTGCGTTTTGCTGATGGCAAATCTTTATCTCACATTTCTGCTGAGGTTAAAGAATATGGCGCTAAAGCAAAAGCTAAAAAATTACAACCTGCAGATTGGGAAGGTTCTACTTTCACTGTATCTAACTTAGGTATGTTTGGTATTGATGAGTTTACTTCAATTATCAACTCTCCTGATGGTGCAATTTTATCGGTAGGTGCAATTCAAGCAGTACCTGTTGTTAAAAATGGCGCTGTAGTACCTGGCAATGTAATGAAGTTAACCTTAGGCTGTGACCACCGCGTGGTTGATGGTGCTACTGGTGCTGCTTTCTTACAAACCTTAAAAGGATTGTTAGAGGAACCAATTAGGTTATTGGCTTAATTAGTTTTCACTCAGAATATAGTAAAGGCTTCCAATTGGAAGCCTTTTTTGTTAGCTGCGACCCTGATAAAGATGCTGAAACAAGTTCAGCAAGACGGTTATGGAGGGGATTATTCAAGGATCTTATCAACAAACCGTCACCCTGAACTTGTTTCAGGGCTTTACTATAAACCCTGATAAAGATGCTGAAACAAGTTCAGCAAGACGATTATTCAAGGATCCTTTAAAAAACGCGTAATCAACAGGAAACTGCTCAAATTCTAAACCCTTTCCCATCTTCTTTGTTAAACAATAAAATAGCTCACCATGGACAAAGAAAAACTGGTACAAGAAGCCTACTTAGTAGCTCATAAAATAGAAGAGAATGGCGGTTTTCCCAATAACCCTAATTTGCCGCTCATGATTTACAAAGGGGCGCTTCTAATCCATCCCGATGAAACGGAGGAGGCCATTAAAAGAATTTTCGCGCAGAATGGTTATACCAATGCCTGGGTGGATGGCATTTTTGATTATCATCATTACCACAGCAACACGCATGAAGTGATGGGCGTTTATTGCGGCAAGGCAGATGTTCAGTTCGGCGGTGAGCATGGTGTTTGTATTGAGCTGGATAAAGGCGATGTTGTTGTTGTTCCAGCAGGCGTGGCGCATAAGAAATTAAACTCCAGTGAAGATTTTACGGTAGTTGGCGCTTACCCTTATGGGGCTGATTACGACATGAAATACGGTAAGCCGGAAGAGCGACCAGAGGCAGACGAGGCTATTGCAAAAGTTAAAAATCCGGATAACGATCCGGTATATGGCAGCAAAGGTCATTTATTTGAGTGCTGGTATAAACAAAATTGCGAAAATGTGTAAAACTCTTTCGTTTTAACCGTTCAAAATTCTTTAATTTTCGGGTTTTAAATCTACTATCCCTGATATTAATGAATTTTCGATATATATGTTCAGCATTCGCGCTCTCTATAACCTTACTTACTGCATGTTCAAGTAAAAAATCTGAAGAGAAAAAGGAAGCTGAAAAAAAAATCCGCACCAAAGAAGACGACAAAGCCGACAGTCTTTTAGTGGCTTATAATCCTGAAAAGGGTGATAAATGGATTGCTGATTTTGTTCAAAACTTACACAAAAAATACGGCTTTAATGGCAATATGCTTGTAGCTAAGGATGGTAAAATCCTCTATGAGAAAGCCATTGGATGGGCAGATTACCTCCACCGCGATAGCCTAAACATCAATTCTGAATTTGAGCTGGCGTCCATTACCAAAACCTTTACGGGTACGGCCATTATGCAATTGGTAGAGGCGGGTAAATTATCGCTTAATGATAATGTAAAGAAGTTCTTCCCCAACTTCCCTTATGAGGGGATTACTGTAAAATTATTGCTTACTCACCGAAGTGGAATGATGAATTACGTTTACTTCATAGATGACATTTGGCGCAAGGAGAAACGCAATATGAAAAAGGGTATTACCAATCAGGAGGTAATGAATATCATTGCCGAGAAGAAGCCTAATCCCTATACAAAGCCCGATAACCGTTTCCATTATAACAACTCTAACTTTATGGTGTTAGGGGCCATCATTGAAAAAGTAACCGGACAACGCTACTCACAGTATATGATGGAACATATCTTCAAACCTGCCGGAATGAAACATACCCATGTATATTCGACAACTGAATATGAAAAGGTTCCAGTTGATGTGGTTGGGCATGATCGCACCTGGAGATATTCGGTAGTGCAAAACTTTTTAGATGGACCTGTAGGGGATAAAGGTATCTACAGTACGGTTCATGATTTGGTGCTTTACGACAAATACTTAAAAAATGGCAGGTTACTCAGTAAAAAGAGCCTTGATTCTGCTTACGTTGGGAGAAACAAGCCTGTAAATGCTCACTTTAACTATGGCTATGGCTGGAGAATGTTTGATGGGGAGAAGATGGACAAAGTGGTTTACCATACAGGTTGGTGGCATGGCTTCCGTCACATATATGTACGTGATCTGGATAAAAATATTATTGTCATCTTCCTGGGTAACTTAACCAATGGGAGTTTGATGCATTTAGATGAGTTGTACAAGCATTTAAACATGCCTATAATCCGTAAAGGCGCTTACCATGGAAATGGAAGCTTGCCGGGCTCAGACGAAGATTAATTTTAAGGTTTATTTTATAGTGTTTCCTTCCTGGAGAGAAATTTGAATTTGCTTTTTTTAAAAGTGAAATAGAAAACAATTTGTCCTAATTTCGCCTTATAATATAAAACACAAGAATATGTTTGATAAATTATTTGCAGCACAGCAAAAGGCTGAAGAAATAAAGAAAAGATTAGATACCATTTCTGTTTTCGGCGAAGTGGAAAATGGTGCAATCAAAATCACGGCAACTGCCAATAAAGCAATTACTGGAATCTCTATTGATGAAGAGTTTTATAAGACTGCAGATAGAGAAGAGCTAGAGGAATTATTGCAGGTGGCCATTAACAAGGCTTTAGCAAGCGCAGAACAAGTGAGCGCTGCCGAAATGCAGTCGTCTGCCAAAGATATGTTAGGTGGCT
This sequence comes from Pedobacter rhizosphaerae, assembly GCF_900111155.1. Taxonomy (GTDB): domain Bacteria; phylum Bacteroidota; class Bacteroidia; order Sphingobacteriales; family Sphingobacteriaceae; genus Pedobacter; species Pedobacter rhizosphaerae. The sequence continues at coordinate 18,092 of NZ_FOGG01000021.1, read as the reverse complement.
TAGGCGGGATGTTTGGAGGCTAAATTAGTTTTGAGTGGTGGGTTTGGAGTTGAGAGTCAAAGCAGAAAGACTAAAGCTGAAATCGACCAGTTTTGATACTAAAAAGTCAGAGGTCAGGGGTCCGAGGCTATGGTGCTTAAAGCAAATCGCCAAATATACTGAGGTGCCTTAGGTGGTTTAAACGGCGGTCTTGATACTCGATACTAAATACTTGATACTATTGCAGTAGTTAGTACATAGTCGTTAGTATTTAGATATTGAGCCTAGCCTGCGTCCGGTAATATTTGGGCTTATTCTCTTCTTTGATCCTATTCCTTGCTCATTAAACAGTCTTGATACTAAGATTTAAGAGGTCAGGGGGCTGAGGCTATGGTGCTTAAAGCAAATCGCTAAACGTACTTAATTGCCTTAGGTGGTTAAAACGGCCAGTCTTGATACTCGATACTAAATACTTGATACTATTTAACACTATATAAAATGAAATATACTTATTACGGTCAATCGTGTTTCCTGTTAGAAACAGCTTCGAAGAAACTTTTATTCGATCCTTTCATTACCCCAAATCCTTTAGCTAAGCATATTGATGTAAAGGCTATTGAAGCGGATTATATCTTAATTAGTCATGGGCATGGAGACCATGTTGCAGATCTGGTGGCATTAGCGAAACAAACCAACGCAACCGTTATAGCCATTCCAGAGGTAATTGATTGGGTTAAAAACCAAGGAATCGAAAATGTTCATCCCATGAATTTTGGAAAATTTGCCTTTGATTGGGGTACGGTTAGAATGGTTGTAGCCACCCACTCATCGGGCTTGCCCGACGGCAGTTACGGTGGCAATCCTGCAGGCTTTGTGATAGAAGCAGATGGTAAGCAGATTTATTTCGCAGGAGATACTGGCCTTACGGTAGAAATGAAAATTTTGGCAGATTTATACAATTTGGATTATGCCATTCTCCCAATCGGTGGAAATTATACGATGGATGTGGATGATACCTTAATTGCGACCAAATATTTCGATTGCGACAAGGTAATCGGCGTTCATTACAATACTTTTCCGGTTATTGAAATTGATACAAAAGTAGCATTAGATAAATTTGCCCGCGAGCAAAAAACACTTTTGCTGCCCGAAATTGGCGAAACCATTAGCCTGTAAAATAAAAAAGGGGCTGTTCCTTTCGGAGCAACCCCTTCAATTATAAACCTAAACCTAGTTCTTTTTTACTGTTTTTGTAGCTTCTTTATTCGCTTTGTAACGCATATCTGCGGTACCGTCCTTTTTAGTTGGGCCAGCTACTTTGGTTACCGCCTTTGCTTTATTTTCTTTAAAGCGCATATCTGGCGTACCATCTGCCTTAACCTTAGTAGCAGTAGTAGTGGTTTTAGTCTCTACCTTTTTAGCTTCTTGTTTTACGCCTGCTTTTACAGGAGCAGTAGCCGTTTTTACTTCTTTCTTAACCACTTTTTTAGCAGGAGTGGTTGTAGCGGCTGGTGTTTGAGCAAATGCGGTTGTTAAACCTAATGCTGCGATTGCGATTAAACTCAATAACTTTTTCATGTCCTTTAATTTTTGTTTTACTCGTTGATTTTTTTGTTGATATAAAATTGATTAATCGGGATGAAGATTTAATGAAGATAAAGAAAATATGCTAATGTGCAGCTAACCAATTATCACCTTCTCCAATTTCTACCACAATAGGTACAATGGTTTTTATGGCATTGGGCATACGCTCTAAAATAATGGCTTTCATGGCTTCCTTTTCTGTTTTAAGCACATCAAAAACCAACTCATCATGCACCTGCATGGTCATGGTTGATCTTAAGTTCTGCGCTTTCATATCTTGATGGATATTGATCATGGCAATTTTGATCATATCTGCTGCAGAACCCTGAATAGGCGCGTTAATGGCATTTCGCTCAGCAAAACCTCTTACAGTTTGATTGGCAGAGTTAATGTCTCTCAGATAGCGTCTGCGTCCCATAATGGTCTCTACGAAGCCATTCTCCCGTGCAAAATTCATGGTATCGCTCATGTAACGCTTAATGCCTGGGTATTGAGCGAAATACTGCTCAATGATTTCTGCGGCCTCTTTACGAGGGATGCCGAGGTTTTGAGATAAGCCGAAAGCCGATTGACCATAAATAATTCCGAAGTTAACGGCTTTGGCATTTCTACGTTGGGTTCCGTCTACTTCTTCAATACTTACTCCATAAACCTTCGCTGCAGTAGCGGTATGAATATCAATACCCTTGCTAAAAGCATCCAGCATATTTTCTTCTTTACTGATGTCGGCAATAATACGCAGCTCTATCTGCGAATAATCCGCAGAAAGTAAGATGTGATCTTCATCGCGGGCGATAAAGGCCTTACGTACTTCCCGTCCGCGCTCCGTCCTAATTGGAATATTCTGTAAGTTTGGATTATTAGAACTCAATCTTCCTGTAGCGGCAACAGCTTGATTATATGAAGTATGCACACGCCCGGTTTTTGGATTTACCATTAAGGGAAGCGCATCCACATAAGTAGATTTTAACTTCTGTAATTGACGGAAATCTAAAATATCCTGAACAATATCACTTTTGCTCGCTAAAGCCAGCAACACGTCTTCTCCGGTTTGATATTGTCCCGTTTTTGTTTTCTTCGCCTTTGGATCTAACTGAAGCTTATCAAACAATACTTCACCCAGTTGCTTTGGAGAGGCCAGGTTAAATTTAATTCCAGCCTTATCATAAACATTTTGTTCAAATTTGATGATATCTTTTTCCAGCTCTGCCGAATAGTTTTTCAAAGTTTCCATATCAATACGGACACCTTCTTTTTCTATATCAGCCAATACATAAACTAAAGGGTTTTCTATTTCTTCAGCCAACTTAGCAGCATTGAGTTCCTTTAATTTAGGCTCAAAAACATGGGCTAATTGAAGGGTTACATCTGCATCTTCTGCTGCATAATCTACCACTTTTTCTACCGGAACATCCCTCATGGTGCCCTGATTTTTACCCTTGGCACCAATTAAGGTTGTGATAGAGATAGGCGAATACCCTAAATAGTTTTCAGAAAGCACGTCCATGTTATGACGGGTGTCCGGATCAATCAGGTAATGCGCCAGCATGGTGTCGAATAACTTGCCTTTTACTTCCAAGTTGTACCATTTCAGGACAAGGATGTCGTATTTAGTATTTTGACCTATCTTTTCAATACTTTCATTCTCCAGCACAACTTTAAACTCATCTACAATGGCTTGCGCTGCGGCTCTATCGGCTGGAACCGGGATATAATAACCCTCGCCAGGTTTAATTGAAAACGAAAGGCCTACTAAGTCTGCGGTATTGGCGTCTGTTCCTGTTGTTTCTGTATCAAATGAAATTCGCTCCTGAGTTAAAAGCAACTTAATGAGTTCTGCCCTTTGTTCTGGGGTATCAACTAAATGATATTGATGTTCAGTGTTTTCTATATTCTTTGCAGGAAGTTGCTGGGCTGGCTCTTCCGCTATTGTATTGGTATATTGAACGGTTTCTCCTGTCTGGTTTCCGAAAAGATCCGTTTGTGTGCCTTCTCCAAACTTGGCGGTAGTAACCGAAAACTCATCACCAAAAACTCTTCTTCCTAAAGTTCTGAATTCTAACTCAGTAAATAATGGCTCCAATAAATCGCGGCTTGGGTCGCAAAGTTCCAGGCTTTGCTCATCCAGTTCTACCGGAACATCTAAAAGAATAGTCGCCAGTTTTTTAGAAATCAATCCTTGTTGGGCAAAATTTTCTACATTTTCCTTTTGCTTCCCTTTAAGCTCATGGCTATTGGCAATGATATTCTCCATAGAGCCATATTGCTTTATGAGAGCTTTCGCAGTTTTTTCTCCAATTCCCGGAATTCCAGGGATATTGTCTACCGCATCGCCCCAAAGGCCTAAAATATCGATCACTTGTAAAACATTTTCTATCTCCCATTTAGCCAAAACCTCTTTCACGCCCAAAATCTCCATATCATTTCCCATTCGGGCAGGTTTGTAGATAAAGATGTTTTCTGAAACCAGTTGTGCAAAATCCTTATCAGGAGTCATGCAGTATACCTGATACCCTTTTGCTTCTGCTTTTTTGGCTAAAGTGCCAATAATATCATCTGCCTCGTATCCATCTGAGGTGATGACCGGAATATTGAATCCAGTAATTAATTTGATTACATAAGGCATAGCTGCCGCCAAATCTTCAGGCATTGCCTGACGGTGGGCTTTATAGGCTTCATATTCCGTATGTCGTTCTGTCGGCGCTTCGGTATCGAAAACAACTGCTATATGAGTGGGTTTTTCTTTCTTCAATACATCTAATAAAGTATTGGTAAATCCCATTACTGCCGATGTATTAATCCCTGTTGAGGTAAAACGAGGATTTTTACTCAACGCGAAATGTGCACGGTACATTAGTGCCATTCCATCTAAAAGAAAGAGTTTTTTATTGTTCATGTGATTACACAGATTAATGATTACACTGATCAAAAGATTTCATCAGTTGATAAAAGTAACCAAAGTTAATGATATCGTTAAAATGCTTAACGAAGAAAAGTTTAAATTTATTTATTGAAATCACGTATTTTCAGCATCATCAATCTAAAACGCTTTATGAAAACATTTTATACTTTTCTTTTCTGCCTTATTTTAAGTGCTGCTAAAGCCCAGCTCCCGGCAGATACCCTGATTACCTACATAACCTTCGAAAATTTGAAGGGATATAACAAAGGTTATGGTACTTCAATTGAAAGGCCAATTGGTACAGGGGCATTCACCAATATTGCAGATAGGGCTTCCTTACAAATCAGAATGGCTAAGTTGGAGAACTCTTTCCGCTGGCCTGATGGCTCATCGATAGATTTTTCTAACAGGGGAAGCACGAGTGGCAAAACCGGTATTGTTGACTGCTATGCCTTAAAAAATCCGAGAACTAAAGAGACGGTAACACTTTATGTAGATCCCTATCATACCGATTCTACCTTTTATATCCCCGAAGGATTAATTTTAGTTACCAAAGAGATTTTAGCAAAGGAAATGGCTCCCCATCTGGCTAAAATCGACGAGCTCGATGCGGCGGCTGATCCATTTGCTGATCAAAAGGAAAATATAAAGCAAGAACTAAATTATATTGCGATGAAGATTGGGATTGGTGCTTTTGTGGATCGTGACAATCTTCGGAAACTAATGACGGATACTCAGGCCAACAACGATTTAAAAAATTACCTTTTTAACATTTATATTCTCCATAAATTTTATGCAATGGGTAAGAACCTTCCAAAATCTAAGGAATATGCTTTGAATAAAATGAAAGCTGAATTCCTAAAGTTTCAAAAGAACCATCCCGATATGGAGGCCGGAAATATCAAAATCAATTTGAATGAGTAAGATTTAATAATTTGTTCCGTTATTTGTGAACAAGCGATATGAATATGAAATTTTTCCTGCCCATACTATTTTTGATTTTTACGGTAAATACCCTTTCAGCTCAGGATTTTGTAGTCAAAAACAACGACGAAGTGCTGCGGGGAACTATAAAGGGAACGGACTATTTTTCGGTGTGGATTAGTGCAAATGATGAAGCTGAAGTTATTTTGTTGGCCAAGGATGTGAAAAATTTCTTCTGGAATGGGAACAGTTATGTGAGTAAGGGCTTTGCGGCTAAGCGAAATCTGGAATACCGTTTTGTAAAGGTTATAGAGATGGGAACGGTTAATCTTTACTCTTTTGGAGGAGAAACGCTGGCACCTGCACAAAAAGAAAAGAAAGTGAAATTCAGGCCTTCTATTGGTATTGGAGCGGGAACGGGTGGTTTTGGTGGAATGGGTATGGGTGGCGGAATCAGCATTGGTGGTGGAAGAAGAAACAGTGAACCCGATCGTCCGGCAGGTGCGCCAGTGGTGCGCTATTTTATTGAGAAACCAGGCGCAGGGCCATTGCAAGAAGTGCCCATGAAGGCTATAACCGAAGATGCACAAAAGGCAAACGTTAAAAATATTTTGATACAAAAGCTAGGTGATCGACCTGAACTGAAATCCAAAATTGAAGCCTCAGTAGATTTTAACAGCAGGGATGTGATTAATCTTGTTCAGGAATACAACAGTAAAAAATAAAAAGGGCTGGTAACATCAATTAGATGGGGCATCCTGAACTTCCCGATGATAATCGGGGCAAGTATTTCAAATACATAACAATACTTTGAAGAGGTCCTTCTATGGGTTCAGGATTGACAATTGATGTTTGGGAACAATCTTCTTATCTGGCTATACAATTCACGAGGTGATCGTTAACCATTCCTGTAGCCTGCATGTGGGCATAACATATCGTTGTACCAAAGAATTTGAAGCCCCTTTTCTTCATGTCCTTACTAATCTGATCAGATATTTCTGTTCTTGCCGGAACATCACCCATTTTGGTTACCTGATTTAAAATAGGCTTTTTATCAGGTAAAAATCCCCAGATGTAATCTGAAAAGCTGCCAAACTCTTTTTGAATTTCTATAAATAGCTTGGCATTGGTAATTGCACCATTTACTTTTAGCCGATTGCGGATAATCCCTTCATCCTGCATTAAGCGCTCCACATCCTGCTCATTAAACTTCGCCACCTTTGTTACATCAAAATCTGCAAAAGCCTTTCTATAGCTTTCTCTCCGTCTTAGAATAGTAATCCAGCTTAAACCCGCCTGAGCCCCCTCTAAAATCAAAAACTCAAATAAAGTCTTATCGTCATACACGGGTTTACCCCACTCTTCATCATGATATTTGATGTATAATGGATCGGTACCGCACCAGGAACAGCGTGTTAAGTTGGGAGTTGGGTGTTCGGAGTTGGGAGTCTGCATAGTGGTCTAGATATTTGGGTTAAAGGGATTTTATTAAAAATTTTTCTGCATTATTCATCATGTAAACTAATAATCTGGCTACTTCTTCTGCCTGGTTGTTTAGTAGTTCAAATTCTTCTTGCGTAATATAACCACAGGCCAATGCAAATGCCAGCCAGGTTTGGGTTTCGCCATTTTCGGTATCAGAATCTGATAATTTACTGATGAAATGGTTCGGATACTTTCGTTTTCTATACGCCTCGGCCAAATTTGCGCACACACTTCTAGAACATCTCCTAATCTGATCCGTTAAACTATATCGCTCTTCAGCCGGAAATCTTTTCGAAATATGAAAAATTTCCATAGCAAGGTTGAAACCTTTTTTATAGGCAAGTAAGTCTGTGAGCGTTCCCATTCTTAAATGTACTAATAATTTAGGAATTGAGTGACCGCCCAGTACTCCAAACCCTAAACTCCCGCCTCCGAACTCAAAAGATCATCCCAATACTCCACAGCCCTCCTGTAATGTGGAATTACGATGCTTCCGCCGACTAAATTAGCGATCATAAAAATTTCATTCATCTCATCATTGTTCACACCGGCATCGTGGCATTTGCCTAAATGATATTTAATGCAATCATCGCAGCGAAGTACCATAGAGGCCACCAGACCTAGCATCTCTTTGGTTTTTACGTCTAGTGCACCATCGGCATAAGAGGTGGTGTCTAGAGCGAAGAAACGTTTGATGTTAGTATTCGCGGTTTCCATTATCCTATCGTTCATTTTTTCGCGATAGTTGTTAAATTCTTCTACTAGTTTGCCCATGTTTTAATTATTGAATGAGAGAATTATTGAGTGAGTGAGTGAATGACGTGGTGTAATACCTATTGGATTAAAGGTTAATTTCTTCCAGGGGATTCCAAAAAACGGTTTTAAAATTAACAACCTTATCGTTCTTTACCTCCACACCTTCTGCTGCCAGTAATTCGATCATTAAGTCTGGTGGATTGAAGTGAAATTTTCCTGTGAGCAGTCCACTGCTATTTACTACACGATGAGCCGGTACCTTAGGATGAGCTGTTCCGGCGTAAGCCATGGCATGCCCAACCATCCTGGATGACTTTGCTGCACCTAAACTTTTAGCGATGGCTCCATAAGAAGTTACTCTTCCTTTCGGAATTAAGCGTACAACCTCATAAACCTGTTCGTAAAAGTTAGTGTCCATTATTCAAATGAAAATTGAATGTAGTTAATATTCTTGTCGTGTAATAAGTATTTCTTCTCGTAATAAGTTTTGATCGATAAAACCTCATCAACTAAATCTGAAGTATATAAATGATCTGTATTCTTATGCACTTTTAAGCCCAATTCATTTACTTTTTCAACAGTGTAGGCATAAAGATCGTCATTATCTGTTTTCAGATTAACTTTACCACCAGCTTTCAATACTTGTTTATAGCGATCTAAAAAAGCTGGAAAAGTCAACCTTTTCTTCTCTCTGCTATCTTGTGGCTGAGGGTCAGGGAAGGTAATCCATATTTCATCAATTTCTCCCGCTTCGAAATAATCTAGCAGGTTTTCGATCTGAATTCTTAAAAAAGCAACATTATCAATGCCTTCTTCTATACCCGTTTTAGCACCTCTCCAGATTCGGTTTCCTTTATAATCTATCCCGATAAAATTTTTCTCCGGGAATAATTTAGCCAGATTAACTGTGTATTCTCCTTTGCCGCAAGCTAACTCCAATACCACAGGCTTTTCATTTTTGAAATGCGTTTTCGCCCATTCACCCTTTAACGGCTTGCCCTCATCTAATTGATATACGTTTGCAAATGTCTCTATTTCTGCAAAACGTCTAAGTTTATCTTTACCCAAATTTCTTTTTTTCTGGCAAAAATACGATTTATCAGCTATCCAAATCTTATTTTGTTGTTAACACTACATCTTTTTATTTAATGTATCGTATTTTTGTGCCTTATCTGTAATACTTTGGAAAAGAACGCTAAAATTTATATTGCTGGTCATAGAGGAATGGTTGGCTCAGCCATCTATCGTAAACTTGAAAAAGAAGGATACCAGAACCTGGTTGTTCGTGGCTCCCAGGAACTCGATCTTCGGAACCAACAGGCTGTTGCTGATTTTTTTGAAGCTGAAAAACCAGATTATGTATTCTTAGCGGCAGCCAAAGTGGGGGGGATTGTGGCAAATAATACCTATCGGGCAGACTTTCTCTATGAAAATTTAGCCATACAGAACAATGTTATCCACAACGCGTATTTAACTGGAGTAAAGAAATTAATGTTCCTGGGGTCTAGCTGTATTTACCCTAAACTAGCGCCACAGCCATTAAAAGAAGACTATTTGTTAACAGGAACTTTAGAGCCCACCAATGAACCTTATGCGATTGCTAAAATTGCAGGGATTAAAATGTGTGATGCTTATCGCGACCAGTATGGCTGTAATTTCATTTCAGTAATGCCAACCAATTTATATGGCTATAATGATAACTACCATCCTCAAAATTCGCATGTTTTACCGGCATTAATTAGAAAAGTGCATGAAGCCAAAATCAATAATGAAAAGCAAATCACCGTTTGGGGATCGGGTTCTCCATTGAGAGAGTTTTTATTTGCCGACGACCTGGCTGATGCTTGCTATTTTCTAATGCAAAATTATGATGAACGCCACCTGATTAATATTGGTACAGGCCATGATTTATCTATTAAAGACCTGGCATTGCTGATTAAAGAGGTGCTGAATTATGAGGGAGAGTTGGTATTTGATACCACAAAACCAGATGGAACACCCAGAAAATTAATGGATGTAAGCAAATTACATAACCTGGGCTGGAAACACAACATTGAACTCCCGGAAGGTATTGCTTTGGCTTATCAGGATTTTGAGAGCAGGTATTAGGCTTTATTGATTGAGTGAGGGAACAACTGGATGACAGAGTGATTGAATTTGGATCAAGGAAATGAGTACCAAAATTGTTATTTGCATTTCATAATCCATGTCATCACTTTTTATTATAGCTAAAATTTATATATTTGATATTATAAATCAATTTTAGCTATATGACTTTAGTTCAGCTCGAATATATTGTTGCCGTAGATACTTATCGCAGTTTCGTTACTGCTGCAGAGAAGTGCTTTGTAACACAGCCTACACTCAGTATGCAGGTTCAAAAACTAGAAGAACTTTTAAGCGTTAAAATATTCGACAGAAGCCGGCAGCCTGTTAGTCCTACAGAAATAGGCGCTCAGATTATTGCGCAGGCGCGTATCATTTTACAAGAAAGCGGCAAAATAAAAGAGTTGATTAGTAGTCAACAGCAAGACGTGCTCGGCGAGTTACGCATTGGAGTAATCCCAACGGTAGCGCCTTATCTTTTGCCAGAGGTGATTTCATCGATGCTGGAAAAGTATCCCGAACTGAAATTATTAATTTGGGAGTATACTACAGAAGATATCATCCATCATCTTAAAACGGGAGTACTCGACTGCGGAATTCTGGCTACGCCACTATCCGATCCCAATATTGCAGAGACACCACTTTACTATGAAAATTTTGTAAGCTATATTAGTAAAAACAGTAAACTCTACAAAAAGAAGGCTGTTGATGCAGAAGATTTGAATGATGAAAATATATGGCTATTAAATGAAGGTCACTGCATGCGCAATCAGGTGCTAAACATTTGCAGATCTACCAAGAATAATAGATTACAGGGGTTGGAATATAACACGGGTAGCGTAGAAACGTTGGTGCGAATGGTAGATTTAAACGGTGGTGCAACGCTTCTTCCCGAATTGGCTATCGCAGAATTAAATGCAAAACAACTGAACAAAGTACGGTATTTTAAGCCCTCAGAGCCGGTAAGGGAAATTAGTTTGGTAACCCATAAAAACTTCATCAAAAAAAGAATGCTGAATGCTTTACAGGAGGAAATTCTAGCCATCATCCCTAAAGCCATGAAGCAAAAGAAAAAGAAAGATATTGTTGGGATTTAACTGGCGATTCCTTGTTTAAAGTCGTTCGACTTATCTACATGGGCGGCCAATGGGTAGCCCTCGGCTTTTGGGTTCTTATCTTCGAGGAAAATCAGGATAACCAATGAAATTACAGGAATGACAAAGGAAATACAGAACCAAAACCAAAAGTTACGTCCTGTTCTTTTGGCTAAAAAACCGGCCAAAATCTGTGGAGATAACAGTAGGCCTAAAACAACTGCGCCTACGATGATTTCTGGCATTACGAGGCTACTGTTATTTAATAACTAAAGCTCCTGTTTCTCTACTTTCGGGCCTGTTAGCAAGCCTTTAATATCGCCAGCTTCTTCTACTTCTTCGCCTTTTTTCTTTTTCTTGCCTTTATTAGACTTTCCGCTTAAACGTTCTTCAATAATTTTATCGTATTCCGTTTGTTGCTCGCCTTTTAACACCGTGCGAATATTCTTTGAAGTTTCATTTTGAAGCTTGTAGAATTTATCTACATCTTCTTCTCTGGAAGTACCTGCCTGTTGTCTTTTAATAAGTTCAGCCTGTTCTTTAGCCTGGGTATAGGTGTAACTGTAGATCACGCTTTTTTGTGTTCCATTCAGTTTTAACCGCTTGTCTAAATCTTCTACATTCTTCTTAGCAATCTCATCAGGTGTAGGCATTTTATTCTGTTGTGCATTAACAGCACCAGTAACACCAATCAAAATCAAGAATAAAAATACAATCCGCTTCATATTGAACATATTAATGATGCAAAGTTAACCAATAAAATTAAAACAAGAAAGCCCACAAAACTGAATTTGCGGGCTTAATTTGTTAACCTTGTTAACTAGTGATTAAAGTGCTTTTTTGTAAAGTTCGGCAACTGCATCCCAGTTAATTACATTCCAGATTGCTGCTAAGTAATCTGGACGTTTGTTTTGATACTTTAAGTAGTAAGCATGTTCCCAAACATCAATACCTAAAATAGGTGTTCCTTTAACTTCAGCAACATCCATTAATGGATTGTCCTGGTTTGGAGTAGAAGAAACCTGAAGTTTTTTATCAGCACCTACTGATAACCAAGCCCATCCCGAACCAAAACGGGTAGCGCCAGCTTCTTGTAATTTAGTTTTTAAATCAGCGAAAGAACCAAATGTTTCGTTAATTGCTTTTGCTAAATCGCCAGTTGGCTCGCCACCTTTATTTGGGCCTAAAATATTCCAGAATAAAGAGTGGTTATAGTGACCACCGCCGTTGTTTCTAACAGCAGCAGGAAACTTAGAAATGTTTTTTACAATTTCCTCGATGCTTGAACCTGCTTCAGGCTTACCTTCTAATGCTTTATTCAAGTTAGTTACGTAAGCTTGGTGATGTTTATCATGGTGGATTTCCATGGTTGTTTTATCAATATGCGGTTCTAGTGCATCTGTTGCGTAATGTAACGCAGGTAATTCAAAAGCCATAATGTTTTATGTTTAAGATTTAAAAATGTTTCTTGTAGCAAATATAACATTCGAAGATTAACATTTGTTCATGTTATTATCATCAATTGTATTTTAGTTTAGTAGTTAGTATATAGTCGTTAGTAATTAGACGATTTGCCGAACCTGCATCCGGTCTTGGTACTTGATACTAGCATCTTGATACTTTTACAGTCGTTAGTATTTAGTCGTTAGTAATTAGACATCACGCATAACCTGCATCCGGTCTTGATACTATCATCTTGATACTTGATACTAGCATCTTGATACTTTTATAGCAGTTAGTAATTAGACATGGAGCCGAACCTGCATCCGGTAATATTTGGGCTTTTT
>NZ_FOGG01000021.1:0-4418 GCF_900111155.1 Pedobacter rhizosphaerae | reverse complement strand
GGGGTCCGAAGCCTATGGTGCTTAAAGCAGATCGCCAAACGTACTTAGGCACCTTAGGTGGTTAAAACGGCCGGTCTTGATACTCGATACTAAATCACCTTCTCTTTGCGAAAAAATTCTTCATCAATGCGGCACATTCCTCTGCTAATACATCGCCTTTAAGCACTGTTTTAGGATGTAGCAGATTGGCTCCTTTAGAAATAAATCCCCTTTTCTCTTCCCGTGCTCCGTATACGATTCTACTGATCTGTGTCCAATAGCTAGCGCCTGCACACATCACGCAAGGTTCAATGGTTACATATAAAGTGCAATCTCTCAGGTACTTTCCGCCTATTGTTTGTGCTGCAGAAGTAAAAGCCTGCATTTCTGCATGAGCCGTTACATCGTTAAAACGTTCTGTTAAATTGTATCCACGTCCAACGATCCTGTTTTTACAAACTACAATGGCACCAATCGGAATCTCCTCTTCTGCCAGTGCTTTTTCAGCCTCAGCTAGTGCAAGCCTCATATAGTGCTGATCTTCAGCCTCAGCATCGTTGTTGTCGAAATTATAGAAGCTCATTCGCTTTTGATTAGATTAATTTACTCCCGTTTGGAACCTTACTGCGAACAGCTGTTAATACAATATCTCCGTCCTCATCGGCAAAACCGGTAACCAAAAATTCAGACATAAATTTGCCTATTTGTTTCTTAGGAAAATTGGTTACCCCCACAATCTGTGTCCCAGGTAATTCTTCCTTAGTATAGTGTTTGGTGATTTGGGCACTGCTCATCTTTACGCCAAAGGGGCCAAAATCGACCTTAAGTTTATAGGCTGGTTTTCTCGCTTCGGGAAAGTCAAAAACCTCTAAAATGGTCCCTACCCGTAATTCAACCTTTTCAAAATCGCCCCAGGTTATCTCTTGCATATTTTTATCTAAATTGATTGCAGGTAAAAATATAAATTATTGCCTAACTATTTATATATACAATCAATTCAAAGGATTTCACTGCAGGGTTGGAAACACCTATTCCATACCGGATTCAACCAAACTAATTCCTTAAAAGGATAAAAAATTTGGCTTTTACATTTTTAGCGCTATATTTATGCAACCGTTTGCATAACCAGATATTAAATTGATTTATATAGCATGTATTTATTGGGAATTGATGTAGGCACATCATCTATAAAAGTGGCTGTTGTTGATGTACGCACGCAAAAGAGCGTAGCTACAGCACAATACCCCGAAACCGAAGTAGACATTAAAACGGTACAGCCGGGTTGGGCAGAACAATCCCCGCTAGGCTGGTGGGAAAATACTCAGCAAGCCATTATAAAGCTTAATCAAGCTGGTGGTTTCGATCCTAAAGAAATTAAAGCCATAGGAATCGCTTATCAAATGCATGGATTGGTTGTAGTTGATAAAGCGCAACAACCCCTGCGGGATAGTATCATTTGGTGCGATAGCAGGGCAGTAGAACTTGGCGAAAAAGCCTTTGATGCAATCGGACATGAAAAATGCCTGGCCAACCTCTTAAACTCTCCCGGAAATTTTACAGCGTCTAAACTAGCCTGGGTTAAACAGAACGAGCCTGAGCATTATCAGCATATCGAGAAAATTATGCTTCCAGGTGATTTTATTGCCATGAAGCTTACCGGAGAGATTACCACCAGTATCCCCGCATTATCGGAAGGTATTTTTTGGAATTTCAAAACTGATGAACTGGCCCATGAAGTGATGGAGCATTATGGCTTTAGCGAAAGTTTAATTCCCGCTATAAAACCCTTGTTCTCTGTTCACGGTAATCTCCGGGCAGATGTGGCTACTACTTTAGGACTCAGTGCGGGCATTCCTGTATCTTATAAATCGGGAGATCAACCTAATAATGCCCTTTCATTAAATGTATTAAAACCAGGAGAGGTGGCTGCAACCGCAGGTACTTCTGGCGTAATATATGGGGTGAGCGATAACCTAAACTACGACCCACAATCCAGAGTGAATACCTTTGCGCATGTTACCTATGCCAAAGAAGAAAAACATACCGGTGTGCTGCTTTGTATCAATGGAACCGGAAGTATGTATCGCTGGGCAAAGAACCAGTTCGCAAGTCAAACCAGTTATGCTGAACTCAATATGCTTGCCGAAAAGGCACCCATTGGTAGTAAGGGACTAAAGGTTATTCCTTTTGGAAATGGTGCCGAGCGCATGTTAAATAATAAATATACCGGTGCTCAATTGATTGGAATAGATCTGAATGTTCATAATCAATCGGATATTTTTAGGGCAGTACAAGAAGGAATTGCATTTTCTTTTAGATACGGTTTAGATATCATGAGAGAAAACGGAATGGAACCAAAAGTAATTCGTGCAGGCAGGGCTAATCTTTTTCTTAGCGACTTATTTGCACAAACTTTTGTTGATGTGACTGGCGTTCCAGTAGAACTTTATGAAAATGATGGCAGTGTGGGTGCAGCATTGGGGGCTGGAATAGGTGCAGGAATATTCGAAAGTGCTGCCGATGCCTTTACGCAACATGAGGTTATTAAACACTATACCCCGAAGAACGAAGAAGCATATGAACCCATTTATCAGGAATGGAAAACAATATTAAATAAAGCATTAAAATAGAATTCAAAATAAAAACACCATGAGTAAAGTAATAACAGGAACTAAAGAGTTTTTTAAAGGAATTGATCAAATTAAATATGAAGGCTTAGAAAGTGATAACCCTTTAGCCTTTAGATGGTACGATGCCAACAAAGTAGTGGCAGGTAAAACCATGAATGAGCACTTCAAATTTGCCTGTTCGTATTGGCATTCTTTCAATGGCAATGGTGGCGATCCATTTGGAGGAGCAACTCATGTTTTCCCATGGGATGAAAAGAAAGATGCAGTAGAACGGGCAAAAGATAAAATGGATGCTGCCTTTGAGTTTATTACCAAAATGCAAATTCCGTACTATTGTTTCCATGATGTGGATGTAGTGGATTATGGTGATGATATTGCAGAAAACGAGCGCAGATTGCAAGCCCTTGTTGAATATGCAAAACAAAAACAAGCCGACAGTGGCGTTAAACTTTTATGGGGAACAGCCAACTTGTTTAGCCATAAGCGCTATATGAATGGTGCTTCTACCAACCCTGATTTTCATGTATTGGCTCATGGAGCGGCTCAGGTTAAAGCTGCCTTAGATGCTACCATCGCCCTTGGCGGAGAGAATTATGTATTCTGGGGAGGAAGAGAAGGCTATATGAGCTTGCTTAATACCAACATGAAGCGTGAGCAGGAGCATTTGGCTAAATTCCTGCATACTGCAAAAGATTATGCACGTAAACAAGGCTTTAAAGGAACTTTCTTCATCGAGCCAAAACCTTGTGAACCTTCTAAACACCAGTATGATTATGATGCTGCAACCGTTAAAGGTTTCCTACAACAATATGATTTACTAAACGACTTCAAATTAAACCTGGAGGTTAACCACGCTACATTGGCCGGGCATACATTCCAACATGAGCTACAAGTTGCCGTAGATAATGGCTTATTAGGCTCTATCGACGCTAACCGCGGAGATTACCAGAATGGCTGGGATACGGATCAGTTTCCTAATGATATTAATGAACTTACAGAATCAATGTTGATCATTTTAGAAGGTGGCGGCCTTCAAGGTGGTGGTGTAAACTTCGATGCCAAAATTCGTCGTAATTCTACTGATCCTAAAGATCTTTTCTATGCACACATTGGTGGAATGGACATTTTTGCGCGTGCCTTGATCACCGCCGACAATATCCTTCAGAAATCTGAATACAAAAAAATCAGAACAGAAAGATATGCTTCTTTTGATTCAGGAAAAGGTGCTGATTTTGAACAAGGTAAACTGAGTCTGGAAGATTTAAGAAACTATGCTGCTGAAAATGGTGAACCGGAAGTTCGCAGTGGTAGACAAGAATATCTGGAAAATATCATCAACCGATACATCTAAAACCCAGTTATTGATTTACTGGCTGGTGCCTGCACCAGCCAGATTACATTTTACATGCCGCTGATTTCAGTCGTTGAGGACACTGCCACTGGATAAAAGGCAGATTCCATAGTAAACCGTCTTGCTGAACTTGTTTCAGCATCTTTTCCGCTGTTGTCGGGTGTCCGCACCAGCCAGATTATTTCCTATATAAATTGCTTGATCCCGTTCGCGGCGGCTACCAAATGATAGATAAAAAGAATATTTTTCAGGCTATATTTCCGAATATCACCTATCCTACAAAAATTGAAAAATTAAAAACGTTAAAATAACGTATATTATTTCCTGATTTTACTACATTTAGCTTTCTAAACCAAATTTTCATAATGAAGCACAACTTATTAGAGACGAAGGATTACATAGTTTTTATGATCTACTTCGTTATTGTAGCGGCCTATGGTCTTTACATCTACAACAAA
>NZ_FOGG01000047.1 GCF_900111155.1 Pedobacter rhizosphaerae | reverse complement strand
CCAGGATAGCAATACTCGATATTCTAGAGGATAGATACGGCAACGGCGCGACAATAATAACCTCACAGCTCCCGGTGGATAACTGGTACAACTTTATAGATGAACCAACACTTGCAGATGCAATTATGGACAGGCTGTCAGCATCTGCTCACAGAATTGCACTTACGGGCAAATCCATGAGAAATAAAAAAAATCATTAAGTTTACAGAATATCGCTTTGTCCAAAAGTGATATGGTTTAAAAGTTAGTGCTAAAGCCAGAACCAAACTGGTGCACTATGCCTCGGAATGTGGTGTACTTTGTTCGGAATAATCAAAACTATAGTACTTGATTTTTGGGCTACCTGGTGCGGTCCCTGCAAAGCATCTTTTCCTGCTATGCAAAAATTGGTCAATAAGTTCAAGGGCGATGATCAGGTAAAATTCCTGTTTATTCATACATGGGAGCGATCTGCTACCCCTCAAAAAGATGCGATAGAATACCTGACTGGAAATAAATTCAACTTGGATTTGTACATGGATGCAAAAGATCCCAATACAAGATCAAATCCAGCAGTAAGTGCTTTCAAAGTCATGGGCATTCCTGCAAAATTCGTTATTGACGGAGATGGAAATACCCGCTTTAAGCTAACGGGTTTTTCAGGTGGAGATGATGCGGCCGTTGCCGAGGTTTCTGCAATGATCAACCTGGCGAAAAGGCCGAAAATTTAGTTTTAACGCTTTCTCAACTAAAAATTGCTCCATTGGATTATATCCAATGGGCAATTAATTAACCCGGATGATGCTTAATCATGCCTCCAAATCATCGGCAATGAGCTGATCATCCATTGGTGTTGCCTTAAAAGTTGATCGGGTTTGCTCTTGTTTTCCGAGAACTGCATTTCCTACAATTATATCATTGCAGCACGCGGCAGTCATTCATTGGCTATATCATTGCTGTTGTCTTACGGAATCGTCATAGTATGATAGATTGTAGTCTTGTTTACTCAGGTTAAATCCCTTAAGATATACATTTGATGTGTTTAAAGTGGCAGTAAAACCGGAACAATTTATAAAATTTTTGATCAGCGGGGATTTGACAAGCGCAACCATATCTTTAGATGGTACCGTCCTCCACACGTTAATTTTATTGTAAAAGATCCTGATTTTTTATATTCTTCCCTAATATGAATAAGGTTTATAAATGTAGTCATCGGAAAATACAGGATGGCCTGCGTGGTCAACCCGATATTATGGAAAACCCGACATCAATGTTATCGGCGTATGCTGAAACCTATATTCAGATTTGAGTTTTTTTTTTGCAAATATTCCGCCCACCATCATTACCCGAGTGGGGGCAAAATTCTATATTATCTTCCAGCGTGATTTACCATTTCTCAGTTATACTGCTAGTTGGCTTTATCCCTTGATGGGAGGCCTTAATGATCTTGATCGATCCATCGTTTTCAAACTCCATTGTATCCATACAGACTTCGCGGTTATAGCCTGCCTCTCTGCCCATATGGATTCCAGAAGGAAATGTAAAACGATGATATAGGATATACCATTCATTTTTTTCAGGCACCATAATAGTAGAATTGTGGCCGGTACCATATATTCCGATTTCATCTGTCCTGCTTAGGATAATATTATTCTCCGGTGATAAAATACCGCCAAGTGGTGAAGTAGACGTGCCATATCTGACGCGGTAATTGGGATCCCTGGTATCGTTCTCTGACCAAAGGAAATAGTAGCGCCCGTCCCTGTAAAAAACATGTGTGCCCTCAGTATAGGATTTTGGTGTGAGTTCCTTTACCGTCTCTTTTTTAATTGAGATCATGTCGTCATTGAGTTCTGCACCAGCCATGAAGCCATTTCCCCAGAACAGATAAAACTTGCCCGTTTCAGGATCCTCAAAAACATCAGGGTCAATGGTTTGACCTTTTTTTAGAAACCCTTCAGGTCTGGTTTCCAATAAAGCTTTTCCAATATCTTTGAAGGGACCACTCGGATGGTCTGCGATTGCCACCCCAATTTTCTTATCTGCACAGTAATAATAGAAATAGCGATACTTGCCTGAAATTTTTCTTTCGATAATCGCAGGAGCCCAGGCGTTACCTTTTGCCCAGCTGACATTCTTCAAATTCAATACCTCCCCATCATCCCTCCAGTTGGCCAGATCAGGGGAAGAGAAGGATTTAAAATAAGTTCCTGACCAATTGGTGAATCCATCACTGGTGGGATAAATATGATATCTTTTTGTCTTTTGTGAATAGATGATGTCAGGATCAGCATATAGACCGGGGAGCACAGGATTTCCCCACTTTTTGATACAAACCTTCCATTCTTTTTCGCCTTTTCCCTGGATGGAAATCCTGTATACAACGGGTCCAGCATTAAAGTTTCGTTTTCCACGCGAGAAGCTAACCTTCGCAGTTGGAGTGATTCTAAGGTCAAATTTATCAAGTTTAAGATCAGGATCAACCGGAACGGTGATGACTGAATTGACCGTATCGATATCAATGTTATTCAATTTTACTCCTTTCGCCCTAGAAGTATAAAAAAGCTCGAAGAGAACAGAGTCTGTCCGAAATTGTTCCATTTGGGCTGCACAATTTAGGGAGAGTAAGATTGCGATGGCAATTGTAAAAATAATTTTCATGGAAATTTTTCGGCAAAACGCCTCAGCTATCGGAGGCAAGTAAATATTAAACAATAAAAAGTAATCGTAATGGTCACCACTTAAAGTGAAGCAATGCCACTGCCTGCCTTTCCAAATCGATTTCGATCTCCAGTTGTCCATTCCTGAGATTCATCGTTTTCGGTGTTGCTGACTGGGCAAGTTGACCTGTTTTTTGGAGTAACCTGATTTGTGCGGTACTGGGATTTTGTGGGGAACCCATTTTTTTCCATAGTGCATAGGAATTACTATGTTTACTATCAATCAGGTATGAAGTTACGGTCATTCTTTTTACCTTAATTCCCTTGAGGTGAACTTTAACTTTTTCCGCCACTCCGGGAATGTCCAGGTCATGATAGTTCCAGAGCATGATGCCGGCTGATTTATCATCTTTTGAGGCTAAGGCTCCAATTTCTGTGGTTCCTGTACGAACACTGCTGTCCACGACATTGCTCAGCGATCTCATTCGACTTGCATCCACCCAAACACGCTGACCGGACATTTTGCCAAACATGCGAAATACATTTAGCACAGGTTTATCGACTCCGTTGGTTGACAAATCTCGAAGCCCTGCAAACCAGGGCTGGTTTTCAAACTCGAATGACCAGCTGACTGCCCCTAAAAAATTGATGCCGTATTGATCTGCAAGCAGATATTTTCTTGCAAAGGATGCCGCGGTATAACTGCTGAACATGGTTCCGTTTCGATAAGCATTCTGAGGATCAGTTGCAATTCCACATGCCGCACATCCTTCCGGATCACTCTCTCCAATAACAATAGATATATTTTTAAATTCAGGAAATGAGGAAAGCATTTCAAATCCACTGGATATGTCTTGGAGTTGTGTGGACATATCCATTTCAACCATACCATTTTTCAACCTGGGTTCTCCTTTTGCGTGAAAAAGAAATAAATCCAAGGGTGCTCCTTTTTCTCCTGTTGCATAGTTAGTACCGTTTTGACAATGCTGCAGAAAGGCCTTCATCCATTTTCGGGAACCTTCCTTGCGCGTTTGGGCAATATTCAACCCCCCTATTTTTGCAGTGGGCAGAGCGCGTTTTACTGCATCTGCAGTATAATCATAAAGCTTAAAATATTCTTCCATCGTTCCGCGCCAATATCCCGAGGGTTCATTCCACAGCTGCCAATACCAGCTTTCCACTTCCTTTTTACCATATCGGACAACGCTGTGATTTACCCACTGAAAAATTAGTTCGGCCCATTTATGATAATCTTTGGGCGGGTAAGCCCATCCTGTGATGAGCTTACGAAAAGGATCTCCGGGCTTCCAATCGTGCTGATAGGGCGTTGGCTTGATGGACATCGCCTCAGGCATAAAACCAATCTGGGCAAGGGGTTTCATCCCTCTTTGCACATAGCTGTCAAAGATCTGGTCAATGATTGTCCAGTTGTAGATTGGATTTCCTTTGGCATCCTCTGTATATGCATTCGTAGATCCCCATTTAAGCGCAGGTTGTCCGTTGCCGGTGGTCAAAAGATTATGTGTACGAACATATACCGGCACCTCACTTAGCATGGAAAGTTCTGAGAGCAGTTTTTTTCCATCCTTCATGTAAGTATAATTTGGCTCATCGTAACCAAACCATGACCATACAGGGCTCATCTGCCCTACTGGCCTTGAAAAGTCGACGGTAACTTGAGCTGGATTAGGCCTGTTATCCTGAGCAAATGAATCAGGCAATACCATTACAGAGAGGAAAAAAATCAGGATGTATTGAATTCTTTTATTGCTTATCATGGTTTTAAAAGGTTTTTTAGTCTTAAAAATGGGGCTTGCGGTCAGGCTAGAAAATAAGAAAACTGGCGATAATGTCATGAGCTAAAGATCAATGCCGCTGACTGGGCACCCCGTAAAGTCCGGGCGAACCCAGATCAACGAAAATTCTGTCCAGAATTACACCTGGGTCAATTTTGATAATTTTTAAGGTATGTTTTCCCGCTTTCATCCAGATCCTTGGCGATTGTCTGATGGCAGAATTGGACAGTACATTTTCTTTCCACTCCTCGCTCCTTCCCACCGTTTCAAAATTCATAATCTGAATTGGCCCATTATCTATACTTAAGCCATAGCGCATGCCCAAGGCTTTGTTTATGGGATGGGTAGGCAACGTAAAAACAGATACAACCGCAGAGGTATCCTGAAATGTCTGGAATTCATACTCAATGAATGCAGCGCTGTTGAAATGATCACCATCCTTAGCGGCTTTCGGCAGGAAAGGTTCAAGTGGCAGCGCCTGCAGAGATGAACCGGTAGACCCTAAATCATTAAGTAGTGACCATGTTCCGTTTTTCCCCGCAGAAATGCGAGCATATGCTGCAGCAGGTAGGCTAACATGATGATCGTTTGCGAAAATCAGGCGTTTGCTTGATTGTGATATATCCTGACCATAATTCAATGGCAGATAGATCAGATATCTCACAGCACCGTCACTTATTTCTATACTACCTTCAGTGGAATGCTTGGGAACTTTTGAAAAGTCAACGCTAACCCACAACCTTTGTTGACTAAACTGGCCCTTGCCGTAAAGTTCAACTTTTTTATGGTCGGGAATAATCCAATCGGCAGAGGGTGTGATGCTGATTTTAGCGGAGGATGACTGCAACAGAAATAAGTCTATGAAATATTTTTGATTATTGTTTTGGTCGAAGCGGGGAAGCATGGACTTGTCCTTGACCTCAGTTGCCCCTTCGGGTAAAGCGCCCCATAATCCCGGCTGTCGGGCGATTGGCCTGAATTTGGGAAGGTCATATGCTGGAAGGTTTCTGGGATTCATAGACATCATATGCCTCCATTTTCCATTGGCCAGGGTATCGTTATATTTTTCAGTGAGTTTTAGTATCCGCTCGTAGGCACCCCGCGATAGGTTTTCGAAATAACCAGTTATCTTTCTACCCTGCCTGGCGTATAAATTTGCCTTATCAGCATACAAAAACTTTTGGTTGATCAGGGATGCGCCAGTAAGTGGATATTCAATGAGTTCATACCAGGCATCCTTGCGATTTGAAGGCACATGTTTACTTAATTTACTGGCCTGCGCCTCCAGCGATAGATAAGCATCAACTCTTTGCTGTCCCTGATCTCCGAAGGCGGTGTGGTTATAACCGCTCTGTTTGGTCGGGGTGGTGGGCTCCGTCTGACTCCAGCCCATAAACTCCGGTCTGCGCTCAAATGCAAGTTGATAATATTTCCACATCAATTCATTCAGCTGTGGAGCCAGTTCAGGTCCAAATATCTGACCAAGCCACTTTTGCTGGTGCACCCTTACATCATTAGCTTTTATAAAGGGTGTGATATCGTAGGCCATGTCAGTAAATAACTGCAGGTCATATTCCGCTGGTTTGATATCCCCGATATTGATCACCCATAAGTTACGTGCGCCTAAGAGGTAAGCTTTAGTCATTTCTTCTCTGATCAATCCAGGATGAGTGCTGGATAACCAAAGGTAATCATGCGGACGACCCCAGTAAGATGCATGATAGTAAACGCCCGACCCTCCTTTGCGTTTTTGTTCATCTTCATTGCTGAGTCTTTGAATATATCCATAATTATCATCCGGCCACACCAGCGTGATATCTTCAGGCACTTTCAGCCCGGCCTCGTAATTGTCCAGCACTTCTTTATAAATCGTCAATACCTGCGGTACCTGAGCAGCATCAGGATTCACATGCCTGGACAATAGCGTCCGTTGGTCTTTAATAATATTCTCCAGCACGGGAACGGCCCGCTCCGGGCTTTCCACGCCCTCCATAGCGCCGTCGTGAATGCCCCTCATGCCCATGGTATAGATGACATTATTGGATCTACTCTGTTTGATCCTGCTCTCCCAATATTCGTACACTTTTTGCCTGTTGGACAGGTAATTGAAATGCCCCATGTTTTTTTCATCCCACTCGCCAACATTGTTTCTTAACATTGGTTCGGCATGTGAGGAGCCTACAATGATTTGAAAGTCCCTGGCCATGGCAATATTTCCCGGATAGGTGTAGAAAGCCTTTGTACTGGGATGCATCGCCGGCCAGATCAGATTTGCTTTAAGACGAAGGAGGAGCTCAAAAACCTTTTGATAAGTTTTTGGACCGATGTCGCCGGTTTCAGGTTCAAATGTTTTGGCCGCCCAGGGTTGTAATCCCCAATCTTCATCATTAATAAAAATTCCTCGATATTTTACTGTCGGTTCTGCTGAAGTAAAAGACGGGACATCTATGAGCAGCTTTTTTTTTCTTACCGGAGTTACATCCGCCCACCAATACCATGGCGACACCCCAATTTTTTCTGAAACCGAAAATACTCCGTAAGCAGTTCCCCTGACATCACTTCCTGTTATCACCATCGCTTGGTTAATCCCTTTTACCGGATTGCTGAGAATTTCTAACTTATAGGATTCCCATTTACCGTCCAGGGATGAAAGTTCTGTTGTCAATCCCTTAATTAGTATGGAATTAGCCGTACCGATTATGATGACTTTTCCCTTTGCACTGTTCAGGTTATCATAAACCTTTGGCCGATATCCGAACACGGCATGTATATCATTTGCAAGTAGGTTGGCACTAATGGAGTTAAGCTTAGGATCATCAGGTGCATACACGATTGAAAGATCATTTTGCTTACTCTTAAATTCAAACTTTTGGGCCAGGGCAACTTGTGATGTAAAAAGAAAAAATATCAAAGCTAAAATTTGGATGCATGATTTAAACTCATATTGAATAGGTTCAGCGACGAAGTAAGATATGGGATCAACGTTGTATAAAATAGATGTGGATCGTGTGTTATAGCATTTCATCATTTTATTTTTTTCTTTAGCATGGTTCATTGTTATTTTCTGTTTGCGCTAATCCACTGATATCTGATGTGCTTAAAAATAATTACAGTGAAAAATCAGGTCTTTTAAAAACAGTAATACCGTATATTTCTTTTTCAGCGCTTAATGATAAGCTTATCGAAAGAGAAAGATGTACCAGTACTTCCATATAGATTTTTTCTTTTGTCTGACCAATTACTTTTCTCGCCTGTGATCATTACAGACAATGTGTATTTTCCCTTTTTAAGCAAAGGAGTGATGTATTTAACTGACGAATTTGTATACTTACTATAATTATCCACGAGATTTGACAGCAATACTTTCCCTTTTGCATCGATGAGCTCAATGTTAACGTACCCTCCGGAAGGACTGGATAAACTATAAAGGGCAGCTTGTGTACCTTCAAAGCTGACTGTAAAGGAGTTGCCTTTGACCGCTGAAGTACTTAATGGAATATGATCATTAGTCAGCTGCCATTCCCCCTTATATCGGATCCGGTGATGATCACTATTAAAAATCGTGTCTCCGATGATTTTATATGGAACAAACTTGCCGTTAGGGCTTATTCTCCAGCTATCATACCATTCTGACATCGACAGGTTTGTATCGATAAAACTTAAAGGTTGCCAGACATAAGTAGCTGCACTGGCCTGCTTCGGATAGGACCATCGGTCACCCATGAACATAAACATAGTATCTTTGGCGCTTATGATTGGTAAGACGAAAGTGGTCTGGGAATTCCAGGTTAGGGTTCCGGGGGGTGAGAAAAACCCTTTTTTGATCCATGGACCGCTGAGTTTATTTGATGTATAATAGTAATTGTCATTCCGTTCCCAGCTGGTCAAATCTGAGCCCAAAAAATAATAAACATTGTCCTTTTTTAACATGGCAGGCGATTCAAACCCCGGCGTCATGTTCCCGTTGACCTTTTTAACAATACTTTTATAGTCAGCACTGAGTTTGTATATCTCTCCTCCATGAATCAGCAGATACCCTGAGCCGTCATGGTCCTGGAAAGTTCCCATATCCCATTTGCGAATCGCCTGTCCGTTAAACAACAACGGACCCCGAAACTGGTAAGGGCCTGTAATAGATGAAGATGTGGCATAGCCGATAAACTGATCGGTATAACCCAAAGTATCTACATGCATGAACATCACATATTCACCCGTTTCTGGGCTCTTCATGACTTTAGCGCGTTCACCGATTCGCTTAGGGCCAAGTTTTCCTGATGTTTGCCTGGGAAGTGCCAGACGCTCAAATTTCCAGCTGATCAGATCAGCAGAAGAATAACAGTTAAAACCTTCAAAAGCATTGCTGGTGTCTGAATGTTTCTCTCCAAACAGATAATACCTTCTACCCTCTTTTATGATACAGGCGCCGTGAGCGCTCAAGGTGTTGCCTTTATCATCAACGAGTGGAACACCTGAATGGATCGCCTGATATTTGTAACGCGGCTGTGCGCTGGTAGTAAAAGGCAACCACAGGGCAAGAACTAAAATCACCTGCATTATTCTATTGATATTACTTTTCATTTTTTCTGCTTTAGGTCAAAAAATATTTTGATTAATAATCCTTTAACCGACGGTTATACATCGTGGCTGATATGTTTCTTGCGGCATTGATCATTTCTGGATATGGCCTATCGCAGATATCCACAAAACCAATCTGGTAATTTTCTCCATCATTTCTGGCAGAATACACCTGATCACTATATTGAAACCAGTGTGCGCCGACAAACCGGGCATCTTTAATAGCCTGATTAAGAAAGTGCGCATATACTCTACCGCGTTGGGTCTGGTTGGATACTGCACGCAGCCCTGGATGGGGTAATCCCCTATCGAGCGCACCGAAATGGTATTCCCCGATGATAATCGGCCGATCCATTCCATCGGTTTGATTAAAATCTGAAACATTATAGTCGTAATGGTTGATACTGATCACATCGCAATATTTTGCTGCAGCTTTGAAAGCGATTAGGCTGAAGTTTGGACTATTAATGCGGCAGCCTAGATAAAGCTTATTGGGAGCCACCGAATCAAGCACTTGCTGTATCGTACTAAAGTAATCATTTATCGCTTTCTCCGCATTTTTTAGGGGCCACCCGATTTCGTTGTCGACAAAAAATCCAATACACCATGGATCATTGACGGCAAGGGCAATGTCCTGGCGACTGAGTTTTTGAGCAAATACCCTGCGCAGTTCCTGCCGATCAATACTGTCAGGAAGCGGATTGGAGATGCCGGATCTAATTTCAATGGTATAGGGAGTTTTATTAAAATGATACAGATAGGGATCTGAATTAGCGGCCAGAGTATTTACTCCCCAGCTTCTCAACCTTTGATGAGCGACCATAGCAATGGTGTCACGAAGCTGATCTGACCATGGTTGAGCATATTTACGCATGAGATTGGCCCGCAAAAAATCTCCATCCGGGGGGATGTGCGTAAAATAATGCTCCCGCTGGACAGTAGGGGTCCGCTGCGAAGGACTGACAATATTAATGCCATTGGACCAAAAGAGCTTGCCTAATGGATCTACAAGCCACCATTTGCCATGGTATTTTTCAACCCGGAAATGTCCCGAGGAATGCAATGTGGGACCATCGCCCCAGCCTCCATACTTATCCCATCCGTGTGGTGATGGCTTTTGCAGCAATTCCGCTGATTCGGTATATTTCTGATCGTATATATTTTTGACGGATTTGACCTTCCCAGACCACTCTTTATAACGATACTGCCCAAATTCGTCTAAGAAAGGAAAAAAAGAGTCGCTGAGCATCAACGCTGATGGAAGACTGTAATTTCCTGTGGTGCGTATAGCTATGATGCCAATATCGCAATCCTGTTGGGACCGGGTTTTAAAGATGCTGATATTGGTAATTCTTTTTAGGTTTAAATTTTCTTTTCGCCGTACATATCCCCCTGGCAGACCGTACATTCCCTTAAAGTACCGACCTATATATGGAGGCAGACTGTCTGCCGATCGGCTTAAGGTAATTAACAAAGTATCTGTCTCTCCCGGCTCAAGTATGATCATGCTCCGATAGTAAAATTTGGCGCCATCTGCCAAGGTAAGTTTGTGATTATTAGCATCTGAACACTGCGCCTCAATGGCCACTGGAATTGCCCCAAAGTTCTTCAGGGTAATGGATATACCGATCGATTGAGACAAGTCGACTGGCGGAAAGGAGAACTCTGCACTTGCCCGCTCGGCTTTGTGCCCAAGAAAAAGCCGCATTGTTGATTTCCCTGCTAGATTGATAACTTTTGCATCAGCATCAATCAGGATTAATCGTTGCCCAGCTTTTAGATTGGCAGGGTCAATAATATGCGCAGCATGTTTTAACTGCGCAAGCGCGGGTGGAATCATAGAAAACCATATTATCAGCGCTTTGGCTATGCGATTGATATATTTCGGGGCGTACATTATAGTGCTCAAATATGTTTTTTTTAAGCGATCAGCGAGTTGAATAAAAGCAGCATTGAAGCCCGATGCGTCAGTGAATGCTAAATTGCATCAACCAACGCATGGACATCTTGAGGCGTCACAAAGTCAAGACCTTATGGATGGCACGTATAGCGCCGGTTATATTTTGTGAGGAATTAAATTTCTCAATATCCATTATTCTGTGGATAGCCACCTGTGTTCCGGTCAATAAATATCTGGGGAATCGGGCGAAGATAATATTTATCCAAAACGCCAGCGGGATTGGCATTCTTGGTCAGAATATTCTGGCTAAATGCACGTTCCAGTCTGCGGGTACGTTTTAAGTCAAACCATCTTTTGTATTCACCGGCCAGCTCGCGAGCACGCTCGTCCAGAATAAAATCGATGTTAACCTCAGCTGCCGTAATGGAGAGTGATTGACCTGATTTTGCTGCGCGTTGTCTGACTGCATTGAGTTTATCTGCCGACTTGCCCAGCATACCGCTTTTAAAATAAGCCTCTGCAGCAATCAGGTAGGTTTCTGCTAAACGAAACAGAAAGACGTCTTTTGAACCGGTGTATAGGTTTTCACTACTACTTCCCGGAAGGGCGGCAGTGGGATCATAAAATTTGTTAATCATCGGAAATTTCTCTGCTCCACCAATGCCAGCAAATGCCTGTTTCCACTGGTCAAACCTGATTACCTGCACATTTGGATTAGCTACTTTTAGCGCTGCTTCATCCGCAGCACTGAAGGGTTGATCGGGATAGGGAAAGAAGAATCTTAAATCGCCGACTTTAACGGCAGAGGTTCCTAACACGTCTGCTTTGGTCGCAAAAAAACGGCTCAAAAAGGTTACATCATAACGGGCATCTGCAGTTGTATTATATAAGGTATATAAAAATTGTGTAGGCATGAATTCAGAGCTCCGGCGATTATAGTCCTTTAGTGATGAAGTTTCATCAAAGCCTTTTTCACGCCATAATCTCCATCCAAAAAGAATATTTTGCCCATTTCCGGCTCCGCCTGGTAGCGGCTCATACTGAACAGCAAAAACAATCTCGCGGTTGCGTTCATTGCCTGATCTAAAAACTTCGGCAAATGTTGGCTGTAGGGCATAGGACGTATTTGCGATAACTTCTTCAGCCAACAGGGCTGATTTTTCGAAGTCTGTGCTCACTGCAAATGTCTTATACCCCCTGGTCAGGTGCAATAAAGAGAGAAAGTGCTTTGCAGCTGCCTGCGTTACCCGGCCAGTTTCTACCTGGGTCGGATTTACGGATAGGCTGGGAAGCGCGGCATTGATTTCAGAAATCATGAATTCATATATCTGCTGCTCTGTATTTGGTTCAAAGCGTGTAACCGGAGCAGTGAACTGCTCTTGAACCAAGGGAATGGCACCAAAATTTTCCACCAGAAGATAGTAAAAATAGGCGCGAATAAATTTCACTTCCGCTATCCTGCGATCCTTCTGAGCCGGCGTCAAATCCGGAATGTTGCCTGCAGTGTTTATTGCTGTATTACAGATCTGAATACCACTGTAGGAGCGGGTAAAGAAGTTGCTGACATAGGAGTTGTCAGCGGTAAGCGCCCTGTACTCATTAATCTGGATTGCTGGAGGCTCATTTGAAACACCGCTGACCAGCTCGCTTTCCCCACGGGTAGTTAAATCTGTTCCCCATTCAAATAGCGCAGGATTTGTGCTATAGATTGGTTTCAAAGATGCATAACAAGCATTTACCAATGATTCGAAACCTTTTGCGTCCTTGTAATAGTTTTGAGCGGTGATACCGCTCAGGTTTTCTTCCTGAAGGTATTTTTTACATGAGGCTGTACTGATCAACAGAAGTGTGATCAATAAATAAAATATCTTTTTCATAATAATGAGTCAATGTTTAAATACCGATATTCAATCCGAATAAATATGTTGATGTACTAATCGCCGTACCGTATGTGTTCTGAGAAGCCCACTCAGGATCAAATCCCTGATAATCTGTGAATAGCAGTGGATTATTCGCCGTAGCATAGATCCGGACACTGCTTAAGCGAACCTTTTCCACTAACTTTTTAGGAAAGGTGTAGCCAAGGGTGACATTGTTTACGCGGAGAAAGTTAGTTTTCTGATAGTAAATTGCATTTACAAAAGGCCCTGGATTCCCGGGTTGAAAATTTGTCTGTGAAGGGTTGGTTGCTGTCCAGTAATCAACTTTTAACTGATTATACACTTGATTGTAATTTTTGAACCCCCCATCAAAACTGCTATTGAACTGTTCCCCCTGACGGGTGTAAAGTAAGACGTATAGGTCCAGATTACCATATTTGAATGTATTTCCAAATGAGCCCGTCCAACTTGGAATGCGCTTACCAATAATCTGCCTGTCGTTGGTATTGATTACCCCGTTTCCGTCGCGATCTTTAACGCGCACCTGACCGGGACGCTGACCATAACTTGCAGCCAGTGCAGCCTCACTTGTCTGCCATATTCCCTCAAATTCATAATCATAATTCACCAGCACGGGATGTCCGATGAAGAGCAGGCTACCCAAATCATCTTTCTGCCCATTTGCCGTTTCCAGCACTTTATTGGAATTGATGTCCAGAACAAAATCAGACATCCAGGTAAACTTACCCAGTTTTAAGTTGATGGTATTCAGCCCAACTTCAAGTCCCCTGTTTCGTAATTTGCCGAGATTATCCAGTACCGAAGAAAAACCAGCAGGTGGTGGAAGCGGACGGTTACCGATAATATTGTCTATTTTACGGTCATACATATCAACGCTTCCAGAGATCCGGTTATTGAAAAATCCAAAATCTATACCAAAGTTGATCTCTTTGGTAGTTTCCCAGGTGAGATTTTGATTGGCCAGACGATTTGGTGAGTAACCTAATGCCAAAATACTTCCGAAGTAATAGCTACTGGATCCCAGGGTGGCCTGTGTATCATATGGATTAACCCTATCATTACCGGATTTTCCATAACTTAAACGGAATTTCAAATTGCTGATGGCAGAGATATTCTTGATGAATGTCTCTTCAGACGCTCTCCATGCTAATGAGGCAGATGGAAAGAAGCCCCATTTATTGCCTTCGGATAATCTGGATGACCCGTCTGCTGTTCCGGAAACCGTTAATAAATATTTATCCCTGAACGAATAGTTCACTCTTGCAACGTTTGAAACAAGATTGAATCTAACATAATTCGAGGTTACCGTTGGCCCCCTGAAAGTTCCATTTGGATCGGTATTGGTAGCAGAACCTAAGTTATACCATAAGGAGCGAAACGGAAGGTTGTATGCTGATATTGAGCCAGTTTCTGAGCGATCATTCTGAACACTGCTTACTGCGGTTGCTGTTATTTTGTGCACATTGTTAAAAGTCCGCTCATAGGTAAGCTGATTGGTCCATACTAGGGTAAGTTGTTCACCTGTTGTATAGGTTCCGGCGCGATAGCTTCCGTTTCCAGCACCTTCTTTGGATTCAATATCAAAAAACGTCCCGTTTCTTGATCGGTAAAAATTAGGAGATAAACTGGTCCTAAAAGAAATATTTTTTAAAGGGTCAACCTGAAGATACAAATTTCCGAACATCCGGTAGTTGCGATTTTCCCGAAGGTCATTTAACTGATCAAAGAGTGGGTTTGTGACACCATCGGCACCCAAAACCCTAAATACTGGATTTCCCGCAGCATCATTAGGGGAAATAGTCGCCGGTAGACGATATGCAGAACGCAAAGCCTCCGAGCTGCCCAAGTTTTGAAGGTTTTGGTTTGCATAAAAGCTAATTCCGGCCTTGAAGGTATTGTTGATGGTCCGGTCGATGCTTCCCCTGAAAGAATATCGTTTAAAATCTTCCGGAGAAACATTTCCTTCCTCCCTGAGTAACCCCGCACCAAATGAAAAACGGGTTTTATCATCCCCCCCACTCACCGCAAGGTTATGGTTCATCTGCAAACCATTTTGCTGCACTAAACCCGGCCAGTCTGTGAAGGTGTTGGAACTGGCATATGATGGAAGCGCATTCAAAACGGCGGCCGTTGCTCCTCTGCCCCTTAAATACTGTTCTTCCAGAAAAGTACGATACTCAGTTGCATCAAAAAATTCAGGCAGATTATTAGGTCTACGACTACCCAGATAGCCATCATAGGTGATCGTGGTTTTACCTGCCTTGCCTCTTTTCGTGGTGATAATGACTACCCCTTTTGCACCACGGGAGCCATAGATTGCGGTCGCCGAGGCATCTTTTAATACATCCATTTTTTCGATATCAGCAGGATTGATGTCATTCAGTCCTGAAGTTGTGGGTATGCCATCAATGACCAGAAGGGGAGAATTGGCTCCTGTGAAGGAACTTGTTCCCCTTATACTCACACTGTATCCGGATCCGGGTTTACCAACATTTTTGACGACGACAGCCCCAGGCGTCTGTCCCTGTAATGCGCCGGTTGCATCCGTTGTTGCTGCCCTGGTAATTACGCTGGAATTGACAGAAGAAATTGCCCCGGTAACATCAGATTTACGCTGCGTGCCATAACCTACAACGACTACATCTGTCAGATTGCCCGCAGATGGCTTCAAACGAATAGTCAGCGTTTCCTGACCACCTACTACAATCTCTTGGGTGATATAACCGATATAAGCGATGGTCAACACTGCATTACCAGGTGCATCGATTCGGAAAGCCCCATTGGCATCCGTAATACTTCCCCCCTTTTCCACACCTTTGATTTTAATAGTAACTCCGACCATGGGTTGACCGGTTTCGTCGAGCACTTTTCCCGTGATCAGCGCTCTGAGGTTTTCCGTAATCTTTGGAACAATGACAATCAAATCATTTTCCAGATGTCTGTAAGTAAATGAAGTGCCTTCCAGAAGTCTGGTAACCAGAGTTAATACTTCTTCATTCTGCGCATTGACTACATCAAATCTTTTGGTAGGGATTTTAAATTCCCCAAATAGAAACCTGTATTTGGTTTTTTTCTCAACTTCTGAGGCCACTCTTTTGAAATCTACTGACTTCAGATCAAGGCTTACTCTGGACTGTGCATATCCGGCTGCAAACAACTGAAAATTAAGCGCCACAATCAGCAGGAGGGTCAATTTCATAATCAATAGTAATTTATTTAGGCAATAGGATTGCCTAACACACGTGTAGTGCGTAAAAAATTTCATAACTTTACTTCGTTAAAGGTGAAAGAAATCAGGCTCCCTTGGACAGTAGCCTATCTTAATTAATCGTCTTTGGTACATTCGGGGATATATTATCCCCGTTTTTTTTGGAGCACTATTGCTGGTTCATATTTGGCTATTAAAGGTTAATTATTTGATTAATATATAGTGATTTTTTTGTTGTCCATTGAATATGAAAAGGGTTCAATCAGCGCTAATGCGTCCAGTACATCCCGGATCTCTTTTTGGTCAAAAGTACCCGAGAAACTTGCATCTCTTGCCTTTGCACTTCGGAACTCAAAGCTAACGTCATATACCCGCTCCATTTCTTTTGATAGATCACCAAAAGTCTTTCCCCTGAATACAATCGTATGGTATCTCCAGAGGGCTTCTACGACAGCAGTATCTTCCTTGTTTAAGTAGGTAAGCTCAGGAAGTGATGAATAACTCTTCTGAACTTTACCAGAAACCTGATCTTGATATCGAACGATAAGCTTTTCTGAAGGATTAAGGGTGATCACGTCGTTTGGCCTGTCCGGAAGTGTAACCTGTACCTTTCCTGTGATTAACGTTGTCTCACTCACCTTGTCCCTGGGATAGGCTTTCAGATTGAAAACCGTACCGAGAACCTTTATGTCAGCCTTATCTGTGTGAATGAGAAATGGATGGGCGCTGTCATGATGTACATTAAAATAACCCTCTCCAGAAAGATAAATTTCTCTATGATTTGGACCAAATGTATTGGCTAGTTTTATCTTGCTGTCCACATTAAGAATTACACGGGTTCCGTCGCTCAGGAGCAGTGATTTTTTGATCCCTTTTGCTGTACTATATACCAAAGGGTTACTGGCAACAACCGGACGGTATTCATTCCAGAGAAAATAAGAGGTTCCTAATGTTATTAAGATCAAAGCTGCAATTCGCAGAAGCCAGTTGAATTTTCTTTTTTTCTCCATCTGGTAGCCCTGCTCAATGGTGGCAATCTTAGACTGTATTTTTCTGTATAAAGCAATATTCTCCTGTTCTTCTATCTGAGCTGAAAGCAAGTAACTCCTTATTGAATGATACTCCTGCAAAAGTTGTGGGTCCTGAGAAAGTAAACTATCTAGTTTTTCTCTATCAGCCTGAGAAATTTCCTCAAGAAATTCTGCAGTGATCAAACGGACAAATTCTTCGCTGGTCATAATTTGGTTAGAATGGATTATGGTATAGACAATTTTCAAACCCGATTTACGTATACACTTTCTATTTTTTTTATTTTTTTTTTAAAAGCGCAATTTCTGCTGGTGATTTAAAATGATGTGCAGCTTAAATTTATCATAGCACGCAGGAGAGTGACCATTGTAATAAAAAATGTTTACATTAGAGAAAATTATAACCAGATATCAACCCACGATCTTGCCGGAACGTGCGGATCTTCTTGAGAATTCCAATGATGAGTTAAATAATGGCGGAGAAACAGGAAAATATTCTTGCGTGCTGGGATGAGATCCGGTACAGAAATGATGCGAAAGCTTTTGAGCGGCTTTTTCATTTGACTCAACGTAGATTTATCCGTTTTTGCACGCAGTATGGCGCTAGCCGTGAAGAAGCCGAAGAGATTGTATCTGATGTGTTTGTGCAGTGCTGGATTAACAGGGCGGCGTTAAACCATATTAATAAACCCGAAGTCTATTTGCTCACCCTTATTAAAAATAAAGCTATCAATCATTGGAAAAAATCAGCACAGATGCGTGTTGTAAATATTGACGATGTTGAGGGGGAGCTCTCCTGTATTTATCGACCAGATCTTGATCTGGAAAAAAAAGAACTCCGGATGAAGCTGGATGTTGCTATTGATGGTCTTCCGCTACAAACCAAGCTTGCCTTTAAACTGGTAAAGGAGGAAGGATTGAAATCCGCTGAAGTTGCTGAAATACTTAATATATCAGTCCGAACGGTTCATACCCATGTTTATAATGCGATGAACAGACTATGTAAAGAAATGCATCAATACAGAAAAGTTTCCAATTTTCAAGAGCTGATCATTAATTTAGCTTCCGCCACGATCTTATTTATTGAATTTAATTTCCGCTAATTGGTCCAAACTTTTATGGAAAAGGATGGTGAATTTGTCATCATATGTTTCAGTCCAAATACATCAGGTACCAAAGGTCGATAGATAGGAATTCTTCCTGAAATAGTGGATTTCGACTTATAATTTTCAAAATTTAACATCACGAGCCTATTATTTCTCTTACATGATAACCCTTACACGTTGACCTGAATAAGTGATATTTTTCCTGGAAGAAGAATGAATTAAAGTTTTACCTTTTTCGCCGTTTCTAACGATGGTCACATTAAATACCACATCGCCAAATTTCCAGGGTTCTCTGGCGAAGTGAGTACCATGGCTTCTCATCATTGGCAACCAGGTGGCAAACTGGAGGGTTCTTACATAAAACTCTCGATACCCAGGATCTAAAGTTCCTGTATCAAAGTCTCCTTTCCAAAACCATTGCGATTTTGATTTTACAAAAAATGCACCGGCATCAATGGTCCAATAAGGATTGCCTGTCGCAATGTAATTCAAACCGGATGGAATCCATTTGGCAAAATCAGCCCAGGTTGCTTTGGTATCTCCATTCCAAATAAATGTTCCGTAACGATGAATACCGGCAAAGTCAGATCGGGTCAGGTTTAAAACTCTTTTCTGGTCTGTAGCCAGACGCTGGTTATCAAAAATACCTTTTGAGTGATTGAGCGAATATAGATTAGCCCTTAAGGGTCCAAGCAGTTGATTTAAACCATTAGCATTAAGATTATATCTGGCTTTCGGATCCTGTGCAATATTATTGGCCTTTTCATTCCAATCGCCATCTACTGATTCCGATGAATCACACTACCATGCATCAACACCATTTGAAAACAGATTTTTATTAACATAATTACTCCGATACATTTTCCGGGCCGAAATATTGAAGGCATCATAAACCGATCTGCCAAGTACATTTTTTCATACAAATCCGACATCTAACCAAAATAATACATCAGTAAAGATGCGCCCGAACCATCAAAAAAATTACTTTATCAAGAATTCTAATGAAATAATAAAGAGCGAAACGAGGTAAAATGATTTAAAAAGAATAAGTGTAATCGATCTAAATACGCACCCTCTCTTTAACAGCATATTGCTATTAATTTGAGTTTGTCTGAATTTGGCACAATTTATTTTGCCATATGTAAATTTTTCAAAATGATTTCTGATGACTAGATCAGTCATCAGAAATCAGCTGGTTTTTTTTTGCTATATCAGCAGAACTGAGCGCTTAAAATTTAATTGATATTTGGCTTCCATCGTATGCTATTGAGCGGGTTTCCTGAGCTTTGGCCGACTTTGAAATCAGTCTTAAGTTAAACTTTCTAGTATTCAGCATACCTTTAAAACTCCCTTTTCTGTTACTGATATTTAAAGTTTTATTATCATCACTCCACAAAAAAGTAATTTCTGAAAAAGCTCCTTTTTCATAATTGTAATTATCACCCTCATCCTCATAAAGTATGAATTTACCATCTGCTCCTGCATAAATGCTAATATCAAGACTATCCCATTTTTTTTCTGAAGCGTACTGCACATCAGGTCCGAGGGGAATAATTGATCCAGCCTTAACATATAGTGGAACGATTTCGATTGGCGCATCAGTATCGATAGTTTTTCCTCCTTCAATAAATTGATTTGTCCAAAAATTGTACCATCCGCTTGTTTTTGGTAGGTAAACAGGCCATTTTTTTACCTGGTATTTAGTTACAGGTGAAACCATTAAGGATCTGCCAAATAAATACTGATTTCCTAGATCATGCGTTTTTTTATCTTTGGCGAAATCCATCATCAAGGGACGCATAAATGTTCCGTCATTTCTTGATACATCCCATGAAGTACTGTAGATGTAAGGGAGGAGACGATAGCGAAGTTTGATCATTTTTTCCTGCGCATCGAAACACCAGCTTCCCTTTTCGCCGAAGTTCCATATTTCCCTAGGAAGATCAGTTCCATGCGAACGCATCATAGGACTAAAAGTTCCAAACTGCATCCACCTTACATAAAGCTCCTGAAATTCCGGATTTTTATTGCCACCACCTTTGCGCCAACGACCTGCAAAAAAGCCTCCGATATCACTGTTCCAATTGGGTATTCCAATCAAGGTATAATTTAGTGCTGCAGGGATTTGTTTTTCCAGCATATCCCAGGTGGAATTAACATCTCCACTCCATGTATTTGAGCCATACAGTTGTTGGCCTACAAATCCTGATCGGGTTAGAATAACAACCCGTTTTTGGTCATTTGTCTCACGCTGATGGGTAGCAATGCCTTTGTTGTGCATCAAACTGAAACCATTTTTAACACTTCGGTAACTACCAAGGTTGGTTGGAAGATTAAAATCACTATCTTTTTTATTGATGTGATCAGGTTCTGTTGAGTCCAGCCACCAACCATCATTACCGATATGACTGAAGATACCTTTATTAAGATATTTCCAGTATATATTCAGTGCCTGTGGATTGAATACGTCGTATGGTCGAGCACCGCTATTTGGAGGCCAGGTATCAAAATTAATAATCATATTCTTACTGTCGAATTCTTTGCGCTGTGCCGTCTTTGGCCCGAAGCCTGGCCAGGTTACAATCAGTAGTTTGGCGTTTAACTGATGAATATCATCCACCCATTTTTTTGGATTTGGGAAACGCAATTGATCGAAAGATTGGGAATTCCAGGCACTATCTGTTTTGTTAAATTCCGGCCAGTAACGCCAATCTTGAATGATGACGTCCAAAGGAACCTTCAACTCCCGATATTTCTTGACCACATCCAGACTTTCTTCCTGGGTATTATAGCGTTCCTTACTCTGAAAAAAACCATAAGCCCATAAAGGTAACATTGGCGCTTTTCCGGTTAGTGCTCTTATTTTCGAGATTACTCCATCAGCATTACCACCGTACATAAAGTAATAATCAGAGCAGTGGCCTAAACTTTCAAAAGAGAGTTCTTGTGGATTATCATTAAATTCCGATATAGAATAGTTATCCCAGAATACCGCATATCCTTTAACGGAGTGAAAAAAAGGCGAATAGGTTGACATGTTTTCATTTTGTAGATGATGAGCCGAATTTCGACGGTTGAATTTATTATCAAGGATTTGTCCAACCCCAAAAATGGCCTCGTCTTTATCCAGTAAAAATCCGGTTCGAACTTTAAATGATGGTGTTCCACCATCATTCAACGCAGAGAACTGCGTTCCATAGTCTTTTTCATGAAGTAATTGTTTGCCTGAAAGATCTGAAAAATAAACCCCACCTGTTTCCGTATTTACATCAACTTGGATTTCTTTACTTTTAATCATATAATTTTTCCCTTTCTGCGCAAATATGAGTGCAGTCTTTTCAGGCTTTGCTGTTACGGCAAGACTTGTTTTAACATAGGGTCTTCCTTTCGGCGTCTTGTAAATCCTCACAGTGTTTGAAGAGTAAAATTGAACACTGATGTCCAGCTGCTGAGCAGAAAAATTGATTCCCTGGGCTGTTTTTCTAACAGTTTGAGCACTCAGAACATTGCCAAAAAATAATGTCAGGATTGCAAAAAGAATCGTTGAAATTTGATGGATTTTCATATATCTTGATATTTGGTATAGTTGAGTGCAAAACTAATGAGAACACAAAATTCAAGACAACAATCATGTTGAATCTTTTAAGACTTATGTTGATTTTTAATGCTATCAGCGTACTCCGAAGGCTTGCAGCCGTACATATCCTGAAAACATTTACTTAAATAGCTCGAGCTGCTGAAACCAACACGATCGGCGATTTGAGAAATATTCAGCTGTCCTTGTATTAGCAGTTCTGCAGCTTTTTCGAGCCTGATGTTCCTTATGAATATAGAGGGCGATTTATCCAGCAAAGTGATAAGCTTCCGATACAACCCCGTTCTATCCATATTTAAATCTCGACTGAGCTGTTCTACTGAATAATCGGGAACATCAAGATTTGTTTTGACCAATGAAATCGCATTTGCTAAAAAAGAAGATTCTAACTGGCTCAAAGGCGAAATGGGATCAGCCTCCCCACCGGAGCTTAACATATTAGTATCGGTACGCTCGTTCTGCTCCTGAATGAAGTTCTGCTGATCAATCAGGTTGCGAATTCTTAACAACAAGATATCTTCCCTCCGGGTCCTTTCAGCCTTTTTCCGCTCACTTCGCAAGTACAAGTAAATGATGGCGAGCACCAATACCAGGAAAAGAAATATGTATAGCATGTAGGCTAAAGGGGTTTTCCACCAGGGTGCTTTAATGGTGAAAGTTAAGATAGAAACCGGAGTGTCCCATTTCAAATTATCATTGGATGCTTTAACTTTGAGTTTATACTTTCCTGGGGGAAGATTAGTATAAGAAACCTGCAACATACCTTTTTCGGTATATAGCGCATTTTCCTGATGGCTGAAAGTTTCTCTCCACTGTCGGTCTATACCATCAAGCTGATAACGGTAGTAAGTTTGGGCAGGATTGGAATAGTTTAAGGCAGTAAATTCAAAAGTGAGGAAATTTTGATGGTGGGAAAGCTCAATATCATGGGTATAAGGTGCAGCCTTTTCTAACAAAATACGTCCGTCATAATATTTACCAATTTCTATCCACTGACCATGGAGAATTAAAGAGGTAAACACAGGTTTAAATGCTAATCCGGAAAACTGAAGATGCTTTCGGTTTAGAATTGTGAAACCGTTTACACCTCCAAAGTAAAGCGTACTGTCTTCACTCTCATAGGCTGATCCTTTTAAGTATTCACCCTCCAATACGCCTGCATTCGGATCGAATTTAATGAAGCGAACCCCTTTTGTTTTAGCATCTATTTGAACCTTATTGATTCCGTAGCTAGTTGTAATCCATATATTCCGATCATGATCCTGAAAAATTGACTGTATGAAATTATTTGACAGACCATCTTTGGTGTAAAATGTTTTTTCTTTACCCGTAACATTATCCAAAACCTTTAATCCATCAGCTGTTCCGGTCCAAATCCAACCGCGATGATCCGTGAGCTGAGTTGCTTGATCATTTTTGTATTTACTTGTTGCAATATTTAGTTTTTGCAATTCATTGGCGGGAAGGGAAAAAGATTGCAGCAGTCTGAGTTTTGCATGATTGCCGAATTTTGGATGATATTGGTAAAATTCAGACCGAGATTTAATGTAGATGTTCCCCTCCTCGTCTTCACTAAAGGCTTGAACCAAAATATCCTTGTTGGATTTAACCTCAAAAGCTGATCGTCTAATGGCATTGAACATGTTTCTTTCCTGATGATGATAGAGCAAACCCTGGTTTACAGTTCCCAACCACAACCCGCCTTGCCGATCATAAAAAACAGTGCTTATTTCTGTATTCAATTTACCGCCGTCTACTTTTTCGATACTCGGTAAATATTTTGACCTGCCACTTTGGCAATCAATCATCCAAATGCCATTGGAACAACTAATTGTTGCCAATCCTTTCTCATCTACAAATAAGGTGTTAAGGGTATAATCGGTCTGCAGTAACTTCTTCCACTTTAATTTTAGCAGATCAAAGAAAAAAAAACCACCTAGATTTCCATTTCGCAATTGATAAAATCCATTGGCGGCTTTGACTACGAGCGATGTCCGATTGAAATGCATTTGTTCTGATGCAGGATAAGCGTTAATGGTATATTTGTTTTTTGCAGTTTTAAGATCATGACAAACTATAGCACCAGTATTGTAAAAAAGAAAAAGATGTTCCCCGTCTGAACTGATATCTTGTAGAACCCCTAACTGTGGCGCAAGGCTAATTTTACTTTTGTGGTTTTTTGATATCAGTTGGTTATTGATTAGCAACCACATCTGTTGCTTTTGATCGAAAAATATATCATCAACTCTTGAATGAAATCCTGCATTTTCAAAATATTGATTCAGATTAGTAATATAACTTTCTTTGCGTAAGTCCACGCACATCAGCTGATGTCTGTCCTTTATCCAAAGCGTTGAATCCCCACTCTGATAAATGCGATAGTGTCCACCATAATTTTTTAGCGGGAAATTATTGCTGATTTTCCGATGAATATACCTAAATCTTGCTCCGTCATAAATATTGATATTGCCACTTGTTTTGAACACCATCCGCCCATCAGGTAGCTGAATAATATATCTAACCTGGTTATCGCTTAATCCATGCATTACATTTATAGGAGAAAAAACAAAGTCCTGTGCAGCAATTCTAGAAAAAATTAAAAAAGAAATGAAAGTCAAGCTAATGATTTGCTTCATCTATATATCTGAATGGTTAGAGGGTATTAAATAGAAAAGTGCAATTTAGTGAATCCTAATAAAAAGAAACTAACTAATTGCACAATCAATGGATGAAAACTCGGTTGATAAATTCTTGAAAATATCATCAGTACAAACGAGATAAGTTAGAGTATCGCTGAAAGATATTTACATCCTAAATATTTTACCACATAAATTATTATAGAGGAAGGAACCGAAGACTATGTACCATGCATTGGAAGCAGCTTTGGCATTTATTCTCAAAAGAGAATACGTATCAGAGTTGTAAATTTATTGCGTTCTAAATGATGTTGATGAAGTATCGAGATCTAAAATACAAAAGATCGGCAGATTGATAATCCTAACATATTTGCGTCAAATCATTAATATGTTGCTGTTATGAATTTGGCGGGTCGGAGTCAAATAAATTGGTTTTCCTATTATGTATTCTCAAAATTTCTGAACAGTTATTTATTATTTATCGAATGGAATTTTCTCATGTATGGCTGCTAGAATATTTTTCAATCGATCATTCTGGTCAATCTCACAACTGTCATCACTTTGCAGATGGTCAGAAATCAGTTTTTTAATTTCTTCCTCCTTTGTTGAGCCGAAATGAAGAAATAATAAATTCAGTTCGGAACGTGTACAATTATTATTCAGAAATTTTCGAAAAAATAGTGTTGGCTCATTTTCCATTTTTAATTCATTAATAGTTTATTTATAAATTTTCTTATTGCCTGATAATGCTTTATAATTAAAATTCTGCAGTAGTTATTTCCTAACAGTTCGAGATAAACAAACGTGCGCTTTTAAAAGAAAACTCCTCACAGTAAAACCCATTATCCCTTATAACTTAATTCTATCCTTTTTTTTTTAAAAAAAAATTAGTATCCATCCAGATTTAATCAAAATCTTTTAAAACCGAAGCTCTAATCCATTCCAGTGAATTACGGATGGATAAACTGCCTTAGAAAATCTTCTGCCTTACTACATGGCACATCAAGACTAGTTCGATGAATCTATAGGTATAACTTTTATGGCACGCAAACCTTGCAGCTTCATTTCTATTTCAAATTGTACAGTACAATTAGGCTCTGCCACTCCGGATATGTCAGCGATGTCAAAAAATATTTCCTGGTCGTTGCGATCAGATATTTCTCCTATTCCCAGAGCATAATTAAGATTGATTATTTTACCTATTCTTTTCATTGTAGATAGTATTTTTTGAATAAATTTGAACGAAAATAGAAGGACTTTCCTGCTAAGAATGTTTGAAGTAATCTCTAATCGAGCCAACAATAGCAATATTTCGTAGTGTATTGATATAAGTTTAGTAAATTGCTAGATAAAGAATGCTTGAATAATTGTTGCACTTATTTTTAAGCAAGTATCACTGTTTGTTTATACCACATAATAACATAGAATTTTCTATCTAAGAGCCAACGTTATGAGCAACATAATACCAAAATACAGTCTGGAAGACCCATTAAATCAAAATGACTTTAACTTTTATAAAAGTGATGAGTTGGTTGAATTTATGGCACAAGATCAAAACCCTCATTCTCATAATTACTACATTTTAAGTTTTTTGTACAGTGGATCAATTCTTCATTTAGCTGATTTTGAAAGCGACCGAATTACAGCTCCAGCAATTTTATTATTAGATATCGACCGGGTTCATACTCATCCTATTCTTCATGATTGCGTAATCAAGTCAATAGGTTTTTCACAAAGATTCATTAAAGATCGCGGGCCTACTTTTTTTAACAGCCTCAATAAAATTTTCTCCCGTCCGTTCATTAAAATCTCTAAAGGTGAAATTGAGCGTATTGATGAGATTATTCACCTTATGGAAAACCGAAGTTTCAACAGTACACTAGAAACAGAACTTACACAATCCCTGCTTGATGCGCTTGTAACTTATTGCGCAATACTTTCAGATCAGAACCCTTCTACAGAAAAAACCTTGAATGAAATCTACGCCAGGTTTAGAATACTGTTAAAAAAACATTATACCGAACATCATGAGGTAAGTTTTTATGCAGATAGCCTAAATATAAGCACAAGTGTGTTGACTCATCAGGTAAAGCATTCCACATTTAAAACTCCGAAGCAACTTATCGATGAACATTTATTGTTAGAAGCGAAACGAATATTGTATTGGTCTGACATTACAAGTAAAGAACTTTCATGGAAATTAGGCTTTGAAACCGACAGTTACTTCAGTCGCTTTTTCAAAAAGTATACTGGATTGACGCCGAAGGAATTTCAAAAGAATTCCATTTTAAACCGAATTTTGTGAAAGACCTACCGATGAAAAAATATAGTTTCATCGGCAGGTCAAAAACTTTACTTTTTGGGTAAAAACTCCATTGTTCCGTAGCGGTTGTACACCATTCCATGTGCAATATCGTCTGCAACATCTTTTCCGTGAATAAGTTCGATTGCTTCAAGCGCGACATCCATTCCTGATGTAACACCTGCTCCCGTCAGGAATTTTCCGTCAACAACAAAACGCTTTTTCTCCTGTACATTGATTTTGGAATGAGACTTAAGTTCATCTATCGACCAGTGGTGTGTGGTAGCTGATCGCCCGTCCAGTAAACCAGTATTGGCCAAGATCAATCCTCCGGTACATACTGACATGGTCATTTGGGTTTTATTGTTTTGATCGACAATCCAGTTCATCATTTTTTTATCTGCTGAAACTTTCGCAACTATTTCCGGGGATGTTCCTGGGATAATTAGTATGTCTGCCTGGGGTGCATCGAAAATATTGTATTTTGAAACTAAATTAACCGTATTACCGTCCATGATAATATTCTTGTTCTGGGTGGCAGATACCGTATATATGTTATATTTGTTATTCGAATTATTCGCCTTAACAAACACATCAATTGGCCCACCAGTATCAACAATCTCCACTCCGTCGTATACCAGTACGCCCACATTGATTTTTCTATCTTTAGGAAAACTGAACTTTGTTTCTTTATTTTCCTGTGCCTGGCCGCTGATGGAGTGAAAAATCACAACACTCATAACCATCAAAAATTTGATCTTCTTCATCTAAGTATAACTTTATTTATATATTTATTACGTGATGATTTGTATTGCCGGCAAGCTTATCACATGAAACAAAAGTATTGACAAATGGAAAACTCCAATTACACTTTTGCAATATTTTCTTTCACTTTTCATTTTTTTTAACAACAATGCTCATAGGAAATTTAGATTTTGCATTGTTATCCAGCTTGAACTATTAAGTCTATCATTATTTCCATTTTCACTTCTTGTAAAAAAGACAAAGAAGAAGTCGAAACTTCAAAGCCCACTGCCAATAATATTGAAATTGGCACAGCAAACAATAAATAATCGTTAAGAGGAAGGGAGTTTCATTTTGATGC
This sequence comes from Pedobacter rhizosphaerae, assembly GCF_900111155.1. GTDB lineage: Bacteria > Bacteroidota > Bacteroidia > Sphingobacteriales > Sphingobacteriaceae > Pedobacter > Pedobacter rhizosphaerae. Next base: position 353 of record NZ_FOGG01000047.1, on the reverse strand, counting down.
AGATGTTTAAACTAACTTTCTCGTTAAAGAATAATACAATCTGATAAGCATCTTTTTTGTAAGTAAATCTAGGACGATACTAAAGATTGTTAAGCTTATCTTTCCTCTGATTAATAGATCTTTAACAGAAATGAGGCTGTCTCAAAATAAATGAGGCAGCTTTTTTGTATTTAAATAAATCCTATGTGTTATTTCTTTGTTGCTGGCTAGAAATGTTTATTTATCCAGCATTTTGTTAAAAAGAGCAAAAGCAAGTCTTTTTAGGCTGCTTTTTTTCTAACATTTTGTGCAATTGCCAATAATCCCCATTCTATTGCCACTTTTTCTTTCCCCCGAAGCATGAAGCGGCGGAA
>NZ_FOGG01000007.1 GCF_900111155.1 Pedobacter rhizosphaerae | reverse complement strand
AAGCAAAAGCATATCAGCTACTCAACAGTGAAAAGGGAGTTGAAAAAAGAAAGCAAAGGTGTCATGATGTTGAACCAGTGTTCGGGAATATTAAACAGAACCACGGATTCCGCCGCTTCATGCTTCGGGGGAAAGAAAAAGTGGCAATAGAATGGGGATTATTGGCAATTGCACAAAATGTTAGAAAAAAAGCAGCCTAAAAAGACTTGCTTTTGCTCTTTTTAACAAAATGCTGGATAAATAAACATTTCTAGCCAGCAACAAAGAAATAACACATAGGATTTATTTAAATACAAAAAAGCTGCCTCATTTATTTTGAGACAGCCTCATCCTTATATTATAAAACTATTACAACCTTAAACCGTCTTTTTATTGATAAAGAAGTAAACCGGAACACCTAGTAATACAATAACAAGGCCGGGCCAGGTATACTGTTGCTTATAAATGAGCAATAAAATACAAAATGCAGCCCCAATTAATAAATATACAATAGGTGTAACAGGATAAAGCCAGGTTTTGTATGGTCTTTCCAAATCAGGTTTCTTTAGCCTTAAATAAATAACACCAAAAACAGTGATCATATAGAAAAGTACAATCACAAAAGAAATCATATCTAAAAGATTGCCGTATTGACCACTTAAGCATAAAACAGAAGCCCAGATTCCCTGCATCCACAACGATTTCTCAGGAACCCCGTTTTTATTGTTATCCAGGGCAGCTTTAAAAAACATGCCGTCCTTAGCCATGGTTTGAAATACCCTTGCACCGGCAAGTACAATACCGTTTACGCAGCCGAAAGTAGAAATCATAACCAACACAGCCATTACAATTGTACCTATGCCACTACCAAAGATTTGCTCGGAGGCTGCAACTGCAACCCGATCATTAAGGGCAAAAGCAATACTATCTCTATTTAAAGTATTGAGATAGATAAAATTAACCAATAAGTACAAAATCATTACCGCTGAAGTACCTAAAACCATTGCCCGCACCACATTCTTTTTAGGGTTTTCAATCTCTCCTGAAACAAAGGTTACATTTTCCCAGGCTACACTCGAAAATACCGAACCTACCATTGCAGCGGCAATACCACCCATTATGGTCATTCCGGAAATAGATTCCCAGCCAGATTTGATAAAATTACCTCCCGAATCTGTTTTCAGATTATTGAAAGCATCCCACCTAAAGCTCATATTATCTGCCCAAAAATTACTTTTCACTAAAAGGAAACCCAAAATGATTAAACCTATTAAAGCCACGATTTTTGAGCCCGTAAAAATATTCTGCAACCATTTACCACTTTCTACTCCTTTTGTATTAATAAAAGTAAGCAACAAAATGACCCCAATGGCCAATATTTGGATCCAGGTTATTTTATAACCGCCATTTTGAAATATGGGGGCGGCATCATTAAGTGCAGGGATTAAATAGGCTGTAAATTTACCGAAGGCAACCGCAACAGCAGCAATGGTACCCGTTTGAATTACCGTAAATAGTCCCCAACCATACAGAAAGCCCATCATTTTTCCGAAAATCTCCTTCAAATAGGTGTACTGTCCTCCTGCTTTCGGAAACATAGATGACAGTTCTCCATAGGAGATTGCTGCAGCAACTGTCATTACCCCTGTAATGATCCAAACCACAATTAACCAATAACCAGAACCGAGGTTCCTCATAATATCAGCACTCACAATAAAAATACCACTTCCAATCATCGATCCCATTACCAGCATTGCGGCATCAAAAAGGCCTAGCTTTTTTTTAAGAGGTCCTTTTTCCTGAAGTTTTTCCATTTTTTAGTTTTGCTTGGTTTTAAAGTTTAGTTGGTGGCTAATTTATTTAAAAAAACAATAGCCTTTGGTATCGCCCTGTATTATTTTAATAGAACAAATTTTATTTCAGCGTGTTGGTATTTTTTTAAGCTGAAGAAGAATAATTTATTATCTTGCTAAATAATAACCAGATATAAATATAAAATAACGCAGTACAACAGTGTACTACTTATATTGTAATGCCTTTTAATGAATGAAATTTATTAATGTACGCTAACAACTCAACAACCAAATATTAACTATGGATTTTTTACAAAACAATTTACTTTATGTGATCCCCGCCCTGGGCCTGATCGGAATTATTGTCATGATGATTAAGAGTGCCTGGGTTAGCAAGCAAGATGCTGGTGATAAAAACATGCAAGAACTGGCAGGCTACATTGCCGATGGTGCCATGGCCTTTTTAAAAGCAGAATGGAGAGTATTAAGCGTATTTGTTGTTTTTACAGCCGCCTTATTAGCCTATTCAGGCACCGTAACAGAAATTAATGGTGTAGCCCTGCATTCCAGCTGGATTATTTCCATATCCTTTATTATAGGGGCTGTATTTTCTGCTACTGCAGGATATATCGGAATGAAAGCCGCTACAAAGGCCAATGTGAGAACCACACAAGCAGCCAGAACCAGTTTGAAGCAGGCGCTGAAAGTATCTTTTACCGGTGGTACGGTAATGGGTCTTGGCGTGGCAGGACTTGCTGTTCTGGGTTTAGGCGGTTTATTTATAGTTTTCTTACAGATATTTCATGTTACCAACGCCAATAGCACAGAGATGCGCACGGCCATTGAGGTGTTAACGGGCTTCTCATTAGGGGCAGAATCTATTGCCTTGTTTGCCAGAGTTGGTGGTGGTATTTACACCAAAGCAGCTGATGTGGGCGCAGATTTAGTTGGAAAGGTAGAGGCAGGGATTCCAGAAGATGATGTTAGAAATCCAGCTACCATTGCAGACAATGTGGGCGATAATGTGGGTGATGTTGCCGGAATGGGTGCCGATTTATTTGGATCCTATGTAGCTACCATATTAGCTACCATGGTATTGGGGCAAGAGATTTCGGTAACCGATAAATTCGGAGGTATGTCACCTATTCTGTTACCAATGGTCATTTGTGGTTTGGGAATCATCTTTTCCATTATCGGAACCTGGTTTGTAACCATCAAAGATGAAAAATCTAACGTACAAAATGCATTGAACCTAGGAAACTGGTCTTCTATTGTTATTACAGCCGTAGCTTCATTCTTTGTAGTTAAATGGATGCTACCTGAAACCTTGAGTCTTAGAGGATATGAATTTTCGAGTATTAATGTGTTTTACGCCATTATGGTTGGCCTGGTTGTAGGAACAATCATGAGTATTGTAACTGAATATTTTACCGCAATGGGTAAAGGACCCGTTAATTCTATTATCCAGCAATCTTCAACCGGCCATGCCACCAATATTATTGCGGGGCTTTCTGTCGGGATGAAATCAACGGTAATTCCAATTTTGGTTTTAGCAGGAGGAATTATGTCTTCTTATCACTTTGCAGGCTTATATGGTGTGGCGATAGCAGCAGCCGGCATGATGGCCACCACTGCCATGCAACTGGCTATTGATGCCTTTGGCCCTATAGCCGATAACGCAGGTGGTATTGCAGAAATGAGTCAATTACCGCCGGAAGTTCGTGAGCGTACCGATAATTTGGATGCCGTTGGGAATACCACTGCCGCTACAGGAAAAGGTTTTGCAATTGCCTCTGCAGCACTAACCTCTCTGGCTCTTTTTGCAGCTTTTGTAGGTATTGCAGGAATTAGCGCAATAGATATTTATAAAGCGCCCGTGCTGGCAGGCTTGTTTATCGGTGGCATGATTCCTTTTATCTTTTCAGCACTCTGTATACAGGCCGTTGGTAAAGCAGCAATGGATATGGTACAGGAAGTAAGAAGACAGTTCCGCGAAATTCCTGGCATTATGGAATATAAAGCCAAACCTGAATATGAAAAATGCGTAGCGATTTCTACCAAAGCCTCTATTCGGGAAATGATGATGCCTGGAGCAATTGCATTGATCACCCCTATTATTATCGGCTTCACCTTCGGACCTGAAGTTTTGGGCGGCCTGCTTGCCGGTGTTACCGTAACAGGCGTACTAATGGGAATTTTTCAAAGCAATGCTGGTGGAGCCTGGGACAATGCCAAAAAATCCTTTGAGCAAGGTTGCGTCATCAATGGAGAAACTTACTACAAAAAATCGGAGCCACATAAAGCATCCGTTACAGGAGATACCGTTGGAGACCCTTTCAAAGATACTTCAGGCCCTTCCATGAACATTTTAATCAAATTAATGTCTATAGTTTCACTAGTTATTGCCCCATACATCGCAGTTAAGGCTGTAACTTCCGAACATAGACAAGAAGTTCGCAAAGAAATTAAAATTCAGCAAAAAACCGATAGTTTAGGTAACGTAATTATCGACACTTTGATCAATACTACCGATACTTTAAGCCACTAGTTGTAAAAACTAAGATATAAAATTGCAAAAAAGGGGTTTTAACAAAATCCCCTTTTACATTTTCGTAATTTTTATTTAGGTTTACGGCTTATTATCATAAAAAAATCGACAAACATAAAAGACTAAACAACTTATGAATCTAAAAAAGCCTATTGATGTGCTTATAGCAGAATCTGCTGAAAGTGGTGAGGGCACATTAAAGCGCACGTTAAGCAGTACGAGCCTTGTTGCCCTGGGTATTGGAGCTATTATTGGGGCAGGGTTATTCTCCCTAACTGGTATAGCTGCAGCAGACCATGCTGGACCAGCAGTAACTCTATCATTCGTATTAGCTGCAGTAGGCTGTGCATTTGCTGGCTTATGTTATGCAGAGTTTGCCTCTATGATTCCTGTAGCGGGAAGTGCTTACACCTATTCATATGCAACTATGGGTGAGTTTATGGCCTGGATTATTGGATGGGACTTAGTATTAGAATATGCATTGGGTGCTGCAACAGTTGGGGTTTCCTGGTCTGGGTATTTTAATAAATTACTTCATGAATTCGGTGTGGAAATGCCGCTGTATTTGACCAAATCCTTTGCCGAAGTTGATGGCGGAGGAATAAACTTACCTGCGGTAGTTATCGTTTCACTTCTTTCTTTGATGCTCATCAGAGGTACAAAAGAATCTGCAAGTTTGAATAATATTCTTGTTATTGTTAAAGTAGCAGTGGTAATTTTGTTCATCTCTCTAGGTTGGAAATTCATCAATCCTGCAAACCATACCCCTTATATTCCGCAAAACACAGGTGTTTATGGCGAATTTGGTATCTCAGGTATTGCCGCTGGCGCAGCCTTAGTATTCTTTGCTTTTATCGGTTTTGATGCAGTGTCTACGGCTGCTCAAGAAGCTAAAAACCCGCAAAAAGGAATGCCTATAGGTATCCTGGGATCTTTGGTAATCTGCACGATCTTATATGTTTTATTTGCACACGTAATGACTGGTTTAGTGCCTTTTAATGTTTTTAAAGGTGATGCTTCTCCAGCTGCTACAGCATTTAAGGTTACCGGATACAATTTCTTACAATTGGGTTTAATTATTGCCATTTTAGCTGGATACACTTCGGTAATCTTGGTAATGTTAATGGGACAATCAAGAGTGTTCTATACCATGTCTAAAGATGGATTGTTACCTAAGTTCTTTAGCAGTATCCACACTACATTCAGAACACCTTTCAAAACCAACTTATTCTTCATGGTATTCGTGAGTATTTTTGCTGGTTTCGTTCCTGTTACGGATTTAGGTCACATGGTATCTATCGGAACATTATTTGCGTTCTCTTTAGTATGTATAGGCGTGATGTTGTTACGTAAAACAGATCCAGACAGGCCTCGTCCGTTTAAAACTCCTTTAGTACCATTTGTGCCAATCATGGGTATAGTTGTTTGCGTGTATTTAATGTACTCGCTACCTTTCGAAGCCTGGATTAGACTAGCCATTTGGATGGGATTAGGAATTGCTATTTATTTCTTCTACGGCAAAGGAAACTCAGTGCTTAGAAATAAAGGCAAGGTGGTTCCTCCGGTTGATCCTCCAAAACCAGAATTATAATCATTTAAGATATTTTTTAAAGGCCCGCGAATTAAATCGTGGGCTTTTTTTGTATTAAATAATTGTTAATAGATTACCTTTGCAAAAAAATCTGAAATGAACTTTAAGTTGTTACCCAAGTATAAATCCCTGATTATTTTATTCTTCGTATTATCAACAGGCTATCAAGCAGTTGCGCAAAGAACTATTAATGATGTTATGGATTCGACTACCGTTAACCATTTATTGATAATTTCCAAGAAATATGGTTCATTATCATTTAGTGGATATTTGCAGCCACAATTTCAATTTGCCGAGTCTAAGGGTACACAAGCCGAATACCAGGGCGGTAACTTTGGAGAATATACCAGTAATAGATTCAGATTAAGACGTGGCCGTTTAAGGGCTGATTACATGATGTTGAATGAAGATGGCAGTCCATCCACGTATTTTGTACTTCAGTTCGATGGTACTGAACAAGGTGTAGCTATCCGCGATTTCTGGGGACGCTATTATGAAAATAAATGGAAAATATTATCCGTAACCTTAGGCTTGTCTGGCCGTCCTTTCGGTAATGAGCTCCAATTATCTTCTTCCGTTAGGGAAGCGCCAGAAAGGGGCAGAATGTCTCAGATTTTGATGAAAACAGAGCGTGATTTAGGGGTTACATTTACTATAAATCCACGCTGGAAGGGTGCAAAATTAAGAAATGTGGTGCTCGATATGGGAATATATAACGGTCAGGGCTTGGCTGGTCCTGGTGAGTTCGATAATAGCAAAGATTTTATTTTCCGACTTAGCCATAAATCAATTCCGATTAAAAATACCCCATTCACTATAGCTGGTGGAGTTAGTACCTTGCAAGGGGGCTTAAACCATCGCTTACCTGTAAGTTACCGTATGCAGCAAAGCAACGAAACCTGGAAAATGGTTAAGGATTCTTCGGCCAACAACATCAACCAGGTGGCTCCAAGAAGATATTATGGTGCTGATGTCCAATTGGCCACTAATAAAAAAAGCTGGAAATCGGAATTGAGGGCAGAAGTAATTTCAGGTTTACAAACCGGCACAGGAACAACCTCTACTACACCAGGCTCTTACCCGGTAGATAGCAAATCGGTTGCCTTACCTTATTATACCAGAACATTTAATGGTGCTTATGTTACCTTCGTTCAAACCTTAAACAGCACCGATAACCAACTTATTCTTAAATACGATTGGTATGATCCTAATGCTAAAGTAAAGGGAAATGCGATCTCTGCACTCAACGGCCTATCGGCTGCTGATGTTCGTTTTGACACTTTTGGATTTGGCTTCCTGCATCACTTTAATCCGCATTTCAAAGCGGTTGTTTACTATGACGTGATTAAAAATGAATCCACCCAAATTTCCGGATATGAAACAGATCGAAAAGATAATGTTTTCACTTTAAGAACGCAGTTCTATTTTTAGGAGCAGATAAATTCTGGCCCGAATGAGCTGAATTATGCAAATTGAATTACCTTTGCTTAAAACCTTACCGCTATGGAATTCGATTTTCTGAAATTCAACTTAAGCCAGATTCTTTCAACCACAATGGTACTCTTTGCCATTATTGATATCCTGGGGTCTATACCTGTTGTTATCGAGCTCCGCAGAAAAGCAGGACATATAGAGTCTGAAAAAGCGGCCATAGTGGCTACAGTGCTCATGGTTTTGTTTCTTTTGGTTGGAGAATCTTTACTCAAAGTAATCGGTTTGGATGTCGAATCATTTGCCATTGCAGGTTCCTTTGTAATCTTCTTTATTGCCATGGAAATGGTATTGGGCTTAACCATCTTTAAAGAAGAAGCGCCGGAAACGGTTTCCATAGTACCACTCGCTTTCCCCATTATTGCTGGCGCAGGAACGATGACTACCCTACTTTCCTTAAAAACCGAATATGCCACGCAAAATATCCTGGTTGGGATTTTACTGAATATGCTGTTTGTTTATTTCGTACTGAAAAATACCAACAGATTAGAGAAACTTTTCGGTAAATCTGGGTTGAATGTATTAAGGAAAGCTTTTGGAGTGATCTTATTGGCTATAGCGATTAAGCTTTTTAGAAATAACACGGGATTGTAGTTAATTGGATATAGTACACTCGTCACCCTGAATTTATTTTACTGCGTAGATCTGCGCTTCGGGTCAGGGCCTTTACTGTTAACCCAAATAAAGATGCTGAAATAAATTCAGCAAGACGATTGTGAAGAAGTTCCACTCCTACTGCCGTCACCCTGAATTCATTTCAGGGTCTTAAAGGTTAACCCAATTAAAGATGCTGAAACAAGTTCAGCAGGACGATTACGAAAAAGTTCTTTTCTAAAATCCACTCCTACTGCCGTCACCCTGAACTTGTTTCAGGGCCTCTACTGTAAACCAATTAAAGATGCTAAAACAAGTTCAGCAAGACGATTACGAAAAGCCAATAAACGAAGAACAACTGTAACAAACTTACCTCAATAGCGTCTAAACAACAAAGCAACAAGATGAACAGATTTGAAGAGTATACCGCAATTATAGGAGGCATCGCTGTTTTAATCGAAGCAATAAAATACCTCAAACGAAAGTTTAAATCATGGTTTAGGCACGCCTAAGTCTTGATTAACCTTGCGACAAACATAGTATCTGCTTTTTGGCTATAGCCTTTAATCAGCTCCATTTTGTCTAATTTCAGCGGAAGATTATCCAACATAAACTGTACAACAGCTTCATTCTCTTCAGCAAAGCTCGAACAAGTGATGTAAATTAATGGTTTATCCTGTTTTAAATATTTGATCACATTTTGAGCTATCCCCTTTTGTATGGTAGAAAACTGATTGATTTTACGGGGTTCAAAAAAAGTAAGCATTTCCGGGGTTCTCCCCCAGGTACCCGATCCGGTACAAGGCGCATCTAAAATAATTCCATCAAACTCATAATGATGCAGTGACTGATCATTATTCTGTAGTAAATCAAGTTCCTTCTTTTGATATTTCTTAATCCCTGCCAAACGAAAGCGCTCATCAAGATTAGCCAAAACACTTTCTCTTAAATCGGTTACCAGTAAACCTAAATTAGGCTCCAGACTGTGCAACAGCAACGTCTTTCCACCGGAAGCAGCGCAACAATCCCACCATTTATCCCATTTTTGGGGTTCAAAATAAGTTCCTGTGTATTGAGAAGATAAGTCCTGTACCTGATAACTTCCTTCTTTTAAAATCCCTTCCAGCTTCGTACCATTATTCAAGGCTATCGTTGTTGGAGAAAGTTGTTCTACCGCAATTTCAGCTGTTCTTAACTCCCTCAAAATAGTTTCCATCTGTGCCTCAACTACCCGAATAAAAAGATCAGGCTGTTTAAAAAAAGACTCATAAAACGCTTCCCGATCCATATCTTCAGACAGGTGTTGATTAAACGGGAATACTTCCTCTAAGCTAAAATCAGGAAATTTACTTTTGATAAGTTCGAGTTTATCAGCGAATAACACTTCAGTTTTTTCTGCGAGTTCAGGAAAATTCTTTCCAACGATCAGGCTGGGTGTTTGATGACAGAGAAAATCTGCTACACTCAATCGCAGCTCATTATTCTGAGTAGAAAGTGCCTTTCCTAACCTAAAAAAACTATATATATGCCGCGTTGCCCATCTCCTGTCAGAAGACCCCATTTGCTTATTAAGCTTGAAATAAGAAGGTAAAAACCTATGCAAGGGCATACTGCCATCATAATTGGCTAAAATTTGTTCAAAAGCTTTTAACTGGTGTTCTGCTCTCATATAGATTAGGAAATAACTGATTAATCAACAACGTTTAACGCATAATTTTTATATCTCAACAACATTAAACTGGTATTGATATAGCCAAACTTCTCATCATGAATAAAAGAGAAATTATTATGTAGTCCTTTATATTTCTCTTTGGTGAGATAATCTCTGTAGTCCTCGCCATAGGTAGAGAGTAGTTTACCAAAGTAATAAGCAATATCGAAGCCTTTAAATGCATATTCACCAGGTTCAAAGCCATATTTACTTCTATATCGCTTAATAAATGAAATCACCGAAGCGCTTTTATAATCGATTTTGTAGGAAGAACTCACTATGGCATTTAGATTCTCGAGTTTATCTGCAGGATAATTTTGCTTCACCCAATTTGGATGACCAAAAAGCTGAATATTATAACCACCTGAAGGCAGATTCTTCAATTTATAAAGCTTTTCTACCGTAGGAAGAACAAATGCACGATCAGGAGAAGTAACAATCACTACATACTGCTTTCCCTTAATCATTTTGGTTTCGAACGCATAAGATGACGCATATTCCTGAACAGGATATTTTACTTTGGAATAGTTCCCAAAAAAACTTCTTATAGGCGCAGCAAATTGCTCATCCTCTGTTTTCTTAGTATTGATCAATACGATGATCGTATTGGAAGCATTAAAATTTTTAGTGATATAAGTTGCTATCCTTTTAGCATGCAGATCTATATTATTGACTATAGATACCAGATTAGGATTATTAAAATCTGCTGGTTGAGAAGCTGCCAAAGGCGATACAATTAAAGCATTGTTTTCTTTAGCATAATTGGAGATAAATTTCTGGCCATCGGGAAAAACTGGTCCAATAATCAGATTACTCTGTTTAAAACCGTCATTTTTATACAGGTGGGAGATATGCGCATTGTCATCACGGGTATCGAAAACATTCAATTTAAAATTTAACCCCGAAGCGGCTACAGAATCAAGGCCCAACTTAAACCCCTGATAGAAATCGATAGGCATGGCAAACTTCTCAATATCGGATTTGGTGGCTGTTTTCAGATTAACCTCATTTAGCCTGAAAGGTACTAACAGCGAAACATTGGCTTGAGAAAATCTTTTAACCGGTTTCTTTTCAGCCACTTTTTCCTTTTCTGCCGGCTTTGTTTCAGGTCGGGGTGTTCTGATCTTGGGCGAACAAGCCGCTAAAAAAACACATCCTAAAACCAGAAACCAATATTTATATCTTAAACGCATACCTACTATCTTTAACAAAATATGCTAGCAAAGTTTATTCCACCTTGCTAGCATAATCGTATTATTTATATAGCCTTTCGGCTAAAAATTCTGGATTTAAATTATTCCCACTCAATAGTTGCAGGTGGTTTAGAGCTGATATCATAAACAACCCTGTTTATTCCTTTAACTTTATTGATGATCTCGTTAGAGATTTTGGCTAACACGTCATATGGTAAGTGGCACCAGTCTGCAGTCATCCCATCAAGAGATTCTACGGCACGTAAAGCAATTACATTTTCGTAGGTACGCTCATCTCCCATTACACCAACTGATCTTACCGGTAAGAATATCGCTCCTGCCTGCCAGATTTTATCATATAAACCAGCTTCCTTAAGGTTGTTGATGTAAATTTGATCTGCATCTTGCAGAATAGCTACTTTCTCTGGGGTAACATCACCGATGATACGGATACCTAAACCTGGACCAGGGAAAGGATGCCTACCTAAAATAAAAGATTCCAAACCTAACGTTGTTCCTACGCGGCGAACCTCATCTTTGAATAAAGACTTTAATGGTTCTACTACTTTTAGTTTCATGAAATCAGGCAAGCCACCCACATTGTGGTGAGATTTAATGGTTGCAGAAGGACCTTTAACTGAAACTGATTCAATTACATCGGGATAAATGGTTCCTTGTGCTAACCACTTCACATCCTGAATCTGGTGCGCTTCATCATCAAACACCTCGATAAATACGCGACCTATGATCTTACGTTTAGTTTCTGGATCTTCAACACCTGCTAACTCGCCCAAAAAGCGATCTTTGGCATCTACACCCTTAATATTTAAACCGAAATCTTTATATTGCTCTAATACACTTTCATATTCATTTTTACGTAAAAGGCCGTTATCTACAAAAATACAGTGAAGATTTTTGCCAATCGCCTTGTGCAACAATACTGCCGCTACACTGCTATCCACGCCTCCTGAAAGTGCTAAAACTACTTTATCATCTCCTATTTGTGCTTGTAAATCAGCAATTGTAGTTTCCACGAAAGCTGCTGAAGTCCAATCTTGACTACAACCACAGATATCCACTAAAAAGTTCTCCAAAAGCACCTTCCCATCAATACTGTGGGTAACTTCCGGGTGAAATTGAATAGCATAAGTATCAGAATCTTTTACATGATAAGCGGCTACCCTTACACTTTCGGTGCTGGCAATCAGCTCAAAATTATCGGGAATCTGGGTGATGGTATCACCATGACTCATCCAAACCTGAGATTCGATATTGATTCCTTTGAAAAGCTTGTTCTCCTGGTTGACAAAACTCAAATTGGCACGTCCATACTCTCTTGTCGAAGAAGGCTGAACATCACCACCTGAATGTTGTGCAATGTATTGTGCGCCATAACAAACCGCCAATACCGGGTATTTTAAATGGAATTTTGCTAAATCAATTTGAGGTGCATCCTCCTGACGAACCGAATAAGGACTTCCTGAAAAGATGACACCTTTTACATCGTCAGCAAATTCTGGAATATTGTTATAAGGATAAATTTCACAGTAAACATTCAGTTCGCGAACCCTACGGGCTATGAGTTGTGTATATTGCGAACCAAAATCGAGGATAATGATTTTTTCTAGCATGGGCAAAGATAGGATTTTATGCTGAAAGGTAAAAGCCGAAAAGTCAAAGAAATAAGATAAATTAAAAGATTGTTTAAGATTCCATCAATTTCACTTCCACTCCAAATTTCCTCAAAAAATCCACACCTTCATCGCTCGGCAAACCTTTATATGCGGCATAAGATTTAGAATAGTATACTAACTTAATACCTGAAGATAAGATCAATCTCGCGCATGCGATACAAGGTGATAATGTAGTGTACAAGGTGCAGCCTTCTATTTTAGATCCATTTTTTGAAGCATACAAAATCGCATTCTCTTCTGCATGTAAAGCTAAAGAACAGCTTCCCTTACTATCTCTTGCACAACCGTGTTCAGGCCACTCTTCATCGCAATTATGTGTACCTGCCGGCGGTCCATTGTATCCTATAGAAATAATACGGGTATCTTTGGTTAAAACAGCACCAACATGTGCGCGCACACAGTGTGAGCGGGCAGCTAAATCAGTAGCCAAATTCATAAATATGGTATCGAAACTCGGTTTATCCATGATATTAAAATAAAAAAGCCACAGGAACAATCCTGTGGCCGTAAAATTAATGCTTTAAATATTAATGTCCGCCAGAAATCTTTTTATCAAAATTGATTCCCTGGCTTCTTAAAATGCTGCTTACTCTCCAGGCATAAAACGCAAGGTAGGCAAAACACAATACACCAATAATATAGCTGTATTGAATGCCTGTAAACTCGGATATGAAACCTTGTAACCAACTGATAATTCCGCCGCCCATGATCATCATGATGAGGAAACTACTGCCCTGACTGGTATGTTTACCTAAGCCACTAACCGCTAAGGTGAAGATACATGGCCATAATGTACTGCAGAATAAACCAACACTGGTAAAGGCATATACACTCACCATACCCGTAGTAAACATTCCAATTAACGTTGCCAGAATACCGAAACCGGAAAAGATTAACAGCATTCTTGCCGGGTTACCTTTACTCGCCATATCCGCCCCGATTAAGACTAAAATAATCAAAGCATATACATAAAACGGACGTAAATCATGATTTGCTATAGCGTTTACGATTAAAAATACCCCAAAAGCAAGGTAAGGCGCAATAAACCTTAATATTTTTTGTGTACTCATGTTATCGGTGAAAGCTTCAACTGCACCGGTCCACCTTCCGATCATTAAACTGGCCCAATATAAAGAGATGTATGGAGCAACATCTGCAATAGCAAATCCTAAATCTTTTTCCATGTAAGCAGGTAAATTACTTGCTGTAGAAACTTCCACACCTACGTACAAGAAAATGGCAATCATACCCAACACCAATTGCGGGAATTTTAATGCAGATCCTTCTATTTTGGCTTCACCATCATTAGCTTCAGATAATTCCGGTCTATCAGGCAATGATGAAAATTTCAAGAAAATAGCAACTGCGATGAAGGCCGCCCCCAATATTAAATATGGAATTTTAACACTTTCAATACTGATATTCGAAGCTGCACCGGTATTAGAACCAAAAATGGCAAAACTTACAATCAATGGGCCGATAGTTGTACCAAAGTTGTTAATACCACCTGCTAAAGTCAAGCGTTGAGATCCGGTAGTGATAGGCCCTAAGGCGATAGCCAAAGGATTAGCAACTGTTTGTTGCAGAGAAAAACCTAATGCCACTATGAATAGTCCCGAGAGCATTAAGGCAAATGAACCTGTATTTGCAGCAGGGTAAAATAGCAAAGTACCTACAGCAGATATGGCTAAACCGAGAGCTAAACCGTTTTTATAACCAATCCTGTTTACAATATCCTGCTTCATTACGACAGAAATCCCGTTGTAAATTAATGCGCCCACTGTATACGCAATATAAAATGCTAAAGAAACCAATTGGCTTTGAGATTGGCTAAGTTTAAATGCTTCCTTAAATACAGGAATCAAGATGTCGTTACTTGCGGCCACAAAGCCCCAAAAAAAGAAAACCGTAACGAGGGGAATGAACTGCCCCCATTTGGTTTGTGTTTGCTCTGAATTCATTTTTTAAATTTAGTTTTAGTGGGGCTAAACTTAAATAAAAAAAAATTAAAATCGGGTAACTTTTGTGCAACCAGATCCAACAAAAATAAATGTCAGATGTTTAGGTATAAAATTGCATATTCGCATATCATAAACAATACAATGCATGTTTGAAGCCATCATTTTAGGTATAGGGGCAGGGATTATTTCGTCGTTTTTAACAGGTCCGGTATTTTTTGCAATGATCAAAACCAGTATAGAAAGAGGCTTTAAAGCGGGCTTTTCTCTGGCCATTGGTGTCATTATCAGCGATGTGGTATTAATTGGCCTCGTGCTTTTTGGCAGTCAGTTTTTCGAGTACAAATCTGAATTTGATAAATATGTAGGCACCGTTGGCGGTGCTTTTTTGTTGGCAGTAGGTATCTACTATCTCGTATCTAAAATTACTGTACATTATGACAATACTACCTTGCAAAAGGTAAGTAAGCGTAATTATATTTTAAAGGGGTTCTTAATGTGTATCCTTACCCCTTCTACACTCATGTTCTGGATTATTGTAAGTGGGATTATCTCGGTTAAACTTAACAATATGCTTAACGAGAAACTAGTATGTTTCTTTATTGCCATGGCTACTCAGCTCAGTATAGACGGGGCAAAAAGCTTTTATTCAAGTAAATTGCGCTATAAAATAAAGGAAGATGCGCTTAAAAAGCTTAACAAAATAGCCGGGGTAGTAATTATCTTTTTTGCCATCTGGCTGATTGTTAAAACGTATCTGAAATTCTATTCTTAGTTGAGTTGCTGGTTGTAAAGCTGGGTGTCTGAACATTTAGTTTTAAGTTGTAGGTGGTAAGTTATAAGTCTGGATGCCTAACCATTCCACTTTATCTTTGTGTGCTAAACTTGATGCTCTTTGTGGTTAAAATCCAGTTGTAAATTGTACACCTGGCCAAACCTATTAAAAGAATGGAGAAAAGTTAATGATTTCGCTAATGCACACAGACCTGTAACCTACAACCCGTAACCCACAACAATCAAAAAGCCCCGAAAATTTCGGGGCTTTTTGATTAATATGCTCTTTGGTTGTTTCCTTCTTTCCAGTTGATAAAGGCTTTATTTACGACCTTATTACCTCCAGGGGTTGGATAATTTCCGGAGAAGTACCAGTCACCTTTATTTTTCGGACAAGCCTCATGCAGGTTCTCTAAGCTTTGGTAAATTACCTCTACTTCTGCTACCGTACCTTTAGGTGTAATAATTTGTGCAATCTTCGCTGAGATTTCCTCTGGGGTAAAAGGCTTATAAATATCTTTTACGTGATTAACAATCTCCTCTTTAGGCAACAAAAGGGATGCTTTACATTTAGTATATACATCTTCAATTACCTGCCACATGCCACGTTCAGTAAGCAATTGTATAGCGGCATCGAAAGCTACGAACTGCCCCATTCTGCTCATATCGATACCATAACAATCAGGATAACGAATTTGAGGTGCAGAAGAAACAATTATAATTTTTTTAGGATGTAAACGATCTACAATCTTAATTATACTCTGTTTTAGGGTGGTACCGCGAACAATTGAATCATCCAGTGCAACCAGGGTATCCTGATGATTGTTAATAATACCATAGGTAGTATCATATACGTGGGCAACCATTTCACTTCTATCCGCATCTTGCGTAATAAAAGTACGGAGCTTCACATCTTTAACTGCCAGTTTTTCTACACGAGGAGCCAATGACAACAATTCTTCCAATTGTTCATCGTTTAACTGTTCCTTTTTGTGTAGCAGCGTATCCTTTTGTAACTTACGCACGTATTGATTAACGCCATCTACCATTCCAAAAAAGGCTACTTCAGCAGTATTTGGAATGAAAGAGAACACTGTATTTTTTAAATCGTGTCCAACAGCTTCCAGTATCTTATCGGTTAATAACCTACCCAATTGCTTACGTTCGCGATAGATCTCTGCATCACTTCCTTTAGAGAAGTAGATACGTTCGAAAGAACAAGATAAACGCTCTGTAGGCTCACGGAACTGCTCCATGCTTACCTCACCGTTTTTCTTGATGATTAATGCATGGCCTGGATCAATTTCTTTAATATCTTTAAACTGGATGTTAAAAGCGGTTTGTAATGCCGGGCGCTCTGATGCAGCAACTACAATTTCATCATCATAATAGTAATAAGCCGGACGAATTCCTGCCGGATCACGCATAATGAATGAATCGCCATTCCCTACCATACCACAGATTGAATATCCTCCATCCCAGGTTTTAGCCGAGCGGCGAAGGATGTTTGCAATATTGAGGTGTTCAGAAATTTTATGAGTAATGGCAACGTTATCGTGACCTTCTTTTTTGTACTCATCGAAAAGCTCCTGGTTCTCATCATCTAAGAAGTGACCAATTTTTTCCAATACCGTTACGGTATCCGCCTTTTCTTTTGGATGTTGGCCCAACTCATATAATTGCTCTAATAACTCATCAACATTAGTCATGTTGAAGTTACCAGCAATTACCAAATTCCGGGTCATCCAGTTGTTCTGACGTAAAAAGGGATGGCAATTTTCAATGCTGTTTTTACCGTGTGTACCATAACGCAAATGGCCCAATAACACTTCGCCTATAAAGCTAACGTTGTTTTTGAGCCACTCTGTATCCTGCATTAGTTCAGGCGTGTTCTCTTGAATATCTACAAACTTACCTTGTACATACTCAAAAATGTCTGCCACCGCGTTCGAAGCCATGCTACGATATCGGCTAATATACCTACTGCCTGGTTTCATATCCAGTTTAATGGTAGCAATACCTGCGCCATCCTGGCCCCGGTTGTGTTGCTTTTCCATTAAGAGATATAACTTGTTTAGGCCGTAAAGGGCTGTACCGTACTTTTGCTGGTAGTAAGAAAGTGGTTTTAACAGGCGAATAAACGCGATTCCGCATTCGTGTTTTATCTGATCACTCATTGTGTGGGTTTGAAGCCGCAAAGTTATCCTTTTAAATAATCACAACCTAGATAAAAATGCTTTCTTTTTATAATGATGAGGTTAGGCTGACATTGAACCATTTTAGTTTTTAATGGAAGATGAATGGATGGAAAATGGACGATGGGCATGGCAACCTTCAATAAAACACTTACAGACTCAATGTAAGATGTATGGATGGTAAATGGACGATGGTTCTCGCGAACGCTATGCAATCCATCTTACATCAAGCCATCTTACCTCCTCCCTTATCCCATTTTACTCGATTTTAAAGGTTCTCCAAAGAATATAGAAGCGTGTGCATCGAATGCATCTGGATCTCCACTGGTAAAAAATGCTTTAGTACCTGTTTTACCCAGTAATTGTTCAATCTCTGGATGCCTTTCCAGATAATTAACTAAGCTATCCGCTACAATTTCACCCTGGCTCAATATTTTAATATAGTCGGGGAAAGTCTTTTTTAATTTAGGAAGTAATAAAGGATAGTGTGTGCAGGCCAATAAAACACAATCTATATCATCTGACTGCTGCATCAACTGACCACAGTATTCCTGAATAAAAAAATCTGCGCCAGGCTGTAGATGTTCATTATTCTCTATTAACGGAACCCACATCGGACAGCTTTGCTGATGAACTTTAACTTCTGGAAAAAACTTATTGATCTCTAGCAGATATGATTCTGAATTTACAGTACCTCTGGTTCCCATCACCCCTACATGCTTGGTTTGGGTATAGCTACCAATCACTTCAGCAGTCGGTCTAATTACACCAAGCACCCTCCTACCAGGATATTTTACCGGTAAATCTCGTTGTTGAATGGTACGCAACGCTTTTGCAGAAGCGGTATTACAGGCCAATATTACCAGATGGCATCCTTTGGCGAAAAGCCATTCTACACATTCCAGTGTATACTTATAAATTGTATCAAAAGAATGATCCCCATAAGGAGAACGCGCATTGTCTCCCAAATAAATATAATTATACTCGGGTAACTGCTCTGCAATTGCACGAAACACGGTTAAACCACCGTAACCTGAATCGAAAATACCAATAGGTGATGTGTTCTCCATTATTATGCGGTAATATTTCCGGCTAATATGCTTGTTTTAAACACTGGCAATATAACCGCTTTAAAATAAAAAAGCGGAAATAAGATAAACTTATTTCCGCAATTATTATCGTGTTGTCTTGAGTAAATGACTCAAGGCTTCTGACTATTTTTTAGGTGCAGCTGGTTTTGCAGCAGTAGCTGTAATACCTAGTTTAGTTTTAACCGCAGCAGTGATATCATCGCCACCTTCCCAGAAAACTAAGTTGTTACCACCTTGACCGTTTGCAATATCGAAAACGTAAGCCAAACCTTTTTCTTTAGCTACAGAAGAGATAGCTGTTGCTACTTTAGCTTGAATAGGTTGAAATAACTCACCTTGTTTAGTACCTACATCTTGAGATGCCTTTGTACGTGCATCAGTAATGCGTTTTTCTAAATCTTGTAATTCTTGTCCTGCAGTTTGTAATTCTTTACCCACAACTTCTTTGTTAGCCTCACTTAAAGTTTTTTCTTTAGCTTGGGCTGCTGCTAACTTGGTTTGGTATTCTTTAATCATACCATCAATACCTGTTTGTAAAGTTTTGCCCAAAGTTTCTAATGTTGTTTGAGCGGTTTTAGCTTCAGGAAGGTTAGCAAAAACCTCTTCAGAATTAATGTGACCTACCTTTTGTTGTGCACTTGCCATATTCGCTGTAAACAATAACCCTGCTGCTACAAAGAATACGTTAATTAACTTTCTCATCTTTTCTATTTTACTTTTTTATTTTTTCTAATTGTTTTTTGATCAATGGGCGAATATACTAATTTGCCGCTCCAGGTTTATAGCCTAATTTAACAATAACATCATTACTTAAATCGTAGCTGCTGCTGGCATAAATCATCATGGTTGCTTCGCTGCTTTTATCAAAGATAAAGTCTAAGTATTTAGATTTAGCAATTTGCTTGATGGCTTCTGCTACTTTATCCTGAATAGGCTTAATTAATCTGCCTCTGCTTTGGAATAATTCACCATCCGGACCAAATTTCTGGCGCTGGAATTCCTTAGCTTGTTTTTCCTTTTCGATAATTTCGTTCTCACGTCGCTTACGCATATCATCAGTTAATAAAACCTGATCTGCCTGATAGGCCTTATACATACGGTCGATTTCTGAGAAATTCTGATCAGCTTGCTGTTGCCATTGTTTTGAAGCAACATCCAGTTGACTCAGGGCCGATTTATATTCTGGTAAATGCTTTAAAATATACTCTGTGTCTACATAAGCAAACTTTTGGGCAAAAGCACCAAAGCTTGTGCAAAGTAGAAATGCGATAAAAAGATACTTTTTCATTGTGTGTGTGTTTTAATGATTTAGTTAATAACCTAAGCTTTCTTTAAACTCAACTTGCCATGTTTTATTGCATAATTAGTTAAATTTTTACTCTTTATCAATTAAAATCCACCTAATTGTTGTGCGATACTAAAGTGGAACTGTCCTTTGTTAGAGCTTGGCAAACCTGGGATAGCATCGAAACCATATCCGTAATCAATTCCTAACAAACCAAATATTGGTAAGAAGATTCTGGCACCTACACCTACTGATCTTCTAATGTTAAATGGATTAAAGTCGCTAAATCTGTTCCACGTATTACCACCTTCAGCAAAAGCAAGAACGAATGCTGTTGCCTGCTGACTAGCAATTACCGGGTAACGCGCCTCCAAAACATACTTGGTATAAATTGGGCTACCAGATTGCTGTGCAATGCTTGGATCTGAACCTACCGGGATAACCGTATTGTTTGCATATCCACGCATAGCGATTAATTCTGAACCTTGTAAGAAGTCAAAACCTTGCATACCATCACCACCTAATTTGAAACGCTCAAAAGCAGACTGACCTACGGCTTTAGTATACTGACCTAAGAAACCGAATTGAGCTTGTGCCTTAACAACCAGGTTACCTACAACACGTTGATACCATTGCGAATCAAATTTCCATTTGTGATATTCAGTGAAGCGATATTTTTCTTTATCAGATGCTGTTGAATAGTTGATTTTATTAAACAATGAATATGGAGGGGTAGCCTGTACTGTAAAACGGATAAATGAACCCGATTTAGGGAAGATAGGCGAATCTCTTGAGTCTCTGCTTAACTCTTGCGACAAGTTTAAGTTATATGAAGTACCGGTTTGGAATAAATAACCAGTATAGTTATTTAAGATGTACTGTTGCAAGTTAATGGCGTGGCTTAACTGGAAGTAGTTATCTGGCCAGTTTAATCTTCTACCCAAACTTACAGTAACCCCATTTAAACGGATTTTCATGAACTGTGCATTGTCAGAACTTAAGCCGTTTGATTGTAGTGAAGTAAATGCACTGATACCAAAACTAACTGGTTTCTCTCCACCAAACCAAGGTTGTGAAAAAGAGAAGCTATATGACTGGTAATATTTACCGTTGGTTTGACCACGCAAGCTTAATTTCTGTCCATCCCCCTTAGGAAGTGGTTTGTAAGCTTTAAGGTTAAATAAATTACGTAAAGAGAAGTTATTAAAAGTTAAGCCCAAAGTACCAATGATACGGCCACCACCGAAACCACCCGATAACTCGATCTGATCTGAAGGTTTTTCTTCTACCGCATATTCGATATCTACGGTCCCATCTGCCGGATTAGGGCGAGGGGTAGGAACAGTTTTAGATTCGTCAAAATTACCTAACTGACCAATCTCGCGAATGGTACGAATCAAATCACTCTTATTGAATTTCTGTCCCGGCTTGGTACGGATCTCTCTTAAAACAACTTTATCATTAGTAATGGTGTTACCTTTTAAAGTAATGCGGTTGTTGGTATACTGAGGTCCTTCATACATTCTCAATTCCACATCAACGGTATCACCGTAAATACGGGTTTGAACCGGATCAATGTTAAAAGTTAAGTAACCATTATCAGTATAAAGACTGTTGATATCTCCGCCATTTTCACCACCACCGTTTAATTTCTTGTTTAAGCGTTCTTCACTAAAAACATCACCTTTTTCAATGGTTAATACTTTTCTTAAGATACTGTCTGGATAAATCGCATTTCCTGCCCAGGTAATATTACCAAAATAGTATTTTTTACCTTCATACATGTCCATTCTGATGTTTACCTTCTTGGCATTATGCTGATAGATGGTATCCTTCAATAATTCAGCATCGCGATAGCCTTTTTCATGAAGTTTAGCTATCATCTTAATTTTATTCTCTTCGTATTTTTCTTTAGAGAACTTTCCAGAACCCCAAAAACGCCACCAGGCAAATTGCTTAGGACTTTTCAAAAACTTTCTAAGCTTTGCTGATTTAAATTCTTTGTTTCCCGTAAAATCGATATGCTGAACTTTAACACGATGCCCTTTATCAATGTTGGCCTCTAAAACCACACTGTTTTCTGCATTTGGATCTTTCCGTGTTTTATAATCAATTTTAGTAAAGAAGAAACCTTTATCCAGCAAATACTTTTTTACAACCGCTGATGTAGTATTGTAAAGGTTATCATTTACAATTTTTCCGGTTTTATCATTAAGTTTTTCCTGAATAGCTGTTTTTTCAGATTTACGCACTCCTTTTAAATCAATAGAGCTTAATCTTGGGCGTTCTACCACCTCTATCTCAAAGAAAACAGAATCACCTACAAATTTTTCGATATTCAATTTAACATCATCGAACAAGCCTTGAGCCCATAAGGTTTTAATTGCATCTGAAGTCGCATCGCCCGGAAGAACAACTTTATCTCCTTTAGTTAATTTAGATAGGGTTACCAATACATCTTTATCTAAATATTGTGTTCCGGTAACGGTGGTTCCACCAATAATATATTCTTTAGGACTAAAGTAATCGACATCCAAGCCACCAACCTTTAATGAGGGAGTTGCCGGTGCCTGACCTTGAGGGCGAATCTGAGCGAAGGCCGGAGCGGCTAAAACTAGAAGGATTAAAACTTGAAATATTCTTTTCATCAAAATAATTTGTTCAGTAATGTTCAGGGTAACGGAAAATGGGATACAATTTCCTTTTTTATTTCTCCTTACCTTGATTTCATTTTTCGTATAAAAGTGGTGCTAAGTTAGTTTAAACGCTTGTTAAAAAGTGTTAAAAGAAAAATTAGTTTAATTGTTCGCTAATTTTTCCAAAACGACGTTCGCGTTTTTGGAAGTCTACAATGGCCTCAAAAAGATCTTCTCTTCGGAAATCCGGCCATAAAACATCGGTGAAATAAAACTCGGTATAAGCCATTTGCCACAACAGATAATTACTGATGCGGTGCTCTCCGCTGGTCCTGATCATTAGTTCTGGATCGGGAACATTTACCGTAGTTAATTTAGAGGAAAAGAGCTCCTCGTTGATATCATTTAAGTCAATTTCATTGGCTTTAACCGCAGCAGCAATTTTCTTTGCCGCTTCCACAATCTCCCATTTTGCACTGTAACTTAAAGCTAAAGTTAACGTACATTTTTCGTTATGTGCTGTTTTAGCCATGGCCTCTTTCAAATCATTAATACACTCTTGTGGTAACGATTCGATATTGCCTATTGCGTTAAGCTTAATATTATTTCTATTAAGGGTTTCGGTTTCTTTGTTGATGGTAGAAATCAGAATCTGCATTAAGGCATCTACCTCTTCCTTGGGCCTGTTCCAGTTTTCTGTAGAAAAGGCATAAAGTGTTAAGTATTCTATACCCACTTCAACACAACCTTCTACAATATCTTTCACAGAAAGTACACCCTGTTCATGTCCGAAAACCCTTACCTTACCTTGTCCTTTTGCCCATCTACCATTGCCATCCATGATTACGGCAATGTGTTTTGGCAAACGATTATAATCTATTTGTTCTTTAAATCCCATTAATTATGTCAAAATCAGCTTAAAAGGAATAGCATTTTGAGGATACAAAGGTAAAAGATATGCCAACACTAACAAATAGATAAGTGTCCCTTTTTCTAAAATCGCCTCTTTGTGTGCCCGGATACCCCGTTTGATGCAGTGAGGGGTCAGATAAATTAATTTGATTAGGTGAATCTCCCACAATGCGTTGTTCTACAGGATATAGACCACTAACATCATCCAAATAGTCTGTGAAGGCGGTTCTGTAGCCAATTTCAGAGAAAACACTCCATGCTCCTTTATAATTATAACGCAGTCCAACACCATAAGGAATGGTTAAAGCTACATTACTATAACTCTCCTGTTGCCCTTCAGTTAAAAATCTATTTAACCGATATTTTGTATCATTATACTCTGCAGTTGGTCTAAAAACAACAAAACCTACTCCGGTAAACAGGTAGGGTGTAAATTGCCTGGTGCCACCGCCCAGGTTGTAATTAAAGAAGTTGAAATCTACTAAGGTACTTAACTCATTAAGGGATGTTTTGAACCTTAGATTCCGTTCCCTGAACTGGGCATTACTTGATGCAGCATCATCGGCCTTAATTTTCCCATAGGTATAATTTAACCTGATACCAATATATTGATTAAAGTTTCTTTTGGCATACAAGCTGCCCGATAAACCACTAACTTGCAAAGGATTATTTTGATTCAAATCTCCCATGTAACCCGCTCCCCCTGCCATAATACCCAATTCCCAGTTTGCCTCTTGCGCGGCAAGATACTGGTTAGAAAAAAGGATAAATAAGGGGATTACAAGGAGTTTGTTTAGCGTCATAATTAATAGTTACGGGTATCAATGCCCCATAATAATTTATTCCTTAACGTGTTTAAGTATGTTTCATTGTTTAGACGGACAAGATTTACGCAAAAATCGGCTTTTTTTATGCTAATCTTTACCGAACGCTCTACTGTAACGGTCCTGCTATCGCAAGAAACCAAAAACTTTGATTCTCTGGCCTCTACTTCAAAAGATAAAGTATTATCATCGGGCAATACCACTGGCCTTACATTAAGATTGTGCGGGGCAATTGGTGTGACCACAAAATTTTCCGAATCTGGGTAAATAATCGGGCCACCGCAGCTTAGCGAATAAGCAGTGGATCCTGTTGGCGTTGCAATAATCAATCCGTCAGCCCAATAGGAGTTAATAAACTCATTATTCATAGAGGCATGAATAATCATCATCGCCGAATTATCACGGCGGTGAATGGTAATGTCGTTCAAAGCAAAGTTCTCTTCGCCAAACAATCCATTATCTGATTCTAATGTAAGCAGCGATCTGCTATCCAGTGTATATTCTCCTTGAATAAGTGCATTTAAGGCAGATTCAATTTCATTTTTATTGATGCTGGCCAGAAATCCCAAACGACCAAAGTTAATCCCGATTACGGGGATACCAGAGTTTCTGATCAATGAAAGGGTATCTAATAAGGTTCCATCTCCACCTAAACTCAGCAATACATCTGCAGATGCCTTAAGTTCTTCATGATTATGGAAAACAACCGTATGATGAGGTAACTCTACCTTTCCATCCAGATATTTTTTAAACTTTGAATAGATTACGGGTTGGATATTGTGATTTGTTAAATGGTTAAAAACCTCTTGTACATAGGGCAAAACTGTATCATTGAAGTCTCTTCCGTAAATTGCAATCCTCATACGTTGGTTTTATACATTTAGATAGTTCATAAAGGAATCGTAACGTTCTTGCGTTCCGTTATCAACCTGAGTATTGTTATAAACTTCTTTTACCTGATAATCATACCTTTCAAAAGAAGCCACAAGGCCAGTTATTTCTGTTTTATTTACTTTAAGGGTTACCTCTAGTTTGGTAGAATCTTCAAATGAATTCACATAAGAAGATAAGATCTGAGCGTTATCTGCCTCAACAATCTGTGCAATATGCGCTAAAGAATTATCACGGTTACTGATTTCTAATACGATAATCCCGCCAGGTTCGTTCACTGCATACTGTTGCGCAACAGCGTTAATCATATTATTTATGGAGATAAGCCCCTTATAATTTTTTTGTTGATCAAGAACAGCTACGGCCGTTAGTTTCAACTGGCTCAATAACCGAATTACATCATAAGTATGCGCATCATTGAGGATAAAAACTGCCAATAGGTTCAATCCGGCATGTGCCAGATCAGTTTCATGATCCTGAATGGTGATTAAATCATCTTCGGCAACTAAGCCCAAGTAAGCCCCTTCGTTAACAACAGGCAAGTGCTTTAGTTTAAATTCGTTCATACGATCTAAAGCCTTTTGCACCGAGTCATCGGTTCTTAATGGAAGTATACCATTCGATATGATTTCTTCAGCAAACATTATTTAAGCAATATTCTATCTAAAAATTTTTCCAGATAATTATTAAATATTTCAGACTGCTCCATCATAGGTGCGTGCCCACATTTATCTACCCAGTTCAGCTCAGAGTTGGGAAGCAGTTCATGAAACTCTTCAGCCACTTCTGGCGGTGTTACCTTGTCGTTTTTGCCCCAAATCAATGAAACGGGGATAGTAATTTTAGATAATTCCTTGGCCATGTTATGTCTGATTGCAGACTTTGCCATGGTTAAGATTCTAATCACCCTTGATCTGTCATTAATGGTAGCAAACACATCATCTACCAATTCTTTTGTTGCTGTTGCAGGATCATAGAAAGTAAATTCTACCTTTTCCCTTACATAATCGTAGCTTTCTCTACGTGGGAAAGAGCCTCCAAAAGCATTTTCATACAAACCAGAACTTCCGGTAAGTACCAGCGCCTTAACAAATTCCTGGTGCGCCACTGTAAACACTAAACCTACGTGCCCTCCTAAAGAGTTACCTACGAGAACAACTTGGTTAAAGTTTTTATATTTTAAAAAACGATGAACGTATCTTGAAAGTGCCTTCACTCCTAAAGTTAATATAGGCAATTCATAAATAGGCAAAATGGGAACAACAACATGGTAACGGTCTTTGAAACGATCAATTACCTGCTCCCAATTACTTAATTCGCCCATTAGGCCATGCAGCAATACCAGGGTTTCGCCTTTTCCAGCTTCGATGTATTTAAATCCGTCTTCTTCTTTTATCTGGTGTGTCATATATATTCTAGATGGTACTGTGCTACTAAGTTAATAGAGTAATGTTAAATTTTTGCATTTCTTTGCCATTTTATTGAAATAAAAACGAAAACGGTACAAAAACCTTTCTATAAGTATCAAGAAGTTAGAATCAAGTATCAAGATGCTCATGTAAAGTATCAAGTAGCAAGAGCCAGGTAGCAAGATCTTAGTAGCGAGAGCCAGGTAGCAAGATCTTAGTAGCAAGAGCCAAGTAGCAAGTATCAAGATTGGCGTGTGGAACATTATTTAAACACTGCAATCCCTTTAACCGTTTTACTTTTCACTTTCTACTTTAAACTTTTCACTTTCAACTTTTCACTTTTAACTTTTAACTTACAACTCCTAACTCCTTTCAGCTCCTTAAGCTAATTTCTCTTTTACTATTTCTGCAATCAGTTTGCCATCCGCTTTCCCAGCGAGTTCTTTATTGGCCAATCCCATCACTTTCCCCATATCTTTAACTGATGTTGCGCCCGATTGTTTGATTACCTGCTCAATAATTACAGCTACTTCTTCTCTGTCTAACTGCTTAGGTAAAAACTGATTTATTACATCAATCTCTTCTTGCTCTACCTGAAAAAGATCTTCTCTGTTTTGCTGTTTATAAATATCCGCAGATTCACGACGTTGCTTAATCAGCTTCTGAAGAATCTTCAACTCCCCTTCTTCTGTAATTTCTTCGCTGGCATCCTTTTCTGTCTTAGCTAAAAGTAAGGCCGCTTTTATGGCTCTTAAACCTCTTAACTGCGCATTGTTCTTAGCCAACATGGCTTTTTTTATTTCCTGATCTATTGTAGTTGATATCATGTTTAATGGTTTAATTGTTCTATTGGTGAGCTGGTTAATTGGCAAGTTGGTGAGGTGCTGAGTTGAACTCAAGACTTCAGTCTCTCGACTTAGGACGCTATTACCCTTTCCTCACTACCTGTGTCGCACTGGCCTGTGCCGTTGGCATAATGAGCATATCATTAATATTTACATGCTTTGGTCTGCTTACTACGTACCAGATTGCATCAGCAATATCATCAGCAATAAGCGGCTCCACGCCCTCGTATACTTTCTTTGCCCGTTCTTCATCGCCTTTAAAGCGTACTAAAGAAAACTCCGTTTCTACCATGCCAGGATTGATCGCTGTAACTTTAATACCATGGGGTAAAAGATCTATTCTCATGGCCTGGTTTAAGGCATCAACTGCATGTTTACTGGCACAATATACGTTTCCATTCGGATAAACTTCCTTTCCTGCGATTGAACCAATATTAACAATATGTCCGGATTGATTTAAAATCATCCAGTTAGAAACCACTTTGGTTACATAGAGCAGCCCTTTTACATTGGTATCTATCATGTTGTCCCAATCATCAACATTTCCTTTGTCAATCGGCTCTAAACCCTGACTTAGCCCGGCATTATTTACCAAAACCTCAATCTTTTTCCACTCTTCCGGTAAAGATTCCAGTGTTTCAGTAATTTGCTTTCTATCCCGAACATCTCCAATAAGTTGTTTAATCGTTATTGCATATTTATCTTCCAGGTGATGAGCAACCTGAGCTAATTTTTCTGCTCTGCGGGCAAGTAAAACTAAGTTATAACCTTGTTGTGCAAAGGTATGTGCACAAGCTTCGCCTATACCTGATGTGGCTCCTGTTATGAGTGCTATTTTGGACATTTCTATGAAATTAAGTTCTGACAACCGTCATCAAAGACTTTTGTCATTGTAAGCAAAGGTAAGTTT
This sequence comes from Pedobacter rhizosphaerae, assembly GCF_900111155.1. GTDB lineage: Bacteria > Bacteroidota > Bacteroidia > Sphingobacteriales > Sphingobacteriaceae > Pedobacter > Pedobacter rhizosphaerae. Next base: position 214,982 of record NZ_FOGG01000007.1, on the reverse strand, counting down.
TTTTGGCTTTTTAAGACTATTGAAATATCAAACTGAACGTTAATTGACGCAGCTTTAACTTATCTATTGGCGTTGCAAATACCGTATTGTCGTGTTGCAGTAAGTCATCAATAGAATAAGATAGTTTGATTTCGGGCGACATTTTAAAGTATTCAAAATAAAGATCAAAGCCAATTCCTGTTTCGTAGGATAAATAGTTCCGTTTGTTTTTCAGGAACTTATTCATTGGAGACTCGCCTTCGTCGAAGGTTTTCTTTTTGGAAGCGATATCAATAGAATACTTGGCACCTCCAAGCCAGTAGGCCCTGAAATTGTTCATCCGGTTAGATTTCACCTTAATACCTATAGGGAACTCGAACATCGTAGCCTGTACTTTTCGGTCTATTGCCGTCTGATAGTTTTTGGTTTGTCCGTTGGGAAGACCAACAGCTGGTGTAGGTTCATATTCGTAATGAACCACGCGATCGCTAAAGATCAAAGAAGGTGTTGCACGGATATCAAAATTCTCTGCCACTCGCCTGTTCATTACAAAGCCCAAACCAAATCCCTGTGATGGAGGGCTAGAAATAGAATTAAGAGAATTGGCCACTAAATCACCTGATGCAGGATCTCTTGACACGCCCAAAGTATTGGGAACTTCGTAAAAGGGAGATCTCCAATCTGATTTTTTAAGAATTTTGTATTCTGCTGATATGTATTGAAAATTAAAACCCCAGCTCCAATCTTCATCATCAACTCCGCCGCCCCAGTTTTGGGAAAAAGCAGTTGTTGATACCGTAAAAAGGATGATGATGAGGCTTAATTTTTTTATCATTTAGTTCCGGTGTAAATCGAACTTATTCCAAACGTTAAAATTCGTTGTTTGGTACTTTTGAATCCAACTTTTTGCATTAAATCGGTAAAATCCTTTCCATCAGGAAAAGCCGCTACTGATTCTGGCAAGTAAGTGTAAGCTCTGCTATCTTTAGAAAAAAGTTTTCCAAAAAAAGGTGTAATCTGTTTAAAGTAAAAATTATAAAGTTGTTTCACTGGAAAAACACGGGGTTTAGAGAACTCCAATACCACAATTTTCCCATTCGGTTTTAATACCCTAAACATATCTGAAAGACCTTTTTCTAAATGTTCAAAGTTACGCACGCCATAGGCAACAGTAATGGCATCGAAAGTGTTGTCTTCAAAATGAAGTCCCTCAGAATCACCAAGCTGAACCGTAAAAACCTCACTCAGGCCGCGTTCATTGATTTTCTTCTTGGCTACTTCCAGCATACCTTCAGAAATATCTACGCCTATAACTTTCTCAGGGCGCAATTTTTTAATGGCCTCGAAAGCAAAATCACCAGTACCTGTAGCTACATCGAGCATAATACGCGGATGAATAGACACCAATTCCTTGATTGCCATTTTTCGCCACAATACATCGATTCCTAAGGAAAGGAAATGATTTAAAAAGTCGTAAGTTTTAGAAATGTTATTAAACATATCTGCAACCTGCTCTTTTTTGGTTGCATCTTCGATTTGATAAGGAGTGATGTTCTGATTCATGATACATGGCAAAGATAGAGAAAAAGTCGGAAGTGAGTAGTCTGAACCCAGAACTGAGATCGCATCTGCCGAATTTGACATTTCAACTAAATTTCAAGGCCAGCTCCATCAGCAAAAGACTAAAAACTAATTGTTACCTTTGTAATATGGTTATAAAAACGGCAAATTTTATTTGCAGCAACACACAGGTTTCGGCATTACCACCGGCAGTTATGCCCGAATATGCCTTTATTGGCCGTTCAAATGTAGGTAAATCATCGTTAATCAACATGTTGGTTAACAAACATGGTTTAGCTAAAACCTCTCAGCGTCCTGGCAAAACCCAGTTAATTAATCACTTTCTGATCAATGAATCCTGGTATATTGTCGATTTACCCGGTTATGGTTATGCGAAGGTTTCTAAAACAAGCAGAGAGAAATGGGAGAAATTTATCCGTGCATACATTACCAAGAGAGAAAGTTTGCAGTGTGTTTTCGTACTGATTGATAGCCGCCTTGAGCCACAACAAATTGATCTTGAATTTTGTTACTGGCTAGGGGAAAAACAAATTCCATTTTCATTAATCTTTACCAAAGCAGATAAACAAGGCATGAACGTTACGGTGAACAATGTGGCCGCCTTTAAAAAGTCGTTAAGCCAGTGGTTTGAAGAGATCCCTGCTACGTTTGTTACTTCAGCAGAAAAAGGTCTAGGAAAAGATGATGTTTTACACTTTATTCAGGAAGTAAATAAGGATTTTGTAAAACCTATTCTTAATACTTAAAAGCTAAAAATCAGTCTTGATACTTGCTACTCGATACTTACTACTCGATACTTGCTACTTGGTTCTCGATACTTGATACTCAATACCTGACATTATTCTAAAAATGAAGAAATATTTTTCACTAGTCTTATTTGCGCACTCCATATTTGCTTTGCCATTCGCTATGATTGGTTTTTTTTTAGGGGTAACCACTACCGATAGTCCTTTTATGTGGCATAAATTGGTATTGGTATTACTTTGTATGGTTTTTGCCCGTAACGCTGCTATGGCCTTTAACCGTTACTTAGACAGAAATATTGATGCTAAGAACCCACGCACCAAAATGCGCGACATCCCCGCAGGAAAGGTTTCAGCCAAAGAGGCCTTAACATTTGTAATTATCAACTGCTTGTTATTCGTGGTTGCCACTTTTTTCATTAATCCACTTTGCCTTTATCTTTCACCAGTTGCATTGTTTGTAGTTTTATTTTACAGCTATACCAAAAGATTTACCGCACTGTGCCATTTGGTTTTAGGTTTAGGTTTATCTTTGGCTCCAATAGGCGCTTATATTGCGGTTACCGGCCATTTTTCAATTGTACCAGTACTTTACTCTTTCGCTGTTCTTTTTTGGGTAAGTGGCTTTGATATTATCTATGCCCTTCAGGACGAAGACTTTGATCGTGAAGAGAAATTACACTCCATCCCCTCTGCACTTGGCATAAAAAATGCTTTAAACGTATCTGTGATTTTGCATATTTTTTCAGCTGCATGCGTAATCGCCCCTATATTTTTAATGCCTGATGCCTTTAGCTGGGTATATTACTTAGGAGTAGTATTTTTCTGCTTTGCGTTGATATATCAACATTTATTGGTTAAACCAACCGATATCAGCAAAGTTAACAAGGCCTTTGCAACTACAAATGGGATGGCATCTGTTGTTTTTGCCCTTTGTTATTTGATTGATACTTTTTTAAGAACAAGATAAAAGCGCGGAGACAATACAGCGTTCTAATACTTCGCTGATCTGTCTTTTGAATATAACTATTACTATGAGCTTAATTATAAATAAAAAACAAAGAACCTATATCCCTGCCGATTTAACCATCACCTGGGAAAACCTCGAGCCTCTTTTTAACGAGTTAAAATCACGCGAAATCAGCAATGCTGATGAACTGGAGAAATGGTTAAAAGATCGTTCTGAGCTGGAAGCAGCTTTAGAGGAAGATTTTGCCTGGCGATACATTAAAATGAGTTGCGATACAGCCAATGAGGAACTCGTTAAAAGTTTTCAATATTTTGCTACAGAGATCGAACCAAAAGTATCTCCCCTATCTAATGAATTGAATAAAAAATTTGTAGATAGTCCTTACATGGATCATTTGGATAAACAAAAATATTTTGTTTACAGCAGGGCCATTAAAAAGGCTTTGGAGATTTACAGAGAGGAGAACATAGAACTTTTCACAACACTACAGGTTAAGCAACAAAAATATCAGGGTATTACCGGTGCCATGAGCGTAGAAATTAACGGGCAGGAATATACTTTAGAGCAAGCCTCTGTGCTGATAAAAGACCTGAACCGGGAATTGCGCGAACAGGCATGGAAAACGGTACAGCAGCGTAGATTGCTTGATAAAGATGATTTAAATATCCTCTTTGATGAACTGGTTCGGTTACGTAACCAGGTTGCATTAAATGCCGGCTTTGAAAACTACCGCGACTATATGTTCCAGGCATTGGGTCGCTTTGACTATACTCCGCACGATTGTTATGATTTTGCCAGTGCAATAGAAAAGGAAATCGTACCCATTTTAAAAGAGCAGGCAGAAAAAAGACGGGAGGCTTTGGGCTTAACCGTTTTAAAACCCTGGGATATGGAGGTGAGTGTAAGTGGAAAACCGGCTTTAAAGCCGTTTAACAATGGCGCTGAACTCATTGATAAAAGCATTGCCTGCTTTAATGCGATCGACCCGAAGCTTGGCGAAAAGCTTGCTACAATGAAAGCCAATAATCTTTTTGATGTAGAAAGTAGAAAAGGAAAAGCACCAGGCGGATACAACTATCCTTTGGCAGAAACAGGGGCACCGTTTATATTTATGAACTCTGCTAATTCCTTGCGGGATTTGACAACCATGGTACACGAAGGTGGACATGCTATACATACTTTTTTAACCGCAAACCTCGAACTTAACGATTTTAAACACTGTCCTTCTGAGGTTGCAGAACTGGCTTCTATGAGTATGGAACTCATTTCTATGGATAATTGGGATGTTTATTTCGATAATCCGGAGGAACTTAACCGGGCTAAGAAAGAGCAACTGGCTGACGTACTTAAAACCTTACCTTGGGTAGCCGTTATCGATCAGTTCCAGCATTGGATTTATACCAATCCCAATCATACCGCAGCAGACAGGGAAGAAACTTTTAAACAAATTTATAGCCGGTTTGGAGCAGGTTTTACCGATTGGGAGGGCTTGGAAAAAGAATTTGGAAATGTTTGGCAAAAACAACTTCATTTATTTGAAGTGCCTTTCTATTATATCGAATATGCTATTGCTCAATTAGGTGCAATTGCCGTTTGGAAAAACTATAAGGAAAATCCTGCAAAGGCATTAGAGCAATATCTTGCAGCACTTTCTTTAGGCTACACCAAGCCGATGAATGAAATTTATGAAACCGCAGGAATCAAATTTGATTTCAGCGCAGAGTATGTGAAGGAATTGGCTGCATTTGTAAAGGAAGAACTAGATAAACTGGGTTAAAATCCGGTTTATCTTAAAGGTAATTTGAGGCTGTATCATAAATGTTGGTTCGTGACTGGTTAGGATCGAAATTAACTTTATGGCACAGCCTCTTTTTGTTTCTTATATATTGATATGATGCAAGGCGACAATCATTTCAATATACCGCTTAACGTTGGGAAGCAATTAATCTGCTATCGGTCTTTGCTCTTTATTTCTAATTTTCAGAATGGCATACATCACGACAAGCGACAGCAAAATCATAATCAGATAACTGTAACTTAAATTACCTTCATCTTTGGCCGGAAAAACATTTACGATGCCATAGCTTAAAAAGGAAACAATCACGTAAGTAATACCACCTGTTAAACCTCCTGCAATTCCCGCATTCTTTGGGAATTTACTTAAGCAGAAAGTAAAGTAATTATTGAATGTAAAACCTGCACCAATGTGAATAATGAAGGCAAAAAAGATTAGCGAATAAAGATTACTAACAAAATTAAGACTCAGTATCATCACAATAACAAAAGCCAATTGTAATATTGTATTGATGGCCAATCTTTTAAAAAATGGCTTGTTAATGGTTGCCTTGCCAATAAAGCCTCCCACCATCCAGGCAAAACCTAACACTAAAGAACTATAGCCAGCAATTATAGGCGAAAGGTGCAAATGATGTTCGATAATGAAAGGCCCTGTCATATTATACACCATTACCATACAATAAGCTAAGCCCAACATTACTATCCCCAATGTAAAACTGGGAGTTTTAATCATATCCAGATAGATATTGGCTATTTTTTTCAATTGAAAATCAGTAAAATGTTTTAAGGTTTCTCCGCTAAAAATAAATTCCAAAGCGGCGAAAACGATGGCAAATCCGCCGAGGAAGTAGAAGTTAGATTCCCAACCAAAAGCACTCTGCAGATAGCCTCCAATAAATGGCGCTACAATTGGCCCGGTAGACCAGATGATTGAAAACAGGCTTAAATAATGTTTGAGTTGTTCACCTTCGAAGAGATCAACAAAATAAGCTCTTTTGGCTACTACAATAGCTCCAACAGTTAATCCATGAATAATTCGCATCAAATAAATGAGATAAATATTATGGGTAATGGCAATAACAACGCTTGCAGCTGCAAAGATTAACAAAGAGTACAACCCGATCTTATATCTGCCAAAACTATCTAGAATACTTCCAATAAATAGTTGTGCAACCCCATAGCTGATCAAAAATATACTCAGGGTTAGTTGCACCTGAACGCTACTTACCTGCATCTCTCCTGCCATAGTTGGCAAAGATGGAATGTAAATGTCAGTTGCAAATCCAGATAATGGGATCAAGGCAAAAGCGAGAATGGTGGCTATTTTTTGATTTTTTTCTTTTATGTTCGAGGGAGATATAATGCTGGTATTCATATGGAATTATTCTGTAAAAAATCTACCCTTAAAAGGTTGGCAGATTGGAATGGGATGCAAAATTAGCACTTTGGCAATGCCTGAGGTCATAAAATCGATATAATGACCCAGTCGCAACAAACCTGAGGGAAGAAGGGCTCAAAAATCCCGGTTTTGCTAAAGGCATCTTATTTTTTAATGAGGCGTTAAACGTTTTTAGCCGATATTTTTTTAAGTTTGAAGAATACTTCAACGAAACACAGATGTTCGAAAAGCTTTTTAGAAAGAAATCCATTTCAAAGATATTACAGGATGCAGCCAAGGGTTATGGCGACCACGAAAGTTCTTTACATAAAACACTGGGGATACGCGATTTAACCGCATTTGGTATTGCCGCCATTATCGGAGCCGGGATTTTTAGCACGATTGGAAAAGCAAGTGCTGATGGTGGGCCTGCGGTAATCTTCTTATTTATTTTTACAGCTGTGGCCTGTAGTTTTGCCGCCTTTGCCTATGCAGAATTCGCCTCTATGGTTCCGGTTTCAGGAAGTGCATACACTTATTCCTACGTGGCTTTTGGCGAACTGGTGGCCTGGATTATTGGCTGGTCGCTGATTATGGAATACTCTATAGGCAATATTACAGTCGCCATTTCCTGGTCCGATTACTTTACCGGGCTGCTATCTACTATAAAAATACCCTTTTTAGGCATAAATGGTATTCATGTTCCCGATTGGATGACCATGGATTACCTCACCGCTTTTAACGGGCATAAGCATGCTGAGGCGCTATTGGCGGCTGGCAAAAATATATCAAATTTAGATTCCGCAACTTCATTGGCAAACAATGCCTGGATTACAGCGCCACAGATTTTAGGCTTTCACTTTGTAGCTGATATCCCTGCTTTAGGTATCATCATTCTGATTACCTGGTTAATTTATCGTGGCATGAAAGAAAGCCGCAATGCCAGCAATGCCATGGTAGTGGTTAAACTAGCAGTAATTATGTTGGTATTGGCAGTGGGTGTGTTTTATGTAGACACCAAAAACTGGGACCCATTTGCCCCCAATGGGGTTTCGGGAGTTTTAAAGGGCGTTTCGGCGGTTTTCTTTGCTTATATCGGTTTCGATGCCATTTCTACAACTGCCGAAGAATGTAAAAACCCTCAACGTGATCTTCCCAGAGGCATGATGTGGGCCATTATTATCTGTACGATATTATATGTAGCTATAGCACTCGTTTTAACCGGTATTGTTAAATCAGATACCTTAGCTGTAGGTGATCCTTTAGCATTTGTTTTTGATCAGATTGACCTTAAGCTAATGAGTGGAATTATTGCTGTAAGTGCCGTTTTTGCCATGGCCAGCGTATTACTGGTTTTCCAAATGGGCCAACCCCGTATCTGGATGAGCATGAGCCGTGATGGTTTATTACCCAAATCGTTTTCCAAGATCCATCCGAAATATAAAACTCCTTCCTTTGCTACGATTGTAGTAGGTTTTGTTGTGGCTGTACCTTCATTATTCATGAATTTAACAATTGTAACCGATCTATGTTCTATCGGGACACTATTTGCTTTCGTGTTGGTATGCGCTGGGGTATTGGTGCTTCAAAACCGTCCTGACGTACAACGAGGAAAGTTTAAAATTCCTTATGTAAATAGTAAATTTATTATTCCTGTTTTATTTATAGCCGCTATTGTATTTGCATTTACACAATATGGCAAGGAAACTAAAGCTTTCCTATTTAACAGTCCAAAAACCATTCAAACCGTAACTTTTGTAACCTCCCTAAACGGTGATGAACTTAAAATCGTTAAAGAAGAAATCATTAAAGATGCTGCCCCTCAGTTAATCCTAACAGATAAGGTAGATGCAGAATCTTACTTAAGTAATCTCCCTGCCGATCGTTATGAGCAGTTTATTTCTTCTTCCAAAATATCAGTCGAAAAAAAATATGAAAGTGGTTGGGGACTGTTCAAACATAAAATCCCGATGTGGATTTTCCTGATCATTTGCGTAATCATCACCTACTATAGTATTACCAAGAACCTGTCTTTAATTCCTGTATTGGGATTAATTAGTTGCCTTTATATGATGTGCGAACTGGGCATTACCAATTGGATTGGTTTTGGCGTATGGTTGGTGATCGGACTAATTGTTTACTTTGCCTATGGTTACAGACACAGTAAACTGGCAACTGCCGGTAATTAATGGCCTTATCAATACCCCGCTGGTTTGTGGTTCACAGTGCCGCAGGGTATTGTATTTTTTCAAAACTCTAGAATAATGCTATTGCTTTGGGCTTTCAGCAACCTAAACAATTCTTAAATCAGCTTAGAAAAACACCTAACTATCAATCGGTTCCCTACCAACAGAAAAAACCACTACACTTTTTTCTGTTTTTCGCGGCGAATCCTTTATCCACACCTTTTTAAGATAATTACGAATCGGAATATCTACAAAAACTAGAATTCCATAAGCTAGAGTAATTAATGCAAGTACTCCAAAAATTATCATACCACTCATCTGTTGCATATTGGGCTTAGTCTGCTCCACATAACTCATAAATAACCATATAAATGGGTAATGTATAACATACAGTGGGTAAGAAATCTCTCCAGACCACTTACAGATTTTTGAAAACCTTTTTTTGAGCTGAGCACCAGCCCCAAGAGCAATAAGAAAAGGGAAATAAAACAGCACGAGGAGTATATCCACCACTGCATTTGTTTTTTCCGAAAATGGAATGACAAACACAGCTATTAAGAAAAGTCCAATAGATAAAAAACCCAATCGAGATTTGATTACCCAGTTAGAACGATAAACCAATATTCCTGCGAGAAAAGAGTAAGCTACCCTTATTCCACCACCTACAATATTATCACCTCCCCACCCTACGGCGAGAGAACCGGCATGAAAAGACTCATAACAAATAGCCACAGCAGCAATTCCCACCAATGCCCACATCGCTTTATTCCGTAATCTGATCAAAACTAAAGCGTACACCATATTGGCAATATACTCCCAGAAAAGCGACCAGGTAGGCGGATTGAGATGAAACAAATTAAAATAACGCTCATGAACCAATGGATAGGGAATCATCAGGCATGAAGTAATAAACATCAAGGGGGTACGATCGGCATAAGCCTGATAAAGATTACTAAAAGGATCATAAACAAATACTAAGAGACCAATAACCGATCCGATGATAACCAAGGGATGTAAACGGATGAGTCTTAACTTCATAAATAGAGCTAAACCTAACTGTTTCAATTTATGGTCGTAGGCATAGGCAATTACAAATCCCGACAGGCAGAAGAAAAAATCTACAGCCAAATGCGCATGAGCAATAAAACTTTGGTGATAATCAGGCACAGCTATCTCCATAAAATGGTAGATAACCACTGCAATGGCAGCTATTCCTCGAAGGCCATCTAAAATGGCAAAATGTGGTCGGGTATTTAATGTAGGCCCGGTGACTTTGGTTAGAGGCATTTGGTTGTTTAAAGAAAATTGACGTTCACAAAGAAAGAGTATAAAATTGAGGAGTACCTACCCTAAGTGTATCGATTTTTCAATATTTTATCTCATTTTTTTGCTCGGCTTTTTGCCCTATCTCCTTTAAATTAATCGATTTCTTACTTTTCGATCGACCAATATATTAGCAAACGATCTGAAAATTGCCTCGTCTGGTGATTACAATATTATTACTAATAAACAAACTTGACTAAACAAGAAAAAATAAACAAAAATGTTTACTTTTGTATAATGGAAGCATCACTCGAAAAATATAGGGGAATTCATCCAGGCTTGATTTTGGAGCGCGAACTAAAAAAAAGAAAGCTTAAGAAAGGGCCTTTTGCACTTATGTTGCCAGAATATCCACAGACAATTACTGCGATAACGAAGGGAAGGCGGGCGCTAACGACAGAGATTTCGCTGAAGATAGACAGGGCCTTAGGATTTGAAGAAGGCACGATGTACCTGCTCCAGGCTTATTACAATATCAAACAAGAAATTCATAAAGAGCAAGTTAAGGTACATCCAGACTTAAATCTTTTTCGTAAGGTTCTATTCTGGGATACAGACATGGAAAAGCTTGACTGGCAGAAACAATATGTTTCTATCATCAAAAGGATATTTGAGCGTGGAAATAACCAAGAGAAGAAGGCCCTATTAGATTTTTATGGGGAAGATAAGATACAGGAGGTTACCGGAAGTAAGCGTATAATCAATAATAATTTACCGATTATGCAACCAAACAAACCACATTAGAAATGCTCTATTGGAATACAGTTAGTAAGCAGCTGAAGAACTACTTGCTAATACTAATGAAGGCCATTGAATTGCAAGAATTTCGTTTGGTTGGGGGCACAGCACTAAGCCTGCACATGGGCCACAGGATGTCAGTAGACATTGATCTATTTACCGATGCTGCTTATGGTTCAATTGATTTTATAGCAATAGAAAATCTTCTAAAAAATAATTTTCCATTTGTCTCTGGGGATTTTGGCTGTAGTCCTACCATGGGTAAATCCTTTTTGATAGGCTCAGATAAAGATAATGTGCTTAAGTTGGATATTTACTATTCCATGGATCCGTTTTTTCAGGATGTTATTAATTTAGAAGGGATTAGACTTGCCACGGTAGAAAAGATAATTGCGATGAAGGTTGATGTGATTCAGCGTCTGGGAAGAAAGAAAGATTTTTGGGATTTACATCAGTTGCTTGACCGTTATGACTTAGCCACCATGATTGAACTTCACCGGAAGCGGTTTGAGTGGACACACGACAGATCACTAATCCTACAAAATCTCACTCAATTTACTTCTGCAGATAATGACTTTGACCCAATCTGCCTAATGTGTAAGGAATGGATATTCATTAAAGAGGACCTGGAGCTAGCTAAAGCAGATTTAAATAAGGTTTAATTAAACCTATAAAACAAAGATTCGTATTTTCTTTACAATAATTGCCTTGCAGTTATCCTGCAAGGCTCAATATTTATCGCTTATCTTAGTTCAATAGACTGCAAAACTGCATCTATATTTTATTGATTTAAGTTATGGAGGATGAACTTTTCTCTTTCCTGAGCGTTCCCTTCATCTCACCAGCTTGTCCAATATTTTTATTCAATGGAGGGCTGATCGGAAAAACCTCAGACATAAGCCTCGCCAGTCCAACCAGCAGACTATTAACCTGTTTTCTATTTCGATTTGCCATTAGTTGTCTGTTTTAAATTTTAAGGATTTACCTCAATCTTTGCTGCAGCAGAGATTACGCCCGTTTTGGTATTCTGGATCATTCCAATTACCTCCCAATCCTGTTTCTCTGCATCTTTAGGAAAGCTTAATGTTGCAGTACCAGCGTGTGCTTCTTTCAAAGCAACCATTGCAGTTTTGCGAACGATTTGAATGTGCGAAAGACTACGTCCTTCATTTTCTCCACGTATAACATCTGTATGCCCATTTTTTTGCACCAATGCCAATACTAAGTCTTCACCAGGCTGAACATCTTTCGCTTCATATTTTACAGTTACCGCTTTATCATCTTGCTGACTGCTAAGCGATAAATCTGCGGCATGTTTTACAAGCAACTGCCCATTGATCGCCTTACTAATTTTCGGCTCGTCAGAACCAATAAATTCTTCGGCACCATTAACCACAAGCTGAGGTGTATAAACCTGGGAATTTAACCAGCTACTATATCTTTGCTGTCTCTTGGTATTCTCTGGACTTCCAAAAACATCCTTCCAACCCAGATTATCAAAATAATCTACATGATAACCTAAAACATAAACTGGCTTACCCTTAGATTCACGATCTATTTTAGCCAAAAGTTCTTCTGCAGGAGGGCAACTTGAACATCCTTCTGAAGTAAACAGTTCGAGTACCACAAAACTTTTTCCGTTAATGGGTTGCTGAACAACTTTCTTTGTGGCAGAGCTTGTCCAGATAAACGATGTTAGTGCAACAACTGCAATAATGATCGCATTTATGAGTGCTATTTTTCCAAATGATTTCATAATTCGTATTTCTTTTTCATCAAAAATACTGGCCTATAGCCTGCTGAACCATTAACAAATAGCTGTAATGGACAAATAAGATCGGGAAATAGACGGTGAGCGCTATGAAAATTAAAAGGGGAAGACTGAAGGGATAAGCGGAAAGCAAAATATGGAAAGATTAAAGCTAGGATCTAAAATTACATGGTAAAATTATACTCCAATACTTGCCAATAATCTAATAGTGACAATCAAAACTTTTCACTTTCGACTTTTAACTTTAAACTATTACTCTCCTTTGCTTCCCTTTAAACGGCTACGATGCTCTTTGCCCCACTTTATCATTTCCAGGATAATATCTCCAAAAGATTCGCAATAATCGGTTGAAATATATTCGACCACAACAGGGGTATCATCAATAACCGTTCGCTTGATGAGTTGATTTGCAGTCATTTCTTTAAGTTCTTTGGAAAGCATTCGCGTAGTAATGCCGGGAATACTGCGTTCGATATCTCTAAACCGACGGTTACCATTGCAAATGGAATTAATAATGGGTAATTTCCATTTACCCCCCAAAACGTATAAAGTATCTTGTAAAGCTTGTACTTCTTCCTTCTGATTTCTCGGATCAGACAATACTTCCTTGGCTAATTTTAATCTACTTTCTTCTGCCATGACATACCTACATTTAGTAATACGATTACAAATGTATACCAAATATCTTTGATATTTATATGCCCTCGTACTGATAGAAATATACTACAAGGTTAATGACGCTGAAATGCCTGTTCCAAACAAACAGAGGCCCTATTTTACTCTCCGTTCGCTTTCTTGTATAGCAAGATCATTTATACTGGCAAATCTCTTCTGCATCAGGCCATTTTCATCAAACTCCCAGTTTTCATTTCCGTATGCCCTAAACCATTGGCTATTAACATCGCAATATTCATATTCAAATCTCACTGCAATCCGATTATCTGTAAAAGCCCAAAGCTCCTTTTTAAGTCTGTAATTCAATTCCTTTTTCCACTTTGCGGAAAGAAATTTAACCACCTCTTCTCTCCCATTAATAAATTCTGAGCGGTTACGCCATTCTGTATCTTTGGTATATGCCAGAGAAACTCTTTCAGGATCCTGACTATTCCAGGCATCTTCTGCCAGCTGCACTTTCTGTGTTGCAGTTTCAAAATTAAAGGGTGGAAGAGGAAGTTTTTGTTCCATAATTGCTTTATTTTAAATTTAAGAGCACAATCTATCTTTTGATATAAATCTATCAATAATCATTTTTTATTGTAGCATTTATTACCAAATAAAACATTCAGCATACATATTTTCCCATTCGGGGGTATTTACATTAAAATTTGAGAAACATAAACTATCTTCAATAAAGAATTAATTCTAAAAAAGATGAATTATGCTGAACTGGCATTTACTGATGTCATCAAAAACTTACAGGAAAGGCTTGGAAGCCGCCTGAGTTACGAACGGATGGAAAAATCGAGTTATGTTGATGGCTTAACCGAAGCTGAAACAGACTTTATCGCAGAGATCGATAGCTTTTACCTCGCTTCGTTCGGTGAAAATGGTTATCCCTATATCCAACATCGTGGTGGGCCTAAGGGATTTATAAGGGTAATAGACAAATCTACCATAGGCATAGTAGATTTTGTTGGAAACAGACAGTACATTTCTGCCGGAAATATTTCTATGAACCCTAAGGTTTCACTGATCTTACTCTCCTACCCCTTACGCACCCGGTTAAAAATTTATGCCGAGGCTGAAATTGTGGAACTCAGCGAAGACAACAATCTTTACGATTTTTTACGCCCGAAGGACTATAAGTTTAAGCCAGAAAGAATGATCCTTTTTAAAATTAATGCCTACGATTGGAATTGCCCGCAACATATCAACCCGAAATATACTGTAGAGGAAATAAGAGAGCTCCTTGAGCCACAAAAGCAATACATCGATACATTAGAAAAAGAAATTAAAGCACTCAAAGAAAAATTACAACAGCAGTAAGCATTGAAAAGATAATGAAACTAAAAAAGAGGACAATCATTTCCAATAAAAAACCCACTTAACTCGTTTGTTAAGTGGGTTACTTTTATCTACCTGGATTAGTCGAAAAATCAGTCTTTTTTAATAAATGCCATGGCTGTAATAATTACCAGGCCCAGTCCCGAGACCAATAAATATTTATCAGCATTGTTCCATTGGTAAATCTTCGCGGCAGGACCTATCAAAAACAAACAGATGGCTATAATCAGCAGTACACTTCTCATATTAAACCGGAAGCCTGTTTAGCTCTATGGCATCAGGAGTGACAAAAATTAATGGAACCTTCTCTACATCTACGTAACTGCTATCTAGTCCAAAACTTCGTTCTTCAGATAAACTCAAGCGCTTCAGCACAAAATAGTAATCCATAATGGTGCGTTCGTAGAAGCTTAGATTGGTAAATTTAGAAAGATGCTTTTCTAAAAGTACAAACCTAAAATCGCCGGCAATCTTATGTTTATTTAAGGAAGTATACTGACTGGTAATGTCTACCTCTCCATTTTTTACCAGTTCTTCAACCACTTTACGATAAAGTAGATTTACCCTTTGTTCGATCCTGAATCCTAGTTTAAAGTCTATTCGAATCAATTTACCAGGAATAAGGAATTCTACCTTATAATCCATGGTATAAGGTTCATCCATCACATCTACGTGAACCAGCCAATATACATCAGCCCTTTTAGGTTCCTTTTGGATAATAGAATATATGATTTTGGATTCTATTTCAGTTTTGAAGTTGGCACTGGTTAAATAAACCAATTGTGATGAGTATTTTGGTACGGTTTCATCACCACTTAATTCACTTAAAATTTCGTAATAATCTTCGATCTCCACATATTTAACAAACCTGTTTTTAATCTTACGTGCTACAAACCAGCTCCACATAATGGTAAAAAGAAGTGAACCGATAAGTACGGTTACCCAACCTCCATGAAGAAATTTGGTTAAATTACTGATCAAAAACGTTCCTTCAATAATAACGTACGTAAAGAAGAATGTTGCGACAATATATTTAGGAAAACGCTTACTCCTTAAATAAAAACTAACCAGAATAGTGGTCATTAACATGGCTATGGTAATAGATAAACCATAAGCAGCATCCATACTTTCTGATTTCTCAAAAAGCAATACAATGCCACAGCAACCTATCCATAGCATCCAGTTAATAGAAGGCACATACAATTGCCCCTTGGAAACCGATGGATAAACGATCCTGATTTTCGGCCAAAGATTGAGTCTAACAGCCTCTGAGATTAGCGTAAAAGAGCCACTAATTAGCGCCTGACTTGCAATTACTGCCGCCATCGTAGCCAAAAGCACCATTGGGATCTGAAACTGATCGGGTACAATTTGAAAGAATGGATTCATCTTGGCTCCCGGAACGTAAGAGGAACTGTTTTGTAAAATCCATACCCCCTGCCCGAGATAGTTGAGGATTAAGGTTAGCTTCACAAAAATCCAGCTGATGCGAATATTATTTCTTCCGCAGTGACCTAAATCAGAGTAAAGTGCTTCAGCTCCGGTTGTACATAAGAAAACGCCTCCCAGAATTAAGAAAGCCAGATTGTTAGTTGCTAACAGGTGAATGGCATAATATGGATTAAAGGCCTTTAAAATCGTAAAATCTTTAACAATAAAGCTGAGCCCCAATGTACCCAACACAGCAAACCAAACAAACATAACAGGCCCGAATAACTTGCCAACCAAATTGGTTCCGAATTGCTGGATGATAAATAAAACCGTTAAGATCGAGAGCACGATTGGAATAACCGGCACGTCGAATTTTTTCGTTAAACCCTCAATAGCCGAAGTCACAGTAATACTGGGGGTTATGATACCATCGGCCAGTAACGCGCATCCTCCTACTATGGCAGGCAAAACCAACCACTTGGCCTTTTTCCGTACAAGAGAGAAAAGAGAGAAAATCCCGCCCTCACCTTTATTATCCGCACGAAGAGTAATAATTACGTACTTAACTGTTGTTTGTAGCGTTAAAGTCCAGATAATACAAGAAAGAACTCCTAGTACATTCAAAGGATTGATATCCTGTTTCCCGCCTAAAATAGTAGTAAAGATAGCATTTAGCGTATACAACGGAGAAGTACCGATATCGCCGAACACAATTCCTAAACTAATTAGAACCCCACCGGCGGTTAATGCATTGACATTTTTATGACTTGACACCTTTATGATATTTAGTGCGGCAAAAGTAAACTAACTATAACAAATTAACAACCAAATTATTGTGTTAATTTTAACACTTTGTTTTTTAAAAATTATTGTTAAATTGTGTTAAAATATGGCTTTTGAACAAAATGTTTAATTTCTTTGTTTTAAATTAATACATTTGTATAACAATTTGATGAAACTCTACACTAAGATAACGTTACTCACTAAAATCCTATGCATTCTGTGTATGGTTTTGTTGTGCAACAGCAATTCTTGGTCTCAACAAACTGACTCTATACGCCTTACCCTAAAATCAAGAACAAAAAAAGTAAGTAGGGTGCCCGAAATTAAAGCCAATATCCAGCCGTACAAACCTTCTTACATGTCTATCGGTGGATCGGGAATGTTCAATACCTATTCTACAATTCCTAAAAGTGCAACCACAGCCAACGGAAAAGATAAACTTTTATCTATCGTAAAAATTTATCCAAACCCAGTTGAGGATCAATTAAATATTATTTTAAGCATTGGTAAAGACGGTACGCAAACCACCATTAAAATAATTGATTTATTGGGCAATGAAGTAGTTACACTGGCCAATGAACGTCTTAATGCCGGTGAACAAACCAAAAGTTTTACAATCCCAAGCAGATTAAATGCGGGAATTTACTTTTTGCGCGTTGTAGCAGGCTCTGAAAGCCAGGTAAAACGCATCTCAGTTTTATAACACCATTTTCTTTTCTATTTTTGAAAGGATTTGATCGCTGTCAAATCTAATTCCTCATATTCAAAATTATAAAAGAATGAAAATCATTGCTATTGGACGTAATTACGCAGAACATGCCAAAGAACTTAACAATCCAGTACCTACTACCCCTGTCATTTTCTTAAAGCCAGATACCGCAGTTCTTAAAGACAACAAACCTTTTTATATACCCGATTTTTCTGATGACGTTCATTTTGAATTAGAAGTGGTATTGAAAATCTGTAAAGAAGGTAAGCATATTGCAGAAAAATTTGCAGCCAATTATTTTGATGAGATCGGATTGGGGATTGATTTTACTGCCCGCGACATTCAAAGCAAGCATAAAGAAAAAGGTTTACCATGGGAACTGGCCAAAGCATTCGATAATTCTGCTCCCATTAGTGTCTTTTTCCCGAAAACTGATTATGAAAATCTTTATGATTTAAACTTCGAACTGAAAATTAATAATGAAAGCAGACAAAAAGGCCATACCAAAGACCTCTTATTCTCGTTTGAAAAAATAATCAGCTTTGTTTCTCAATATATCACCCTCAAAAAAGGAGATCTTATCTTTACAGGCACCCCTGAAGGTGTAGGGAAAATTAATAAAGGAGATAAGTTAGAAGCCTGGTTAGAAGGAAAACAACTATTAAATTTTGAAGCAAAATAAGGATGCAGAAAAACGAGAATTCCAAACACATTACCAAATTTGCATTTTTATCATTCCTACTTTTTTCAAGTTTAGCCGTTCAGGCACAGCAGATATTTAGTACTAATAAATACCCGATAACTGACTTCAGACAGCCTCTGGATATCACCCCTCCCGCTTTAGCAGGATCTTTTGGTGAAATTCGAGGCAACCATTTCCATTCTGGTATTGATTTCAGGACTAACCAAAGGGAGGGCTACCCTGTATATGCAGTGGCTGATGGGTATATTTCCAGGTTACGGGTTCAAAACAGCGGTTTCGGGCAAGCGCTTTACATTAACCATCCTAACGGTTTCACCACTGTTTACGGGCATTTACAGCGATTCTCTCCAAAAATTGCTACGATTGTTAAGAACCTGGAATACCAGAAAAAATCGTTTGAGATAGATGAGTTTCCGGATGCAACATTAATTCCTGTACATAAAGGAGAAATTATTGCCTGGTCTGGAAACAGGGGAAGCTCAGGCGGGCCACATCTCCACTTCGAAATTCGAGATACGAAGACAGAGGAAACCATCAACCCACAGTTTTTTGGTATCGCCATTCCAGATAACATACCTCCTATTATTCACGGACTATATGTGTATCGCCTAAATGGCAAAGCTTTTAACGAAAACACGCCTAAGCAAGCTATCGCCATTACAGGAGCTGGCGGCAATTACAAAACTACTGCCCCTATCAGTTTAACCGGAGAAGTGGGATTTGGCGTAATCACTACCGATAGGCACAATGGCATGTCGGGTACCAACGGAGTATATTCTATCCAGTTAGAATTAGATGGAAAAACCATTTACACCTCCGCTTTGGAGCGTTTTGCTTTTGAAGACAGCAAGGCCATCAATGCTCACATAGACTACCCAGCTTATATGAGTAGCAAAAGAAGTATCCAAAAAAGCTTTGTCGACCCTGGTAACCCATTAAAAATCTACAGCAGTCTGGTCAATAATGGTAGGATTAACTTTAATGACGGCCAACCGCATCAGCTTAAGTATATCATTACTGATGCCAAGGGTAACTCCTCTGTTTTGCCTTTTACGGTAAACGCGGGTTCAGCACCTTCAGTTACACCTGCTATTCCGGCAGGTACTATACTGACCTACAATAAGGTTAACGAGTTTAACACCGATGAAATTAAAGCGGTTTTTCCAAAGGGCACCCTGTACAATGATTTAAACTTTAATTACAAAAAGCTCCCCAAGCCAGCCAGCAGCAATGCATGGTCAGCCCTTCATCAAATCCATAACAGGTTTACTCCACTACATATTGGCTTCGATTTATGGATTAAGGCGGATGCTTTGCCTGAAAACCTTAGAGATAAAGCTTTGATTGTAAATTCAAACGGTTCTTCCCAAGGCGGTAGTTTTGACAATGGTTACATCAAAGCAACGCCTAGAAATTTCGGTAGTTTTTACATTGCGGCCGATACCATTGCACCAAGAATTGTTCCTTTAAATATTGCAAATGGCAAAAGTATGGCAGGTTTGCCAAAAATGGCCTTTAGAATCAGTGATAACTTATCTGGAATTAAAAGCTTTAATGGCTTTCTGGATGGAAAATGGATACTCATGGAATTTGATACAAAGAGCGCAACACTTTGGCATAACTTCGATGAGCGAACCAGTCCGGGAAGACATACGCTGGAATTGGTGGTTTCTGACATCAAAAACAACGAGAGAAAATATACTATTTCCTTTTTTAGGTAAAATTAATCCAATAATTGACCAATTATTATCAGGATGCAAGATGTATTAGTAACTTAGCTTATAGTAATACGCGTTAAAAATCAACAAAATAATATGGCAGAGCTAAAAGAAGGTGATCAAGCACCTGCAATTACATCAAAAGACCAGAATGGTAATACTGTTTCTTTAAGTGACTTTAAAGGAAAAACGGTAGTTCTGTATTTTTATCCAAAAGATGATACCCCTGGCTGCACCGCTGAGGCTTGTGATTTTAGAGATAACTATCAAGGTTTACAAGCTAAAGGCATTGTGGTTTTAGGTGTAAGCGTTGATGATGAAAAGTCACATCAGAAATTCGTAACCAAGCACAGTTTGCCTTTTACACTTCTGGCAGATACCGAACAACAAATTGTAAATGATTATGGAGTTTGGGCGGAGAAAAACATGTATGGCAAGAAATATATGGGTACGGTAAGGTCTACCTTTATCATTGATGGAGAAGGTAAAATCAGCCATATTATCAAAAAAGTAGATACTAAAAACGCCACTCAACAGGTACTCGATTTAATCAATAACTAATTAGGTTATAGCAGGTAAAATATTACCTTTGCTAAGTAACACAACCTCTTATTTTATAATTTTAATGAAACATACAATTAAAGAATTAGAAGATATTGCCTCTCAAATCAGAAGAGATATCGTAAGAATGGTTCATGGATGTCAATCTGGCCACCCTGGCGCTTCGCTTGGATGTACAGATTTTTTCACTGCCTTGTATTTTGAAATATTGAACCACAAAACCGATTTCACAATGCAAGGGGCTGGTGAAGATTTATTCTTCCTTTCTAATGGTCACATTTCTCCAGTTTGGTACAGCACATTGGCTCATGCTGGTTATTTCGATAAAAGTGAGTTGGCAACTTTCCGTAAGTTAAATTCAAGATTGCAAGGTCATCCAACTACGCACGAACACTTACCGGGAATCAGAATTGCTTCAGGTTCATTAGGACAAGGCTTATCTGTTGCTATTGGTGCTGCATTGGCGAAAAAACTAAACGGCGATAAATCTTATATTTTTGCATTACTAGGAGATGGAGAATTACAAGAAGGACAAAACTGGGAAGCAGCCATGTTCGCTCCATTTAATAAAGTTGATCATTTAATTGCAACTGTTGATTACAACGGTCAGCAAATTGATGGTCCTACCAGCAAAGTGCTTTCTTTAGATAGCCTTCAGGCTAAATTTGAAGCTTTCGGATGGCATGTAATCAATACAGATGGTAATGATATGCAGGCTATTGTTGAAGGTTTACACTATGCAAAAACTTTGACAGGAAAAGGTAAACCAATCTTAAATTTAATGAGCACACAAATGGGTGCGGGTGTTGATTACATGATGGGTACGCACAAATGGCATGGTACAGCTCCAAATGATGAGCAACTGGCTGCGGCATTGGCTCAATTACCAGAAACTTTAGGGGATTACTAATACAGATTAGAGACAACAGACGGGAGATTTGCGGCAGTTTGTCGATCAATCTCAGATCTAAAATCTCATATCTCATATCTAAAAAACAATGAAAAAATATACATATACAGAAAAAAAAGATACACGTTCGGGTTTTGGTGCTGGCTTACATGAGGCAGGTAAGAAAAACGAAAATGTAGTTGCTTTATGTGCTGATTTAGTTGGCTCATTAAAAATGGATGCTTTCATTAAAGATTTTCCTGAGCGTTTTACACAAGTAGGTATTGCCGAAGCCAATATGATCGGTATAGCTGCTGGTATGACAATCGGTGGTAAAATTCCTTTCACAGGAACTTTTGCTAACTTTTCTACAGGTCGTGTTTACGATCAAATCCGTCAATCTGTTGCTTATTCAAACAAAAACGTTAAAATCTGTGCATCACACGCAGGCTTAACCTTAGGGGAAGATGGGGCAACTCACCAGATATTAGAAGATATCGGTTTGATGAAAATGTTGCCAGGAATGGTGGTAATCAATCCTTGCGACTATAACCAAACGAAAGCAGCAACTGTGGCTATTGCCGAATATGAAGGACCTGTTTACTTACGTTTTGGTCGTCCGGTAATTCCTGTTTTCACAGATCCTGATCAAAAATTTGAAATTGGTAAAGCCTGGATGGTAAACGAAGGTACAGATGTGACCATCATTGCTACCGGCCACATGGTTTGGAAAGCGATTGAAGCTGGAGAGAAATTAGCAGAATTGGGTATTGATGCAGAAATTATAAATATCCACACGATTAAACCTTTAGACGATGAAGCCATCTTAAAATCTGTAAAGAAAACAGGATGTGTGGTAACTTGCGAGGAGCATAACAAATTTGGTGGTTTGGGCGAAAGCGTTTCACGCCTTTTGGTAACAGAACTTCCAACACCTCAAGAATTTGTTGCTGTAAACGATTCATTTGGCGAGAGTGGAACTCCTGATCAGTTGATGTCGAAATATGGTCTTGATGCAGTAAACATTGTTGAAGCTGTTCAAAAAGTGATTGCAAGGAAAAAATCCTAATATTAAATAGAATAATCCACAAAGGCACCAGGAACAGCAGGTTAATCTTGTTGGGCTTAGTGCCTTTGTGGTTAAATACTAAAACTAATGGAACAAATTTTTAATTCTTTCATTAGCTAAGTTTAAAATCAGCCTTAATGAAACAAGTTGAAGATTCGGAAATATTGGCCATGTTTGCTGTCGAGAAAACTCGAAATGAAGCTTTTAACTTGCTTTTAAAAAAATATCAGCAAAAAATTTACTGGCATATTCGCAGATTGGTGCTTAACCATGATGATTGTGATGACCTCTTGCAAGAGGTTTTTGTTAAGGTTTGGAAGAATTTAGATAAGTTTAGAAACGATTCTCAACTTTACACCTGGATTTACCGCATAGCCACCAACGAGTCCATCACTTTTCTCAACAAACAAAAGTTGAAAAACAACACTCCACTAGATGAAGTTTCGACAGAACTTGCTGAAAATTTAGTGGCTTCTTCGTACTTCAACGGTGATAAACTAGAGCTGAAACTCCAGAAAGCCATCCTCACCCTTCCAGAAAAACAAAGAATTATTTTCAACATGAAATACTTTGATGATATGAAGTATGAGGAGATATCGGAGGTTTTAGGCACATCGGTTGGTGCATTAAAGGCTTCTTTTCATATTGCAGCAAAAAAAATCGAAGCTTTTATTACAAATGATGATATTACGTATTAAACCTTTTGCTCTTAATTGTATCATATATCTGTGATGAACGAAAATATAGAAGATAACGATTGGAAAAATGAAGCTCCTACCCTCTCGGCGATGAGTAGAAGAAATCCTTTTGCTGTACCAGAGCAGTATTTTCAGCAATGCAATGAAAATATTTCGGCTGCTATATTTATGGAAGGCTTGAAAAACAAAACCAACCATAATAGTTTTGAAGTACCTGTAGGTTATTTTGAAGATTTAAGCGAACGCATAGAAACCAGAATTGCACTAAGTGAATTACCAGAAGTAAACCATAGCTTTGAGGTTCCTGCCGGATATTTCGAAAGCCTGCAAGACAGAATAAACGCCAAAATTGTTGCCGCCGAACCTAAAAAAGAGGCTAAAATTGTTCCGCTTTGGAAAAGAGGAATGGTTAAATATGCAAGTGCAGCCTGCTTTTTACTCGTATCTACCTTCGGGGTATACGTATACCAAAACAATCAAAATACAGATACACAGCTTCATGCTTCCGATATGGCTAGTGACCAGATGTTATATGATATTGACGAAAATACCATTATCGAGCATTTAGAAACTCAAGAAGCTACAGTATTAAAAACTAATTCTGCCTCAGATACAGAAATGGAAAACTATATCCTGAACAATTTCTCTTCGAATGACTTAACTCAGGAATTTAAAAATTAATGATAAAATGAAAAACCTATTTTTTGCCGTTTTAATGATTTCATTACCGGGTATGCTTTGGGCGCAAAGACCAAAATCGGGAGAGATTGAATCATTAAAAATTGCTTTTTTTACTCAAAAACTGGATCTCTCACCAGAGGAAGCAAAAGTCTTTTGGCCAATATACAATGATATGCAGGCAGAGCAAAATGCGCTTAGAAAGGAACGTTTCCAAAAAATGATTTCTTTCAAAAAAACTACCGAAATTGATAATTTAAGCGATTCTCAAATACAAAGTCTAATTTCCAGTGAGTTTGAAATGAGACAGAAAGACTTGAATCTGGAAAAAAAGTATTATAACAAACTGAAATCTTCACTTCCAATTAAAACTGTAGGTAAGTTTTACAGGGCTCAGGAAGCATTTAAAAGAGAATTGCTCGACAGGTTTAAAGGCAGACCGAGAAATTAGAGAAATAAATCCCAAGCCGATTTACCGGCTTGTTTTTCTTTGCTTCATTGTTTCCACAAGCTCAACTATATTGCTTATGATGGTGTCTGTTCGTTGTTGTTCACTATACCCAAGATGAACACTGATGTATTCGTCTAAATATTTATTATTAAGCAATAAAAGGAAAAAATCATGCAGATAATCTGCCACAGACGAATTAATTTCTATTATTTCTTTCCATATTGTTTTTCTATTATTGAGTAGATAGGTAATATCTTCAAAATCTGTACTCCACCGTCCATCATTACCTCCACGATTTTTAGAAGCCTCAATTTTGGAGGCAAGAAAATATTGAAAACTGTTCTTTGTTCGCAAATCGCGAACAAAGAACAGTTTTTGAATTATTTATAATTGAGTTCTTTTTTCCATAGCAGTCATCCTTTCTGTATTTTTGTACCATGCTTACTCAACGTCAGTTGTTTTTACAACACAATGCACAAACTTCACCTACTCCACTTTTATTGGAATTTGTGAGCGCAAAAGGAATTTACATCTATAATGCAGAAGGTAAAAAATACATGGACCTTATTGCCGGCATCGGTGTAAGCAATGTTGGCCATTGCCACCCTGCTGTGGTAAAAGCCATTCAGCAACAAGCAGAGACCTACATGCACCTGATGGTTTATGGAGAATATGTTCAAAATCCACAGGTTAATTTTGCCAAAGCGCTTGCTGATGTTTTACCGGAAAGCTTAAGCAGTACCTATTTTGTAAATTCCGGAGCAGAAGCTGTTGAGGGAGCCATGAAATTAGCTAAGCGTTACACGGGCAAAAAAGGGTTTGTTGCCTGTAAAAATGCCTATCACGGAAGTACGCAAGGCGCAGAAAGCTTAATGGAAAGTGATTTTTATTCCAATGGTTATGGTCCGTTTCTACCACATGTAAGCTTTATTGAACATAACAATCCTGCTGACCTGGAAAAAATAACCGATGAAACGGCAGCTGTTTTTATTGAGCCCATACAGGGTGAAGCAGGAATCAGAGTGGCAGATTTAGCGTACATGCAAGCATTGAAAGCAAGATGCGAAGCGGTGGGCGCTCTTTTGATATTTGATGAAATCCAGTCTGGATTTGGCAGAAGCGGAAAGTTGTTTGCCTTTGAGCATTACAACGTGGTTCCCGATGTACTTTTACTGGCAAAAGGTATTGGGGGCGGTATGCCTATCGGAGCGTTTATCAGTTCTTTAGAAATCATGTCAGTTTTGTCAAACAACCCCATCCTGGGGCACATGACAACTTTTGGCGGCCATCCGGTTTGTTGTGCCGCCGGTTTAGCTACCTTAAACACCTTAATTGAGGGAGATGTTGTTAGGCAGGTTGAAGAAAAGGGACAATTATTCAAACATCTTTTACAACATCCGGCAATAAAAGAAATACGGGGAAAAGGCTTAATGCTCGCCGTAGAATTTGAAGATTTTGAAACCAACAAGCAAATTATCGATGCTTGTATTGAAGATGGAGTAATTTCTGACTGGTTTTTACACTGCAGCAATTCCATGCGCATTGCTCCACCGCTAATCATTACGAAAGAAGAAATTGAAGCGGCTTGTAACATTATCCTAAAAAACGTAAATTCAGTGCTTCAGCTTAAGGCTCAATAACTAATAGCATTTTACCCTAAAAACAAACCCTCCTACGATAATGAATGTACTGATTGTTGAAGATGAAAAGAGCCTCGCCCTGGAAATGGATGAGTTCTTAAGCAACGAAGGATTTATTATTGAACATGCCTGGAAAAAGTCTTCCGCTGAGGAAAAGATCTTTGTAAACAATTATGATTTTATTCTTCTGGATTTAGGGCTTCCGGATGGGGATGGTTTTGAAGTGCTTAAACAACTGAAAAGTTTAAAGGACCGGGATGATGCCATTATTATCCTTACTGCCAGAAGCGCGGTAGACGACCGTATAAAAGGGCTTGATGAAGGGGCAGATGATTATCTTCCAAAGCCTTTCTCCCTAAACGAACTCCTCGCCAGGATGCATGCCATCACCAGAAGAAAACACAAACTGGAGAAAAATGAGATCAATATCCATGGATTTCTCTTAAATATCCAGAACAGAACGGTGTCTTTTAAAGAGGAAAGGTTAAATCTAACCAAAAAAGAGTTCGAAATATTTAACTATCTGGTATTGAATAAAAATAGAGTAGTCTCTCGCATGAGCTTAACAGAGCATGTATGGGGCGATATTCTGGAAGTAAATTCAGACTCTAACTTCGTTGATGTTCATGTTAAAAACCTTCGGAAAAAACTTTCTTCGCTTAGTCCGACAGATTGGTTTGAAACGGTTAGAAGTATTGGATACAGGATTAACTATACCTAAGGCCCTAATACAATCAGCTGAATGAAGTTACAGGTCAAATTTTCGTTGTACAATGCGATAACCAAGATTACAATTGTTCTGGTATTAGGTGCGATTATTCTGTTTTCATTGGACAGACTGGCCTACAACCAGCTCGATAACCGAATTCTCAAAAAGAAAAATAAGATCATTGAACATCTGAATGATAAAGAGATTGACAGCCTGTTAAATAACGAACAATCTTTCACTGATTATAACATTTTAAAGGAGGAGTTTATTATCCTGACAGACATTCCGGATAACCAGAAAAAATCTGAAGCGGTAATTTTTACGGAAAAGAGAGAAATTGAAGGCGATGTTGAAGTATACCGGATCCTCAATTATAAGTTCCTGTACCACACCAATTGGTATAACTTAGAGATTGGTGAAACCATGACTGCACTGGGTTCAATTAAAAACTCCATTCGTGGCTATACCTTGGTCGTTCTGGTAGCTGCCTTACTCATTACACTTATTGCTGATTTCACGTTTTCCAACTTCCTGCTAAAACCCTTTTATCTGATTATAGATAAAAAAATCAACCGTGTGGATGATCCCGCGCATTTCAATTACGAAAATATCCCTACCAATACAGACGATTTTAAGATCCTCGATAATAGTGTAAACTCGTTAATGCGAAAAATAAACACATTATTTGCGCTTGAAAAGCAGTTTATAGCCAATGTATCGCATGAACTACTTACGCCAATATCAATCTTGAGTACGCGTTTTGAAAATATGCTTAATACTCCAGGTATCCCGGAAGAGCATGAAAATAAGATATATGCCTCATTGAAAACGCTCAACCGTTTAAAGGTCATTATCAACAGCCTTTTACTGATCTCCAAAGTAGAGAATAACCAATATTTAAAAACAGAGGAAATCAGTTTAATACAGGAGTTGGATGATATTTATGAAGATCTCGAAGATCGGATCCTGGATCGCAAAATTGTATATTCATTAGATATTGAAGAAGATTTCAGGTTTACAGGTAATAAAGCATTGATTCATACCTTATTAATCAACATCATTAACAATGCCATAAAATATAACCTGGAAGGTGGAAGCATATCCATTAAGGGGCAAAAAAACACGCTGGGTTTTGTACTTCAGATTATTGATACGGGTATTGGAATGAGCAAGGCACTGGCGGATAATGCGTTTGACCGTTTTAAAAGGGGTAACACCGATGAGAATGGTTTTGGTCTTGGTTTAGCCATTGTACATAGTATCGCTAAATTCCATAAAATAGATATTGATGTACAATCAGAAGAAGGCAAAGGAACCAGCATTTCGCTAATCTTTGGAGTTGACTCTACTAACGGATAGTAACAAATTAATTCGGATAAGATTCTGATTATCCAGCACTGTAAAGCAACCTGCATATGCTCAATGAACAATTTAGTACCTTTGCAGATAGATGCTTACTATTCATTTCAAAAAGTCTTTTCTTTCTATTGCCTGCCTGTTACTCGCTTGGTTGCCAATATCGGCACAGCAAGTGGTATCTATGCAGGATACCGTTGCTCAACACATCTTTACCTTTAAAGAAATTGAAGTAATTGAGGATTCTACCGGAAAATTCTCTTTCGACGATATTAAAAGCGAGGCTTTCGACAGTAAGTTTAAAGCCAGCAGCAGCAGTACGCCTCAAACTAAAAAAATAAATCAGACCTACTGGTTCCGAATTAAGATTAAGCACAATGATTTGTTGCAAAAATCATTTCTATTGGAATTTTTCGATCAAACCATCGATCACATTACAGCTTACATCCCTCAGCCTAACAATACCTATAAAGTAGAGCATCTGGGCGATGCAAATGCGTTCGATAAGCGGCTAATCCATCATAAAAACTTCGAAATCCCTTTACAAAATGAAGGGAATTCCGTTCAAACATATTACTTCAAAATACAATCCTCCCAGATATCGGATATTATTATCGTGCTTAGATCTGCCGAATGGTTCATTTCCTACGCATTGGATGAATACTTTTACTTTGGCATTTTCTATGGGATGATTCTGGTCTTCAGTTTCTACAACCTGATTATGTTTGTGGCCATACGGCAAAAACAATACCTGTATTACGTACTGTATAATTTAAGTGTGGGCTTTTTTGAAATGAGTACAGATGGTATAGCCTATCAATACTTATGGCCAAATGCAACCGCCTGGAATCAGGTATCATATGCTTTTGCCTTGTGTGCAACGAGTATCTTTGCCCTCCTATTTACCAGAGAACTTCTATTTGTAAAAGCAAAAGCCCCAAAGCTTAACAAGCTGATTTTATGGGTAATTGCGGGTAGAATTATTTTTTTTCTGTATTGCTATTTATTTGACCAACAACTCTTTAGTTATAAATTTCTGGAAGCCATCCCGCTTTCTGTGGCTTTCTTTACCGGAATCTACATTTACAGAAATGGTTACCAGCCAGCTCGTTTTTTTGTATTGGGTTATAGCTTTTTATTTGCGGGATTTTGCCTTAAATTCCTGATCATGCTGGGAATATCGTGGTTAAATTTTGGTGTGGTGAGTTATTACAGCCTAAGTTTTTGCTTTATTCTTGAAATGGTCTTCCTTTCTTTTGCCATTGGTGATAAAGTGCGCATACTGAAGCTTAAAAAAGATAAAGCGCAGCAAAAAATCATCCGCCAGATGGCTGTTAATGCGAAGTTAAAGGATACGCTAAACCAGGAATTGGAAAGTAAGGTGGAGGAACGTACGAGAGAGGTTTACCATAAATCGCTTATTATTGAGAGTAAAAATCAATCACTCGAAGAAGCAAATGCCTTACTACAACAGCAGGCAGAGGAAATTTCGCGGATGAATGTGCTTTTAGAGCAAGATAATGAAGAGCTTCAAACCAGTGTAGAGAAAGTAACCCGCGACCGGGTAATGAATACCGATGTGGATTTTGAAGAGTTCAGTAAGATTTATCCCGATAAGGAAAGCTGCTATGAGTTTCTATCGCAGCTAAAATGGGCCAATGGCTACCATTGCCGTAAGTGTAACAACGATCATTTCTTTAATGGTCATATCCTGCACAGCCGGAGGTGCAGTAAATGTGGATATGAAGAATCGGTAACCACTTATACTGTTTTTCACAATACCCGCATACCAATCAATAAGGCTTTCTATATGATTTTTCTGATTTACTCTACTAAAGGAAAAATATCTTCTCATAAGCTTTCAGAATTGCTTTCTATCAGACAAAGTACGTGCTGGACATTTGGCAGCAGAATTAAAAAAGTGATGGAGGAAAGGAAAAAAACACTGAAGAAAAACTCTAAAAATGGCTGGAGCCAACTGGTAATTGAGTAAAACCTGGCCATTGAAGCAGAAAAAAGCATGTTTTTAACGCATGAAAGCCTAGGGTACTTAACCGTATCAAAATGCTGCTACTACACTCAGTAAACTATGCAGTTAAACCCTGATTATCAGGCCTTAGCAGCTTATTTATACAATGGTATTAAAGCGTATTAAAAACAACACAAAAACCTTATTATCAATAAGTTACGAATTATTTTTTACCTAAAAAACTTGCTTTTAACACTAATTCAGCGTTAACTTTACATCATAATATTTAACAAGAGCAAAAATTATGAGAAAAAAGTTTACTTTGCTTATGGTGAGTTTCTTATGCTACATCTCCTTGAGTGTGGCTCAGAATATTACCATAAAGGGACAGGTGAAAGATCAACAAGGTCTGCCCCTGCCGGGCGTTTCTGTAAAAGTAAAAGGTACTAACCAAGGTGCTTCTACTGCCGACAACGGAACTTACAGTTTAAGTGCGCCACAAAATGCTACATTAGAATTCAGTTTTATCGGCTACAAAACAATTGAAGAAGCTATTGGTGGCCGCACGACTATCAATGTTAGCCTATCAGACGATAACCAGCAGCTTAATGAAGTAGTGGTAATTGGATATGGTACCACGACTAAAAAAGATCTAACCACTGCTGTAGTTTCCGTTTCTGCTAAAGATTTGGAAAATCAGCCTATCACTAACCCATTGCAGGCTGTTCAGGGCCGTGCGGCTGGGGTTCAGGTAAGTTCACAATCAGGTAAGCCGGGAGCAGGCATTTCCATCAGCATTAGGGGTAATACCTCCATTACTGCTTCAAACAGCCCGCTTTATGTAATTGATGGGGTAACTTCCAGAGATGCCAGTTTCCTAAACGCTAATGATATCGAATCGATGACCATATTGAAAGATGCTTCTGCAGCGGCGATTTATGGTTCTAGTGGTGCAAATGGTGTAGTATTAATCACGACTAAAAAAGGATCTGCCGATAAACTAAAAGTGGCATTTAATGCATTTACGGGCTTTTCAAATCTCTGGCAAACACAAGATGTGCTCAATAGTGAGCAATATATTGCCTTGATGAAAGAATTGGGATACACGACCTTTGGCGGTAACTATAATACAGATTGGCAAAAAGAAACCTTTGGAACCGGTACACAAAATCAATACCAGGCTTCTATATCTGGAGGTGTTAAAGGTGGTCAGTACTACTTTTCTACCGGTTATCAGCAAGATAAAGGGGTAGTTTCTCCTGCCAGACTGGACCGCATTACGGCGAACTTCAATGGATCACAAAATATCACACCCTGGTTAAAATTAACAGGAAATGCAGTTTTAACTTCCAGTAATTCTATTGATGTTGGTGACAACAGCAGTGTTTCTCGTGGAGGTGTAATTTTGGGCGCTTTAACCACTCCTCCAACCATTGGTATTTTTGAACCTAACGGGCAATATACCACTATCCCTAATGCGGGTGGATGGGATAATCCACTGGCGCTAGCTTATGGATCGGACAACAGAACCCGTAATTTCAGATTTATTGGTGCCTTTGGTGCACAGGTAAACTTCACTAAAGATTTATTTCTTAAGTCGACAATCAGTACCAATAACAACAAAAGGTTCTACCGTTACTTTACCGACAACTTTTTAACAACCTATGGCCGTCAGGAAAGAGGTGTTTATCGCGATAACACCACCAATGAGCAGGTTTGGCTGAATGAGAATATCTTAAACTACACCAAAAACGTGGGTAAAAACGCTTTCACTGCAACGGGTGGCTATACCATTCAGTCGTCTGATTGGAAATATAACAACAACGAGCAGACGCGTTTCTATGATACATCAGGAAATCCTATTGCTCCCTCTATTGCCTTAACCATACCGCAAAGGGCGCAATGGTCCAAGCAATCTTATCTTGCCCGTATCACTTATGCTTATGATAGCAAGTACTTGTTCAGCTCGAACTTTAGAGCAGATGGTTCGTCGAGATTTGCAAAAGAAAACCGTTTCGGTTACTTTCCTTCATTCTCTGCCGGATGGAGAATTTCTGGAGAGAACTTTATGAAAGACAGTAAAACCATCAACGATTTGAAACTTCGCGGAAGTTGGGGTAAGGTTGGTAACGATGAGGGTATTGGAGATTATGCCTATTTAAAGCTTTACAGCGTGAATGCACAAGGCGAGTACAATCTTCAAAATCCTGCAAACGACAAACTTTCATGGGAAAAAACCACTCAAACCAACATTGGTTTAGACCTAAGCATGTTTAACAGCCGCATTACATTCACTGCTGATGCTTACCTGAAGAAAACAAATGATTTGCTGATCAATGTTCAATTGCCACCTTCATCAGGTTTTGCCAGCCAGGCTTATAATGTTGGTGCCATGGAAAACAAAGGTTTGGAGTTTGTTTTATCGACAAAAAACTTTGATCGTGAGAAATTCAAATGGAGTACCGATTTAAACTTTTCGCTTAACCGCAATAAAGTAACCGATTTGGGTACCACTACTCAATCTTTAGATTTCGCAGGTATTTATGAAAGAGATGCGGCCGTACGCATTGTAACAGGAAGACCATTGGGAAGTTTCTATGGTTATGTGTTTACAGGTGTTAATCCGGCAAATGGTGCAGCTACCTATGCAGATATTAATGGAAATGGTGTTACTGGCTCTGCAGATCCTGGTGATAGAACATTCATTGGAAATGCCCAACCAAAATTTATTTATGGTGTAACCAATAACTTAACCTGGGGCAACTGGGGTCTGAATATTTTCTTCCAGGGCGTACAAGGTAATCAATTGTTTAATGCATCAAGAATTGATTTAGAAGGCATGTTTGATTCGAAAAATCAATCGGCAGCAGTATTGGATCGTTGGACTACTCCAGGTCAGTTAACCACCATCCCTAAAGCACTTAAGAGCAGTTCCGAAAATTCGTTAACCTCTAGCCGCTTTGTGGAAGATGCTTCTTATCTGCGTTTAAAAACAACCACTTTATCCTACAGTTTCAGCCCTTCTGCGCTTGAAAAGCTGAAAATAAGCAAATTAACAGTTTTTGCTACAGGTTATAACCTGTTAACCTTCACTAAATATTCGGGCTTAGATCCTGAGGTGAATGTGAATGATGCCAATGGGCCGTCGATGGGTGTTGATTATGGTACCTATCCACAATCCAGAAGCTTTTTATTTGGTATCAATGTTGGATTTTAAGAATTAAGAAAATGAAACTAAAAATATATTCGTTAGTCGCAGCCGCAGCATTGACCATTACTTTGCAGAGCGGATGTAAGAAAGATTTCCTGGACAAGCAGCCCTTTAACCAGGTTACCGGTGATGTAGCGTTTACCACGGCTGCTGGTGCAGAAAAATTAATGGCTGGAGTTTATGGTGGCATGTACAATGATTACCACATCTGGGATTATATGATTAACGGTGATGTTACCGCCGATAATGCCTATGCTGGTGGAGATAACCCGGCTAATATCCAGATTGATCTTTTTACCACCAACTCTACCAATGGTAACGTTGGTCGCGATTGGAGCGGTCTTTATGCCAACATTAAAAATGCCAATGAGGTATTAGAAAATGTTCCCAATATTCAGGATCCGACTCTTGATGCTAATAGCAGAAGAAACCAGATTTTGGGTGAAGCCTCTGCTTTAAGGGCCTATTTCTACTTTCATCTGGTAAGATTATGGGGAGGTGTTCCTTTGGTGTTAAAATCGCCTACCAGCCTGGAAGAGATGCAAAAGCCCCGTTCAACCGTGGATGAGGTATATGCACAAATTATCAAAGATTTAGAATCTGCCTTACCAAATGTTCGCGCAACCGCAGCAAACAAAGGGATCATCACCAAAGGAATTGTAAATGCATTATTGGCCAAAGTATATGCTTCCAAACCTAACCCAGATTGGGCTAAAGTGCAGCAATATGCAGATGCAACCATTTCAGGCGGTTACAGTTTAATGGGATCTTTTGATCAGTTATTTGATGGCAATCATAAAAATAACAGCGAGGCCATCTGGGAAATGCAGTATGATGGTTGGGGCGGACCTAATGGCCGTGGTAACTGGATGCCAAGCGTTATTGTGGGGACTGGCTGGAAGCGTTTCTGCACCCCTACAAACGACTTAGTAGCCGCATATGATGCTGAAGGCGATGTGATCCGTAAAAACGCCAGCGTGACCTTTAATAACGCCAGCAGCGAAGGATGGTCTGATGACTACTGGACGAAATCCAGTTATCCATACATTAACAAATATCGTAAAGATGATGTGAGCGATTCTTATTTTATCCGCTTAGCAGATATTATCCTGTTAAAGGCAGAGGCTTTGAACGAGCAGAGTGCAAGTGGATGGTCTACAGCCAAGCCATTGGTTGATCAGATCAGGGGCCGTGTAAATTTAGGCGGCACCCCAGCTACAGATCAGGCCAGTATGCGCTTAGCTATCGAAAAAGAGCGCCGTTTAGAGCTGGCTTTTGAAGGACACAGGTGGTTTGATTTGTTAAGGACAAACCGTGCAGTAGCGGTAATGAATGCGCAAAAAGATGGAAAAGGTAATTCGCTAAACTATAATGTAACCAGTGCGAAATTGTTATTTCCTATTCCGCAGGCAGAATTGGACAGAAACCCTAACATTCGTTAGCCATATATTAAGGGGCAGGCTTAGTTTGCCCCTTATTTAAAAAACAGATCCAATTGGATTGATCATTAATCAACCATATTCGGGAAATTAAGTTTCTGCGAATGCAATCCCCTACCCTTTCATGAAAGCAATTTATAGTATCTGCATGGCTACAAGTATTTTGTTTGCCGCTTGTGCATGTCAAAAAACAAAGAAAAACGAAACTGGCACATCTACAACCTCAGCGCCAGTTAAAACAGATGTAAATGTTTGGTTAACCAAAGGAGATCAAACAGCACTTCTTCAAAAACAAAATATTGCGTTAAACTTTACTCAGGAAAGCAATAGCAATCCTACCATTGAAGTAGATCCCAATACTACCTTTCAAACCATGGATGGCTTTGGCTATACCTTAACCGGGGGCAGTGCAAGCTTAATTAATGCTTTGCCTGCTGCTGAAAAAGATAAACTGATCAATGAATTATTCGGGTCGGCAGAACATGCCATTGGCATTAATTACCTCCGGATCAGTATTGGTGCTTCTGATTTAAGTGCTACGCCTTTTACCTATAATGATCTGGCTCCAGGCCAAACGGATGTAAATCTTGAAAAATTCTCCATTGCCAAAGAACAAGAGGATTTAATACCAGTATTAAAGAAAATTGTTGCGATTAATCCAAAGATCAAAATTCTAGGCTCACCATGGACCGCTCCTACCTGGATGAAGACCAACGGCAGTTTTATTGGTGGAAGCCTAAAACCAGAGTATTATCAGGCCTATGCTAACTATTTAGTAAAATACATCAAAGCCATGAAGGCTGAAGGCATTATTATCGATGCCATTACGCCACAGAATGAGCCATTACATCCCGGAAACAATCCAAGTATGTATATGGAAGCATTAGATCAGGCTAATTTTATTAAAACGGCTCTAGGGCCTGTTTTCGAGAAAGCTGGCATATCAACCAAAATTATAGTATACGATCACAATGCAGATAAGCCAGAATACCCGATTACTATTCTCAACGATCCGGAAGCTAAAAAGTACGTTGATGGATCAGCATTTCATCTCTATGCTGGAAGTATCACTGCACTGAGCAAAGTTCATGATGCCCATCCAGATAAGAACCTGTATTTTACCGAGCAATGGGTAGGCGGACCAAGTAATTTTGCTGAAGACCTTAAATGGCACGTATCAACGCTTCTGATTGGTGCACCAAGAAATTGGAGCAAAAATGTATTGGAATGGAATCTGGCTGCAGATCCCAATTATAATCCCCACACCGATAAAGGTGGTTGTACATCATGCCTGGGTGCCATTACCATTGCACCGGCCGTTAGCAGAAATGTAGCATATTATGTAATTGCACATGCCTCAAAATTTGTGAAAACAGGGTCTGTTAGGATAGCTTCAAACATCACAGATAACCTGCAGAATGTGGCCTATAAAACGCCAGATGGGAAAATAGTATTGATTGTATGCAACGGCAACAACAGTAATACCATCTTCAATATCAAGTACAAAGGAAAAATGGTTACCAGCAGCCTGGAAAAAGGTGCGGTTGCAACCTTTGTATGGTAAAAATCTCGTTTAATTGTTAAGTCAGCCTCGCTTTGCGGGGCTTTCTTTTTGGGTTAAACTTTTTAATGGTGGTTTTGTTTAATATAACATACCTAATCGTAAAATATGAAAAACTTAGTTTCCATTATCTCTGCTTGCTTATTGTTTATTACTGCATGCCAGAGTAATTCGGTTAAAGAAGCAAAATCTAAAATAGACTCTACCATTACCAGCGGTGAAACAAACAACACCTCTGCCAGTGAATGTTACCAATACCTTAAAAACAGAGATTCAGCATTTTTGACCTTAAAGATCGACGGCGATCAATTTACAGGCGCTTTGAGCTATAACCTATTCGAGAAAGATAAGAATGCAGGCAATATTGCAGGCATCGTTAAAGGAGATACCTTGATTGCCGAATATACCTTTCAATCGGAAGGCAGTTCTTCTACCCGCCAGGTTGCCTGGTTAAAACAGGGAGACAGACTTCAGGAAGGTTTTGGAGATGTTGAGGAAGTAGATGGTAAAACCAGATTCAAAAATACCAGTACCTTAAAATTTGGCGAGGCCCTGGTATTCTCAAAAACATCCTGTAAATAGTGTGGTTGACTTAACAATTTTCAAAGCGTTCCCAAAAACCGTCTACTGGAAGTTTGGCAAAGATATTTACGGGTTCCTTTTTTACCGGGTGGGTAAATTGTAAACGGCGTGCATGTAAACAGATGCTTCCTTTTTTACTTCCCCGAGGGTAGCCATATTTATTATCCCCTACAATTGGACAGCCCATAGATGACAGTTGCACCCTGATCTGATGTGAACGACCGGTTAAAGGATCTACTTCCAAAAGGAAAAACTCTCCTACCTGAGCAATTAAACGGTATGAAAGTTCGGCCCTTTGGCTGTTCGGCACCTCCGTTTTATAGTGGGTAACTACATTCTTTTTGGGATTTTTAATGAGCCAGTGCACGAGTTTACCCTCCGGGTTTTCAGGTCTGTTCTTTACAACGGCCCAATAGGTTTTTTTCACCTCTCTGTTTTTGAAAGCGGCATTCATCCTTTCTAGCGCCTTACTGGTTTTGGCAAATAAGATTACCCCGCTTACCGGACGGTCCAACCGGTGTACGACACCCAAAAAAGCTCCATTAGGTTTGTTATATTTTTGGGCAAGATATTTTTTGATCTGCTCATCCAAAGGCTCATCCCCGGTTTCATCAACCTGTACAATGTCGCCAGCTCTTTTGTTAATGGCAATGAGGTGATTATCTTCAACTAAAATATCTCTATCGGTAATAGGCATTATTGTTCTTAATTTTTATGGCGTTCTTTCTGATCCTTATTTATTCTATCCCATGCTTCCCTGGTAATGGTGATGAGATCATTTTTACCAAAATCCCATATGCAAACATATTTAGGAGTGAGAACGTAATGTTGTTTCCAGTTTGCAAATTTACCATATAACATCAATGTGCAAATATCTGTAGCGGTAATCAGCTCACCCGTTTGCGCCAAATGGCTATGAGCAGTTATGGGTGGCTCATCTTTCTTACCATAAGCGATGGGGATCATATTTCTATGGATTTTTCGCTTCTCTATTATTTTATTGTCCTTATCGAATGTAATCAGGTAGTCATTACCGAGTATTACAAATCCATTCTCGCGTGGCCCGGATAAAATATAAACTTTTCTTTGTCCATCGATTATTAATGGAACCAAATTTAAGTTTATATTTTTAGCGACCTTAAATATGGTATCTGTATTCACTTCATGGAGCGCAGCCTTTCTAATGGAATAAAGATCCGCTTCATTTTTATCAAATACTCTTTCGCTACCATCAGCCAAGGCCTGTTGAACATTATAAGTACTATCAAATTTTATGGTTGCGATTACTTTTGGTTCCTCTCCCTTCGAAAAGAATACACATTTATATTGCGCACCTTCAGCATAAGATAAATATCCCCCAATATTGGCAGATTTCTCCTTAAATTTCTCCATGAACACATCAGTTCCATACCAGGAGGCCATTTCAGATCGGTAGAGCAGTTTCCCCTCTTTAATGATGGCTGCCGATTGCTGATCCAAATTCTCCTGGCTAAATGCCTGGAAACAAAAACAAAAAAAAGCAATTATGAGAAGCGTTTTTTTCATAGATGATCTTAATATTGCTCTTTATCGTTAGGGAAATCCAATCCTTTCACATCGCGGATATAAGCTTGCGCAGCGCCGTAAATTTCTTCGTAGAGATTAACATACTGACGCAAGAAACGAGGCTTAAATCCTTTTGTTAAACCTATCATATCATTTACCACCAATACTTGTCCATCGCAATGCGGACCTGCACCAATACCAATAGTTGGAATGTTTAAGCTATCGGTAGCTTCTTTACCTAAAGCAGCAGGAATCTTTTCCAGAACAATAGCAAAGCAGCCAGCGGCCTGAAGGGCCAGGACATCCGATTTAAGTTTATTGGCTTCCTCTTCCTCTTTAGCCCTTACCGTGTAGGTTCCGAATTTATAGATAGATTGTGGTGTTAACCCTAAATGTCCCATTACCGGAATACCAGCAGTAATGATTCGTTGAACTGATTCTATAATTTCTTCTCCACCTTCTAATTTTACCCCATGAGCACCAGATTCCTTCATAATCCTGATGGCAGAATTTAAGGCCTCTTTAGAATTCCCCTGATAAGATCCGAAAGGTAAATCTACCACCACAAAAGCACGTTTTACCGCTCTGATTACAGATGCAGCATGATATATCATCTGATCTAAGGTGATGGGTAATGTTGTTTCATGGCCTGCCATAACATTAGAAGCAGAATCACCAACTAATAATACATCCAATCCGGCATCATCTAAGATGGTGGCCATGGAATAATCATAAGCGGTTAGCATGGATATTTTTTCACCACGTTGTTTCATTTCTTGCAAAATGTGCGTGGTAACGCGTTTTATTTCTTTGTGTACCGACATTATAATCTGTTTTGTGCCTCCAAAAGTATTGTTTTTTCTTTAAAAACGAGCCGAATGGCTTTAGCTAAAAGGCCAAAACCCTATTAATAAAAAGTCATTTTGTTTATTGATGCAGCATGGCTTCTGTTGGGGTTATTTGGCATAGCTATTTTTAATTTCAAATTTCATTTTACATTACCAATCTTAAACTCTATCTTTGTACCCCGAAATGGAAGGGATTAGTTCATCATTTTTTGCACCCTGCAAAAACGGCTTTAATGCCGAAAGTTACCCTTTTTTCAACTCTTTTTTAATCAAAAATCCATATTGTAATTACCATGACTAACTACACCAAGTTACCTGCG
Source organism: Pedobacter rhizosphaerae (assembly GCF_900111155.1). Classification (GTDB taxonomy): domain Bacteria; phylum Bacteroidota; class Bacteroidia; order Sphingobacteriales; family Sphingobacteriaceae; genus Pedobacter; species Pedobacter rhizosphaerae. Next base: position 175,642 of record NZ_FOGG01000007.1, on the reverse strand, counting down.
ATTCTATTACTTGCTGATGGCACGGTTTTTTACGGCAAAGCGGCCGGAAAAATTGGCACCACTACAGGCGAAATCTGTTTTAATACAGGGATGACAGGTTACCAAGAGATTTTTACTGACCCAAGTTATTTTGGTCAAATTATGGTTACCACCAATTCGCACATTGGTAATTATGGTATCCATGCCGATGAGATTGAATCGGATTCGATAAAAATCGCTGGTTTGGTTTGTAAAAACTATAATATCGTTTACAGCCGTAAACAAGCAAAAGAATCTATCCAGGATTATTTCCAAAATGATAACCTGGTAGCCATCTCTGATATCGATACCCGTGCATTGGTACGTCACATCCGCGATAAGGGAGCGATGAATGCCATTATTTCTTCAGAAATTACAGATTTAGAAGAATTAAAACAAAAGCTTGCCGAAGTTCCTTCAATGGAAGGTTTAGAGCTTTCATCAAAAGTAAGCACCAAGGAGCCTTACTTCTATGGAAACCCTAATGCAAGCTTAAAAGTTGCTGCTTTAGATTTGGGTATTAAGAAAAACATTTTACGCAACTTCGAAGCCAGAGACATTTATGTTCAGGTTTTCCCTGCGAAAACGACTTTTGCTGAAATGGAAAAATTCAATCCTGATGGTTACTTCATTTCTAACGGCCCTGGCGACCCTTCGGTAATGCCTTATGCAGTAGAAACGATCAAAACCATTTTAGCAGCAGACAAGCCTTTATTTGGTATTTGCTTAGGCCACCAGTTATTGGCAGAATCTAACGGTATTGGCACCATGAAAATGTTTAACGGTCACCGTGGATTAAACCACCCTGTTAAAAATATCATTAAAGATCACTGCGAAGTGACTTCACAAAACCACGGTTTTGGTGTTGTTCCAGATGAAGTTAGAAATTCTGATAAAGTAGAAATTACACACGTTAACCTAAATGATAAATCTATTGAAGGTATCCGTGTAAAAGGTAAAAAAGCATTCTCTGTTCAATATCACCCAGAATCTTCACCTGGCCCACATGATTCACGTTATCTTTTTGATGACTTCGTTGATGTAATGACAGGTAAATTAGTTTGGTAATCCTGAGCTGAAGCCTAACATAAATAATAAAATCTGCGGATCTACAGCAAAACTCAGGCTGTTGATTCGCAGATTTTGTTTAAGCCCTACCTCAGCTATTAAAAGATCATTTAACCGACATTTTCTATTCATTCTGACCAAATTCATTCTCTATTCATATTAAGCTTCTTACATTCGCAACATGGAAACAAGAAAAGCCATTATCAGTGTTAACAATCTGGTAAAAAATTACGATGACTTTAAAGCAGTTCAAGGTTTAACCTTTGATGTTTATGAACATGAGATTTTTGGCCTTTTGGGGCCAAATGGTGCCGGAAAAACCACTACGCTGGAAATTATAGAAACCCTAAGAGAGAAAACCTCTGGCGAGATTACCGTTGATGGCCTTTCAATTGACAAGCAGGCACAGGAAATTAAGCAGATTATAGGCGTTCAGCTTCAGGCGGCCGGTTATTACCCTAACCTTAACCTTATTGAACTGATAGAGCTCTTTGCCGGCCTTTATGGCGCAGACATTAAGCCCATGGCGATGCTTGAAAAAGTTAACCTGCAAGATAAAGCAAAAGCGAAATACAAGGCGCTTTCTGGTGGACAAAAACAGCGCTTTTCTATTGCCACGACCTTGATCAACCAACCCAAAATTATATTTTTAGATGAGCCTACTACCGGACTCGACCCTCAGGCCCGGAGAAACCTTTGGGATTTGATTAAGGAGATCAGAAACAATGGCACTACTGTGGTTATTACTACCCATTATATGGATGAGGCAGAACAGCTTTGTGATCGGGTAGCTTTTGTAGAGCGCGGCCGGATTATCGCTTTAGACACGCCTGATAATTTGATCGACAATCTGGTTAACAGTGGCTTCGAGCGTAAAAAAGAAGTTAAAAAAGCTAATCTTGAAGACGTATTTATTAACCTGACAGGGCAGGAATGGCGAGAATAATACATCTAACAACTACCCAAATAGAAAAATTTAAATCATAACCAGGCAAGACATATGCAAAATGATACCAAATCTGCGAAGGGAAATCCGGAGACAGTAAACTTTAGCAATACCAAAGCGACCTTGGCCTTGGCGAAAGCCAGCTTCCGCTCCATTATGCGGAGTCCATCTGCTGTAATTTTCACCCTTGCATTTCCACTTATATTCATCCTGGTATTTGGATTTTTAGGTGGTGGCGGAACGCATATCGATGTGGGTATAGCGCCAGGGTCAGACATGAGCAATCCGGTGATCGGCATGCTGGAGCAAACCAGGATGATTCGGCTAAAAAAAGAAAAATCTAAAGTTGAATTTGACAAGCTACTGGAAAAAGGCAATATCGACGCCATGATTGATGTACAGCGAAAGGTAAATTCGCAGGCCTATTCGGTGAAGGTGGTTTACACTTCTGCCTCTATGGATAAAGGTAATATTTTGAGATCTGTACTCAATAACCTCTTTTACGACAAATCACTCAAACCTACAGTTGCAGAGATTAAAGAAAGCACCGTAGAAGGAAGGGAATATAAAACGATAGATTTTATACTTCCGGGTCAGCTAGGCTTCTCCTTATTAAGCACCGGTGTATTTGGTACTGCCTTTGTGTTTTTAAGTCTGCGCCAAACCCTGGTAATCAAACGTTTCTTTGCCACTCCTGTAAAGCGTTCAAGCATTGTAATTGGAGAGGCTATTGCCAGAATTGGCTTTGCCTTGATAGGAGCTTTATTTATTATTGTTTTGGGTCATTTCTTTTTTGGTTTTACACTCGTTCACGGTGTGCTTACGGTCGTCAATATGCTTATACTGGCCACCCTAGGCGTAATCGTATTTATGGGTTTTGGATTTATTATATCAGGTATCGCAAAAAGCGAGAGCATGGTGCCGCCAATTTCTAATATCGTTACACTTCCGCAATTCTTATTATCGGGTACATTTTTTAGTATTGAAGCTTTTCCGAACTGGCTGCAACCCATTAGCAGGGCTTTACCGCTTACCTATTTAAATGATGCCATGCGTAAAGTCGCTTTTGAAGGCTTAGGCTTATGGGACGTTAAACAGCAGATATTGATTCTTATTTTGTGGGGTATTGGTATTTATGCCGTAGCCGTTAAGGTTTTTAAATGGGAATAAGTCTCCTTTGAAAAAATCGGATAAATGATCATCCGATTTTTTTTGCGATTAATTTTTTAATATCGGTAAATTTAATTTTTAAGCCAAAACGACATTAGTAACTTCGGGGATGTGGGAATTTGAGTTAAACAACCTGGAAGAATTTCAACCTCAAATACAAAGGTTAAGTGAAAAAAAAGCAAAGCTTGACGGCTCAAGGCCTTTACCTTCCAGCGCCCTAAATCGAATTAAAACAGATTTAAGCTTAGAATGGACTTATAACTCGAATAGTATAGAAGGCAATACCTTAACTTTAAAAGAAACTCAAATGGTATTGCAGGAAGGCATTACTGTAAAGGGTAAATCTCTAAGAGAACACTTTGAAGTGTATAACCATGAAAAAGCAATTGACTACCTCTACACCTTAGTTAAAGAAAGCTATATCCTTAGAAGCATTGATATCTTATCGCTACATGGCTATATATTAAGAAGTATAGAAGATGAATATGCAGGTAGATTGAGAAATGGAGGAGTGCGTATTGTTGGTGCTAACTTTACCCCGCCTAATGCAAAAAAAGTTTCGCATTTATTAGATGAATTAATTGAGTTTGTAAATGATAATCCATTAGGCTTAAATGATATTTTACTTGCTACCATTTTCCATCACAAATTAGTTTGGATACATCCATTTTTTGACGGGAACGGCAGAACTGTTCGCCTTGCGATGAACTTACTCCTGATGCGGAAAGGCTTACCTCCTGCTATTATACTCAAAAATGACACAAAGAAATATTACGAGGCTTTAAATCAAGCGAATAACGGCAATTACAGCAAGCTTTACCTCCTAATGATTCAGGCCACGGAGCGTTCATTAAACATCTATATTAATGCACTACCTGGCCACAGTTATGAAGATTATGAGCCTATCTCCTTTATCGTTTCGGAGCCAGATGTACCCTATGGTCAAGAATATGTTAGTTTATTAGCCAGACAGGGCAAAATAGATGCTTATAAGGAAGGCAAAGATTGGCTAACAACTAAAACCGCAGTTAAAGATTATATCCAAAACAGAAAACGGAAACGTTAACCTTTTTTAACTTTTAATTTCTGGATTTTGGGATACTTTTACCCCAAAATAAAAATGAAATACACAGCGATACTTTTACTCTTTATTGCCATGCATGCACAAGGGCAATATAAGTTTTTAGACAATACCAGCTCAAACCAATACGAAGCAAAAATATTTGTGGCGAATTGTGAAAACGGTCTCTGCGGGGGGAAGGGTATCATTATTCTTTACGATAAAATTTCGGGAGCAGAACTCCAGACTTTCAACTCGCCTGATTTACAATTTTCCTTAACCGAAAAGCAAGACGCAAAACTGGGCTGGTTGCCTTTAGGAAAGTATCAAAGTCCGTTAATTTTTGGTGATTTCAACTTTGACGGCCATGAAGATATTGCCATCCGCAATGGAAGTAAAGGTGCCTATGATAGTCCTTCTTATAATATTTACACAGCACTATCCGTTACTAAATTTAATATCGACACCAGGCTCAGTGAACTAGCGAGCAATAATTTAGGTATGTTTGCTGTAGACAAAAAAAACCAAAGAATCTCTATCATGGAGAAGAGCGGATGCTGCTATCAAAAAACCATCAGCTACAAGCAGGACAGTAAAAAACAATGGTTTATTATCGAATCAGTAATCGAAGATTCAAGTATTGCCGATGAAGTTGTAGTTATTACTCAAAAACTGATCAACGGCAAAATGCAAAAAACTGTCGAAAAGTTTAAAACCAAGGATTACTACGAAAACTAAAGGTTTAGAGTGCTGCCTTAACCAAAAACGGAAGAATCTCCTTTTGGAAACTTACAAAGTTCTTACGTACATCAGAATCGCTTACCGAGGTAAATGCGAAAGAAAATACAATACTTTTGCTAGCCTTTAACAAGAACGCAAGTCCTTCCCTCCTTGCGGGATTATTTTTAAAGTTATCCAGTTCCAGGTAGGCTGCCAATAAAAGCGCTTCTAACTGATCTGAAAGGTGTTTCAGGAATTCTTGTGAGTTGGCATTCTCCCTAACAAAGTCCCATCCTATAAACTCATTACACGCGGTAAAAGACAAACGGCTGGTTTTCATTACCAGGGCCTTAAGGTATTCTTCTTCAGAAGAGTAGCTCACTTTGTTATGAAGGATTTCTTTTAGGTTCTGATCAAGATAATCCATCAGAATGCTATCTAAAACCTGCTCCTTACTTTCGAAATATTTATAAATAGTAGCTTTTGCTATGCGCGCTTTTTTGGCAATTTCGTTTACGCTGGTTTTATGATAACCATATTTTCTAAAGAGTTCTTTGGATGCTTTCTTTACGGTATCTTTAATTTTTTCGGCTTCCATTTTTTAATTCGTTACGCGTATCGTGTTGCCTGAAATGGCTACTGTATATTGTTTTAAGTATTTTTCTGCCGGGGCTTTCGCCGGACTTCCATCTTCCAGCAAAAATTTAGCTCCTGAACAGGGGTCTGTTACGGTGATATTAGAATCGTCAATATCTACCGCACATTTATTCTGAGGATTTACCGTGCTACATCTGTCGTAGGCCATATAACGACCTGTACCACTCCTATATAAGATCAATCCTGCTATTCCATATCCTTTTATCGCTATGGCTTTACCAGAACTTAATCCTGTTAAAGTTGGGTCGGTTAACAAGGTACTGTAATTAACTGGAATATCGGGAATATAATCTTCCTCCTTACCACATCCCGTAAATAAAACCAGTATGAAAAAGAGGGAAGCTAAATATTTCATCATTAGATTAATGCAGATTTATATTGCTTTAAGAAGCGAACATCATTCTCAGAGAACAGGCGAAGGTCTTTAATTACGAACTTCAGGTTGGCGATTCGTTCAATTCCCATTCCGAATGCAAAACCGCTATATTTTTTTGAATCAATACCACAGTTTTCCAACACATTAGGATCAACCATTCCGCAACCCAAAATTTCTACCCAACCACTGTGCTTACACAACTGGCATCCTGCTCCGTTACAGATTGTACAAGAAATATCCATTTCTGCTGAAGGCTCAGTGAAAGGGAAATAAGAAGGGCGGAAACGTACTTTTGTACCCTCACCATACAACTCTTGAACAAAGTAAAACAGGGTTTGCTTTAGATCGGCGAATGATACATTTTCATCTACATATAAACCTTCAATCTGGTGGAAGAAACAATGTGCCCTTGCAGAAATGGCTTCATTTCTATAAACCCTACCCGGCATAATTGCCCTGAAAGGCGGTTGCCCTTGTTCCATCATTCTCACCTGAACAGATGAAGTGTGTGTGCGCAATGCGATATCACCTTTTTCACCACCTTTTTTGATAAAGAAAGTATCCTGCATATCTCTTGCCGGATGTTCTTCCGGGAAGTTCAGAGCAGAGAAATTGTGCCAGTCATCTTCGATTTCCGGACCTTCTGCTACAGTAAAACCCAGCTTAGCAAAAATCTCAACGATTTCTCTACGCACAAGTGCTAAAGGGTGACGGGACCCCACCTCAAAGCCTTCTCCAGATAGTGTTAAGTCTAATCTTAAATTATCAGCTTTGGCATTTGTACTTTCGGTAGATTCCTTTAATGTTAGGTATTTTGATTCTGCTAGCTGCTTAAATTCATTTAAAACCTTACCTAAAGATTTTTTTTCTTCTATAGAAACAGACTTAAATTCATCAAAGATTTCTTTGATAACACCTTTACTGCCTAAGTACTTAATACGAAACTGCTCTAGTTCATCTGCTTTTTCAGTTACAAAAGCATTTATCTTTTCGGTATACTGGGTTATTTTATCTTGCAACATGGCTCCAAATATACGGCAAATTTTCTAAGATTTTTAATCCCAGGCGGTTCAAAACAACTGTTTACAATATCATTATAAAAGAAAATGAACTCATAGTGCATAAAAAAAGCCGCTCGATGGCGGCTTATGTATTTTGAATCGGATTTTAAATCACGCCAAGTTCTTTACCCACCTTGGTAAATGCTGCAATAGCTTTATCTAAATGGTGTTGTTCGTGACCTGCAGAAAGCTGAACCCTGATTCTTGCTTTTCCTTGCGGCACTACCGGATAGAAAAATCCAACCACATAAATACCTTCTTCTAACATTTTTGCGGCGAAGTTTTGAGCAATCTTGGCATCATAAAGCATTACAGGAACAATAGGGTGAAAACCAGGCTTAATATCGAAACCTGCCTCAGTCATTTTCTCACGGAAATATTTCGTGTTACTTTCTAATTTATCTCTTAGTGCCGTTGTTTCGCTTAACATATCCAAAACGGTAATGGATGCACCTGCGATAGAGGGAGCCAAAGTATTGGAGAATAAGTAAGGGCGTGAACGCTGACGCAACATATCAACAATTTCTTTTTTCCCGGAAGTAAAACCACCAGATGCACCACCCAATGCTTTTCCTAATGTTCCGGTAATGATATCTACACGATCCATTACGTTGAAATGTTCGTGCGTTCCACGGCCTGTTTTACCAATAAAACCAGAACAGTGAGATTCATCAATCATCACCAGGGCTTCATATTTATCAGCAAGATCGCAGATCTGATCCAATGGAGCAACAGATCCGTCCATAGAAAAAGCACCATCGGTAACAATAATTCTGTGTCTGCAATCTTTAGCAGCAATGAGTTGTTTTTCCAAATCCTCCATATCCGCATTTTTATAGCGAAAACGTTGAGCTTTGCAAAGCCTTACCCCATCAATAATAGAAGCATGGTTTAACTCATCCGAAATAATAGCGTCTTCAGCATTGAATAAGGGCTCAAAAACCCCACCATTTGCATCAAATGCCGCAGCATATAAAATAGTATCTTCAGTACCTAAAAAAGCAGAAATCTTGGCTTCCAGTTCCTTGTGTACATCTTGTGTTCCGCAAATAAAACGCACAGAAGACATTCCATAGCCATGGTCATCGATTGCCTTTTTCGCTGCCTCAATCACTTTTGGATGCGATGAAAGGCCCAAATAGTTATTTGCACAAAAATTAATCACATCAGCACCGCTGCTTACTTTAATGTCTGCTCCCTGCGGAGTTACAATAATACGTTCACGTTTGTAAAGGCCGGCACTTTCTATTTCCTCAAGTTCTTTCTGAAGAACAGGTTGTAGGGTTTTATACATTGTTTCTTATGGTTGATTTTGAACATCCCAAAGTTATAAAAAAACTGTTTAGTGTTACAAAATTGCCCTTTTTTAGCATTTATTAATAAACAAACGTTTGCCATTTTACAAAGCTGATTGAAATGTGGGCCAATTGTCATTTGATTTTGAGCTACCTTTTATTTTTTTATCAAATTAACAAACTTTAACACCCCATTATATGTATAGTGTGTAAACTTATTCGATATTTATAGTTCAGTAATCATCATCTATGAGAAGAATTTACGCCCTCCTTCTGCTTTGTGGCTTAGCAAACATGGCTTTTTCGCAGCAATTCACAATCTCAGGAACGGTGAAAGACAGTGAGGGAGAACCAGTACCTTTTGTCTCCGTTTACCTTAAAAACACCACTACAGGCACCTCTGCCAATGTAGAAGGCAAATATGTACTGAAGCTGAATGCGGGTGAACACATCATAAGTTTTAGGGCGGTAGGTTATAAACAGCAGGAACAAACCATTAGTTTAGATGAAAATAAACTCCTGAATATCACTTTAGCAGCCGAAAGCTATACGCTCGATAATGTTACGATTAGGGCTAACGCAGAAGATCCTGCTTATTCGATTATCCGCAATGCGATAAAAGAACGTAAAAAACACCAGCAGGAGATTAACGCCTTTAACTGCGATGTTTATATTAAGGGCGTGCAACGCTTAAAAGGGGCTCCAAAGAAGTTTTTTGGGCGTGATATCCAGAAGTTACTTGAACTGGATACCAACAGAAGGGGCATTATTTATCTTTCAGAATCTCAAAGTAAATTTAATTACCGCAGGCCAAATGATATCCGGGAGGAGATGATTTCTTCAAAAGTAGCTGGTCGAAACAATGCTTTTAGTTTTAACAAGGCCTCAGATTTAATTATTGATTTTTACGACAATTACCTGCTTGAGAACAAATTGAGTTCGAGGGGGTTTATTTCTCCCATTGCTGATAATGCATTATTTTACTACCGCTATAAATTATTAGGGGAGAGCAATGAGAATGGAGAAAAGGTTTATAAAATCCAGGTTATTCCCAGACGTGAGCACGACCCGGTATTCAGGGGCATTATTTATATCATGGATAACAGCTGGAGAATTTACAATACCGATGTTTATCTGACTAAAAGTGCAGGGATTAATTTCATAGACACACTTAACATCAATCAGCAGTTTACCAAAGTGGAGCAAAGCTATATGCCAACCAATATTAATTTTCAGTTTACTGGAAATGTGCTGGGATTTAAAATAGCGGGCTATTTCATTGGGGTTTACAGCAATTACGATCTCAATCCGAAGTTCCCGAAGAACTTTTTTAGTGGGGAGATCTTGAAAATCACCGAGATGGTGAATAAAAAGGATTCGGTGTACTGGAAAAATAACCGTCCTATCCCACTAACCCCTGATGAAAGGTTAAATTACATTAAGAAAGACAGTATAGCCAAGCTGAAGGAATCAAAAGTTTATCTGGATTCCCTGGAAAGAGAGAATAATAAATTTGGCATCGGGAAGCTAATTCTTCGCGGCTACAGCATCAATGATCGATACCACAAGGAATATGTTTCATTTGACCCTATCTTAACATCTGTTTTTTACAATACTGTTGAAGGATTCGCTATTAAATATGGTGTAACCTTTAGAAAGGAATTTGAGAACCGCAGATATTTCAGTGTGAGACCTGAGGCGCGGTACGGATTTGCAAATCAAAAATTAACAGGTAGCCTTACTGCAAATTACTATTACAATCCCTTGAAGAGAGCCAATATTGGCTTATCTTTCGGGAATGGAATTTTTGACCTGAACGATTTGGGTTCGATGACCTTACTTGGCAACTCCCTGAACTCCTTGCTATATGAGCGAAACTTTTCTAAATTCTATCAAAAAAGTTTTATCAGCATCAACACCACCCGAGAACTGGCTAATGGCTTGCAGGGCTACATAGGGATTGATTATGCCCGCAATAAATCATTGACCAATAGCACCGATTTTAAGTTTTTTGACGATAAAGAACTGGAATTCAGCAGCAATAACCCTTTTAGTCCGGCCACAGAAACGCCTTTATTTCCTATTTACAACTCCTTGAGTACAACGGCCAGTTTAACCTATACCATTGGACAGCGGTATATTACCAGACCAGACGGAAAATTTTATACAGAATCTAAATATCCCAGAATTACCCTACTTTATAAAAAAGGTTTAGACAAAATATTAAATAGTGATGTGGATTATGATTTTGTTAAGGCAGAAGTATTTCAGGACAGGATTAGCTTAGGGCTTTGGGGCTACACCTCATTTTTAGTGGGAGCCGGAAAATTCCTCAACAGTGATAAAATGTACTTTTTGGATTACAAGCACTTTGCAGGAAACATTTCGACCATTTTTCCTCCTAACCTTCGTAAGTTCCAGTTTCTGGATTTTTATCAGTTCAGCACGAACAAGAAGTATTTTGAGGCACATTTAGAGCATAACTTTTCAGGTTTCTTCACCAACAAAATTCCTTTGTTAAGAAAAGCTAAACTGGAAGAATTTATAGGTGGCGGATACCTTTCTACGCCTGATAAAAGAAATTACAAAGAATTTTATTTTGGCTTGCAGCGCTTAATCTTAAAAGTGGGTTATGGATTTGCCTATGATGGAAGTAAAAAGATTTCCCAGGGTTTCAGAATCAGTTATGGACTCTAGAATTAAAACTAATTTAACGTTAAAAAAACAAAAAAGAATCTTTACTCTTTATTCTCACAGATCTTTTACTTATATTTCATGACATAGATTTGACACGCTGAATGAGGTTATTTTTAAAGCTACTTTTTCTGGCTTTTCTGGGGGGATTCAACAGTTACGCACAACAGTTTACATTAACGGGCAAAATTACGGATGGCAATAACAATGCGATTCCTTTTGTATCCCTATACGTAAATACGACTACCAAAGGAACATCTTCCAATGTGGAAGGTAATTACAAATTAAATCTTCCTGCCGGAAAAACAGACCTTTTATTCAGTGCTATAGGTTTCGAAGACAAACTGGTTAGTATCAATATCAAAGAAAATACCACCCTGCATATTTCATTGGTTCCGAAGGTTTTTACCCTCAATGAGGTTACTGTAGGCCGGAGTAAAAATAGCGATCCGGCAGACGAGATCATCAGAAAAACAATAGAAAACCGGGAATCCTATCTGGAAGAACTGGATGCATATACCTGCGAAGTTTATACCAAGGGGATGCAAAAGCTATTAGCCTCTCCTAAAAAATTCTTTGGACGGGATGTAGCCAAAATCTTAGAGCTAAACGCCCAGGGACAAGGGATTATCTATCTCTCGGAAACAGAATCTAAACTGGATTTCCAAAAAGAGAATAAAATTAAGGAAGTAATGGTTTCTTCCAAAATTGCCGGAAACGATAATGGCTTTAGTTTCAATAAGGCATCGGATTTATCGGTCAACTTCTATAAAAACGTAGTACTGGAAGATAAGCTTAATGTACGCGGCTTTGTCTCCCCTATTGCCGATAATGCCTTTACCTATTACCGTTTTAAACTCTTAGGTAGCCATCAGGCTGGCGGACAAACGATCAGCAAGATACAGGTAACTCCAAAACGGGAGAATGATCCGGCATTTAGTGGCGAGATTTATATCATCAATGATAGCTGGAGGATTAATTCGGTTGATCTTTTCCTGACGAAAAGATCGGGCATTGAATTTATAGACACGCTGAATATTAAACAACAACTGGTTCTGGTTGATGGGGTATCAGTTCCCTCCTCGGTTCAATTTGATATAAGGGGTAAGGTTTTTGGATTTAAGTTTGCGGGGTATGTGGTAGGCGTTTATAAAAATTACGATGTAAAACCACGTTTCAATAAGCACTTTTTCACCAATGAAATTTTGCGCATTAATTCCAGTTCTAATAAAAAGGATTCTTTATACTGGGCCAAATCGCGCCCTGTACCCCTCACTTTTGAAGAAAACGAAAACTATATCAAGAAAGACAGTATCAGTAGGCTCAAATCCTCTAAGCGGTACCTGGATTCGGTTGATAATGTAAAAAACAAGTTTAATATTGGCCAGATTCTCATTACTCCTTATGTTTTCTATCACAGCTATAATAAAAAAAGTGTAACCTATGACCCCTTGTTGACCAGTGTTTTTTACAACACGGTTGAAGGCGTAGCGTTAAAATATGGAGTGACCATGAAGCAGGGCTTTAACGATGGGCGTTATTTCACCATCAGACCAGAGCTTCGTTATGGATTCTCGAACCTGCACTTTAACGGAAACATTACGGGCAAGTATTTTTATAACCCCATTCGCAACGGCATGATTTCCATTGGGATTGGAACTGAAGTAGCCAATTTAAATCCGCTGAAACAAACGAATTTCTTTCGCAATAGCATCAATGCCTTGATCTTTGGTAGAAATGTATCTAAGTTTTACGAGCGACGTTTCCTGAACATTCAGGCCAGCAGGGAGTTTGCTCCGAGCTTTGAAGTTAAAATTACTGCCGATTATGCAGAAAGACTTGCGCTGCTCAACACCAGCTATGACTCCTTTCGTAAAACCAACGAATTTGACTCCAACGATCCATTTAACCCCCTGGACGAGAAGAGCTATCTGTTCCCCAGACATACGGGTTTTGTGATTAGCGGAATGATGGCCTACACCATTGCCCAGAAGTACATTACGCGACCAGATGGCAGGTTTTACATTGAGAGTAAATACCCAAGGATAGAGATTAATTACAAAAAAGGAATTCCCAATGTATTTAATTCTGATGTAAATTACGACTTCATCTCTGCAGAGATTTTCCAGAAAGATGTTCATTTCCTTTTGATGGGTAAATCGTCACTACTGCTGGGTGCCGGAAAGTTTTTGAATACCAAACAACTCTATTACCCAGACTGGAAACACTTCAGGGCAAACCGCTCGATCATATTCGATTCGGATGTACGGAATTTCCACTTTTTAGATTTTTACCTGTTCAGTACCACCAAGCAATATTTTGAAGCCCATTTTCAACATAATTTTGGTTCTTTCTTCATCAACAAAATTCCGCTGTTGCGGAAACTGAAGCTGGAAGAAATTATTGGGGGAGCCTATCTCACTTCGCCAGAGAAAAATAGTTACAGTGAGTTTTACTTTGGTTTTAAAAGGTTAAACTTTAGAATAGACTATGGCTATGCTTTTGATTCGGGTAAAAGAATTCAGCAGGGTTTCAAATTCTCTTACGGTTTTTAATTAGGTTTTTACGCTTAAACAAATTTCATTATCTTTGCACCGCTTTAAACGCCGTTTGCAACGGTATCAACGCAGCATATGAAATATCAGACACTACTTTACTATTGCTATAGTCATATAGCCGATGCGGAGCAATTTGCCGCAGATCACCTTAAATTTTGTAAATCATTAGGCCTGGTTGGCCGTATTATCGTTGCCGATGAAGGTTTGAACGGTACGGTATCTGGCAGCCAGGAAGCATGCGCAGCTTATATGGAAGCGATTCATGCAGATGAAAGATTTGCCAAAACAGAATTTAAGATCGATAACGTAGAAGAACCTTCATTCATTAAAATGCATTGCCGCTACAAATCAGAGATTGTACACTCCGGATTAAGAGACAATAGCATCATCAATCCGAATGAGAAAACGGGTAAACACTTAGAGCCTGTCGATTTCATGAAAATGAAGGATGATGAAGATGTGGTTATTCTGGATGTCCGCTCTAATTATGAACATAATTTGGGTAAATTCAAAAATGCCATCACCTTAGACCTAGAAAATTTCAGAGATTTCCCTGAAAAGATAAATGAGCTTGCACAGTATAAGGATAAAAAAATATTAACCTATTGTACTGGTGGAATCAAGTGTGAGAAAGCTTCAGCTTTATTACTTCACCACGGCTTTAACGACGTGTATCAGTTACATGGCGGCATCATTAAATATGGTAAAGAAGCTGGCGGGAAAGATTTTGAAGGTAAATGCTATGTATTTGATAACCGCATTGCCGTAGATGTAAACCAAGTGAATCCAAGTGTTGTATCAGTTTGCTACAATTGTGGAACTACTACCCCTAAAATGATCAATTGTGCCAACCCGGAATGTAATGAGCACATTACGCAATGCGATGCATGTGGCGAGGAATTACAGGGTTGCTGTTCGGTTGCTTGTACTACAAATCCACGCAAGCGCCCATATGATGGTACAGGATACTATGTTAAAGTTCCTCAACCTATTGGTAAGGTGAGTTTAGCATAAAAAACGACTTATAAAGTATAATACCATAGCCAGTACAGGGGTGAACAATCACTTACCTACTGGCTATTTTGTTTGCTGCTCCCACCCGATTCCCTTTTTTTTATTTACTTTGTACATAAAAAGCTTGTACATCTCAGCATTCTATGCCAAAATTCCTAAGATACCTTTTCTTTGCGCTCCTTTATATTTCCTTTAACAGCTATGCCGCTGATATCAAAAATATTGGGGTACCCTACATAGAAAACTATCCGAAATCTATATACGCCTCAGGTAACCAAAACTGGAGCATTGCTAAAGATAAGAATGGGGTGATGTATTTTGGAAATGTTGAGGGCTTGTTGGCTTTCGATGGCCGTTACTGGCAGGAATACAAAATGCCAAATCGCCAAATTGTTCGGGCTGTGGCTACCGATAACAAAGGGCGGGTTTATGTAGGCTGTTTTGGAGACTTCGGCTATTGGGCCATTAAAGATGGCAAACAAAAATACAACTCATTAACCCCTTTACTTCCAAAGGGAGAAACAGTAACCGACGAGATCTGGAAAATCTATGTGGATAAAGACCGGGTAATTTTTCAGTCGTTCTCCAGGATATTCATTTACAAGAGCGGCAAGATATCGGTGATTAAGTCGCCCTCTTCCTTTTTATTCTTGCATGCGGTAAGAAACCGATATTTCATAGAGGTATTAGAAAAAGGACTTTTTGAATTGATAGGCAGCAAGCTTGTCCATTTACCACAAAGTGAAAAGCTGGGCAAACAAGGCATCCTTTCCATTCTTCCCTATAAAGACAATGGCTTTATTATCGGGACTAGTAAGAATGGCCTGTTTACCTACGATGGACAGGATTTTAACCCGCTCAATACGCCAGCCAATAATTTCCTTAAAACCTATCAGCTTAATAACGGGGCGATCTTGCTGGGTAAATATTACGCCTATGGAACCATCCTAAACGGATTAATTATTATTGATGAAAACGGGAAGATTGTGCAACGCATCAATAAATCCAGCGGTTTGCAAAACAATACCGTGTTGAGTTTATATGCAGATGATGAGCAGAATCTTTGGACAGGCCTGGATAATGGAATCGACCGGATTGAGCTCAACTCACCGCTTTATTTCTATTTTGATAAAACGGGTCAGTTCGGAACAGTGTATTCGAGTATTATACACAACAATAAGATATACCTGGGCACCAACCAGGGCCTTTTTTATAGCGATTGGAGTTCCAATACAGAGCTCTCTCCCTTTAATTTCAAGCTGATCCCTAATTCTCAGGGGCAGGTTTGGGAATTGAGCATAATAGACGGGGAATTAATTTGCGGGCACAATAGTGGCACATTTAAAGTGCTGGGCGATCACATTCAATGGATTTCTACAACCAGTGGTGGCTGGACCATTAAAAAACTGAACTCCAACCCCAATTATCTCATACAGGGAACCTACACCGGGTTATCACTATATGCTAAAATGGCCGGTGGCCTCACATTTGTTAAAAGCATTAGCGGATTTACCGCTCCCTCCCGATTTATAGAACAGGATAGCAAAGGTGATGTTTGGGTAAGCCATGCTTACAAAGGTCTGTATAAGCTTACCTTGAGCCCTGATTACACAAAAGTGACCAGCACCAAATATTTTGACGAACGCAATGGTCTGGTTGGCAATTACAACATTAACATTTTCAACCTGCAAAACAGGATTGTCTTTTCATCGGATGCGGGTTTTTATACTTACGACGAGCTCAGCAATAAATTCAGTAAGTATGAGATATTAAATAAAAAACTGGGCTCCTTTGCTACTTCTAACAAGATTATTGGGGCCGGAGAGAAGAAATACTGGTTTATCAACCATGGTAGAACCGCCCTGGTTAATTTTACCGAACCGGGTAAAATGGAAATTGACTCTAACCAGTTTAGCATGCTTGATGGGAGAATGGTTCAATACTATGAAAACATCAGCCGCATTAGCAATTCAATTTATCTCATCAGTGTAGATGATGGTTTTGTAATCTACAATGCAGCACTTAATCAACCGCACAAATCCAAGTTACCTTCGGTATTAATTCGCAAAGTGGAAGACATTACCGATAAATATAGCCTCATCAGTGAGACTGGTAGCGGAGAAAACCCTATCGAAATTCGCAACAGCCGAAATAATATCCGAATATCCTTTGCTCTTCCCTATTACCGACAAGCCAAGGTTAAATATCAGTTTTACCTGGAAGGTTATTCCAAAGACTGGTCGGATTGGAGTCTGGCAACCCAAAAAGATTTCACCAACCTGAGTAGCGGAGACTATCAGTTTAAAATAAGGGCTAAGATTAATGATTCTACCATCAGTGAGGTTACTACGTACGAGTTTACCATTTTAAGGCCTTGGTACCTCAATAACTGGTCGCTATTGCTGTACCTGATCATTTTTATCACAGCACTGATTTTGGGGAAAAAGATTTATGAACGCAAGCTGCGCAGAGATAGTCAAAAAATTAGCGAAAGGTTACAGGCAGAGCAAGAAGAGATTTTAAAACAGGAAACTGAAGCCAACGAAAAGCAAATTATTAAACTTCAAACCGAAAAGCTCCAGGCAGAGTTGGCTTCCAAAAATCGCGAGCTGGCCAATTCGGCGATGACCTTAGTATATAAAAATGAGTTGCTGCAAAAACTCAGCAGCGAAATTACTAAACTCAAAGATGAGAACGGTAAAAAGCTTTCAGAAGATCAAACGCGAAAAATCCAGAAAGTGATCAATGATGGGATGAACGATGAGCGAGATTGGCACCTGTTCGAAAACAGCTTCAACGAAGCACACGAAAGCTTCTTTAAAAAGCTAAAAGCACAGCATCCTGACCTGGTTCCAAACGACCTTAAACTGTGCGCTTATCTCCGGATGAATATGAGCAGTAAGGAAATGTCGTCGCTACTGAATATTAGCCTCAGAGGCGTAGAAATACGCCGGTATCGTTTGCGTAAAAAACTGGAAGTACCCCACGATAAGAACCTCACCGAGTTTTTAATTGAGTTGTAGCACTACATCATTACCTCTCATAACCGATTTTTACACCCCACAAAAACCCTTAGTGTATTTTTTACACTTGTGTACCGCTATTTATTCAGGTCAAACTTAAAAAACTGCGTTTTTAGGCCAAAATCGAATACGGTCTCTTCTCATGTGAAACTAAATTTAGTCATTTGATGTATTAATGTTGAGGTAAGAACACTTGCACAAGAGCAAAAACAACCTCAAATTTAACTTAACAATTAAACTAAATTTATAATTAATAGCATGAAAAGAATCTTTACAAGAATCTCTGTTCTCGCTGCATTTTGTTTGCTAACAATTAACGTAGCAATTGCGCAAAACATTACTGTAAAAGGTAAGGTTATCGATGGAGGTGATAAAACCTCTCTTCCGGGCGTTACGATCTTAATTAAAGGCACTCAAAATGGCACGCAGACAGATGCGAACGGCAACTACTCCATTAGTGCGCCCGCAAATGCCACACTGGTATTTAATTTCATAGGTTATACAGGCCAGGAGCAGGCTGTAAATAACCGCACAACAATTGATGTAGTTTTAGCTTCTTCCACACAACAATTAGAGCAGGTTGTAGTGGTGGGTTATGGTACACAGAGAAAGATTGATGTTACGGGAGCGGTTGGAGCAGTGAAGGGGGAAGACATTTCTAAGCAAGCATCGGTAAATCCAATTGGTGCTTTGCAAGGGAAAGTGGCCGGAGTATCTATTACGAACGTCGGAACCCCAGGAGGCTCTCCACAGATAACAATAAGAGGTACTGGTACAATTTATGGAAAAACAGGACCGTTATATGTTGTTGATGGAGTTTGGTATGACGATATCAATTTCTTGAATCCTGCAGACATTGCCAATATTAGCATTCTGAAAGATGCATCAAGCCAATCTATTTTTGGTATCCGTGCCGCAAATGGTGTGGTTTTAGTTACTACAGTTAAAGGTAAGAGAGGCGACGCTGTTATCAATTACAATGGAACTGTTGGTGTACAGAAAGTGACCAACCTGGTAGAGATGGCAAATGCTTCAGAATATGCTACAGCAGTTAATGAGGCATATAGTTTACTCGTTCCACCTGCGGCACCTCTGTTCGCCAATACTAACTTAGGAGAGGGAACTGATTGGTATGATCAAGCATTAAGAAATGCATTTGTAACCAACCACCAACTTTCAATTAGTGGTGGCACTGAAAAGTCAACCTATAATTTTTCTCTAGGTTATCTCAATCAGGATGGTATCGTTGAAAACAATAATTATAAACGCTACACAGCCAGACTATCGAATGACTTCCAGGTTTTTCAGCCTTTAAAAATCGGTTATAATGTTACCGGAGCATATAGCAAATCTAAAGATGCTCCTACTTCTATCTTTAGAGCATTATATTCAGCTTCTCCTGTTGTACCCGTATTTAACGCTGATGGAAGTTATGGAGATCCAAATGCTTTTAACTTAGGTAATGGAAGTAATGTGAATCCTCAGGCAACGCTTGATTTTTTCAATCAAAACACTTCGAAATATAAGATTACGGGTAATGTCTATGCAGAATTGAAATTCCTTCAGAACTTTACCTTCAAAACAAGTATTGGTGGTGATTTCGGACAGGAAGAAGTAAGAGGGTATGTACCCAAATATAAAGCCAGTAACACACAACAAAGCACTAATAGTAAACTGGATATCGACAGGATCGAAAATAGAAACTGGATCATTGAAAATACATTGACTTATGATAAAAAATGGAATGATCATAGCTTAACAGTATTAGCCGGACAAACTGCACAACGCAATAAGATGTATACCATTAATGCAGAGGCGATGAATGTCCCATATTCCTCTGAGGGAGACTTATATCTTGCTTTAGGTGATGCTGCTTCCAGAAGTTTAATTGATAAAGGGGAGCTCAGTACTTTCACTTCCTACTTTGCTCGAGTTAACTATGGCTTCAAGAACAAATATTTATTAAATGCCTCTATAAGAAGAGATGGCGCTTCACAGTTCTTTGGTTCTGACAATGTATGGGGAAATTTTCCTTCAATAGGTGCGGGTTGGGTAATCACCAACGAGGAGTTCATGAAGGACCAGAAAATATTCAGCAATTTGAAACTGAGAGGAAGTTGGGGTAAAGTGGGTAATGCAGGTGTTCCATTCAATCCTTCAACCCAAACAGTTGATCAATCAGCTGCCTTAATCGCCATATTTGGTGGCATTCCTTATACTGGAGCAAGCATTAGATCTTTAGTTCCACCTCAATTATTCTGGGAAAGAAGTGCTGGTACTGATGTAGGCTTAGAAATGGGCTTCTTAAACAACAGATTGAACGTTGAAGTTGACTATTATAGCAGAAAAACTGAACAAGCTATATTTGATATCCCGGTTTTAGGAAGTTTAGGTACGGTGAACAGTTCAATTATCGCCAATCAGGCTGATATTCAAAACCGAGGATTTGAATTCTTGGCTACGTGGTCTGACAAAACAGAGGGAGGACTTACCTATTCAATTAGCGGAAACGTGGGTATCAATAACAATAAAGTGCTAAATGTAACATCAGGAGCTAATCCAATTTATAAAGGCGGTGCAGGTCTCACTAGCGGATATCTTTCGACCAGAACGGTAAACAACCGTCCAATTGGAGAGTTTTTTGGCTATCAGGTGGAAGGCGTTTTCCAAACTGACGCTGAAGCTGCCGCCTGGCCAGGTTTCAAGAAGGGTGATTTCAAATTTGCTGATATTAATGGCGATGGCGTTATTGATTTGAGAGATAGAGTTGTTTTAGGGAATCCAAATCCTAAGTTCACTTATGGATTAAACACCAACTTTGCTTACAAAAATTTTGATCTAACTTTAGATATCCAAGGGGTTGCTGACGTTGATGTATTCAATGCTAACCTAAGTAACCGTTTTGGGAATGAAAATTACACTAAAGACTTTTTTGACAATCGTTGGCGCGGTGCCGGAACCTCAAACACATATGCTTCAGCAAATCTAGCCGGAGGATTAAATAATGCACCTAATTCTTTCTATGTAGAAAAAGGCGACTATATCAGATTAAGGAACATTCAATTAGGCTATACCTTACCTCAGGCTGTAAGCAGCAAATGGAAAATGCAAAAGCTGAGGGTATTTTTAAATGCACAGAACGCGGTTAATTTGTTTGGATACAAAGGATTCAGTCCTGAAGTGGGTGGTACGCCAACCAATGCAGGTATTGATACAAACGTTTATCCTTTATTTGCAACCTATAACTTTGGAGTTAACGTAACCTTCTAATCGATTTCAACATGAAAAAATATATAAATATTCAGTCTTATTGTGCCGCGGCTGCATTTACTGCAGTACTATTTATGGCATCTTGTAAAAAAGACTTTTTAAATGTTCCACCACAAGCGCAACAACCTTCTGTAACTTTCTGGAAAACTCCAGAAGATGCCCTCAAGGGTGTAAATGCCATTTACGCAAACTTAAGAAGTTGGGACAATGTAGCATTCAATGCGATTGCAATAGAAAGCACGGGATCGGACGAGGCTGACAAAGGTAGTACGCCAACAGATGCAACATTCTTTAATTTATTTGATCAATTTACAGTGACTTCCACTCAAGGATCATTGCAAGGCTTTTGGACCGGACAATATCAAAATATCAATCTGGCAAACCAGGTTTTAGATAATGTTCCCAATATCAGTATGGATGCAGGTCTGAAAGCCAGGTATCTGGCAGAAGCTAAATTTATCCGCGCTTATTCATATTTCAGACTAGTACGTGCTTATGGGAATGTGGTTTTGAGGTTAAATGTGCCTAAGGATAACTCAGAATATAACCTACCACAATCTGATAAAGCTGCTGTGTATGCCCAAATTGAAAAAGATTTGACCGAAGCAGCATCAGTATTACCTCCGTCTTATGGCGCTGCCGACCTTGGCCGAGCTACCAAGGGTGCAGCGGTTGGCTTACATGCAAAAGTAGCGTTATATCAGAAAAAATGGAATGATGTTTTAACCTATACCAACCAGGTAATGGGTATGGGCTATGATCTCTTCCCAGATTTTGAAAAAGGTTTCAGAACTCAAAATGAGAACAGCATTGAGTCAGTATTTGAAATTCAAGCTGAGCTTATCCCAGGGAATGCAGATGCCTCAAACTCTCAATATAGTCAGGTTCAAGGCGTTGCAGGAGTAATGGGTTGGGGTTTCAATACACCTTCAGCAGTATTGGCTTCAGCATTTGAAACAGGCGATCCACGAAGAGATGCGACGATATTGTTCAAAGGAGAAACTACACCTCAGGGTGATTTAGTTCCTATCAGTGTACCCAACGACTATTATAATCAAAAATCATATGTACCTTTTTCAACGCGGGTTTCAGGATTTAATGAAGGGGCTCAACAAAATATCAGAGTATTACGATTTGCAGATATCCTTCTAATGAATGCAGAAGCTGCAAATGAATTGGATAATCCAACTCAGGCATTGAGCTCACTTAATCGCGTAAGAGCACGTGCGAGAGGCGGTAATGCATCAATTCTACCCAATGTAACCACAACGATCAAAGCAGAGCTGAGAAGCGCAATCTATCAGGAAAGAAGAGTTGAACTTGCTATGGAAAACGATAGATACTTCGATGTGATCCGCCAGGGTCGTGGAGCGGAGGTATTCGGGCCTAAAGGTTGGAAAGCAAATAAAAATGAAGTTTGGCCAATTCCTCAAACAGAAATTGACCTAAGCGGTGGTTTACTAAAACAAAACCCAGGATATAATTAATCCTACTACTGAGTGGTCCCAGTTTGGGATCACTCTTTTCTATTCTACTCAAACTATCTGTAATAAAAATATTCTTGTTGATTACTGGCCACCCCTATATTCAACATAACACATGATAAGATGAATAATTGGCATCTAACCACAACCGATTTTTCATTCAAAGATTCTGCACACACAAATGAAATCATTAACTAACATCCTTCTAATTTCACTGGTCAGCCTGAGTTGTCAATCCAATGCCCAGCATTATGAAAGCATTCAGTCTGCACCAGCGATTAGAAAAAACCTGAGCGATAACGAATTATTAGATGTTGTTCAAAAACAAACCTTCCAGTATTTTTGGGATGGCGCCGAGCCTAGTTCGGGTGCTGCCCGGGAACGTTACCATGCCGACAACATCTATCCTGAGAACGATAAAAGTACAGTAGCTACAGGCGCTACAGGTTTCGGCTTAATGGCTATCCTGAGTGGTATTGACAGAGGTTATGTCAATAAAAAAGATGGCTTGGAGAGGCTCGATAAAATATTAAATTTCCTGGCCAGGGCAGATCGTTTTCATGGCGCATGGCCCCACTGGTTTTACGGTGAAACAGGAAAGGTTCGTCCTTTTGGAAAAAAAGATAATGGAGGCGATTTAGTAGAAACTTCTTTTGTTGCACAGGCCCTAATCTGTATCAACAGTTATTATAAAAATGGTACAGCAGCAGAAAAGGCATTGGCAAAAAAAGCCGATGACCTTTGGAAAGGGATAGATTTTAGTTGGTACCGCAATGGCCAGAATGTACTTTACTGGCATTGGTCGCCAGAATATCAATGGGAGATGAATTTTCCTGTAAAAGGGTATAACGAATGCTTAATCATGTATGTTTTAGCGTCAGCCTCTCCAACCCATGGCGTTCCAGCAGCCGTTTACCACGAAGGCTGGGCAAGAAATGGAGAGATTAAAACGAATTTCAAATTTTACGGACATCCCTTTACCTTAGACTATCAAGGGCAGAAAAATGCTGTGGGACCGTTGTTTTGGGCACATTATTCTTATTTGGGACTTAATCCGAAAGGCTTAAAAGACCAGTATGCAGATTACTGGCAGAATAACGTAAATCATACCCTGGCCATTCATGATTACTGTGTGGCCAATCCGAAAAAGTTTAAGGGTTATGGTCCTGATAGCTGGGGCTTAACGGCAAGCTATTCGGTAAACGGATACGCTGCACACAATCCGCAAGAAGATTTTGGAGTAATCTCCCCTACCGCAGCCATCTCTTCCATTCCCTATACACCAAAAGAATCGATGAAGGTGATCAGACATCTTTATGAAGATTTAGGAGATAAAGTTTGGGGAAAATATGGCTTTTATGATGCCTTCTCCGAAACCGACAACTGGTATTCAAAGCGATATTTAGGAATTGACCAGGGGCCAATGGTTGTTATGATTGAAAACTATAGATCGGGACTACTTTGGAAACTCTTTATGAGCAACCCCGATGTTCAAAAAGGCTTAACCAATTTGGGTTTTGAAAGCCCTGCGTTAAAAAAATAACATGAAAAGATTTTTATATAGCATTTTCATAACCCTTACCTGTTTGTCTGCATCAGCGCAGAAGCAGAAAACATATTGTAATCCCATCAATGTGGATTATGGCTACACGCCTTTTGAATCTTTTACCGAATGGGGAAAACACCGGGCCACTGCTGATCCGGTAATTGTAAACTACAAAGGTAATTATTTGCTTTTCAGCACTAACCAATGGGGCTACTGGCACAGTTCTGATATGCTGAACTGGAAATTTGTAGAAAGAAAATTCTTGCGCCCATGGAATAAGACCAAAGATGAACTTTGTGCTCCAGGCGTGGGTATCATTGGCGATACGGTGGTTGTTTTTGGTAGTACATACACTAAAAATTTCACCCTGTGGGGAAGCACTGATCCTTTAAACAATAAATGGTTTCCTTTGGTAGATTCCCTGGAAATTGGTGGATGGGACCCCTCTTTTTTTACTGATGATGATGGTAAATTTTACATGTACAATGGCAGTAGCAATAACTATCCCATGTACGGCGTAGAATTAGACCGCAAAACTTTTCAGCCTAAAGGAACCAGAACCCCCATGTACTTATTGCAAAGCTGGAGGTATGGCTGGCAGCGTTTTGGCGAATATATGGACAATACCTTCCTCGATCCTTTTGCCGAAGGGGCCTGGATGACCAAACACAATGGCAAATACTATTTTCAGTATGGCGCACCCGGAACCGAATTTAGCGGTTACTCTGACGGTGTTGTGGTTGGCAGCAAACCCCTGTTTGACGGCATAGAGGCTATCCCTCAATCTGATCCTTTAAGTTATAAGGGCGGAGGTTTTTCAAGGGGTGCCGGTCATGGAGCTACCTTTCAGGACAATAACCAAAATTACTGGCACATTTCTACCAGTATCATTTGCGTTAAAAATACCTGGGAACGCCGAATGGGAATCTGGCCAACAGGTTTCGATAAAGATGATGTGATGTGGACCAATACTGCCTTTGGCGATTATCCGCTTTACCTTCCTTCAGAAAGAAAAGAAAACGGCCCGGCTGGACCTGGATGGATGCTGATCAATTATAAAAAACCCGTAACCGTATCTTCTACTTTAGGAGGATTTCAGGCCAATAATGCCGTTGATGAAAACATTAAAACCTATTGGAGCGCTAAAACAGCAAAGAAGGGAGAATGGATTCAGACTGACTTAGGTAGCCTGGCCACGGTTAATGCCATTCAGATCAATTATGCAGACCAGGATGCAGAATTTATTGGCAAACAGATGGGGATCTACCACCAATATCAAATTCTTTCCTCTTTAGACGGAAAAAAATGGACTATCCTCGTGGATAAGAGTCAAAACAAAACCGACGTACCGCATGATTATATCGAGCTGGACAAGCCCATAAAAACCCGTTATATTAAAATGGTCAATATCCATATGCCAACCGGCAAATTTGCCATTAGCGGGTTAAGAGTTTTTGGAAATGGAAATGGTGACAAGCCAACACAAGTGCAAAAACTATTGGTATTGCGTACCGAAAAAGACAAGCGAAGTGCCTACATCAAATGGCAACCTGTTGATAATGCTTTTGCCTATAACCTTTACTATGGCACAGCACCAGATAAGCTTTACAACTGCATTATGATCCACGATTTTAACGAATATTGGTTTAAAGCGATGGATAAATTAAAGACTTATTATTTTTCGATAGAGGCCATTAATGAAAATGGTGTATCACCGAAAACAGCGGTAATGAAAGTTGAATAAATAGAATTGATAAATACACATATAATGAAAAGAGCGAACATCCTATTAATTTTTCTAGCGGCTTTTGCACTGAATACCTCAGCGCAGACTAAAAAAGCGATTTCCGCCGAAGAGGCCAAAATGAACAGTTTTATTACTAATCTAATGTCGAAAATGACTATCGATGAGAAGATTGGCCAATTAAACCTGCCAAGTTCGGGCGATATTACCACCGGACAGGCAAATAGTTCAGATATTGGCAGCAAGATTAAAGCGGGTCAGGTTGGAGGATTATTCAACATCAAAGGAGTTGATAAAATCCGTGCGGTGCAAAAAGTGGCCGTAGAAAATAGCCGAATGAAAATTCCTTTGTTATTTGGTATGGATGTAATCCATGGTTACAATACAGTTTTCCCGATCCCGTTGGGGATGAGCTGTACCTGGGATATGGCGGCTGTTCAAAAATCAGCAAGAGTTGCCGCCATTGAGGCCAGTGCCAGCGGAATCAACTGGACCTTCTCTCCTATGGTAGACATTTCACGTGATCCACGATGGGGGCGTATTTCCGAAGGTAGCGGTGAAGATCCTTATTTAGGTTCGCAAATTGCTAAAGCGATGGTGAGCGGATACCAGGGGAAACTTCAGGCCAACAATGAGATTTTAGCTTGTGTTAAGCACTACGCTTTCTACGGTGCAGCCGAAGCCGGAAGAGACTACAATACAACCGACATGAGCAAAGTGCGCATGTATAACGAATACCTTCCACCTTACAAAGCAGCAGTAGATGCCGGAGCAGCCAGCATCATGGCTTCATTTAACGAAGTTGATGGCATTCCTGCAACCGGAAGCAAATGGTTAATGACCGAAGTGCTACGCAATCAATGGGGCTTTAAAGGATTTGTAGTAACCGATTATACAGGTATACCTGAGATGATTGCTCATGGAATGGGAGATTTGCAAACCGTTTCTGCCCTGGCTTTAAATGCAGGAGTAGATATGGATATGGTTGGAGAAGGCTTTTTAGGTACTTTGAAAAAATCATTGGCAGAGAAAAAAGTAGGGATTCAACAAATTGACAGGGCTTGCAGATTAATCCTTCAAGCGAAATACAAATTAGGCCTTTTCACCGACCCTTATAAATTTTGTGATTCACAAAGGGCAGAAAAAGAAGTGTTCAGTCCTGAAAACCGTCAGATTGCCCGCGAAATTGCCGCAGAAAGTTTCGTTTTATTAAAAAATAACAACAATGTACTTCCACTTAAAAAATCAGGTACTATTGGCCTGATTGGTCCATTGGCAGATAACACCGCCAATATGTATGGTACCTGGAGCGTTGCCGCACTTTTTGATAAATCGGTTACGGTACTTCAAGGATTAAAAAATGCATTGGGCAACGATGCCAAGATCTTAACCGCAAGAGGTTCGAACTTTTTAGCCGATTCAGTAATGGAGCACCGCTATGTCAATGTGCACAATCCAACTTATATCAGAGATCGCAGACCTGAAGAAGATATGATCAAAGAAGCTTTAGAAGTGGCTAAAAAGTCGGATGTGATTGTTGCAGTAATGGGTGAAGGTTCTGAATTTACCGGAGAAAGTAGCAGTGTTACCGATATCCAGATTCCTGAAACACAAAAAAACCTGTTAAAGGCATTGGCTAAAACAGGTAAGCCCATTGCCCTGGTATTATTTACTGGCCGCCCTTTAGCCCTAAACTGGGAAGAAAAAAACATCCCTGCCATCCTAAACGTATGGTTTCCGGGAAGTGAAGCGGGAAATTCAATTGCTGATGTACTTTTTGGAGCGGTTAACCCTTCAGGAAAACTAAGCACCACTTTCCCGCAAAATGTTGGTCAGGTTCCAATCTATTATGCCCATAAAAATACAGGTAGACCACTTGCAGAAGGAAAATGGTTTGAAAAATTCCGTTCAAACTATCTGGATGTTAGTAACGATCCGCTATATCCTTTTGGTTTTGGATTAAGCTACACCACTTTTAATTATAGTGATATAAAACTGAGTAGCAACACCCTGACTAAAGGAAAAACCATTACGGCTTCGGTTACCTTAAGCAATACGGGGAAATACGAAGGAAAAGAAGTAGTTCAATTATATATCCGCGACTTAGTGGGCAGCATTACCCGCCCTGTTAAAGAATTAAAAGGCTTTCAAAAAGTAAGTTTAAAACCTGGCGAAAGTAAAGAGGTCACTTTTACAATTGCTGAAAACGACCTTAAATTCTACAACTCCGACCTTAAATTCGTAGCAGAACCAGGAGATTTTAAATTGTTCATTGGAACCAATTCAAGAGATGTAAAAGAAGCCTCTTTTACTTTAAAATAAATTAAACAGCTGGCTGTTTCTAAACCTTAAAAAACAGCCAGATTAAAAAATACTATGGTTAGTGTTATACCCCGTGCTGTTGTAAAGTAGCCGGGGTTTCTTACTTTTGTTGAATGAAAAAGATTTTTCTCCAAATAACCTTCCTTATTTCCTTTGTAGCCGTTAAGGCACAAGACCTTAACAAATATGACAAGGGTAGCTTTATCAAAGGAAAAGACTCGATTTACTACAGGATTCTTTTTCCTGAAAACTTTAAGGCTACTGAAAAATATCCTATTGTTTTCTTTCTACACGGAAGTGGGGAGAAAGGAAACGATAATAAAAGTCAGTTAACCCACGGGGGCAAACTTTTTCTAAAAAATGATATCCGGAAGAATTTTCCCGCAATCGTTGTATTCCCGCAGTGTCCTAAAAATGACAACTGGGCAAACATCAATGTAAGTCACTCTGAAAGTGGTAAAAGAACACTCAGTTTTATAGAGGGCGGAAAACCTACTAAAGCCATGCATGCCGTAATGGGTATGGTGAAAGATTTCCTTAAAAAACCATATGTAAACAAAGATCAGGTTTATGTAGGTGGCTTATCTATGGGCGGAATGGGGACTTATGAAATATTAAGGCATAAGCGCAGAACTTTTGCCGCTGCTTTTGCCATTTGTGGTGGCGACAATACCAACAATATCAAAAAATATCAAAAAACACCTTTATGGATATTTCATGGTGCTAAAGATGACATTGTTGATCCGGTTTTCTCTATTGCCATTGCCGAGCGCCTAAAAACGGTTGGAGCTGATGTTAAGTTTACCCTTTATCCAAAGGATAATCATAACAGTTGGGATAGTGCCTTTGCCGAACCAGAACTCATGCCCTGGTTATTTTCGCATAAAAAATAATATTATCAACTTCATGATAAGTGCCAGGTTACTTGAGCAGGAATGGATTAAAAATCGTCTTAATCTTATCACACAATAACCGGCCTGTATACTTTCAATACAACGAACTTAGTTTATCAAAACCTCAACTTTTCGGCGATGATCGCCGAAAAGTTGAGGTTTCGTAAATATTATATCAATTTTACGCTTCAAAAAATAAAACCATAAAAAAAGGCCTGAAGTATAAATCCTCAAGCCTTTAGTTCAATATTATTTTATTCCTTATTCAGCCATGTTGTGGTAAACCGCCTGAACGTCATCATCTTCTTCTAATTTATCTATGAGTTTTAAAACATCGGCAGCTTGCTCTTCTGTTACTTCATGATGTGATAAAGCGATACGCTCTAATTTTGAGCTTTTCAATTCGATACCTTTTTCTTCCAAAGCTTTCTGCAAAGAACCAAAGTTCTCAAAGGCACCCTGCGCTACTGCAACATCATTTCCTTCTTCATCAGCCTCCACATAAAGTTCTTCCAGGCCAGCGTCAATTAATTCAAACTCCAATTCTTCTAAATCTAAACCTTCAGCAGGTACAAAACGAAAAATGGATTTACGGTTAAAAACAAAATCCAAAGAACCTGTTTTACCTAAAGAACCATCGGTTTTATTGAAATAGCTACGCACGTTAGCCACTGTACGGTTGGTATTATCGGTAGCGGTTTCAATGAGTACCGCTACCCCGTGAGGCGCATAACCT
Source organism: Pedobacter rhizosphaerae (assembly GCF_900111155.1). Lineage (GTDB taxonomy): Bacteria > Bacteroidota > Bacteroidia > Sphingobacteriales > Sphingobacteriaceae > Pedobacter > Pedobacter rhizosphaerae. Next base: position 145,987 of record NZ_FOGG01000007.1, on the reverse strand, counting down.
TCGTAAACAATCTCCTCATAGTTCGCCAACGATTTATCTGAAGCACGCTTAATAGCTGCCTCTACCCTATCCTTAGGCATATTTACGGCCTTCGCGTTTTGCATTGCCGTACGTAGGCGGGAATTCGTTTCAGGATTTGGACCCGATTCCTTTACTGCCATTACAATATCCTTACCTATACGGGTAAACTGTACGGCCATTTTAGACCAACGTTTAAATTTTCTTTCTTTTCTAAATTCGAATGCTCTTCCCATTTTTTTTCGTTTATCGCTTAATTGTCTAACTGCTTAATTGCATAACTGACCGGATCAATTTAACAATTAAACAGTTAAACAGCTATTTCTTTAAGTTATTCAACATATCAATTGTGAGTTTTGATAAATCAAACTCAGGTTTCCAGCCCCAATCTTTACTGGCGTAGCTGTCATCGATAGAACGTGGCCAGCTATTCGCAATTTGTTGGCGTGGATCATTTTCTGCGTAAGAAAGTGTAAAATTAGGAATATGTTTCCTGATTTCAGCAGCTAAAACTTCTGGAGTAAAACTTACCCCACCAAAATTGTAACTGCTGCGAACAGAAATCTGATCTGCAGGCGCATCCATCAGTTCAATTGTACCCCTAATCGCATCATCCATATACATCATTGGCAATTCGGTTGCTGCATTTAAAAAACTCTGATAACTTCCTTTTTTCAACGCATCATGAAAAATGTGGATGGCGTAATCGGTAGTTCCACCACCGGGAGCTGCCTTCCAGCTAATTAATCCAGGATAACGGATACTGCGAACATCTAAACCATATTTTTGATGATAATATTCACACCAACGTTCTCCCGCCAGTTTACTGATTCCGTAAACGGTGTTGGGATCCATTGTACAGTATTGTGGCGTGGCATCTTTCGGAGAATTCGGTCCGAAAACGGCAATAGAGCTTGGCCAGTATACTTTGGCGGTTTTATATTCTAAAGCCAGATCCAGTACATTGAGCAATCCGTTCATATTCAGATCCCAGGCTAACTTAGGGTTCTGCTCTCCTGTTGCCGATAAAAGTGCCGCCAATAAATATACCTGAGTAGGCTTATATTTCTGAAAAATGCCTTTCACCATCTCTTTATCCAGAACATTCACAAATTCAAATGGTGCAGAATTTTTGATATCATAATCCGGGCGGCGAATATCGCAGGCAACAACATTATCGTCTCCATATATCTTGCGTAACATGGTAACCAATTCGGTGCCGATTTGCCCATTTGAGCCTAAAACAACAATTTTCTCTTGCATGGATTTTCTATGAATCAGCAAAGGTAAAAAAATGGGATAAAAGCTTGTAATATATTTATACTAAGTACTTAGCTTTTTTTATGGCCAAAATGCAGTTAACATTTATCGGCACAATCGCTTATTTTAACAATACTGCTGAAGCAACCCTAAATATATTTGTTACATTTACTATACTTGCCAGCTAACCAAACTAAAATGAATTCACCTGAATCTGAAAAATCGAATGATCTATTGGAGCTCCTCAAACAGGGAGATAATCAGGCGTATGAAAAAATCTATCATGCTTTCAGTAAAGAATTATTGCTGGCTGCTTATAAAAAAACCGGCGACAGGCTGGTAGCGGAGGAAATTGTTCAGAACATTTTCATCTCCCTTTGGGAAAGAAAAGCAGAACTTAATATTGCTAACTTACCCGGGTATTTGTTTGGTGCCTTAAAATTTGCAGTGATAAACCACATCAGAAGTTTGGTGATGGAAAATAAGTACATGGAATACCAAAGCCTGAATTACTCTGAAAACGATCAGGATACCCATAATCAAATCGAACTTCACGATCTTTCCAGCCTTATCGAACAAAGCCTGAATTCACTTCCAGAAAAAACACAGGAAGTATTTCGTTTAAGCAGGTTTCAACACCAGTCAACCAAAGCTATATCCACATCTATGAATATTTCAGAAAAAGCCGTGGAATACCACATCACCCAATCCATCAAGCGGATTAGAGCGTACATCAAAAATTTTTACATCTTTTTGTAGCTGATAATCAACCAATTACATTTTTTACTATTTTATTTCCAATATTGATTTAGGGATATGATCTCTAAGCGTTACTTGTATATATAAAGCCAAATATTACCTTATGGACCAAAAATCATTTTTGGATTTACTTACCCGATATAACCAGGGAAATGTCACCGAAGCAGAAAAACTTTGGATCAACAAATGGTACCATAAACTAGGGGATCAAAACCTAAGCGACTTATCTGATTCGGACCTGCAATTGATGGAGGACCGTAGCTGGATAGCGATAGGAAACAAAACACAAAAAATCGATACGCAATATCTTTCCGGGCAAAAACCATCAAAAAGCATTAAACTATGGCGCTATGTGGCCATTGCCGCCTCTATTACCCTTGTTGTATTAATTGGTTTACTTTACACCAGTAATTACAATCAGGCAGAAAGAAGTTTTGTAAATGATAATGATGACTTGGCGCTCATTAATGAAACGAATAATTCTAATCGTCCCATTATAATTTCACTTAGTGATCAATCCAGAATCACTTTGGAGCCTGGCTCCAACATTATTTATCCGAAGGTTTTTGCTGCCGATAAAAGAACGGTGTTCTTAAAAGGAAATGCTTTTTTCTCGGTGAGCAAAAACCCTAAGAAACCTTTTTTGGTGTTTAATGAAAAAGTAGTCGTAAAAGTTCTAGGCACCAGCTTTTTTGTGCGGTCCTCAAAAGATAACCGGGGCGCGCAGGTATCTGTAAGAACGGGTAAAGTGCAGGTAAAAGAAAATGAAAAACGTACCTTATTTTCATTATCGGCCAAAAAACTGGCGAAACCCATTTTGTTAACACCCAATCAAAAAGGGGTATTTGCAAATCATAGCCTCAAAAAAACATTGATAGAAAAACCGCTACCACTTGCTGTGGCCTATAACCGCCCCAGCCATGTTAACTATAATTTCAAGGAAGAAAGTCTGAAGAAAATTTTTGCCACCCTTTCTTGTGCTTATGGTATTGAAATCAGAACCATAGATACCAGGATTTTAGATTACACCTTTACAGGCGATTTAGCAGACAAAGGTTTATATGAGCAATTAGACCTGATTTGCGGATCTATTTCAAGAAAATACACAATCCAGGGAACCAGCATTGTGGTTTCCGACAAAAACTAACCAAAATATATAAAAATTATGATGAGAAAACTAATCCTGAACAGTCCTTAGGCCCGGCCTAACCTTCCTTAATATATTCTTAAATAACAAAGCCGACAATGTGGGGCATTGCCGGCAAGTTAAATACATTTTGAATGTATTAATGGTATTTCTATGTCCAATAAATCCAATCATTTAATGAACAATAACCAAATTTATGAAAAAAAATCAACTTATTTCGCTGGCTATATTTGCAATGAGAAATTCGATTTACCAAATACTTGTAATCATAATATTCACCTGTGCTGCATTTGCAAAAAATGTAGATGCACAGGATTTTCTAAACAAACCAATTTCTATCAGGGCCGAACAAACTGATATGAAAACCATTATTGCCAAAGCCGAATCTTTAGCCGCAGTCAAGTTTGTTTACAGTCCACAGCTCATTAACTCTGAGCGAAAAATTTCTATCAACATTACCAATCAGAAGCTGAGATATTTTTTAGAAAACTCTTTAAAAAAATATGATGTGGGGTACAGGATCGTAAAAGATCAGATTTTACTGTATTCTATTCCGGCCAATAATTCCCTTGAACTCCTTAAATCTTTTGATGGGAGTGTTACAGGAACAGTGACCGATAGTAAAGGAACCGCGCTACCCGGAGTTTCCGTTACAGTGAAGGGAAAAACTATTGGAACCACTACAGATGCAAACGGCCGTTTTGCTTTAAAAGGACTTACCGTTGATAGCCGTGTACTGGTTGTGAGATATGTAGGCTTTATTTCCAAAGAAGTGATCTTATCTCCTGGAAATACAGATGAAAATATCAGCATTAGCCTTTCAGAAGATAACCTCCAGTTAGAAAGTGTAATGGTTACGGGCGGAAATCCAAAGAAAAAGTTAGAGAGCAGTGTGGCATTAACTTCCGTAAGTAATAAGGACATTACCAACAGGGCACCACTAAACAGTACCGATCTGTTGAAAGCCATTCCGGGATTAACGGTAGAAAGTACTGGTGGCGATGGACCTGGAAATGTTTGGGTACGTGGTTTTCCTCAGCAAGGCGGATACATCTTTTTAGGTATTCAGGAAGATGGTTTACCTCTGTTGCCTACCGGATTTAACACCAACCCGTCAATCGATCAATACTATAAAACTGATTTAACCATACAGAATATCGAGGCGATTAGAGGGGGTAATGCTGCCATCATCCAATCCAATACTCCTGGAGCTGTAGTGAATAATATCAGCTATGTTGGGGCAGACAAAGCCTATGGTCAGGTTAAATTGACCTCTGGTTTCTCTCAGGGTTTGTACCGTTTCGACGGAAATACCGGAGGCAAAATCAGCGAGCAGGTAAGGTACAACATTGGGGGTTTCTACCGTACAGACAATGGCGTGGTAGATCAGGGCTTTAGTCCGGCCAACCGTGGGGGTCAACTCAAAGGAAATATGACCTTCAATTTCAAAAATAACAAAGGTTACATCCGCGTTTACGGTAAATACCTGAATGATAAAGTTCAATTTTTGCTAACCAGTTATTATCCCTATGATGGTACAGGCAAGCCTACTACCTACCGCGATTATGACATGGCTTCTCAATCTATTGTTCCATTGCAAACTGAATGGAGCTACACAGATCCGGCAGGGTCGGCCTACAACTTTAGCTTAAAAGATGGTATGCATACCAAACTCGGCTCAGGTGGTTTTCAGTTCAATTATCAAACTGATGGAGGCTGGCAGATTACCAACAATTTCCGCTACCAGAATACACATACCAACTCTACGTACACCGTACCGGCCGGAATAGCAGCCAGAACAGCAGCAACACCCTACTATTATCCTGGTGGTGCAGTAGCCCCATTTGTGAGTGGCGATTATGTGATTACCTCTTCTGCAAACGGCCAGCGCAATAGTGATGTCCAGATTGTGAACTACCTGGATTTGAAAAAAACGGTAAAGAACCACAGCCTGGGTATTGGAGCAGGTATACACCAATATAACCGCGATGATGTAAGATACACCTTCCGCTCGTTTTCTGAATTCAAGGAGCACCCAAGTATCTTATTGCAATCGCCTACAGCAGCCGAAAGAACAGTTCAAACTAAAAATACATTTATTGGCGATACCAGAACTTTGTCGCTATATGCTACCAATGAAATTAAACTTTCAGAACAGTGGCGTTTGGATATCGGAGCCAGAATAGATAATCAGAACGTAAATGGCGATAGACCTTACTATGCGCTAAATGCGAATGGAACGGTGAATACCACGGCTCCCTCTACTCCAACTATTTTAGGCTACACGCCATATGATGAGACCCTAACCAATTGGGCGGCATCATTGGGAGCCAATTATAAGATCAGCAATACCTCTAGTGTATTCGCCAGGGCAACCAAAGCTTACAACGCACCAAATATTGGCGATTATAATGCTTCAGCCTACAATCCGGCAAATATTAAGAAACGCCCGGTATATTTAGGAGAAGTAGGTTTCAAATATGCCAAAAATAATCTGGCCATTTTTGCCTCTGGAAGTTACTCGGCCATAAAAAATACTTCATTAACCATTAACGTGCCTACTGCCGCAGCTGGAACACAAGCATTGGTGGCCTTTGGCTCAACACGCACCTGGAGTGCCGAGTATGAAATATCGTACAAAATAGCCAAGCCGCTCAGTTTAAGGTTAACCGGTACCGTTCAGGATTCTAAATACACAGATTATGAAGCCTCAACCAAAGGAAATGCAGCTGTTATGGCAGAATTTGGCGACCGTATTTACAGTTTTACCGGCAAAAGAACAGAGCGAGTGCCTGTAATTAATACCGAGTTGGGTGCAAATTACGACTACAAAAACTTCAACCTATATGTTTCAGCAACCTATGTGGGTAACCGTTTCACCTCGCCTAGTAATAGCTATAAACTACCAGGATATATTGTTACCAAGGCAGGAGCGGGATATAATTTCACTAAAAAAGTATCAGTAAGATTTTGGGCAGACAACTTGTTAAATGCGAAAGTGCTTACCGAAGGAGATGTGAGGGGTGATCAGTTCAGAGATTTCTCTACGGTAACTCCAGGTACCTTGATGATAGGCAGAACTTTACTTCAACGTACCTTCTGGGGATCATTAGCTTATTCGTTTTAACAATAAAGCCAGGGCGAGGAGTCCTGGCTTTTAAATTTTCAAATCATGACAAATAGAAGAACATTCTTACAGCAGGCTGGAATTTTAACTACAGCTGCAATACTTGGTCCAAGTGGTATCATGGATGCATTTGCACTAAATGCCAAAATTTCTAAAGTGGGTATTGGGCTTTTTACCCTTAGAGAACAGCTTACCGCAGATGTAAAAGCAACCATCACTAAATTAGCAGATATTGGTTATAATCAAGTAGAAACCTATTATGGTTATCCAGGAAAGTATGAAGTAAAAGGATTTTGGGGACTGGATACCAGAGATTTCAAATCCTTACTGCGAGACCATAACCTCAGTTCGCCAAGCGGGCATTATAACACTACAGATTTTCTTTCTACCGGAGATGACAAGGTCATAAAATCGCACATTGAAACTGCTGCAGAGCTGGGGCAGGAGTATTTTGTAATCCCCGCCCTGCCAACACCCATTAGAACTGCGGGTACTTTAGACGATTATAAGAAAATGGCCGCCAGTTTTAATACTGCAGCAGAGTGGTGTCAAAAATCTAACCTTAAGCTGGCTTACCACAATCACAATTTCGAGTTCAAGGACCAGGGAAATGGCGCAACCGGTTTTCAGATCTTACTTCAGGAAACAGACCCGAAGCTGGTAGGATTTGAACTGGATATCTTCTGGGCGGTAAATGCAGGCCTCTCTCCTGTTGATATGTTTAAGAAAAATCCGGGGCGATATAAAATGTTTCATGTTAAAGATATGGATAAGCAGGATAAAAGCGTTTTTACAGAAGTGGGATCAGGTCAGATTGATTTTAAGACGATCTTCTCGGCAGTTGAAACCGCAGGAGTAGACTATATTTTTGCAGAACAAGACATCATAAAAAAAGACCCCTACCAAAGCATTACAGAAAGTTATCAGTACATTAAAAATAAGCTCATCGCAACCAAATAAAAAGCCCGAATGGGCAAGCTTTTCGCCCATTTAGCGATAAAACTAGCCCGATGCACCCTTAATGTACTTTTTACACGAAGAAAATTTCCATCAGAAAAACGATTTATTAATGTCTAAAACACATTTATTTAGCTCTATTTAGAATAATTCTACATGGTAACAATCACATTGCAGACTGATAAATTAACGGTTAAAATTTAATTATTACAGGATATTTTTTCTAATATTACCTATTCAACACGTAGATAACCAATATATAAAATCATAAAAACGATGCATAGAAGAGAAGCACTAAAAAACGTCGCTTTTTTGTTGGGAGGAGCTATCTCAGCAAGCACGATGGGCGTTTTATTCGAAAGTTTCACGCTCCCGGAAAATGAAAAGAACTTTGTTTCGTTTGCAGCAGGAGACGAGAAAATTTTCGCTGAATTTGCCGACATCATTGTCCCAACAACCAAATCATCGGCTGGAGCAAAAGCTGCCGGATTGGGGAAATTTATCCCGATGATGATTCAGGACTGTTATCCAAAGGAAATGCAAACCTCATTTGCCCGAGGATTTCAGGCGCTTCAGGATAAATCAATGAAAGATTTTGGGAAAAAATATCTTGCTTTAACCGTTCCCGAACGCACAAAGTTAATGATAGATTTAAGAGCGATTTCACTGGCACAAAAAGAAACCAAGTCAGAGGAAAACAAAGACCTGGTTTACTTTTTCATTACCGCTAGAGATTTAACACTATTGGGTTATTATTCTTCAGAGATTGGTTGCACCAAAGCCCGCGAATACGTGGCTATTCCTGGCCGATATGACGGGGCAGCTAAGCTTAAACCTGGTCAAAAATCTTGGGCAACCTAATAACTAGCATAATAATAACAACGAACAAAACATCATGAATTTAAATACAAATTTAAAAGCAGAGAACACATACGATGCTATTGTTATAGGATCGGGGATTAGTGGCGGCTGGGCTGCAAAAGAGCTTACAGAAAAAGGTTTACGCGTGCTCATGCTCGAAAGAGGAATGAACATCGAACACATTACAGGATATGAAACGGCAATGAAAAACCCTTGGGAGTTTAAACATGCCGGTAAACTGACTGAAGAACAAAAACGTACCCACCCGGTACAAAAAAGAGATTACCCATACCAGGAAGCCAATGAAAAATGGTGGGTAAACGACTTAGAATGTCCTTATACCGAAGACAAACGTTTCGATTGGTACCGTGGTTTCCACGTAGGCGGAAAATCGTTGATGTGGGGCCGTCAAAGCTACCGTTTGAGCGATCATAACTTTGAGGATAATGCAAAAGACGGTCACGGTAACGATTGGCCACTCCGCTACAAAGAGCTTTCTCCATGGTATGATTATGCAGAGCGCTTTGCCGGAATCAGTGGTTCTAATGAAAACTGGCCAACTTGTCCTGACGGACAGTTCTTACCGCCAATGGATCTTAACATTGTAGAGAAATCGGTAAAAAAACGCATTGAGGAACACTATAAAAGAGAGCGTATCATGATGATTGGCCGTGTAGCCAATTTAACTGTTCCGCATAAAGGTCGTGGTAACTGCCAATACCGTAACTTATGCAGCCGTGGTTGTCCGTTTGGGGCTTATTTCAGCACCCAATCTTCTACCCTTCCGGCGGCAATGGCTACAGGAAAGCTTACCCTCAGGCCCTACTCTATTGTTAACCACATCATTCACGATAAGGATACCAAAAAAGCAAAAGGTGTAATGGTTATTGATGCTGAAACCAACAAAACCATGGAATTCTATGCCAAAATTATCTTTGTTAATGGTTCTACATTGGGTTCTACCTTCATTTTATTAAACTCTACTTCAGACGCACATCCAAATGGTTATGGAAATGGTAGCGGTCAATTGGGCCATAACTTAATGGATCACCACTTCCGTTGTGGCGCATCTGGCGAGGCTGAAGGCTTTGATGATAAATACACTTATGGCCGCCGTGCCAATGGTATTTATGTACCAAGATACCAGAACATTGGAAACGATAAACGTGATTACTTACGTGGTTTCGGTTACCAGGGTGGTGCCAGCAGATCTAACTGGCAAAATGATGTGGCTGAGTTATCATTCGGTTCGGGCTTGAAAGAAAAAATGACCAAACCAGGCAAATGGTCAATGGGCCTTGGTGGATTTGGTGAAATGCTTCCTTACTACGAAAACAAAGTTTACATCGATAAAACCAAAAAAGACAAATGGGGACAACCTGTATTGGCTATCGACTGCGAATACAAAGAGAACGAGAAGAAAATGCGTGTTGATATGATGAATGATGCTGCAGAAATGCTGGAAAAAGCAGGCATGAAAAATATCAAAACATACGATAACGGCTGTTATCCAGGTATGGCTATCCACGAAATGGGTACAGCCAGAATGGGTAACGATCCTAAAACTTCTGTGTTAAATAAATGGAACCAGATGCACGAGGTAAGCAACGTATTTGTAACTGATGGATCATGTATGCCTTCAATCGCTTGTCAAAACCCATCGTTAACATTTATGGCATTAACTGCACGTGCAGCTGACTATGCCGTTAAAGAACTAAAGAAAAATAACCTGTAATAGGTTAAAGGCCTAAGGTAAAAGGTTTAGGGTGTAAACTCAGGCGCTTCTACCTTATGCCTTTTATCATAAAACATAAACTAAGGCTAGAGACTTAAGATAAATTGCGACGTAAAAATCCAAGCACAAAATCTTAAGCCTCAAACCCAAAACCCTATTTAAGGTGCTGGGTATAAGTTAAAGGCCTGGGGTAAAGAAGCCCTATACCTTAAACCTTACGCCCCAAACCCTTTATTTTATGAAAAGAAAATTGAGAATGGGCATGATAGGCGGTGGAAAAGACGCCTTTATCGGTGCCGTACATCGTTTGGCTGCCAACATGGATGGCCTCATTGAATTAACTGCAGGAGCATTAAGTGTACACCCGGAAGTAGGATACGAATCGGGTAAATTACTTTTTCTTCCAGACAACCGGATTTATACCAGTTATGAAGAAATGCTTAACAAAGAAAGCGAACTCCCGGCAGATGAGCGCATTGACTTTGTAACTATCGTTACCCCTAACTTTGCCCACTTTGCACCCGCAATGATGGCCCTGGAAAAAGGCTTTAACGTAGTGATAGAAAAACCAATGACCTTAACTCTAGAAGAGGCTAAAAAGCTAAAGGCTAAAGTAGAGGAAACTGGCCTAACACTTTGTTTAACCCATACCTATTCTGGATATCCAATGGTTAAACAGGCTAAGCAAATGGTAGCTGAAGGTGCTTTAGGTGCCATCAGAAAAATCATTGTAGAATATCCGCAAGGCTGGCTAAGCACCCTTTCTGAAAGAGAAGGGAATGCGCAGGCTGCCTGGCGTACAGACCCATCTAAAACCGGTAAAAGCGGAAGCATGGGCGATATCGGAACACATGCCGCACATCTTGCAGAATATATTTCAGGACTAAAAATCACTAAAATCTGTGCCGATCTGAACATTGTAGTGCCAGGAAGGGCTATTGATGACGATGGAAATGTATTGTTAAAATTCGACAATGGTTCTAACGGTATTTTAATCGCATCGCAGATTGCAGCCGGTGAAGAAAACGCATTAAAAATCAAGGTTTATGGTGAAAAAGGTGGCTTAGAATGGCACCAGATGGAACCCAATACCATGATCGTAAGATGGTCTAATGCCCCTGCACAAATCTACAGAACAGGAAATGGCTACATGGGCAGTTTTGCACAGCACAATACCCGTACGCCTGGTGGGCATCCGGAAGGATATTTAGAAGCTTTCGCCAACATTTACAGAAATTTTGCACTCACCGTAGATGCTAAATTAAATGGCGAACAGCCAACAGCAGAAATGCTGGATTTCCCAACAACTGAAGATGGTGTAAGAGGAATGGCTTTTATTGAAAATGTAGTGGCCTCCAGTCAATCAGACCAAAAATGGTTAGATTATAAACTTTAACAATCAATCATGACAACTTTAAAAGGACCTGGTGTTTTCCTGGCGCAGTTTATAAGCGATGAAGCACCCTTTAATTCCTTAGATAATATCTGTAAATGGGCCGCAGGTTTGGGTTTCAAAGGCATTCAGATGCCTACGCTTGACACTCGCTTTATCGATCTTCAAAAAGCAGCAGAGAGTAAAACCTATGCCGATGAACTTAAAGGTAAAATCGCATCTTACGGATTAGAAATCACCGAACTTTCTACGCATTTACAAGGACAGCTAGTAGCTGTTCATCCTGCCTATGATGATCTCTTTGATGCCTTTGCACCCAAAGAAGTTCATAAAAACCCAAAAGCCAGAACAGAGTGGGCTGTGCAGCAAATGAAATATGCGGCCAAGGCCTCACAGAATTTAGGTTTAAATGCACATGCTACCTTCAGTGGATCTTTACTTTGGCAATATTTCCATCCATGGCCTCAGCGCCCTGCAGGATTGGTTGAGGAAGGATTCGCAGAATTAGCCAAACGCTGGACACCAATCTTAAACGAATTTGATAACTGCGGTGTAGATGTTTGCTATGAAATCCACCCCGGAGAAGACTTATTCGATGGTGAAACCTATGAAATGTTTCTCGCAGCAGTAAATAATCACCCAAGAGCGTGTTTATTATACGATCCATCACATTTTGTACTTCAGCAACTGGATTACATTCAGTACATCGATTTCTATCACGAACGCATAAAAGCTTTCCATGTAAAAGATGCTGAGTTTAACCCAACCGGCAAGCAAGGGACATTTGGTGGCTATCAAAGCTGGGCAAACAGAGCCGGGCGTTACCGTTCGCCGGGTGATGGACAAGTAGACTTCAAAACCATTTTCAGCAAATTGGCACAGTATGATTTTAAAGGCTGGGCCGTAATGGAATGGGAATGTTGCATCAAAAATCAGGAAGATGGAGCAAGAGAAGGATCTGAATTTATCCAAAAACATATTATCAATGTAACCGATAAGGCTTTTGATGATTTTGCTGCTTCAGGCAGCGATAGCGCTTTCAACAAGAGAATCCTGGGCTTACAAGAATAACAGAATAAATAATGGAATGAGCTTTGATAAGCATTAACTAACAAAACAATTGTTGAAGTATCATTCAAAAACAATCACACACATGAAAAGAACATTTTTAATTTTAAGCGCTGTTGTTATTTTAATGGCATCGTTTGCAAAAGCAGATTTGAGCAAAGAGAAGGCGGTAGTTGCAACGGCAACATTAAGTAATCATGCCTTACAAATGAGTGCAGGAGAAAAACTGATCAACAAATCAGATTGTATCGGTTGCCACAACAAAGTCAACAAAATTATCGGCCCTTCGTACGTAGATATTGCTAAAAAGTATCCTGCAACAGAGAAAAACATTAATTATCTGGCCGATAAAATCATCAAAGGAGGTACTGGCGTTTGGGGAAATATGCCCATGACTGCTCACGCAACATTGAAAAAAGATGACGCCAAACTAATGGTAAAATATATCTTATCACTGAAAAAGAAATAATACCTAACATCATACCTATTTACTAAGAATGAAAACAGAGCAAGAAAAAAGCACGACTAACCGCCGTGATTTTATCAAAACCAGTGCAATTGCGGCGGCAGCCTTTATGATTGTACCCCGCCATGTTTTAGGCGGACCCGGATATTTAGCACCAAGCGACCGTTTGTTGGTTGCCGGGATCGGTGCCGGAGGCAAAGGCCAGAGCGATATCGCCATGTTTGCTAAAAGTGGTAAAGCCGACATCGCTTTCTTATGCGATGTAGACGACCGCAGAGCTGCAAACAGCGTTAAAGCTTTCCCTAAAGCCAAGTACTACAAGGATTGGAGAGAAATGTTGGATAAAGAGCATAAAAATATCGATGCCGTATCTGTCTCTACTCCTGATCATAACCATGCCATTCAAGCCCTTGCAGCAATGCAGTTGGGTAAGCACGTGTATGTTCAAAAACCACTTACTCATGATATCTATGAAGCCCGTATTTTGACCGCAGCAGCAAAAAAATACAAAGTGGTAACCCAAATGGGTAATCAGGGGGCTTCAAACGATGGTCCGCGCCAAATGAAAGAGTGGTATGAAGCTGGATTAATTGGCGACGTACACACGGTTTATGCCTGGACCAACAGACCTGTTTGGCCACAAGGTATTCCATGGCCATCGCAGAAAGCCGAAATTCCTAAAGAATTAGACTGGAACTTATGGCTAGGTACTGCTCCTGAGAAGGATTATGTGGATAAACTGGTTCCATTTAACTGGCGTGGCTGGTGGGATTACGGCACCGGTGCACTAGGCGATATGGGCTGTCACTTAATTGAAGCGCCGTTCAGCGTACTAAATCTGAAATATGCCAAAGAGGTTGAGGCCAGTGTGGGCTCTGTTTATGTAGATGAATTCAAACGTGGGTACTTCCCGGAAAGTTGCCCTCCTTCAAGCCATGTTACCCTTAAATTTCCTAAAACGGAAAAAACCAAAGGTGATGTTACTTTACACTGGATGGACGGTGGTATTCAACCAGAACGTCCGGCAGAATTAGAAGCTAACGAAACGTTTGGCGATGGTGGTAATGGTACTTTATTCATAGGTACTAAAGGAAAGATGATGAGTGAAACCTATAGTGCCAACCCTAAACTTTTACCGCTGAGCAGAAACAAAGACATTAAAGTTCCTGAAAAATATGCACGGGTTAAGGGCGGAGCAGATGGTCACTATGCACAATGGGTAGAAGCTGCAATTGCAGGTTATGGCAAGCAGGAAGTAAGTTCTCCATTCGAAATTGCAGGTCCTTTAACAGAGGCACTCTTGATGGCGAATTTAGCCATCAGAAGTTTCGATATTCAGAAAACAGTAAATAATAAGGTAACTTATCCTGGCCGTTACATGAAAATGCTTTGGGATAACGACAACATGAAAATTACCAATTTTGATGAAGCTAACCAGTTCGTAAAACGCGAATATCGCAAAGGCTGGAATAATTTAACTCTATAACACACACAAACCACCTGAGCTTCCCCGTTTAGGTGGTTTAACTTTAAAATAATGAAAAAGATAATCCTTTCTGCTTGTATCCTACTTGCAGTAACACAAATATCAAATGCACAAAAAGGCTTCAAACCCCTTTTTGATGGTAAAACAACTACTGGTTGGCACACCTATAACAAAACTGCTGTAGGTAGCGCCTGGCAGGTGCAAGACGGTGCACTACACTTAGATCTTGCTACAAAAGGAAAAGATGGTGGTGGTGACCTGGTAACGGATAAAGAATATGGCGATTTCCATTTAAAATACGATTGGAAAGTGGCTCCAAAGGCAAACAGCGGGTTAATTTTTTATGTACACGAGGAACCTAAATACCATGCTACCTACTCTACCGGACTAGAAATGCAGGTAATTGACAACGACGGGCACCCGGATGGAAAAATTACCAAACACCGTGCAGGTGATTTATACGACCTGGTAAAAAGCACATCTGAGCCAGTAAAACCTGTTGGCGAATGGAACAAAGCAGAAATCATCAGCAAAAAAGGTAAATTAACATTAATCCTAAATGGTGTTAAAGTAGTAGAAACAACCCTTTGGGATGAAAACTGGAAAACTTTAATCGCCGGAAGCAAATTCAAAAACTGGGAAAACTGGGGAACTTTCAAAAAGGGAAAAATTGCATTACAGGATCACGGAGACGAGGTTTGGTATAAAAACATTTCGATCAAAGAACTATAATTAATGGAAAATGTAGCAGGGATAATGTATAATGTGAATATTACCCTCCCTGTTACATTTTCTTTGTTGTTTTATAAGGTTTGTGGATTAAAATCCAGCACCTTTCATCCATTTTACATTTTTATAAGTAGATTAGGTGGTTAAATTCACCGAAACTTTTTACATTTTAAACAATTCCTAACCAAATGAATAGCACTACTCGCTTCAAGCTTTCTACCATGATGTTTCTAGAATTTTTTATCTGGGGTTCATGGTTTGTAACCATGGGAACCTACCTGGGAAAAAATCTATTATCAAACGATGTGCAGATTGGATCGGCTTACAGCACCCAGTCATTGGGGGCTATTATAGCTCCATTTATCATCGGATTAATCGCAGATAAGTTCTTCTCTGCACAAAAAGTTTTAGGTGTTTTGCATTTAGTTGGTGGCGTACTCTTATGGGTTGCCGGAACTTCTTTAAATTTCGATGGTTTCTTCCCATTCATATTGGGCTACATGATTGCTTATATGCCAACATTGGCCTTAGTAAACTCCATTTCCTTCAAACAGATGAAAGATCCGGGAAAAGAATTCCCTTCTATCAGGGTTTTCGGAACCATTGGATGGATTATTGCCGGGCTGGTTATTGGCTGGTTAAACTGGGAGCAAAGTGGAAACCTGGTATTAACTTTCAAAATGGCCTCCATCGCTTCTATCATTTTAGGATTATTAAGCTTTTTCTTACCGGATACCCCTCCTGTTAAAAAAGGAGAGAAAACAACCTTTGGTGAAATCATCGGTTTGGATGCGATTGGCTTACTTAAAAATAAATCGTATTTATTGTTCTTTCTGGCATCTGTAGCCATCTGTATCCCATTGGCATTTTATTACAATTTCACTAACCCATTCCTCAATGAGGTAGGGATGAAAGGAGCAGCCGGAGTTCAATCTTTAGGACAAGTTTCTGAAACCTTATTTATGCTCCTAATGCCTTTATTCTTTGCCCGCCTGGGCGTGAAAAAGATGCTGGCTATCGGCATGATTGCCTGGGTAGTGCGTTACCTGTTTTTTGCATTCGGAAATGCCGATACCAACTACTGGATGTTAATCGGTGGAATTGTACTCCACGGGATATGCTATGACTTTTTCTTCGTTACCGGACAAATTTATACAGATAGACTGGCGGGAGAAAAATTCAAAAGTGCTGCTCAGGGATTTATCACTTTAGCTACTTACGGTGTAGGTATGTTAATCGGTTCAATCATTTCTGGTATGGTTGTGAACAAATATGTTGTAGAAGGAGGTCATATCTGGCAAAGCATCTGGATTATTCCAGCAGGAATTGCGGCGCTGGTAGCCCTGTTGTTCATCCTTTTCTTCAGCGATAAAAATAAATCAGTTACAGAAGCTAACACCCTATAATCATGTCTTCAACACTCAACAGAAGAAATGCTTTAAAAAATATACTTGCAGGAACCGCAGCTATTGGGGTTTCTGCAAATCTCTCTGCCCTCGCTATGGATTCACCCTCATCAGAACAGCCGCTAAAGCTGAAAGGAAATATTAACCATTCGGTTTGTCGCTGGTGTTTCAGCGGTTTAGATGTAGAAACACTTTGTGTAGAAGCAAAGAAAATCGGGATCAAAGGAATTGATTTGGTTGGCCCTAAAGATTGGCCAATCCTCAAGAAACACGGCCTGGAATCTACCATGTGTAACGGTGCCGAAATTAATCTGGTGGATGGTTTTAACGACGAGAAATTTCACGAGAAATTAATCAAGAACTACTCAGAGATGATTCCACTGGTAGCTGCAGCGGGTTATAAAAACTTAATTTGTTTCAGTGGAAACCGCAGAGGTAAAGACAATGAAACAGGTTGGAACAATTGTGTTAAAGGCTTAAAACAGCTGATGCCATTGGCAGAAAAACACAAGGTAACCCTGGTAATGGAGCTGCTAAACAGTAAAATCAATCATAAAGACTATCAATGCGATACCAGCGCCTGGGGTGTTGAATTATGTAAACGTCTGGGATCTGAAAACTTCAAGCTGCTTTATGATATCTACCACATGCAAATTGATGAAGGAGATGTGATCAGGACCATTAAAGATAACCACCAGTATATTGCACATTATCATACTGCTGGCGTACCAGGCAGAAATGAAATTGATGACACACAGGAATTATATTACCCCGCCATCATGAAAGCCATTGTCGAAACCGGCTTTAAAGGTTTCGTAGCTCAAGAATTTATACCCAAAAACGAAGACAAATTGGCTTCCCTGAAAAAGGCAATCTCAATTTGTGATATTTAAAAATACCCTTATGTTATCAAGAAGAAGTTTTATATTAAACAGTAGTATGGCTGCAGCAGCTGCACTTTTAGTTCCATCATTCGCTTGTATGTCAAACGACAAGAGAGCCATTGGTTTACAACTATATTCTTTGAGAGATGAACTTCCCAAAGATGTAAAAGGAACGATAGAAAAAGTAGCTAAAGCAGGTTTCAAAGAAGTAGAAACTTATGGTTTTTCAATCAAAGATCAATTCTGGGGACTATCGCCTGAAGCGTTTAAAAAACTTCTTGATGCCAATGGTTTAACCTCCCCTAGCGGTCATTACGGTTTAGGTACTTTTTTAACTGATGGAAATACCGATGAACTTAAAGCAGCAATTGCAGCAGCTAAAGTACTCGGAAGTGAATATGTTACCATTCCCTGGTTAGATGAGAGCATCAGAAAAACTGCCGATGATTATAAAAAGATTGCCTTGAAAATTAACGAAGCAGGAAAATTGACAAAAGAAGCAGGAATCAGAATCGCTTACCATAACCACAACTTCGAATTTGACAAACAAGGTGATACAACCGGTTATGAAATCCTATTAAAAAACACCGATAAAAACCTGGTTGATTTTGAGCTGGACCTCTACTGGGTGGCTCGCTCAGGAAATGATCCAATTAAATTATTCACAGAAAACCCTGGCCGCTTTACCATGTGGCATGTGAAAGATATGGATAAAACCGATCCAGCTTTAAATGCCGAAGTAGGTACCGGATCCATTGATTTCAAACCTATTTTTGCCGATGCCAAACTTTCAGGCATGAAGCATTTCTTTGTAGAGCATGAAACCAATTATAAGCCTAATCCAATGGAATCAGTAGCGGCAAGTTGCGCTTATATCCAGAAAAACTTAATTTAAGCATGAATTCAAGAAGAGCTTTCCTCCAGCAAGCAGGAATTTTAGCCGCGGCAACCATTATAGCACCTTCTTTTGCATTTACTAAAGGCAGTAAGCAAATTGGCTTACAACTTTACTCCTTAAGGGATGAGCTGCCTAAAGATGTGAAGGGAGTAATTGAAAAGGTTGCTGCAGCAGGATATAAAGAAGTAGAAACCTATGGTTATAATAATGGCCAGTTTTTTGGATTGAGCGTTGCTGAATTTAAAAACCTGCTAAAAGCCAATGGCTTAACTGCCCCAAGCGGCCACTATGGTATGGATCAGTTTTCCAAAACTGGAAAAACTGATAATTTAAAGGCGGATATTGAGGCTTGCGCCAATCTTGGTGGTGAATATTTTACCATTGCGGGTGCCCATGTAGATATGAGTAAAGGTGTTGACGGCTTCAAAAAGGTAGCTAACGATTTTAATCAGGTAGCGAGCCTGGCGAAGGCTTCAGGATTGAAATTCGCCTACCACAACCATGATTTTGAATTTAAAAAATTAGGCGATACCACCGGTTACGATGTTTACCTACAGGAAACTGATAAAAACCTGGTAAACTTCGAAATGGATTTATACTGGGTTGTTCGTTCAGGGAATGATCCTATGAGACTATTCAAAGCTTATCCTGGCCGTTTCCCCATGTGGCACGTAAAAGATATGGACAAAACCAATCCCGCTCTGAATGCAGAAATTGGTAGCGGTTCTATTGATTTCAAATCTATCTTTGCCCAGGCAAAGCAATCTGGTATGAAACACTTTTTCGTAGAACACGAAACCAACTACAAACCTGATCCGATTGGCTCAATTACAACCAGCTGTTCCTATATCAAATCCAGCCTGATTTAAGCCATCGCCGACCATATTACACCTCATTCGATTTATTGGCAATATCCAGCAGAATATTGTCAATAAATTGATTTCTAAATTTGACCAGGCGTAATCGGGGATTACTTATTAATTCATGAATAAACAGACCTTATGAATTCAAGCATACAAATCTGAATTTATCGTCTATTCTTTCCAAACTATATCCTTAGTGCTAAAGTCCTGTACCACCCTTTATATCAGCATTTAAAATAATCAGGATGGATAATTTTCCTGGGTTTTCCTTTTTATCAAAGTGATAAAGAATGCGAACTTTTGATCTCTCATTTTAAAATAAAGCTAAGAAAAGGACAGCTAAGGAGATGAATTGTAAATCAAAAAGGACTGCACAACTTTTCAAGCATGGGAAAATAACACCTGCTGAGTTAGCGAAATAAGAATATAAGCAAAATTTTCTGCATATTTGGAATTATATAAAATTAATAACCAAAGTAATAATTTAAAATTAAAATGAAAGTAGCAGTTGTAGGTGCAACCGGATTGGTAGGCACTGTAATGTTAAAAGTATTGGAGGAAAGAAATTTCCCTTTGACAGAGTTGATTCCCGTGGCATCAGAAAAGAGCGTTGGTAAGGAAATTACTTTTAAGGGTAAGAAGTTCCCAATCGTTAGCATGGACACTGCAATCAGCATGAAACCAGATATCGCGTTGTTCTCTGCGGGTGGTAATACTTCATTGGAGCATGCTCCGCGTTTTAAAGAAGCTGGAACTACTGTTATTGACAACTCTTCTGCATGGAGAATGGATCCTGCAATTAAATTAATTGTACCAGAGGTAAATGCGCATGAACTTTCAATCGATAACAAAATTATCGCCAACCCGAACTGTTCAACCATTCAGATGGTAGTAGTTTTAAAACCTTTACACGATAAATATAAAATCAAACGTGTAGTGGTTTCAACTTACCAGTCGGTTACCGGAACTGGTGTAAAAGCTGTTGAACAGTTAATGAATGAACGCAAAGGTGTTGATGGACCAAAAGCCTATCCGTACGAAATTGATTTAAATGTTCTTCCTCATATTGATGTTTTCACAGAAAACGGATATACCAAGGAAGAGATGAAAATGGTTAAAGAAACCAATAAAATCATGAGTGATGAGACTATCAGGGTTACTGCAACAACTGTTCGAATTCCAGTAATGGGAGGTCATTCCGAATCAGTAAACATTGAGTTTGAAAATGATTTCGATTTAGCTGAAGTACGTAGTATTTTAGAAAAGTCACCAGGTATTATCGTTGTAGACGATGTAGCCAACTTAAAATATCCGATGCCTAAAGACGCACACGAAAAAGATGAAGTTTTTGTTGGACGTATCCGCAGGGATGAGTCAGCACCGAAGGCTTTAAACCTTTGGATTGTTGCCGATAACTTACGCAAGGGCGCAGCAACAAACGCTGTTCAAATTGCAGAATATCTTTTAGAAAAAGAATTGGTTTAAAACAACCTTCAGTTTAAAACGCCTGTGAGTAGAAATATTCACAGGTTTTTTTATGCCGCTTTTAAGGGGGGTAAGGCAAAGGGTATATGGTTTAAGCTTCAAATCTTGATACTCAATAAAACCATCTTGATACTTGATACTAGCATCTTGATACTAAAAACCTGGTATACATATAAAAAAGTGATTACAATACGTTGAACTAGATGACGAAGCCTTATTTTTGGCATCTTTCCTTCCACTAAAATTGTTTAGATACCTCATGAGAGCCTTAAGATCATTCATCATATCCATATTTTTATTTTCCGCTATTGCCGCTTCTGCACAAAATAAAATCCAAAACATAGAACGGGCTTTCAATAACTTTCTTAACGACGAGCAAACCAGGCATGCCATGGCCTCACTCTGTGTACTGGATGCTAACTCCGGAAAAGTACTTTATGCCAAAAACGATCAGATTGGACTAGCTACAGCCTCAACCTTAAAAACCATTACGGCGGCAAGCGCTTTTAGCCTTCTGGGAAAAGATTTTCAATTCCAAACTACCTTGAGCTATTCAGGAAACATTACCGCAGAAGGAACCTTAAAAGGAAACCTGATCATTGCGGGCAGTGGCGACCCTACTTTAGGCTCATGGCGTTATCAAAACAAAGAAAATGTAGTTTTAAACCAATGGGTTGAAGCCATCCGAGCAGCAGGGATTAAAAAAATTGAAGGCGCAATTATCGGCGACGACCGCATTTTCGGCACACAAACCACTCCAGAAGGCTGGGTTTGGCAGGATATAGGTAATTATTATGGCGCAGGCACATCAGGATTAGCCTGGAGAGAAAACCAGTTCGACATTCATTTAAAACCTGGCAGCAGTACTTCAGATGATGCCCGGGTAATTAAAACCGTTCCGGAAACGCCGTATATACAAATTGTAAACGAACTCAAAACCGGAGCATCGGGAACCGGAGACCGGTCCTACGCCTTTCTTCCTCCTTATAGTAACGTTGCCTATTTACGTGGAAGCTGGGGCTTAGGTATTGGAAAATCAGGAATCTCTGTAGCGCTGCCCGACCCTGCTTTTGATTGTGCCTACAGGCTCCAGGATACCTTGAAGAGATTAGGCATCACCACTTCACAGACAGCAACAACTGCCAGACTACTTTCCTTAAACAACCAAAATACCCCAAATGCAACACAGAAAATAAGTACCATTACCTCCCCCACCTTAAGCGAGATGGCTTACTGGTTTTTAAAGAAAAGTATCAACCTGTATGGAGAAAGCTTATTAAAAACGATGGCCTTAAAATCAGGAAAAGCCGCCACAACAGCCAAAGGTGCGGAAACGGAAATCAACTTCTGGGCAGCGAAGGGTATAGATAAAAGTGCCTTAAATATTATCGATGGAAGTGGCCTTTCTCCCGGCGACCGCATAACTACCAATGCCATGGCCAATGTACTCTACCTCATTCAGAAGGAAAACTGGTTCCAGGATTTTTATAAAGCACTGCCTGAATATAATGGCATGAAAATTAAAAGCGGTACCATTAATGATGTATCAGCTTTTGCCGGCTACCATACTGATGGTGCTGGAAATAAATATGTTATTGTGATTAACGTGAACAATTATAGCGGCAGCGGAATCAACAAAAAGCTATTTAGGGTACTTGATGAGCTCAAATAACTACATGATGCTTGTTTGCTGTTTATCTGATTTACACCAACAGAAAGCAACATCAGTTTCCATTTCTATGGCAAAAAGCTAATATTGTCGGTTACAACCAACAATATTAACTGTTTTTTGTACACTTGAACCAACAAAATGAAACCTTTAAAGAGCCGCTTTGCTGAGACAACAAATACCTGCCTTAAAAAACCTAGCTCAATGGCCTGATCTGAAGTTCAATACCTGCTTCAGTAAGAGCCCTTTTAACATCAATCATGGCTTCAGTACGCACTTCACCGGCTACAGATAAATCTGCTACCCAAATAAGGGTACGAATACCAATCGAATATTCTCCAAAGTCCTGGATAATAATTACCGGCTTAGGCAGTTTCAATACCTTTTCATTCAGGGCAAGCTTATCCGCAATAAGTTTACGCACAGCTTCAACATCGGCACTGTAAGGTATGCCAATTGTAAATTCCATTCGCTTACTCCTGTCCTGCATTGTCCAGTTAATCAGGTGTTGAGATAACAAATCACCATTCGGGACAATAATATCAGATCCTTCAGCACTGTGAATCTTACTCGACCTCACTCCGATCTCCTTCACCACACCAGATTTGGTTCCAATTTCAATCTGATCTCCAATCTGAATAGGCCGCTCAAAAGCAATAATGACTCCCGAAACCAGGTTATTAACAATATTCTGCAAACCAAATCCGATACCTACACCCAAAGCACCTAACATAATAGAAAGCTTATCAATCGGGATGCCTGCAGCTGCTACCGCAATGAGAAAACCTACAGTCCAAATCGCCAGGCGAATCAACAGCATCATCGAATTAAGTCCGCTTCTTTTTCCACCCGCTACAGCCTTTTCATGACCAAAGAAAAAGCTGATAAAGCTAGAGATTACAGAAGAAAGCCAGATAATGCAGATGAAAATGGCAATACTTGCAAAGGTAAACTTGTAGCTTCCTATGCTTCTAGTTTCATAGAAAAAATTAGCAGTTGACGTGGTTAATAAATCATAAAGGGTAATGCTCCTCACGAAGGAAATAAAGAAAACCAACGAAGCCAATACCCATAAATACCTTTGAAGGCGATGCTGAAGTGATTTATAGTTAATAAAATCAGAGAAACGGCTGGATTGGTAGGCCTCAGTTTGCATATAAATGGCCTCTAGCACTATGTTGCAAAATACTTTTAAGGTAATCCCCAACATCAGGCATTCTACCGCACTTACCCCAAATATTTTTGCAAGCGACAAACGCCCTGTAAGGTTAAAAAACAGAGAAAGAGCCACTTGAATCACTGTAAAAACACTCAATGCCTTCGTGGCTGGAGAAGATTCCATAGCCTTAAGTAAGCCCTCCTTGCTTCGATAAATTTTAACACAGATCGCCAGCAATAAAATGCCGGCCATAAAAAGTCCCCAACGCTCTCCAAATGCAGCATCCAGTAAAATATCATCTATGGCGTAAAATACCCAGAGCACGCAGAGACTAAACCACATCAATCTCCCCTGTTGGGTTAAAAATGTTGGCAAAATTAAACACAGCGTTAACAGTCTAAGAAGCTCCAGCAAATGCAACAGAGACATTGTTGGGTTGCCAAAAAGAAAAGGCACATAGGTAAAAAACGCAAAAAGTGACCCGATTACCACCTTTCCATTCAAAAATTTAACCTGACGAAGAATACTTTCAGCATCCTCCAGCTTCTTGATTCGGCGCATGTTCGATATCATCCAGACCGTTAATACCCCGAAAATAAAAAGGCTCAATACAACAATAGAAATCTTGCCTGCAAGATAGATCTTAATAATCCTGAATGATCTTTGGAAGGCATTGCCTATAATTTGCAAAAACGGATCTTCATAGTCAGCAGGTTTTGCTTCAAATAAGGGAGCCACCTCTCTAGACCACATGCTAATCTTTTTCGAAATAGAAAGGTATTGCATATCAGAAGCCAGATTTTTAGTCTGTAAAAAGGCTACAGAAATCCTGCTATTGAGCAAGTTAATATTATTGAGCGCCTTTAACTGTTCTGTTGCCAGCCTTTTACCCTCTACTAAAATTTCCTGTTGCTGCGTACGTAAAGTCGAATCTTCAACCTCTACCTTTAAACCTGCATCGCTAAGTATTTTTTTAAGGGCGGCATTACTTTTTGTAAGCTGTTCGGCATAGCCTGATAAAGTGGTTTTATAATCAGATAAATTTTCAGATACCTCGGCCAACAAAATGACCGAACTGTTCAAACTCCTTAAATTCATTTTGGAGCTATTCTTTTCAAACCGGGTTTTAAAGCCCTTTACCTTTTTCTCCAAACCTGGTAATGCCAGTTTAATCGCACTCACATCATATTCCCGTTGTAAAAGAAACCTGTTGCGATCAATAGAAAAATTGTAAGTTTCAATTTTATTAACCAATACAGGCACCTGACTTTCATCAAGATCATTGGTATCTATTTTAGCCTTTTTTGGATGATGCTCTTGAGCACAAACGGTTTGAAAAAGAAAAGACAATACAATAACTAAAAAAATATAGCCACTATTTCTTAAAAAATTCTTGAAGAACATACAGGTTCGCAATAAAATATATAATGAGTAAGAGGGGAAACGCAAAATTAAACTAAAACATCTATTAATCTAATTTTAATATGTTAAAACAGGACGCATCAATCAAAAGAAATCAACTTGACTAAAAAAAAGGAGATTACAAACATAATCTTAGCTTTGACAGTTACTCTATTCTACCTTTAAAGATAATATGCCAGAAAAATACCAATACGGTGATCATGTCCACCTCCTGTCAGATGCTTTTTACATGCCCCAACTAAACAGATATCGTAAAATTCAGATTTATCTCCCGAAAGGCTACAACAAGTCTGAAAAAAGATACCCGGTAATTTATATGCAAGATGGGCAACAGGTTTTCCACACACAGCCACCCAGAAATAATGAATGGGCCGTAGATAAATTGGTAGACGAGCTCATCCGCTCGGGAAGTGAAGAAAGGATTGTTGTGGGCATTTATCACAATGAAGAAAAAAGGTTTAACGAATATAGTCCCTTCAATGGAGAACATGGCCAGGCTGAAGGAACTGCTTATGCAGCGTTTATAGCTGAAACACTTAAACCCTTTGTAGATGAAAATTATCGAACACTAACCGATAGCCAAAACACTGCAATTGCAGGAGGATCGCTGGGCGGATTGATATCCCTTTACACCATTGCCAGCTATCCTGAGGTTTTTGGATCTGCCGGGATATTCAGTCCATCACTTTGGTACGCGCCAGAAATTTTCCAATACATTGCCGAAAGACGTGCAGATCTTCAGCAACATCAAATTTATTTCGTTGTTGGCGGTAAAGAAGGTGAAACCATGATTAATGAGGTACTGCGCATGTACCAGCTCATTAATCCAGATCACAGCAATCCGAATATCCTGGTATCGAATCCAGCAGATGGCAGGCACAAGGAGTGGTTTTGGCACCGGGAATTTGCAGCTTTTTATCAATTTATCAACAAATAATTGTTAAATTATCTGTACTATGTCCTAAAGATCAGCAAATCTCTATACTCTATACTAAGTACTGACTATTAGTACGAACTACTCTTCAAAAACACTTTATTTATTTAAAAAATATACTAACTTTGATGTTGCGCTTAGTAATTGTACTTTATACACTAAGCAGGTTAAAAAAACATTAAAAAATCAAATAAAAATGAGCATAATCGTTAATGTCCATGCGAGACAAATCCTCGATTCAAGAGGAAATCCAACAGTAGAAGTAGAAGTTGTAACAGAAAACGGTGCTTTTGGCCGTGCAGCTGTACCTAGTGGTGCTTCTACCGGGCAATATGAAGCTGTTGAATTACGTGACGGGGATAAATCTACATATTTAGGTAAAGGTGTTTTAAAAGCTGTTGAAAATGTAAACACTAAAATTGCAACTGCATTAAGAGGTGTTGATGTTTTCGAGCAAAACGCTATCGATAAAATTATGTTAGACCTTGATGGCTCTGAGAACAAAGGTAACTTAGGTGCCAATGCTATTTTAGGCGTTTCTTTAGCTGTAGCAAAAGCTGCTGCTGATGAAATTGGTCAACCATTATACCGTTACATTGGTGGTGTTAATGCCAACACTTTACCAATTCCAATGATGAACATCATCAACGGTGGTTCTCACTCTGATGCACCTATCGCATTCCAGGAATTTATGATTATGCCTGTTGGCGCACCATCATTCTCTGAGGCTTTACGTTGGGGAACTGAAGTATTCCATAGCTTGAAGAAAATCCTTCACGATAGAGGTTTATCAACTGCTGTTGGAGACGAAGGTGGTTTCGCACCAACTTTCGACGGTACTGAAGATGCAATTGAAACCGTTTTAAAAGCAATTGAAACTGCTGGTTATACTCCAGGTTCACAAATCTGTTTAGCTTTAGACTGTGCTTCTTCTGAGTTCTACAAAGATGGTAAATATGACTATACTAAATTTGAAGGTGATAAAGGTGCCATTCGTTCAAGCGAAGAGCAAGCACAATACTTAGCTGATCTTTCTGCTAAATATCCAATTATCTCAATTGAAGATGGTATGGACGAAAATGACTGGGCTGGATGGAAAACATTAACAGAAAAAGTTGGTGACCGCGTTCAGTTAGTAGGTGATGATTTATTCGTAACCAACGTAACGCGTTTACAACGTGGAATTGATGAAGATACTGCTAACTCTATCTTGGTAAAAGTTAACCAAATCGGTTCTTTAACTGAAACCATTAACGCGGTAACTTTAGCTCAAAACAGTGGTTATACCTCAGTAATGAGTCACCGTTCTGGAGAAACTGAAGATGTGACCATCGCCGATTTAGCAGTTGCTTTAAACTGTGGTCAAATCAAAACCGGTTCAGCTTCACGTTCAGACAGGATTGCAAAATACAATCAATTATTACGCATTGAAGAAGAATTAGGTGAAAATGCACGTTTCATCGGAAAAAACTTCAAATACGCTAAAAAATAATAGCATTGCCAATGGTTTAAGCCATCGACCATTATCCAATTGTTAATAAGTTGAAAAACTTATTTGCACAGCATCCGGAGATTTCAAATCTTCGGATGTTTTTGTTTACATTTACATCCTTTCCAGGCATTAGCCCATTGCAAAAGAACTAACCCTGGCCTTAAGAGTATTGCTGTAGATGATGACAACGATTTTTAAAGACAACCAGATGAAACGACTCATAGATCTTTTCCGGAATAAATATTTCCTGGCAACGGTTGCCTTTGCCTTGTGGATGCTATTTTTCGACAAGAATGACATGATTTCACAATACGAATATCGCAGTCAGGCCAATAAATTACAGGAAGAAAAAGAATACTTCGAAAAAGAAACTTTCCAGATTAAGAAAGACCTCAACGAGCTGAATACCAACCTCAATACTGCCGAAAAGTTTGCCCGTGAAAAGTACTTCATGAAAAAAGATAATGAAGATGTTTTCGTAATCATCAAGGAAGAAAAGAAAGACTAGGACAGTTCTTAGTTGGCAGTTCTCAGTTTGCAGTTGCATAATGCTCAGTTGAACAATTAAGCAATTACCCAACTCACCAATCAACCTCCCGATGCTCCACATCCTCTACATCATTGCCATCACCGCCGAAGCCATGACCGCCGCACTCTCTGCAGGCAGACGAGATATGGATTGGGTTGGAGTCTGCATCATTGCCTGGGTTACCGCCTTGGGGGGAGGAACAGTCAGAAATGTTCTGTTTGGCCATTATCCCATGAGCTGGGTAGAACATCCTGAATATCTCATTATCACAGCAGCTGCAGCCTTACTGGCCGCTTTTATTGCCTCGGTAATGACTAAGCTAAAGAAGCTATTTCTATATCTGGATGCACTGGGCTTAGTGGTTTTTACCATTATCGGATGTCAGGTAGCACAACAAATCCACTTACCCTATTTAATTGTGCTCTTTAGCGGAATGATTACCGGATGCGCCGGAGGTGTACTTCGTGATGTATTGTGCAATGAAATCCCCCTCCTGTTCCGAAAAGAAATCTATGCCAGCGCAGCTATCGTAACCGGAGCGGTATATATCGGTGTTGAACATTTCCAGGGCAGTGAAATGCTGGCAACCGGACTGGCAGCGATTGTTGGATTAGCCCTAAGGCTACTTTCTATCAAATACGAATGGCAAATGCCTAAGTTTGTGTACCGTGATGAATGGCACTGATATGTCCTTAGTCTGAGGTCTTGAGTGCTCAGTCTGGTTTAGGAGGAACAAAGAGAAAGGAGCAAACGAAAAAGAGCAAAGAATAAAGAACCAAGACCAGAACCTTCCCCCCATAAATTCTTAATATTGAATCAAGCTGAAAGCCATCTTGCTCCTTGATACTAGCTACTTGATTCTATCTACTCGATACTATCTATACCTCCCCATTCCTTTTCCTCAAAAACCATTCTGTACTCAGCAAAATCAATATTAAACCAAACAACCATTTCAAGTTAATTAGCTCGTCATACTTGCGATCCTCGTAACTTATCGTTTTAATATTTTCATTTTTACCAATCTCGTCTACAATTTTCAATAAATCTTGTGGCATAAAAAGCTTACCACCACTTTGTTTAGCAATGGTATTTAACAACTGATGATTGGCAGTAGTTTGCTGAAATTCTGCAACCAACGCGTTAACATAAAAACTACCGCTGACACTAAACTTCTTACCCCCTAAATCCGTACTGGCTGTATAAGTATAATTACCTGCCGCCATTGCACCTGCATCCAGCTGATAACCTTTATCCGTTTTAGAAAAGATATAATTAAAAACCTTTCCTTCCTCATTTTTAACCTGTAAGCGCACTTCAGATTCATTCACAGGCTCATAAGATTCATTATAAAGCGTACCATTAAACTGCACCGATTCATTTTCATCATAAGCAGCCTTCGAGGTAAACACTTTAAATCTCCGCTTATCTTCTTTTACAGATAGATACTGAACCGTTTTAGAAATCAAATCAAATAGTACAGATTGTTGCGATTCATTTTCAGCCTCAGCCAACCTCCACCGCCATAATCCTTCCCCCATTAAATACGCCGCTTTCTGTCCCGATTCTGTAGTAAAAAATAAAAGAGGCTGCTGTGTACTTACCTTCCCTATGCGCTGATTAAATACCGGCGTTACTCCTGCATTAACCGTTAAACGGCCAAAAGGACTCAGCAACGGATCATAAGCAAGAAATTGTCTTTTATCAGCTTCTGTGAGGTTGAAACTCGTAAAGCCATTAACCAGTTCAGGGTATACTTCCTGCACAGCGCCATTAGCTGAACTTAAGTTAACCTGGTTCTGAAATCGATTAAAAGCAGCAACATCACTTTGAGCCCCCAGCACGTACCAAACGGGCTTTTTCAAAGCCTTAACTTTTTGCAAAAACGCGGTAGACATATGTTGCATATCCGGCAGCTGATAAAGGATAATCAAATCAAATTTCGCAGGGTCGATTTGTTGAAGATCATCAGCTATCGAAAGCTTCGGTTCATAATGTTTATTTAAAGAAATGGCTTCTTTTAAAACCCCCAAATCCGGATGTGGAGAGGCCGAAGCAACCAACACCTTTTGCCTTCCATCAATTACCTCAACATAAAAGGTTTGTGAATTATTACGCATGGTAATCTCATTATTCAAAACCCCAATTTGAACCGTGTACTTCTGAATACCAATTTTTCCAGCATGGAGCTTGATGGGAATCTGCTGACTGAAAGCACTCCCTTTGATGGAAATATTCTGCTGACTCACCTTGGCCCCATTCTGACTTACGGAAACATTAGTCTGCTCCCCATCGCTCTGGAAAGCCTGCACCTGAACCTCAATCGTAAAATCATCATCCAGATAAACTATGTTATTGTAATTAATATTCGAAATCAGCACATCTCTTTTAGGAATACTGTCACCTAAAGCAACGGTATACACTGGCGCATTAATCTGATTAATCCGGTAAAGAGGATTTCCACCATTATTAAAAATCCCGTCTGTACTGAGTACAATAGCCCCGATATTTCTGTTGGCATATTCATCCTGCACCTGCTGAAAAAGCGCCGAGCCATCAGTTAGCTTGGCCTGATTTTTAAAATCATACCCTTCAGCCACCCGATCTCCAAAATGATAAACCTTTACTTCGTACCGGTCGGCCAAACGATCACGTAAAACATTCAAATCCTTTTCATACTGCTGCTGATTAAATCCTGCAGCCTTTACCTGCCCTACCGATAGTGAGTTGTCCTGCCCGATAATGATTACAGGCTTATCCAAAGTATAATTAAGCGTTTTAATTAATGGCGCAAAAAACAACCAGGAAACAAGAGTGACCACGATTATTCTCAGTGCCGTTAAACCATAACGCAGCTTTTTATCCAAATTATCATTACCTCTATACAGTATCCAGGCATATAAAACACCCAAAGCCAAACAACCTAAAAAAGATAAAATAGAAGTACCGGAAAAGAAACTGTTCATACTTTATAAAGATGGTAAAAAGAGTGCAAAGTCCAAAGCCTAAACCATATTGTCAAGATGAACTTAATCAAAGTTAGCTGATCAAATATACTTTAAAAGGCATATTGTAGAAGGAAAGTATATATCTTATCTTTAAGCAAACAAAATCTATGAAACTCACACTGTTCACACTCTTACTTTCCTTAACCTTAATGTCTGCCACTGCTCAAACCAATTTTAAAGTACAACAGCTCAAGTTCAACCGGGTAAAAACGGCCTATAACGAAAAATGGACAGTGCTAAAGCAATTTTTAAAAGCTGGAGGAATAGGTGATGAGTTCTCCATGCTGATCAATGCCTACAAAACCGAAGGAAAGCTGGAAGTTTGGCTCAAGAACAGAAAAGATAAAACCTATAACCTATTCAGAACCTATGATTTCTGCGAACACTCCGGAACAATTGGACCCAAGCTTTATGAAGGCGACGGACAAACACCAGAAGGTTTCTATCACATCACCGCATTTAACCCCATGAGTAACTTCTATCTGTCTTTAGGCATCAACTTTCCTAATAGCGTAGATTATGCCCGTACAGGCAAAGGCAGAAGCCCTGGCAGCGACATATATATCCATGGCAACTGCGTAACAGTAGGTTGTATACCCTTAACAGACGAAAAAATTAAAGAGGTGTATATTTTGGCTGTAGAAGCTAAAAATGCGGGGCAGGAAAGAATTCCGGTTAATATCTATCCTTTTAAGTTGACAGATGGCAATCTAAAAAAATACGCTGCCCAATTCCCAAAACAAGCCGGTTTCTGGAAAACATTGCAGGCGGGATATCTGGCATTTGAAAAAGAAAAGAACTCCTCGGGTATCGTCGAGGTAAAAGGAAAGTACTTGATTAGGTAAAGGGTGTAAGTTATGAACCATAAGGTCAAAATCCCTTTGTTTTTTCACCGAAGTAATATAGTATCTAGTTTATAAAAAGGTGTAGATTTTGGCGATATGCACCTCAAAACCTACACCTTAAACCCTATACCTCTTAAAGCATTCCGCCACAAACAGACAAAGTTTGTCCGGTAACGTAAGCGCTCATATCTGAAGCTAGGAAAACGCAAACATTTGCAATATCTTCGGTTTCACCTGCACGTTTCAAAGGGATGTCTTTTTCCCATCCTTCAACTACTTTAGGATCCAAAACCTCTGTCATTTCAGTGCGGATAAAACCTGGAGCAACCACATTCGCACGAATATTTCTAGAGCCTAATTCTTTAGCCACCGATTTTGTAAAACCAATTATGCCCGCTTTCGAAGCCGCATAATTCGCCTGACCAGCGTTACCCTGAACCCCAACAACAGAACTCATGTTAATAAAAACACCTTTACGTGCTTTCATCATCACTTTGGAGGCTGCTTTTGTCACGTTAAAGATAGATTTCAAGTTGATATTGATTACATCATCCCAGTTCTCTTCGCTCATGCGCATCAACAAACCATCTTTGGTAATACCGGCATTATTCACTACAATATCAATAGTACCGAAATCAGCTACGATATCATTAATCAACTTTTCTGCTTCATCAAATTTAGAAGCATCCGAACGGTAACCTTTAACTTTAGTTCCGAAGCTTTGCAGCTCCTGCTCTAAAGCCTCCCCTTTCTCTACTGATGAAAGATAAGTAAAAGCTACATTGGCACCTTGCTCAGCAAATTTTTCAGCAATCTTACGACCGATACCTTTCGAGGCTCCCGTAACTAATGCTGTTTTTCCTTCTAATAATTTCATTTGTTATATTTTATTATTTATATCTTCTTAGTTTAAAACTACTTGCCAATCTTAGCTGTCAGTCTAAGCTTCCTGTCTGTTTAAGCCACCTGTCAGGCTGAGCCTGTCGAAGCCCTCAACAACCAAATCTATAACCTTTCTATCGTCCTTCGACTGCTTGTCCCGGTTTTACATCGGGAAGCTCAGGATCACAACCGAAACTGCGCCCAAGACTCCAGACTATCGAGTCCAGACTAATGACTCCTGAGAGCCGGTTCCTGCTGACTTAAACAATGAAAACTACCCAATCCCCAGATAATATCTACCGAATTGATTCCGATCACCTTACGATCAGGAAAACACCCTTGAATAATTTCCAGTGCTTTTTCATCATTCACATCATCAAAAACAGGAACAATTACCGCTGCATTCGCAATGTAAAAATTAGCGTAAGAAGCCGGTAAACGCGTATCGTCATAAATAACCGGAGCAGGCATAGGCAGCTCAACAATATTCAATGATCTTCCATCTTTGAGTTTCATGGCTTTTAAAGCCTCCAGGTTCTCCTGAAGCAGGTGATAGTTCTCATCAGCCGGATCACTTTCCACAACCGTTAACACGGTGTCTTCATTCACAAAACGGGTAATATCGTCTATATGTCCATCAGTATCATCGCCAACTATTCCATCACCCAACCAAAGCACTTGCTCCTGCCCATAGTATTCCAATAAGTATTGTTCTATCTGTTCTTTGGTTAAATGTGGGTTACGGTTTTCATTGAGTAAACACGCAGTAGTAGTTAAAATCGTACCAGCACCATTAAACTCTACAGAACCACCTTCCATTACAATATCAGGAAGAAATAGCGGTAAATCAAATTGCTTGGCAATCTTAGTAGGCACTACATCATCCAAATCAAATGGAGGGTATTTCCCACCCCAGGCATTATAGCCCCAATCAACAACAGCCTTACTATCTCCGTTAAGCACAAAGGCCGGTCCATGATCCCTGCACCAGGCATCATTGGTTTCGTTGAAATAAAACTCAATCTGGCTTAAATCAGCTTCAGCTTTTTCCAGCTCAGCAATTACAAAAGCTTTCATTTCCTCATCCTTAACGTTGATGCGTACTTTTTCACCTTCAGCAACTGCTTTAATAAACTGGCAATAGGGTTGATAAATCGTTTCGATTTTACCTGGCCAGGAAGCCTCCTTGTGAGGCCAGCTTAACCAGGTAGCCTCATGCTTTGCCCACTCAGCAGGAAAAGAATATCCTTGCTTTTTCGGCGAATACTCAAACTGATCGGGTTTAAGCGTATATTTATTTGGTGGTATTTGAGACATGTTTTTATTTTAAGTCCGAAAGTCGGAGGTCCGAAAGTCAGAAGATAAAACGTATGATTGCAAAGTTAAAATTTTGTCCGAAAAGTCAACGGTCAGAAAAACAAAGTTAAAGCGGGATATTAATGGATTTCCTTTTATATCATATTAGCGATTTGCTTAAAGCCGAAATCATAACCAAAATTTCTTCGCAGGACTGATAATGTTTTTGAAAAATTTCATCACTAATATAGTTTCGTCTTAAAGCAAGATGTAGACAATTTACGACTTCAATATCAGATCTTAACGCATAACTCAAAAAAGCTTAAATTCAGGATTACTCTGTCCAGTACTTCCTTCTGCTACATTCATCGAAATTGAATCTGCCGCTCGCTTAACCTGCGATGTTAAGACAAAAATCCCTTCCTTAGGAAAAGCTTTAGTCATCTTATCAATTTCATCAGCTAAGTCCATGGCTTTTTGCCAAACTTTAAGTTTCTCAAATTTAAAGGCCATAATTAAAGAGCGAAAAATGTATTCATATATAGGATTGCAGTCATTAAAGAGCAATTGCAACTAAAAGCTACAATTTATTAAACAACAATCCAAATATGGCGACATCTCATTTTCGGCACTTAAACTTCTTACCTCCGACTTCGGTCCCCTGACTTTATTTAATCGCCATCAATATACCGCTTCGTAATCGGCTGGTAAGAATCAATCCTTCTATCCCTTAAAAATGGCCAGTGTTTACGGAAGAAATCAGACTCTGCTAAATCTAATTCAACCACAGTGGTTTCTTCCTGATCGTGTGATGCTAAATAAAGTAATCTACCCTGGGCATTCGTTGCGAAGCTTCCACCCCAGAATTTCATCGCGCCATCCTGCTCAAAACCTACACGGTTTACGCTCACTACAGGAACACCATTGGCTACAGCATGCGAACGTTGAATGGTTTGCCATGCATTGTACTGATCCTGATTGGTTTCTTCATCCTGATCAGTTGCCCACCCAATAGCAGTAGGGTAAAACATGATATCAGCGCCCATCAAAGCGGTAATTCTCGAAGCTTCCGGATACCATTGATCCCAACAGATTAATATCCCGATTTTAGCAAATTTGGTTTCAAATACTTTATAGCCCAAATCTCCCGGAGTAAAGTAAAACTTCTCATAATAAGCAGGATCATCAGGAATATGCATTTTACGGTATTTACCCAGGTAGCTGCCATCTGCATCCAATACAGCAGTAGTGTTGTGGTATAAACCTTCAGCACGTTTCTCAAACAAAGAAGCAATAATTACAACCCCTAACTCTTTAGCCACTGCTTGTAAGGCATCAGTAGATGGCCCTGGAATAGCTTCCGCTAAATCGAAGTTATCATAATCTTCAACATCACAAAAATACAAGGAAGTAAAAAGCTCTTGCAAGCATACGATTTGCGCGCCCTTAGCAGCAGCCTCACGTACCTTTAATATCGCTTTATCTAAATTTTCCTGTTTATCTTTAGTACAGCTCATCTGCACCAATCCAACTTTTACTTTCTTCATGGTATAAAATCAATGGAACATTCAATCATTCAAAATTCACTCATTCAATCATTCTATAATTCTATAATTGAATTTCAGCTCGCAAAGTTACAGAAAAAGTGTGGAAGGCTGAAAGATACATGGAGGAGATTTAGTCATCTTATAGCCAACATTTTAGCCCGGTTATCCATTGCTTAAGCCATCACTTCATCGGAAATACCACTTTAACATTTTTCCATTGAGCTACAGATAATACATCGGTTCCTTCCCGATATACGGCACCAATAATGCCTGCCGGATGAAAAGCTTTCGAGCTTAAAGCATATTCAGTAGCATTTCCCTGATGAAAAGTTAAACTTACCCAAACAATGCCAACCGTACCCTCTGAAATCGCATATTTCAGTTCCCTGGCTTCAATAACATCACCGCTTCTACTCCAATCCATTTCGTCTATCAGGCTTTCACATTTTCCAGCCTCAGGATTTAGAAAAACAACCTGAATATGCAGCTTGCAAAAATGAGTACCCTTAGGCCAGCGAAGGTGTTTAGCTACGGTTAGATGGGGAATACCAATCAGGAGTTGATCATTGGCCAGACTCAATTTCGGATGAAATAACAAACTATCGAATAAGCGCGAGGAGGCATTAAAGTCAAAACCGCGCAAACGCTCGAAGCTTTCGGCATGAAAGCTAAAGGTTCCATCAACATGAAGGTGCTGGTTAGTAATGGTAGATATAACCGAATTCATCCGGTTCACCATCTTACCGTCAGTAAAATGGAGATGGGTAGGTAAAAACAGATCTCTGATGATCTTGCTCATCGGACTAATGTATTTACCGAAAACAGAAGATGCCTTTTTTGTCGCCTCGCTTTGCGTTACCTTTCCTTTAGTCCTTACCCGTCCATCTTTACCAAAAACCAGATCCCCGAGCCCGCCAGATAAATTACCATCTTTTATAATTGCCATAGTTTTTATTGTTTATGATTGATGTGATTAAAAAAACTCACTCATTCAAAATTCAAAACCGGGATGATTGGGATATTAAACAGGGATAAAAGCAGGGTTACCTATGCTTCAGTTATGGATGAAAGCAGGCATATCCCTGTGTAACTTAAGGGTTAGCCTATACAAGTATACAGAAAATGCAGGATAACTCCACCTTGTAGCGGTAAAACGTGGACTTGAGGTGGACTTGATGCGGAGGGAGCTAATGTTTTTGCCATGAGGAGCAAAAAAGTTTTGTGCAGATGAGGTATCCTTAAAGATAAGTAAAACTGATCAAAAAGTAAAGAATACTACAACAGTTTCTTTCTGCGGATAACGAATAAGCCTAAAGCGCCAGCGGCGAGGCCAAGGGCCCAGGAGTGGTCGTCGAGATCGCAGAGAACCATTGTGTAGTTCCCAACATATCCTTGTAACAACTTTCCAGATACACATCCAGTAAGGAGGCCTAGCACATTATAACTATACTCTGTGCAAACTCCACAATTATACGCACCACTTGGAGAAGGAGTCCAGCTACAATAATTCGGACTCAATGAAACTCCGGAATTCGACCGATAACTGGGATTACCTCCCAAAAGTAATTTTATAACTTCATTGATCAAAGTAGATTCTTGAACTGTATAAACTGTTTTAGTACCTGGGATCAAGCATCCACTAGCCGTACCCTGGCTACTTACCCGAAAAGGATAGAACGAGAATAACAAAAGCAAAAAAAACAAAATAATCTTCATAGCTTGAGTAGCGATAAACGACACTCAAATTTACCTATCAATTACCCTATAAAGTTCGTTCCTTTTGTTCATTAAGGAGATTTCTAAACCTTAATTTATAAAACATATATGCCGAAAACCCAAACAACAACCATATATAATCATCAATTGGGCAACCTATAGGAGGATCTAATCGTTCATAATTAACCATGGTGCCCCCATTTAGTATATTGCCATTAAGTACACATAGGTTAATCAGGGCGCTAACAGGAACAATATTGGTAGCTCTGGGGCAGTTAGGTGGATTTGTGGGCAAAGTTAGATTATTTTGAAAATTTCCGTAAGTAATTGAGAGGATAACAACATTGGCACTGGCACCACTATACTGGTTAGTGTAAATGATATTTCCAATCCTGCAACCAACTGCACCACTTGCCCTAAAGGAAAACAACATAAATAACAAAAATAAACCTAAAGCATTCTTTACCATAAGCACCTCTTAATAAAGTCATTGACTAAAATAACAACGTGAAAATGGGAAGAATAGATTAGTTCATTTTGTTCAACAATTCATTAACGCTTTGACTCAATAGGCAAAAAGATCTTTTTCCGCTGCAATACCGAGACAAATACGCCAGAACTTAACACTACTCTGATTTCTTAATCTTCCAAGAAACATTAAGTACTATCGAAGTTACAACGGGCTTGATTTTAATAGAATGTTTAAAGTCATTTGTATTTACATTAATTCCCAAGCTATTAAAATGCAAACATTTTGTTTAAATAATGCTTACGCATTAGAGGGATGCAAAAGAACGAAGCTAAAATGAGAGCTGGAACATAATCATCCAATGGCAATACGCAAGAATTATGAGCAGGATTGTAATTCACTAGCCTGCCTTGGTCTCCAGGGTTGGATGCATAAGAACATTTACTACTTGGATTAGCTGTTGTACCTGCCACAATTGTATAGTTATTACTTACCGATCTGAGAATTCCACAATTAGGATCACTTGCTCCATTTCTGATCCTGATAGCACTTGCATCTGAAAAAACAGGAATGGTACTACTGCCCTCAGGATAAGAACCTACTTGTTGAGTATATATATTATTACCTGTTCTACAGCCAACATCAGCCAATACATTTTTGCTAGAAAACAAACTAATAATAAAAAGAGACAACACTGCAAGGAATGCCTTTAAAAACTTCATAAAAAACCTAATATAGAGACAACAAAAATTATTTATTTTGTATTACAAAAAATACAATATTTCGCAAATATTGTAAACAAAATGAACAACGTACGAATAAATGGAAGCCTCGGTTTTCGATTTGACAAAAAAAAGTTCCTTAGGAATTGGAAGAATTTATAGAGATAAAAACACACAACAATCAACCGGCTGATTTGAAGCATTTTAATCTAAACGAAATCATTAAAGAAAAGGAAAATACTATGGGATGTTCATTGACAAAAATCATGAACAAAATGAATGAGCGAGGAGATCACACATGCTAAAACAAGCAAGGGTCATGGCAAGCTAGAGTAATTAACGTTCTGTAATCAGGCTTTTGGGAAGAAATTTAAACTCCCCCTCCTCAAAAAATAAAATCCAGAACCAGCAGCAATCAGCAGCAAGAAAATAACATAATCATCAATCGGACACCTCACTACCGTATAATTGTAAATAATCCCGCTTTGGTAATAGTACGGATTAACATACGGACAACCAACGCATTCAGACTGATCGGTAGTGCGAATATAGCACCGTGTACCGGTAGATACCTGACAAAATAAAGTGGAGTAGGTTAAGCGGGGGCTACGCTCATAAACCCTTGAACCATTATAATTGGAACTGGTACTGGTAATTTGCGTATAAACATTTGTAAGATTGTCAGATCGACAACCCGTATCGGCAAAACAAAGAGAGGACGTTAACAACAAGACTGCTGTTAGGAAACGGAACATAAAAATAGGTGATGACAAACTTAAAATGTGGTCGAAGATAACACCCTAATATTAAATAGGTATTAAAATCTATTAAATACTACAAATTTAGTGTTTATGAGAATGATAAATGAGTACTAACAAAATATTTACACAGTGATTTATTTCTCAACCACCGGTCTGCATTTCTGAATAATAATTATGCCAACACTGGCAATGATCAATAAAGATAGCCAGGTAATACTTCCATCAAGCGGACACATGTAAACCCGATAGGTTCTAACAGTTCCATTACCGATAAATACTTGCGGGCTCTCAGAATAAACCGAACAAGCCACCCCGGCAGCACCAATGCTGGTTGCAAATGTAGAATTAGGAAAATTAGTGCAATTATAACTGCCTGTACCTAATACAATGTAATTATTGTTTGCCGGTTGCGAGGTATAATTATTACCACCTAATGTAGGGTGCTTCACAAAATAAAGCCGGTAACCTGTAGCGGTAGCACCTACATAGCAGCCGCTTTGAGCAAAAGAATTATAAGAAGTAAATAAAAAAAGTAACAGCAAATAACTGAAGCAGTATTTCATAGCAGTACAGGATTATTAAAAATCAATATACATGCGCTAAAAACAGATGACTTATTTATAACACTAAAAAAGAAGACTGGTTTGTGGTATTTAATCTGACAACATTCAGGCAGGCAAAAACTAGATGGGGATTTACTAGTGAGGATTAAATATTTTGGGTGCAGAGCATTATTAATTGAGTTCCACTCTGGTAGAACTCAATTTATTTTTATATGCTACTTGTTTGCTCTAAAAAGCGATTTCCATTTAAACAGATACACGATATAAATACTATAATGATAACGAAACACCTTCATCAGATACAAGCATTGAAGCCTGTTTTCTGAAAAAATAAATGCTCAATATTGAAATAGGGAAAATCATTAGCCAAATGTAAGAGTCTAATGGACAATTAACTACAGCCCAGGTAGCGGAACCACTAACAGTTGTCCATTATAGGTGATATAATTAGAAGGATTAAAAATGGATCCACTCCCGTCGTAAACATAACACGTGGTCGATGAGGAACTAATTCTTCTCCATCCGCAACTAGAGCTAATGCCACCAGAATTACTATAAAAAGGAGCTGCGATAACAGAGGTATACAATATACCATTTCCTAAACACCCTGATTGACCGTGTGCAGTTTGCGTGAATTGAAAGCATAATGCAATTACAACACAAATATTTCTGAACATATTCATAATCTTTTTTTAACCAATACTACAAAATATCAGTAAGATAAATACTACAAGACAATCCAAAATTGATAATTATCATGCGCTTTATTTGAAGTTGTAAACTCTGATTCACAGTATTTTACAACAAAAATTACACTTCAACCATCAATTACACATACTAATCAAATAAAAGTGACTTTTTCTTAAAATAAATACCCCTATCAAACCGGCAAGAATTATCAAAATTCCTACATAATCATCCAACGGGCATGGGAAGGTATAGGTAGCATAATAACCTGTTCTATAATTAACAGCCCAAAATACAAATACATCATATACTTCACAGGAATTACTAGTTTGGTAAACACAATTGTTATGAGATACTGTTGTACCACCAGAGGCATATCTGAAACTTCCATCAGTTCTGGTGCTGGTATATACTTTTGAATCGCCTGCAACATAGCAACCACTTTGAGCAATAGCAGAGC
Source organism: Pedobacter rhizosphaerae (assembly GCF_900111155.1). Classification (GTDB taxonomy): domain Bacteria; phylum Bacteroidota; class Bacteroidia; order Sphingobacteriales; family Sphingobacteriaceae; genus Pedobacter; species Pedobacter rhizosphaerae. Next base: position 105,287 of record NZ_FOGG01000007.1, on the reverse strand, counting down.
CAGACCATAGCAATAGCATGGCTATTAAAAATAACTTATACATATAGGGATAGACTTTTAGATCTTATTTTATAAAACAAAATTACCCAAAATACGTATTACTACTACTACAAATAGTTTTATTTGGTTGATAATTGTCAATGAAATAATTTTACATTTAATACTGAAATACAGATATTTACCAAAACAACCACAACCAAGAAGAATATAATATACCTCCACGCCTCCCAAAACCATACTCCTCCCTATTAAAAATTCTCTATGGAAAAATAAGGTAAAATTAATGCAGTCATTTTTTCAGGTATGATTAATCAGTCGGCACTTTAGCATTCCTTTTGCATAAACCAATTCTTTTAAACATCTTTATATCTTACTTTTGTAGAAAATCCCTATTATCTATCTGCCAAGAGATACAAACATGCTAAACCCTATACGTCCCAATCTATTATTGTGTGCCATTATATCCCTTTTATTTCTCGCATCCTGCGGAGCCAGAAAAGAGCGAACCTTATTTAATGCGCCCAGCGATATCGTAACAGATACCATTAAACACGTATATGTAGTAAATGATCAGGGAATAAGCGATGCGTATTACAAGATTAAGGTAAACGATCAGCTGGCCATCAGAAACGTTCAGAATTTTGAATTTGGCGCAACAGGTGCTGCTTCAAATATCAGCGCAGCCAACGTCACAACCAGCGGCACAAATACCCCATCTGGGAGCATTCAAAACGTACTTTCTTATGCCGTAGAGGCAGATAGTATGGTTAACCTTCCAGCAATAGGCAAGGTAAAGGTAGTAGGCTTAACACGCAGGGAAGCTGCAATCAAAATCCAGGATTTATATAAAAGCAAACTACTGAAAGATCCTATTATAGAACTATCAGTAGTGAACTTAAAAGTAACCCTACTTGGAGAATTCAGCAGACAAGGTAATTTCTTGTTAGAAAGAGATAATACGACCCTAATCGATATTTTAGGCGAAGCAGGAGGTATTACAAAAACGGCAGACCCTAAAAGTTTAAAAATCATTAGAGGAGACCGCAGCCACCCCGAAATCATTTACGTTAACCTCAACGACATTAACAGTTTGGCCAGTAAAAAACTGATCCTGCAAAATCACGACATTATTGTTCTGCAGCCAACCAAAAGTGCGGCAACGAGTGATAAGCTTCAAAGTTTCAATAACATATTACAGCCACTCTTAGTAGTAGTAAACTTGGCAGTATTAATATTTACAGTAACCAGGCAGTAATCAATAACGATGAACTGATACAACGATAAACGATTCCATTTTTAAAATCGTTTAAATAAAAAACTTAATTCATAAAGCATTGACAGAACCAGTACAAGAAAAAAAAGCGGTTAGCCAGAGTATTGACTTTTATAAAATATTCAAGGTATTTTTAAGTCGCTGGTATTGGATTGCAGCCACAGTAATAATAGCCTGTTGCGGTGCATGGTTATACTTATGGTATACCCCACCCGTATATCAAACAGGCGCTTCCTTAAAATTAGAAGAGAGCAATCCCTCCCTGGGTACCGGTTCACAAATGCCCATGCAGAACTATAACTATACCGATAAAATTCAGGCCGAAAGCTTCACCATCCGAAGCAATGAGGTGATTATGAATGCGGTAAAAAAACTGGATTATAAAATCAGTTATTTTCTGAAAGGCTACGCATTAACCACCGAATTATATCCAAAGGTTCCATTTGTGATCGAAATCCTTAAGCAGGATAGTGTCAACTTCGACCGCACGCTTTACCACATCAAAGCGATAGACGACCAGCATTTCAGCCTTTCTCCTGCAGAAAACGAAGACCAGAAAAAGACTTATCAATACGGACAGCTGATTAGCATGGGTAATATGGAATTTAAGGTCAAAACCAAAGTACCCGCCAACGGCACCTACCTGTTTAAATTTAATGGCATTGAAGATTTCATTGGCCGCGCTATGGGCGGATTAAATATTGGTGAAGCCGCTCGTTTTACCAACGTAATGAGCCTGAGCCAAACAGATGGCAATGCAGTATTTGCAGCAGATATCCTAAATGCCATCATGCAGGAGTACGTAAAATACGATGTGATTCAAAGAAGAAGATCTGCTAAACAAACCGTAGATTTCATCAACAATCAGCTGGGTTTCATCAACACCGAGGCAGGCAAATCTGGCAGTACACTAGCCAACTACAAAACCCAGAACAAAATGGTTGATATGGGTTCTGCAACCTCTATGACCGTAGGCAAACTGGCAGATTTTGAAAAGCAAAAAACCGAGCTCAACATCAAGTTGCTAGGCATTAAACAACTGGAAGAACAGATTAATAACAACCGTTCAAAAGTAGAAATTGGTGTCGATCTGGAAGGAGATCTTTCCACAGGCTTAGGTACATTAGTGGGTCAGCTCAACACTTTACTGGCCAATAGAGAATTAAAACTCAACCAGTTCAATGCCGATTCGCAGCCGGTAAAACAGATTGAACAACAAATTGCCAATGTAAAATCCAGTATCCGGAACAGCATTCAGGGCATGCGCCGCAACAATGAGCAAACCATCCGATACATCGATAACCAAATAGCAGGGGTTAATCAAAGCATGAGCACTATCCCGCTTAAGGAACAAAACTTTGTAAAGCTTCAAACCAATTTCGAGGTCAATAATAAAGTACGTTCATTCTTATCAGAGAAAAAGCTCGAAGCAGAAATGAATGCTGCAGCCATTGTACCCGGAGCTTCAATTGTTAACCCGGCATACCCCTCTTACTTTGCCATTTCACCCAATGGCAATAAAGCCTACAGCACGGCAATTATGCTGGGCCTGGCAGCAGGATTTGGCCTCATTTTACTGGTTCGTTTCTTAAACCCTTACATCTATGATAAGGAGACCGTGGAAGGTTTAACCCATACCCCCATTATTGGAGTAATACGGAAATTTCCCGATTTCATTGATCAGGATAGTCGTCAGGCACTTTCCTTGGCTAAACCGAAATCCGTATTCGCAGAATCGGTAAGGTCGGTAAGAACCAATTTAAGTTTTCTGGCTAGTCATAAACAAAGTAAGATTATCTGTGTCACATCAGAAATTTCTGGCGAAGGAAAATCATTTGTTACCGTAAACTTAGCCAGTACTCTTGCCCTTATAGAGAAAAGGGTTATTCTGGTTGCAGCAGATTTACGTAAATCTAAATTGCACAAAGCCTTTGGTAACGATAATAAAAAAGGATTGAGTTCTATCCTATCCGGACAGGCCACTTTAGAAGAGGTGCTCACTAATGACCAGATGCACCATATCGACTTTATCCCTTCAGGTCCGGTACCGCCTAACCCATCAGAGTTATTGCATACCGCAGCCATGAAAGATTTGTTAAAGAAACTAGAACAGCAATATGACTATGTATTGGTAGATACCGCCCCAGTTGGTTTGGTATCAGATGCCATCCCCCTCATCCGGTCATCAGATGTAAACCTGTTTGTGATCCGCTCGGGCGTGTCACAGCAACGTGCGGCAGCGATTCCCGAGCGTTTATCAAGAGAATACGGCCTAAACAATATGGCCATTGTTCTCAATGCCTTTGGCGATGATGCTTTATATGCAAATTACTATACAACCGATTATTCCCGTGGTGGAGGCAACAGTACTTACTATTACTCTGATTACTCAGGATATTCAGGTTCAGGATATTATGATGATGAAAACAGAAAGTGGTGGATGTTCTGGAAGAAAAAATGAACGAAGAGTAAATAGCAAGGAACAAATCGATAACCTGTCATCCTGAGCCTCCCGATGTAAAACCGGGACAAGTAGTCGAAGGACGACAAAGAACAAAGAAATAGTGCTGAATGATTAATAACGATTACAAATGGTACCCTGTCTACACCCGTTCAAGAGCGGAGAAGAAAGCCTATGAAGAACTTTTGCGAAAAGGAATAACGGCCTACTTACCTCTTAAAAAAACGGTAAAACAATGGTCAGACCGAAAAAAAATCGTAGAAGAACCTTTAATTAAATCCTATCTGTTTGTTTATATTTCGGCAAGGGAACAAGCAGAAGTAATGATGACTAATGGCATTGCCCGTTTTATATATTTCTCCGGTCACATTGCCAGTTTGCCCGAACAACAGATTGAAGCGCTAAAATTATTACTCGCTACCGAATCAGAACTCGAAGTATTTGAATATGATTTAAAAGCTGGTGAAAAAGTAATTGTAAAAGCCGGTCCCTTTAAAGGGATGCTGGCCGAATTGATATCTATCCGCAACAAACAAAGAATTGTTTTGCGCTTAGAACAGATGGGATTTGCCATCAGCATTAATACATCAGTAGCATTCATAGAACCGCTACTGGATTAATTTGACTTAAGTCAATGTTACAAAAACAATAAAAGGCTTGAGGTTTATCCTTAAGCCCGTACTTTTGCCACTGATAGTGGTGAGGTGGTAAGACGGTGAGGCGCTGAGCTGATGGGTGTCGAGGAGACAAGATACGTAACCCTAACTGGCAACCCGTAACAAAATAGACAGCACATTTTTTAACAGAATATGTGACTGAGAGGGCGAAGCTGTGCCTGGAGGGGAAGGTTTCGATTGTTGAATTGTTGAATTGTTTAACTGGCAAAACCCACAACATAACTGGTGAGTTGGTGAGACGTTGAGTTGGTGAGCCATCATGCCCCATAACCCGCAACACATAACCCACAACATTAAACTGGTGAGTTGGTTAGGCGGTTAGACGGTGAGGCACCCAAACTCGCAACCCGTAACCCGTAACCCGCAACTCGCAACACATAACCCATACCACAACCATGTGTCGAATAGCCGGAATTATAGATCGAAATAGAACTGCATTAGAAATCCAGACGGATCTATCGGCAATGTGCAACAGCATGAAACATGGTGGGCCAGATGACGAAGGCTTTTATATAGGAGAAGAACTGGGATTGGGCCACAGGCGACTTTCCATTATCGATCTCAGCACAGCAGGTCATCAACCCATGTTTTATGGCAACCAAAATCTGGTAATCAGTTATAATGGAGAGATTTTCAACTACAAGGAGCTAAAAACCGAGCTCTTAAGTTTGGGCTTGACCTTTGAAACGGCAACAGACACAGAAGTGATTCTGGCAGCTTACCAGGCCTTCGGTATCCAAAGCTTTGCTAAATTACAAGGCATGTTTGCATTTGCATTGCACGATCAAATGCGCAAGCAAACCTTTTTAGTGAGAGATTGCTCCGGAATTAAGCCATTGTATTATTATGCGGCATACGAAAAACTGGTTTTTGCTTCAGAAGTTAAAGCGTTCAAACAAACTACCTATCTTTTCGAAGAAAATCCGAACTGGAAAGTATGCATGCTGGCTTTTGGGCACTTACCCGAGCCTTACACTACCTTAGATGAGGTAAATAGCCTAAAGAAAGGGTATTTTTTACAGTGGAACCACTCAGATTCAACTTATCAAATCAAGCCTTACGCAGTTCCATCGCCTAAAGCAAGGGTAAATAATGAAACTCAGGCCAGGGAAAACATTAAGCAATCCCTAACCCAAGCAGTAAAGAAACACCTCATTTCAGATGCACCCATTGGTGCTTTTTTAAGTGGAGGGATAGATAGTAGTTTAATAACCCTTTTAGCACAGCAGCACCTGGATGAGGAGGCAAAACAACAAAAACTCAATACACTATCCATTCATTTTGATGTGCCGAGCATGTCTGAGAAGCCTTATCAGGATTTAATTCAGGCACAAGCAGGAACCAATCATTCCGAATATTTAGTTACACAAAAGGTATTCAACACCTATTTATCCGATACCCTTTCCGCAATGGATCAACCCAGTACAGATGGGATTAACTCCTGGTTTATCTGCCACTTTGCTAAGCAAAAAGGACTAAAAGCAGTGTTATCAGGCATTGGTGCCGATGAAATATTTGGTGGGTACCCCTCCTTTAAGCGAATGGCCTGGGTAAAAAAATTAAGAAAAACCCCTTCGTTTATACTCAAATTCGGAGAGCGGTTTAAAAAATCAGCATTAAAAAGAGCCTATTACCTCAGCTATCAAAATACAGTTGGAGATTACCTGTTTTTAAGGGGAGTTTTTAGTCCCGCAGAAATTGCAAAGATTTTAAACCTCAGCCTAGTGGCAGTTGATGAAGTTTTGAGATCACTAGAAATAGGTCATTTACCAACAAATCAAGCACCTGCTTTACAAGCCAGCTGGCTGGAAAGCAACCTGTATATGCAAAATCAACTCCTTAAGGATACCGATTACATGAGTATGCAACACGGTGTTGAAGTTCGGGTCCCCTTTCTGGATGCCAATTTACTGGAGGAGATCGCCGCGATTCAGCAGCAGATAAAATATCAAAAAGATAAGCCCAAAAGATTACTTATTGATAGTTTTAAAGATATTCTCCCGGAAAAGATCTGGAATCGCCCTAAAATGGGCTTCACCTTTCCTTTCCAAAAATGGCTCATCCATAATGAATACTTCTGGACTGCCGTAAACGAAATTGAAAATCCAGCAGTTAAACAGCACTTGCAGCATTTTAAAAAAGGTAAGCTACATTGGTCTAAAGCCATGGTTATTCATCAGGTTTTTAATGGCTTCAAGGTTTAATCAGCATTTTGAAAGATAAAAAATTACTTTTCCTAACCCTCTATACTTTCGGCTTAACAGGAGGAATAGAAAATGTTTGTAAAGCATTTGGAAAAGCATTAACCGAATTCTTAAGAGAAGGTAAAATTAAAACTTATCAACTCTTAAGCATGTATGATAAGGGAGGCAATGAAAAATATATCGAAAAGGCCTTATTTAAGGGTTTCGGTGGTCGCCGCATCTTGTTTTCAATTCAAGCGATCCTGGCTAGCCAATCGAGCGACATCATCGTGCTCAGTCATGTTCATTTATTGATTTATGCCCGTATCATCAAAAAAATATTCCCTAAAAAGCGAATCATTTTATATGCACATGGTATTGAAATATGGCGAAACTTAAGTGCGGCAAATACAAAATTTATTCAAAACGAGATCGAAATATGGGCAGTAAGCGCTTACACGGCCAATAGGATTCAAGCGCTACACCAGATTGAAGCATCCAAAATTCAGGTGCTAAATAATTGTCTTGATCCGTTTTTTGAAATCCCAAAAACGTTTGAAAAACCAGCATCACTTTTAAAGAAATATAATTTGCCAACAAACAGCAAATTTATCCTCACGCTCAGCAGGTTATCATCCACAGAGCAATACAAGGGTTATGACCAGGTACTGGCTGTTTTAAATGAACTTGATGAAGATGTTCATTACATTTTGGCAGGTAAAGCAGATGAAAAAGAACAGAATAGACTTCAAAACTTAGTACAGCAGAATGAACTCCAACAAAGGGTTATTTTCACCGGTTACGTACCCGATGCCGAACTTATGGCCCATTATCAACTTGCAGATGTAATGGTTATGCCGAGCAAGGCCGAAGGTTTTGGCATTAGCTTTATAGAAGCCATGGCTTGCGGTACCCAGGTAATTGGAGGTAACCAGGATGGTAGCGTTGATGCTTTACGGCAAGGAGCCATTGGAACCTTAGTTAATCCTACTGATTTGAACGAAATTAAGTCGGCTATAGAAACCTGTCTGGCAAAACCAGATACCGAAATAGATAAACGTCAATTGCAAGATAATTGCCTGGCACATTTTTGCTTCAGTACCTACAAACAAAAAGTTGGACAACTTCTGGAACTTAATGCTTAAAGTCATCAGTCATAGGTCACTAGTCCTGAGTCTACATAAAATTAAATATACTTAGGTGCCTAAGGTGGTTAAAAACTAAAACCCATCTTGATTCTTGATACTTGCTACTTTATACTTAATCCTAAGTACTTGCTACTAAATACACTAATACCCCATGAAGCCCGATAACCACGAATGGTCTATAGAAGCTAAGTCATCCCTTGTTGATTTAAAGTTGACTGAAGTGTGGGCCTATCGCGATCTTTTGATTTTACTTGTACGAAGAGATTTTGTTTCTTTCTATAAGCAAACGATTTTGGGGCCTTTATGGTTCTTCATTCAACCCCTGTTTACCACCATCATTTTCACCTTTATTTTTGGAAATCTGGCGGGAATCTCTACCGATGGCTTACCAAAACCCCTTTTTTACATGGCTGGCATTACCGCCTGGAACTATTTTGCCGATTGTCTCACTAAAACCTCCACTGTATTTAGAGATAATGCAGGAATTTTCGGTAAGGTTTATTTCCCGCGATTAATAATGCCTTTAAGTATTGTAGTGAGTAACCTGGTGAGGTTTGGCGTGCAAATGTTGCTTTTTGTACTCTTAATTGCTTATTACTATTTTACCGGTGCTAATTTTAACATGAGCTGGGCCATTTGCCTCTTTCCAGTGGTGGTAATTTTAATGGCGCTGTTAGGGTTAGGCACAGGAATGATTATTTCGGCCATGACCACCAAATATAGAGATCTTGCCTTTCTGGTGAGTTTCGGTGTGCAGCTGCTGATGTATGCCACCACGGTAATTTATCCATTATCTGAAGCCATGAACAAATACCCCAAATATGCCTGGATTATAAAGTACAACCCCATGACTCCCATCATAGAAACTTTTAGGTTTGGCTTTTTGGGCGAAGGGAGTTTTAGCTGGGCAAGTTTAGGTTATGCAACTGGAATTACCCTCCTATTTCTTATTTTAGGGATTATAATTTTTAACAAAGTAGAGCGGAATTTTGTGGACACAGTTTAATATTAGGTTTTAACGATAAATCATCTGAAAAAATGTTCAAGCCACTAAAAAACAAATGCACAGTAATAATGAAGGGTTTATTCAATTATTACAAAGAGCAGGAATTTATTAAAAGGGATAAATTCTCTATTGTTAAAGACCAACAAGGTTTCAAGGTAAAAAATGCTGATTTTGACTTTACCTTAAGGAGTAAGGGCAGTGACTGGAACGTCTTCAAGCAAATTTTTCAATATCAGGAATATAAATCCCTGGTAAAAACGCTTCAGCTAAACCAGGTTGAACCGACAGTAATTTTAGATCTTGGAGCAAATATAGGCTTAACGACCTTGTACTTTAAGAAATTCTTCCCCAATGCAGAAGTGATTTGTCTGGAGCCAGATCGAAAAAACTTCGCACAACTATCGCTAAATACAGCAACACTTGCTAAAGTTACACTCATTAATGCAGCTGTATGGAACAAATGTGCCCCTTTAATAGAAGATAATGCTTTCAGGGGCGGCGACGATTGGTCTAAAAGCTATAAAGAAGAAAATAAAGACATTACCTCAACACAAATAGAAGGCATTACCATTCATAACATTCTTAAACAGCATAACAAAAACCACATTGATGTGTTAAAAATCGACATTGAAGGTGCAGAACGTTTTATTTTCAATGAATCCTCCAGCGATCTTAGTTTTTTAACCGTTACCAGGGTAATTGCACTGGAAATACATGATGAGTTCAATATCCGGGAAACCATTAATCAGATTTTGAAAAATTATGGTTTCATCCTCTTTGAGGCAGGCGAATTAACAATAGGCATCAAAAAATGAGCAACGTAGCCATCAGGGCAGAAGACATCAGTAAAGCTTACCAGCTTGGGCAAATCGGAACTGGTACCATTAGCAGGGATCTGGAACGTTGGTATGCCCGTATTCGTGGAAAGGAAGACCCTTTTTTAAGGATAGGTGAAGCCAACGATCGCAGTTCAAAAGGCAGCAGCGATATCGTTTGGAGTTTAAAGGATATCAATTTCGAAATAGAGCAGGGAGATGCAGTTGGAATCATCGGCCGAAATGGTGCGGGCAAAAGTACCTTGCTCAAAATCCTCAGTAAAGTTACCGCCCCTACTACAGGGAAAATTACCGGAAAAGGCCGTATTGCCAGTTTACTCGAAGTAGGAACAGGCTTCCACCCCGAATTAAGCGGACGCGAAAATATCTTTTTAAATGGGGCAATCCTGGGTATGCGTAAAAAAGAAATTCAGCGCAAACTAGAAGAAATTGTAGATTTCGCAGGGATAGAACGCTATTTAGACACCCCGGTTAAACGGTATTCATCTGGCATGTATGTGCGGCTGGCTTTCGCTGTGGCCGCACACCTGGAATCTGAAATACTTATCGTAGACGAAGTACTGGCGGTGGGTGATGCAGAGTTTCAAAAGAAATGTTTGGGTAAAATGGGCGAAGTGAGTAAAGGCGAAGGGAGAACGGTGTTGTTTGTGAGCCATAATATGGGGAGTATCGCAAAGCTTTGCTCTAATGCTCTGCTTTTAGAAAATGGCCAGGTTAAATTATATGCGAATACTTCAAAAACAATAATTGAATATAATCGTATAGCTTCCTTATCATCAGGAACAGAATATACAGGCATTGGTATAATAAAGAAAATAAAGATAACTTCTGAACATAATGATATCAATTACGGTAGTTCCATAATCATTAGTACTTTCTTTCAAATGGACATCCCCATATCTAACATCACTCTTGGTTTAGTTATCAAAGATTCATTTGGAACGTCATTAATTGGTGTTAATAACCGTCACTACCAGAGCCAACCGATACATGAAACACCTTTAAAACAAGGCGTTATCAATGTAAAAATAAAAAATATCAACTTAATAGACGGGAACTATAATATCGATATTTTTCTAGGAAACTCAATTATCGACTTAGAAATAATTGAAAATGCTGTTTCCTTTACTGTGAGTAATTCATATATAAATAAGACAAATCATCCACTAGATCCAAGTATTAATAAACTATTCTTAGATAATATTGCATGGGAATACGAAAAAATTTAACTTACATCATAAAAAAAATATTGCTCCCTTTAAGAAAAGCAGGAGTAACCGATGAAGAGAATTATTATACCTATTTATTTACAAAAAATCCAAATTGGAATAAAACTGAGCCAAACGCTGAGGAGAAAGAAAGATGGGAAATTATCAAAGAGTTTATCCAGATATGCAAAGTTAAAATTAGTAATCCTCAAATTCTAGATTTAGGTTGTGGAAGAGGTTGGCTCACGCATTTATTATCAAAATACGGTCCTACTGTGGGTGTCGAGCCAGTTGAGGCAGTTGTTAGGTATGCACAAAAACTTTTTCCAGAGTTACAAATATCTCATGGAACAACGACATCTCTTCTCAGTGATGGATTAGCGGACAAATTTGATATTATAGTATGCTCAGAGGTTATCGAACATATTGCATATAAAAGGAAACCTCAATTCATTTCACAAATTGAACGATTAACAAAGAAAAATGGTCATGTAATTATTACAACTCCTAGAAAAGAGGCTCAAGCACTTTGGTCAGCTAATACTGATCCTTCTCAGCCCATTGAGGATTGGTTAACGGAAAAAGATCTACAAGCTCTTTTCGAAGAAAACGGATTTAAGAAAAAGGAACTTAGAAGAATATCAGTAAATCAAGAGGGACATGAAAATATGATAGAAATTTATCAACTATGGCTCTTTCAAAAAAACCTTTAATTTCTATTATAATCCCTTGTTATAATCAGGAAAAATATCTGCATTACACTTTAGAGTCAGTTTACAGGCAATCATTTCAAGATTGGGAATGTATTATGGTAAATGATGGATCTATTGATAATACAGAAAAAATTATTCATCAATGGCTAAACAAAGATAAAAGATTTAAATATCTAAAAAAAAGTAACGGTGGACTATCTAGTGCCAGAAATATCGGTATTATTAATGCAACTGGAGAATGGATTCAATTTTTAGATGCCGACGATCTCATTGCGGAAAATAAATTAAGCACAGTTTTAGAAAATCAATCATATGACTTAATTGTTACTAACTTCAGATTATTTCTTCACTCCTCTGGCCAAAGAGTATCCTCCAGTAATTTGCTGGGACAATTTAGACTTAATTTTGAATCTATCTTATACAAGTGGGATGAAGAATTCACTATACCAATACATTGTGCCATTTTCAGACGTGAAATCATTCCATTGTTTAACGAAACCTTAAAAGCCAAAGAAGATTGGCTCTTTTGGATTCAAACATTTTTAAAAAATCCCAAACCCATATTCATTGACAAAGATCTGGCAACCTACAGGATTCATGACAATAATATGACAAAAGACAAGAAATTGCTAAATGATTATACAATTGAAGCTGTAAATCTCATTCGCAATTTACTACCAGAATCTCAGTCAAATATTTTTACCAGTGTTGTAATTAAAAGGCTATATAATAAACTTCTTGAATATCAAACATTAAACACAAATTTACTCAATTCGAAAAGTTATAAAATAGGTAATACGCTAGTTAATGTCCTATTAAAAATTCGTAAGCCCTTTACGTAATGATTTCAGTAATCATTTGCTCAAGAATATCCACAATCGACTCCAATTTGGAGAGTAATATTCAAGATACTGTTGGTGTGGATCATGAGATTATTGTCATTAATAACGAAAATAATCAGTATTCAATAACTCAGGCTTATAACATTGGGGTGAGTAAAGCAAAATTTGAAATTGTTTGCTTTATGCATGATGACATTACCTACAATAGCAAAAATTGGGGAAGAAAGGTCATTTCACATTTCAAAAACCCAAAAGTTGGGGCTATTGCAGTTGCAGGAAGCCCATTTCATTCATTTTTTCCTGGTTCCTGGTTTAGTTCTAAAATTTTAAATATTTATTTACTTCAAGGAGATAAGAATAAAGATAAATTATCATATATAAATCAGATTAATCAAATTACTGAGTCTAATGAAATAGTTTCTTTTGATGGATGTTGGTTTTGCGTAAGAAAAAAGATGTTTAGTAAAATACGATTTGATGAAGTCAATTTCAAAGGTTTTCACTTTTACGATGCCGACCTTGCTTTACAAATTTATAGAACAGGTATGAAAGTTATTACTGTTAATGACATATTAATATCCCATTTCTCTGGAGGCTCAATGAACTTAGACTATATCAAACATTCAATGCTATTTCATCAAAAATGGAAAAGGGAATTACCGGTATATGCACATATTATTCCACGGCAGATCAAGATTAAAGCTGAGTTTACTACATTGGAAGAATTTATCTGGATATGTTCAAAAAATCATACTTTAAATAAAAAAACATGGAAGAAAGTTTTACTGATGGTTCTAGAAAGGCACTACTTCCATATCAAAACCCCCTATTATATTTTCAAATCTTTAAAGAAGATATTATACTAGAATGCTGTTAACAATTGACGTTGTAATATTAAGTAATGCAAAAAACAAAACCTTAACAGATTTAACTATAGCCACGGTAAATTCTCTATTATCCAGTAACAAAACTTCGCAAATTAATTTCAATATAGTTGTTATAGAGTCTAACAAAGCCATAGCTCCATATCAGTTTCCTAACACTACAACTTTATATCCAACAGAAGATTTTGGTTTCAATAAGTTTTTAAATATTGGCATCAAACATACGCATGGCCAATATGTGTGTTTAGCCAATAACGATTTAATATTTAGTAATGGCTGGGCAGAAAGTTTACTCGAAGAGTTTGAAAAGGATCAAACACTATATTCTGCAAATGCATTCTGCGAAAATTTCGATTATCGTGAAGAAGTCAGAAATGGCCCGAATGTAATGAGCAATATAGAATATCCAAACACATTTGGTATTCTTACAGGTTGGTTCATTTTTGTAAGAAGAGATATTTTTAACATTATTGGCGAACTAGATGAAAAATTTAAATTCTGGTATGCTGATAACGATTACGAACTAACACTAAAAAAATATGAAGTGAAACATGCGCTAATCAAATCGTCAAGGGTTTTACACATTGGCAATCAATCGCATGAGATATTGGACGACAAAAGAAATGAAATGACCTATGCTCAAAGGAAGGTCTTTGAAAATAAATGGGGGTACAAAAACAGATTCCATAGATGGGCAGATAAGCTCATAAAAAGGATATTCCGATAGATAAATGACCTCTATTATCACATGCTCCGTTAATCCTGAATATTTAAAAGAATTTTCAACAAGTATAGCTGGGACAACCACTCTTCCTTATGAAATTATCTCCATTGACAATAGAGATAACAAATATAGCATATGTGAAGCCTACAATATTGGTGCAAAACAAAGTAAATACCAAAACCTGTGTTTTATACATGAAGATATCAGGTTACTAACCTCTGGCTGGGATGAAAATTTAGCATTACATTTAAAGAGTAAAAAGGTATCTCTAGTGGGGATTTTGGGTAATACAGTCAAGACTAAATACGCATCTGGGGTTTATTCAAGCGTTACAGAGACCAATAGAATAAACCAAATTCAATGTTTTAAAGATGGTTCAAAACTTCATTATTATCATAACCCAGATCAGGAAGATGAGAGTGAAGTGGCCACGCTGGATGGGATGTTCCTAGCTACGACAAAAAATAATTGGCAGAAACAGCCTTTTGACGAACAGAATTTAAAGGGTTTTCATGGTTACGACATTGATTTCAGTTTGGCAATGGGCAAATTAGGAAAGGTTGTTGTTGTGTATGACATACTATTGGAGCACCTGAGTTCGGGGGGAAATACACTGGAATGGCTTAAAAATCAACTTATTGTGATTGAAAAATGGCAAAATGAATTGCCAGTTATTAGCAATAGTACCCACGAAGAATTATTAAATGCGAGAGAAATTGATGACATCAATCAACTAGCAAACACATTGATTAAATTAAAAAAACACACAGGCATTTGCTATCGTTATGTCCTAAAGTTATTTATTAAAAGGCCTTTTCATCGCGCTAATTTATCTATCCTAAAAAGATTATTAACTCCATAATAGAGTGATTAAGTATATTCTTTCATCATCATTAGATTACCAGAAACTGATTTGTAGAGATGCGGGTCCAGGTTATGCAGAAGCAATGGGTTGGGATATTTATACAGACAAAACTCATACTCTATTTTCAAGCGATCACCTATACGTTATTGACAACAGAATCTCGCTAGCCGAATGTGAACAATTCACAAAAATTATCTCCAATAATTCAGACATACAATTTATCGTAAAAATTGTAGACCCCTACTTCGAACATAAAAATCATTACTACTATCAATGGCTAAAGCAAATTGTCCAAAATAAAAATGTTAGGCTATTAACCGTTTATGAACCAAAGGAGTTTACCGCATACCTTTGTAAATATTTAGCTCAACCGATTATACATGTCCCCTACGCTTATTTAAAAACTCAGGAGTTAGCCCTTAACCACTTTAGTAAACGTAAGAACAAAATATTAATCAGCGGTGCTGTTAACTCAACTATCTATCCTGTAAGGAATTCCATCTGGTCGGCAAGTAGACGTTCGATAAGCCGTTTTTTTTATGATACACTAAAGCACCCTGGTTATGCCGAAATTGGTAACAAAAGCAGACAACATAACGTTATTGGCGATGAATATGTAAAATACCTCGCTAAATATAAATTCATGTTATTGTGTGGTTCCAGATGCAAAATAGAATTATTAAAGTTTCAGGAATGTGCTTATGCAGGCTGCTTACCTTTTGGAGAAGCTCCTACAAGCCTTCAGGAAATATCAGGAATTTTTAAGCTTCCAAAAGTTTCGGAACTCACTTTTGATACAACAAAAATAATTTTCAACTGGCTTCAAAGTGATTACGAGCACGATATAAATACTATAAGAAACTACTTAAGCACAAATAGAGATCCCCAAAAACTCTCTAAAGCATTATTAAATCATTTCTAAATGATCAAGCTGAATACCCACTTTGATAAAATTTATTGTATTAGTTTAGAGAAAAGAAACGAGCGTAGAGAAAAATTTAAATCCAATTATAAATATTTAGGCACAGATAATATTACTGTCTTTAATGCTGTAGATGGTAATAATCTGGACGATAAAGAATGGCAGTTTTCGAAAGGAGCGCTCGGTTGTCGAATGAGCCATTTATCAATTTATTCTGAGGCTATAAAAAAAGGGTATAAAAAAATTTTAGTTCTCGAAGATGACGTTATCATCAAAAAGCAATTTATTTCAGATTTAAATGAGGTCATTTCGCTAGTTGGAGATGACTATGACATGATTTATTTTGGAGGATTCAACTTTTTAGAGCCCAAACCAGTTACAAGCCATATCTTGCGATTGCAAAACACATTGGCTCTTCATGCCGTTGCAATTAACTCCCGATGCTTATCTACGCTGATCAGAAAAATAGAAGAAGATAAAAGATCCGTAGACTCTGTAATTGCTGAATTACATCCTCAACTTAAAGTTTATGGCTTTACTAAAGCTTCCGCTGTTCAGAGAAAAGGATACAGTGACATCTTAAATAAAAATGTAAACTATACCGGTACATTTCTGGGGAAATTTTACCTAAAAATAAGTCAATTTATCAAAAAACTGATTTGAAAATCCTCTTCATCCTTCCCGAATATTATCCTCATTCTGGTGGTGGCATATCTACGTATTACCTTCACTATATCGAAGCGCTAAAACCTTATGTACAGGAAATAAAAGTAATTGTAGGTAGTGGATATACCCAATCAGAAGAAGAGCATGATTTAAATGGAATAAGTATAGAATACCTAAAACCCAAACTATATCAAAATCAACTGGAAAAATTCAGCAAGTTTGATTTAATTCCAGAATATAAAAAAAATATTGCTGCGGCCTGGGCTATGTGGGAACAGACAAATCGAGGAGAGGGATTCGACATTATAGAGTGTACAGATTTTGGACTGGGCTTTATTCCATGGATAGTTAACCATCAAAAACCTGTAATCGCCAGATTACATGGCAGCGCAGGACAAATTGAAATGTCTGAACCCCATCTTAAAGAGGGCTTATTAGGTGATTTGTTTAGACATACCGAATTAAATTTACTCCAACATGCAGATCAGTTAATTACCCATAGTACGGCTAATCAACTTTTCTGGAAAAATATACTTCAGCAAGATATCACCTTAATTTCTCCAGTCTTTTCAACCAAAACGGATTCCATTTCATTTGAAGAAAAAGAGCCTTTTGGAGTGGTTTGCGCGCGAATACAGCAATGGAAAGGACCAGATATTTTATGTAAAGCCCTAAAAGTATTGGGCGATGAAAATATTTTGATCAAATGGTATGGAAAGGATACTAATTATGATCATCAGAACTCCAAATCAACGCAGCTTAAAGCAGAATTTCCAACAATTTGGGGAACGAAAATAGCTCCATACAAGCCTATTCAGTATAAAGATTTGCATACAATTCAGAAGAATGCAAAATTTGCTGTCATCCCTTCTACCTGGGATATGTACAATTTTACCGGATTAGAGTATCTAAATGCAGGGACAGCGTTAATTTGTTCTGATGGAGCAGGTGTTTCAGAAATCATTGAAGATGGTGTAAATGGGTTCAAATATAGCAAAGATGACTACCATGCCTTAGCAGACTGTATTCGAAAAGTACAATCTCTAAGTAAAACCGAACACGATAGAATTGTGATGAATGCCAGGCAAACGCTGAATAGCAAATTATGCCCTTTAGCATTGATTAAAGTAAATTTATTAGAATATAAAAAAGCGAGCACCCAATTTACTCCAACCATTGCCAACGATTATCAAATGGCATTATTTGAACCTTCCGAAATAAAGTATCAGTTAGATGAGCTTCTGGATAAACAACCTTTAAAGAAATTAATTACCTACGTAATTAAAAGAATCAGGAAGAAAATATGAGTTCAATTGCTTTATGTATTCCTGCCTTTAATGCTGCCTGGTGCTTGCCACGCCTATTAGAGTCGGCAAATAATCAATCAATCCCTTTTAATGAGATATTAGTTTATGACGATTGCAGTACAGATAATACCCGGGAAGTAGCAGTAAAATATGGTGCAAAGGTAATTACTGGTCGAGTCAATAAAGGATGTGCCTTTGGCAAAAATCAATTGGCTGCTGTAGCACAATCTGACTGGTTACATTTTCATGATGCAGATGATGAGCTATTACCTAATTTTACCCAGGTGGCACATAAATGGATAAATAGTGAATCTGCCCCAGATATTATTCTTTTAAATTATAACTACATAGATTTCAATTCAAATGAACCTATTGGAAGTGCTAATTTTAACCGCAATGACTTGTTAGATGACACTTCCAAATTCGTAATTGTTAATAAAATAGTCAACTTTGCCATTTGTAAAAAATTAAGCTTCCTTTCCATTGGAGGGTTTAACCAAAATACAGAAGTTTTATATAATGAGGATCGGGCATTTTATACACGGGCCTTACTCCATCAATTACGATTTGATTACGAACCAATTATTACCTGCATTAATTACAGATATGCTCAAAGTATGTCGGCCTCAAATATGTTAAAATGTGCCCAGGCGTATTACCATGTTAGCGTTGAGCTAGCAAATGCATTGGGCCATCGTTACCCTACAGAAATAGCAGAGTGCTTTTGGAAAAATGCACAACTATCTGCTCAATATAAAGATTGGACTTTAACCAGAAAAAATATTATTGGGGCCAGGAAGTTGCAAAGTAAGGCTCCTGCATCAGGGAACAAGTTTTTTAACCTGATCTGTACTTTTTTCCCAATGTTTGCACATCAACTTAGGGAGTTTAACATCAGGTTATTAAAACCACAACTTCGCAGTGAGCAATAATCCTTTAGTTTCTATTTGTATACCTTGTTATAATGCTGCACTTTATATCAATAAAACGATAGAAAGTATCATTAAACAAACCTACCCGAATATAGAAATTATCATTGTAGATGATGGTTCTACTGACAATAGTGTTTTATTGATCTTAAAACAGATAGAAACATCGCATATTAGCATAAATTTAATTAAGCAGGAAAATAAAGGGCAGTGTTATGCCGCAAACGTTGCCTTCAAAAGTGCTAAGGGCGAATATATTAAGTTTCTGGATGCTGATGACTTAATTAACGAAACTCATATTGAGTTACAGGTATTGGCACTTGAAAAGACTAAAAATTGTATTGCCGCGGGTCAAGTTAAAAGATTCTACAATAACAACATCGAAAATTCTCTGGAAGAAAAATTGGCAAACTGGGCAAATTTAACCCCTATAGATTGGTTACTTATAGATAACGGAAAAGGGTTAGGAATGATGCAATGTGCCATGTTTTTAATACCAAGGTCTATTTTAGATAAAACTGGCTTATGGAATGAGGCCCTTTCCTTGATCAACGATTTTGAATTTTTCCCGCGAGTTTTGTTAGCCGCCGATGAAATTCTGTTCACAGAAGAAGCTAAAGTATATTATCGAAGTGGTACTTTAAATTCTCTATCGAACATCTTAAGTGTAAAAGCATTAAAATCAGCCTTCGAGGCACTTAGACTTACCACAGCTAAAATACTAGCTATTGAAGACTCAGAAAGATCTCGGCAAGTATTAGGCAATTATTGGTCTTTATGGGCCTATCATTTTTATCCTAAAACTCAGGATCTTTTTGAGGAAGCAAACAATCAAATAATTACACTTACAGGAAAGAAGTTCAAACCTAATCATAGTGGTTTCAGTCAAACAATAGCCTTTATTCTAGGCTGGAAACTAACAAAAAGATTAAAGGATTTTCAGATTAAACAATGACCAGCAATCCTTTAATTTCCATTTGTATACCCTGCTATAATGCAGAAAAATACATTTCAGAAACCCTCGATTGTTTTTTAAGGCAAACATATCAACATTTTGAACTTATCGTTGCGAATGATCATTCATCGGATGATAGCTTAAAAATATTGAAAAACTATGAACACTTAGATAACCGAATAAAAATAATCGACCTGGAAAAGAACAGGGGTGCGGCGGCGGCCAGAAACAGTGCATTTAATATCAGTTCGGGTCTGTATGTTATTTTTTTTGACAGTGATGATTTAGTGAGTGATAACTATTTGGAAACTCAACTAGAACTGGCAAAAATAAATCCTCAATCAATCATTGCTTGTGAACTTAAGGAGTTTTATAACAACGATATTAATAATACGAGAGAAAATCCATCTGCAGTTAGGCAAACCTTACCTCCTATCGATTGGTTAATGGCCGATAATGCTAAAGGCTTAAACCTTACCCAATGTGGCATGTTCCTTATTCCTAGAGAAATGATCGAAAAATCTGGATTATGGACTGAAAAGCTCTCCTTAATTGATGATTTTGATTTTTTCCCCCGATTGCTGTTAAAGGCTGAGCTGATTATTTATAATCCAAATACTACCACTTTTTACAGACGTGATGTAAATAGCTCTCTATCAAATTTTGCAGGTCCAAAAGCTTTAAAATCTGCTTTTGAGGCATTATGCGCAACTACAACATTGCTATTAACACAGGAGAATAGTTCACGGGTTAAATTGGCATTAGCTAATTATTGGAGGGGCTGGGTCTATCACTTTTATGGTAGTAATATGAGTTTTTACCAGTACGGCATTAATCAAGTAAAGGTCCTTACCGGGAAAAAGTACACTCCAAATAATAGCGGAATTACGGGTATCTTAGATAAGATTATAGGTTGGAAACTCACCAAAAAGTTAAAAAATAGAATTAATGCAAGATAAGTTACGCATTGCAATAGTTGCAGATCCCTATATCCCCATTCCCCCCACTGGATATGGTGGCATTGAGCGGATCATCGATTTCTTAATTAATCATTTATTGGAAGAAGGCCATGAAGTCATTCTCGTCGCTCATCATGATTCGACTGCGCCAGTTCCAATTATTCCGTTTTCAGATCAAGGCAGTAAGCTAAAACATATATACAATACCATAACCATCAGCAAACTGAGAAAATTCAAACCTGATATCATCCATAATTTCGGCCGTTTAGCTTACCTCCTTCCCTTCTTAAGATCGAGCACACCCAAAATTATGTCTTACCAAAGAGAGCCTACTCTAGCTCAGATTAAAAAGGCCGTAAGCCTGAGTAAAAAAAATACATTGAGTTTTACCGGATGCAGCAATTATATTTCCAACCAGATTAAGCCCATAGCTGATGTCGTAACCATTTACAATGGCTTTCCAATCAAAACCTACAATCCTAATTTCGAAGTCGATGAGGATGCACCATTGGTATTTTTAGGAAGATTAGAACATATAAAAGGGGTCCACGTTGCTATTGAGGTGGCATTAAAAAGTAATAAGAAGCTCATCATTGCAGGTAATATCCCAGATGGTGAATTAAAATATTTTAAAGATCACATTGAACCCCAACTCTCAGAAAAAATCCAATATGTGGGGAGTGTAAATGATCAGCAAAAAAACAACCTGCTAAGAAATGCCTCGGCTTTGCTAATGCCTATTCTTTGGAATGAACCTTTCGGAATTGTGATGGTTGAAGCTATGGCTTGCGGAACACCTGTAATCGGATTAAAAAGGGGATCAGTACCGGAGGTAATACAAGAAAATATTACTGGTTTTATCTGCAACACTGCGGAAGAAATGGTTAATCAGGTAGATAGAATAAAATCACTACCCAGAGCAAAAGTTTACCAAACTGCATTGCAACAATTCAATAGCAAACAAATAGTAGATCAGTACATCAATTTGTATCTAAAAAAACTTCATCAACCAACATGCTAGCACAGTTAATTCCAAAAGCAATAAAAGACTATTTAAAGGAAAAACTTGGTGTTCCTGATATGTTCAGTAGTTTTAAAAACATGAAAAAGCTTGGCTTTGCTCCCCGGTTTATATTAGATATAGGTGCCTACGAGGGAAATTGGTCAAAAGAAATAAACAAAATCTTTCCTTCAGCAGATATTCTGATGATAGAGGGTCAAACGGAGAAGGAGCCTATCTTGGAAAGCGTATGTAAATCTGTACCCCAATTTGCTTACCAAATCGCATTATTGGGGGCTACGCAACAGGAAGTTATATTTAATAAGTATGAAACTGCGAGTTCTGTTCTAAGCGAAAATAATATTACAAACGCTGAAATTGAAACCAGGAAATTAACAACGCTGGATACTATAATGGCTCAAAAGCCTATTGAAGGTTCTGTTTTATTAAAAATCGATACGCAAGGCTATGAGTTAGAAATACTTAAAGGCGCAGTCCAGTTACTTCAAAAAGCTGACGTAGTGCTATTGGAAGTTTCCTTGCTCAACATTTACATCAATAGCCCATTGGTGGATGAGGTAATGGTTTTCATGAAAGAAAAAGGTTTTTATCTATACGACATTTGTTCTATGATTCGAAGGCCATTAGATGGTGCCTTGTATCAATCAGATTTTATTTTTGTGACTAAAAACTTCCTGAATAGAAGTAGCACGAAGTGGATCGTATAAAGCACATTGTTTTAATTACATCTGGCCAGCCTACAACTAATCCAAGGTTAGTAAAAGAGGCTGACAGCCTGGTTAAAGCAGGTTATAAGGTGACTGTAATTTACCAATACCTGAGTAAATGGGCTACAGATAAAGACAAAGCTTTACTAGAAAATAGCGAGTGGCGGGCAGTAGAATCGGGAGGAAACCCAACTACCACAAAGAGGCTTTATCATATTACCAGACTCATTCATAAGTTTGCTTACCTGTTTGCAAAAAAGGTAAGTCTAAGATCTGGAATAGCAGAACTAGCTATTGGAAGATGCTATTTTTCACTTTTAAAGTCTGCCATCTCCATCAAGGCTGATCTTTATATTGCCCACAACCTTGCAGCCTTACCTATAGCAGTAAAGGCTGCCAAAAGAAATAAGGCAAAGGTTGGGTTTGATGCAGAAGATTTTCACAGATATGAATTATCAAACTTATTAACCGACTTTGACGTACGCCTTAAAACTTACATCGAAGACAAATACATCCCCCAGGTAAATTATTTAACCAGCTCTAGCCCTGAGATATCAAAAAAGTACACTCAAATTTTCAGGAAGGAAGTCCCGGTAATCCTCAATGTATTTCCCAAAACGGATCAATCTGCTCTGACTAATTCCGAAAGGCCCCTAAAATTATTTTGGTTCTCGCAAACAATAGGCCCAAACCGGGGCATAGAAACCATTATTGAAGCATTAAACTTATTTCATTTTCCATTTGAGTTGCACTTATTAGGTAATGAGCAGCCAGGATTCCTGGCCAGCTGTTACACAAAGGCAATCTTTAGCCATAGTCAAATCTATATCCATAAACCAATTGTTCAATCGGATATCAGCCATTTTTCAAGTAATTTTGACATCGGCCTAGCTACCGAAACAGGTTTTTCTATCAATAATGAACTTGCGCTAAGCAATAAAATTTTCACCTATATCCAATCTGGTTTAGCAATTATCGCCAGTGACACTGTTGCTCAAGAATACCTGCTTAATGAACATCCTAATATAGGTTTGTTATTCAGGAAAAAAAATGTGATATCACTACTCAAGGCTTTTGAAAAGTACCATGACAATAGAATTCTTTTGAACAAGCATAAAACAAACAGCTTTGAACTTGGCCAACAAGCGTTAAACTGGAATGTAGAACAGCAGAAATTCTTATCAATCATTAAACTTACCTTAAAGGATTGAAAAAGCTCTTGATTATTTCGCCACACTTTGCCCCGAAAAATGCGGCGGATATGCATCGGGTAAGATTAAGCTTACCTTATTACGAAGAAAATGGTTGGTTACCTACCGTAGTATGTGTAGATCATCGTTACTACGAGATGGTAGATGACCCCTTAATGCTCGAAAGTATTCCAAAACATATAAAAATCCACTTGGTAAAAGCTTTTCCTAAAAAATGGACAAGCAAAGTGGGTTTGGGTAGCCTTGCCTTGAGGTCATATTTCTTCTACAAGAGATATGTAGACCAATTGTTAAAAAAGGAACACTTCGATCTTATCTTTTTCTCTACAACAGAGTTTCCTCTCTGTGCTTTAGGTAGCCATTGGAAAAGAAAATTTAATATACCCTATATTATTGATATGCAAGATCCCTGGCATACTGAGTATTATCAAAATAAACCAAAGGCAGAGCGCCCACCAAAATATTGGTTTTCGTATAGATTAAATAAATATCTCGAGCCTATCGCTATGGCTGCTGTTAGCGGGATAATAAGTGTATCGGACGAATATATAAAAGTACTAGTGCACCGATATCCCGAAGTAAAGAAAATCCCGGTGGCTGTGATCACTTTTCCTGCAGCAGTTAAAGATTTAGAAATAGCAGAAGCAAATAAAAAAACCCTCGCTACTCCTTTGCTAACCGATAATTCTATAAACCTGGTATATGTGGGCCGTGGAGGGCACGATCTTAAACAAGCTGCGATGCTTTTATTTAATGCCTTTAGCTCCCGTTTAGCTGAAAGACCTGATTTATTTAGCTCCATTAAGTTTTATTTTATTGGCACCAGCTATGCACCAAAGGGAACAGGCCTATCAACCATTAAACCTATAGCAGATACCATTGGAATATCGGAATATGTTCACGAACAAACAGATAGAATTCCTTATTTTGAGACTTTATCTTATCTGAATAATGCAGATGGGCTGATTATACTAGGCTCAGATGATCCAGGTTATACGGCAAGCAAAATATATCCCTATATTCTCTCTAAGAAACCTCTTTTGGCCATTTTTAATCTTAAAAGTAGTGCTGCTACTATTATCCGTGATTGTAATGCTGGTAGTCTTGCAAATATTTCGGATAATAATCAATCTGAAGCTGTGGTTTCAGATTTTCTGGACAGTATAGTCCAGCAATCCAACATAAGTAGTCAAACAAACTGGGAAAATTTTTCTGCCTACTCCGCCAAGTCGCTTACTCAAGAACAATGTGTTTTATTTAATCAGGCAGTCAGTTGAAACAAGCTAGTATAGCAAAAAACGATAGAATTATTGCCTTGGATGGCTTTCGGGCATTAGCAGCAATTGGCGTATTGTACATTCATTGTTGGTCTTCATTTGGAAATCCTCAAATTAATTTGTTTGGCATTGATTTTTCAAAAATTCTGGCAATTGGTGGTAACGGTGTAGACCTCTTCTTTGTCATTAGCGGCTTTATCATGTATACCAATTATGGAACTAAGTCTTTTTCTGTAAAGAAATTCTTAATAAAAAGATGGGTAAGGTTATCTCCCGCATTCTATGTTGCCTCTGTTCTATACATATTAATGGCATACTTAAAGAATAAAGATTTTCCGATAGTGGAAAGTGCTTTTACCAGTATTTTTTATCTCAATAATATTTTAAGTAAATACAATAGTGCTGGTTTATTTTGGACTTTAAGTCTGGAATGGCAATACTATTTGCTATTTCCTATTTTTACTTTCTTTCAGAACTTAAAAAATTTCAGAACCGCTTTCCTATTGTTTTCAGGTATTTTCATAATCATTCCCTTAATAGTTACTTTTTTTCTTCCATCAAGTACCTCACTTTTCACAGATCAAATTATATTCAGGTTTTTTGAATTTGCATTTGGGATGTTGGCTGGAAGATTATTTATGAATGACCAAAAGCAGAAAAATATAAATATGTTATTAATTTTTCCACTGTTATTTATAGTATATGCTGGTCGCTTTCTCATTTCTAAAAACATTTTAGATTTGTTCCTAACCTATGGAAGTGTTTTTAAATGGTTGGGGTTTTCTATTATGGGCCTGGGATTTGCAGCAATACTCTATTGGGGCTTGCATCAGAAATGGTTATCTAATTTTTTCAAATTTACGGGGCTGGCTTATCTTGGAAAGTTATCTTATAGCTTTTATTTATGGCATGGTTTGGCTATCATTTTTATAGCCCAATATTTTGCAAGCTATCCTTCCTATCCCATTGTCCAGGTATTTTCTACATTTACAACATCGCTTTTAATATTATTTCCTATATCTTTTATCAGTTACCATTATCTGGAAAAGCCATTTTTAAGAAGCAAGAAATGAAGAAAAGGCTAGCCATCATTATTACCCACCCTATCCAGTATTTTTCTCCTGTTTTTAAAACACTTGCACAGCATTGCGAACTGCATGTTTTTTATACCTGGGGTAGCGCTGCGGAAGGACAAAAATTTGATCAGGATTTCCAAAAAGAGATTGCATGGGATATTCCGCTTTTGGAAGGCTATTCATATACATTTTTAAATAATGTAGCAAAAGATCCCGGATCACACCAATTTTTGGGTATCCAGAATCCAGATATTATTGATAAAATCAATACCTTTTCTCCTCATGCCATACTCGTTTACGGTTGGGCGTATAAAAGCCATTTAAAAGTCCTTCGTCATTATAAAGGAAAAATTCCGGTATGGTTCCGGGGAGACTCTACCCTTCTGAATGATATGTCTTTATGGAAAAAGACGTTAAGAAAAATATTTCTTCGGCAGATTTATAAAAATATTGATAAGGCATTTTACGTAGGTACAGCAAGCAAAGCATATTTTTTGGAGTATGGGCTTAAAGAAAGTCAGCTTGTATTTGCTCCACATGCTGTAGACAATAATCGTTTTGCTGAAGATAAAAGTTACCAGGCTACTTCGCTTCGAAAGGAACTTGGAATTCTGGAGGATGCAATTTTGATTTTATTTGCAGGGAAATTCGAGCCCAGAAAAAATCCCCAACTGTTACTTGATGCCTTTATAGAGGCCAACAATAAGGATGTGCATTTGTTATTGGTCGGTAACGGGCCACTTGAAAATCAACTGAAAACAGCGGTTAATGATCTGATGTTGAAAAATAATACAATTGGAGAACGCATCCATTTCTTAGATTTTCAAAATCAAAGTGAAATGCCTGTTTGTTATCAGGCAAGCGATCTATTCTGCTTACCTTCACAAAGCGAAACCTGGGGTTTAGCAGTTAACGAAGCCATGGCTGCAGGTAAAGCTATTATAGTTTCAAATCAGGTGGGCTGCGCTGCAGATTTAATTAAAAATACAGAGAATGGTTACATTTTTAAGGATAAAGCCCAGCTAACTTTACAATTAAAGCAAATAACTTCAAATAAAAACATGCTCCCTAACATGGGAGGCGCATCCCGTAAAATCATTAAAGAATGGTCATTTGAGACGCAAGTAACCTCATTTATGAATGAACTTGAACGTTTACCGCATGCCTAAAAGGATTTTAGTTTTCTGTGGTGGACACATCATTGCCGGAGTAGAAATTGTCACTCTTGCCTATCTTGAAGCGTTAAAAGATCTTGGAGTAGAAATTTATTGCATTACCAATGCCTGGGGAAATGGGGAGTTTAATGAGCGCCTAGAATCCTTAAATATACCCTACTCCAGTATAAAGCTTGGTTTTATCTATCCAAAAAACATCAGATGGTCCTTAGATACACTGTGGCATTTTCCCCCTGCCTTAAGACATATAAAAAAAATTATTAGTCAATTTAGGCCTGATGTATGCTACCATACCTCTTTCAGAACCATTTTTATGGTTGGTGCCTTTGTTAGAACTAAGCACATTTATCATGCACATGATTATATTACGCCAAGTAAATATAATAAGTTGATTTTTAAGTTTATTCAAAATAAAATTATCCAATTTATAGCTGTCTCTAACACTGTTGCCAGAAATTTGATCCAATGCGGAGTAAATCCTGAAAAAATACAAACCTTATACAATGGTATACTGCCGAAAGACCAAACGAATATCACTCGTAATTTTGAAATATTAAAAATAGGAATAGTTGGACAAGTGTCTGCTCATAAAGGACACGAGTTATTATTTTCTGCTTTAGCAGAACTGAAAAAAGACAATAGTATTAAGTTTGAACTGAAAATTTTTGGAGTAGGTGATGACTTTTACAAAAATAAACTCCAAAACATCTCCAAGAATATAGGAATTGAAACTTACATTACATGGATAGGATTTAAAGCTAATTTAGATGAAATCTATCAAGATCTAAATGTAATAGTTGTTCCTACTATATCTTCAGAACCCTTTGGAATGGTTATAATTGAAGCAGGAATCAGAAACGTTTTAGTACTGGCAACCAATTCAGGTGGGCCTGCTGAAATTATTGAAGATCAGCATACTGGTTTATTATTTCAATCTGGCAACGTAAATGATTTAAAAGATAAACTAAGATTAATAGCAGATAACCCAACAAAAAATAGCTACTACACCGAGAATAATTACCAGAAAATTATTAGCGATTTCAACATCAAAACACAGGCATTCAAACTATTGCAAATCATATACAATTAAAATAATACTTCAAATTGTTTAAAAATTCTATCAAAATTGGGCCAACATTATTAAGCTTAATCCTTATTCTTTTAGTGCTGAGCCTATTTAGCGTTAATCCTCTTCCTACCTTCTGCGCTATTGTATTTGTTCCAATAGCTGCCAAATTGCTTTGGAAAAAAGGAGAAGTTCCGATTTTATTTGTGGGCATTTTACTTCAGTGGGTACAGATATGTATTAAGATCCTGTATGCTTCCGTCATTTTTGTTCCATTTGAAAATTTATTTAGCAATCCTTACCAAATCAAACCAGCGTTCTATTTTAGTTTAACTGCATTATTGGTTATCAGTTTAGGAATAAATCTGGCCACACGAAAATCAAAAATTATTTCTTTTGGTTTATTAGAAAGTAAATCAAATGAATACGATAAGAAGAAAATAATGTTCACCTACCTCTGCTCAATTATACTCTATCCGCTACTACTAGGTGTAGCTGGGAGGTTTGGAGGACTTCAACAATTAATTATAAAACTTTTAGATCTTAAATGGTCTATTTTTGTATTATTCTTTTTAGTCACCTTCAAGGATGCCTCACAAATGAAGCAAAAATTTTTACTCATTGTTTCAGCCGAGATTGTCTTAAGTTTTACAGGTTATTTCAGTGCTTTTAAAGAGTTTTTCATTATTGGCTTCATACTCTACTTATTTATTAATGAGAAATTGACCAAGAAGGAATACTCTTTTATGCTCTTTGCCGGGGTTATATTGTTTAATATGCTGGTGGTGTGGCAATTTATAAAACCCGATTACAGATCCTATCTATCTGGAGGAGAACAGGCTCAGATCGTATCTGTATCCAGAAACGATGCATTAACCAAAGCATTTGAGTTAGGAAATGCCATTAATCAGGATAAATATCAGGATGCAGTTACCGCATTAATTGACCGAATATCCTATATCGATATTTTTTCTGCATCAATTTCTTATGTGCCCATTTCGAGGCCACATACACATGGACGATTATGGCTGGATGCCATTAAACGTGTACTTATGCCAAGGCTCTTCTTTCCTGGAAAAACAGCCATAAATGACTCAGAAAAAACCATGATGTATACTGGCTTGGGCTTTGCAGGAAATGAACAAGGTACTTCCATTAGTATGGGCTACGTAGCAGAAACCTATGTTGATTTTGGTTTTCCAATGATGCTTCTGCCCCTATTTTTATTCGGACTGTTGATTGGCTTTATGTTTAAATATATCATTAATCATTCCTACAATGACATTTGGGGCATTTGTTTAGTAATCCCTTTATTTTTTCAGATTAGTACTTTCGAGTTTGCATTAGATAAGATTGTAGGCAGTTTAATTACCTTTTTTATCATTTATTTATTGATAAACAAATTTTTAGCTAAAAGAATTGATCAATACATCAGACAGTAAACTGGATATTATACATGTAACTCCGGCCTATAAACCAGCATTTGTTTATGGGGGGCCAACACAATCTGTAAGTAAGCTTTGTGAAATCCTTGTTGATAAGGACCTCCTATCCGATGGAATTTCTCCTCTAAAATTAAACTTGGAGGTAATTACTACCACGGCAAATGGAAAAAATGAATTAGATATCCCAGTTAATGAACACAGGCTGGTAAATAATGTTGGGGTGACATATTTTAAGAGATGGACAAAAGATCATAGCCATTTTTCCCCGGCATTACTTCTCCATTTAAGAAAAGTTATTCTACAAGCTAAAAGGCGGCATTCAAAAATAGTTATTCATGTTCACGCCTGGTGGAATTTAGTTTCTCTCCTTAGCTGTATTGTTGCGAAATGGCATAACTTACCTGTAATCGTTTCACCAAGAGGAATGTTGAGCAACCATACACTTACGCACGGAAGTTTTACATTGAAAATAATTATCCATAGATTATTGGGTAAGAAATTATTAAATGGCTGTACGCTTCACGCAACAAGCGAAAAAGAGAAAGAGGATATACTAAGTGTAATGGCACATCAAAATATTATTATTATTCCTAATGTAATTCATCTACCCAAAACAGTAAACGCCCCTCAAATAGATACGCATTCGATTTTTAGATTGGTATTTTTATCCAGGGTTAACCCGATTAAGGGTTTGGATTTGCTATTTGAATCTCTTGCTCTGCTTCAAATCAATTGGACTTTAACAATAGCCGGATCTGGTGATTTTGAGTACCTGGAAACCCTGAAACGCCTTGCAGAAAGGCTCAATATTGATAAAAAAATAACTTGGTTAGGACAAGTTGATAACCAACAGAAGTTCGACATTCTCAGAAAAAATGATCTCACTGTGCTGCTCTCTCAGAGCGAGAGTTTCGCCAACGTTGTTATTGAAAGTCTCAGTGTAGGTACGCCTGTATTAATTTCCGATCAGGTTGGTTTGGCAGATTATGTTAAACGAGAAAACTTAGGATGGATTTGTTCGCTTAATGCCCAAGAAATTGCACCTATATTGCAAGAATCTTTTCATAATTTGAAGCTCAGAGAAGAGATCAGAACAAATGGCCCTAAACTGATCTCAAAAAAATTTAGTACAATTGAATTAAAGTCTGAATATTTAACGCTCTATAAACAAGTATCACAGATATAAATAAGCAATACAAACCATTAGCGTTATATTTATAGCATCATTACCATCCCATTTATGCTCAACCCAATTACAACAATCATTCTAACTTTTAATGAGGAAGATAATATTAAGGCTTGTTTGGAGAGTGTATTACCCATTTCAAAACAGGTATTTATTGTTGATTCAGGCTCCACAGACCAAACCCTATCCATAGCAAAACAGTATCAGGTTAAGATTATCCACCATGCTTTTGAGAATTATAGTCTGCAAAGAAACTGGGCACTTAAGCACCTGCCTATTGGAACAGATTGGGTCTTGAATGTTGATGCAGACCATCGAATTTCACAAGAACTTACTGCAGAATTGAGAATTGTATTTAACCAGGAAATTCCAATTCAAACCACAGGTTTTTTGACCAGTAGGAGGACTATTTTTATGGATAGATGGATTAAATATGGTGGACACTATCCCACCTACCACTGTGTTTTATTTAGAAAAGATTTTGGATATTGTGAACATAAGCTATATGATCAGCATTTTGTTGTAGAAGGAAAACTGATACAACTGAAAGGCGATGTAATTGATATATTAACCAGTTCACTTAAAACTTTCACAGAGAGGCACAATAAATGGTCTGATCTGGAGGCTGTAGACCACTTCGAAAACCTAAAATTAGAAAATGTTATCACACCAAAGCGTAGTGGAAACCCGATAGAGCAGAGAAGATATATTAAATCGATGTATGAACGTTCACCTTTATTCTTGCGCGCCTTCATATACTTTTTCATCCGCTATTTTCTTCGTTTAGGTTTTTTAGATGGTAAGGAAGGTTTAATTTTTCACACCTTACAAGGCCTATGGTTCCGTCTGCTAATTGATGCTAAAATATATGAACTAAGAAAGAAACATAACTTAAAATGATATGAACGAAATCACTCCCGAAGAAGCCAAGAAACAAGCGAATAGAAAATCTATTAAGTTTATTATCGTCCTTTTTGCATTGTATATCCTATTCAGTCAGGGAAACCTGTTTATGAACAGCGTGATGAGCCCAGGGGCGCGGTTTTATAGTCCCTACATTGCAGAACATTTTGATTATATCCAAGGACTGAAAACGGCATTAATCAAGCCTGCGGTTTGGATTATCAAGTTATTTGGCTTTTATGCCATACACAACGAGATGGATGTTTTAGTCGTAAACGGGCCTTTACTGAGAATCAATTATTCCTGCTTGGGGTTAGGTGTAATGAGCTTTTTAGCGGCCTTTGTTTTGGCCTTTCCTGCACCATGGAAATCTACCTTAAAGATGCTCGTTATAGGTCTGATTGCTATTTATCTGTTGAATATCGGTAGAATTGCGGGCTTAGGTTTATTGTTTGGGATGGTACACAGTCAAAGAAATTATTTCGAATATCACCATGAAATTTTCAATATTCTGGTGTATATCATGATCTTCATTATGCTGTATTTCTGGATCAAGCGCAATACGAAAAGAAGCACTCCAGCAGCTCCAAAATCTTAGTTTGAAGTTTTGAGTGTGGATGTTAAACCATTTATCTTTTCAACCCGCTAGTTAAAAAACGAATCCCTAAAACCCAATTCCCATCCCATGTATATTTTAGGCCTTAATGCCTACCACGGAGATTCTTCCGCCTGCATTTATAAAGACGGAGAAATCATAGCTGCCTCCGAAGAAGAGCGTTTCAGACGCATTAAGCATTGGGCAGGATTTCCATCTTTAGCCATCAAATTTTGCCTGAAGGAAGCCAACATCAGCATTACGGATGTGGACTATATCGCTATTTCCAGGGATCCCAAAGCCAACTTTAAGCGTAAAATCCTTACAGCGCTTAAAAACAGGTTAAGCTTAAGCAACATCTTCGACAGGATGAAGAACCTGAAAAAAGCAGGGAGCATTCAGGAAGAAATTGCTGCACTATTTTCTATAGATCCAGCGGTACTGAATGGAAAAATAATAAATGTAGAGCATCACAGAGCCCACCTGGCCAGCGCCTTTTTTGCATCCCCTTTTGAAAAGGCAGCCCTATTATCAATTGATGGTTTTGGCGATTTCAGCAGCACCATGACGGCAATTGGCAAAGGAAATCAGATTGAGGTATTGGATACTGTTTCCTATCCACACTCCTTAGGTGTTTATTATACTGCACTTACCCAATTTCTGGGCTTTCCTCATTATGGAGATGAATATAAGGTGATGGGACTAGCGCCTTATGGCAGCCCCAAATATGTAGAGAAAATCAGGTCACTGGTAAAATTACTACCCAATGGGCTATTCAAGCTAAATCTCCAATATTTTAATCATCCTAAAAAAGGTGTTAAAATGAGCTGGGAAGATGGTTCTCCTCATATGGATGCACTTTTTACTCCTAAGCTGATTGACATACTGGGTAAACCCAGAGAAGCCACAGAACCGATCACCTCTTATCACCAGGATTTAGCAGCCTCTATTCAACAAGTATGTGAAGAGGTTATCTTCCACATTTTAAACCATCTTTATCAAAAAACAGGTTTAGAAGCAGTTTGTATCGCCGGTGGAGTAGCACAAAATTCGGTTGCAAATGGAAAAATCAAATTAAATACTCCATTCAAAAATATCTATATTCCACCAGCAGGCCACGATGCCGGAACGGCGATTGGCGCAGCCTTGTGGTGCTATAATCAGATCGAAAAAAAGCCCCGAGCATTGCCCATGCTCCATGGTTATTTGGGAAGCAGATTCGATAATGCCTATATCGAAGAATTACTAAATCAAAGGCAAATCAGTTATCAAAAATTGACCGGGTCAGCATTTTATGATCAAATCACCAACTGCTTAATCAGTGAAGGTGTGGTGGGATGGTTTCAGGGAAGAGCAGAATTTGGTCCCAGGGCATTGGGTCACCGTTCCATTCTGGCTGACCCTAGAAACAATCATGCAAAAGAAATCCTGAACACCAAAATCAAACGCAGAGAATCTTTCCGGCCATTCGCTCCTTCTATTCTTTCTGAGTATGTTGCAGACTATTTTGAACAGGTTGACGATGTTCCTTTTATGGAAAAGGTCTTTAAAATTAAGCCAGAAAAACACTCAGAAATACCTGCAGTAACCCATTTGGACGGGACTGGCAGGCTCCAAACTGTTCACGAAGGAAATGATGCGCGCTATCATGGCCTTATTGAATCCTTTTATCAAAAAACAGGCACCCCCATCCTTTTAAATACCTCTTTTAATGAAAACGAACCCATCGTCAATACGCCTGAAGAAGCATTAGATTGCTTCTTAAGAACCCGGATGGATATGCTGGTGATGGAGGATATTATCGTCAAGAGATGAGATATCGACATTCATTAACTTACACTCACAAATCATAATTAACCTCGATTTTCAGTTACCTTCCACGTCCCCTATTCTCAACGCTATCCATTGGAAAGGTTATGGTATTATTGTTTCCTTTGGCCTCTACTCCTGTAGACTGTATATCTGGTAGATTTTCATTTTTTGGTAGTACTGCAGACAAGTCTTTAATGGGCTGCATGTTCATTGAATAGAGGTCTAATGTTTTTAATTTCGGGTTTGCTGCCACGTAGACCTGCTGAGATCCATTTTCTTTCGCCAGCGAAAGTTCAATTAGGTTGCCAAATCGAAGTGCCTTAATCACGGCATCTTTTTTTTCTGGATCTTCCAACCCCAAAAAGGCAAAATTATCCAACGTAGTTCTCAAATCATAGCCATAGCCCGGATAAAAACGCATGAGAGGGTGATTGCCCTTGTCATCACTCACCGAAAGGTCAAGCTTTAGCCAAACCGGAATGCGCTGAGGGATAACGTCATCGCCTGCCTCCCTTTTTTGTAGAATTTCCTTTTCCAGAGAAAGACCACAGGTTAACCGATAGGCCTGAAGGGCGCTGATACGATGGTGTTTTTCCAGGTCAAAGGTCTGCTGAATAGGCTCCTCTGCATTGTATCGCTTGAGGGTAAGCTGATAGGTGTTCAAAAAATACATGCCCGTCTCTCCCGATCGGCTAAAGTTAAGTTGAAAATGAGCCTGATCTATCATTTTAGTAGGATCTGAGCGAAATTCAGCGGGAATGTAACGTTGGTTAATTCCAAGACTGAAGCTTTCCAGTTCCCGATAGATGGCTGAGGAGAGCACTTCATTCAACCGGGTACCAAAACCCAGGTAATCGAGGGTTTTCTGCAAATATTCTAAATTGTTCTGGTCCATATTTTTAAATTTTAAGTCTGTTAGTGATTACTTTATTACTGAAAATCAGCGGTGATTGATTTGACGAGGAGGCGTCATCTGTCGCTCTAAAATGCGCTGGTCTGCGTTGCCTAGTCCTTCTCCGCGCATCTGCTGGACAGCACGCTCAAAAGAGGCCGTATGGTGATCTAATTGCTGTGGATTTTGTCTGAAGGCAGAAATGCCTTTAATCAACAGGTAAGAAATACCCCCATCAATCAGTACAGAAAGGATAAGCATCTTACGGTTACTCAAAAGTCCACTTGGCTCAGTTGCCCTATGCTGCAATTTGGTTCCATCTTCTAGCTCAAGCGACTCCCCTCTTTGGAAGGCACTTTTCTCTTCTTCACTAAGCAATATCGAATTGACTCGGTCGGGTGGGATGATCTCAGAGACATGATAACTGATAAATTCACGTGTCTGCTCATCGTATTCCACATTAAGCAGCGTGGAGTGACCATCTTCCTGCTCGATAAGTTTAGAGATATAATCCTGTTTTCCTGTTATTAAATCTCGCATTTGCATTTCAGTGAGCAAAGTGTGCTCCCGGGGTTGCTTATAGATGGGATGAATCAGCAATTCTACTTTGCCGTTTTCTTCTCTGGATAAAGAGAGCTTGGCATCAAGCCTTTCAATCTCAAATCCATCACCTTTTATATCACGTAGGGAAATAAGAGATGTTCTTCTGCCGGAAAGCAGTGCGGAGACCTGGGAGGAATCCAGTAGTAACTGATCGCCCTGATAAATTCCAAGACGGGAGAGCTGATCTATAGGCAGGTCGGCTGAATTAAATGGAGTTTCCATAGTCATTATCTTTTAGGGGTTAAAGGGAAGGTTGGTAAAACAAGCGCCGAAGATTGGGCGATCGGTTGGCTTGTTTGCTGCTGTAAAGCATTAAGCTTCACTGCAAGCAATGAGTTGTAGAGCTTATCCTGGCCAGAAAGGGTAAAGCAGATTGCTGAAGGCAATTGCTTGACGCGCAAGCGTCCTTGCTTTAAATGACCCTGAATGAGATAGGTGTGCCCCTTGTAATGAATGGTATCCCCGGTAGAAAGATAGCTTTTATTTGACTTTAGCGCCTCTCCCATCTCCTTGGTAACATTCATTGTAAGCTCCTGTTTCCGCTCAAGTGAGCTGAGAAAAGAAAATATTTTTTCCGCATCCACCGAGGCTGTAAGGATCTCTAAAGGGTTATCCTGCAAAATGTCAATCCAGCCCTGAAGATAGGCTACATGCTGGCCGTGATCATTGCCAATCCCGAGTTCGGCACCAATGATCATGGAGGCAATTTCAGCACGAAGTTCTTCCCTGGCATATTGATGGAGACCATTTTGAAAAAATTTACTCCGGTCTAATCTGGAGGGATGTCCGGTCCAGTGGGCCAGTTCGTGCATGACTGTGGCATAATACCCTTTAGCATGCTCAAACTGTTCTGCTTTGGGAACAACGATCGCATCGTAACGGATATGGTAATAAGCTTCATCAATGTACTGATGGGAGATGTCTGCACCACTGTTTGAGATGAGCATTTCAGCTCTTTCTATCGGATCCCAGGAAAGATGCGAGGTAGGTAGGGACATTTCAGGCATGTTCTGGATTTGCTCAGCGTTGAACACCCAGGCATTTGAGATGATGGGCCTGGGCAAACTGACCATTTCCATTATCGGTTCACCAAGCTCATTGTAAACCTGCTTACCCTGATCATCACGAAGTTTTTTACGCTCATGGGTCTTAACAAATTGGATAAGGGTTCCCTTTTCGCCACGAGCTACGCGCAGGCCACTGGCTTCTGCCTGCTTGAAAGTCATCCACCTTGGATCTCCGCGATCTGAGAGTAAAAGATGAATAGCATTAATTCCCCGGTAACGTTTGCCACTCTGAAAGTTATAGGGCATCATTTCCAAGCGCTTATCAGGAGCGCTCCACGGCTTTTGCCATGGGGCAGTCCCTGCTTTGAGTTGCTCAATGAGTAGTTTGGCAACTTGAAGGTGCATTGGGGACTGCTTTTTATCCATCATCATCTCCTTCCTCACTTAAGGGGAGTTCATCAGCAAATTCTACCCCATAAGCTACTGCCTGCTCTGCATTGAGAGAAATCTGTTCATCGATTCTCATGAGCATGAGCAAGGTGCCAAGAGATTTCTCGGCATTCTCTAATTTTTCTGAAATCATAACTTGAATTTTTAAAACATCACAAAGGCCTTATTGTACTTAGTGCACATAGCACAAGCAGCTAGCCATTACCATAGTAAGCCCTGATCATTTTTTAGTGGGCGCTAATAGCGATCGGGACAAATCCTTAGCGTTCGCTATTTCTTATTGCAAAGAGGAATTGAATAGGATCCAGGAAAATACCCTGGTAGCGAAGCGCGAAATGCAAATGTGCTGCTGTGGTCCGTCCGCTATTACCAGAGACACCAATTACCTTACCTGCTTCCAGCCACTCCCCTGGCGATACCATCGCAAAAGAGAGATGACCATAGATACTTTCCAATTTACCATGTGATATGCACACAAAGTTTCCAAGTATCGGATTGTAGCCACACGATGACACCCTCCCAGCCATCACCGTTTTAACCGCTGATTGCTTGGCCCTGAGGTCAACGCCACGGTGAAAATCGCCCTTGCGCAATACAGGGTGAATCCTTGGGCCAAAGCCACTGGTGACCACTAATGAATCCAAAGGAAGAACAACCTGCCGCTGAGCATGGCAAAATGCACCCTGCATCCCTATTAGCAGTAGGCCCATTAACTTTTCCAGCATGCTCATCTGCCTGGACTTGCTTCCCTTTGTTGCAACCTTATATTGAGCACTTCAGCAATAGAGTTACTGGCCAGCGCCAAGGCACCGGGATGGTGACGTAAAAGTTGCATGGCCTGGAGGATCGAGGAGTCCGCTGGATTTTCCTGGAGCATATTCACCTTCAGCAGGGTTTTAAAATCCTCACTTGTAATATTAGCGCTTTGGGTCAGCAGTTGCTGGTAAAGGGTTTGCTTATCCTTGAGAAAGGCAACAGCAGATAAAACATGAGTTTGTACGGAGAGATCGCTAAATACCACAGTTGCTGTACCTTTTGTAAGGTCAATGGCGCTGACTACCCCAATTGCGGGTAAAAAAGACTGTCCCAAATCTACCAGAACAGGCTTTGAAATAAATTTTTCCATAATTTTTGGCTTTCAGGTGGTTTATTTGTTTGGGGTTGTATCTCAATGACACTAGGCCGATGGAAAGCATGCGATGAGCTGAGAAATCTCCCTATTGATACGGCGGAAATTTTCCTCGAGCACCTGCCGTTTTGCTCCTTTAAAATCATAATAAAGGGGCATTTGTGGATAACTGGACTCTTCCTTGGCAATACTTTCCAAGTCCAGATTCACCCGGCAGTTAATTGCTGAGGACTCATATCTTCCATCAAAAGATTCCACCACATCTCCGGCCAGCATTCCCACCAGCTCCCCAGCCCGCAAGGAGGCTATTTTTCCCGAGGGGATAAGATATTCCAGGCGTTCGCTTAAGGATACCGAGGTTTTATTTCTGTCAATGGAAAGGCTCTCATTTACCTGCTTTACTTTACCAAAAAGCTTTTCAAGCCAATCCAAAGTTTCCTTGTTTCTCACCGATCCTGCCAGTACATTTCCCACCACCGCGCAAATGGTGTTGGCGGTGTCTTTACCATACTGCTGCTGAAATTGGGGCAATTCCTGCAGTCCCATGAGCACTGCAACCCGGTTGGATCGGGCCGTTGCAATAAGATTTTCGATTTTGTGAACGAAAAGAGTTGGGAGCTCATCGAGCAAGAGTGCACTGGGCAGGTTTCCCTTATTGTTGAGCAGTCTGGTCAGCCGGTTAAGGACTGCGGAATAGCAGGCAGAATTGATATTTTGGGTATTTGGATCATTGGCTAAAATCAGCATGGAGGGGGCAGCCGGATCGCTAATCCGCAGGGAAAAGTCATCCCCGGAGAATATCCAGAAACTCTCCAGGGTGGCCAGCCTGGAAATAAATATCTTCAGGGTGCCTACCTGACCTTCCAGCTGATCAAATGCACGGGCCTGATAGGCACTCTTGAATGGAGAGAGCAGAGAAGAAAGCTCATCATTACTCATCAGTGCAGAAAAGATCTGCTCATAAGAACAGTTTAAAAAGGATAGTAGGTGAGGCAGTGAAGAATATTTTCCCCCATCATGTCTGGCAAGGAAGTATATACTGGCGGAAAGAAAGTTGACGGCACTCTGAGTAAAAAACTGGTCGCTTCCGGATGACTTATCTCCTTTTTTTAACGCTTCAACCAAGGCCTCAGCGGTTTCCGAGGCATCAGCCAGGGTGGAGATGTAATCTGAGCGCAAAACATTTACCCTTCTACTGCGCTCAACCTGATTGAGATTGAGTACATGAAATCCGTAGTTTAGAAGTTTACCTTTTTTTCGCTGATGCAGGTAATGGTAGTAGGCCAGCTGACCAAGGTCAGGATATTTGAAATCATACAGGCATATACAAAATCCCTTATCTATCAGCTGACGGATAAAAGGCATGACGACCCCAAAACTCTTGCCCGATCCAGGAGTTCCAATCAGCAAGGTTCCACGGAATATGTTTTCGATGTTGATGAAACCATTCCTCACTTTATCTTTAAAATAAAAAAGAGAAGGAATACTTACCCGGTGGGGACCTAGTTTTGGTCTGATGGGCTGCATGAAAGATTCTTCCTCGATGTTCCAACGGTCTTTTCCAAAGCCTGAGCTGATGATTTTAGAGATGTTATCAGTTGCGGTATGGATTAGTATGGTACCCAGTATAAGCAATGAAGAATAGCAAATCATGCCCCAGGTATTTGTTATCATTTCCTCAGCCATTGCCTTCAGAACAAGTGGACTGCCAAAGAAAAAGATAAGTCCTGTGAATAAGGGAAAAGCAATGGCTCTTTTGGCATTAAATTCTCTCGACTTTTTGCTCAATGTACCCACTGATACCAACAATAGTAGTGACAGTATAAAAAGCCTGCTGTAAAGTGGGTGCTGAAAAATAGTAAGCCTGCTAAAGATATTCGTCAGCATTTTGGCGATACCCCAAATATATACAGGGAGGTGCGGCCGCATTTGCGGCAACAAAAAACACAGCAAATCCAGTGAAACGGCAAGATAGATACTGAACTGCATGAACCGGTGTAAGCTCTGCTGGGTTTGGGTTTCTTCCATTTTTCTACACTATATAGGTTGAATTAAAATGTATCGGCATTGAGCAGATCTCTACTCTTCAAAAAAATACTGACCTTACGGACAGAGGGTTGAACTTCAGTTAGCGTAATTTTCAGGCATTTCTCCCCTGAAAGGCTCAATTTGTTGAGCACATAGATATTTCTGTAGTGCTGAGTGAACCGCTTGGAGGGATAGAGCTGCCAGCGTGGTTTAAGCTCGATGGATTGCTGGTTGGTGGCCTTGACGATTCGCCTATCCTGAAGACTAAATTCCAAATTGTCAATCTCATAGGCCATATGAGAAGCATTGCTTGCAGTGATATCGATAAAAATCAAGTCCCCTGCTGAGGCTATACGGTTAATGTGTAGAGAAATATCCTGCCCTCTGGCAGAAAATAATTTACGGGATTTATGTTGGGATAATAATTCCAGTGCACAGGCTTTGATCTGGGGGGTAGTCAGCTCTGGGGAAGCGGGTGATAAGGGCAGCATATCTTTAGGCTGAATCTCTATTTCGGTAGTTAAAGGCTGCATGGAGTGGTGATCCAGGGCAATGATGCGGTACTGGGCTAAAAAGCTTTCTCCGGCAATGGTAATCAGGTAAGGTGATTCATCGTACTTTGTTTTCCCAGAGTCTAGCTTCAGCTTTACCCTGAGTAACTGATCCAAGGGAAGGTCTCCTTTTAAATCAGGGGAAGAAAGGTCAACATAACGGATAGGCTCGGGAGAGCGGAAATGAAGTGTGGAGCCTTTCACCAGCACAATACTAGAGGGCAGCTGGGCATAAAGGTCGATGCTTAAGGTGAGAGCTGTGAGCAGATAAATAAGTTTTAATTTCATAGTTGTAGCTTGTATGTTTAATTTCTTTTCAGCTGATCGGGATCAATCAGATAGAGCATTGAGCCGTAGCCAATCCGGGCTTTGTTACGCATAATTATTCTATTCAGTGCAGTACTCCCGGACTGGAATACCCTGCCAAGCAGACTGCTGATTTGTCCATTGGACAGTGGCAGATCTGTTCCCTGGATTCCCGCACTCCCGAGTTCTTTACTCAGATCGCGAAAAGTGGAGGAAGGCACATAAAGCCCCTTGATTCCATCGATATCGTAAACCTCTAAATTCACCGCAAGCAATTCTCCCCGGTGCAGGATAGAATGGACGGAGATCTGAATACGCTGAGTGGAAAATCCACTGACCAGGGCATATAAAATGGTACCCTTTTCGATCCGGTACCCCCCGGCATAGATGTCTTGAAGTAATTTCAGGCTAATTCTGGATTCCCCTTTGACAAGGAGCTGCTCGTTTACCATTGCAGCAATGAATTTGCTGTTTGACTTAACTGGTTTTACGCTATTAAAATCTGCTTCAGAATCTCTCTCCAGCGATACTTTGAGGACCTCCCTAGAGCTTTCCTGCTCTCGGGAAGCACCCATAACCCCTTTTTTATTTTTCGCACTCCGATTGGCAGGGTCATTGGCTTTTCCCATGCTGTCTACAATAGCCATCTGGGCACGAAAAATGGCCATGGGATCCGTTGGTGGCCTTGCGGAGCTGGGATTTACTGGCGGAGGTGAATGGAGCTCATTTAAAGCTGCAGCAAGCGCCTTTTGAGAGGCCAGGGATTCATCCTCTTTAACAGATCTATTTAAGGGTCTGGGCGATGAGGGATATAACACGGCCTCTCTCATAGCCGCTATTCGCTGCTGCTGAGCCCACTCTGAAGATGTAGAGTCAGGATCAGTGATTGCCGAAAGCGGGGTTTGTCCATCACCTTTTTTAAATTTTTCGCGGGATGCCTGAAACTTGTCTTCCATGCTTGAGCTGCTCACATCCGGAGAAACTTCACCCAGATCGGCACTGAGCTGAATGGAATCTTTTAAGCCCTTAGCTTTTGAAAAATTGCTGTTCCGGTAAACATAAAAAAGGATGAAGATAAAGGGAAGAATAATCAGGGGAAGCATGTAACGGGGATGCTTAAAATCTATTTTTCTCATGGTTTTTGAATTTGTTTTTGCAGCAGGGATATCCGGCTAAGCAGCCTTTCAATCTTGATGCTATCTACCGCGCTTAAAGTATCCTGGGTTGAAATTTCTGCCAATACCGCCTGCAGTTCCATCACCTGAGCTAAAGCAGACGCGGTTTGGGGTAATCTGCTTAAATTTGCCGAAGCAGGGCCCTGGGTCAAACTGACCTTTGGGGGGACTGCGGGCGGATTAGTGGCGAAACGAAAGATCACCGAAAAAGCGATCAGCAGAATCATCATCAAAAAGGCGAAGCGGGGAAAGCGCTGCAATGGGGAGTAAAAGACTTTCTCTAAACCAAAGCCAAGCTTGGAAACACGCCCAAGGGATCCCGAAGCGAAAAATGTTTTTCTTTTCATATCATCAAGATTAAAACGGGTCCTTGGACTGCGAAGAACGGTCCGCATTTTCCAGCGTCTTCCAGCCGGTAATCAGAACCGCATGTGGATTGTGCTCTGAACGGGCAGGCAGATCAACCAGGTGCCCTTCAGTAATTAAGGATCTGGTGGTGAGCGAGCTGCGGCGATCAATTCGCTGGGTAGCATAGAGGCGAAAGTAGTGTTGCTTTTCATCAAGCAGGATCGAATCGATTTGCAAGGACAGCACTGCAGAAGAAGAGAGCACCGAGTTAAAAAAACTTTTCTCCTTTAAGTTGTTGTATTGCCTCACCCCACTTTCATCAACGAGGTACATCGCGCGGCTCATCTGCTGCTCGATGTATTTCTCATCAGGGATGAGCGAGAAAAAAAGCTCATGAAATCGGCTGATGTGAGCACGGTATTCTGCGCTGCGATTCATCTCCAGCGCCCGCCGGTATGCAGGTTGTGGCAGCCCTTGGGCATTGAGTATATATATCTGCCTTCTCTCCTCACCTACCTGCCTGTAGGCAAAAAAAAAGGCGGTGACACTTAGGGCAAAGCTCAGCAAAAAACTGCCCACAGATACGATGCTGGCGAGGCGTACCTTGCTTTCAATATTTTTAATCAGCATGTACTATCCTCCTACAATATTTCCGGCCACGCTACCTACTTTAGCCGCGTTACTGCCCATCACACTTGCTGCAGAGCTGATTCCAGAGGTGGACACGATCCAGGTGGAAATGCTGGGCACGGTGAACATGGTCAGGGCACCGATAATAAAGGTAATGATCACCATGCCAAAAGAAAGTACGCCATTGGAGGCAAACCAGCTAAGCTTTTCCAGATGGTCTCCGCTCTGGCTTAAAAGTTCCTTATAGCGTGAAATCTCTGCCTCGAGCGCATAATGCTGAAAAAGTGAGGCCACATACATCACCAGATAACCGATTCCTGAATAGAGACTTACCGAAACAAACCTTGCGATCCAGCTCGAAAAAGAATCCCGGAAAATAGGCAGAATACTCGCAGCTACCGAAAAGGGACCTAAAATAATCAGGATAATAGAGAAGATAATCTGCACCATAAAAAGCAGGTAAACCGCTATGCGTAGAACCCATACCGCAAGGGTCTCCAGCAGAGAGGCACCGAGTAACTGCAAACCAACCTGTAGGCGGTTCCTCATTTCTACCACAGGATTCCACACTTGTGAGAATCCGTCTTTAACAGAACTCTTAACTGATTCCCAGGCATTCTCATACCAGGTATCAGCTTCTTTCTTGGCAATCTCGCTTTCGGCCTGAACCCTGAGTAACTCATCGGAAAGCGACACCATCAATCTCGCCCGTTGCAGCCTTAAGGCATTTATTTCGCTTTGGCTACCATCAAAAAAAGCAGCAGTACGGTGTTCAATTATCTGTCCGGGAAAGGCCACAGCCTTGGTGAACGCCGGCCACCAGAGAATAATCATGGAAAGCCCAAAGGGCCTGAGCAGGGGCATGATTTCCAGCCGCTTATCTCCAACGATTAGCTCATAGCTGGTTTTAGCAAAAAAAATAAGAGTAAAAATTGCGGCCAGGGCCTGCGCATCACCAATGAAAGCATCATAATGCGTCCAGATACTCTCTTTCATCTGGTGAAGGAAGTGCATCATGCCCTCTTCATAAACGCCGTTTCCCTGTAGATAGTTAAAGGTATCTTTAAAAGTGTCACTGACCTGGACAGGGGCCTGCATGCTGGTTTGGCTGGCCAATGTGCTGGCCAGGCTGAGTTTAGTTGTCATAGCTTAGATTTTTTAAGGATTTCATCGGCAATTTCGATATCAGTCTTTTTGCCTGAAGGAGCACGGCCTTCAAAAATTTTAATCCGCTTGGAGGCCCGCTGAAGATTCAGGTGCCTGCCAATGGTCTGCCTTCTCCCCTCCCAGTCTGCTTCAAGTTTGCGATATTCCCCCAGCAGACGGTGATAGCCAATCAGCCGGGCGCCTCGCTCCAGTGATGTTGTTCGGCAAATCTGCAGGCGCTGGGCTAAAGAGGCATGTTCTGCTGCATACCATTGATACAGGCCCGAGGATCGCAACTGGGCGATCTCTTGTGGGCTACCAGAAAGCGGAGGGTTACCGGCAAAGGAAATCAGCGGGGAAAACTGATCTGCATAATACAGCTGCCAGAGCGGATCAACCCCGGAGGATAGACCAGAGTAGGCTGCCGCGGCATAAATTGCCGAAGCCGATAGCGTATCGCTCTGCTTAAAATGGGCCTGGTCGGCCTGCTGCATCACCATCGCCAGGGCTATGCGCTGGGATTGAGGACCAGAGGCGGACAAGGGACGCCGGTCTGTTTTTGGATAATCCGGATGCAAC
Organism: Pedobacter rhizosphaerae; assembly: GCF_900111155.1. Lineage (GTDB taxonomy): Bacteria > Bacteroidota > Bacteroidia > Sphingobacteriales > Sphingobacteriaceae > Pedobacter > Pedobacter rhizosphaerae. The sequence continues at coordinate 60,411 of NZ_FOGG01000007.1, read as the reverse complement.
CCCCAGGTAATCCAGTACAGTGGGTTTAAGCCTAGAAATCCTGGCTTTGGGGTAAACTTATCGGCATCCCATTGACTAAAAACCATGCGCTGCTGCTGATGGGCAATTGCAGCATCCTTGATTACCCGTTGGGCATAACTTAGCGAGATGCTCAGGCAGCAAAAAAACAATAGCATGAAATGTTTCATTTTTTGATCGTTTTAAGGTGATATAATATGTCATCGGCCAGCTGTTTGTCCCTGGCGATAAATCCCCTGTAGGGATTCACTGTGCGAAAAAAACCATTCACTTGAGCCCAGAACATACTTTTGCGGGCACTGTAAAGCAGGGTGCGGATAACCTTGAGCTCGAGGGATATTTTCTTGAGTAATGCATCACGGCTTTCATGGTTAATCAGCGCCTGTGGCGATTCCTTGAGCACAAACTCAGCAAGCTGGGTATAGAGTGCGCTACTCCTATTGAGCAGCATTCTGGTACTGCTTTCGGCAAACAGGGAAAGTTGTGGGTTTTGGCGGGCATCATTGAGCAGAGCCATGGCCTCTGTAAGGTTCTGCTGGGTAAGGGCGATGATTTCTTTGACTATCAGCGCATCCCTTAACACCCCGTCTACCTGTGATAAGGAACGAAAGATGAGCTCCTGGGTTGAAATAAGCGGAGCAAGCCGCATTTTAATTTGATCGAAATGATCCATTGATCCCTGGAGATAGCTATGGTGGAGAGACTCTGATGCTGAGCGCATCGCCCCATTGGCCATTACGGCTGATAAATGAGCCTTGTCGAGAACAACCTGCTGGGAAAAAGCCCTGGTGAGTACAAGCAGCAGTAGTCCTGTCAGCAGCACTTTCATCTCTGCCTCCCTTTTAACTGCTTGATTTTGAATATGATCTCATCGACAAGGGTTTTATCGCGAGAAGAAAAGTTAGAAAAATTAACCGAGTTGGAACCAAATCGGGTCATTACTCCACGGATACTCATCTCAAGCCCCTTCAAGCTGCCACTGATAGACCTCAGCTCTGCAATCACAAAAGAAAAAAGCATCGCCCGATCGCTTTGACGCATTTGGTTGAGTGCTCCGATGCTGAGTGTGATTCCATAACAGTAGCGCAGAAGTTGCGCTGCCCGGTCAGCTATGCTGAGCTGACTGGAAAGCGCCAGGGGTACAAGTAGTGGCTGATGAGCACATAAGGAAAAGATTTGGGTTTGGAGGCTGGAGATTTCCTCTATCAAGGGAATCCCCTGAGCAGAGATTTGTACGACATTTAGCGCAGTACCCAGCATATTGATCTGTGATTGATTGGTCCGGTAAAGCGACTTCAACCTTTCCATTTGTGAGGCATTCATCACCGAGGTTCCGCTCGAGCGGGCCTGCTGGTCTCTGGCGATATTCTGGGCATTATATTCCCTTTTGGAGTCTGAGACGAGCTGATGCAGCAGTGCAACATTGATCTGAGCGCAGAGGCATACGGGCAGGAAAAACAGGAGGCTGAAAAGAACAGGAGTTTTCATGGCTTAAACATTTTGGTTTTTAAAATGATGTCATCGGCAATCCGCTTATCGATATTGATGTAACCTGCATAGGGGTTGATCGAGCGGAGAAAACCGCGCTGATCCGCCCAATACATCGAACGGTACATCCCGTAACTCAGTCCGCGGAGCACCAGGAGCTGGCTGAGAATGGCGTTGAGCAGTTTTGCCCGCTCGCCGGAATCCATCAGGTTATCCTTCCCTCCTTTTAGCACAAAGCTGCCTACCTGTGAGCTGAGTAAGCTCGCCCTGGTCCTTATTTCCCTTGCCGCTGATTCAGCAAATAGCAAAAGAGCGGGATTTTTCACTCCCAGCTTTCCTGCCTTTTCCAAATCCTGGATGACATCTACCGAAGTGTCATAAATTTCCTTCACTGAAAGCAGCGAGCGCATGATTGAGGAAACCTCGCTCAGTCCCTGATAGATTTGCGATTGAAGGGTATTGGCAACGGCAAGCTGACCGGTAACGGTGAGCTGGGCGCGCTGCAATAGGGTCAGCTTTTCTGAGGAGGAAGAAAGTTGCCGATCAATAATGGAAGCATGTGCCGCAGTAGCAGCGGAGGTTGCCGGATCGAAATAGATCTGGCTACTGGCAGAGTTGATTAACAAAAGTGCCGGCAGGGTCAAAAAAAAAAGCTTTTTCATAGGTTAACATTTTAAGATTTTTCCATCTAACGAGCTCTGGCGATGAACTCTTCCAAAGCGCATCCGGAATCCTCCAGCTCAGCTATTAAGGCATCAAGGCCAGCCCGGTAAGAACCATATTTGGCTACATAATGCTCTACAAGTAGTTTTTCAGGCTTTTCTGTTGAAAAGGTGAGGTATTGCCTTAAAGACACTTCCACTCCATAGACTTCTCCAGACAAGCCCCTTCTGATATACACCTCTTTAAAGCGACCTCTGCCCTTTTTGTTATTGAGTTGGTTGATGGTGAAGATTTTATGTTTTTCCTGCTCCGTTAAAGAAAGCAAAGAAGTGATCTGGGCATAATTTCCTTTCAGCTTCCCCTGATCTAACAGGCAAATGGTGTCTGAATTTGAAATGATGCTATCTTTCACAATCGCATTCCCGATGATATCTCCCAGTTCCTGGGTCACCACGACTGCCTCTCCCCAGAATTTGCGAACAGTTTTATACATGTAAAGCAGATAGGAGGCCATAAGTGGGGAGGCGATCGATTTCCATGCTTCTTCCAGAATCAAGGCTTTACGCTGCTGGCTACGCAATCGCATTTTTTGCAGGAAGACATCCATGATAATCAGGGTAACAATCGGGAAGAGTACCTTATGGTCTCGTATCGCATCGATCTCAAAAACCACTAGCCGCTGGGAAAACAGAGTGACATCACCACTACGGTTGAGCAGTTCCCCAAACTCCTGACCACTGCAAAACTTTTTAAGCACATAGCGGTATTCATCCAAATCAAAGCTGATTTGTTCCGAGAAAAGGATACTGGAAATCGCTTTTAGCGAAAAGGCATAGAAACTGTCAAACCCTAAATCTTCTGGATCACCATCGCCTGAAAAGTGTTCCAGATAATAAGCGGAAATGACATTGGTGAGCACCGTGTCTTCTACCTGGGTAATTTCTCCCTCTGCGCCTCTGAGCAGTAAAGCGATGAGCGTCTTTAAGAAGTCTCTCTTTTCGATATTGTATTCTTCTTTGGTAATTAAAAAGGGGTTCATGGTAATGGGATTCTCCTCACTATAGCTCAGATAGCGTCCCTTGAAATAAGCACAAATCCCACTGTAAGAGTGACCGGTATCCACAATCACCACATCCATATTATATTGAAGATACTGCTCAATCAATGCATTCATAAAAAATGATTTGCCCGATCCTGAACCACCGAGTACGAATTTACTGCGGTTGGAGATTCTGCCTGTCCGCATGGGCAGATCCGAAGGATCTATGGCAATGGGTATCCCCTGCCTGTCGGTAAAGCGAACTAAAAAGGAAGAGTCCTCGTTCTCAGCAAGCCTTTCTTTGCACATCAGACATATCGCCGCCTCACAGCTGATTAAAAACCAGTCATAGTGCTGCAGCGATACAGCATTTCCGGGAAGACAGGAGCGAAAAAGCGCTAGCTGATTATAACTGTTTCTTGAGGGAATAATACCCAGTTGGAATAAGGCAGCCTCAATTTCTGAAGTGGCTTTATCCAGGAGCGCATTTTCTGCGCAAAGCAGAATATTATAGTGGGCATACACCAGCAGACGGTTATCCCTGGCCACCTCCATCAACAGCCGGTCGATATCCTCCACGCACATCTGGTTAGCAGGATCCTTTAATCCTGAATGCCGTTTACGCTTGAGCTCTAGTTTATTCAGGCAAGCCTGCTGAGCTGGGATACGAATTAGCTGATTGTAAATTAGGCTGTGCTGCGTGGAGAGCTGCAAAAGAAAGGACATGTTATCTTGAGGAAATCCCTCAGCCCCCTCCCCTTCCATGCTGCAATGATAGCCACTAAGCTGGGCAGGCAGGTCAATGGATTCGATATCAACCAAACTGATACTCTTCAAGGCCTTTGCTCCGATATTAAGGTGGGTATGTTGAGCATAGATGTTATCTAAGGCAACCTCTTGGCAGGCAAACTCCATGGAAAGAATTTGGCGCAGATAGGCTTTGATCTCTTCTTGCCTGAGCAGACGCCCCTTGCACCCAGCCGATGAAAGCAGCTCGCGAACCTGAAGCACCAGCCTGCAGAAGTCTTCCTCCCCCTTTTGGTCGTACACATAAAAGCGTCCCGGAGGAACTTCTTTAGTGAGGATCAAATAGCTACGCATGCGAATAAACCTGCGGCCATTGAAATGTTGTTGAAAAGCATTCTGCAGATAATCCTCAGTTTTTTCAGGAACATAATGATCACAGAAGAATACATCCTGCTTTTGAAGGATATGCCCATGGCCCATAAGCTTACAGATATGCAACAGCAATTGTTGGAATGCTTGATATCCCGCACTATCGGCAGCATATTGAAGCACAGGATTTTGCATTTCCAGCACTACTGATAAATCGCCTTTTTCTCCGCAGAGGAAGGTAATTTCTCCCTTGCTGAACATACCTGCATAGGGAAGATCAAATGTTTTTTTCTCTGACATAACTTTTCGGGAGATTGAGTGGATGAATAAATAAACCATCCTGACGGGTTCTGTTGTAAATCCCTCCCCTCTGGCGTTGAAGGGTAAAAAAAAGAAGACCAGGGGTCAGCAGTAGTGTTACCAGCCCACCCAGGTACATGTTGATAACAGAGCCGGTGATTCCCCCAGCGATCAGTCCGATGATTAGAGAGGCTATTCCCCAGCCGATATATTTTCCTTTGAGTCCTTTATAAGTTAAAGGCATCTGAAGGCCCTTGTACACTGGATACCGGGTCATCATACCCCAAAGAAGGCTTTAATCACGACCGAAACCAATACTAAAAAGATACAGGATCCCCCCCAGCTCATTACTTCTTTATTGATATCGCGATCACCTGAATTCCACTTGATATAGACCATCACTCCGCCAATTATCCCCACTACAGCACCAATGGCCAAAATCAGTGTCGATACCGGGTCTACGTAGCTGGTCAGCGTTGAGGTTGCTGCATTGATTCCGGTGGTTCCCCCACCAGTCTGGGCGCTGGAAGTGGCTGAGAGGAGCAGCAGCGCAAAGAAAATGTTGATTTGTTTTTGCATAATTGAAAGGTTTAAAGTTTCTAGGTATGTTCATAACTGAAAAAGCCCGCGCAAGAATACACCGCTGAGCAGCAAAAAAAGGCAGGAAAAGAACCATCCGGAAACCTGCGCATCGATGTGCCGCAGGCCTGCCTGCCAATTGGAAAATACCCGGAGTCCTCCAAGTAATCCCATTACCCCTCCAATAGAGAAGGCTAAATCAGAAAAGCCAAATTAGTAGCTCCTGATTGATGTTCCAGCGCTGTAAAGCTCCTTGATCCCTGGAGCCTGCTGTGCATAACCGAAGGCGCAGCAGGTGAATATCCAGCCCAGTAGCATATATATGATTTTCATATCCGTTAGTAAGAAATCTGTGAAGTAAGTGCTATAGCATCCTGGGAGGCGAGCGCTAAAAGCTCAGCAAAGCTCACCCCGCCTGTAGAGACTGGGTTTAACGGCAAAGAAGAAACGCCTGCTGTAGCATCCGTGAGAGCGGTCTGCTCGGAAAGGAAAACGCTAACCGGGGCAATATCGTCCTCCAGGAGGAAAACCTGATGGGTTTTAACTTCCCTCTTACCCTGTGCTTTGAGCAACAGATCACAGCAGAGGTTCACGCCATAGTAAATCAGATACAGTAAAAAGAGCAGATAGGAGAAATTTGTCCAGGTCATCATGGGATTTAAAAGTTAGAAGGTTTAGCATGTTTGAGATAATTTTCAAAAATGACCTGCAATGAAGTGGAAAACTTTTCAAGCAGGCCTGTGGGTAACTGCAGGGAGCTTAAACGTTGCAGGCCTATGTGCATAGATAGCGCTGGTCCTACTGCTGCAATCTGCCTGATGGTACGCTCGGTCTCATCCCTTAAAGGGTAGCTCGCATTCGCTACGACACGATTGGGTACAAAGAGTAATTTGACCTCTGGTTGGATACGGCGGCAAAGTGAGCCAAAGGTTAAACTGTTATGTACCGAGTCCATATCATAACTGAATGGGCAGCATATAAAATCTGCTTTTAAAATCAGCTCTATTATTTTCTCATCATTCCCCACAGGGGGGAAATCAAGGATAATCCATGCAGATTTGTTTTCTGCGAGTTTATCAACAAGGAGCTTGAAATGAGAAAAGCTACAGGTTAAGAATTCAAAGGGAAGTTCATGTTCCAGAAGCGTTGACCTGGAATGTAGTAGCGATAAAGAACCAGCGGCAATAGAAACCAGGGAAATACTATCTTGGGTTTGTTGAGCGAGGTAATGAGCGAGCAACAAGGAGAGCACACTACTGCCTGAACCACCCTTGCAATTACCAATTCCTATGATCATAAATGAATTTTAAGCTTAGGATTATTAACGACTTTTCCCTTCCTGAGCAAAGCCAATAGATGGCTTAGGACTATGCAGCAGACGCTCCAAAGGAATGAGCCGCTCACCTGCCAGTATTCTTTTACCAACATGGTCTATTACTGAATAGCTGAAGATATTGCCTTTTTTAGTATGGTAGCAAACTTCAATTCCTTCTTCACTAAGCAACCTATCAGCGAATTGCGAACGATACCCAGCAATTTCCTTTTTCCAGTTTCCGGCCTGTTTGGTGTAAATGGGCCTGGGACTCGCATCATACTCCAGAAGGAAATATTCTATTTTAGCAATCAGGGAATTTGGTGTATGAAAATCTGACAAAAGAGCCTTAAATCGTTGCTCTAGCTGAGGGTAATCTAATTCCAATATATTTTGCCCATACTTGCGGATAATCAGCAGATCCCGCGAGCGAAAATTCTTATAGCCTTTATGCAAGATGATTTTCCTGAATTCATCGAGACTGTCGATACGGTATTCCATCAAAATCATTAACTCACTAAAGAATTGCTGCCGAATGTTTACCCCTGAGATTTGGTTGAGAACTGCTGACCCGCGGATAAAACTGAAGACATTAGCAATTTTTTTATTCCTCAGCCTGACTGAGGTACTTACCAGATGCAAGTGCATATTAGCGGTGTCCCGGTGTAAAAAGATGAGATAAGGTTGTCTTTGGTATCCCATTCCTTTTAACCATTGCTCGGCAGTGGACTGAAGCTGACGGTAATGGTGGTCATGTCCTTTTAGCGAAATGATTGCATGAAGCTGATGACTCCAGCCTCTGTGGGCATGTTGGACGAAAGCTCCGAAAAAATTGATCAGGTCTTTGGTAGAAATCTTGCCAAGTGCTGATAAAACGCCTAAGTTTCTCGAGCAAAGCAGCGTAGCCTGACCAGCATCCACTTTATCCATGTTATACCCTATTGCAGGAAAGCCTCGCCTTCCTTTTAATATCCGTACAACTGGGTTAACCACTACGTCTATTTTTGATATGGAGTTTATCAATCAACTCTCTGATGAGTTCTTCAAGGTTAGATAGGTGCGAAACATATTGTAAGATCGCCTCGCTGAGTTTATTGTCTTTGCTGTGGATATCAGCATCTGGGTGCTGTTGCTCAGTTAAAGCTGCGATTAAATGCCTGATTTGGGAAATATCAGCGCCAATGGGATCAAGTTGTGATAAAAGTTCTGCCGAATTCATACTAAGCATCTGATTATCCAGCAATCTTCTTCGTATAAGCTCTCCAAGGGAAATTCCAAGATTCTTCGCCATCATTTGGATGCGCACAAGATCTGTTTTCTTGGCATAGAAGGCGGCAGTCTTCCCGGTGTTTTTTTCATTATTTGATTCATTCATAGTACGGAAATGGTATTCAAGGATTTTTACTTCTCATTTTATAGCTGCGCAGTCCTAAAAGGATATTCTCTTTTTTGGGGAGGTTTGCGCAGATCATTTCATTATAGTCCTTATAGCCTTGATAACGATCAGATCTGTCCAGGGCATCGGACCTGCTTTGCTGAAAGACATCGGTAGCTTTTCTGCCTGAGGGATCATGGTCGAAGAAAAGTTCCACACTGGAAAATCCCTCCGCGCGGTTAATCCCCTGTTCTAAAAATACGATCGAGTTTAAGATCAATACGCTGGCCCGATTCTGCGGTTCTTGCTGTTTCCAGCTTAAAAAATCCATCATTCCCTCAAACACCACCAGGCTATCTTCCCCAGCGGGTAAAAAGCTCAGCGCTTTCTTTCCCAGGCAGCCTTTAAAGTAATTGCTCCGCACCTCCCACCCACCTAGCTCATTCTGCCAGGCCGCGGCAAACATTTCCGCCCGCTGCCCGTCTTTTTTTCTTACCGAATAATAGAGTTCGGAAAGAAAAGATTTTGCAGGTTGATAGATCCCACGGCTTTTTAGGTATCCCGCAATTGCACGGTTGGTGGATAGTGGCCGGGATTCTTTAATGAGATAAGAACGTTCCCGCATAGGCAGTTCAGTCTGTACAGGCTTTTCTTTAGGTAGGTAATTGGGGGCATCGATCGCCTGAAGTAAGCGTTCAATTGAAGCTTTAAATCCCAGTCCCTGCCAATACAGCAACGCAAAATCGATCACGCTCCCACCCCTCCCCAGACCATGGTCGAACCAGATACCCATTTTCTCATTCACGCAAAAAGAGGGTACGGTATCACTTTCGCGCAACATCGAGAGATAAAATAGTTCTCCACCGGACCTGCGTACCGGGGAATGCCCCAACTGGGAAAGCAGGGCTACCAAATCAATATTCTCCCTGATCTGGCGTAAGTCTAATCTGTTGTTTTCCATAGGTGACTGGTTTAAATTTAAGGCCATCAAAAAAAATGAACCTCGTTTATAAAAACAGAAAGGCAGAACACCATCCGTGTCCGCCTTTCTCTCCCCGAAGAAGATTTTCCGGGATATATATTTCGGAACTACTCACGTCAGTCTCTACCGACCGGGCCTTTCTCGGCCTGCCAATGCGCGCTCGGGATAATTTCTTAATATCCCTTCGCAAAATTTCCTGCCTAAACAGGATAATGTTTCGTTCCCCAATTTCAAAGAGCTAACCTGCTGTATGATAATTTATTACACATAACAGGTGATTTACATTCAAACTTATTGTGGAAAATCAGAGGGAAAGACTTTTGGGCCAAATTGGTCTGTTTGCGGTCTAAAAAAAGACTTTTAGCGCTATTTTGGTCTAAAGAAATTGATCACCACTTCCTGGCTTATAAAATGCCAACTGCAGGATTTGCTTTCTAGCGAAGGCTATCCGCTGAAAAAGATACGACTTGCAGAACTAGGTGCGGATAGATAAAAAAGGTGGCCCTAAAATTATTTTTATAAAAATGCTTAATTTTGCTTTTCTCCATATGCTAGTTATAGTTCCATACGCTAAAGAATAATTCCCATGGAAATTACACCTCAACTCTTAGATGATATCGCCCAGGAACTCTCGATTGGAAATTGTTGCTTCCTGAATATCCATACTGGTGAAGTGGCCACCTATCCCAGCGTGCTTAAATATGATGATACGGACTCAGAATTCTGGCAGGATGTCCTTGATCAGGTCAATGATACCCCCCAAGATTATATCGAGATTGAGGGGATGGAAAGTTGGGAATCCTTTGGGGTGATGGAAGATTTCATTTCGGTAATGGTGCCCGCAATTCATCAGAATCGTTTTGTTGATGCCATTTCAAAAAAGCATCCCTTTCGACGTTTTAATGAACTCCTGCATGATTTTGAATCTCTTAGGAATCAGTGGTTCGAGTATAAACACCAAAGATATATGACTTTTGTAAATGAGCAGCTCGAGTCAGCGCTTGGCTTTACAGAGGAAGAATAATAATCAGGATGAGGAACGCCCAGAGGCTATATTGAGATGAGAAGAAGGCTAAAATTAATGCTATCTGCGACAGTATTAATAATAGCTCAACCTGCAACAATGGATCTACTCTAGTCGTTTCCTTCGCGACTCACTGAAAGATTGGAATTTTACTTTACCCTCAAGTCCATCCTCAGGCGTACCTCAAGGAACAATGGTATAGAAAAGATAGCAGGCAAAGATCACCAGTAGCACCACTCCTTGCTGGATATTGGTTTTTCCTGTCGCTAGAGAGAAGATCAAAGTCAGCATAGAAAGTAGCAGCAATACCATTGATCTGGCATCAATTCCCAATACAAGTGGATAACCAGTGATTATGGCCACAATAGCTACTGCAGGTATTGTTAATCCAATACTCGCTAGCGCTGATCCCAATGCAAGATTCAGACTGGTCTGCAACCTATTCGCTTTTACAGCCCTGTAAGCAGCCAATCCTTCGGGTAAAAGGACAATCGCTGCAATAATCACTCCTACAAGAGATTTTGGAGCGCCAACGCTCAACACAATCTGCTCCAGATCGTAAGAGAGATATTTAGCCAGCAATACCACTATTGCCAAGCTGATGAGTAAGAACACTAAACTCATTCCTGAGGTTATCTTATTGGGAGCGGGTGCATGATCATCCTCTGAGCTTGAATCTTTCGGCAGAAAGTAATCACGGTGGCGAAAAGTCTGAACGAAAATAAATCCACCATAAAGAATAAGAGAAACTACTGAGACAAAAATCAGCTGGCTTTCACTATACTCGCCAACAGGACCGCTTACAGTAAAATTAGGAAGAATCAGCGTTAGGATGACAATCGCCATCAGCGTGATTAGTGCTGCATTTACACCAGCTAAATGATAGCGTTGTTCCCGGTAGGTAATACTGCCCTTTAATATACAAAGTCCTACTATAGCCGTGATGATAATCATTACTGCAGCAAATACCGTGTCCCTGGCCAATGCTTTTTCTCCCTCTCCACCACTGAGCATTAGCGAAACGATAAGAGCAACCTCAATGGTGGTAATGGCAATGGCTAAGATAATGGTACCGAAAGGCTCACCAACACGGTGAGCAATGACCTCTGCGTGATGTACTGAGGAGAGTACGCTACCGATGAGCAAAAAAGCGATGATGATTCTCATCATTCCTGCCGCGTCGCTTCCCGCAATAAAGAAAAAGATTACGCTTAAAAGCGGTGTGGCCATTGTCCATATCGGAAGGTTGATTTTTTTTAACATGAGATTACCCTTAAACTCCAAGGCTAACAAAGAAAGCGCAGGAGGGTTTTGATTTTTTTCAATTCTCAGCAATGGGCAGGGTATTATCGTCACTAAAACGGCAGATAAGATCAGCGGAAGGTCATGATGAAAGTAAAATCTAGGAATTGGGCGATGAAAAGCGTATATTGTTGAAATCATCTGAGATCTCATTCAGGGATCACTATTTTTTCATTAAAACTTTATCAATTTGGCATTAAAAAAAGCAGGATTTTACAGAGGGCCACGCTTGCCCTTCAAGAAGAAAGAAGCGGAACACAAAATCAATGAATTTATCACCTCTGCTGAGGTAAGACTAACGGGAGAAAACGTTGAAACGGCCATCTATCCACTGGCACAGGCGCTGGAAAAGGCAGAGTCACTGGGGCTGGACCTGGTAGAAATCTCTCCAAATGCGACTCCTCCGGTCTGTCGCATCGTAGACTACAGCAAGTTTCTTTATGAACAGAAAAAGAAACAGAAGGAAATCAAATCAAAAGCTAAACAGACCATTATAAAGGATATCCGGTTTGGTCCCAATACCGATGACCACGATTTTCAGTTTAAGCTTAAACATGCTGTTTCTTTTCTGGAAAGTGGCGAGAAGGTAAGAGCATATGTCCATTTTAAAGGAAGGGCAATTGTTTACAAGAGCCAGGGGGAAATTCTCTTGCTTAAGTTTGCGCAAGCCCTTCAGGAGATTGGGAAAGTGGAACTTATGCCTAAACTCGAAGGCAAGCGAATGTTCCTGACCTTAGCCCCAAAACTGGCAAAAAAATAATTGATCAGTCTATAATTAAGTTGAGATCATATAAACTGACTTAATACACATTGAGCGGGTCTTATCGCTAGGCGAAATTGCACAGCGATAAGACCCGCTTATAAAATTGATGCTATTTCAGCGTCTTTTCCAATTGTTTAATCAAATTTTCACCTCTTAACCCCACACCTACTATTTTTCCTTGTGGATCGATGAGATAGTTGGCAGGGATAGACTTAATTTTGTATGCCTTTGCTACAGCGCTGTCCCAGCCTTTGAGTTCGGAAAGCTGGGACCAGGGTAAGCCGTCTTTTTTAACGGCAGCTAACCATTCCTTTTTGGCACTTTCCTTATCTAGCGATACAGCAACAACGGTAAAGTTTTTATCTCTAAACTGCGCATAAGCTTTAAGCACATTGGGATTTTCTGCTCTGCAAGGCAGGCACCATGATGCCCAGAAATCCAACAAGACAAATTTCCCCCTATAATCAGAGAGTTTTACTGGTTTTCCATCTATATCATTCATAGTAAAGTCAATCGATGTCTTGCCAACGCCTAACTCCTGGGCATCGGCAATGAGACCCGCTACTTTTAAGCCGGCCTTTGACTTCTTCCAGCTTTGTGGAAATCCCTCAGCTACCTTTTGCATTTGGGTACTGTGAAGAGAAAAGAAATTGGGATTGGCCAGCTCATCCATTAAATCATGGGAAACAAGAGAGTTTGGATATTGCTGCATGAATTTCATGTACACCTGGTTGCGCCTATCTATAAGGGTATCGCTTTTCGATGAAGGCTGTGTCCAGCCCACCTGAGCTAAGTCTGCAGAAAGTTTTTCGTACTCGCGCTGGGTTTGCGAACCGGAAATCTTTGCATTTTCCAGCCCGGTTCCTTCAATTCTGGTTATCCCCGGGCTCAGATAAAAACGAATGTTCTGGCCCTTCTTTTTAGTTAGAACTGTTTGTTCTTTACTGTTATCCACATACAGAAAAACCTTGGCTGTTTGCTGTACCGTTCCTTTCATTAAAAACGCTCCATTGCGCACCCGCGTGGTATCGTACCTGAATTTTGCCCCATCACTATAGGAGAGCAGTACAGTATTTCCCTCTAAAGTTGGATCTGCAAGCTTCCCGATAAGCTCAAAACTTTCCTGAGCCTGCAGCTTACTGAATACAGAAGAAAGCAAACAAATGCTAAAAAATTTCAAATAACTATTGCTAAGCATCACATTTAATTTAGAAGAGATTTTACCTTATTATAAAGCGTTTCCTCACGCAGGTTGGTCGCTACAATTTTTCCTTGTGCATCTACCAAAACATTTTGTGGAATGGCGCGTATGCCATAAAGCTGAGCCGCAGGCTCTTTCCAGCCCATCAAACTCGAAACATGGTACCAGGGCATTCCATCGCTCTTAATCGCTGCCTTCCACTTTTCAGCATTATCATCTAAAGATACGCTCAGTACAGTAAACCCTTTATCTTTAAAATCATTGAAGGTTTTAACCACATTGGGATTCTCTTTTCTGCATGGGCCGCACCAGCTTGCCCAAAAGTCGACCAGGGTATATTTGTTTTTGCTAACGACTTCCTTTAAACTCAATGAAGTACCTTCAGGAGTATTGGAAACAAAATCTTTGAACTGACCGCCTGTTAATTTTCCTTTTGCTTCAGCGAGCCTGACTGCAAGTTGTTTGCCCAATGGTGTTTCTTTAACTGAATTGCTTAGTTTATTATAAAAAGGGAAAGTTTGTTCATAATTGAGCAACTTGCTTGGCGAATTTTTATCCAACATGTACAGGGACACGTAAGAATTGGGATTTTCGACTACAAATTGGTGTATCGCCTCACGCTTTTGCAATCTGTAGGCATCAAATCCGGCCATAAGTTTGGTAAAATAGGTCTTCTTATCATTTCCTTCAGGCATATCGCGGTAAAAAGCCAGCTGGGCAAACATCTTCCGATCAAGTGGCCTTAATGTTTTAGCTAATTTTTCATAAGATCTCCCCAAATCGCCGCCAGTTACTTGTGCATATTTGATAGAGTCTTTTGCACTAATTTGCGTTTTGTCTTCCGACAGAAAGATATCGATGCCATCCGGATCGTCTTCTCCACCCATGGATACCTTTGCAACCAACGGACGCTCCAATTGTCCGTTAAACTTAAATGTACCGTTTTTGATGATCGTGCTGTCGATCTTTTTATGGGTATCATCCAGGGTATAATAGAGTTTAATTTGTCTTCCATTGTAGTTTTCTTTGAGTTTACCCTCTATGCTATAACCCGTATTTTGTGCCATTGCTGCCAGTGGACATGCCAGGGCGAACAGCATCATCAGTTGTTTTAATTTCATGTTTTATCAGTTGAGTTAGTGTTATTAATTTACTGCCCGCCAGTTAATGTCCTTTACTTTTACCAGACCAGTCCAGCTACTGTTATCCTGCAATTGAATATCGACAAGGTTGGGGTTGTTACCTACCTTGTAACGACGCAAGGTTCCTCTGTTTGCGGCATTATAGGTAGCTACATAAAGACTGTTGGTTGCAAAATCTATCTGGGTATCGAATTTGATCATGCTGATCTCGTCGCTCCCGATTTCGGGAAAGGAATAAACTTTTTCAAAGCCAGGATTATAATCATATGCATACAAGACATTCTCTACCGCATAAAAAACTACCGTTCTGTTGGAAGAAAAAGCATAAAACTTCGCCTTATCAAAGTTGGTCGCCATCGGTTTTACTGTATAAAGCGCTCTTTTGGCCGGATTGGTACCATTAGCATAGAATTTGTAGATATGGTGGGTATTATCGGCATCTTTCATAATGGCAAAAGAGCTTCCGTTAGTTGATCCGCCATCAGTATTGCGTGTATTTTCTGCATATTTTAAGGTACGTCCTGCTGGCTGGTTCCATGGAAAAGCCCCACCGGCTATGTCAGGCAAAGTTGTCGAGGCAACTGCCGATCCAATCCCGGTGTAATTCAAGAACCTGTTATTTTTGGTATCGTACCACATCACCGAGCTCATACTGCCAATGGGATAAAGCAGATAGGGGGCGGCAGGGATACGGGTAGCCTGATCGCTGGCCAATCGGTTTACAGGATTATTAAAATAATCTCCGCCCATAAGCAATGGAACACTGGCAAAAAGATCGCCACCTTTGGTAATCATCGCCCTGTAAAGCGAACTCCCGTTTGCCCCTGTTGCTAGACGGATCTGTGGTGCGAGCACAACGGGATGGAGCGTTTGAGGGTCTATCGCCTCAGAGATAAAAAGTGTGCGGCTAAAGTTACTGTTCTGACCCGCGGTCATGGTTGCCCGGTCTAAAAAGTAAGAGCCGTCATTGGTAAAAGCCCAAATTTTGGTATAAGAATCGTTTGGTCCGGTGTGAACCACACTTATAGGATTCCGTAAACGTGGTAAACCACTTGCCGATAAGATCCGCTTAATGTGTACGGTATCTTTGAGCATCGAAAGCATTTCTGCCTCTGCATAGCCTTCAGCGTCCTCCCCCATAATTAAAATTCCACGGGAATAGGCGGTACTCACATTGATTTTAGTGTTGGCAATCCAGGTTACTCCGGTTTGCTTGTCTACAATGCGATAGAAAAGATCGTATGGAATCGCATTTAAACGCACTGGATAAACCAGCTTACTACTACGCCCAATGGTATCGAACAAAAAGCTTCCCTTTTTGATAATCCAATAGTATTTATACCTGGAGGTATCACCCTGATCCTGGGTTCCACCAAGCTGCGGGGAAATGCGTAGAGTATCAATACCGGTCCGCACCACATACTCCAGGTTGACACCTTTAATTGATACCTCATTAATGTCTTGATAATCGTAATTGCCCTGATCTTTCTTACAGGATGGCATGCTGAGGGCAAACAGCACTGCAATTAGGTAATAATATAATTTCATTGTTCTTTCTTAAATGGTAAACATTATGGTGCAGGTACCCAGGGTACGCCAATAATAGAAGTCCATGGAACCGAACCCATAAACATCAACCGCCCATCCTCTTCCAGTACTGGTTTTTTAGCGTCATAACGCTGTTTTAAAAGGATAGCGGCATCGCTGGCAACCAGCAGGTATCTTGCCTGGGGCATAGTCTCTGCGCTGGCGAAATCCTCATATTTTAAGCCCAGGTTTTCGATTAAAAACTCCATCTTTTTGCGGGTGAATACCCCAAATAAGCCCGACTCCCGGTTTACCGGCTGGATAGAACCTGGCCAAACCGCAGGCTGAACCATAATATCATTAATTCGCAGGGTGTGCAAACTGGCATCGAACTCGGGTACAATAGAGCCACCGGTTAACGAGGGTATGGCATCCCATTCGGGGAAAGAAAGTGCAAAATCTTTGGTTGCCACCAGGCGCAGTCCTAATGTCACCTGTTTATTGGTCAAATCTGCTGTACGCTTCAGGTGTACCAGAACATTAGCTGTTGTGGTACCGGCCGCAATTTTAACCTCAGGAGAGATGGGATCATAATGCTGGCCCAGAATCGCTGTCGTAGAATCTGGATTGACCTCCACTTTGAAGGTGCGATCGTAGTTTTTCACGGGTCCGGTAATCATCACCTTTACTGGATAATCTACCACATCTTTACCTATACTCACGAATTCTACATTGCTATAGGGCTGGTAAGGCCAGTAATTGATGCTTAGTGAGTTATTACCAAACTGCACGGCGAAATACACGCCCTCTTTCCCCTGGTAGGACATCATTTCTTTCTTGCACCCCATTACGGTGATTAAAAGAAATAAAAAAATATAACTTACTAATTTCTTCATAACTATATCTTAAATTAATTGCGTTGTGAAATCTCACTGTCGGGTAATGGAGGAGTATAATTCACCAGTACCATTGTTTTCTCAGGAGTAATTCTTAAGGTGGCATGATTGGGAACAGATTGATAGGCATTTCTTTTATAAAAGAAAAACTGCTGTCCCTCCCCCAGCATTTCCCTGCGATACTCTTTCCCTATCTCGGTATTCAATAGCGTACGATTTGCTGGATTAAGGCTAACACAGTTACGTGCTGTGCGAAGCTTATTAAAATAACTTATCGCTGTAGGGAGATCAGGATGGCATTCTGCCGCTATTAAAAGGACTTCTGAGAGCCGGATTAAAGGCATCATGTAACGCCCTGGACCATCCACGATGTCTGCAAATTTCACATTCGTTGTTGCGGTGATCACCCCTGAAGAAGCATTTTGCCAGGCCCGGCGGCGATAATCGTTGGCATCATCATAAATTGAATTGATTCGCTCTTCATTAACATCCCCGGCGGTGAAAGATAGCTTACTGTTTACCGGGAGGTTTACTTCAAAAAGTTTGGTGTACATCTGGTAACGATTAATATTGTAGAGCGAAAACATCACCTCGGTAGAGAACACCCGATCAGGTTTATCTACGCTTGTGGCACTGGCAAAGGTTACATAGGGAAAAACAGTTTTGCTTGCCGACTGAACTTCGGAAAGGAGCTCTTCGGCTTGTATGAGCGCCTGGGTCTTATTGGCTTGCCAAAGGTATGCGCGGGCCAAAAGTGCCTTGGCGGCATAGTAGTTGAGCCTATACTGGCGATAGTACAGATCATTTGGCCCGGCCGGATTGGCTCCATTGCGCACCCCTTCGCTGCGAACCGGATCGGTATTGAGTAATAAATTCATTGCCGACTTGATATCACCAGATACCAGTTCCATCACCTGCTCTGAACCTGAAAGGGGTTCAATGTTGTATCCGGTTTTATTGACGTATGGAATAGCAGGCTTATTTTTATTGGCCTCAGTATAAATCGGACCAAATAAACGCAGCATGTCGAAATGCAGCATTGCCCTCAAAGCGAGTGCTTCGCCTTTAACGATGCTGTAGTAAGGTTCGGGAAGCACATCACTTGGCGCGTTACCGCACTTCTCAATAATCACATTACAGTTGGCAATCAGCTCGTAGGCTTTTTTCCAGATCTGGTCAAATGTGATCTTCACATTGGCATCTGTATAAACGAAAGTCGTGTAATTATAATAGGTGTGTACCGAGCTATTGAGGTAATAATACTGGGCGAGCACATCTATTGCTCCACTCGACATATTCTGTCCGTACAGATTGGAACTGGCAAGTTCGACATAAACGCCATTCAATGCCTTAAGATATCCTTCTTTGTCAGTAAAAAGCTGATCTTCTCCCAATCTGTCGGTTGGCTTAACATCTACCCATTTGTTACAAGAAACAGATAGGATGCTCAAAAAGATGCATAGGATGGTTTTGTATAATTTCTTCATTTCTTAATGCTTAAAGTTAAAATCTGACTGCTGCAGAAAAGGATACCGACTGTGCAAATGGGTAGTCGATGCCCCGCTCGTTAAGGATGTTTGACAAATGAAAAATATCATTCATATATGCCCTTAAGGTGAGCGATGAGGCACGAACCTTCTTGAGCCATGCTGCTGTAGAATTTTCATATCCAACAGAAAAGGCCTCGCCGATAAGCATGTTGTTATTGGCTACAAAACGAGAAGATATGGGGGTAACCTCCGTATTGGAAATCGCTTTAAACACCGCATTGTCCCCTGGCTTTTTCCAGCGGTCGTACAAGGCGCGGCGATCCTGGTTTAGCGCTACTCCTGTGAAGGATATATTTTCTACCTTTTCAAACAAAGTCTGCATAAATGCCTGCCCACCTAAGCGGTACCTGAGGTTAATTGATGCTGTAAATCCTTTATAGTAAAAATTCGTACCGATAATTCCTTCTAAATCCGGATCGCTGTTTCCTACAATTGTCTCATCATTGAAATTATATACAAAGGTTTGCTCACCATTTTTATTCAGAAAAATCTCACGCCCGGTTGCCGGATCAATACCTACTGATCTAACGGCCCAAAGATCTGAAGGACTTCCCCCATCAATGTAGCGTACCAGATTACGGCTCCTGTTGGCCACATTGAAGTTATTGAGCTGATTGCCCATATCATGATACTTCGCTTTCAATTGCCTCATGTTCAGGTTAATTCTCCAATTGAACTGATCACGTTTAATCAGGGTGTAATCTGTGGTCAGGGTAAATCCTCTTGTTATTTGTCCGCCCACATTTTGCGCAACCTGGCTCACGCCGGTTGAGGATGGCAGGCTAACAAAGGCAAGCAGCGGATCGGTATCTTTAACAAAATAGTCTGCAGTAAAGCGCAACCGGCTGTTGAGCACAGTTAAGTCCAGGCCCACATTTCTGTCCAGGGTCGTTTGCCATTTCAAATTGCTGTTGCCCATATTACTGATGATGGTACTGACCCCGAATGGGTTTCTGTTATCGTTATTATAGCGATATACCCTGGTAGAGATATAACTATTGAAATTTTGGTTACCCGGATTTCCGATCGAACCCCGCAAACGCAACTGTTCTATCCATGAAAGGCCTCCATTCTTTATAAAGGATTCTTTATGCACATTCCATCCCAATCCAAAAGACCAGATGGTAGAAAACTGCCTGTTCGAACCAAAAATTGAAGATCCGTCAGAGCGTACAGTAGCATCGATGAGGAATCGCTGATCATAAGCATAACCTAAATTGGCAAATATGCTTGCCCCCCGGCGCTTAGACTCCTGATAGAGGGCTTTTTGACCCAGTACATACCCCAAGGCAAAATTGGGATTAGAAAACTCATCATCTATAAACCCACTTACCCCGAAAGTACTTTGCCTGTCTGTAGCCTGCTCCATTCTACCACCTAAAACTGCATTAACCATATGTTTTTCTGCAAAAAGTTTTCCGAAGGTCAAACTGAAATCCCCATCATAGTTAACCGTGCGGCCATTGCTTTCGTCGTATCGGCCCTTCTGAAGCACATCAATGCGCTCAAATTCTGCATTGAACGGAGAGCGGAAGATTACGTTCCCTGTAGAGGCTGTTCGCAATCCGAAACGCCCACGTGCCCTTAACGACTCGATAATCCGCCATTCCATCTCCAGATTATTAGTGAAACCCAGTGATTTATTCTCATTGATATTCAGGTTGCTTTGATCATACAAAGGGCTATAAATCGGATTCAGGCTCGGGTTTCCATAAGCTTTGAAGTCCTCCAGCACTTTAATTGGATTTCCCGCCTGGTCGTATTTACGATAGTAAGGATTGGCCCTGGAGAATGAAGAAAAGGAAGTAGACTCCTGGTTGGCCTTTATCTGATCGATGCTCAAAGAATTATTGACCGAAAATGCGCCTTTACGATAAAGCAATCGGATGTTGCCATTGGTGGTGGTACGGTCAGACCCTTTCATCACCCCTTGGGTTAGACCATAATTGAATGAAACGCTGTAGCGCAGGTTAGCATCTCCCCCTTCGGTAAAAAGGGTATGTCTTTGGGTGAATGCTGTGCGTAAAGGCTCTCCGCTCCAGTCGGTATTCACGCCGCGCCTAACTTCTTTGAGCCTGTTGTTGTAGTTGATCTCACTCTGAGGATTCGAGCCGAGCAGAATTGTGCCGTCGGCATTAAGTAAGCCGTAAAAACCCGAAAGTAACTCAAACTGCAATTTTTCTTCTGCATTCATCAGGTTATAGTCACTCAGATCAGCAAAACTTACTGTTCCGTTCATGGTATAACTTACACGGAGCTGTCCGGCTGTTGGTCTTTTGGTTTCAACCACCACTACGCCATTAGCCGCCTTAGATCCATAAATGGCAGTTGCAGAAGCATCTTTAAGCAAGGTAATTCTTTCCACCCTATCCATACTTAAATCTGCTATAATGGCCAAAGTAGACTCAAAGCCATCCAGAATAAACAAGGGCTGGTTAGGATTAGAAGCGAATTCATCTGTAAGACCAATTACACTGCTTTTGCCGCGGATTTCGATATCGGGCATCCGGTTAGGGTCTGATCCGAAGGTGTTGTTTTCCACAATGGCAAAAGAGGGATCGAGCGTTTTTAGGCTCTGCAAAATATTCTGATTGCCCACGGCCTGCAGGTCTTTCACGTCGAAGATGGAGGATGAACCGGTATGGGCATCGCGGTTACGCTGGTAAATACCGGTTACAACGAGCTCTTCCATTGCGCTTTCATTGGGCTCCAGCTCCACATCAAGCGTCAGCTGGTTTTTATAAACTACCTCAAGCGATTTCATTCCCACGAAACTGAACACGATAACCTGTTTTCGGTCTGAAGCAGGAATCAGCAGCCTATACTGGCCTTTACTATCTGTTTGCGCCCGGGAAGTACCCCCTTTTATCTGGACCGTTACGCCCGCCATCTGCTGGCGGGTTTCTGCATGGCGAACTGTTCCGGTAAGGGTAAGCTGCTGCGGCAAGTTGGTAATGGTGTTCACTTGAGGGGCAGGGGCAGCTGAGAAAGAAATGATTTTGTCTTCTATGGCAAAAGTAATCTGCTGGTCTTTAACCAGAGCTTTCAAGAATTCTTGCAGCGGGATGTTACTGAGGTTTAGCGTTACAGGCTTTGCAGCTTCAATAAGCTTTTTGGGGCCAAAAACCGTGTAACCGCTTTGCTTTCGCACTGCATCTATTACCTGGGAAAATGGAACGGCCCTGCCTTTGAAGGTTATTTGCTGCGAATAGCTCGCCGCACTCACTGTCATTAGCCCAGTGAGTATTAGGCACAGGATGGTCTTCATCACTAGTGATAAGTAAAATTTAATCATTAATTTTAACGTTGGTTTGGTTGGTGCAATGTTAGGTTTACTGCAAAGATTGACCGCAGTCCAATCAGATCGGTTAAGGGAAGGATGGCAGTCCTTTCCTTTTCTTTTATTGGTGCAGCCTGTGGTTTAGTTAGTTGAGTTTGGTTTAGGTCATTTTTCTGGTTTGGTTTAGGTGAACAATTATTTTTTTCCTTTTATCGTCAGTTGCCTCCGTTCAACATCGAGATCATAACTGATCTGGGCTACATCGAGAATTCTAAGCACCAGGTGAATATTTTGGTTACGGAAGGCATCGCCCACTAATTCCTCCTGTGGGATACCACCCAGGTAAATTATTTTTAAGTTATACCACCGGGCAATCTCGTTCATCGTTTCCTCAAATGGCTTATCATCAAAGCTAAACTTTCCGCTCCTCCAGGCGGTTTGACTGGCTACATCCACCGCTTTCACGCTGGTTTTCCCATTCAAGGTGATGGACTGCTCGCCAGGAGAGAGCACAACACGGCCGGATTTATTCTTAATCGCAACCCTGCCTTCTTCCAGGGTGGTTTTAGTGCCAGGCTGCTCAGAATATGCACTCACATTGAAATGGGTGCCCAATACTTCTATTTCCTGGTCTTTACTAACTACCCTGAATGGTTTTCGGTCTCCATTTTTAAGATAATCCTTCGCTACCTGAAAATAGGCTTCACCGGTAACCTTAACCGTCCTCGCCTCTGTTGCAAATCGTGCAGGATATTGAATGGAGGATTCGGCATTCAACCATACCGTTGTACCATCGGGTAAGGTCAGTTTATAGGTACCGCCCCGCGGAGTATTCAGGCTAAGCATAGCAGCCTGATCAGCATCAGCAGCGCTCGATCCGGCTACAGGAGTACCGTTGAGGTAGGTAATCTTTTCTCCGGCCACGATACCTTCCTGGCTAGCACTGAGCGTTATTGTTTTTCCGTTGGCAAGGGTTAGGGTTGCTTTATTTCCTCCTGGTAAAATTTCTTTTTCCACTTTCGCACTCATCTGCGGATGCAGCTTATCGTTAAAGACTTTCCAGGTGATCACAGCAATA
The DNA here is from genome assembly GCF_900111155.1 of Pedobacter rhizosphaerae. Lineage (GTDB taxonomy): Bacteria > Bacteroidota > Bacteroidia > Sphingobacteriales > Sphingobacteriaceae > Pedobacter > Pedobacter rhizosphaerae. Next base: position 37,776 of record NZ_FOGG01000007.1, on the reverse strand, counting down.
AGGAGAATTGCCGCCGAGGCGGCAATCCACCTGATGAGCGTAATATGAGATTTAGGCCGTTTATGCTCACTAGCCATTTTAGAGAGCAGGCCACGACGTATTCTGGATTTAACCTCCTCTTCTGATTCATAGAGGTCAGTGAATATGGTTACCTGCTGATCATCACGGCTGTTATACCATTCAATTAAGGTATCCAATTCTTCTGGCGTGATGCTCGCCTGATTGAATTTGTAGACCAGATGTTCTATATTTTCCTGTTTTGAAGACATGAGTTTGCTTTTCTGTAGGGGTAGACAGAAAAAAAAGCACTAAGGGTGAGTGCAGGTGAAATTATTTTTGAAAAAAAAGATAACTCAGTATCAAGGCAGTTATCAGGTCAAGGTTTCCCTGGATATCTCTGTTCGCTTTTTTAAGGTGAGACTTAACCGTATTCTCAGATAGATTCAGTTTTTCAGCGATCTCCTTTGCAGATAGTCCCTCCTGACGGCTGAGCCGGAAAACCAGCTGACATTGGGGCGGCAACTCACTAATGGCATTATCGATTTTAGCCTGCAGTTCCTTTAAGATCAATGCGCGCTCAGGGGATAAGTAATTTACCGCTTCCTGCTTGTAGCCTTCTGCCTTCAGGCGGATACGGTATCTTTTCTCCAGGATATTAAAAGATTGGTTTCGGATGGCCCGGCTGAGATAATTGGATAGCGCTAGTTTTTCCAACCCAAAATTTTCACGAAGTTTCCATAAATTATACAGCACATCCTGAACACATTCTTCCGCATCCTGTTGATTGTCCAAGCGTTTATAGGCAACGGCAAGCATTCTTTTCCAGTAACGATCATATATTTCCATCATCACCTGTTCATCACCATTGCGCATAAGTTCAACTAACTCTCTATCCTGATATAACTTATACTGCCTCATACTGTATGTCTCTCGTTCACAAATATATACTTTTTACTTTTACTTGCCTGACCTCAGGGCAGAGATGAAAATGAATATGCTAAACGCGTTAAAGACCTACCTGTTGAGATAAGAATGATGAAAAAAGGTTGAAGATACCCCGCTACGACTGATATAGGAATACCTTAGCCATGATGCCAATCCTTTCAAAAGAGTTTCTACCGGCAGAGAAAAAACCTATATTATTGATATTCAGGTGATGCACCATCATGCGCTGATCATTGCCCTAAAGCCTGGTAACCTTCGTACCTCAACGAAAACGTTTTCGCGAATTAAGGTTCTCGCTTTCAGTTTAACTCATGAAAAAGCGTTAAATTAGAATAACCAAATATAATTCGTTATGAGTACAGCACCAAATGACTTCGCCGCGAAACAGGTGAGTCCGCTCACCAGCTTAGAGGAATGGGAAGACGACGTACTGAAAAGATATCCCGATCCGGATAGCATAGCACTGGCAAAAAAAACAGATGAATACCGCAATTATGACGAGCATACCAAGGATCACGTCAGGGAGTTCTACCGCCTCAACCACACCTTTCAGACTTACGAGTTTGTTTTGGAAAAGCGAAAAGAGTATTTAAAATTCGACAAAAAGGAAATGCCCGTTTGGGATGCCTTTGAATTTTTGAACCAGCTGGTCGATGATTCCGATCCCGATACAGACCTCGATCAGTTTCAGCACCTGCTGCAGACCTCAGAGGCTATACGCCGTGATGGGCATCCGGACTGGATGGTGCTTGTAGGCCTAATGCACGATATGGGTAAGGTACTGTGTTTGTTTGGAGAACCCCAATGGGCAGTTGTAGGCGATACCTTTCCTGTGGGTTGTGCCTATTCCGACAAGATCGTTTATCCGGAATTTTTTCAATACAACCCTGATTTCTCCGATACCCGGTACAATACCCGCTTAGGCATTTACAGTGAAGGCTGCGGACTGCGAAATGTAATGATGTCCTGGGGGCATGACGAGTATGTATACCACATGCTTAAAGACCATATTCCCGAAAGTGGCCTTTACATGCTGCGCTACCACTCCTTTTATTCCTGGCACCGTGAAGGCGAGTATGATTACCTGTTGGATGACCATGATCGCCAAATGCTGAAGTGGGTAGAACTTTTCAACCCTTATGATCTTTATTCCAAAAATCCCGAACCACCAGACTGGAACAAGTTAAAAGCTTACTATCAAGACCTTGTGGCAAAATATCTTCCTAAAACGCTGAAATTCTAAAAAGTTTTAACCAATTTAGAAGTAAAATTCTATGCGGTTCAAATGGTAGATTTGAACCGCATAGAAAATGGTATGCAATTAATTTCTCTCAAACCCAACCAAACTAAACAAATTTCTTATGAGCAAAAATTACTACTGTTGTTTACAGCATCATTTAAAATTATTTTGTGCTGTACTGATACTCTGTTATGGCTTTTATGCTCCGCAAAAAGCCTATGCAGACCATGCTCCCCTGGGGGCCTCACTGGCTAAAACCGTCACTGGTACCATTGTCGACGAACAGACTGGAAAACCCCTGCCCGGTGCGGGAATTGTAGTTAAAGGGAGCAATAAAAGTACCACCTCAGATGAAAATGGTAACTACTCGATATCCGTTCCAGATGATAATGCGGTACTGGTATTTAAATACATCAGTTATATTACCCAGGAAATTCCAGTGGGCAACCGTACCCGCATCAATGTTTCCTTGAAATCAAATGCTACTGACCTTTCCCAAGTGGTGGTTATCGGCTATGGATCACAGAATAAAAAGGATGTTACCGGAGCGGTGAAATCGCTTAAAAGTGAAGAGTTTAACAAAGGAATCATCACCTCTCCCCAGCAATTACTTCAGGGAAAAGTTTCAGGGGTAAATGTTACTTCGGCCAGTGGAGAGCCCGGTTCGGTTACTGGCATCAGTATTCGTGGACCTGGTGGAGTGCGATCGGGAAGTACCCCACTTTTTGTTATAGACGGCTTGCCGCTGGATAATTCGAATACGGGAATGGGCGATCCGCTAAGCTTTATCAATCCACAAGATATCGAATCTATCGATGTACTCAAAGACGCCTCCGCTACCGCCATTTATGGTTCGCGTGGAGCAAATGGGGTAATTATCATCACCACCAAAAAGGGAAAATCGGGAGCATCTACGCTTTCAGCCTCTGCCAGCACCGGTTATTCTACTCTGGCCAGAGCCCTACCCGTTCTTACTGCCGATGAATTTCGGATTGAAGTTCCCAAGGCAGGCGGGGTGCTGGATGATAAAGGCGGAAATACTGACTGGCAAAAGGAAGCCACTAGAACAGCACGAACAGATAACTACAATCTCAGCTTAAGTGGAGGCGCGGACAAACTCTCTTATTTTGCCTCCGCTGGGGTACAGCTACAACAAGGGATCATTAAAAAAAATGACCTCGACCGTTTTTCTGGCAGGTTCAATGCCACACAAAAATTCTGGGAGGACCGGATAGTCATTGAGATGAACATTGATGCGGCTAACACCAAACAAACCCGACCACCCCTTACCAGTGTACTTGCTGATGCCTTGATTAATAACCCCACCTATCCGGCCAAGGACGCTAACGGCAATCCGATTTATTACCAGAACATTACCAACCCCTACCTTTATTTCGAACTTGACAAAGAAATCACCACCACCAACAGGGTGATTGGGAGCATCTCTCCATCTGTCAAAATCATCAAGGGCCTGGTTTATAAGTTAAACCTCGGTGTGGATTATTCAACTGCCACAAGGGATCTTGAAAACCTTCCCAATGCGGTACCATTCAGGGAAGGAAGACTTGAGAGTTTCTACAACATCAACAAAAATACGCTAATCGAAAATTACCTCACCTATAATTGGGTACAGGGCCGTCATAATCTCTCTGCACTAGCAGGTCATTCTTATCAAAGAATTTATGTCCAACAGAGAAATTACAGCATCAACAGGTTTCTAGTCGGAGACATCGATCCCATATATAACCCTGGAGTTGGACAGGACCTCACCTTGGCTAATAACAGGCCTGGAGGATTTGCCTTTATCAATGAGTTACAGTCCTTTTTTGGCAGGGTGACCTATCAGTTTAATGACAGGTATCTGATCACCGCAAATTTCCGTGCCGATGGATCTTCCAAATTCGGTGCCAACAACAAGTATGGTTATTTCCCTTCCTTCTCTGCGGGCTGGAAGATTTCCGAGGAAGAATTTATGAAGAATTCGATATTCAGCAATTTAAAACTCAGGGCCGGTTTTGGTGTAACCGGAAACCAGGAAATTCCCCCAAAAATCACTCAGGCCTTATTTACTTCATTGGGATCAGCAGGCTACCCTTTGTATCCTACCGGATCTTATCCTGCAGGAACCACTTATTCCAGGCTAGCCAATCCGGATATCCAATGGGAAACCTCTAAACAAACGGATATAGGTCTTGATTTTGGCCTTTTCAAAGGCACCCTAACAGGTACCATCGACGCTTTTCATAAACAATCCAAAAATATACTCTTACAGGTCATCCCTGCAGATCCGGTTCAACCAGCAGCGGAGGTATGGTCCAACGTAAAAGATATGACCATTACCAATAAAGGATTAGAAGTGGAGCTCGATTACAGACATAAATCAGAGAGCGGGTTTGGCTACAACATTGGGGCTAACTTTACCTACTTGAAAAACAAAGTTCAAAATTCACCTTATTCTGTTATTCCCGCAGGCTCGGTATCCGGAGCCGGTATCACCTCATCCACTATTAATGGCTACATCAATAATGAGCCCATTGGAACTTTCTTTCTAAAAGAATTTACCGGTTTTGATGCGGCCGGAATGAGCACCTACCGAGATCTGGATGGAGATGGACTGATTACCGATAAAGACCGGATTTCAGCAGGCACAGCCCTACCCAATAAGATCTACAGCTTTTATGCAGGTGCAAACTATAAAGGGTTTGACATCAGTATTAATTTCAATGGTGTCTCAGGCAATAAAACCTATGACTATACCCAAAACGTGAGCTTTTCCAAGCTTAGACTGGCTAAAAATGTCAACTCGACCAGAGAGGGCTTTGCAAGTCCTGAGGAATCACTCAACAATGCCACCCCGGTATCGACAAGGTATCTCAAAAGTGGAGCCTTTCTGAGGCTGAACAACGCCTCAATCGGTTACAGTCTGAATACTAGAGATCTGGGTATCAACAAATGGTTTTCAACCATACGTTTTTCCATTACCGGTCAGAATCTTTTCGTAATTACCGATTACAACGGGTATGATCCGGAGGTGAACATAGACAGATCAATAAACGGTGTGTCCTCTTATGGTATCGACTTTTTCAGTTATCCAAAAGCAAGGTCAATCATTTTTGGTTTAAATTTCTCATTTTAACATATTACAGTCATGACAAAGAAAATATCAATGGTGTTACTGACCCTTATCTGCATTTCAGTCACCTATAGCTGTACAAAACTAGATGAAAAGGTACTTGATGAATCTTCTGTGGCCGGTTTATCGATCAAGCAGCAGGCCGAAGGGATCATTGCCCCGGTATATGCCAAGCTGGAGGATGTCTTTCTACATACCAATTATTTCGCCTTGCAGGAGATATCAACCGACGAGGCCATCCTGCCTTTCCGGGGAGGAACAGATTGGGGAGATAATGGGATTTACCTACAACTTCACCAGCATGCCAATATCAGCTCAGATGTTAACGTAAGAAATACCTGGAACAATATCCTCATTGGCTTGTCCAGAAGCGTGACCGCTATTAACGCGCTGGCTAGTAATCCAGATCCAAGTGCAAAATTATTTTTGGCAGAAGCCAGAGGGATGCGAGCCTATTATTCTATGCTTACCCTTGATCTCTATGGATTGGTGTTTGTAAAGGAGGATGTCAGCGAAACCTCGAAAATTTTGAGGGGTGAGGCGGCTATAGCATACATCAAATCGGAACTCTTGGCAATTGAACCCTTGGTGGACAATACCACAGGTCCGGGGCGGATCACTAAAGGTACTGTTTGGGGCTTGCTTGCCCGCCTGCACCTCAATGCAGCAGTATACAGAGATGTTTACGCACCTACATTTACCTTCAAAAATGAAGATATGGATGCGGTGATAGATTACTGTAACAGGATTATCAGTTCTGGGCAGTATAATCTTGCTACTGATTATTTCTCACTTTTCAATGATAACAACCACACCAATAAAGAACTTATCTTTGCTGTAGACCAGCGCGCAGACCTGAACGGACATAACCGTTTGGCCTATTTCTCTATTTCCGGGGACCAGTTTCCTTTGCCTGCTTATACAGGAGCCAATGGCACGGACGGACCGGCGATAACCTCTGATTTTTACCGCACCTGGGTGAATGCCTATGCACCGGTGGATCCTGCCGCTGCCGACCCACGTTTTTTCAAACAGAATTTACCCTCGGCAGCGGGTTGTGTTGATGCTGCAAGCTTCAACATCAACCGCGGTATCCTTCGTGGACAACAGTACGGATTAATTAGAAGAAACGGAGTGTTTCTTCGATGCCCTGATGGGAAAATGCAGGTGGATAAACTTTTCTACGACACGCGCAGCAGACCAACCTTAGAGGTCAATTTTACGGAAAATGTGGATTATACTGTTGCTGGAAGTAATTACAACACCGGATATCGCGTAAGTAAATATGAGTTTAGCAAAACCTCCGTAAGTGGAAGAAACTTTGGCGAGCACGACATTATCATTCTGCGCCTGGCCGATATTTATCTGATGCGCGCGGAGGCCAAACTTAGAAAAGGTGATGCAACTGCCCTGGCAGATGTTAACCTAGTAAGGGCAGCAAGAACAGCATCGACACCAGCCGCTCCCCTGACGAGCATTTCCCTGGATCTGCTGTTCCGGGAACGGGGATTCGAGCTATATTGGGAAATGGTCAGACGTACAGACATGATCCGTTTTGGAAAATATGAGGGCAGCTGGACTGAAAAGTCAAATACAGATGTTCGCAAAAGGATTTTCCCGATTCCACAAACGGCAATCGATGGTGCATCCAATCTACCAGGTTACCTGATTCAGAATCCAGGCTATTAAATCATAAAATACAAGAGGGCGGTTAAAAAACTGCCCTCTTGTATTTTCAAGCCTGATTTTCTGGTAGGGATTTCGGGGAGGTTACACTGGATCGCGGTTCTGCCCTTTCATTATTTTATCTTTAAAAGGATGCTGGGAAAAATTGTACCTATAGGGGTAAGTAATTAGTTGATTGAAAAGGGTAATATTGCGCATGTTGCCATGGGCCATTAAGGTATTGCCACAAATCGAGCCCGGTTATAATAATATTGAAAGGTTTGAAGCTGGTTTTCAGGGAATCAAGGAGATTTCTGGCTTGATGAGGTGATACTTTATTCTGGATGGTGATATGCGGTTGGAATTTTTGCCGGTCTTGTGGGATAAGCTCGTTTTCGAATGCGGTCATTAGCTGACTGCGTAGCAAACTTAACGCTGGGGAGTTGATCAGGTAAGCGACACCATAACCGATATTGCGCAGGGCTTGGACTTCTGCAGTTAACGGTATTTGCTGGGATGATGAAATTCGTTGCAACATTTCTTTGGCAGTAAGATTAGTCGGAAATTGATGGAAAAGGGTCAGGTGCGCATCGAGCACATTGCGTTCTTTGGGAAAGTATTTTTTCCGTTGGGTATTAAAGAACGTCTGGCTTTCCAAATCTAGTTTTGCGGTGAGAATATAAGAATTCAAATGCTTTAATTTTATAGAGGCTAACCTTTAAACTTACGATTTTGTTTTCAGCTAGAATGATTTCGCTCTGGTGGAAGTGAATTGTTGGTTAAAGTACTTGAAGCCGTATTGGGAGAATGATTTTGCTATCTTTGAGCGGAATGCTTAATTTAATGCTAATGCAAGTTAAGCAGCGAAGGACACCTTCCCTTTTGTTTCAGCGATTCCGATGTAAAACGCAGACCAAACTTGGGTAAGACCCAGTTCCATTGAAATACCCAAAAAGTCAAGTTTAGCTAATACAAAATAATAGCCTTTTGAAATGCATTATATTCTTCCTCTTCTAATACTCTCCCTATATTCCTCTTCCAATTGACTCTTGTAAAACCGGTCACCTCCAGGCATCTTTAAAGGCCTCAACTTCCCTTCCCTCACCTTTCTTTTGTAAGTTGTCTCACTTATCCCTAAATAATCTTTGACCTGCTGTCTGGTCATCTGCTCATCTTTAAGATGGAGTTGTTGACCATTGTAATCTCCCATGTGATGCATGTGGAGGTAATAAATCTTATAAAGGACGTCAAGGAGTGCATCGATTTTATTCATACGTTCAAAAGTTTAGGTAAATGATATTGGCCTAAAAATCTTGGGGTGTTTTCTTCAGACAGCAGATTGTCTGACAGAATCTACCCACCACTATAGACCGGTTGATGACGAAGCAAAAATAAACGCTATCCCGCCCAGCCATCAAGTTGCCCATAGGTTGCCCTGACCAGCAACCTGCCTTAAAATAACCTCAAGCGGAAACATCCCACCCAAAGCCCCAACACAACATCAAGTTAAATAAGCGTTTCACCACGGCTCAGGCCTGCTTCACCACGGTAAATCGATTGTAAACATCAAAATCATTAGCTTACTGAAGCTAAACGACTCTGCGCTTATGACTTTTGAACTGCTCAACCTCAAGCAATTAATTGATCTGGCTATCCATGAAGACCCCGATCCATCACAGATCAAAGAACACCTGGAAGAATCTGAAACAGAAAAAGCCCGGATCCTGATGTCAATTGAAAATGCCCTCGTAGAAACCGGACCCGAAAAAGGCAAGCAATACCTCAACCAACACCAGAAGTCACTTATCTTTCTGCTCAATGACCTGGAGAATGAACTTACAGCGCTTTCGAGCGAACCCGCCATCGACCCTACGCGTAAAGATATCCTGATCAGCTACCAATCTACCATTGATAATATCCTGATCGCCCTGGAAAACCAATTCCCCCATTACTTCGACTTTGACTGCAAGTTACCCGTCACCCGCGCGAGAACATTTAGCAACCAGCTGAAACAACAGCTCAACGATTTACAGATCATCCTAAAAAACAATAAAGTCAGCGGTGAAGTGACCGAGATGTTTTCCACCATCACTCAGGAACTCATCAACAGCTCCTCAGACCACAATTACCAGCAGACCACCTATCTTCATTCCCTAATCAAACTCATGCAACAAGAGTTCAGCTCCTATAACCCGGATAGTTCCGTTCTCGATCTCATCATACTACTGATCTCTGCAGACCTCAATCACCCTTGCTTTTACCATTTTTGTTGTGGCTATATCACTGGAGAAATCGAACAATGTGACCACCTTGCCCAGCAGTACCGAATCCTGAATTACCTCAAGAAAATAGTGGAACAAATATTTAAAGTCATTTCCATTCCCTACAGCACCTCATTCTCCAAAATCGATACCGCACTGCTCAGGTACATCAACGCAGAAATAGCCTACCTCCAATCAGTAGATGTCATGGCAGGAGACCTAACCCTGACCGGGCAGATGCCCAAAACCTACCAGGTCACCTTCACCGTCAGGCAACTGGCTATCTTCATGTACCTGCAGGTAGAAGTTGGGATCGTGATAGGCGAAAGCCCCAAATCCATCCGCCGGTATATCACCAGCACCTATAGCACAGTAGATAGAACCCAGATCTCAGAGAAAAGCTTCAAAAACGCCTACTATTCCCATTCCGGGAATGACATCAAAAAAGTGATGGAAAAACTCGCCGCCATGCTGGCACTAGCCAAAGAAAGATATTAAAGAAAATCACTTACCACTGAGCAGGAAAAGGATATCCTTACGTTTAAGGAAATCCACAAACTCAAAATACCATTTCTCATTATACCCCTCCCGCTCAAACAGCATAGCATGATCCTGTGCAATGATATCCTGCAGGGTAAAAAAATCCATTAGCCTGCTTCGTAACTTAAAAGTTTCAGAAAGCGGCAATTCATCTATAGGAAGGTTAATGAGGTAAATATTTGCGGAGGGATTTTTTTCCATAAAAAAAGCGCGGTAACCTGATATCCGCTTCAGAGGCACCGCAAAGAGCCCACAATACAAGATAAACAGGCACCCACGCATAGCGTAGGCAACCATCTATTTTTTCCTGTATTGTTCTGAATGTTGCGGTTTTCTGAAACAGTAAAATAGCTGCTGCTACAATATCAATATGTAATTCAAATTCAATTCATGCCCAAATATAGCTCATTTCAGTGATTTTAATACTTAAACCCTTAAAATTTATGGGTTGCCCGGGGTTGCTAGCCCAGCAACTTGACAGCTTCCCCTATCCCCATTTCTTTGCTAAAAAAATCTTATGAACATCAAAAACTACATCACCAGATTTGGATCCCTGCACCAGCTTCCCATCGGCCTGGAAAGTTACCTGCAGATCGCGCTAAAGGCGATAAGATTCAAAAAAAGACAAAAAATCTCCCTGGCCATCCCTCCTGAGCTCTTCCTGGGATTCCTGGAAAGAGGTACCCTCAGGCTTTATCAGATCGATCCGGAAACCCATCAGGAGCATACCCTGGAATTTCTCCGTTCAGGCCACTTCCTCCCTCCCTCACTGGAATTCGGCATACCGGACGGTAAATCACTTTACCTCCAGGCTCTGGAAGACTGTGAACTGCTGGCCATTAGCGAGCAACACTTCCGCTATCTGGCCAAAATCTTTGAAGAGTGTACCCTGATCTATCAGCTACTTTCCAACCAGCACCTCATGCGGCAATTCCAACACAACCAGCAGTTAAAAACCCTTTCAGCCAAAGAACGCTTAGCCCTTTTCAACAAGGAATACCCCGGCTTTTTCGCCTTTGTATCCACCACACATATCTCCTCCTTCCTGGGCATCCACAGAAATACCCTCAATTTTCTAAGGAACGGGAAAGCCCCCAAAGCCTAAAACCATACCAAACTGCAACCCACTGTGCAACCCTGAAAATACCTGGCAAGCGATTTTGCAACCTACAGGTTACCACATTCAGCCACAATCCCTCCAACTTTGATCTCGCTATGGAAAACGAAAATAAAAACCACCCCCTCATTCAGATCGCCAGCTTCCTGCTGATACTGCTGTGGATCTATGCCGCCCTTTCCAAACTAACCGACCTGGAGACCTTCAGCAAACAGCTCAACAACCAGGTCTTCCCCAAAGCAATGACACCCGTGCTATTGATAGGCATCCCGGCAATCGAAATAGCCGCGGCGGGTCTTTTACTCACCAACAGATATAAGAAAACCGGCCTCTGGCTTTCCGCATTACTCATGAGTGCTTTCACCATCTATATCGCACTGGTACTTACAGGTATATTCAACAGGGTCCCCTGCTCCTGCGGCGGGGTGTTATCCAAAATGGGCTGGGAGCCACACCTCTACTTTAACCTTTTCTTCCTCAGCCTGTCCCTGCTGGGAATCTATCGATACCGAGCAACAGCTAAAGAAAGCAGGCCATCCAAAAACAGACTAAACCGGAGAACCACTGATCGTCTCCATCGACTATAAAAAACCTCTTCCATTTGCTGATCAGCCGGGCGTAAATGGGAAAAAATCATGGCCAAACGGCCAAGCCTTAATAAAAACAAAAAATGAAAAAATTCTTCAAAAAAATCCACTTCGGCGCTGTAGCAGTGCTGATTGGAACAACACTGGTATTGACCCAAAGCGCATTTACCAGCGCCAGCACCAAACGTGCACATGAACAATTCGGATACCTCAACGGTGCCTGGGTAAAAATCTCCTCCATCGATACCGAAGAGTATGAATATGGCTGTAATGAAAACCCAGCTGAACCCGTTTGTACCGGATACTTCGATACCGCTGTAAACCCTACCCCGCAACCCACTGATGCTCCACTGAGCACCGAGCCGATCGACCGCGGAGATTTCTATGTAACTCCGCTTTAATCAAAACAAAGGAGCGTCACTGTGACGCTCCTTTAAATATTCTCCTAAAATTTAAATGACTTGTCGCTCTAATTTTACTTATCGTTTACCGAAATACCTACATTGGTTTATAACCACATCATGTCACATAGAGCAGAGGTTATTTCTGGGATCGCATGGATCATATTTTCCAAAATTGCCATTATATATTGTATCAAGGAATATTCTGCTTTGACAAACTTTAGAATTCGGACTTCCAACGGATGCCCACTATTTTATTAAAATTATGGAAATACTTTTCCTGTTTCTAATGATACAGTAGTAGATGCGGGAATTCAACTGATACATATATCTATAATACTATATAATTTTATTTTTTTAATCTTCGTTTCTCATCCATAGCAAATCCTGTAGGAACCGGCTTAAATGGTCCTTTTGGAGAAACCTTATTCATCTGAAAAAGCCTCAATGATCTAATATCTAAGGACGAGATTACAAAATAATCCAAAAGACCTCCTCTGATACGAGAAACATCTCTTTGATGTGCTTCTTTGAATGGTGCACGAATTCTGGTGTCTCCGTATCTCCTATTATTAACCTGGATGATATAAGCATGTAGATCATTGGCGGCGGACTCAACTAAGGAATTATATGTCTCGATATCTTTATTCCACTCAACCAAAAAAAGTGCGTCAACCTTTCCTCTCAATTGTTGTCTGTAGTCTATATTTAGAAAATCATTACAAATCAAGCCAGAAAAAGTAAACCCATCCTTTGTGAGTATGAATTTACTTCTATCTGTTGGCTCTAACTTGAGTCCTGCTTTATCATAAAGCTCAGAAGCTTCATGCACTGCAGGAATAAGTTTTTCTTGGATTATTCTCACTTGATGAGTGCGTCCACCTACAGTTAATGGGACTACAAAAACCATTTGATTCTGCACCGTTGACGTTGACCTATCAATACTATAGTCAATGCCAGCAATCAGTGTTATCCCACTACCCTTAATCTGTTTGCTAATCATATTGATAGCATATTGTGGAACAGATAGTTCTGGAAGTACGATATAATCAATTTTTCGTTCTTTATTCTCTAGTATTCCATTGATTAACTTATAAAGCCTTTTCAATCTGGTTCCGTCAGGTTCGGCCATTCCTTTTATAAATGCCTCCCAGCTCTCATCAAGGATTTCATAGCTAGTGATCGCAACAACTGGATTATTCTTGTAGGGGAAATTATTAATAAAAACATGTTTATTATCTCCGTCTTCTATTATTGGCACCTTGATTTTCTTCAACTCGTAGACATTAACAAATGCATTGAATATCTTTTGTTGATCGAAGAGCCATTTATCCAAAAAGCGTGTTATCTCTAAGTAGGTCATTTTCCTGGTAGGCAAGAAAAATGCTGTCGGGACCAGATCCTCCTCTCTTATGTATTCAAAAACATATGTTTGAAAAATTTGATCTATACTTTTTATTTTTTCAACAATAAAAGGTTCTATTAATAAACCTTTTTTTTCTTTATATGCGATGAATGATTTAGATAATGGCTTATGATCAAGCAATTTTCTAAAATAGCTATTTAGATTAGATGCCTGCTTATCAAAAAGATTTTTCAGGGGAATAAGATGGATGTCTGCTAGGAAAAATTTATTTATTTTTTCCCTATCAACCTCCATTTCAGTCAATTTCTGCAATTTCTCATAGAAAGAATCAAGCTTCATTTCTGGAAGTAATAAGCTTCCTCCAGTATAAATAGCCAATTCAACAGTTTTCCTCAAATAACTTTTATATTTTAACACATCATCATCTTGTTCCATGAAGATGTCTTCCATTAGTAGCTCTGCTGATTGAATCAGTGATTCATACAGGCTTCTAAAGGCCTTAAAATCACAGTTATAAACTGCCAATCTAATAATTCGAACCATATATTGCAAATAGTTATTGAGTATATCAGGATCGATAATAAAATTTGAAGTTACTCTAAAAAGATCCTGCACTCCATCTTTCCAAAAATAGTAAGGATGAGTTAGTACCAATTCCTCCGCACTCCTGACAAAGAGTGCATATTTTAAACGTTGAATACTTATTCCATCAGATTTTCTAAGACTATTTACAGTCTCTGTAGAGTCAGAATTAGCCTGAATGATACCATCAGTAAATTTATCCAAATCGTTCTCTGCATCCGGTAAAAGTCTCCATTCACTCGAATTTTCATTAAGCTCATTTTCTATTTCATTTACAATCGACATACCGCATTTTTTATCAAGAAAAAAAATGCGTTCTTTATCCTTATTAAAAAAAATCTGGGTTTTAGGAGAGTAAGAAAGCTTAAAACGAAAACTTTTCTCATCGTCCCTATCTCTTGAAAGTTTTTTCACTCTCTCACAGATGTAATCCCACATTGATTCCCTGCCAGTTATTTTTTTGTTCTTTCCCAAGACCAAGAAAATATCATCAACGTATCTTCCGTAATATAATGGCATCAATTCTTGTTCTATTGCTTCATCAAACTCTTTCAATACTAGATTTGCAATTACCTTAGAAGCAGATAAACCAATCGGTATCCCTACATGACCTTGACCATTAAAAGACTCTTTGGTTTTTTGGGTTAAATTTGAATAACAGTGTTCGGACCAGTAACTAATTGCCTTGATAAGTAAGTTGTTTAAATATTTTTGTCTTTGGCTCAAGTAAATCCTGGGCATAAAACTTTTAAAAAAAGATTCACTGGCAAGAAAACTTACATCTATATTATGATAAAATGATTTGATATCAGCTGTTAACGCAACCAGTTCATCTGTATCATCCATTTTTTCCTTTATCGCATCTAGTCCCTTCTTTTGCCATTTCCTATAGTCATGAATATAAGCCCTAAAATGATTAGTTTCAGCAGACGGATGAAATCCACTCGCATTAAGCCTAGAGCCATAGCTATTCTCAGATAATTTAAGTTCTATTTCATAAGCAAAATGGTCTATCCAAAGCGAAGAAATTACATGAAAATCCACCGTAAGGTTACTGATTATCCGGAAATCAATATTTTTAATCTGATATCTTTTATCTTTCCAACGACTCTTTAAGCTAGAATAATAGACATTTTCTTCTCCCAATACATGATCATTACTAAAATGAATCTTTTTAACAATTGGATAGTGATCATCTGATGCACTGAACGAGGAAGAAGTTACAAACTCGATCTCTTCATTATTCAACTTAGTTAAAAGCGAACTTAGATTTTCTAATAAATTTTGTTCGTATTCAGGAAATGCTAAAAGTGAAACTTGTAGCTTTTCGTGAAAAACCTCGGACTTTGCTTTCTTATAAGCAACAATGAGTTCGTTAAGAGTGAAATGCATATATTTTGGTTACACAACCCTTGATCGGTAGTATTATAGTATGTATTCATAAAATAATATTTTAGGAGTTGAGAGGTGAATTAATGTAATTTACTTTTGTTTTTAAAAGTAATATTTTTTTACCTTTTGGCAAATTTTGTAGACTGATAATAGCCCCCTTTCAACACTCATCACAGATGAATAGAATTGATCATTTCTCGTTCCTTCAACCGGTAATGAACACCACAAGGAAACTTACAGGAATTATTTCTAAAAGTAAGTACCTGTGGATTTCGCATGTATAGCTTATGGATCCTGTTGATATCATTTTTGATCCATAAGATCATTTTTATATATCTTCACAGGTATGAAAGATTCAGCGCTCAATTGGGATAATCTTGGATGGGATAAATTTGAAAGTCTGGTTATGCACCTAGCTGCAGAACAATTCTCGGGACTATCCTTTTCAAGGTATCTAAAACAAGGAAATAGCCAGCATGGGGTAGACATTACGAGTTTTAACGGGCTTACAGGAAAACATATCTGTATTCAATGCAAAGATACTTCATTAGACTTAAAGGCACTGGAAACGGTATCAAAAAAATTTATTTCAGGGGATTTTCATTCCAAATCAGATAACTTCATCCTTGCGACAACCGCAGACCTGCAGAACAAAAAATCTCAAGACTACATCCGCACACAGGAAGAATATTTTCATAAGCATGGAATAAGTTACGCATGCTGGGATATCAATAAGTTGAACGATTTGTTGAAACATCATTTTAGAATTGTCCATCACTACTTTAGTCTTTCACAGGCCAAGGATCATTGCTTTCCTGCAGCCCCACTTGACATTAAAATTACACCTGTGAAAAATTTTATCCCTCGGCAAATTATGCGCTTGGAAGATAATATTCAAGAACTAGATATCTGGTCGACAGAAGAAAACAAGAAGATTTATAATCTGACCGAAGTCATAACAGCACATCCTATGGAGACTAAGTCTATCTGCCTGCTTGCAGATCCCTATGAGGGAAAAAGCATGCTTCTGTTTCAAACCATATATGAGCTACAAAAACATCCACAACAATATTTCCCCCTCTTATTAAGCCTTAAAACGTTGCCAATAATTCCAATTAAGGAACTATTAAGCAGTCTATTTCGTACCTGGGATACGACACCTGCGATCGATACTATTATTTTTATCGATGGCCTTGATGAAGTCTCCAGTGATAGTTTTGTCGATACATTAAATCATATTAATCTCTTTAGGGCAGAATACCCCTCTATCAGCATTGTCATTACTTGCAGATTACTCTTTTTCCATCATTATAAGGTGAGCTCCAGTCTTTCAGATTTTGATTATTTTATACTCAGAGATTTATCTTTTTATTATCACCAAACCTACATAGAAAAGCATTTAAGAGAACGTAAAGAGAAGTTCCTTGTAGCGATGCGAGATCATGGGATAATGGATCTCCTTGGCAAACCTTTTTACCTGAGTAATCTCGTCCAATGGTATAAAAAGGATCCAAAATCTATCCCCAGAGGAAAGATTGAGATCATTAACAAATTCATTGAGGAAACGTTGTCTCCGAGCGAATCCAGAAGGCTCTCAGGAGGAAAGATATTGGACCATAACCGGGCAAAATACCGAAAAACCATTCAGCGCCTTGCTCTAGCCTTACAATTATCTGGACTGAATGCCGCTCCTAAGGATTTCCTCCAACAACTTTTTGATCCTACCGAGATAGAACTTTTGCAGAACAGTCCGGTAATTTCGCACTCCGGGAAATACTGGGGCTTCTACAGTGCTATTTTTCAAGAGCAGTTGGCAGCTATGGAGTTAAAAGGCCATCCTTTTGAGAAGATCTACAGATTAGTTACCATTGGTAGCAAAATACAAAAGATCAAAACCAAATGGATACAGACCATTGCTTCATACCTTTCGATGAAAGGGGAAGGAAGCACCGAGAGCAAGGAGCTAATAAATCTGATAGAGAAGGACAATCCCGAAATCTTTACCATATGCGACAGTAGCAAGTTTAGCGCTGCTTTCCGGCTATGGGCAATTACATCCATCATCGAACGCTGCATGACCAAAAAGATCCGTCCCCTGCTGGTGCGGGAATCTGTGATCGCCAACTTCATTGACGGTGAAAAAACGATCGTTTCCTATCTAATTAACATTCTTTACTCTGCTGCAGCCGATGACTTGAAAATAACATGCTGCAGGATCTTAAGAGAATTTCCTGTTGATTCTTGTCTTCACAAGAATCTGGAAACTGTTTCTCAGGAGCAACTGTTAGGCACCAGTTCCCCATATTATGCACAACTTCTTTTTGAGCTTTTGGCCAAGAATAACCTCAGTGGTTCTACGTTCATTAATCTCTTCATCTCGCGATCTTCACTAATTAAAGAACAGGAATGCAGGGATGGCATTTATAAGCTATTGATTGCCTTAGGGCTGGTAGATCATTATTATGATTTTGGTATAGAAGGATTTACGATTCTCATTGACTATAACAAGAACGTTAGCCATCATGCGTCCGAGCGTAACCTTGAAAGATTTTTTCTCCAGACCTGTTCAAGTGTTAATCTAAACAAGCTATATAGCCTACTCTGTACTAGGAGTTGGCTTTCCTTTTACCGCAACAAAGCCTCGGCTTCTGGACACTTCATAAAAGGACTAGCCAAACTTTCCGCTGAATTATACAAACACGATAAAAGTATCCTGCTAGCAGTGATGGATTTCTTTATTGCCGGAGAAAAGCGATATTTCAATAGAGAAATCCGCTTCTTAGGCACTTTCTTTGAATTGACAAAAACGACTGGACTGGCACTGGAACTCTACCTTTTAAAATCTGATGGAAAACATTACCACTATGACTTCTCTACGCTTATAGCAGAATGCGATTCAGAGCGAATTTTAAGACTCATCCATGATGGAGATATCAGCAGAAATGATCTAGATGCGTGTATTGCAGCCCTGTTTAGAGGAGGAAGAGAAAAGGAGGCAGAGCATTTGCGTAGTATGAGTAGACATGTATTAAAACCGAATAGAGAAAACAGTAATTCTAATTATCAGATTTATCTGGAGGCTGAGTTAACCAGAAAACAGAATGACTATAAATTTCTACAATCCAAGGATTCTTTCCGAGCTGCCCTCGAATGCTTTTTCGCCCATTTCAAGAGCAAGACCATTACTGTCGAAAATCTTTACAAAGAGCCAGAGCGAAGGGTGAAGAGAACCCATCTGGAATCTAATCACCTGCTTTCATTTATTGGATCTCGGAAGGATACTATTGGAAAAGTTAAGCTTACAAGCTGTCTGGAATTGCTGGATGAACCTGGGTATTTTGAACACTGGAGGGCTAACAAAATCCTTCATTCTCACCAGTCGGACAGTCCAGAAGACCGGCAGTTAATCAAAATCCTTGAGTCTTTTTACTTTAGTATGCTTGAGAAAGCAGATTTTGCAACGGCTTACCGATTGAGCGATGCCAGCAGCTACCAAAGTAACGAAGAATTATTAGTAGACATTTGGAAAGAACTGGGCTTTGATACTCCTGATGAAATTATTTTGGAATTTACCTGGATGATGGACGAGGGGATCAAAGGAATATCTAATGCTAAATTAAATAAGAGGAAGTCACTCGCAGGAAGGATACTTACCCATTTTCAGGGAAAAGAAGAGCTGTTAGAAGAAAAAATCTTGAAAAACTTCCATAAGGGCATACACTTAGAAAGTACAATTGCTTCCCATCTTGAGATCTGTGAACGGCTTGCTGTCAGCGACGCTCCTGACATAATTATCAGCCTGATCGCAAAAAAACTAATTGGAGTCCAGATAACATATCATGCACTGCAGATTTTCAAGAAATTAAATGGTGACCTGGAGCTATTGTTGCCCTATTTTCATAATCTGAGCATTTTTGAAAATTATAATTTTGAAAGGCTCGTTTCCTACCTGATCGTTGATTTTGCTGACCAGGTTTATCCCAGATTAAAAATGGCCTTAAGCTCTGACCTAGTTGGGGAGGAAGACAAAATGACAGCAGCAAAGTACCTAGCACATTCAGGACAACACGAAGGTTTCAGTTACATTATTAGATATATGGAAAACACAACAACGGTTCCCTATGATATTCAATCTGATTACCAAATCTGGAAAGTTGATACAGCCTGGGGATTAACAGAGCTTTCAAAGATTTTTCATCTTTATCTAGATGAACGTTTCCACTCTTCAAAATTCTATCGTTCCCCGGACCGATTTATCATAGAAATCCTCAAAGGACTAGCTAAAAAAAGCGAACAAGATTTGCTTTTGGTAATCTCATTCATGGAAAATCAGTCTCAGATTAATCAAGAAAAATATCCCAAATCCGCAAATGACCTCATCTGGTACACACAAACTATACTCGAAGACTTCAGGGCTGAAGAAAACGGACAGCAATTAGCCTTAGAGCAAATAAAAGAATTTATAGATAACTGACCTTAACCCAAATATAACTAATCATCTATTTGCTTAATTAAACTTATTAAATAAGTCTAGTCATTTTCCAAAAGAACAAAGCAAAAAAGAAAAATAAGCAAGACATTACTTCCTTCTAACCAGACAAGAACTAAAGTCATGATATGAACCCGCAACAATTGAGACCCAATAAAGCTGTCTACACCCAGAAAAATCACGAGCCGCCATCAGGCAGCTCGTAACACATCACTCAATTCTGCTCCATTCCAGACCTGGTCACCTCCTCCTGCGGAATAGGATAAACATAACGTGCATCCCCGGCAGGCAGCTCATATAAAACCCCTCCAACTCTCCTCGACAAATTCACCTTATAATTGCTCTCCTGATTAATCCTTCGCAGATCATTCATCCGCTGCCCCCGGAAAGGCAGCTCCCTCCTGCGCTCATCCAAAATCAGCCTAACCGGATCACTTACCGAGCTGGTAGTATACGGCACAAACGTCCCCGTACGGTACCTATTCAACAGCAATACATTAAGATCATCCAATCCCTGCTGCACCTTTCCCAGCCTGATCTGACATTCAGCCCTGATCAGGTAAACCTCATCAGTTGCCATCCCGCCAAACAACCTGGAAACATTATTATAATTCCCCTTAAAATTCCTGCCCGTAGCATTAAAGAATACCGTTCTGCGAAGATCATTCGCCCCATAAAGGTTATAAAGCTCCGGATTCACCGTAACCGTTGTACTCATAAAGGACATAAAAGAATATGAAGTCTGGGCCGCATAAAACAGTACCTCATCATTCCCCCTGGGCAATACTGCCGGAAAAGGCCTTGCTGCAGCCGAATTCAAAGTATTATAATTGATCAAAGTGCCATAGAGTTTTAGCGACCGATCTGCATACCCATAGGCCCTTTCATAATCCTGCATTACCAGCGAAATCCTGGCCAGCAAAGCCAGCGCCGCTGCCTTATTCGGTCGGCTTTTATAATCTGATCGTTCCGGCAGCAGTTCCACCGCCAGATCCAGGTCTGAACGCATAAAAGCAAAAGTCTCCGCTAAGCTGGACCGCGCAGGATTTAAGTTTACATCACTGGACGCGCGGATGGGGAGCCCAAGGTCAGTACCGGCAGATGCAGGGACAAAAGGCCGGGTAAACATCTGAGAAAGGTGATAATAGGCCATCGCCCTAAAAAACAGCGCCGCCCCCTTAATCGTATTCAAGCCGGCCTTTTCCCCATCGGTTTTAGCGCTGATCGCATCCAGCACAATATTGGCATAAAATACCTGTTGCCATCCATTTCTCCATTCGGAGTTAGACTGCGAACTAAACACCTCCTTTTTCCAGCTATAAGCATTACGCTCATCGGGAGAAGTCAGCGAAGCCAGCGCAGCATCCGTTAACAGGAAATCATCGGTTGCCAATTGCTGCAAACCCGGTGCCGGGTTCATCACATCCAGGTTATCCAGCAAAGCCTGCAAGTCAGCGGCCGAAACAGGCACGGTAAGCGACTTACTCGGCTTTTCATCCAGATACCCCTTCTTACAACCTGAAAACACCACTAAACCAAAAACCAGCACCACAAAAAAATCAAATATCTTTTTCATACCACAACAATTAAAAGTTCAACTTTAGACCAAAGGCAATTGACCTGGGAAGCGGGATCGCCTGGTAATCCGGATCAATCCCCTTCTTGTTTGCCCGCCAGATAATCCCCAGATTTGCCGCATACATATTCAGCTGAACCGACCTGAAGCCCAGCCTGTATTTTTGTGGGATATCAAAAGACAGCCGTACATCCTGCAAACGGATATGGTCTCCCCTTTCCACCAGCGCCTCACTCTGCAAATACATATTGTCCCGGTTTGCCGAAGCCGTTAAGGGAATACCCGGTATATCCGTCAATGCCTCATCACCCGGCACCTTCCAGCGCTGAGCGAAATCACTGTGCCCACCCTGCGCTGCTAAAACGCTGACATAGTTCACCGAACTGCGCCTGAAATAATAACCCGCCCGGTAAGCGATATTCGCAGAAAGCGAAATCCCCTTAAACCTCAGCGTATTCATCAAAGAGCCAAAAAGAACCGGTTTGGCAGACCCACTGTAAATGATATTATCCAGGTCTGCAGCCGCAAAAATCGCAGCATAATCCGTGCTCGCCACTCCCCCCAGGTAACCCATCGGATTTCCCTTATCATCCAGCCCAGCATACCTATAGGAATACATCCCATACAGTGGATAGCCTTCCCGGGGAAGCGTGCCCGCATCAGCGGACTGCGCATAATTCTGCGCCCTGGAAAGTGAATTGGCAAGAAAACGCGTCACCCGTTCACGGGTATAACTCAGCCAGAAATTACTCGACCATTCCAGCTCCCCCTTAATATTTAAAGTAGACACATTGAAATCAATACCCTTAACCACCGTATTGGCCATATTGCCCCTGAAAGTAGTCACCCCACTTGACGGGGCAAAAGGAATATCTGAAATCAGGTCCAGCCCCGTCTTGTGGTACAACTCCAGCGTTCCCGAAACCCTGTTCCCCCGAAAACCAAAATCAAGACCAGCATTTACCGTCCTCACCCTTTCCCATCGCAGCTCAGGATTCGGCGGATTCAGCACCACCGCATAAGGCAGGCGCGTTAAAGTCGTCAAGCCATTAAAATACCTGGCCGTAGTCAGGGCAGAAAGGTTCTTATCAATATTACCATTATAACCAAAGGTCAGCCTTGCCCGCAAAACCGGTAAAAGCGGTACGTCATAAAACCCCTCCCTGGCAATATTCCAAAGTCCCCCTACCGACCACAGCGGCACCCCCTTTTGGTTCGCGCTCACCCCAAAAAGGTTAGACCTGTCCATCCGCACACTCCCTGAAAGCGTATATTTCCCCAGATAAGCCAGCGAAGCATTCCCGTAAAAAGAAAGAAACCTGTCCGCAGTTCCCGAAAGCGCATCAACTGAGGGAATCACACCGGTCACCGAAGTAAAGTAAGACTGCGGATATGGATTGACATAATCCACCGTTGTACTCGCCGCATTCAGCGGGTTATAACCGTAAAAACGCGTCTGATAACCACTACCCTCCAGGTCTCTCCACTCATAACCCGCCAGGCCATTGAATTCAAACCCCGCCAGACTCTTCTGATAATTGAGCTGCCCCCTGAAATTCAGCGTACGCAACGCAGTTTTCCCCTTATCCAGAATCCCGCCCAAGGGCACCGGATAAGTAACAGAACCGGTAGAAGATACCTGAGTAAAGCGGTTAATCAGATCCCTTGCCGCATATCCCTCCAGCGGATCAAGGTCAGAGATATCAGTAGCGAGTTTACCAAACTGAAAACTCGCTTCCAGGCTCAGGCCCTCCAGCAAGCGGTACCTGGCCGTTCCATTAATCCTATAGTCCAGCGTTTCCGAAGAATTCTCCCGCAGATAAATTTCATCCACCGGGCGGTAACGCCAGTCCAGATAAGGACCACCCGCGAGGCCATCTAAAAAACCACTGCGGAAATCCCTGGTCACCGCCAGCGATTGACCGGCACCGTCAGCCAATTGCGCATAAGGATAGATCAGCTGCGTAACAGACATCCGGAGCGAACCATAGCCATCATTAGGCCGTTTGGCCACCGATCTGGCCATAATTGCATTCAGCTCCACAGTCAGCCTATCAGAAAGAAAAGTGAAACGGTCCGAGAAATTCAGCGTCATACGCTGGTTACTGTTCATCTTATCACTCAAACGGTTCTCATCATAGCCCGCCGAAAGGTAATAACTACCCGGTCCCGATGAGCCCGACACATTCAGCGCATACTGCCTGAAAAAAGAACTGTTCCCCATCGCCGACATGTATTCCTTTCGGACATCAATCCCCTTTAAAGCATCTAACCTGCTGCTCAGCTCTCCCGAAGAAAGCTTCCCGTCCCTTGCAGCAATGAAAAGCTCTACTGCAGGCGTCAAAGGCATCTTAACCACAGAAGACTCCGTCCCCGAATAAAAACCCCGGTCAAACAGCAACCTTTCAACATCAATAAAATCCGAACTCGACATCGCATTATTGCGCGTCAAATCAGGCTGCTCTCCAACCGTAAAATTTACCGTACCCGCTACCAAAAGCGGTTGGTTCTTCTTCGCCCTTTTAGAGGTCAGCACAATTACCCCATTGGCAGACCTCGCCCCCCAGATCGAAGCCGCAGCCGCATCCTTCAACACCGTAATACTCTCAATATCATTAGGATTGATATTGGAAATATCCCCATCATAAGGAAAATTATCCAGCACAATCAGCGGCTGAGTATTGGCATAAAGCGTACTCTGCCCCCTGATCCCGATAGAAAGTTCATTAGCGCCCAATCCCTTAGTGCGGTTAAACACCAGACCCGGAACCACATCCCGCAAGCGGTCAATCACATTGGTACTGATCTGCCTTTCCAAAAGCTTATTATCCACCTGCACGAACGAACCCGTAGCCCGCTCCCGGGCTACCTTATTGTACCCCGTACTCACCGTCACCTCCGACAGGTTATTATCCATAGGAAACAGCCGAACGACAAGCTCCCCAGCTGAAGGAAAAACCAGCTTCTGCTGATAGCCAATATACCCCAGAAAACTCGCCTTAAGCAGCACACTATCCCCTACAACTTTCTGTCCTGCTAAAACCAGCCTGAACGCCCCATCAGCACCCGAAACCGTAACCACTCCACCCACGCTCACCGTTGCCCCAGTAATCGCCTTACCATCATCAGATGAAACCACCTTACCACGCAAAGTAAGCTGCGCCCAGACACTCCCCCCGCCCAGCAGGGAGAGTACCGAAAATATCCAAACAGCCCTGTACATTATAACCTGGATATAGCACCTACTTTCTTCCTGAATACCAGCATCAGCGTTTTAAAAGGCTTATCTACCAGCTTCAGGTTATATTTGGCAAGCTCAGCATTCACCTCCACGACACTGGAAATATTGCAATCCAGCTTCATATCTACAGGAAAACCAATCCCCGAACCATCCACAACCGGATAAGGATTCCCCTGCATATAAACCGCATCCAGCCTCGAAGTAAGCCCTATAACCGGCATAGCCTGCATACTAAAGCCCGTCTGACCAATCTCCAGCTTCCGCTCCTTCCCCTTAGCCCTTAGCATCCCGTTATCCCCGGTACTCACCAAAACCGTACACATCGTTTCCATCGTCACCGTATCCACATCCGCATACGGGAAATGAAAATCCAGGTCACGGATCATCAGCTGGCGCAACATCCCCTTTTTCTCCCTTGGAACAATCAATTCATAACACCAGTTATGCTCCCTTTTATAGCTCTTGGCATCATGCACATTCGCCTGATACCTGAAATCATCCGTCTCCTTCCCAACAAACACCATCCGGTGCCTGCCGATCCAGGTCTGATCACTATACACCGCCGCATACATATTGGATATATCCAGGTTCAGCAGCGTTCCCCTGCTCAGTTCGGGGTTAACCCAGGAAAGGGTTTTCAGCCCCTCCCCATAACGGGTGAACAAACTGTGATAAACCATATTATCTCCCTGCCCGCCATTCTGGCCGATCAATAAAGGCTTGTTTCTATCATATGCAATCACCTGGTCAGCCTTCTGATTCAGCCCACTCCCTCCGGAAAGTACCTTCTCAATATTAACCGCATTCACCTCCTCATGGGAAGTGATTGCCACCACCCTTCCTTCGCCGTCTATCCAGACATAATGCGGCAAAAGCCGGTGAGGAAAAGCCTTCCGCAGCAGCACATCCGAAGTCGCATAAGGGAGCACACTTTTTTTCCCCTTGCGCAGTTTCAACAGAAAAGGTGTCACAACAGAATCCGGCTGGCTACTTACCGAAACAAACTGCACACGGCCGGCAAACTCACGTTGCAGACTATCCATCAGCGGCATCATGCCCACGCAAGGCGAACACCAGGTCGCCCAGAAATCCAGGATCACCAGCTTCCCCCTCAAATCCCGGAGATTTAAAGACCTCACCGGATCACCCGAAACAGTATAATAATTATGGAGATTGCCGATCTCCAGATAAGGCACCTTTTCCCCCACGGTAATCCCTGTAGCAGAAAGGTTAACAGCAACATTTTTTTCCTCCTGGGCCATCACAGCAACAGGAACACCAGCCATCACCGCCCAAAGCAGCAACAGCCCCTTATGATAAATTTTCATTGGTTTAAAGTTTTAATTTGGTTGAGTTGAAAAACGGGGCATACGAACCCCCAAAGGCAAGCGGACGGCCGATCCGGCCGCCAACACACACCCAGCCGCAGCCTTCCTTTTGCGGATGGACAGGACTTACGGCAATAAATAAGAAAAGGTCAGAAAAGAATAGACAAAAAGGATCCCAGCCAGAAAACACAACATCTCCAGCTAAACATATAGGACCAAAAAAATCAGAAAAACAACGGCAGGCAGACCATTACCGGCGAACCAACACCAATACGATTTAACCATAAACCTGCCCACCGCCCTAAAATCTCACTCAGGATTCCTGGGCTTCAAAGCATAAAGCCTATCGAACAGATCATGTTTACTCCTGGCCATATCCTTTACATTTACAACAAAAAAATTGATTAGAACTATAAATAGGGACGATCACTCCAGAACAAAAACAATCCAAACGTAAAGGCTCCCCTAAAACAGGAACTCCCGGAACCCCACCACCAGCAAACACCTCCACACCAGCCGCATCAGCATCCAGTCCATCCTCCAAATCAACAGCATACCATA
Source organism: Pedobacter rhizosphaerae (assembly GCF_900111155.1). GTDB lineage: Bacteria > Bacteroidota > Bacteroidia > Sphingobacteriales > Sphingobacteriaceae > Pedobacter > Pedobacter rhizosphaerae. The sequence goes on along the minus strand of NZ_FOGG01000007.1, from coordinate 11,352 downwards.
CCGCCAAAGGACTATAAAGAAAAGCCCAACCCAGAAAAAAAAGCGGCATATAACTATGGTTACATCTCATATACGGTATACTGGTTAATCATAAATCAAATCAAAAACCAGCCCCTCCACATTAAAAAATGCAGATACGGCATACCGTATTTGTTATTAGAAAAAAGATGCCTACCTTGGGATTGCGAAAAACCATAGTACTGCACCCTTGCCTAAACAGCAATAAAGGGCTGGTACCAAGCTAAATTAACCCATCAGGATCCAGTGCAGTCAAACTGCCCTGCCCCTTTTCTTTGGGCCATTTTTGCCTGGAATTCTAGCGCGCACTACGACGGAGAACAAATAACGTTCTTTAACAAGAGTTTAAGGGAATAACTACTTGCCACCTCCCTGAGGTGAAAAAAATTGATGGCGCTTAATTTTGTCGTTTTCATAAACGGTTTATTTATGTAAAACAATGCACCCCATTAAAGTACTGAAGAAGTCATACTGGAAAATCCAATAGGGCGAACTCCAATGCTTTTGAACGTGGTACCGTCAAGAACCGCTTAAGCGAACTTAAGTTTCACAAAAGACTAACATGAAGTCCGCCCTACTGAATAAAGTATCACGAAGATAACAAAATTCAATAGATACGGCGAACCCACGATCGGCTCATGTGAAAGTTTGACGGTTTTCGTTCATGAGTGACATCGTTTAAGTTAGGTAATAACCCAACTCTATTTGTCGCTATAAATAACTATAACAAATATAATAAAATAATCGCTAGTACCAAGTACTAAATTAAATTTTATGCCGAGGAGGAAGAACTTTGGTGGAATCCAGAAAAACAAAATTAAGGAGGTAACAAAAGTTGCCGGGGCATCTCAGCGATTAGTCGCTTTGATGCTTGACGTGAATTATACCACAGTTAGTTCTTGGAATTCAAATACCACGCAACCAAGCGAAGAAAATTTGGATCAGATTGGTGAGTTGTTACAAAGAGATAACCGTGATCTACTAGAACCACAGGGGCGAGTTGATACCGGGTTAGCCAAAGCTCTGGAATCAGAGTTGAAGAGATTACATAAAGAAGAAAATATCCCTTATGAAATTGAAAAATTTGATGAGAAAAAGGGGATGAATGTTAAGGTTAATAATCCAGATTTGGTGAAGAAGCTGAGGGAATTTGCGGATAATCGAAAAAATAAGGGAGGATAACATGCGTTTGGATAAAGTGTCGCATCTTTGGGAAGATACTATAACGCGAATACAAAATTTTCCATAATTCTCAGAGCATTTTTTTTAAAATTCTGTATTCATTTGACAATTACTTTGACAACCCCTATATCCCTAAAGTGATTTGCAAAACCGTTCGTTTTTAATCATAAAAAATCAATCATAATCCTAGTGTTTAATCTTTTCCGATTAACATTCCCTAACAATTAAAGTTTTATAATATCTTCGTCGCTCGATTAACCTCTATGACAAACTTTAATTATCTTTTAACATTTACTGCAATTATTGTAGTAATAGAATTTTATTCCGAAATACACCTAAGAAATTATGGTTCCATAACCGAACGTCTCTACCATCTATTCGGTTGGAAAGCACTGTTCAACATTTTTAAACTAAGTTTGCTATTTGCTATTTCATATGTTTCTTTTGGTCTATTTAATCTATTTGGATTTTTGAGTAAAGAATTCATTAGATCCAATATTATCGATTTGAATGATGGCCCATTATATTTATACCTTATAGTACCTTTTTGTGTATCTATTGTGATTATCCTTTTTAACTCTGCAGAACTTTTCCAAACATTTCGAACAATTTCAACATCCAATAAACAGCTGGATAGTTTTATTACAAATATCACCTACATAATATTTAGATTAATATCTTTCATATTGACATTCTTTATATTCAGAAACATACTAAAATATATAATTGAATTAGATAATTACTTTTCAGCAAATAACCAAAGTCTTTTAGATTGGCTAAATGTAACGAAAGATGGTCAAGACAATTATAATAAAGGCGTATATTTTTCTTTAATCTTAACGACATTAATTTTTATTTTTTTCAATAATGCTTTCATCAAAAAAAACAGTGACACTTGGGATTATAGAAAGATTAAAATGGTTTTTTTCAAATATTTTTTTATTACTATAATACTTTGCATTGGTCTCTTTTTTGGTTTTTTCTCTATTTTTAATGGTATTTTCAATATTTTAAATTCAAGTTTCTCGGAGTGGTTTTCCAAGGACAACCTCTTAGGAATTTTTCCGATAAGAATTTCATCACTACTAATTATCATCTACCTTTCGACTTACATCTACAAGCAAGTTCTACATGGAAGAATTGCTCATTTTATTGTTTTAGGTTTTTTGCCACTAAGGCAAATTAAAGAATATGATCGATTTATGATTTTTGAAGATCGCGAAACTTTATTTTTTACACAGATTTCATTTTACATTTTAAATATCGCTCTAGCAGAGCTATTTATAATTCTAGGATATAAAAGTATATATTTAAGTCTATTGAATTTCTCGATTTTATTCATTCTTGATGATTTTAAAATTATAAGTGAATATTCTAAAAATTTAAGATCGGTACTTCGTAATCACTTTAATAGAATCTGGCTATTTAACTTAATAATGTTTATAGCATCTGTAATATTATTATTCCATAAAAATCATATTCTCTTGTTATGTGTATATATTATCCTAACTCTAATATTAACTTATTACTATCTGAGAAATGCACGTGCAATTAATTTTGAGAGGCAATAGAATGCGGATAATGACTGAACAATGAATAGGTCAGATTGAAATGTGAATCAGTATACATTTTTAGCGAAATACCGATAGAACACTGTATAACATAGACACAAGCACGTAAGCATAACAAACAATTTCAATTATAAGCTTTCTGCAGCTGGTTTTCTAAAAAGGATAAATATTGTTATAGCTTATTTGTTTTTGATAGACCAAAGCTAGTTTGAGAAGAAAAATGCCAACAAATGTCGGCATTTCTATATTGCACAATTAATTTATAAACCTGTCGATTTCAAACCTGTAGAAATCGTTTATCTGGGTTTTAAAATGATCAAAAACAGGCGTACTTCGTAAATTATTAAACTGGTCGACTACTAAATTACCCAACTGCCCATCCCTTTCTAAACGAGAAATAAGGCTTACATTAAGTCCAATTTTTGAAAGTGAAATCTTTTTCTCATCAGTGGTTCCATATACATACTCGTGATAGTCGTCAGCCGAAATAAGGTTGAAGTCATACATCATCACGATAAACTTGTTTAGTTTGTACGCCACAAAATCATCTTCCAATTTCAGTTTTACAATTGCAAGATTGACCAGTTCGGAAAAGGATTTTTCTGAAAGGTCGACATACACTTCTTTTTCCCCGTTATATTCGTCAGAAACATAGGCCTTCTCCCCATAACTTTCACCGAAATAGAACATCACATTATTCTTTTCTACCCTCGATTGGAAATACTTGACAAGTTCAATTATGTTTTCCCTTAATGATTTCCTCTGGCTAATTGTAATATAGTTTTCATAATGGTTGCGTGTCTCTGGATACGAAATCCTCTTGAACTCGAGGTCTTTTACAAATTTTTCGTCACCGATTTTAACAATAAACATCTGGTAGATTTTTTCTAACATACTTAATGCTTTCCATTCATTATTTTTACCTTTGATGTAAATAATTCTGTCTGCTAGAAATCCTGATAACTGGTCTACATTTCTATAAAACTCAGTAATTCCCGACTGAATCACATAAATTTTAATCCTTTCAACCTCGGTCTGAGGAGATGAGGACAGAAAAAGCTCATTGGACTGTATGGCAGTAATCTTCTCCAATGTCGCTGTTGCGTTAGACTTATCGCTCACACTATTAATGTCAAAAGCCTCCAATGTTGGATTTTTAACTAAATCTTTAAAGATGTTACTCCTTAAAAGGACGATTTTATTAGCCATATTGCTTTTGGCCCGGTTATAGTATTCGCTATTGATAAAGTGGACTTTTGGAAGGAGCTTATATAGGTTGTTTTCACCTGACGTGAAAATCGTGTTCAGCCGATTTACTCGCCCAATGAGATTTGTAAGCTCCTTTCCGCTCAATCCATGTGTATTGAAGATATATAAGGTATCGATTGGAAGGTTCATGCCTTCAAGTATTACGGAATTCGCAACCAAATATCTGATCTCAGGCAATTCACGAAATTTACTTTCAAGATATTCTTTTATCAAATCCGGGAGTTTGCCATGTAAATAAATCACGCCCTTGCTAGCGTAATCAACAATATAGAAACTTTCATGAACCTCTTGCTTTAGTATTTTAATGAGTTCGGCCAGTTTTTGGCTTGCAACTAATGTTGGTATATTAGCGGCAAGTTCTTTGGCCAGGCATTCAATCTTCCTAGGAGAATAGGCATACAAAAAATTTCTCTCACCTGCTGTACTAAGAACGTACTGAAACTTCCCTTGCGCAGTACCCTGTGGATAGAATTCGTCCACAAAACGATTGTACTGATGTACTGTATTGTCCAACCGGAATTCATAAATCTCAGGCTCTTTAATATTGAAGCCAACTTTATGCTGTTTAATTTCTTGACTAGCCTCCAATGTTATATTTTGAATGTCATTGATCAATGGAGAAAGGTAAATAATCTTCTGTCCTGGGTTTCGGAGTTTATTTATCCGAAGTGTTCTAGTGATTAAGATGCTCCGAAAATTGCCGTCCAAGATATTGTGAGCTTCATCCAGAAACATAAGATCGAAAGACACTTCTGCTTTATAAAGCAACCTTAGCGCTCGTTCTTGTGTGAACACGGCGATAAAGGAACTCTCATTTTGGAACATTTCATCATGAATGATAATTTTTCTTTGCAAATCCGCTTCCCTAATCATCCTATAGGTCTGCATGAGCAGGGATTTGGTTGGAACTATTATAAGTATTCTTAAACGGTCCTGCCCATATGCTTTTATACAGTCGACAATTACCGAGCTCTTCCCAAAAGATGTAGGTGCAATGAAACTAACCTCAAGCGAATTGTCCTCTAACAACTTTTTCTTTTCTACAAACTGGTGCAGCGTCTCGTAATATTGATTGGTTTTAAAACGTCCCAATTCCTCCTCTTCGCAAATACCCTGGATCGTAAACCTATCTATTAATTTATTTTCCCTGATCGATTTTACGATTGGATAAAATCCAAAATTCAGCGAAAAATCATAAAGTGGCTGGTAATCATTATAGGTCACAGCGTACTTAAGGATGAGGTAATATGAAAATTCGGCATAACTTGTAAACCTTCTATCAGCTTGGTAATGATCAAGAAACACTAACGAACAATGCAATAAATAGCTTAACTGCTCAGTGTTTTGGTCGTTAGTTGTACTTAATGCTTTTAGGGAATCCCTGAAATATGCGATTTTGTTAAGTTGTTTTAGCTTTCGCTTTTCGAGTGCCTGCATGTTTTAGGAATTTAAGTAGTCCCAGAAAAGATCAATTGACTTTTTTGTCAGACAAATGACCTTGATTTTTTTGAATTCCAGTTTGTTAATCAAATCCTTGATTTCGCTTTCTATAACTCCATTGTCAGGTTTTATCCAGTTACCATCCAAAAAGATGGTGGAACCTGGAATAATATTATAATCCTTGATTTTCTCAAAGATCTTATTTTGATATCTAGTTGCTAAATCCTGCAGTTGTTTTACAAGATCTGGTATTACACCCACATAATAGTGTCCGGCATGGCTCACTGCATTTTGCCAGGGATTGTTTACCGGGCCACCATTGAGTTTCGACTTCAGGTCGTTATAGGATTCGATAATCTTATTTGAATGCGAAATATTTTTCGTTGAAATCCTTCCCGATTTGCTTTCAAGTATCCATTGTTCACTACCGAGGAGATAGTATCCGTCAAAACCTTTTTTGATCGAGTTCTCTTCAAGATTGAAGTACATGAACTTTGGGACAAACCCGAGCAGGTTGAGGTGGTGATGGAGCATGAATTCCGCAATAGAACCAATTTCTAAGTCACTTCCTTTTTTCGAGGTGAGGTAGGTTTTGATACGGTCTTTGACCAATTGTACCGTCCTTCCAGAATTTCCTTCACAGATTTTTACAAGCTGTGCATCTATCGAGTCGATCATCTCTGGTGAAAGTACCTCGAAGTCTATGAGGTAAAGTTTATTACCATTACCTATATCTTTGACTAAAATATTCTTAAAGGGTGTATCTATTGCGTTTAACATTTGAGAGCATAATAATTTTGAATTTGGTTCTAAAATAAAAGTAATTAATTTTAATCCAATAGTTGAATTTGTAAAAAAATGAACATAATCCATTGGTACGGTTCCCTCCCCTGCCCCATAGAATAGAAACCGTTGCAACCTTAATCACCTAGAATCTCTTCCCTGTCAGGGAAATCAGCGGCGTCCTATTTTCAAGAAAAGATACACCAGATGGCACGACTCGTGGGGGACAGCAAAAAAAAACATGCCCCCCCGTCCATAAAAACGATTTCCCTAACGCCCGTAAACAATCCCAAACAACGTCTCATACCTCTACCTACCAACCCTCCCCAAACCCAACTTCTCAACAATCCAATTACAAATTGGACAAAGTAAACCAGATTCATTAAATTGTCTCCACCTAAACCTACGACCCATGAAAAAACAAGCCCTCACTTTACTCCTCACTACGCTCATTACAACCCTTCAAGCCCAGCTGCCCCAAACCAAAATCATTTCCGGCACCGTTAGAACAAAAGAAGAAGGTATGCTCATCGTTCCCCCGAAAGGCAAATACCAGATATTGTCAGATAGCCTAGATCAAGTCCTTAAAACCAAGCCAGCTGACACCACCAGTTTATTCTACCGAGCACTGCTACATTACAGCTTCAACCAGCTACTTGCCCAGCCCTACCCGCGTGCCAAAGGAGCCCTTGAAAACCTGACCATCGCCAAAAACATGATTGAGAAGTGTGTGGAGCTAAGAATGATCGATCAAAGGGCAAAAATGCTGCGTGCACAAATATACGAAGAACTCTGCTTCAGGTTTTCAGGAGATGAATCATGGATGCTAAGCCCTGCCCAAATCCTTGCCAGAAGGAAACTGTTCAACAGATACAAAGCTGCCGCTAACCGCTACCTGGATGAGTTGGCACAAACCTACCCCAACTGGGCACACGATTATTCCAAAAGAAAGATCTCGCGCAGCTACCCGCTTTAATTATACACTTAAATTCAAATGCCCCAATTACCATTAGTTCTGTCTCAACAGAAATGATAATCTATAGGGGCTACAACTGTAGTATTTCGGCGAAAATCTCCGAGCATATCTCGTAACTAGCTTTTCTTTACACATTTTCCTGATCACATTTTTATGTAAGCTTGGCTAAAAGCTGTAGATTCGAATGACAAGTCTTAGATGGACTTGAGTCAACAGATAATTTCGAAAGTTTTTAATGTTTTTCGGATATATTCTTTAACAGGCCAAAATATCTCGTCTCTTTATACGGATGAGCATCTCTGAAAAGAGCCAGCCCAGAAAGCTTAGAATGTAAGAAAAACTGAAAAAAGTCCGCCTATATTTATTCAGAGAGAAAGGAACTCTTTATGCTACAGCCCGGCAATCATATTATCGACCAGTTGGCCCAAAATGAAGGATAATTCACCCATAAAATACACAATTATCTTCCCAGTGCCGTTTTTATTCCTCTTCTATAAGAGTATTTAGAACATTTCTTATTTTCAATAAATCTGATTTCCTTCTATTTTTGAATTTCTTTTTCAGGGCTGTAAAAACCGGCTGAAGTTCTGTTCTTTGAACATTTTCCATATTTTCCTTGCAATATTCAATAAAACCTGTGATACACTTAACGTTTTCCTCATTCTCCTGATTATGTTGCTGTATTGCTTCAACCGCAACGAGCAGAACATTCAAGCTGCGAGTAAACCTTAGAACCTCTGAAAAAAGCAACTGAAAATATTGATTGAAAATACTCTCTTTTGAAATCGAAATCGTTAATCCGTAAAATATTTCATGCAGGTAGGGCAGATCGTAAAGACCTTTTACTCTGATGGCATTGTACAGGTACTGGAACATCTCGTCAGCATATTGCACATCTAATAGTGCTATATTTTCTTTAATGACTTCATAAGCTGCTTTGGAATTTTCGATATTTAGGTCCGATAAGATATCTGCTACAATCGTCCAGAAGCCATGGGCATAAATTTTTTCTGCATTTTTATCAGCTGTAAAAAGAAAAAGTTCCATTAGCCTAAGAGCGTTTGGTTGAAGCGTTCCATACCTTATCGAATCGAGGAGCGCTGCGGTGATGTATTTTAGCAGCTGATCAATCTCTTCCAGAGTAAGTCCGTTTCTGTTTTGCAACACCAGATGAAAAGCTCTATCAAACTTTTTGTTTTCGAGCAAGTAAGTAAACAATATGATGGTTTGTGCAGAATTAAGCAATTTTATGTCTATATCTGCTTTATCCTCGGCAATAAAAAGCAGGTAGGTATTTTGGATATCATCGTCCCACCCCATAATGGTATTCATATCACTTAAGTTATCAACAATAGTAGAGATTGTCGAGGGAGTTTCGACAGCAAAAATATTGGTAATCACACCAGGTGCATATTGTTTTCCGAAATCAAACTCATTGATTAGCTCGACGAGCGGCAACCATGGCAGGATGGCGAGGCCCTCAATAGTTTTAATGTATGTACAAATGTTGTAGAAGAGATCCGCATTGGGCTGCCTTTCGCCGGTCCGAGGTTGTGAAATCAACCTATTAATGAGAATTACTCTGAGTTCTGAAGACATTACCCCATAACCATCCATAATATCCTGCGCACTGTCAAAAATTTTGTTCCAATAGGTCGAAAAGGTATTAAGGAGTATCTCATCGTAGTCCTGTCTGGGATGAAACTTATCTAAAAATTGTAGATTCTCAAACATATCTCTATAGGATAAATTTGGCCCAATCGATTTTTTAATGTTTTCTTTGAAGGCTTGGGTGATGAAAAATTCCTGTATTTCCTCGTTTGAAAAAAAATGCACGATCAGGTTGAATCCTTTTCTGTTATTTGTAATGTGCGTCTGAAGAGCGTCGACATATCTCGTCTCAATGAACTTTTTGTATTTGATTATAAAAACGAACATGGGATCATACACCCCAGGATCCATGTCAGGATTTGGGTTACTGGTCTTATTATGTAAAAGGGGATTTTTACTTTTCAATATGACATCGATAATGTCCTTCAAGATCAGCTTTTTTTCGCTCGCTGTCAATCCGCTCGCCCTCGAGAAAACTTCTGTGTCCAATAAATCCAGAGACAATAGCTTGTAATGCCCAGCAACATGGTTTTGGGTCACATAGCTAACAATTTCCCGATAAAATGGTGGACTTAGGGTAAGGTTCATCGACCTGCTGAGCTTCAGCGTATTATTCAAAAATGTACTTTTTTGTACATTGTTTTTAAACGATAGAAAGGCGGTTTTCGCTAGTTCGATAAAAGCTTTTAAATTTTCTTCAATGCCGCATTCCAGCGATGCCTCCTGGAACTTCGAATCGTTTACACTCATTAGTGAAATCAGGTTCACTATTTTGGGATGGTTCTGTTCTGACAAAGTCATCCTCCCTTTCAGAAAAGGTTCTATGTTCGATATATGGATATCCTCAGTTTGTCTGAGCAATTCCAGCAGATCGCTTGATGGAAAATCTTTTGGCAGTACATTCAATTCCAGACTATAAATCCCCTCCCTTTTTAGATATTCAATTGCTTCGGGATGGCGCTGTTTTATCAACAGGAATTTTGCCAGCTGCGGAATGTTTTTTTTATAAAATTCACGGTCTGGAAAACCATTGTTCTGTGATACTTTCTTGAGCAATAAATAATTGGAGACGAGCAGATTGATAAACTGGATGATCTGTCTAGGGTTCTTATTGAATACTTTGATGATCAGCCACGATAGGTATTCGTTTTGGAATTCTGGTATCCCGGTTGCTTTCAGGTGTGCTGTCGCAAAGCCTTCCAGCTCAGAAGTGTAAAAGTCCGGTATCCATAGGCTTGTATTGAAAAATTTCCTCAGAAATTCGTCAGTATAGTTCCCGTCTTTCATTGTATCCATATTTAGACTGGCTTCGATATGTACTTTCATACTTTCCACGTCACAGGGAATAACGAAGAAAACCGTATTGCCACCATTTTCATCTTTGAAATCTAAAAATGTTTTGATTGTGGAAATAATATCCAGCGCATTTTTACCAGAAATCCTATCAAGGTTATCAAATGTGATGACAGCTTTTTTGCTCTGGCTGCAGAGACCCGCAATCATGTTTTTGAATTCGTTCTGGAACTGGTGCGGATCCTGGAATTTTTCTTCTTTAACTTCTTTTTTTTCCAAATGTATATATTCGTTCATGTATTTGAAAAACAGCGAGGCTGAAACTCCAGCGGTCAATAATCCGATTATCTTTCCGAAAGAAATGTAGTCGCGGACATCTACTTCCAGAAAGAAAAGCGCCAGGCATATCAGCGACACAGAAAAAAACATAAAAAATATTCCGATGATGGCAACAAGACCACGTACACCGAGTTCTTTCCACTTGAAAACAAGCTTTTCGTTACTTGTCGTTTTAACGCCTTTCAAGTTTTCACTAACAGCATAGCTGTCCTTCAGGTATGTTGTTCCGTAAGGCACATTTGACAACTGGTTGTGACATTCAGTTATGAACGTCCTTCTAAGAGCGTCCCCCTCATGTTTCCATACATCAAAAATTACCAAAGGTATTTTATCTTCAAGCAACTGTTTTTTCAGGCTTTCTATTATGGAACTTTTTCCTGTGCCCCAGCCTCCGAAAAGTCCAATAGTAAGGTTGTGGCTCTGCGTGGTAATTATTTCCTTTAGGGTTGAAACGATTTCGCGGTGGCCGAATTCTAATTTTTCCTCGTTTTCCTTAGGTGATTCTGGTATAAAGGTGAAACTCATGAGCGTTTGGTAAACTGGCGTTACAGATTTATAAATTGAAGTTAAAATACAGATTCGCCATGAGACTAACAATATTGTATATGCGAAATCATCATTTTCATTCTTACCTGTTCGGCTCACGGATTAAAGCATTTTTGAGCTAATGTATGAGTCTGAGCCCAATCCAGTATGCGGGTGGTGAGGTTCCTGATCACGTTCCTATTCAGAACCAGCACGTAACAATCGCCGCGAAATCACAAGTTCAAGGTAAGTTGTAATCGGTAATTAAAAATACAGGATTTTTCGTAATCGCGGATACAGAGAAATTGGCAAGAATGATGTCGAGAAATTGGTAAGAATAAATAC
>NZ_FOGG01000005.1 GCF_900111155.1 Pedobacter rhizosphaerae | reverse complement strand
TAAGCATCCAACAGTCCCTGGATATTGATTCGGTTAATGACATCGTTCACAATGCGAACAGGATGGCCTTTTGCCACAAGTTCATCCAGAGTGGGCGGAATAGCCATGATCTGGTTCTGATAATAGGGCTTGAAAACTGGTTTCTGGACTGGCATAAATTTCAATTATTTATACTTAAATATCTGAAATACAGTCAAATAAACCAAATTTAAAAAGATGAAAAATTAATTTTTTTTCCACAAAAAAAGAGACTGCCTTTTTGAGACAGCCTCTTTCTTTTATTGGGAAGACATGAATTACTTTCTGTCTTTAATGTCTACAAACTCTCTATCTACTTCACCTACGTAAATTTGACGTGGACGACCAATAGGTTCTTTATTTTCTTTCATTTCTTTCCATTGTGCAATCCATCCAGGTAAACGTCCTAACGCGAACAACACGGTAAACATTTCTGAAGGGAAACCTAATGCTCTGTAGATAATTCCTGAATAGAAATCTACGTTTGGATAAAGCTTTCTATCGATAAAATATTGATCAGTTAAAGCTGCCTCTTCTAATTTTTTAGCGATTTCTAGAACTGGATCGTCAATTCCCAGGTTTTCTAAAATATCATCGCAAGCTTTTTTAATAATCTTTGCCCTAGGATCGAAGTTTTTATAAACACGGTGACCAAATCCCATCATACGGAAAGGATCATTTTTGTCTTTCGCTTTATTAATCCATTTTTCAGTGTCTCCACCGTCTTCTTTAATCAGTTCAAGCATTTCGATAACGGCCTGATTAGCTCCACCGTGAAGTGGACCCCATAAAGCTGCAATACCCGCAGAAATTGAAGCATAAAGGTTACAATCAGAAGAACCTACAATACGTACAGTAGATGCCGAACAGTTTTGCTCGTGGTCTGCATGAAGAATAAGCAATTTATTCATTGCGTTAACCACAACCGGATTTACATCATAATCTTCAGTACGCTGACCGAAAGTCATCCATAAATAGTTGGTCACGTAATCGTATTTATTTTTTGGATAAATAAGTGGGTGTCCTAATGATTTTTTATAGATGAAAGCAACAATAGTAGGTAATTTGGCAATCAGTTTAATGATCGTTAAATTTTGTTCTTCTGCCGTTTGATTTGGTTTCAAACACTCAGGATAAAATGTAGAAAGAGAAAACACCAAAGAGCCTAACTGCCCCATAGGATGCGATCTTGATGGATAACCATCAAAGAATTTCTTCATATCTTCATGAATCAGCGTATGCTTGCTAATTTCTGACTGGAAAGCATCTAGTTGAGTTTGTGTTGGCAAATCGCCATAAATTACCAGATAAGCAACTTCTAAAAAGCTTGATTTTTCGGCAAGCTGTTCAATAGAATAACCTCTATATTTTAAAACTCCTTTTTCGCCATCTAGAAAAGTGATTTTACTTTTGGTTGAACCAGTATTTTTAAAACCAGTATCTAAGGTTACAAAACCCGAAGTATCTCTTAACTTAGAAATATCAATGGCCTTTTCATCTTCTGTTCCTGTTATTACTGGCAATTCTATCGTCTTACCATCTACTTTGATCTCTGCAATATCTGACATATTATTGTATTGTGTTTATAGCTTCCTAAATTATATAAAATTAATATTCGTGCATAACAAATCTGTTAATTAAAAATGAATTATTGGTCAAATCGACGTAACAATCATACTTTAATTGACAATTATTTCGCTTTTATTTCCTCTGCAACACGACCGCATTCCAGCATTTCATCTCCATAATATGGATTTCTGATTTCCTTGGCCGATGATAACCAATCGCCACCATCTCCTTTATTCGCCATTGGGCAGTGCTGTACGTAAATAGTACCCTCCGCTACGTCGGCAGATTTAAGTAAAGCGATAAGATCTGAACTTAAGACCGTAAATTCCTTTCTTTGGGTAGCCAAGTTCGTTGTTGCTGCGATTTTATTGGCAACTTCTGCGGTAAGTTCGCAACCTTTATAAGTGGCCAGATGGGTTTGTAAATCTCCTGCGGCCTTCTGCGCACTGGAGGAATCTGATTTAACTAAAGCATCCTTTAATATTTCGTATTTTGAAAAAATAACATTAACCTTCTCATCTTTTAAAGTAGCCGAAGTTTTCTGCGTTGTAGAATCTTTAGCTGTAGAATCCTGAGCCTCTGATGATTTTTTGTCTGCCTGGCCACAAGCCATTAAAGTTGCCAAAATGGCTATTCCGAATATCCGTTTCATTGTATTTGGTTTTCGGCTCAAATTAGCAATTTTAATATTAAAACCACAAAAAAAGCCTTGTATTTTACAAGGCTTTTAAAAAAATATTATTTAATAATTACTAAAGCTTGAAATTATAGCCTAATCTTAAGTTAAACTGTCCGGTTTTCATAAAATATAGATCAGAAGCACTATTATTTACGTAACCTTCATATTTCACACCTAGTTCTAATCCGTTATTCCATTCATATCCCAGGCCTCCTGAATATATGAAGTTCATATTTGCCCCATCTTCAATAGCTAAGCCTGTTCCTGCCTGCGCGCTCAGGTACATTCTATCGATCACAAAGGCTTTTACTCCACCCATTAGTGGTATAAACTGGAAATTTAACGGGCTGTTTTTCCACCTTAAACGGGTGTAACCTCCAGATGCTGTTAATGCTACATCTTTACTTAAGTCGTACTGAAGTTTCAAATCGGCTCCGTAGCCATAATCCATTTCGGATCCTTTAGTAAATACGCCTCCGTTTATTCCAACCCCTACCTTAAAGGCCATTCCGTTTGTTGTAGTGGAGCTCTCCGTACCACTCATTGTTTGAGCATTTAAATTGCTGGTTGTAAAAATTACCATAGCCATTGATGCCGTAGTAAAAAGTTTAGTAAGTGTTTTCATGTTAGGTGATTTTAGTTATCAATTTTTGGATTTAATTGATGTACGTAAATAAGCACCAGGTTAGATTTTTATATTTTCACTTTTTTCAGAATGTATAAGAATAAAAAAAAGCCTTCGATTACTCGAAGGCTTCCTACTTTATTTTTTGGATATTCTAAAGGCCAAATCCATAGGCTAAACGAAGACCGAAGAAACCGGTACTAGTGCCATTCTGTGCTAAACCTTCGTATTTTACACCTAAATCAAGTCCGCTGCTCCATGCATAACCCAATGCTGGTGAGTAAACGAAAGAGGTTCCGCTACCAGAGTTTGTTCCAAAGCCAGCACCCAATTCTGCTAAGCCGTACACACCTGATCCAGAATCATTAAAGAAGTATTTTGCACCAACTTTAACAGGGATATAGCCATAATCTACTCCTTCATAAGTAACATTGCCAATGGTATAATCTTTAGCGAATAAACGTGTATATCCTGCGGTAACTGGAATTGACAATTGTTTATCAACATCAAACTGATAACGTAAATCTGCACCAGCAGCAAAATTATAAGCATCACTAGTTGGTATTCCTGCGGTTAATCCGATTCCTAATTTTTGTGATTGAGCATTAGCATTTGTCGTAAAGAATAAAGCTACTGCAGCTGCTGAAGTAGCCAAAATTTTAGTAATTGTTTTCATTTTATGTAATTGTTTTTGAGTTAAAGTAATATACCGCAACAATTACAAAGGCTATGCCAAAAAGCGCCTTTTTAGCATTAAAAAAAACCTTTTGACCAAAAAAACATTCAAAATTTATGAATAAAAATTTTATAAAACTTTTTCTAAAACCAGCTGTTTTAAATGGTTGGTCGGGGCACTCGCATCCAGCCAATTGATCTCAACTCCATCTTTCTCCATTTTCCTGAAGAAGGTATTTTGTCGCTTGGCATATTGGCAAATAGCAATGCCCAATCTTTCCCGTAGCACATTCATACTCAATAATCCTGAAAGGTAATTGGAAATAAACTTATACTCCAAGCCATAAAAAACCAATGTTTCCTGATCTACCCCTGATTGGATTAATTGCGCTACCTCTTCAATCATTCCTGCCTCAAAACGTTCATCTAATCTTTTGAGTATATTTTCACGTGTTCGTTCGACTTCATTTTTCAAACCGAATACAAGGGGCTTAATGGGTGGTCTTTCAACCACAGGCAACTGATTATATTTTAAGTATTCTGCTACTTCAATAGCCCTGATGAGTCTTTTTTTCGAAGCGAGGTCAACATAATCTACATTTTCATATTTATGTAGCAAGCTTAGCAACTCTTCCCTATCCAATGATTCCAGCTGGCTCCTTAAAGGCAAATCGACCGGAACAGCAGTATAAGCCTGGTTTTGCAATATACTGTGAATGTATAAACCTGTTCCTCCACAAAGTATAGGCATTTTATTTTGACTGCTAATCGACTCGAAAACGCTGTAGAAATCATTTTTAAAAGCATCAACATGGTAGCGTGCTCCTGCTTCCAAAATATCGATGAGGTGATAAGGAATGCTCTTACCTGAGATTTGATATTCACCCAAATCTTTACCTGTTCCAATATCCATTCCCTTAAAAATCTGACGGCTATCTGCACTGATAATCTCTGCATCAAGTGCATTTGCTACTTCAACGGCAAGTTTTGTCTTACCCGCAGCGGTAGCGCCTAAAATTACGAGGAGGTTATGATTTGCCATATCAGAATTTTAAAATAAACTTGAGACTTCCCGTATTAAAAACTTTCTCAGCACCGTTATCAAGACTATCTTTTATTATATAACGTTGCAGATTTTCGGTTAGCACAAAATATTGTGGTTCTAATATGCCGGTCTGCTGGAATCCCAATCTATGGTAAGCGTCTCCTGCAGACCAATCTCTATCTGCATAGGTCATAATGTCCTGGGGTTCTAAATCCTCTTTGAAACCGGCAATTAGCTTACTTAAGCCTCCGGTTACTGAATATCCAGCCTTTACCGCAAACCTAATCAACTCTGCAGATTTATAATTTTCAGCAAAGTTCATTTTTCTAAGCGCAGAAAATGTAGCTACAGCAACCAGTTCCTCTTGCAGGATCAAGCCATACTTGTATCTGGCGCTTACCGCACCTTGCAAATGATTATGGTTTAAAAATTGATCTGCTACAGGCTTGCTTATTCTTTTTACCTGGGTTTTTCTACCGTGAATACGCTTATTTATCCCAAGGAGGGACTGCACCCTCGCCATAACCTGTTGAGGTTTGGTAAGCCATACATCTTCCCAGAGATAAACCAACTTAATCTTATTTTGCAAAAATAAGGCTTGTTCATGAACCAGTTGGTCTGGTAAATATGGCGTTTGGATATCGATAAGACTTATCGCCAGATGTTCAGTTAACTGAAGTGTATGGGATAATATAGAGGAAAGAAGTTGATATGTTATACCTGTGCGCTCCAGCTCAAGTATGAAACTCCGATGCCAGGTATTTTTATTATTTTCTTCTCCGGGGATATTCAATGACTGAGGTGCTTAAATCCTGATGAGCTGCAAATTTAGCTATCCGAATTTAAATCCACTCTTTTTCTTTAAAATGTACGTGAATAATTTCGGTAAATATTTCAACCTCTTTAAGGCTTGCATCTGTTAACCTACTTAGCTTAAATCCTTTATGGTTAGATCCAAAATCAACAAGTTCTTGATTTGATGCTTCAAATTCGACTGTATTTAGCTTCACTTCTACCTGATTTCCATTAATATATACCCCAATAAAGAAACGTTCTGTAATTTTTTCACCTTCCACCTCAATATTTTTTTCACTATAAAGGTCATATCCCGTCTCAGAATTTTCGTGAACAGTATAACCACGGGAAGCATAAGGTTGTATACTCGCTCTTATGGTTTGAAAAATTTCTACTAGATCAGTTTTCATAATGGTAATTGGTTTAAATGTAAACACCAAATCACGATTATTGTTTACTAATTATTCCACCATTTTTGAGTGGGCAAATATTTATTCAATACAATTGTTTCGCCCAATTTAGGTGTTACAATGGGCTGCTTAAGGTGATTAGCAGCAACCACTACCCTTTCTATCGGCTCATTCCAGGGATGCATAGCCAGGCTAAATTTCGCCCAATGAACAGGTAATAAAACCCGGGCTTTTAAATCGATAGCAGCTTGTACGGTTTGCTCTGGAAACATGTGTATATATGGCCAGTAAGCATTATATTGACCACATTCCAGCATAGCGATATCGAAAGGGCCATATTGCTGACCAATTTCCGCAAAATGAGTATCGTAACCTGAGTCTCCGCCTAAAAATAATTTCTGATCTGGAGTTTGCAGGATAAATGCCGACCATAAAGTTTGATTGCGCTTAAACTTCCTACCGGTGAAATGTCTTGCAGGAACTGCGGTAAAATTAATACCTGCTGAAATACTTACAGATTCGTCCCAGGCAAGTTCGTTAATTTTATCAGCAGAAATCCCCCATTTTTCCAGGTGAGCGCCAACACCCAATGAAGTTACAATCTTCGTTGTTTTGGGGGCTATTTTTAAAACACTTTGGTAATCGAGGTGATCATAATGATCATGAGTAATGACTAAAACGTCGAGATTTTCAAAATCCTCAGCTTTAACAAAATCAGTTCCCTTGAAGGCCTTACCTCCAACAAATGAAAAGGGCGATGGGGTTTTACTAAAAATTGGATCAACCAAAATCCGGTAACCATTAATTTTAATGAGATAAGACGAATGACCAAACCATATGATTTCTGTTTCCGAATGACCGGGTACGGTATGGAGTTGAGGTTTAATGTATGGCAGCGCGTTAACCGGCGATTTATCCGGATGTTTGCCGAAGAGAAATTCTTTTAGTACCGTAAAAAAAGAGATTCCTTCTGGTTGCATGGGGGTTACAGAAAGATTTTGTAATGAACCATTTTTATAATTGGGTTGATGCCTTATGGCTGCTAATCTTAATCCATTAGGCAATTTTCCAAACACCGGGAGATTAATAATGGTAATAAACAGAATAATAAAAATGACTGCAATGTATAATGTAATAAGCATATTTAAACTTTATTTAAACTAAAGTATGGATATCCTATTTTAAAAGTGTTGGCCTTTTGTAAATAAAAATTGCCCTTGGTAACCCAAAGATACTCCTATTTAACTCAACCAACCTATTTCAGTAACAACATGGTTTGATTGTTATCATCCGAGCCGGCATATTGGCCTGCTACTGCGGCAGCGAGATTAGCACTGTTGTAGTTTCATTCTTTAGCAGGGTAAAGCCACCTCATAGAATAGATGTTTCGTATTTTAAATACGCCATTAAAGAATGTACAAAAATTCATAACTTTGAAACTGGGTTTTAACATTATAGCTTAGATAACTTTTTGTTTCCTAATGAGATTCTCTTTAGGATTTAATCCCAAAATTTTGACGGGAAGTGGTACGAACACTTCCCGTTTTTTATTTTGAAGAGATGTATAACCGAATCTACCCATATTACCCTGAGAGGTAAAATAAATTAGGATAAAAAAACACGCAAACGTTTGATTAATTTCGTATTATTATAGTTAGAAGAAATTTAATTAGCTTAGCCGTTAGAATGCAATCAAAACCAACAACCATAAAGGAAATTGCCAGAATCTTAAACATTTCTCCATCAAGTGTTTCTAGAGGTCTGCACGACCATCCGAGCATTGGAGCAGTGACAAGAGAAAAGATTAAACAACTGGCTAAATCGCTTAACTACGAACCAAATAATGCGGCTATTCTTTTTCAGAAGGGTAAAACTTACACAATTGGTGTAATTTTACCGGAGCTATCTGAGCACTTTTTCTCTACTGCAATTTCTGCAATTGAAGATGAAGCACTTAAAAAGAACTACACGGTAATTTTTGCGCAATCGCACGATAATTATGAGCAGGAAGTTAAGCTGGTAGAAAAAATGAAGAATCAACGGGTAGATGGGCTGTTAGTTTCTATAAGCAAAGACACTTCCAAATTCGATCATTTCGAAAAGCTTAACTCTTTTAATATTCCTGTAGTATTTTTTGATCGGATTCCTCCTTTCAAGAATGTACACTATGTGGCTTGCAGTTTGGAAAGTGCTACGGTAAAGGCCGTTAACTATTTATTGAAAAAAGGCCATAGAAGTATTGGAATGATTAATGGCCCGAATACTTTGTACGCCAGCGACGAAAGAAAAGATGGTTACATGCAGGCCATTACCTTTAATCGTTTAAAAGTAGATCCATCATTGATCATCAATTGTGATTTAACTGAACAAGGCACTATAGAGGCAGCAAATCAATTTTTAAATCATAAAAGAAGACCAACGGCAATTGTAGCCTTTAATGATTACGTAGCTTTGTTTTTAATTAAATACTTTAAGAAACTGAATGTCATTGATGAATTTGATGTGGTAAGCTACGCCAATCTGCCTATTATCAGCTATTTAGACCATACTCCTGTGGCTTCTGTAGAGCAATACCCATATTTACAGGGACAGAAGGCGGCTAATATCCTTTTAGATTTAATTAACAGTCCAAATGCAGAAACGCAAGCCTATTATAACACCATTGTAGAGTCTGATTTGATTATCAATAATGTTGAAGAATAATCTAATCAAACGTTTGCGCTAAGTTTAAATCCTTTTCAGTGATCCTGGCAGGATATTGAATTTCTTTTTGAAAGCGGTAATAAAATGTTGTGAATTTTTATAGCCAACAAGAAAGGAAACTTCATTTACCGCCTTTTTTTCGCTGTAAAGCAATTGGTAGGCTTTTTCCATGCGGATATGGTTGAGATAGCCAAAAACGGTATGACCGATTATTTCTTTAAATCCTTTTTTTAATTTATAATCGTTTAAGCCTGCTTTTCTGGAGAGCTCAATAATAGAATAAGGTTTTTGGATATTATCCTCTACAATTGCCTTAGCCAACAGGATTTTTTTTACATCTTCCTCTTTCATACCAGAAGCACTTACCTCAGGCTGCTGATTGATGTAGTAGACTAATATTTCCAAGATCTTCGATTCTATAAATAGTCTTTTTGCTCTTCCTTTAAACGGGGCTATCGTCAATCCCTTTACAATGTTTTTAACTTCAAAAGGCATTTCCCATGGTAAGGAAGAAGAAATGTCAGATTCGGATTCCTCATTAACAATCTTTCGATAATAATCCTGAGTTAATCTGATCAGAATACCCTGAACAGCCATAGTGCTGAAAGTGGTATTTTTCTTGGAATGACTATCGATATAAAATTGGTTTTGCTTAATTGAAAACAACCGTTGCTTCAGGTCATCGCTATAGCTGTGAACTATCCCTGATAAACAAAAGAAAAATCCTAAATGTCCCTCATCACATGCTAAACAGAAATGCTGGGTTTCAGCAGAATGAATATTGAAATGGGCGATATGAATCCCTTCGAACCAGTTTTCTGATAGATTTATATCATAACTTGCTGTACTAAACTTACGATCTTCTTCTTGTACATCTAAAGTGCTGTTAAAATTATCAGGGTAAACCTGTTGATAAATGGTTTTTCCCGTTGAATGTTCTGAAAGCCTAATTTCCATAATTATTAATCCGTTTCACGGCATAAATTATCCCGCTCGCGTTATCTTATTGAAGCGATAATGCACAAATTTGCACAATTATTTATAATTAGTCTAAATAAATGAGAATATATTTATCAATTGTCTTTGCATTATCTGGAATATCAGCAATAGCTCAAGAAGTTAAGCTTGATACTGCCAAGGCAAATGATTTGAGGGAAGTTGTGGTTACGGGACAGTATGCACCAAGAACATTAAAAAATTCAGTTTATCAGGTAAAAACCATCACTGCCGAAAAAATCCGTTTAAGGGCCGCCACCAGCGTGCAGCAGGTGCTCAACACCGAACTTGGTTTTCGGTTTAGCAATGACTTAACGCTGGGCACCACAGATGTTCAGTTAATGGGTATGAGCGGAAGAAATGTTAAAATTCTTTTGGATGGCGTGCCCATGGTAGATCGATCAGATACCCGCGAAAGCCTAAATCAAATCGATATCAATACCATCGAAAGAATTGAAATTGTTGAAGGTCCGATGTCTGTAGTTTACGGATCGGATGCCCTTGCCGGCGTAATCAATATTATCACCAAGAATGCCGGAAAATCATTGCTTAATGTTTCTGCCCGTATTCAGGAAGAGAGTGCTGGTAACGAATACCATGCATTTACAGGAAATGGTCTACACAATCAAAATATAAACATTAGCTGGCAGAATAAAGGCTGGAATGCCCTTGCAGGATTTACCCATAACGATTTTGGAGGCTGGAACCTGGCTCCTAAAACCGCAACTATTGAAGAGGTAGAATCGGTAACCAACCGCTGGAAACCCAAAGAACAATGGCTGGGCAATGCGAAACTGGGCTACCGCAACGATCATTTTAATATCTGGTATCGCTTAGATGGCTTGAATGAAACCATAGATGTTAGAGGTGGCATGAATCCTAATAATTATAAAGCCAAATTTCAAACTTACACTACCCAGCGATATACACAACAGTTACAGTCTGAATATAAATTATCGCCTTCCCTGCAATTTACGGAAATTTTGGGCTATACCAATCTCGAACGTGCAACCAGGTCAGTTATTCACGACTTTACGACCAACACAGAGGAATTAACTACCGCCGCAGGAGAACAGGATGTGGCTAAATTCAATGCGACCATTTTTAGGGCAACCGCACTGTATGTTGCAAACAAATCCCTCTCCTTTCAACCTGGTTTTGAGTTTAATCGTGATGCCGCTAGCGGGGCCAGAGTTATAGGTTCTCCGGTAATTAATGATTATGCCTTCTTCGTCTCGTCAGAAATTACACCGGTTATGGGGATAAATATTAGACCAGGACTCCGATTTATTAAAAACTCTGTCTACGACGCTCCCCCAGTTATTCCCTCTTTAAATACCCAATTTAGCCTATCTAAAACGCTCGACCTACGTTTAGGATATGCGCGGGGCTTCAGGTCACCAGCCCTTAGAGAACTCTATTATAACTTTGTTGATGCCAGCCATACCATTTTAGGCAATCCTAACTTAAGAGCAGAACAATCCAATAGCTTTAACGGATCTTTAGCATGGTCTGGTTTTAGGCACCGAGATGTACAGTTTAGATCAACATTAACGGGTTTTTATAATCTATTCAAGAACAGAATTGAATACGGCATAGACCCAACCAATACCTCGGTAACCACCTTAATTAATATATCAAAATATAAAACCACCGGAGGGACATTAGAAAACACCTTAATTTATAAGAATTTACAAGCTACAGTAGGTTTATCCTATATTGGCCGCTACAATGACTTATCTGAAAATGCAGCGCTCGAATCTCCGCAATTTGCCTGGGCTATTGAAATCACATCTAATCTGACATATACCTTTCCAAAGATTAATGGCAGTGTAAGTTTATTTTATAAGTACACCGGAAGCCTGCCAAGCTATCAGATTAGTACAGTAAATAATATTCAAACCGCAAATCTGGTCAAGATAGGGTCGTTTCATTGGGCCGATTTAATGCTCAACAAAAACTTGTGGAGGTACCTCACCATTAATGCGGGGGTAAAGAATATTTTTAACATCACACAGCTTTCAAACAGCTCGGCAGCCTCTGGAGGCGCACATAGCACTGGTGGCATCGCGGTACCCTATAGTTATGGCCGCTCATATGTTTTAGGCTTAATTTATAACTGGAATAAGAAATAATCAATTTTAAATACATAAAAATAGAAACATGAATAAATTTAACTCCTTATTATTTGCTGCATTTATTGCAATTTCATTTGCCGCCTGTAAGAAAGACAGTGATGAGCCTGTTATTGTAGTACCCCCTTCTGATGGAAGTACGCTTACCTTGAATGGCTTAATTGGTGCCGAAGCTGGTAGTGCAGCCGGTAATAGTGTTTATGTAGATTTCAGCGCAGACAAACAAACGGCTGTTGACAGAGACAGCTGGGATTTAGGATTCTACGCTGGAGCTGATTTTAAAGTGATTTTGAATGCCTCTAACGGTTCATCTGCAATTGTAGTTAACAAGAGTGATTTAAATTCTGTTACAGCAGCAGACTTTGACCCTAATGCCCTTAAGGTTGGCCAGGGTCTTGGAACTTTTAGTCTTATTGACGACCCAAGAGAAGCAAATATCATTAATAAAACTGCAATCGCTGCAATCTCGGCTACAGACGCAGAAAATAAAGTTTATATCATTAATAGAAAAGGAGGCGCGGCTACCGTTCTTGCCAACGATGAACTATACAAAATAAGAGTACTTAGAAAAGGCAGCGGATATACCTTACAATATGCTAAAGTGACTGAAACAACTTTTAAGACCTTAGATATCACCAAAAATGCGGATGCGAATTTCCAGTTTGCATCATTAGTTAAAGGCAATACTGTATCTGTAGAACCTGCAAAAGCAAGCTGGGATGTAGTTTGGGGTTACAGCATGTATTACACTGCTACATTCCCTTATGCATTTTCTGATTTAGTATTCATAAACAGCCTGGCGGGAGTAAGTGCCGCGGCTGTGTCTACAACTGTAAAGGCTTATGCTGCATTTGCAGAGTCAGATCTTGCAACAGTAACTTTCTCTTCATCACGAGACGTAATTGGATCAACATGGAGAACATCACCTGGCCAGAATGGAACCGGTGGCGGTGTTAAAACGGATATCTTCTACCTGGTTAAAGATGGTTCGGGCAACGTGTATAAATTAAAATTCAATAGCTTCATTTCCAATGATGGGGGAACCCGTGGTAAGCCAGTAATTGAATATAAGCTGATCAAAAAGGGTTAGATCTTAAAATAAGCTCATCTCAAATTTAAATAATATGTTTTGTTAGTTGGATAAATGCTCTCCGCGATGGGGAGCTTTATCTTTTTAGTCTTGAGTCGAAAGTCTGTAGTCTTGAGTCTTAATCGCGATAAGTAGTAGTTGGAAAAACTGAGTGGCTATAGTGGATTTGTCTGGCCTCAGTCTTGATACCCAAATCTTGATACTTGATACTAATATCTTGATACTTATACCTAGACACTAGACATCCCAAACGCAAAAAGGGTTCCGGTATGCCGAAACCCTTTTTGCGTAATCGCTAAATATTATTTTCCAGCGTTTTTCTTGTCAGTTACTTCTGCACGGATTTCTTGTGCTAAAACTTTAAGATCTTGCATTGCTTTACGCACACGAGTACCAGCAGCTGCATTGCCAGCATTATAAAATTTTTCTACATCTGCTTCGATAGCAGCTACAGCAGCTTTAACTTTTGAAAATTTTTCCATCGCTAATTGATGTTTTTTAAGGTTTAAAAAATTTATTTCTTCAATTATACATATTTACCTTGAATTAACAACAGAAAGCAAATATTTATTTAAAATAAGTTTTGCACATTTTAACAAGGCAAAAAAAGCCCCTCTATGTAACATAGGGGCTAGATTTGAATTGTTTTGTCAAGTTAATCAGATTTTGAAAGGTATTATTTGCACTCTCTACGCAGTATTTATAATCAGCTTCTGATATACTTTCATTTAAGACAGTAATAAATGTCTTCCATTTGGTACTGAGGTCGTTACCATAAACACCATAATAATTTAAACCCGCTTCCTGATTATTGAAGTTAGGATTAGCTAAAATATGCTTCTTAATGACATTTCCGCCTAAGGTAGCACCTTCCAAAACGTATAAAGCACCTAAAACTTCAGCGTTATTTTTTTTCGGAATAAAGAGCTCAAAGTTCAATCCGGGAAGGCTTAAACTATCAATTCCCCAATGAGCGAGATCTTTTTCTAAAGCCTCCAGCTTAAACCTATCTTTCATTTCCAGCTTCTCTGCAAGATTGGCATCCAATAGGTTTGCCAGTACATTTTCCATCTTTTGATGAATCATATAGTTGATGGTGATCAACGTTTTATAATCTTCTACGGTTAGCGAATGATTCATGATTTCATTCACAAACATTAATGATTCTAATTCTTTGTGCTTATCTGCGGTTTCAGTTCTTAATATATTGGCAATCATAAATTATTTATGTTTGAGAAATGTACAAGCTAAATTAATACTGTACGGCTTGAATAAAAAAACAAAGATTCGAACTTAAGGCTCGAATCTTTAACTATAATGTTTCTGATTAATTTAATCGAAGGTGTTGGTTAAACCAGAAATCGTGTACCGAATGTACGCATTTAACCAGATTATCATAGCCATTAGGCTTAGTCAGGTAAGCGCTGGCCCCAAATTCCATAGATGCTTTTACATCTTCAGGATTATCTGAAGTTGAAAAAAGGATTACTGGAATCGACTTTAAGTAAGGAATATCTCTGATAAATTTGAGCAAGTCTAAACCTGATAAACCAGGCAAGTTTAAATCCAGCAAAATTAATTTAGGCTTCGTTTTGCTCTCCACAAATTTCTGCAGTTTCAATAGTGCTTCTGTCCCATCTTCTACAATGGTTAAATTTAATGTATCCTTTACCTCTTGTATAGCACTTTGCATGAAAAAAGCATAGTCTACATCATCTTCTACGTAAAATATATCCGGCGTTTTCATCTTATCTGTTTTTAAAAGCTACGTAAAATGTAGATCCGTAATTCAGTTTACTTTCAAACCAAACCCTTCCATTGTGTTTTTCTACAATTCGTTTTACAATAGCCAGCCCCACTCCTGTTCCATCAATGTCTTTGACATTATCCATGCGCTTAAATAGCTCAAAAACCCTGTCGTAATAACGGTTATCAATTCCCATACCATTATCCTTAATGGCGTATACAGTTTCTTCTGTATTTACATCACCAAAGATCTCTATTTTAGGTTTCTCTACCATAGATGAGTATTTTACCGCATTACTGATTAAATTGGTAAATACCTGAGCAATCATGGTGTTATCTCCCTTTAAATCGGGGAGTTGACCTAAAACGAGTTCGGCATTGTCTGCTTTAAAAGCCGTCCAAACTTCAGTTGTTATATCTTTCAACAACAAAGGCATGGAAACTGTTTCAAATATTACATCAGAACGACCAACACGGGCGAGATTTAAGATTTCCTTAATGAGGAAATTCATTTTATCTGCACCTGTTAAAATCCGATCAAGCATTTTCTTTCCATTATCATCAATGCTTTTGTTTTTGAGCATCAGCTCTGCATAAGTTTTAATGGAAGTTAGCGGCGTACGTAAATCATGTGAAATGGTGTAACTAAAAGTATCAAGCTCTTCGTAAGCAGCCTGGAGCTTTTCGTTGAGCAGCCTCACTTCATTGGCTTTTTTATTGACATCGGTAATGATAATCTCCCGAACTCGCAATACAGATGCAATCTCTTCTGGTAACCAGCGTTCTGAGGTATTGTTTACTACCTGAGCCCAGGTTTCAAATGATTTACGTGGCGACAGGCTTAGCAAACCATTGTCGGCAGTGGTAACAGGTTTTTCCGGATTTCCTGCCCAATGTACAGTTGTAATTTGCTCTGGCTTAAACCAGATAATCATTTCACCCAGCTCCTTGCTTAGCACACAGGATAAAATACCTGAAGCCGTTTCTTTATATTTTCTTGCAGGATGAAAAATTTCCGAAAGTCTGTGGGTATAGTAAATGGTTTCATCACTAGTCTTTCTTAACCAGGCTACTAACTCGTAGATATCATCGTTTCCGGGAACATTACCCAAAGTTGTTAAACCATTTTCGAAAATTATAGCTACCCCCGTAGCTTTGGTAACATCTAATATGGTTCTTTTATGACTCGTAATAGCCTCAATAAGGTATTTATCTCTGTTTAAGTGCTCTGATAAAACCGATGCTGTATCTTTAAATTCTGCAATAATCTCAGCATCCTCTTCTTCCTGGCGGTACTCTAGTGCAGAAGAAAGTATTTGTCCAATTAATTTAGAACCCTCGCGGGCTTTATAATCAATAAATTTGGGTGTATAATTGTGGCAGGCAATTAAGCCCCACAATTCGCCTTTGGTAATAAGCGAGATACTGAAACTAGAATCTACCTCCATATTCTTCAAATATTGAATATGAATTGGTGAAACCGCCCTAAGTCCGCCATTAGTAAGATCTAGTGGTTTATCCTCATTATAAGTTAAAATAGCTGAATCTGAAGTATTCACATCGGCTATTAACCGCGTTAAATTGAGTTTATAAAGCTCTCTGGCCTGCTTAGGAATATCAGATGCCGGGTAGTGAAGACCAAAAAATGGCTCCAGATTTTCTTCCTTTTCCTCTGCAACAACTTCTCCATGTCCATCATCTAAAAACTTATAGATCATGATGCGATCGTAATTGATTAGCTTTTTTACTTCTAATGCTGCGCTGGTAAGCAAGGCTGATACCGTTTTACCCTGCAACATTGCAGAAGCGGAACGACCAATGGAGCTTTGTATATCGTACTGCAGGGTAACAGGCTCAAACTCTAATAACCAATCATTTGTAGAGGAAGAAATAATCAGATAAAATGGATTACCATCAATTTCTATAGGATGAGGACTGATTGCATCGAAACTTTTTCTAATAATTCCAAGCTTTAATAAATCCTCAACATCAAATTCAGGACCTCTTTGAGTAATAAAATTATTGATAAAAGACAGTGGTTGCTTCAGAAGATCTTTGGAAACCTTATTTAAAAATGCACCAGTATTTTCACTGATATAACTGATAGTAAGGCTGTTTTTATCTACAGCGATAAGGAAACCATGAGATTGAATCTTTCCGGGTATGTGGATTGGTTCTTTATCACAATTGGTTAAGTCTACAGAAAAATTCTTCATTATAGCGATTTGACGTTACAAAACTATCAGAAATATTGAACTAATAAAGCTTACTTTATTCCTAATAGTTATATTTCTCTAATTTAGTTTTAGGATTTAGTTTTTATTATATATTTGTTCAAAATTTAATCCTCATCCCTAAGTTGGCAAAGAAAAACATTTTGGTTGTTGAAGATAACCATGCTATTTTAGATGTTATCACTCTTATTTTAGAAAGCGAAGCTTTTAATGTTTCAGGCCTTAACAAAGGTGCTGATTTCATATCTCATGTTACAGATTCTAGGCCTGATGTGATTATCATGGACATAATGCTTCCAGATGTGGATGGTAGAGTATTGCTCAAAAACCTTAAAGACAATAAAAGTACTAGCCATATTCCGGTTTTAATGATTTCTGCACGCTATAATGCTACAAATTATACCTTAGATGGCATTGAGGCAGATGATTTTATGGCTAAGCCTTTTAATATTGATGAGTTGATGGATAAGATATACGCTTTATTAAAAAAGTCAGTTTAATCGGCCATTCCAGGTAATTTTATTCCTCCAGCCTTTAAGTTATCCATTAATTCCTTTTGAAATGCCAGCTTGGTATCTGTAAAACCATGCGCTTTGATCCAGATATTCATGGCCACTTTGTATCCACTTTCTTCCAATGCTGAAACACCTATTCTTTTTTGAGGTGTTTTCAGGGCATTTTTGAATCCATCAATCGTTTGGTTAAAAATGGCGACGATTTTATCATATTCTATTCCATAACTAAACTTAATCTCAATATCCAGTCTTCTACTGCCCTGCCTGCTGATGTTGATAATAACTTCATTAGAAAGCTTGCTGTTTGGAACAATAACTGTTTTGTTATCGAAGGTTTTGATAATGGTATAAAAAATTTGGATAGATGATACTGTTCCCTCTTGTCCCTGGGCCAGGATATTATCGCCAACAACAAAGGGTTTCAAAAGTAAAATAAGTACTCCGCTGGCAAAGTTTTGAAGGGTACCCGATAACGCTAATCCAGCTGCAACACTCAACCCACCTAAAAGTACCGTTAATGTAGTGAGCTCGTATCCAAACAGCTGGATGACAAAAAACACCAGAAGTACCCTCAGGGTGATGATGATTAAACTATTCAAAAATGGCCGTAACGATGGGTCTACCTCTTTCTTATGCAAGCTGTTATTCAGCCATTTAGCCACTAATTTAATGAACCATAACCCCAGGATCAAGACCAGAATACCCACCAACACATTAGGGCCTTTTAAAATTATCCAGTCATAGGCTTTATCATAAAATTTATTGATGTCGATGGTATCAGCTTTCATATTGGGGAACGGTGGTTAAACTTAGGGCTTCTTATGTTTTACGGGGGCATCTTTGGTGACATTTACTTTTTTAGCATCTTTGGCTGAAGTTACTTTTTCACTTGAACCTTTCGCTTTACTATCTTTAGCAGCTGTAGCCTTGCTTTCTTCTGCTGATGTTTTTGAGTTTTTCATTTTGGTTGGTTTAATCTTGGTTTAACCAGATTTTGGCTTCTTCTAATTCATCAGGACTGAATCCTTTGGCACTTCCAGGAGTTACAAAAGTGAATACATCAGTAAACCATTGCACGCCTTTCTCTGCACTTACTACAGCAATTTTCTTCCACTTAGTGAAATTTTCTAAGCCTGCTTTGGCATCCTGAATCCATGCGCCGGCGGTAAAATTTTTCACTTCAGTTTCCAGAACCAATAAATACCGGATTTCATCAAAATGTTGTGCTGTTCGATGCAAGCCTGGCAAGAGTACATCCTTCAAATCTTTACTATCAACCTCTCCAGTGGCTCTTACCCCGAATATATGGTCAGGAAGTCCTGTTATTTCTGTTAACATATCTTATTTTTAATTGTAGAACAGTTTTGTCTTCGAAGATGTTTGGTTTAAGATCAAATTCTTTAAAGTTGTGGGCAAATTTGAAACACTTATAAGCTAGTGGTGTTATGGATTAGCAAATCAACACCAATACTATGAAAAGCATCATTATAAAAGCATCGTTTTACCTTTCTGCCATGGCCATTGTTGCTACAGCATGCAATTACGAGACTAAAGAAAATACGACAGTAACAGATTCTGTAATTCAGGATTCATCATCAACTACCACGCTGAAACCAGCAGGCCCTGCACCAGAATGGGGAAAAACCATCCGACCTGAAATGCAGGTTGTGATAGAGAAATTAGCCAGCTATGGCGATAAGCCTATAGAAAGCTTGGGTGCCGAAGACGCCCGGAAGAACCACACGCCCACAGATGCTGTAATAGCTGTGGCTAAACAAAATAATATAAGCATACCGCCCGCCAAAACAGATACCACAGGAAAAGACATTGCTGTAAATGGAGGAAAAATCCATCTTCGGGTTTATACTCCTAAAAACACTAAAGGTCCCTTTCCTATTGTAGTTTACTATCATGGTGGTGGTTTTGTTATCGCTAACCTGGATGTTTATGATGCTTCTGCCCAGGCTTTAGCCGAGCAAAGCCAGGCGGTGGTAGTTTCAGTTGCTTATCGATTGGCACCAGAACATAAATTTCCTACAGCTCACCTGGATGCCTTCACAGCTTACGAATGGGTAATTAAAAATGCCGTTAACTTAAAGGCTGATCCAGCCAAAATTGCCGTTGCAGGAGAAAGTGCCGGTGGAAATTTAGCTGCCAATGTATCTATAATGGCCAGAGATAAACACATTATGATCCCTGTAGCGCAGGTTTTGATCTACCCTATCGCTCAGGCAGATATGAATACAGAATCATATAAAATGTATGCCGATGCAAAACCTCTTAATAAAGCAATGATGACCTGGTTTACAGAAAAGTATCTTTACACTTCTATTGAGGCCCAGGATCCAAAAATTTCCCTTATTAATGCAAACCTTAAAAATTTGCCCCCTACTACCATTATTACTGCAGAAATAGATCCGTTAAATAGTGAGGGCCTGATGCTGGCTAATAAACTTGCTGCTGCAGGAGTTAAGGTTAACAGTAGAAATTATGAAGGAGTTACGCATGAGTTTTTCGGAATGGGATTGGTAGTCCCTGAAGCCAAACAAGCTCAGGCCTATGCGGCAGAACATTTAAAGGCTGCGTTTAGATAAATGATGAAAATAACAAAGTATCAAAAATTAGATGGGGTCATCAGCATTTGTTAAAGAGTTATATATTGACATTTTAGGCGCTCCCTTACGTTAAAACATATAGCAAACTAAAATGTATGTCATCTTTCTCTACTGGCTGGTTGCCCCACTGGCCAGATCATTGAGTGAATCTTGTGCTGGTCCGTGAGTCACGGACCAGGGGTTCAATTTCTCCACTGGCTGCTGTCGAGGTTGTTATCCTGAGCTTTTTGAAGGATAATAGATTCCAGTTTTCAAATTACTAAAAGATTTTCGACAGCCGACGTTATATCGCTAAGCTCAATATCAGAACTAACAATCCACTAATTGAATGGTACAGTTTGTTTGATTGTTAGGCACCTTTCTTAGTAGTTAAGCTTTGCATCAACTGATCATAAAGGTCATCACTTGAAGCTTTTTGTGGT
This sequence comes from Pedobacter rhizosphaerae, assembly GCF_900111155.1. GTDB lineage: Bacteria > Bacteroidota > Bacteroidia > Sphingobacteriales > Sphingobacteriaceae > Pedobacter > Pedobacter rhizosphaerae. Next base: position 234,422 of record NZ_FOGG01000005.1, on the reverse strand, counting down.
TTAATCTTCTTAACGGTTGCACGTTTACCCTTTGCCTTTGCTTTAATTATTTTTAGCAATTCGTCACTATAATCGTCTTTGAAACTACTGAGATCGAATTTGGCACTGTATTGTTTAATAAGAGCCAATCCAACATCCATTTCTTTTTTTGTGATATTGATATCATCTACGGTAGTAATATCAGACAAGCTTCTTATTTCCTGGTCAAACCGAATTTTAGTGACTACGATAACATTATGCAGTGGATGAATAACACAAAGATTTTCGCTATTTCTCAAAACAAACCTGGCTACGCCTGCCTTTCCCGATTTTTCGAGAGCCTTTAATAAAAGTGCATAAGCCTTCCTACCCTGCTTCTCAGGTTCAGTATAATAAGAAGTTTCGTAATAAATAGGACTTATATCTTTAATATCTACAAAATTCTCTAACTCGATTATCTTGGTCTTCTCTGGAGCAGCTTCTTCAAAATCGTGTTTATCTAAAATGATGTATCTGTCTTTCAGGAAATAGCCACGAACAATCTTGTCATACGGAACCTCCTTTTGAGTATTTTCATTTACCCTTAGAAATCTGATTTTCGCATGATCCCGCTCATCTAGCATATCTAAATCCAGGTTACTATTCTGTACACCTGAATATAATTTAACAGGAATATTTACCAATCCGAATCCTATCGAACCTTTCCATATCGATCTCATAACGTTTTATAAATATACTTACTAACATGAAGCTAAAGCAGATTGTTTTGGGATTAAAAACCGTAAATTGAGAAAAATCCTAAACTATTTAGATAACAGTATGTTATTTAGATACCTAATGTACTAAATACATATGAAAATCGCTTATATTTCTACTTATCCACCACGTGAGTGTGGGTTAGCTACATTTAATCAAAACCTAGTTAATGCTTTAAGCCTAAATCCATCCTACAATGCTAAAAAAAGCTTTATTGTAGCCATGAATGAGTCAGACGATATCAATGAATATGCTTATCCCAAAGAAGTAAAATTTATCGTCCGCCAGCAAAACCAGCAAGATTATATTGAAGCGGCCAACTTTATCAATAACAGCGACGTTGATTCCTGCATTATTGAGCATGAATTTGGTATATATGGTGGAAATAGCGGTGTTTTTCTGCTTTCTTTAATCAACAAACTCAACAAGCCTTTCGTAACCATTTTACATACGGTGCTAAAGGAACCTAATTTCATGCAACAGACTATTATTAAAGAGATTGCAGCAAAATCTGCCAAAATAGTGGTTATGAGCAAGAAAGCAATCCTGTTCTTGAACAACATCTACCAGATCCCCTCGTCAAAAATTAAATTAATTGAACACGGGGTTCCTGACTTAGACCGTTCAATACCAAATCCACTTACTGACACAGCCCTTTTCAAAAACAAAAAGGTATTATTTACTTTCGGATTAATCAGTAGAAATAAAGGGCTTGAAACGGTTATCAAAGCACTTCCGCATATTGTAGATAAACATCCGGACGTATTATATGTGATTTTAGGTAATACGCACCCGGGAGTGGTTAGGCACAACGGTGAAGAATACCGCGACAGTTTAAAACGCCTGGCAGAAGAACTCGGTGTACAAGACCATATTGCTTTTGTAAACAAATTTGTATCTGAAGAGGAATTGCATCATTACCTTACAGCTTGTTATTTATACATTACCCCTTATTTAAATGAAGCTCAAATTACCAGCGGAACGTTATCTTATGCAGTGGGTGCCGGTGCAGCAGTGGTTTCTACACCTTACTGGCATGCGCAGGAGTTATTATCAGAGCGCCGTGGTAAGTTATTCGACTTTAAAGATAATGAACAATTGGCAGAAATTGTGAATACGCTTCTGGCTGATGAGACCAAACATCAGGAACTGAAGGAGAATGCATATCGCTATGGATTAAACCTGAGATGGCCTGCTATTGGAAATGTTTACCTTGAAGTATTGAACGAAGCCCTGATTGCACATCAAAAACCAAAGAGAACTATCCCTCCCATTATAGATGTGGAAAATATGCCCGCCTTAAACCTGGCACATATTTGCTTACTAACTGATGATACCGGAATTATTCAGCATGCAAGGTTTGGCATTCCAAATTTAAAGGAAGGTTACTGTATTGACGACAACGCAAGGGCACTGATTTTGACCATCATGGCATATGATCAGGATAGAAATCCTACCGCAATTAAACTGATGCCGGTATACTTAAGCTTTATTCAGTATATGCAGCGTGAAGACGGGAATTTTAGAAACTTCCTGAGCTTTAACCGCAATTACCTGGACGAAGTAGGTTCGGAAGATTCTTTTGGTAGAACCATTTGGGCCCTGGGCTATTTAATCAATGCTGCCCCGAACAATTCGTATCGCGAATTTGGCAGAGAATTGTTTTCGCACTCCCTGCCACACTTCAAAAATTTAAAATACATCAGAGGTAGGGCAAATACCATCATCGGACTTTCCTATTATTTATTAACACAGCATGGTGATGAAAATATTTTGCTTGAGATCAATCATTTAGCGCAATCGCTAATTAAAGCCTATCATGAAAATAAGGATGGCGAATGGCATTGGTTTGAAGAAATCCTGACCTATGATAATGCGATCTTACCATTAGCATTACTCCATCATTATGAGGCTACGGGTAACGCTGAATCTTATCATATTGCAATGGAAAGCATTGCATTTTTGAATACATTTTCCTTTGAAAACGGCTATCTCAATCCAGTAGGAAATGCAGGCTGGATGAAAAAACATGGCAAAAATCCCATTTACGATCAGCAAGCTATAGAAACCATGGCCATGGTTTTGCTGTACTCTAAAGCCTTTGACATTACAAAAGACAGCCAGTATTTAGAAAAGATGCAAATGAGTTATGAATGGTTTCTAGGCAAAAACAGTCTTCATATACCTCTTTATGACCCTGAAACTCATGGTTGCGCCGATGGTCTGCAATTCAACAGTGTAAACCGTAACCAAGGTGCAGAAAGTACATTAGCTTACTTTGTTTCTCACCTATCAGTCTTAAAAGCAGCTGAAAGCGAGTACGAAACATTAGCTTCACCTTTAGTGGAAGCTGATAAATATTCTTAATACCCAATTTCTCGGAAGTAGAGAGGCACCTTTTGAGGTGTCTCTTTTTTTTATTGAAGCTGAAAATTAGTGCTTAGTCAATAGTCTTTAGTCCTTGGAAAGGTTTAAGTAGCTGGACGTTTGGAGTTTAGCGCAGAAACAACCCTGCAAAGGTATATCTATCCTAAGCACAGACCGACTCCCCGCCTAATTTAGGTAGGGTTGGGTGTGGTTAATTGTTGTTTAATTGTTAATTGGTCAATGTTTCATTGAGCAAGGAGCAGAAACCACCCCCGCCACAACACAGGCTTTCGCACCCCCTCCTTAAAAAAGGCGGGGAGTTGCATGGCGCAGAGCCAGGCATGATGGTAAACTTTTATTTATCCCTATCAATAATCATCCTTACGTTCCAAGCTAAAAGGCTTGAAAGCATAGTGGGCTATCGTTAACTTTTAATGTATGTAGCGAAGCTGAAAACTAAGCTAAGACCTTTTATTTCCCACCGACATTTACTACCACCCCAATGGTAAATATGGAATTACCAGCTGTCATGTATTTACGGTCTTTTAAACCAATATTACTACTTGTGGTATACTGCAATTGGATAGTCTTACTTAATGCCATACGCGTAAAGAAAATAGGCTCAAAGAATATGTTATCTTCCTTAGGTTGAACTACACCATTCAAGAAAAACCTATCCATTTTAACATGGCTAATTCTTAATGCGGTTCCATAGTTAATGGGAAAATTAGTCCCGAATAATTTAAGGTTATTTTTCTTCTTGGAACTGTAATTTACCTGAATAAATGCTTTTCTGTAATCTACTTCCTGTACTTCATTACTAATCAGGATATCATCTTTATAATCGCGAAAAGTAATATCACTCCAACCCTTTCCAACACCACCATAAATCTCAATAATCCGGTTATTGTCTGGGCCAAATGTATCAAAGTAACCACCACCAATCTCAATAAGTTTGTGACCAAAATCCTTTGATTTCCTTTCACTATTCATAGTAGAACCGCTAAAGAGGAATCCCACATGGTCAGAAACAGCGTAAGCACCATTAATACTGGCATTTCCCTTAAGCGAGATGTGTCCTCCACCACTAAATTCACCCTGCTTACTTAACATGGGAGTATTGGGAACATTGGGCATATATACAGATGAACAACTGCTGGCAAAAAGCGCTAAAACTGGAAAGGCTAAACGTAAGTATTTATTCATAGATGTTTTATAAACAGATTTTCTGGTCAAAAATTGTGCTAGAGTTTTATTTAACATGGTAATTGATCGCAAATCAACCGAAGGTCAATCCCTTAATATTTCATTGACATCAATTCCATTACTCTTTTAAACTCGTCGTGCAAGCCTGCTTTAAGATGTAATTTCTCGGTGGTAACCGGGTGTGTGAAGCTTAGTTGTGAAGCATGCAATAACATGGTGGTCATATTCCATTTCTCTAAGAACAACTTATTTTGCTTGTTACAACCATGAGTACGATCGCCGATGATTGGATGCAAGATATGGCTAAAGTGCTTTCTTAGCTGATGCATGCGACCTGTTTTGGGGGTAGCTTCTACCAAAGAATACCTGGAGGTGGGATGCTTACCAAAAGGAACTTCAATCTCTGCTCTTTGCAATGTTCTAAATGAAGTAAAGGCATCTTGAATGGTTCCGTTTTCTTTAGCCAAAGGGTAATCAATATCCATCTCATCTGGTGCAAACCCTCGTAAAATAGCTAAGTACTTTTTATCTGTTTCACCATTCATAAATTGCTGATGCATAGCAATTTCAGAAGGCTTATCAAAAGCAAATAATAAGATCCCACTGGTTTTGCGATCTAAACGATGAACAGGACTTACATGCTTCCCAACCTGATCTCTAAGCATTTGTAAAGCAAACTCCGTAGCATCCCTGGCAATGGATGATTGATGCACCAATAAGCCATGCGGTTTATTAATTGCAATTAAATATTCGTCCTGATAAATGATCTCCAACATCGCTGCGAAGATAAGCTTTCTGTCGGATTAGCTAAACAAATCAAAGGCTAATCGATAAGTATTACAATGTGCATCTACAATATCTTTAATATCAGTAGAATAACCGCCACCCATGCTAACCTGAACTGGCAGATTTCTTTCTTTACAAGCCGATAAAACCATTCGATCGCGTTCCTTACATGCCAATTTACTTAAAGAAAGCTTACCCAATTTGTCTGTAGCCAGTACATCCACACCAGATAAATAGAAAACAAAATCGGGTTGAGCATTTTCAAAGGCTATCTTTAGGTTAGTAGATAAGATATCCAGGTAGGCATCGTCGGCGAGGCCATCATGTAGCGGAACATCCAGATCTGAAATCTCTTTTCTAAAGGGAAAGTTCTTATCGCCATGCATAGAAAAAGTGAATACACGTGGTTCCTGAGTAAAAATTTCTGCTGTCCCATTCCCCTGGTGCACATCTAAATCAATGATTAATATAGATTTAGCTATCTTACTATTAATTAAATAATTAGCAGCAACAGCCTGATCGTTCAGCAAGCAAAAACCTTCACCCCAATTACTCCCTGAATGATGTGTACCTCCAGCTACATTGAAGGCTATTCCGTTCTGGATAGCGAATTTAGCACCGTCAATAGTGCCTTGTGTTATCCTCAATTCACGTTCCACCAGCTGTTGTGTTAAGGGAAATCCTATCCTCCGCTGTTCCCGGGCGGGAAGAGTTAAATCTCTCAATTGCAACCAATACTCTTTTTGATGAGTAAGCAAAATAATTTCTTCCTCAACCATTTCTGGTTCAAATAAATTATGCTGTTCAATAGTACCTTCATGTAGGAGTTGTTCAGGAATCAACTCATACTTCAACATAGGAAACCGATGTCCTTCCGGTAGCGGATGTGCAAATAGCGGATGCCAGGCAATCTTAATCATCAACTTAAAATCTCCTCTACGTGCTTTTCAATATTATTACAAATCTGATCAACCGGTAAGTCATTTGCATCTTCTCCAAAAGGATTCTCTATCTCTTCAGCAATCAGCTCTAAACTGGCCAACACATAGAGAATAAAAGGTACGATCAGCACCAGGTAATAACCTAAACTAAACACCCATCCAATAGGGATGGTTAATACGTAGACGAAGACAAATTTCTTGATAAAGGCACTATATGAAAAAGGAATGGGTGTATTCTTAATTCGTTCACAGCCACCACAAATGTCTGTAAACTGGTTCACATCATTGGTTAAAACGATAAGCTGTTCTTGCGAAATCAATCCCTGCTTCAGCAAGTCGTATAAACGCGAAATCATACTACTGGCAATTTGATTCGGGATATGCTTACCTGCCTCCACTTCTATTAAAAAACTGTTCTTGCCAAAATATTGCCTTTCACGCAGGTGCTCTTTCATCGCAAAAGCATACTTGGGAATCCCGTATTCAAAGAAACGAACATCGCTTTCAGGTAATCTTAACGCCTTAATCTTCATGGCAAAATTACGGCTCACGTTAGTTAACGAGCCTAGAAGCTTCCTGCCATCCCACCAACGATCGTATGAGGTGTTTGTTCTGAAAACCAACAGCATAGATATAACGAACCCTAAAAGGCTGTGCATCATCCCTATATTACTAACGTAATCGCTCTTAGAAAGCTTAAATACATTCAATTCCAAATAGGCCACCAAGGCAGAAAATACCGCCACGCACAGCATTAAAGGCCACAACTTTCTAAAGGTATCTGCTTTATGGATATGGAAAATAAAATTAAACCAATCTTTAGGATTATAATTTATCATAATTGAAATGATTTTTAAAGTAAAAAACCGCTTAAACAAGCGTATTGGCATTTTAACTCATTTAATATAACCGCCAGATAGCCTTCTTAATTCAGTATCCAATTATACAAAAAAAGCAGGCATTGTTTCCAATCCTGCTTTCAAAGAAATTCTTTAAACTAAAACTTCATTGTATCGTGCTTCCCAAGGTCAGGTGTGTCGCCTGTAACCAAAGCCTTCAAGGTACTAAACAATACCACAATTTTTGAGGCAGAAGCATCCCAATATTCAGCCGATTCTGGAACTACTTTAATTAAAATCAACCGGGGATCATCTATCCCATCGGGGAACCAGGCTTTAATGAAAGGAGAAAAATAAGCCTCCTTCCTAACTCGGTCATCCACTAACTCAGCAACACCTTTAACAGTTAAATAGGTATTGTTACCAGGATCGCTATACGCTAACAACACATTATTCTCTTTTGAGACTTCTTTAGACTTTAAAGAATACTCATTGGTAAAAAACCACAAACTCCCGTCTTCTTCAATTTTTGCCGTTCCCATCGGCCTGCTACCGAACTCGTCATCTTTGGAAAAGGTGGTAAACATACATATGCGTACGCTCTCTGCCATTTCCTTTAAAATTGATATATTTTTTTCGTTTTTCATAATCAAGGTATTTTGTATGAAAAACAGTAGCTAAAACAGAATGTTTTAAGTTATCTAGCACCCACAGGTTTAAACGTGATTTGGCTTGCTTACATATTTGTTTCCCTTTACAAAAAACCGCCAGGGCAAAAGTGCATGTTCTTTGGCATAAGCAATACCTACACGTGGACTGGCTATAATTTCATCATCAGCATATTTAAGACCCTGATCCTCAATCCAGATCTCATCACCAGTTAAATTTTTGGCATTAAAAGAACGGTCAATACCCAAAGCCTTAGCTGCAGAGCCTGGCCCTGATGAAATAGCGGCTTTAGTAACCACCATATTTCTTCTCTGCTCCATAATCTCCTTACCTACTAACGGTTCTATTGCCCTGATTAAAACTGCATGAGGTTCATCTTTTACCGAACTGACAACATTAAAGAGGTGGTGCATGCCATAACATAAATACACATAAGCAATACCGCCCTCGCTATACATCGTTTCTGTCCTGGCAGTGCGGCGGCCGCCATAAGCATGCGAAGCCTTGTCATTAACGCCAAAATATGCCTCAGTCTCTACAATTATGCCCGCAGTAACTTCTCCGGCTATCTGGGTAAACAGCACCTTGCCTAACAGATCCTGAGCTAAAAAGATCACATCTTCATTAAGGTAATAGGCCGGCTGTAATTTCAAAATATCCTAAATAATTACTTTAATAAAATATCAATAACTTTCTGTAAATTAATTTGATCTGTAACATCAAAATGATTTAAGAACTCGCTATCCACATCAAGTACTCCAACTACAGCTCCATTTTTTACCAATGGCAAAACAATCTCTGATCTGGAAGCCGAGGCGCAGGCAATATGCCCTGGAAACTGATCTACATCAGGCACGATTAGCACTTCATTTTGTAGCCAGGATGCGCCACAAACGCCTTTTCCCTTTTTAATCCTGGTACAGGCTACAGGCCCCTGGAAAGGCCCCAACACCAATTCTTCTCCCTTAACTAAATAAAAACCTACCCAAAACCAATTAAACTGCTCCTTTAAGGCCGCAGCGACATTCGCCATATTGGCAACAAAATCATCCTCTCCTGTTAAAAGGGCTTCAATTTGAGGAATTAATGATACATATTGCTCCTCTTTATTTATATTTCTATTGATAATCAGATCTTCAGCCATGGCTATAATTATTAAGTGATCACAACAAAGTTAGTTAGGTTTTGTGTAATTTGATGCCTGGGCTAATTTAATGACCAAATTCTTGCTAACAATGGCAATAGCTTTCCACAACAAACAATCGAACTATTAAAAATGATTAGTTTTGCGGGGAAAACACATTATGATTGTTGCTTTAACCATTACCAAATACCGGGGACTTACCATTCCATTTGCCTTTTTGGGGATGGCAATATTAAGATTACCCTTAATATTAAATCGAAAATGTAAATTTTGGAAATTAATGGGCAGCGGAAAGAATGCTCAGGTAGATCTTGCTCCTGATTTTAAACACTGGGCCATACTCACTACCTGGGAAAACAAAACTGATGCAGACACTTTTTACAAAAAATCTTTTGTTGTAAAATGGTTTCGGTTTTTCGGAAAAGAAGAATTCACCATCTTACTTAATCCTTTATCTAGTCATGGCTTATGGTCAGGTAAAGAGCCATTTAAAACCAGCACCGGTTCTACTAACCCACAACACCAGGTGGCCGTTATTACCAGGGCCGCCATCCGCCTGAGCAGATTAACTGAATTTAGAAGAAACATTAAGAGAGCAGCAGAATCCATGCGCAAAGCGGAGGGTTTCATCCTATCTGCCGGCATCGGCGAAAATCCACTATTTGATCAGGCCACGTTTTCGGTCTGGGAAAATTTGGAGAGCATGAAAAACTATGCCTACCGAAACTTTGATCATTCTGACGTAATTAAGCTCACCAGAGCACGCAAATGGTATTCTGAAGAGTTATTTGCACGCTTTGAAATACTAGAGAGCTGGGGGAGCTTAAATGGCCTTTCTCTTTCCAGCAATAATCATTCAAATCATCATAATTAAAAATAACATGAGAGTTATAGCAGAACTTCCACATCCGGAATGTAAGATCACGATTTTTTCAATGAACCAAAAGTACATCGTAAAATTTGAACAGGGTACTTTCGAGCAAAGCTACAAATTGGCGGAACTGGATTTAAGTGGAGGCGGGGTTAATGATGTATTCGAAATCCTGGATGAAGAATTTATTGGCACCGTAATCGAACGCTTTAAGCAGATGAGGACCGATTTCACCGCAGCCTATAAAAGACATCAATTTTAACATATTAAGACACTGATATACAGTAATATAAATACTAAATCAGAATTTTATTTGGCAAAATACTTACCTATATCCGCTGTTTTATCAACCTTAAGAGAGTAAATACTTTATAAAAACAAAACCAAACACCTGATTTACTGATGTTTATAATTAATCACCAAACAATATTTTGGCCTCCATTTTTGCCAAATAAATGGTAAATACTGCTTTTTAGCTAAGCGAGATTATTTTTATTTAATTACAAAGGGCACAAAGTTTTTCACAAAGAACACAAAGCTAAGTTTACACCTTTCTTGAATGGCTTATATAGCGCAAGGCGCACAAAGTAGGGAAATCACTTGTTATGGTTTAACGGATTAGGCGCTCGGCCCCCGTAACCACCTGTAACACCTATAAACCACCTAAGGCATCTAAGCTTTGTTGAGCTAATTTTCATTTCTCACTCCCTATTCCGTGCCCTCTGTGTTTCCGTGGCAAAGATTATGTATTATGCTGTACAACTATAACATCTTAACCACAAAGGGCACAAAGCTAAGCTTACACTTTTCTTCAATGGCTTATATGGTTCATAATAAGTACCTGGTTCTGCCTCTTTCTTGTTTTCATAACTCAATGGTTGTTTTTATTTAACCACAAAGGGCACAAAATGAAAGCGCATAGCGCACAAAGTAAAGAATTCACTGTAATGTTTGAACGGATTAAGCACTCAGACCCGTAACCCACAACACGCAACCTGTAACACCTATAAACCACCTAAGGCATCTAAGCTTTGTTCAGCTTATTTTCATTTTCCACCCCCTATTCCGTGTCATCTGTGTTTCCGTGGCAAAGATTATGTATTATGCTGTACAACTATAATACCTTAACCACAAAGGGCACAAAGCTTTTCACAAAGAACACAAAGCTAAGTTTACACCTTTCTTGAATGTCTTATATAGCGCAAGGCGAACCAAGTAGGGAAATCACTTGTTATGGTTGAACGCATTAGGCGCTCGGCTCCCGTAACCCACAACACGCAACCTGTAACACCTCTAAACCACCTTAAGCATCTAAGCTTTGTTGAGCTAATTTTCATTTCCCACTCCCTATTCCGTGCCCTCTGTGTTTCCATGGCAAAGATTATGTATTATGCCGTACAGCCATAACATTTTAACCACAAAGGGCACAAAGCTTTTCACCAAGAACACAAAGCTAAGCTTACACGTTTCTTCAATGGCTTATATGGTTCAGAATAAAGCAACTGGTTCTGCCTCTTCTTTTGTGTTTTCATGACTCAATGGTTGTTTCTATTTAACCACGAAGGTCACTAAGTGAAGGCTCAAAGCGCACAAAGTAAAAAAATCACTTGTTATGGTTTAACGGATTAAGCACTCTGCCCCGTAACCCACAACACGCAACTCATAACCTATTTAACCACAAAGGGCACAAAGTGAAGGCGCAGAGCGCACAAAGTAAGAAAATCACTGTAATGGTTGAACGGATTATGTACTCTGCCCCGTAACCCACAACACGCAACCCATAACAAATATTATCCAAGTACCGTATCATGTACCACTACCCTATACCAATTACCAGAAAACTTCTCTACAGCATCCAGATGCGTCTTATCTTCCTGGTAAGCGTTATGGTCTTCAATAGTGGCAAAAGTAATGGTTAAGGAATACGTAAACGAGTTATCCGTTACCGGACGAACAGGCGTGTTAGCAGCTAAACCATAACTTAATGTCTTAATATACTTAATAGGCTTTAAACTTTCGAAAAAGCCGGCAAAATCTGCTATTTCAGCTTTGCTGAGTTGGGGTTTTAACCAGAACATTACAAAATGCTGTATTTGCCCCTTTAAAGGTTGATTTTCTTCGGTCATAGGTGATTATTTTGCTAAATATAAAAATCATTTCAGCAGCCACAAAAAAAGCGGCTATGTTTCCATACCCGCTCTTCAAATATTTGAGAACCTATAACTAGTTCTTAGGCTGCACTCGACCAGATTTTCTGTCTTCACCTCTACCGATTAAATAACCGCCACCAGCTCCAACTAATCCGCCAATAATAGCACCTCTTCCTTTTTTCTTATCAATTAACGCACCACCAACAGCACCTGCTGCACCACCAATAACGGCACCTTTAGCAGCATCACTCCATCCTTTTTTCTTAGCTGTAGGTTGAGTTCCTCCGTATGAACTAGATGAACCACCCGAACCGGAATATGCCGCCGAACGTTGTCCTGCTCTTCTAGCCGCTGCCAATTCTGCTTCATGCTTAGCCTGCACTTCAGCTTCCTTTTTAGCTACTTCGGCTCTTTTGAAACTATCTAAACGTAAACTATCTTTAACAGCTTTAATCGCCAACTGCTTTTGTGCTTCTTGCTGTCTTAATGCTTCTTCTTGTTTTGCTTTATTGTTACAAGCAAACATAACTGAACTTAATGCGATTACTACCAATATCTTTTTCATAACATCTTTTTTATTAAACGCTTGCTTAAGCTTCCTAACCAGCTAAGCAGGTTTTATTTGTACGTGTTTTAGTTAATTACAGATACTAAAGAAAAAATGATGCCAAAATGTTTTAGCGGATAAAAATTAATCCAGTAAATCCATATACCAAAAGCCTAAATCGCTTGTTACTGAACATACTCCATCAGTTGATGAATCGGTACTTTTAGGTGCTGCGTAAGTTCTATACACCTTTTCACCCAGCACAAAATGAACATTTTTTCGAAAAACCGGGCCTTCATAAGCAAAAGTATGGAATTCGCCATTTTCACCACAGGGATCTATGCCTGGAGGTAGCTGATCAATAAGCGCAGTGGTAATCACCTTACCGCAAAAATCTGCTAAATTCTTTTGAGCACATACAATTATAGTTTGATAGCCCAGTGCTAAAAACTCATCAATTAGGGCTTTAGTGTCCTTTTTCCAAATCGGAAATAATGCTTTTAGTCCAACTTCGGCTAGCTTATTTTCCCGGTAGTCTCTTAAATCTTGCAGGTAAATATCTCCAAAAATAGAATGAGTAATTCCCTCGGCCTTAAACTGAGTAAGATGAATTCGCATTGTATCATCATAAGTTTGCATATCAGGCATTTCCGGCAATCTGATTTCGTACAATGGAATGCCAATGCTTTCTGCCTGCTTAAGCAATAAAGTATCTCTAACCCCATGCATAGATACCCTACTATACTTTTCACTTATGGTGGTTACCAGATAACAAATTTCTAAAGCTGGGTCCTGAAGCGCATAATGCAAGGCCAAAGTACTGTCCTTCCCTCCGCTCCAGTTAAAAATACACTTCTTCTTAAGCATTGTTAAGCAGAATATCTTTTAACTTTTGCATCCCCACACCAGCTTTTTCAGCAATAGCAGTTACATTTTTATACCTTCCCACTTCAGGGATATTCGGATCCACCACGTACTTAGTAACCACATGAGGAACATAGCTGATTAAGCCAGCAGCAGGATAAACGGCCAGCGAAGTACCAACCAGTAAAAAAACATCAGCTTGTTTACAAATTCTTGCGGCTACTTCAATCATGGGCACCGATTCTCCAAACCAAACCACATGTGGACGTAGTTGAGTACCCAATTCGCATAATTCGCCCATCCGGATTTCATCTCCTACAATGGGATAAGTTAATGATGCCCGCCTATCGGATTGAGATCGGGTAATAATACCATGGAGGTGAATTACCTTGGAAGATCCCGCTCTCTCATGCAAATCGTCGATGTTCTGAGTGATGATCTCCACATCGTAATGTTCCTCCAAATCTGCTAAAATCTGATGTGCAGCATTAGGCTGAGCCGCTAACACCTGTTTACGTCGCTCGTTATAAAAATCCTGGACCAGTACAGGATTTCGTTCCCAGGCTTCTGGTGTAGCTACATCATAAACATTATATCCTTCCCATAGCCCATCACTATCTCGAAAGGTTTTTAACCCACTTTCGGCACTGATCCCTGCACCGGTTAAAACCACTAGTTTCTTCATATCTTAGTTAAAAGTTTTGATTCCTGCAGATTGAAACAAAGATTTAATCAAATCATATTTTCCAAGGCAAGTATCGCCAAAGCTGGCCTCGTATTTCTTACTTACACCGTTTGCACGCCAAACGTTGAATGCAGTTCCTTTAAAATCAATGTTTAATGCCGTAAATACGCTGCCATCCTGATCTAAAAACACCACAGCGTTAGCTGGATGCTGACAATCAAACACCAGCTTTTTTAAAGGATAGCCCGCGAAGCGATTGGCGTAAAGGGTAAACATTAAAGAATCAATTTGGCCACTGTTCAGTTCCTTTTGCGCTATAATCTCTTTTGAATTGAGTCTTCCCCCACTTAAAAAGGAAAACGTATTTTGATTATTTCTATCGATAAAGGAAATGTATAAGATTTTTTTAGCCTTTCTAAACTCAGGATGATGGTATCTGATTGTGTTAATGGTTCTGAGCCAATAGGCGTTATCATGGCCATTACCCTGCAACCTAACCACACATTTACAGGCATCAATATATGCGCTAACTGCTGAATCGGTATATTTCTTTTCTTGCCCCTTAACAAATGATGCAGCAAAAACCAGAAATACAATAAAGCTTAGCCTCGCATTCATTAATCAGCAACTATCAGATGATTAAAATTTACAAATTTCCTGGCAATCACTTCATCTGCCTTAAATATCTCGGGATGAAACATGCAGGACAATGCTTCGATGCCCTCTACCAATGTTCCTATGCTGGGTTGCGTAAACATATCAAAATCTGCAATATAAACCTGGTTTGATTTTACGGCGGCTAATTCATCCCAGCCCGGCTTAGCCATTAAGATCGACATTTCTTCGGTACTCCGCTTTACATCAAAACCACAAGGCGCAATCACCAACACCTCTGGATTGTACTTCAGTATTTTTTCCCAGGGGGTAACAATAGAATCGCCGGCAGGATTAGAAAGCATATCTACACCACCTGCCGCAGCAACCTGAAATGGAATCCAGTGACCGCAATTGTAAACAGGTTCTATCCATTCCATGATCATCACCCGCTTTAAAGGTGCTCTGTTTGCCCTAAGTGTATCTAAAATATCATCCGTTTTACGTTGTAGCTTAGCCAGATAATGTAGCGCTACCTCTTCTTTTCCCATAGCCCTCGCAATGGTTAATGCACATTCAAAAACATCTTGCAGATTATTTGGCGACAATGGAACAAGCCGGGGTTGCTTGCTTAACTTCATCACCGCTGTTTCTGTGCATACGGTATCGATGTTACAAACCTCACAAACGTCTTGCGTGAACACAATATCCGGAGATATACTTTCCAAAAGTGCATCATCTACCCAGTACAAACTCTTCCCTTGTGCTTTGGAAGCAGAAAAAATCCGATCGATTTCTATACTGGAGTAGTTTTTACCTTCTAAAATACACCTGACTATTTTAGGTAAATCAGCGGCCTCTTTTGGACATTCGAAGGTTACACCATAAAGGTATTCTTGCAAACCCATGTCATAGATCATTTTGGTTGCAGCAGGAAGAAAAGAAACAACTTTCATCGAAAATAATTTAAACGCGTAAGGAATTTACATCTCTGCAAACCCTTTTAACGCGAAATACTAAGATAAAAAAAATCCTCTTTTGAATAGCTCAAAAGAGGATTTAATTAAAAAACCTTAAAAATTATAGGGTTTGTGTCTTTAATTTAAGCACTGGGTATTTTACTTTTAACAATTCAAAACCTCCAAAAAGGATGGCTCCATAAATCAAGGTTCCTTCTAAAAATCTGATTTCAAATGGAATTGCCTTTACCAAACAGTTCCAATAACCTGCTAAATCTTGCGTAAACAGTGGGTTTTTATACCATGATCCAAAATCGCTAACGATCCAGTGGATAAATACGATAGCAAGTGTAGAAAGTAATAGGTTTGCAACAGTTACTTTTTTCAATAACAATCTGCCCACCAACACCATTAATACGATGGCTAAATAAGTGTAAGTCTCCTGAATCAATAAGATATCTACATATTGCTTATAAATGGTAGTATACAATACCACATCACTAATAAGTAAACTTAGAATTGGGAAAGCGAAAGCTTTTAAATTGTCTTTAAAATAGGCTCCTCCAAATAATGCTACTGCTCCAAGTGATGAAAAATTAGCAAACTGAAGCGCTTCAGAATTGAATGTAACCACTAAACGAAATACTGTAATGACCAAAATCATTAATAGTAAGGTTAGGTTACGCGGATTGAATCTTAAATTAGACATTTTATCGTTGATTTAATGTAATGCAAAGTTAAGTTTTTTATCTGATATTAAAACTTAGCCCTGCGTTAAAATTGAATCCCATGGTGCTGTAACCAATAAATTCATTGTATTTCTCGTTCAGGATATTCTTTGCATCAAAGAAAACTTTAACTCTTTTATTGAAAAGCGCATACTCTGCATAAGCACTCAACAATTTATAAGACGGTAGTTCTTCGACAGCATATGTGCTGAAATTTGTATCGAAACGCTTTCCGAAATAACGATAATTCGCACTTACATATAGGTTTTCTGTAGCCTGAACGCCTGCATTTAGGCCAAAGGTATGCTTAGGTCTGCGGATTAGATAGTTAATGGTTCCATTTGTTCCTTCTACATAAGCATAATAACCATTAAAATTAAAAATGTTTAATTTAACAGATGGCTCAATTTCGAAACCCTTATCTTTTTGACTGGCCACGTTATCATATCCTGTTGCACCATAAAGTATTGCGTCCTTCAGGTCGCGTTTAAATGCTACTAACCTTAAATTAAACTTCTCGTCAGCAAAGCTAAAGCTTGCACCTGCTTCATAATTTTGAGACTTTTCTGGTTTAAGATTCAAGTTAGCACCAAACTGGCCAAATAACATGCTCAATGTTGGCACCTTAAATGCCGTTGAAACCGTTCCGAAAAGCTTAACCTCTTTAATGATGTTGATACTTGGAGTAACGGTATAAGTATAGTTTTCGCCATATTGATCGTGTTTGTTGTATCTTCCGCCTACTTCTAAATTGAAGATGCTTAAATCGTGTAAAAACAATGAGCCATAAGCTGCGAAGATGTTAGTTTTTGGTGAATTTGTTCCACTAATGAGTTTTAGATCTCTGTTATCTAATCCCAATAATAAATCGAGCTTATTGTTAATTTTCTGATTATAGAATAAATCTACGATGTTAATGCTTCCCTCGCTGGAGTAATTAGAAGGAAACCCCATAAAGCTTGACTGGCTATCGTTAGATGTTTTCTCATAGCTGTAGTTTAGCGTTATTTTGCCGGTATTGAACTTATAAATGGAATTAAAACCTCCGCTAAATTGTTTCAAAATTGAATGATTATCCAGAGAACCGTCTACAAATGCATCTTCATCAATTTTATAATTACCATAGAAGTAGCGTAAAAATGGATTAACCGAAAAGTTCTTATCCAGCTGGATGCCAAAATTAGCATTTACACCATCGGCCTTAAAGCCATCCTTATCCATGGCAGCTGTACTTCCAGCTGGTGCTGCAGCTTCAGAAATACCATCAGTTTTAGTATGGGTATAGTTTACATTGTAAGAAAAGCCCTCTACAGCGCCATTTAAACCAATGGTTCCTTTGTAGCTTTCGTAACTTCCTGCAGATGCTACGCCATAAATGGTATTGCCTCTTGGTCCGCCTTTTTTAGTAATGATATTAATTACTCCTGCAACTGCATCAGAGCCATAAATGGTAGACTGGCCACCTCTTAAAATCTCGATATGATCAATCTGATCTATTGAAAACTGACGTAAATCGAAAGCCCCGCCATTGCCTGAGGGATCATTCTGTACAATACCGTCAATCAATACCACCGTATAACCACTGGCTGCACCTCTAAAAAATACGGATTTGTTTTGTCCGGGGTTACCTGTAGCACCCGACACTACAATTCCTGCCTGCTCATTTAATAATTCTGGCAAAGATTTACCATGGCTACGGTCTAAAATTTCTTTACCAATAATGGTAACTACCTTGCCTGTTTGCGATTGCTTCTGATCGTTCTTGGTAGCAGAAATCACCACGTCTTTAAGTTGTAGACTGTCTTGTGCACTAGCCGATTGACTAATGATTAATTGCGTAAGTCCCAGACTTGCCGCAACTAAAATACTTTTTTTGTTCATTTGATTGTGAGTTTTGCCCACAGCCAACAGATTAGAAAAGGAAATGAAAATACGAAAATGGTAGTATCTCAATCCTAGCTTCAATCCCCGAAAGCTATGAAATTATACGCTATTGGCAGGTATTCTGACTTGTTTCCGATTTTTTCAACCTTCCCATCTCCCTTAGGATACAGTGGCCCTTAGAATAAAAAAATCGTTATAGAAACTTACAGCTGCGGGACAGTTACAGATTTTCACTGTATTCCCTTTTAATTCCGGTTATAAAGCCGAAAACCAAAAGCGCTGCAAAGGTAATAAAAAAAGGCTTGCTTGTATATAAAGCAAAACCGCCTTGTTCATCATTGCATATGCGAGAGGGATAAATTTACTGGTCCGTGGGCCACGGAATCTCCAACTCCCCTCCTTTTTTCAAGGAGGGGGTGTGAAGCCATGTGTAATGGAGGGGTGGTTGAAATACAAAAAACCTCCTTGTTCATCATTGCATTTGCGAGAGGGATAAATTTACTGGTCCGTGGGCCACGGACCAGGGGGGCAATTAAAACCTTATTGATGAAACACCGTTATTGCAGGAAAATGATAACCTTCATAAGGAACTGTATTTTTCAATGCTCCAGCGGTATCATAGAAATATAAATTATTGATGGCATAATTAGCGCCATATCCCGATTGTACGGTTTGAATAACCACCTGATTTAATTTGGGATCATAACCAATACCTTTTCCATAAAAAATCTGTTTATCTGGATTAGTGGCAAAAGGTGCATTTAGAGAGACTGCTGTTCCGTCATATTTATACACTTCGCTTCCACCACCGAAACTTCCTGTTTTTAATAAATAAACAATGTTGTCTTTGGTTGAGGCTGTAATTGATCCAGCATGCCAGGCTCCCCAGGAAGCGTACGTGGTAAAACTTAAACTCACGCTATCTTTAGCTAAAGTTTGTGGGTCTGTTTGATAAAGGTATTTTGCACCTGCATACCAAACTTTACCATTTGGTGTTTTGGCGAAACCTACCGTCATTCCTTTAATTTTTCTATTTAGCGTATAATCTGATGCGTTGTAAATTAACAGTCCATCAGTTGCACTATGCATGAAAATATAATTACCAGATTTAATCATATCTCCAACCTGCCCATCTGCACCAACTAATTTCGCATAAGCGGTCATGTTTTTTAGGTTAACCAAATAAACACCACTCGAACTACTTAATAGGCCTGTGTTTTCGTCAATTCCTAAAAATGCTCTCCAATCGTTACCGCCTTTAGCTGCAATTCGGGCTTTTTCTTTTAGGGTATAAGCATCTACAACTACTACTGGCCCGCCTACTTTGCTTACCAGGTATAAATTATCCTTAAAAATAGTACCGTACTGAAGCGTAGAACTTTCAGGTTTTAAGTCTTTACCAGCATTCTCTCTTTTGAAAATACTATCGGTTAACTTTCCTGTGCTATAATTAAAAAAGCTTACTTCGCCCGTTCCACGTCCAAACCAACCTTCGTTGACAATAAAAAAACCATTCTCAAATTTTCCTTTTGCTACAGGTTCAACTTCGGGCTCTACCAGGGCATCTTTTTTACAAGAAGCTGCAAAAAGGGCAATAAAAAGGGCTATTAAAAGGTGTTTTGTGTTTACTGATCTCATTTTTTATTATTTCTGTATTTATTTAATTCCTAAATCTTGTGCGCCTTTAATTTCCGTAGAGATTTCGCCCATGATCAAATTTCCTTTCTCTCTTTGTCCGGTATATACCTTCACGAAATCGATGGTTTTCAATTCGACTTTTTTACCTGTTTTATCTACTGCCCAGGAAATATCGAAGCTGTTATATTTCTTTGTTGCGTAATCATCTCCTATAGACCAGCTATCGGTATAACCCCAATCAAATGCCGTATTAACGAAAATGCTTCCTACTTTTCCGAAGGTAGAAGGCAACAAAGTTCCCTTAAGGGTAAGTTTTTCCTGATCTGGAGCAAATTCAGGATAGAAATTGTGTTTGTGGTAAATATTGATGTCATAGGTACCGCTACCGCCCTGGTTATCTGTCCAGGCTACATTGGCATAGCCCTTAGGGTTAACATAAGTAATTTCGTAGTTTTTAACTGTTAAGGGATTGCTGTACTCACTGCCAGCTAACTCATACCATTCATCATCGGGCTTACCGTTTCCGTTAACATCCTGACTTACCATTACAATGCCTGGCTCTGCCCATTGTGTGTTTCCACCGATGGGATTGCCATAAATAGCTAAATCATTACCCGTATTATTCACTACAGAGTGGTCGAACCCAAAAACAACATATCCGCCAAAACCACCCAGGGTTAGCAAACTGGTTTTACTTACATCACCAATAATCTTCTGTGCTCCCGCAGGCGAACCTATGCCTTCATTAATGAACTGTCCAGGTGCCGGGAGATATTCGAATATCGTAGTGATGTACTTGCTACTGTTCGGAGATGTTTCAATTACAGGAACAGGGACCGTAACGGTATATTTATGTGTAAAACTGCCTGCGGTATTAGAAGCGGTATATTCTATAATGTATGTGCCCGACTTTAAGGGTGTAAATTCATAGTTATAGGCTTCGCTTACTACAGTTCCATCAAGTTTCCATAAGTGTTTGAAGGGTAATCCGTTATTGGTACCTGCGCTAAATGTAGTTTTTACATTTACTTTCGCCTCAACAGCATCGGCTTTAATGGCCAAATTTACATCAGGAGCAATCTCCTTTTCATCCTTTTTACAACTGTATAGCAGGGTAAAAATGCTTAATACTATCAATAGGTAGCTTTTCTTCATGTGTTTTATTATTTATATGTTGATTATTTATTTAAGAATACAAGGTGCGCAGGGATATCGCCGGTAGTGACCGAGAACTTCTTTTTTCCTGCTTTATCGAAACAATAAAGTGTTCCGGGACTTACATAGTCTTTCGCGTCGGTAACATAAACATCACTGTTTACAGGATTTACCGCTATTCCATATGGGATTACAATTGACTGATCTGTACCATCAGTAATAAAGCTCTTGCTGATAATGGTTTCGTCCTTTACATTAATTTTTGCGTAGCTGATGGCATTAGAACCTGTGTTATTGTTCCATTCTACACTGTAGAGATAGGCTTCGTCTTTATCGATGGCAATATTACTTGCAGCCAGGTTAAAGGTCTTTTTAACCTGATCGGTCTTCGTATCAATCACAAAGAGATTAGATGGAATATTGTAATAATCCCCTCTTGAAGTAACATACAAATCGCCATATTGATCTGCCTTCAGGCGATGTAAATTGATGGCCACATCTATCCTCTTCGTTTCGGAAAGCGTGTTTAAATCAATTACTGAAACAGTACGTTCATAGTTTGGATAATTATAGCCTCCAGAGTTAGCTACATACAACTTTGTACCTACTATAGCCATTTCCTCGGGTTGTTTACCAACAGCAATCTGCTTTTCCTCTTTTAAGGATGCGGTATCCACTACCGATACGTAACCATCGTAAGCGGTTATGTAGGCTTTGCTTTTGTAAAAAGTAATGTAACGGCAATTGGGAATATTAATCTGCCCGATACGTTTGGCGGTTTTAGCTGCTAATACTTCCACCTTATCAGACATATTTACCACAACATACAGTCTCGAACCATAAATTTTAATGTCGTTTCCTACATCGCCCAGACCCAGGGTTGCATTCGGGTTAGCCTGACTGTAAATATTCTTGCGATAATTACCCGAATTGAAGTCGTAATAATCCAATGATGACTTATTAGAGCCCATATTGGCCTCATTTAAAAGGTAAAAACCTGCTAATTCCACGCTTGGTTCTGCGGGTAACTGTTCCTGGTCTTCAGGAATGAAGCTGTCGTCTTTCCTGCAAGAAGCCATGCTTAATACGACACAACTTAGGCATAAGATAAATTTGGTATTTTTCATATCTGGTAGTTAAATTTTTGTGCTAATGGTAAACCTGAAATTTCGTCCAGGCATGGGATAGTTAAGTACCACATCGTAGTACTGATTAAAAAGATTATTGATTTCTGCGGTGACTTTATAATTTTTGAGCTTGCCGAAATTTGCATTGATCGAAACATCATGCGTGTAATAAGGCTTAACGTAGTTTACTGGAATATTCGCTTTTTGACTGTAGCGCTCGCCAGTATAAATAAAGCTGTAGTTTAAGCTATAATGTGTATAAGCAAGGCTACTGGTAAAAGAACCACTGTGAACAGGAATGTATGGAATTTGATTGCGGTACGTGAAACCGGTTTTGGTCACGTCAAGCGCCTTTTCAAAAGTGTAGTTTAAGTTCGTAATGAGCTCGAACCTATCTATTAACCACAATGCTTTGATATTGGTTTCCAAGCCTTTTATGGATACCGCATCCAGATTAAGCATCGTCCACCGGAACAAATTCAGCGTAGGTACAGCTACAATCTTATCTTTTACCTGGTTGTAATAAACATCGGTTTGAATGGAGAAATTCTTGAGCGTTCCGGCTAATACATGCGTATTATAATTAAAGCCCAGATCATATTGCTTGGTGTACTCTGGTCTTAAGTTCGTATTTCCGATAAAGGTGTAGTACAAATCATTAAAAGTGGGCATTCTAAATATCGATTTATAAAATCCCTTTAGCCTAAAATTAGGTGTTTGAAAAGGTTGCCAGGAAAACATCGTAGTTGGCGTATATTCTACCCTATTGCCCGCCGCTGAAAATGTTTTAACCTTTTCTGTTATTAACGTAGCCAGGACATTGGCTTGAAATTCGAATCTTTTTTGAACATATTTACCGGCTAGCACAAACAAACCTGTATTTCGGCTGGGATAAGCAAAATATTCAAGGTTGGCATCTAAGGTTTGAAAGCTATAATCAGAAGAAAAAGAAAAATATAGCGGATCCGCAACACGATAAACATTTGCAAAAGAAAAATACATTTCCTGCTGTTTATAGATGTTATTTAAGGCTCCTTTGTCAGATTTTATTGTTGGATCATTGTAACGGGTATAATCATTGGCATATTTGGCATAGAGCGAGAGGCTGTATCGGTTGCTTAATTTGTGTTCATAGTGTGTTTGTACAAAAATATTGTCATCCCATTGACGCTGACTGAAATCAAATTTATTCGAAACAATGGCCCCTGGAATACCTCTTTCTGATTGATACTGGTAAACCTTAACGTACCATTGCCCCTCTTGCCCGGCCCTTCCGTGTACCCCCCCTTCTAAGCGATAAGAATAAATATCGGCATTGGTTCTCACTACTGTAGTATCGTAATATCCGTTTGTATAACGGTACTTATACTTACCATTGGCATTAAGGAAAGCGGCATTAACGAATAAGGCTAAGTTTTTTCTTAATTTTTGTTCATAAAGAGCTGATACATTCGCCAGTCCAAACGAGCCACCCTTTACGTCAGCACTAAAGTTTTGGAGCTTATTATTAAACGAAGGCACTTTTGTTTTAATAAATAATGAGCTTGCCGAAGCGAAAGCCTTTGCCGGTTGCAGGAGCTCTGCCCTTTGCCCGCTGGTTAGAGAGAGTTCGTCAATATTATCTAAGGTATATTTCCCTAAATCCACCTGTCCGTTTTGAGCATTTCCCAACTGCACACCATCGTAAAAAACAGCGGTATGATTACTGCCCATACTCCGCACGTTAATGGTTTTTAAACCTGCAATACCACCATAATCTTTAACCTGCACGCCAGAAAAATATCGCACCGCATCGGCTATGGATAAAGAATTTAAACGCTGCAGTTCCAGGCCGGATAAAACCTGTAATGGCGTTGGAGAAAGGTGTTGTTTGCTTAACCGCAATTGATTGATTTGAACATCCTTAAGCTGATTAATCTTTGTGGTATCGGTTTGCGCCCAGGAAAAATTAGGCAAAAGTGTAGCTGTCCAAAATATGGATGTACCAATAAAAAAGTGCATAATGCCGCATTTGGCAAGATGTTTAATAATCATTTTTGTTGCGAGTTAATTACCCACAGCAAACAGATTTGAAGGAAATGAAAATACGAAAACCTTTAGTACCTCAATCCTAGCTCCAATCCCCGAAAGCTATGAAATTATATGCTAAAGGCAGGTCTTCTGACTTACTCCCGATTTTTTTGCCTTCCCGTTTCAGGTATTAAAACAGTGGCGAATAGATTAAAAAATCGTTACAGAGCTTACAGCTGCGGGACAGTTACAGAATTACACTGTATTCCCTTTTAATTCCGAGTGTAAAGCCGGAAACCAAAAGCGCCGCAAAAGTAATAAAATAAAGCCAAATGTAAAATGGATGTTAGCCGATAGCTTTCTTCAGCCAAAAGATTAACTTTAAAAATCAATCCTGAACCATGAAAAAAACAGTTTTCCTCTTTCTTTCATTAATAAGTCTATCTGCCATGGCACAAAAAACAGATACCACCATGCTCGAACAACTAATGAAATCAAAGCCTGAATTGTTTGGTGGCATATTGAATCATCCGGAGCACAATCAGGTTCAGATATTATATACACAGATTGACCGGGATGCACAAAACAACCCACACTTTAAAAGTTTTAGTTACAACCTTAATCCGAATCACTACTTCTACCCTGCCAGCACGGTAAAACTTGCAGCTGTAATTTTTGCGCTAGAGAAAGTAAATACACTCAATAAGACCGGACTCACTGCAAGAAGCACCATGATTACCGATAGCGCCTTTAAGGGACAAACCAAGGTAATCAAAGATGAAACCGCAGAAAATAAGCTTCCGTCTATAGCACATTACATCAAAAAGATATTGCTTACCAGCGATAATGATGCATTTAACAGGTTATTTGAATTTATAGGGCGGGCAGAAATTAATGATAAGTTAAAGAGAAACGGACTTCACCATAGTCGCATATTAAACAGGCTTGCAATTGGCGATGCCGGCGAATCGGCCAAACACACCAACCCCATTAAATTTTACAATGGCGATAAACTGGTTTATAGTCAGCAACCACAATATGACCCGAAGGAGTATAAATTAAAGCTTAGCAACCTAATTATGGGTAAGGGCTATTTGGATAGTGCAGACCAACTGGTGAATAAACCCTTTAGCTTGGCCAACAAAAATGCTTTTGCCATCTCAGATCAGCAAAAGTTAATGCAGAAGCTCTTATTCCCTCAATCATTTCCAATTAATGAACGTTTTAACTTAACTCCTGAAGATTATAAGCTGATTTATACCTTTATGAGCATGTACCCAACAGAGGCTAAATATCCGAAGTACGATGAAAAGGAGTTTTGGCCAACTTATGCCAAAATGCTCTATTATGGCAGAGAAAAAGGCATTGCATTAGATAAAAACATCAGAATTTTCAATAAATATGGCGATAGTTATGGTTTTATCATCGATAACTCTTACTTCGTCGATTTTAAAAATGGAGTTGAATACCTGTTAACTGCAGTAGTCCAGAGCAATGAAGATGGCATCTATAACGACAATAAATACGAATATGAAACCGTATGTTTTCCATTTATGAAAAATCTTGGGCAAGTCATTTATCAGTTAGAACTTCAACGAATCAAGAAATTTAAACCTAATTTAAGTAGTTTTGCACTCGATTATTAATAGCACCTCGATATTGAGCTATTAAAGATTAGAATGGACTACCAATGATTAAAAAAAGAATAAAGAGGAGTTTAAGGGTTTCAAAATACATTTTATACAAAGAAACCCTTGTGGATAGCAGAGAACATTTTTGGTCGTTTATGGGTGCCTTTATCGGCATTGGCCTGATAGCACTCTTTCAAAGTAACATCCTTTCCAATACAGAAAATATCTTCCTGATCGGATCCTTTGGAGCTTCCAGTGTGCTCATTTATGGAAATATACAGAGTCCGCTGGCACAGCCCAGAAACCTGATTGGGGGGCATGTAATTTCAGCAATTATTGGTGTTACTGTGTTTAAGCTCTTGCCCGATGTGATCTGGCTTACTGCGCCCACCGCCGTAGGTCTATCTATAGTATGTATGCAATTCACCAAAACCATACACCCTCCAGGTGGTGCTACTGCGCTTATTGCCGTAAGTGGCGCACCAAAAATTGTGGGTTTAGGCTATTTTTACGTGTTATCGCCTGTTTTAACGGGGTGTACTATCTTGTTATTAGTTGCATTAATATTTAATAATATCACCCCTCGAAGAAGATACCCTACCAATCCAAGGTTTACACGTTTCGTAAAAAGAACATTTTTCCGCACCAAAGTTATCCGGTAGTTTGGGTTGTGGGTTGCCTGTTCCGTGTTACGGGGCATGATGCCTAATCCCCCAAAATACTAAGAGATTTCCTAACATTGTGTCCTCTGCGCCTACTCTCTGTGAACTTTGTGGTTAAATGAGTTGTGGGTTCCTTGTTTGCGGTCATCATACCTATGTAGTTAGGCCGTAGCGAGACGCTACAACCAGAGATTGTTAATTAGGTTGCGGGTTGCCTGTTCCGTGTTACGGGTCATGATGCCTAATCCCCCAAAATACCAAGCGATTTCCTACTTTGTGTCCTCTGCGCCTTCTCTCTGTGGCCTTTGTGGTTAAATGGGTTGTGGGTTGCCTGTTCCGTGTTACGGGGCATGATGCCTAATACGCCCAAATACTAAGCAATGTCCTAACTTTGTGTCCTCTGCGCCTTCTCTTTGTGGACTTTGCGGTTAAATGGCTTGTAGGTTACATGTTGCCGGTCATCATACCTATGTGGCTAGGCCGTAGCGAGACGCTACAACCAGTGATTGTTAATTAGGTTGTGGGTTGCATGTTCCGTGTTACGGGGCATGATGCCTAATTCGCCCAAATACTAAGCAATTTCCTAACTTTGTGTCCTCTGCGCCTGCTCTCTGTGGGCTTTGTGGTTAAATATTTTGGGTTCTTATTTCTTGTAACCAAACAGGTTTATTATTTTGATTATATCCCTTAATGTTTGCCTTGGTATTATACTTTCATTTGTATAAAGTGATCTTTTTACCCATTTCCAAATCAACCAAATAACTGGGCAGATCAAGCACACCTGTTGACCAAATAAATATGAGAAAAAAATCTTATCTGTTACTGTTTTTTACAGTAATGTCTCTTTCCCCTCTTTTCGCACAAAAGAGCATTGGAAATGAAAGCCCTGAAGCTAAAGTAAAGCGAATGCAATGGTGGACTAATGACTGCTTTGGTATGTTTATTCACTGGGGGCTATACGCCATGCCTGCGCGTCATGAATGGGTTAAGAGCAGAGAAAGAATCACCACTGAAGATTATCAAAAATATTTTGATCACTTCAATCCTGACCTTTTTGAACCTAAAATTTGGGCTAAAAAAGCCAAAGCTGCAGGCATGAAATATGCCGTATTAACTACTAAACATCATGAAGGCTTCACCTTGTTCGATAGCAAGCTGACGGACTATAAAGCAACTAATACGCCTGCAAAAAGAGATTTAGTTAAAGAATTCGTGGATGCTTTCAGAGCTGAAGGAATCAAAGTGGGTTTTTATTATTCATTAATCGATTGGCACCACCCGCAGTATACCGTAGACAGAATTCACCCACAGCGTCCGATAAAAGAAAGTGATTCTGCTTATGCGAGTTTAAATAAGAGTCGCGATATGGCCACGTACAGAAAATACCTGTATGACCAAGTAACAGAAATTCTGACCAAATATGGCAAAATTGATTTACTATGGCTAGACTACTCATTTACAGGAAAATATGGAAAAGGAAAAGATGATTGGGGCTCCATTGAATTGCTCAAGCAGATCAGAAAACTTCAGCCCAACATCATTGTCAATAACCGATTGGATTTAAAAGAATATGCAGATGGAGCTGATTTTGAGACACCTGAACAAGTTAAACCCGCAGAACTAGAAAAGTTCAAAGGCAAAGTCTGGGAAACCTGCCAAACCTTTTCAGGCTCATGGGGCTATCACCGTGACGAAAATACCTGGAAAAGCAACAGAACACTTTTAGATTTACTCATCACTTCAGTTGGCAATGGAGGGAATCTACTATTAAATGTTGGGCCAACCGCACGTGGAGAGTTTGATATCAGGGCCAATACAGCATTAGACTCTTTAGGCATTTGGATGCATGCCAACAGCAAATCTATTTATAACTGCACTTACGCGCCACAGGAATACCCGAGAGTTGATGGCGCTAAAACCACCTATAACAAAGCGGCAAAAAAACTATATGTTCATTTATTTGAATATCCTAAAGATGGAAGCTTAAGTCTTAAAGGGTACAACAAATTAGTTAAATACGCTCAGTTCCTGCATGATGGTTCGGAACTTCAAACAGACAAAGAAAAATCAAATGCCGATGATCTTGTGCTGAAGCTACCAGCCAGAAAACCAAACTTTGAAATTCCTGTAGTAGAACTTTCCTTGAAATAACCTTTTCTAAAAATAGCACTTGCCCTCACTTAAGCGCAAGTGCTATTGGAATAAATTAATCCTCCCCTAAAAGAGTTAGCTTACTTTCATTCAGTTTGCCCTGCTCTTCATCATCCAGCACAGGAAATTTCAGGTTGAGGCTTTTCATCTTATCTGCAATAATTTCGCTTATCGCCAACCGGGCAAACCATTTCTTATCTGCCGGAATAATATGCCATGGTGCATGTTTGGTACTGGTTTCATTAATCGCATCCTCATAAGCCTGCATGTAATCATCCCACAGTGCCCGTTCCTTAATATCACCCGAAGAGAACTTCCAGTTTTTTGTTGGGTCATCAATGCGCTCTATAAAGCGTTTCTTTTGTTCATCCCTGCTTACGTTCAGGAAGAACTTTAAAATTACAGTTCCATTAGCGGTTAAATGTTCTTCGAAATTGCGAATGCTCTCATAGCGTTGCTTCCAAAACTGTTTATTTATGTTTTTAACATCTTCATATCCAGGCAAATTCTCACTGAGTATATACTCAGGGTGCACTTTACAAACCAATACATTTTCATAGTGAGAGCGATTATGTATCCCAATCCGACCCCTCTCTGGTAAAGCCTTTGTATGGCGCCATAGAAAATCATGATCATACTCTTCAGATGTAGGTACTTTAAAACTAAAAACCTGGCAACCCTGGGGATTTAACCCACTCATTACATGCGCAATGGCACTGTCTTTTCCGGCCGCATCCATGGCTTGAAAAAGAATGAGTACCGAATATTTGTTCGCGGCATAAAGCTTTTCCTGCAAGTGACTAATTTCTATTTTGGCATTTACCAGGGCATCCTTAGCCTTTTCCTTATTATACCCACCTGTAAAATCAGTTTTGGTATTTTTAATAGAGAATTTTTTATCTCCTTGTACAATTAAGCCTTTAAATTCGTTTTTCATACTTGCAAAGCATTTAGATATTCGTTCAACAACAGTATTTAAAGATATAACTAAAAAATAAGTAAATTAAATACTGTAATTTGCATACAGAGTTTTTTATATTTAGCGCCACAGCTTTTTACCCCTCATTAGCACATACAATATGTTTAAAGAAATAAAAAACAAGTACTTACGCTATTCTGCAATTGTTGTTTTTTTTATCATTATTTTCTTTTCCGCTCTCCAATTAAACTTTTTATGGTTATTTGGTTACTCTCCTAGTTACCGCGACATTAAAATTCCAACCTTAAGAGTAGGCTCAGAACTATATACTTCCGACGGAAAACTAATAGGCAGATACTTTAAAGAAAACCGAACACCCGTTAATTATGGAGACATTGCACCGAGTGTAATTCATGCTTTGGTAGCCACAGAAGATGTTCGTTTCTACAAGCATTGGGGAATAGACGTTCAGGCGCTTGGTCGTGCTGTAATTGGCTTAGGTAAAGATGGTGGTGCGAGTACCATCACCCAGCAGTTGGCTAAAAACTTATACCGTACACGTTATAATAAATCATCTGGCTTATTATCCAAGATTCCTCTAGTCAGAAAAATCATCCCAAAATTAAAGGAATGGATGACCGCAGTAAAATTAGAATCTAATTATACTAAGAATGATATCCTCACCATGTACCTCAATACGGTATCATTTGGTCAGAATGCTTATGGCATCAAAACAGCCAGTCGGGTTTACTTTGATAAAGAAGTAAAGAATTTATCGACTGCTGATGCGGCTTTATTAGTGGGCATGTTAAAAGGAACAACACTATATAATCCTGTTAAAAATCCTAAAAATGCACTCGATCGCAGGAATGTGGTACTTACCCAGATGAATAAGTATAAATATCTAAGTAAGGATAGTTTAACCGAACTGACTAAAGAACCCATTAAACTTAAAGAAGGAAAATCTGAAGACGGTAGTGACGACGATTCCTATCTCAGATCTGCAGTTGCCAAATACTTAGAGAAATGGTGCACTGAAAATGGCTTTGATCTCTACGAAGACGGACTGAAGATTTACACCACAATCGATTCTAAGCTGCAAAAATATGCGGAAGAAGCTGTACAGGAGCAAATGAAAACGCTTCAGCGCAGGTTCTACAGTGTTTGGGGTAATGAAGATCCATGGTATGATTCTGAAAAGCAAAAAGTAGATTATCCGGATCGTGCAATGAAAAACCTATCCATCTATACGCTTTTACAAAAGAAATTCCCTAATAACCCCGATTCTGTTACTGCTTATTTTAACAAAAAGAAACGCATGCAGATCTTCACTTATAAAGGTGATAGAGATACTTTATTTTCTACCCTCGATTCTATCCGTTATTATGGAAAAATACTAAATACCGGCATGATGACTATGGAGCCGGTTACTGGTAAAATTAAAGTGTGGGTTGGCGGAATCGACCATAAATTCTTTAAATATGATCACGTTAACCAGTCTAAAAGACAAGCAGGATCTACATTTAAACCCTTCGCTTACCTTACGGCACTTGAACAAGGTGCAAATCCTTGCGATAAATATACCGATAAGCCTGTAAAAATTGAGTATCAGGATAAAGGCGAAACCAAGTACTGGGAACCTAAAAATGCCGATTACAGCATAAGCTACAGAGAGATGAGCTTACGTTGGGCCATGGCTAAATCAGTGAATACCATTACTGCCCAGGTAACCGAAAAAGTGGGCTGGGATAACGTAGTTAAATATGCTCATGAGTGTGGTATAGATAGTCATCTGGAGTCCGTTCCGTCGGTGAGTTTAGGCTCTAACGATGTTACTGTTTATGAAATGGTTAAAGCATACAGCACTTTCTTAAATAAAGGGGTAAAAACTGATCCGATTTTAGTAGAAAAGATCACCGATCAGGATAATAATGTGATTGAAGATTTTAAACCTAAAACCAAACGGGTACTGTCGGAAGAGATTGCCTGGTTAATGCTCTATATGTTTAGAGGCGGTATGGAAGAACCGGGAGGGACTTCACAAGCACTGTGGGAATGGGATTTATGGAAAAAGAATAACCAGATTGGTGGTAAAACAGGTACTTCATCAGATTATGTTGATGCCTGGTACATGGGCATTACCAAAGATTTAGTAACTGGCGTTTGGGTAGGTTGTGATGAGCGTACTGCTCATTTCAAAAATGGCGAGCAGGGAGAAGGTTCGCGCACTGCCCTGCCTATCTTTGCCAAGTTTATGGAAAAAGTTTATCACGATCCTTCTTCAGGATATACTTATGGCCCTTTCCCTAAAGCTACCGTTCCTATTACCAGAACCATAAACTGCCCAAGTCCACGGATTGTGGAAGACACGACATCTACCGATAGTGTGGTGGTGGATTCTACCGACTTCAATACCCCGGAGCCGACAGAGCCTGTTCCTGCGGTTACTGTAGAGCCTGAAGTAAAAAAGGAAGAAAAGAAAACAGAACCCGTTCAAAATCAACCTGCCACAACTGTTCCACTAACCAAAAAAGAAGAACGTGAGTTGAGAAGAAAGCAACGCCAGGAAGAGCGGGAGAAGAAAAAAAATGAGAAGAACAATAATGAAAATTAAAATATAAGGTAAAATCGCCCTGAATTAAACTTCACGGCGATTTTTTCTTTGTAAAAAGTGTTAAATTTTGAATAGTATTTTAAACAATTACTATTTTTAGCCTTAAATCTTTATCGGTTTAATTTCCGTAAATTACTTACTATTATTTAAAAGCACCTATATGAAAATAAGCTCTACTTTAACTAGGCGTTGTATAACCATTCTAATCTTCATGATAACAGCCTTATCTGTTCAGGCACAATATTTCGGACAGAACAAGGTGCGCTATAAGAAATTGGATTTCAAGGTTTTACAAACTCCTCACTTTGAGATATATTACTATATCAAAAATGAGAACCTGTTAAAGAAGTTTTCTCAGGATGCCGAAACCTGGTATAAAATGCATCAGGAAGTTTTTAGAGATACTTTCTTTAAGAAAAACCCAATTATCCTTTACAACAACCATCCCGACTTTCAACAAACTACAGCACTTCAGGGTGAAATAGGTATCGGTACAGGTGGTGTTACTGAGGCGCTAAAAAACCGGGTAATTATGCCTGTAATGGAGCTTAACAGTCAAACCAGACACGTATTGGGCCACGAGCTTGTGCATGCTTTTCAATACCACATCTTGTTAGAAAAAGACTCTATCAGTTTAGAAAACGTTGGGCAAACACCGTTATGGATGGTAGAGGGTATGGCAGAATACCTTTCGATAGGAAAAAAAGATGCTTTTACATCCATGTGGATGAGAGACGCGATGCTTAACCGTGACATCCCTTCATTGAAGGATTTAACGAACTCCAATAAATACTTCCCGTATCGTTATGGCCAGGCTTTCTGGACCTATATTGGTTCTCAATATGGAGATACGACTATTGTTCCATTATTTAAAAATACTGCTAAGTACGGGTACGAAAATGCCATCCGATATACTTTTGGTTATGACGATAAAACCCTTTCTGGTTTATGGAAAAATGCCATCGATGCCCATTATAAGCCGATGCTGAAAGCAGATAGCTCACAGATTAAAATTACCGGAACTAAGATTATAGACAATAAAAATGCAGGTAACATGAACGTTGCTCCTGCGCTTAGTCCGGATGGAAAATATGTAGCTTTTATGTCTGAAAAGGATTTATTCGGGATAGATCTTTTCTTAGCTGATGCAAAAACCGGCAGAATCATCAGAAAATTAACCAGCCAGATTTCTAATGGTCATATAGATGATTTTAACTTTATAGAATCTGCTGGTGCATGGTCTCCGCATAGCAAGCAATTTGCCTTTAGTATTTTTAGTCATGGTAAAAACCAGATGATGA
Source organism: Pedobacter rhizosphaerae (assembly GCF_900111155.1). Lineage (GTDB taxonomy): Bacteria > Bacteroidota > Bacteroidia > Sphingobacteriales > Sphingobacteriaceae > Pedobacter > Pedobacter rhizosphaerae. The sequence goes on along the minus strand of NZ_FOGG01000005.1, from coordinate 201,245 downwards.
TTATCAATGTAGACGATGGTACCACGGTGTCGCAAACAGCAATGGATCATGTTCAACAATTTGGCAACTTAACCTGGTCGCCAAATGGGAAAGATATTGCCTTTTCGGGAATGGTAGAAGGCCAAAGCGATATATTTTCTTACAACCTGGACACCAAAAAGATAAGTCAAATCACCAACGATATCTTTTCCGATTATGCGCCAAGTTACTCTCCTGATGGCAAGAAACTAGTTTTTTCATCAGATAGGGCTGCGATACAAGGCAATAACACCAATGCAGTTAACCCAATTAACTTAGCGGTTTATGATATTGAAGCCAAAACAGTCACTAATCTGGATGTTTTTCCGGGAGCCAATAATTTAAATGCTCAATTTTCGTCCAATAGTCAGAGCATCTATTTCTTATCTAACCGAGATGGCTTCAGAAATCTTTACAAGTACAATTTTGCCGATAATTCTGTCGACCAGTTAACTGATTATTTTACGGGAATCAGCGGTATCACAGAGTTCTCTCCTGCTATTTCTGTATCCAATACCGATGATATCGTTTATAGCTATTATCGCTATCAACGCTATACTTTGTACAATGCCAAATTAAGCAGTTTCAAGGCTAAGCGAATTGGTAACCAGGAGGAGAATTTCGATGCAGCTATCCTCCCTCCTATGGAAAATATTGGCGTAAATATTATCAATTCAAACCTGAACAATTTCGAACGCTTTGAGAAAATCGTAGCTGATTCGATGAAAACAGTACCCTATCGTCCAAAATTCAAATTAGATTATTTAGCGAACAGTGGCGTAGGTGTATCAACAAGTCGTTTTGGAACCGGAGTTGCCGGAGGAATTGTTGGGATGTTTAGCGACATCCTGGGTACGAATCAGATTATTGCAAACCTTTCGGTTAACGGAGAAATTTATGATTTCGGGGGATTAGTGGGCTATATTAATCAAAAAAGCAGAATCAATTGGGGGGCAGCTGTATCCCATATCCCTTACGTTTCCGGATTAAGTTCTTATGGCGTTGAAAATGTTCCATTGAATGATGGAACCACTACCCAGTTAATTAATTATAGAACTGACATCATCCGTACATTTGAAGATCAGTTCCAATTGTTTGCAGCCTACCCGTTTAGTAAAATCCACCGTTTTGAATTGGGAGGAGCATTTTCGCACTACAGTTACCGAATTGATCGTTATAGCAACTATTATACGCCTGAAGGTTTTTATCAGGGTTCTGATAGAAACAGAATATCAAATGACCAGGCCAGTACAGAGCTGGGCATACCTTTTAACTCCTTTACACTATACCAATTAAATGCAGGTTTCGTAGGAGATAATTCGATATTTGGCTTAACAGCTCCTCTGGACGGTTTTAGATATAGGGTTAGTGGAGAGAAATATTTCGGAACGTATAATTTCGCAGGTGTAACAGCAGATTTAAGAAAATACTGGAGATTAAAACCAATCACTTTGGCCGCCAGATCTTACAATACTTTAAGGATTGGTAATGATGCCGATCGCTTATATCCAATGTACCTGGGTTATCCTTATTTGATTAGAGGTTATGAGGCTAATTCTATTTATGGTACAAATTCAAGCACCACCAATAATTCTTTCAATATTGATCAGTTAACAGGTAGCAAAATCGCTGTATTTAATTTTGAAGTTCGTTTGCCTTTCACAGGCCCTAAAAAGCTGACAGCGATACCTTCTAAATTTTTATTTACCGATTTAAACTTATTTTTTGATGCAGGTGTAGCCTGGACAAATGATACTAAGGTCAAATTCAAATCACAACCAACCTATACCTCAGCACAAGCTACAGATGCAAATGGAAATCCTGCTTTTGATAGTGATGGAAACCCAATAACCTACCAAACCACAAACGAGCGGGTTCCTTCGCTAAGTGTAGGTATTTCTTTGCGTGTTAATGTATTTGGTTATTTTGTACTGGAGCCTTACTATGCAATCCCTTTTCAACGTAAAGATGTAAAAGGTGGTGTGTTTGGGTTAACCTTTGCACCGGGGTGGTAAGAAATGATTGAATGAGTGAAGGATAGAATGAATGAATTACCAGGCGAGTTCCAAAACCATTCAATCATTCTCTCATTCAAAACTCAATAATTAATGATCGAATGAGTGTATGAAGGAATGACTGAATGACCAGGCGAGTTCCCAAACTATTCTCTAATTCAAAACTCAATAATTAAGTAATGATAGAATGAGTGTATGAAGGAATGAGTGAATTACCGCGCGAGTTCCAAAACCATTCAATCATTCTCTCATTCAAAACTCAATAATTATCTACGAAAGGCTGGTGAAGGCCAATTTAACCTGATTGGTAATATTACTACGGTGTAATAGTATATTTTCGAAATCCAGTCCTATCGTTAAATCAATCCAATCAGGATTGCAGGATCTTACTAATCTTTCCTTTTGCATCCTGGTAAAACGGCTGATCTGCTTAAAGCGAACCAAAGCCTGAGCCTCTGTTTTAAACTCTTCAAAGTAAACCAAACGCGTAAGTTGTTGTCCATTATCAAAAAACAAGTTTGGCATCTGCTTATAAAAATCCAATGTTTTAATCAAATCAGAACTCATGCCCACATGCATGCTTGTGCGATTTCTGTCGGTAACGATATAAACAAACTTCTTCATAATAATGGATTAAATATTTAAACTAAACTAATTAGTATATCTTCTTGCAATTCAAAATAATATTACTAACTTTATTGGCATAAAATTACTAACTATTTTAGTATTTCCAAATTTATTTTAAAATTTATTTTTATGTCAAATATTTCGAACAACTTAAAATACCTCAGAAAGAAAAAAGGCCATACACAACAGCAATTTGCTGATATCATGGAAATTAAGCGATCTCTTATCGGCGCTTATGAGGAAGACCGTGCAGAACCGAAATACGATTTACTAAAAAAAATAGCAGAGTACTTTGATTTAACTATTGATGAGTTTATCAATGAAAAAATATCAGACTCCTGGAAACCTAAACCGAAAAGCCAGGGTTCTAACCTACGCGTACTGAGTATTTCTGTAGATCAGAATGACAGAGAGAATATTGAATTGGTACCCGTAAAGGCCAGTGCAGGCTATCTTAACGGCTTCTCAGATCCGCAATACATTAGCGACCTGCCTAAATTCCAACTTCCACTAGCAGCACTTCGTCAGGGAACGTTCAGGGCCTTCGAAATCATGGGCGACAGCATGCTTCCTGTACAGCCTGGAAGTGTAATCATTGGAGAATACCTGGATAACTGGAATGAAGTAAAAACCGGCGAGACTTATATCATCATTAGCAAAAATGAAGGTGTAGTGTATAAAAGAGCTGGTAACCGTTTTAGAGAAAACAAAGACTTAAAACTGATCTCAGATAATAAAGTATATGATGCATACACTATCGCCGCAGAGGATATCCTTGAAATTTGGAGAGCTAAGGCATACATCTCCACTTCTTTACCTGAACCTGCACCAGATCCTACCATGGAAACCTTAACGCAGATGATGGCCCAAATGCAGAAGTCGATTTCACAACTCAACAAAAATTAACATCTTTTAACAGCTCTTAGATTAAACCGTTCATGTTTTTCTCTATCTATTAGAAAACAAGACACATAAAAACAAAAACATGAAAAGAGCAATTTTAACAATAGCAATTGTAGCGATGGGCTTAACCGCTGCTTTTGCTCAAGACACAACCAGACGGGCAAGAATGAACAGGCCTAAATTAACTGCAGAACAAAGAGCTGAAAAATCTACTGCAGTGATGGAAAAGAAATTGGCTTTAACCGCCGATCAAAAAACAAAGGTTTATGCCATTGAATTAGATAGAGCCAAAAAAGCTGAGGCTATGTGGGCTACAGAAGCCAAAGACAGAAAAGCCAAAAGAGAGGAGTTGAAAGCTGCAATGGAAAAATCAAAAGCTGATTTGGAAGGTGTTTTAACTGCAGATCAAAAAACAAAGCTTGAAGCCTTCCGTGCAGAAGGCAGAGAAAAAGCAGGGAAAATGAGAGAAGGATTTCGGAAGGGAAAAGGAGATAAAAAACCTGTCGTTTCTAATCCACCATCACAGAGTTAGTATTAAGATTATAAATAAATTAGAGAAAGCGTCCGTTTTAACGAGGCGCTTTCTTTATTTTTGACCATGCGTAAAATCGAGCAATTTCTACAAGAGAAGCTTCGAAAGAGAATAGACGATCTTTCGATTAGAAATCTTAGCGCTATGCCTCCCCCTATCGATTTTTGCTCCAATGATTATCTCGGCTTTGCCCGATCTGAATCATTAGCCAGTTTAAGCACCCAAAACCTCAAAAGCTTAACCAATATCAAAAATGGCTCTGGAGGGTCAAGATTATTAAGTGGCAATACCGCCTATACCGAGCAAACAGAACAATTTATTGCCCACTTTCATAGCTTTGATGCGGGACTAATTTTCAATTCGGGTTATGACGCTAACCTGGGATTGCTCTCGGCAGTTCCGCAGCGTGGCGATACCATTATAACAGATGAACTTATTCATGCCAGTATAATAGATGGTTGCCGCTTAAGCCATGCTACCAGATATAAGTTTGCGCACAACAATCTTAATGACTTAGCCGCGAAATTAAAACTCAGCAACGGAAATATTTTTGTTGTAGTAGAAAGCGTTTATTCTATGGATGGAGACTTTGCACCTCTAACAGAAATATCAGCTTTATGCGAACAATATGCAGCCAATTTAATTGTAGACGAAGCACATGCTATAGGAATTTTCGGCACACAAGGAAAGGGACTTGTTCATCAAGGTAACCTCCAAACTAAAGTTTTTGCAACAGTAGTTACCTTTGGTAAGGCACTTGGCGGGCACGGCGCCATAGTTTTGGGAAGCAAAGATTTGCGTCATTACCTGATCAACTTTTCCAGACCTTTCATTTATACCACAGCAACCCCTATCCACAATATTACTGCGATTAAAGCGGCATATCAGCTACTGGCTGAGGTAGATATCAATATAATTCAGGAAAAAATAGCGTTATTTAGAAAATTGGCCAGGGATCAAAACCTTAACATTTTGGAGAGCAGTAGTGCCATTCAAGGAATTATATACCCATCAAATGTGAGGGCTAAAAACGCTGCTCAAATTTTACAAAACAAAGGATTCGACGTGCGGGCCATATTAAGTCCGACAGTGCCCAGCGGAAAGGAAAGGTTAAGAATTTGCATTCATACTTATAATACTACTGAGGAAATAGTATCCTTGGTTAAGGAAATAAAAGAAATTAATGGCTAAGTATTTTATAACAGGAATTGGGACAGGTATTGGCAAAACTTTGATAAGTGCCATTTTAACAGAAAAACTTCATGCCGATTATTGGAAACCCATCCAATCAGGAGATTTGGATCAAAGCGACAGCAAAACAATTTCAGGACTAATCAGCAACCATAAAACCTTCATTCACCCAGAAACCTACCGTTTAAGTCAACCCCTTTCGCCTCATTTATCTGCTCAAATAGATGGGATAGAGATAGACATTACCCAAATCAATCCCCCACATACTGAAAATAACCTGATTATCGAAGGTGCCGGTGGTTTAATGGTGCCCTTAAATGACAGCACCTTAATTGTTGATTTGATTAAACAACTGGATGTAGAAGTGATTCTGATTTCTCAGCATTACTTAGGCAGTATTAACCATACCTTGCTATCGATCAATTTATTGAATCAATACCAAATTAAACTAAAGGGTATCATTTTCAATGGAGATGAGAACATGGAAACAGAAAGATATATCCTTCAATACAGCAAAGCAAAAAAGCTAGGACACATTCCTAGCTTAATGCAGATTGATCAAAATTTGATTAGTGAATTAGGTGACCGGATATTACTTTAAATAACCCGCTTCCTGAAGAAATTTTGCCCAAACCTCATACCCTGCCGGAATCAGGTGAAGGCCATCTTTAGTCAAATTGGCTTTTAAATGTTTATTTTCATCTGTAAAGATGGGATACAGATCAACAATGGTTACATTTTTAGCGGCCAATTGCCTGATTTCATCATTTAACCATAGAATGTGCTCATCTTTACCGTAATGGTTCTTAAACTTATCGAAAGCACTATTTACGGGTAATAGGGTATTGAAGTAAATCTGTGTTTTCTTAGATCCCTTTCTAATTCTCGAAATAATGGTTTTATAGTTCCTTAGGATTACACTATCCGGGATATTCCTTGAGATGTCATTGATCCCGATAAGAATGAAAATTTTAGCAGGTTTTCCATCAATCACGTCTTGCAAACGCTCTAACACGCCAAAAGAAATATCGCCTGAGATCCCCCTGTTCCTTGCCTGGGGAAGGTTTAACAATTTAGCCCAATCGGTTCCTGCGGTAATGCTATTGCCTAAAAACACAATGTCTTTTTTTGATTTTGGCTCTTCTTTAAATTTAGCTACCAGTTCCTTATACTTACCTGGTCGATGGGTACTATCCCACTTAACAATTTGCGCGAAGGTTGAAGAAGTATACCCTGTTAGGATAAAAGCAACTACAAGCATTGCCTTATGAAAAATCTTTTGCATAGAGATTATTGATTAGAATGATTATTATAAACCTAAGTTAAGCTTTTCTCGCTTCCAAGTAAAGGCTGTAAAAAATATTGCCAGTAAACAGGCGGTTGCAATGGTGATAAAACACGCATCCCAACCATAGTGGTCTACCAAGCTACCTACCGCTGCATTGGCGAGCAGATCGCCGATAAAGTAACCAAATAATCCTGTTAAGCCAGCTGCAGTACCTGCAGCCTTTTTAGGCACTAAATCTAAAGCCTGGACCCCAATGAGCATAACAGGTCCATAAATGAGGAAACCAATTGACCACAAGGATAGATTTTGAAGCCACATATTTCCTACAGGATTTTTCCAGTATAGGAGAACAAATATCATGGTTAAAGCCATATAAATTATAGTTACAGGTGCCCTTCGACCTTTAAAAATATAATCACTTAACCAACCACATAATAAGGTACCCGGTATAGCAGCAAGTTCATAAAATGAAGAAGACCAGGCGGCCTGGCTTGCGCTGTAGCCTTTGGCTTCACCCAGGAAGGTTGGTGCCCAGTTCACAATTCCATTTCGCACTAAGTAAACGAATGCATTGGCGATAGCGATGTACCAGAGCAAGCGGTTATTGAATACGTATTTGAAAAATATCTCCTTTGCAGTAAACTCCTTTTCTTGCGATTGATCGTAGGTTTTGGCATAATCGTTATTGTAAACTTCTATTGGAGGTAAACCACATGACTGAGGCGTATCTCTGATTAATAAGTAAGCGATTAATGCAAAAACAATAGCTACCATGCCCGGGAAGTAGAGCTTACTCTCCCAGCCGGCAAAGATTTCAATGGCCCAAATGGTTAGTGGCCCAACTAGAAAACCACCTACATTATGCGCCAGATTCCAGATAGACATGGCCCTGCCACGCTCTTTAATGGAATACCAATGCACCACAACCCTCCCGCAAGGCGGCCAACCCATCCCCTGAAACCAGCCATTAATAAATAATAAAACAAACATGATTGTTACCGATGAGGTTGCAAAAGGAAAAATCCCCATCAATACCATGGTTAATGCTGATAAGGTCAAACCTACAGGCAAAAAGATTCTTGCGTTGCTTCGGTCTGAAACATTTCCCATTAAAAACTTACTAAAGCCATAAGCTATGGATAAGGCCGAAAGTGCCACCCCAAGTTGGGCTTTGGTAAATCCTTGTTTAATCAAATCCGGAATTGCGAAAGAGAAGTTTTTCCTTACAAAATAGTAGGCTGTATAACCTAAAAAAATACCTGCAAATACTTGTAAGCGAAGCTTCCAGTAACTGGAGTTTACGCGATCTTCGGGCAATAGCGGTTTGTGCGCTGCTGGAGCGGGGAATAAAGTTAATTTCATATTTGGTTAGTGGTAAAAGTAATTAAGGCTGTATCATTAATTAATTTCCTGAATGCGATCACGTTGAGTATTCCGATGAAAAATCGGTTCAGGTAATCGAAACGTCCAAAATGCAGTTTCCATCAATCCTTCCGCAACTTGCTCCAATTTTACATCGGGAAGCTCAGGACCTCAGAACAACCATAATTGATGATACAGCCTTGTTAAGGTTATTTCGCCTGTGATAAGATGTCAGGATAATCAGAGATAATACCATCCACCTTTAGCGCTTTGAGTTTTTGAATATCAGTTAGCGTATTCGCTGTCCAGGGAATAATTTTTACACCATCGGCATGTGCTTTAGCAATCAGCTCTTCATTAACCATTTGCCAAACCGGGCTTAAAATGAATGGTTTATAACCGAGATCAGCAATGTTTTCATCATACGTTTTCTTATTGGCTACCAGAAAAGATGTTTTAACATCAGGATATTTCTTATTGATGATTTGAATGGTTCGTTTATCAAAAGATTGAATCACAACATAGGGCGTGATTTTCTTTTTAATAATGACATCCATCAGGAGTTTAACAAAGATTTCTGGTTCCGGATTGGTAACCCCATCTCCCTTAACATCGCATTTGGTTTCAATATTATAAAAAAACTGTTTGTTTCCTGTTTTCTTAATATCCTTCTGTACGGCATCTATCAAATCGGCCAAAAGCGGGATATGCGTTTTGATTTTCTTTTGTTGAGGAAACAACTCGAAATATTTACTCCCTAAATCAAACGACTTAACTTCTTTGTAGGTCATTCCGAAAATAGGATACTTTTTAGCATCCGTTTTAGGTATTTCCTTGCCATCTGGCGTAAGCATAAATGCCGGGCTTAAATAATCATCGTGTGTAACCACTACCTTATTATCGCTGGTAATGTGTGTATCCATCTCTAAGGTTGTGATCCCTTTGATGGTCATGGCATGTAACATGGCCTCAATGGTATTTTCAGGCATTAAACCTCTTCCTCCCCGGTGGGCTTCTGCACTAAATGCGGGGAATTTAACCTGGGCATTGGCATGAAAACTTATCATCGAACAAAATAAAATCGGTGCCGCTATTAAATATTTTTTCATCTTGAATAACTATCTGTATATGATTTGATTACACTGCTTTTAAGAATTAATTTTAGCTTCATACTTTTTTCCAAAACGATCTGTAGCCACTACCCTTACATCCTTAACCTCAGGACCAAAATGTGCCATAAATAAGTGATCAGTAGAACGTGGTTCAACAAAAGCTCTCGGTTGGGGCAGCTTATCTCCCTTATAAAGTTTCACAGCCAAAGGATCAAATCCTTCTTGCTGAGCGAGTGTACCCATCGCTTTACCGTCTAAAAAGTATTCTACCTTCCAGTCCGGATCATAGTTCCAAACATTCGCAATTAACCGCTTTTGATTGGTCAAGGTATCCACATATATATCCAGCTGCTCATTTTTGTCTCTTCCTGTAGATTTATAATACCATTTTAAATTCGTACCATCTACCTCGTAAACCCCATAACCTCTTGGTGTTCCATCTTCACAAATGGGGCCGGTCCACCAACCACCGCATACCGTACCGTGGTTATGCTCAAAAATGCCATGTTGGATCACATTTTTATTGTAGTGTGTATGGCCAGACATAATGTGAACGTTTTTAAAATCTTTCAATACCGCATAAAAATCTTCTCTATTCTTTACCTGATTGTGAACCGGAATATGCAAACTGATAATCAATAAGGCATCCTTTGGTACATACTGAAGATCTTTAGCCAGCCATTCTAATTGTGTTGGGGTGATATAACCATCATAAGTACGCTCTACACCCAGGTACCTTACATCATCTAAAACTACATAATGTGCTTTACCCCGGTTAAATGAATAGTAGGTAGGTCCGTAATGCGCCTGAAAAGTACGATCGGAAGTTTCATCTCCCCCTTGCCTGTAATCCTGATCATGGTTACCCAATGCCTGAAAAAATGGAATACCGATTTTAGCTATCGCTTCATCATAAGCTGGAAAAAGATCAAAGTTATCCCAAACCAGGTCGCCAACACCGATTCCATGCACCGGAGTATTGCCCATGCTTTGTACCACCCTGCGGGTATCAGGAACAGAAGTCTCCATCATCTGCTGCACATCCTTTTTATTCTTTACCTGTGGATCTGCCCAAATGATAAAATTGTGTTTATTGTCGTTTTGTTTTAAGGGCTTAATGTCGAAGTTTAACTGACCATTGGTGTCAGGCTTATAATAGTGACGGGCAATACTGCTTTCTGTTTTAAATTCATAACCGGCAGGCGTACTAATCCAAACGAAACGGGCCAATTCATGCAATTGAATTTGATAGCTACCATTTTTATCCGTTTGTACTACACTATATCCATCAGATATGACCACATTCGCAATACCTTTTCCTTTACTGGTTACCCTCCCGCTTACTAATCCGTCTACAGCTATTAGAGAAGAAAAGGATTTCAGGCTTACAAATAAGGTAGTGGTTAACAGACTTGTTTTTTGGATAAAGGATCTTCTATTCATATGATATTTGTTTTACAGGGAACAAAAAAACCTAATTTGAATTACTTAATTATTAATATAAGATTACAATAAAGGTCAATTCTGCAATTGACCTTTAAATATTTAGTTATCACTTAGGGTGGTTCCGCCTTCAATTTGAGAAATGGTTGAAGTAGCTGTTAGTGAAATATTTAGCATGGCTCTTTTGGTTAACCATCTGCCTTTCATATTATAAACACCTCCCAACTGAACAAAACTGATTGCATTTGGGAAAGCTAAACGGGTTGTATTTTTTCCTGCACCCATAAATTCCTGCCTTATTTTACCATTAGATGCAGGATCTATGGTATTATAAAAATCGGTGTTCGTGATTCTAAACCCTACAGCTGGCGGACCTGCGCTGTAGAAATTACCTCCTAAGCCACCATAGAAAATCACATCCATTGGAACTGAATTTAAGTCAATTGCAGTACCTTCAAAGATGGCAATACCTGCAATGTTACCACTATTGGCCAGGAGATTTCCCGTTGGAGTACCCACACCATCGGCACCGGCCACTGTTGTATAATCTACACTAGCCATCCATTTAGAGGAGCTTATATCAGTACTACCACTTCCATTTATGCGCTTTGGAGAACCACCAACATAGAAATACTCGCCCTTGGATACTTTTCCTGTATTGAGTTTAAATTTATAGGTTCTCGCTCCACCTGTTACCCAGCCTTGAAGCGGGAAAGTGGATGCTCCGGCATTATTATTGGTGATGACTGAATACGGTGTTTTAGAAAAATCTATATCTGCTGTTGCGAGAAACTGGATATACTCATAATTTCCGTCTGTACTATTCGGATCTACCAAATATCCGCTAATAATAGCTGGAGAGAACTTAGGTAAAATGGCAAAGCTGAAATCATGGATAGAACGCATCCAAATTTGCATTCTGTTGGTGCCGCTGAGCTGAAGAAATGGAATCCCGCTAAAGTTACCACTAATCAGCAATTGCTCGCCAGCAAATGCTGCACCCGTTTCGGTATGCACAACTGCTTTTCCTGTTGCATCGTCTATTATTTTGTCCCCTACAAAGGTTTCGTTTGCCTTTGGTTCCGGTTCTACCACTGCACTTCCAATAGTAACCAATGTGCTTTCATAACGCTGTGGTGAAGCCAGAAATGCGCCAATCGTAATCAGTTGTGTATTAACTGTTCGTCCACTGGCAACCTTATTTACCGCTCCGTTTGGCAAGTTCGTAATTTGTAAAATCCCGTTGGTTCTTTTCAATACTGCACCATCTACTTTAATGTGCACTGAATCTCCTGTAACATATTTGGAGGCATCAGAACCGATATTAAAGGCCATTCCCCTTAAAGAATCTATCCCACTCCCGGTAATTCTGCTATTCTGTAAAATCAATAATCCCGCTGGTGAATTTCCCGATCTAAAATCAGAAATAACAACCCCCTTAATGAAGGTTGCCCCCGACAGTAAATCCGCGTTTAACGTTAAGTCAGTTTCTTTATAGATCTTTTTTAAATCAAAATTTGATATAAAGGCACTGGCACTCACTTTAATGTAATCACTATCACGTTTACATCCAGTCCAAATGCCAGCAACTGCTGCTAGTAAAAGGATATATTTTAAAGTTATTTTCATAATCAAAAATTAATTAAGGTTTTTGCCACCACACAAGGGTGTTAATATCATCAGCACCCTGCGATGCAACAGCATTTTTGTAGCTTGTTGGGTTTGTAGACTGGGTTACCAATGGGTAGTTCAATCTGGAAGGCATTTTACCGCCATTAGCCAAACCAGTACCTTTTGGTAAAATTGGATGCTGAGTTCTGCGGTATTCCAACCATTGCTGAAAGTCGACCAAAAACAGTGCATAATATTTTTGAAGGTGGATCATTTCCATCTTACTCTGTGAGCCTGGTGCTACATTGTCGACTGGTAAATTATTATTCCAATCGATATCAGCCGCAATTACATAGCTAAGCAAGGCGGGATCAGTTACGCTTTTAAATCTATCTGGCAACCAATAGTTAACCGCATCGGCAATTCCTTTTAAATAATAAGCCTCACCAGTTCCAGAAATCCAACCTTTTGCAGCTGCTTCTGCAAGGATAAAATCAACCTCAGCCACATTCATGATGATGCCCGTGTAAGGATCTGTTTGTAAAGTAGTGGGATTATTAGTTGTGGCATCCGAATAAAAGTAAGATTGCTTTACATAAGAAGTTCCTGCGTCGTAACCGCTTGGAACCCCTACAAATCCATTCGGGCCAGAGGCTATCCCCCATCTGTTGATCCCATTTTTCCCATAATCCTTATTCAGTCTTGGATCATTCCAGGTAGTTAAATTATTCATAAAAAACTCTGTGATAGCAGGGGTTCTAAAATCAACGGCCCTAACACTAATCATAAAGGGAGAGGAAAACACAGCTGTACTGCTATTGGTGCCATTCCAGAGAATTTTTGCGGTGTGCGTATTGTTTTCCATAATTGGATAGTTAGCCTTATTGGTTTCGGCAATCTCCTTGATTTTAGCAATAACCTGGGCACTTACCTCAGCCTTGCCTGATAAACGTAACAACAACCTTAGATACAAAGAATTACCAAGCCTGCGCCATTTAGACACATCTCCTTGATATACAGGATCGCCAGTGGCTACAATCGCTTTATTTTCAGTTAAAAGTTTATTGGCTTCTTCTAACTTGGTAAACAGATCCAGGTAAATATCCTTTTGTTTATCAAATGCCGGCTCGAATACGCCATCTTTACCTTTGTTGGCATCGAAATAAGGAACATCGCCATACACATCTGTTAGCAATTGAAAAACCCAGGCCTGCGTAATTAATGATATTGCTTTGTAAGAGGCATTTAATGTTTCTGGCCTGTTCGCTATCGTATACATATCACGAAAGTTGGTGAGTTCCGGATAGCAGGAATTCCAGGTGTAATCTGCCCAGGTACGTCTAACATCGTACCTGAATACCTTGCCTTCTGCATCACTGATGTCAACCGTAACCTGCATCAGTTCATTATTGAAATTACGGTTACGCACCATGTTTGATGACAATACATTTACCAGTGCCGGTGAAAGTAATTGATTGGCAGAAACCGAAGATTTACCTATTGGATCGGTATTTACTTCATTGAAATCTTTCTTGCAAGAAAAAATCAATGTACTTACCGCTGTTATTAATATATAGCTCGTTATTTTATTCACTGTTCTCATAATTCTAATTTTATAAACCCACAACTAAACGGAAACCATAACTACGGGTGGATGGAAGCTGACCGGTTTCAAACCCCTGAACAATATCAGTACCCGATAATGTTCCGAATTCAGGATCAAATGCTGGCCAAGGTGACCAAATAAATAAGTTACGGCCATATACGCCAAGGGTAAGCTTGTTAAAACCTATGCGTTTTAAAAACGGTGTACTAAAGGCATAAGTTAAGTTAGCCTCTCTGAATTTCAAATAATCTGTTCTGAAAATACTGCCCTCTGCCTGATCAGAACCGTATAGCGAAGTATAAAAGCTTTCTAAATTTGTGGCCACTACATCGTTCTGGCGGAATGAACCATCGGCATTCTGAACTACTCCATCACCCACTACACCATTATATCTGCCCGGTAAAGTCAAATTCAGCTTACCTAGCGCTGCCATTCTCGAAAAGGTTAGCGAATGTGCCACAGCACCCAATTGTGCATCGAATAAACCGCTCAGGCTAAAGCGATCATAAGTAATGGTTGTACCGAAGCTAAATCTGAATTTTGGCATGGTATTACCCAGAAACACCAAATCATTTCCGGTTTTAGCATTTCCAGTAGCCGCATCGTAAATGATCTGTCCGCTTGGAGACCGCAAATATCCTCTACCCCATAAATCGCCCATACTACCACCAACATTGGCTACAATTTGTCCACCACCAAGGGCACCAGTTCTTAGTACAACTGAGCTATCAGCCAATTCTTTAATCAGATTTCTGTTTGCAGTAAATGTTCCGTTTAACTGCCATTTAAATTTTTTAGTCTGTAATACCGTTCCGTTTACCGCTAATTCTATCCCCTTATTCTCAACATTCCCCACGTTAAAAACAGCCACACTATAACCTGTTGCACGGTCTACAATTCGATTTAAAATTTGATTTTTGGTGTTGCCATAATACGCTGCAAAATCAAAACTCAAGCGGTTTTTGAACATGCGCAACTCTGTTCCTACCTCTATTGTGGTTGTTTTTAAGGGTTTCAAATTGGGGTTGGGTAACACCGAAGGATTGGTCATCGCACTATCCGGGTAGATACCGTTAGATGCTAAATTGTAATTATATGCCGTACGGTAAGGGGTTGTGCCCCCACTACCTACTTGCGACACCGATGCTCTTAATTTAAGAAAGTTAATGGCTGCAGGCATTTTCCAAAGATCTGACGGTACAAAAGAAGCACTTGCCGAAGGATAGAAAAACCCTACATTATCTGTTCTAAACGGAGTTGCTAAAGTACTGCTCCAATCTTGTCTGCCAGTTAAATCTAAAAACAGATAATTTTTAAAACTAAACGAAACAGCGGCATATAAACTGTTGATTCTATATCTGGCTGTATCCGGAACCGATATCAAAGGACTGGCATTATTATCCAGTTTATATACTCCCGGAATAACCAAACCATCAGCACGAAGCTCTGATTTCTTGTATTCATTTCTCATCTGACTCCCCCCTATATTGGCATTCATCTTTAAAGAATTGCTGATCTTTTTATCATACTTTAAGAGGAAATCAGCATTTGCTTCATAAGAATCTATGTCTTGAACACGGTAAGAACCTTGGGCAAATTTGTTTCCGGCGGCATCCCATGGACGTTGCGTTTCGCGGATATCATGGTTATAATCTATTGATCCGCGCACCATTAAACTTAATTCATCAGTGAATTTATAATTTAACTGCAAATTGCTTAAAACACCATTTCTACGCTGCTTATTCAGATACTGCTCTGATATGGCATAAGGGCTCTCGGGGTTGGTAGTGGTAATATTCACAAACTGAACATTTTCCTTACCCGGTGCCCAATAATCTCTATACCAATCTGTATTAACATTGGGTTGTGCAAACATAAACCAGTACATTAACGACTGGTTTCCATAACCAGTTGCAGGCAAATTATCGCTATGGCGGTTGTTGTAAGCTACTTTAACATTGAGGTTGAGCTTTTTAGTCAAGTTTGTTGTAGCGTTAAAAGTTGCAGTGGTTCTTTCGAGACCGGTATTTGGGACTATCCAGGAATTATTTCCATGACTGGCAGAAAAACGCATACCCACCTTTTTATAGGTTCCATCTAAGCTTACTGAATTGGAAGATTCGAAGCCTGTTTTGAAAAATGCATCTACAGGATTCTCATAAGCCACCCAGGGTGTCCTGGTTAATCCCCTTGTTTTGGTAGCCGGATCATATTGAAAAAAGCTCGATCCTGTACCAAACGGTGCACCCCAGCTGGCACTTGTGGCATTGGTGCTTGGCCCATCAACAGATGCCCCATAAGAAAAATATGGAACACCAAACTGTCCCTGACCGAATTGATTTTGAACATCAGGTTTGGTGTTAACCTGCTCCCATGTGCTATTAGAGGTAAAAGTGATATTCAGTTTTTTATTGGTTTTAGCCGATTTCGTGGTAATAATAATGGCACCATTCGCGCCGCGCTGACCATATAATGCAGATGCACCGGGGCCTTTTAAAACGGTAACACTTTCAATATCATCCGGATTCAAGTCATTTAATGCTGATCCGAAATCGGGAGGCATGATATCTCCCGAAGTGCCATATACGCCACCCGAAGATGCAGCAGTACGCCTGGTAGAGCTACTAGCCACAACACCGTCTATTACAATAAGCGCTTCATTGTCTCCCGTTAAATTGTTTTCACCCCTTAAAATAATCTTATTGGATGCTGCCGGGCCGCTATTGCGAACTAAATTTAAGCCCGCCACCTTTCCAGATAACGCATCGGTCCAGTTACTGGCCACCGCATTGGTAAATTCAGTGCTATCTACTTTAGTGATGGCATAACCTAAAGCCTTTTCTTCCCTTTTTATACCTAAAGCGGTAACTACTACTTCATTTAACTGGCTTGTAGAGGAAGTCATTTTGATAACTATGCCTGTTTGCGAGACATTAAAGTTCCTTTTTATCACCGTGTAACCCACCATATTAAAAGAAACATCATCTGCAGCAACCAAGGAGATACTGAAATCTCCGTTTTCATTGGTTGTACCTAATACTTTTCTGGCAGAGCTTGATATGGTAATCCCCACCAAAGGCTGGTTATCTGCGGCATCAATTACCCTTCCTTTAATGATAATTGGTTTATTTTGTTGGGCCTGAACGGTCAGCACTGAGCCAAACATCAGTATACCGATTGTTAGGTTGAAAACAAACGACATGAAGTGAAAGGCTTTGGTGTTTCTTCGCTCAACGTCTTCAATATCGATAGGAATCGAATTCGATCCACAGCGTGGCCAAGAAATTTTCTGGGTAAAAATTTTTATCATAATGAGTATATCCGGTTAGTTACTTACAATTTCGTTTTTGAGTTTTATATTTCTCCGGAATGCCGGCAAAATAACCCTGTCTATGTTAATTCAATATTAACCACAAGTTAAAATATCAAAAAGCGAAGCGAAAAACTTGCGATTTGTTTAATTTCAACTTGCTTTATATTTCGTTAAATAGAAATAAAAAACAACTCGAAACTAATTATTATTATGATAACACCCAACTAATGTTAGAAAATTTAACAAAAATCGATCACAACAAGTAAAATATCGGGATAGCCTTCGGTAAGAAAAAACCGGTAAAATGGTATATTATGGCTCCACTAAAAGGTAAAACCAGCCAAAAATCGCTAGAAAAAATAAAGAAGACAGGGATTGTAATAATTTTGTTACAATAGCATAATGACACTTATTAATACAAAAACAAAACGAAACCAATAATTCGTAACATTTTAGCAACAATCAGAAAAATGAAAGCTAAAGAAATAATCTATCGCCTGCTGGCGTAACTGTAAACGTACTGAAGATACTTTCTTTTTAGTGAGAATATTCTCTCTAATAAGATTAAACCCAGTACCGCAAACACAAGCAATCCGAAGATATTAAGTACATAAAAGACATATCCAAACACACAGATCAACCTGAAGCATTCGAGGTAATAAATCCATTTCCTTTGTTCTAATAATGCCCCGATATTAACGAGTGTAATTAATACAAAAACAAGCAGCGACCATCGATCTAACACACTCAGGTAACTGAGAAACATGGTCATCCCGGTAAGCAGAACGACCACAAAAATAAGCTGAATATTGAGGTAAAATTTAAACTTAGGTTTGGCTCTGGGTTGTTCTTTATCCTGGAAATAACGCGCTTCAAGCGCCGGACGTATTTCCTGATCCATTAAGGCAGGACTTCCCATTACCGCGTTCCATTTGGCTTTGAAGCCATTAGCCCGCTTATAAGCCTCAACAATTTCCAGATAATAGTGAAAATGCTGCCATAAAAAGCTGTAACTTTTAATCGGGTGCGTTAAGCCATATTTTGGTGCCTCCTCCTCCGCCTGAAAGGTGCCGAAAATTTTATCCCAGAAAACAAATACATCACCATAATTTTTGTCCAGATACTTCTCATCGGAAGCGTGATGAACGCCATGAAGTGAGGGGGTGATGAAGATATTTTCGAGCCAGCCCAATTTACCAACCAATTGGGTATGGGTGAAGAATGAATATGCACCATGTACTAATAATATGGTGATGATCATATTCGGATGAAACCCTATTAATGGAAGCGTACACCAGAATACATTCCTGAAAATAGCCTGAATGGTCGTAATTCTTGCAGCAGCAGATAAATTAAACTCCTCACTTTGATGATGAACAATATGCGCCGCCCATAAAATATTAATCTCATGCCCCAACCTATGATACCAGTACCAAACGAAATCTGTGGCAAGCAATAGCACAACCCACATGTACCAACGGGTAGAGATGTGCATGAATGCATAATGGTCGTAAATCCAGCAATACAGTTGATAGAAACTACCCGCAATAAAAAGATTCAACAAACGCTCTGCAATACCCACACTAAAATTGGCAACAGAGCTTTCATACTTAAAAACCTTTAATCTCTTTTGTCGCTGTGCAATCTTAAATTCGATAAATACAAATAAGAAAAAAGCAGGAATAGCAAATGCAAGGTAGTTGATGGTCATTTCTTGTAATTTGATAGAGTTTTTATTGCTTAACGCTACAAACTTAAAAATATTCTACTAAATACATAGAAATACTAGTTTATTTATTTACAATGATATTACCTCCTATTTGATTTATTGTTTGTTGTTTTAATTTATTTACAGAACTTCGGAATTAGAAAAGCACAATTTATGGCAACTAAAAAAAAGGTTGAAAACAACAATATCCTGTCGATCGATATCGGCGGTACAAGTATTAAAACTGTTCTTTTAGACGAGGATGGAAATATGTTATCTGAGTATCTTAAAAGCAAAACTCCTGATGGTGCAACACCAAAGGATATTGTAACCGGTATTGAAGAATTAATTAAACCTATCCCGGAAACCTACAACAGGGTTTCAATTGGCTTTCCTGGCTATGTTAAAAATGGTATTGTAAAAACAGCCCCTAATCTTGCCAAAAACAAATGGGCAGATATTGATTTAGCTCAGCGAGTTGCGAACGCATTAAAAAAACCGGTTAGAATTGTAAATGATGCAGACCAACAAGGCCTTGGGGTAGTTGAAGGTAAGGGTTTTGAAATTGTTTTTACGGTTGGCACAGGCTTCGGTACAGCGCTGCTTTTTGATGGAGAATTATTACCCCATTTAGAACTGGCGCACTTTCCCATCAGTAAAGAGGAAGATTATGACGATTATGTTGGCAATAAAGCTTTTGAAAAGATTGGTACCGAACGTTGGAACAAACGCTTAAAAAAGGTAATCGAAATCTACAAGACTGTTTTTAATTATGACAAGCTTTATATTGGTGGAGGTAACGCTAAACATATAGACTTTAAGCTGGAAGACAACATTAAATTAGTAACCAACAGAGACGGCATAAAAGGTGGTGCTAAACTTTGGAAACTGGCCGATAAATACAACATTTTTACGGTCAATCCGGCATAAAGCCTATAATTAAACGGCAGTATATTGCTAAGCGCAGAATATTACAAACAATTAACAACACATACTAAAATATTAATTTGTAAACCCTAATTTTGGGATCAACCAAAAAAATTAAAAATGGCAAATAACGATTCAAAACAATATAAATTGGGAATGATCGGTTTAGGCACGATGGGCCGTAACCTATTATTAAACATGGCAGATAAAGGCTTTTCAGTTACTGGTTACGATAAGGATCAGAAAATGATTGCCAAGCTAGAAGAAGAAGGAAAAAAACATCAGTTAGAGGGCTTTGATAATATTGAAAATTTCATCAATAGCTTACAAACGCCACGTACCTTAATCTTATTAGTACCTGCAGGACCAATTGTTGATAGCGTTATTGCTGAATTAAAGCCACTTTTAAGCAAAGGTGATATTATTATTGATAGTGGTAACTCTCACTTTACAGATACCAACCGCAGAGTTGACGAATTGGAAAAGGAAGGTTTGCATTTCTTTGGAATGGGAATTTCTGGTGGTGAAGAGGGAGCCCGTTTCGGTCCTAGTATGATGCCTGGAGGCGACAAACAAGCCTACAACGTAGTTAAAGACGTTTTTGATGCCATCGCTGCTAAAGTAAATAACGATCCATGCGTTACCTATATTGGTCCTGGTGCATCAGGTCACTTTGTGAAAATGGTACATAACGGTATAGAATATGCCATTATGGAACTTATTGCCGAGGTATATGGCGTACTCAAAAATGGCTTAGGATACTCAAACGACGAAATTTATAAAGTATTCAAAAAATGGAACGAAGGTCGTTTACAGTCTTTCCTTTTAGAAATTACTGCTGAAATATTTGTTTACAAAGATACCGAAACCCAAAAAGATTTGCTTGATCAGATTAAAGATGAAGCACGTTCTAAAGGCACTGGTAAATGGACTTCGGAGGTTTCTATGGAATTGCAATTACCGGTTCCAACGATTAATGAAGCTGTTTCAAACCGAGATCTATCCAAATTCAAAGCCTTAAGAGTTTCATTAGAGGAAGCTTTTGGTAAAAAGGATGGAAAAATCGATGTAACTGTTGAAGAGTTGGAAGATGCGTTTTATTTTTCGATGATCAGCGCTTACGCTCAAGGTATGCACCTGTTGGTACAAGCTTCTAAAGAATATCAATACAACCTGCAATTGCAGGAAATTGCAAAAATCTGGCGTGGTGGATGTATCATCAGAGCTAAATTCTTGGAAGACATTTACCAGGCTTACGATAAAAATAATGCACTGGAACATTTGTTTGGTGATGCAGGAATTCAAAACATCATTAAAAATGTATTACCAGGAACACGTAAAACAGTTGCTGCCTGTATTAACGCAGGAGTAGGTATACCAGCCTTCGCTTCTACACTTACTTATTTCGATACGATTACCACAGCCAGAATGCCATCTAACTTAATCCAGGCACAAAGAGATTTCTTTGGTGCTCACACTTTTGAACGCATTGACAAGGATGGAGTTTTCCACGCAGACTGGAATAAATTATCATAACCAAGTACACTTACGAACAAAGACAAAAAATGAAAACCAAAACCGCATTAAACCCGACCATATTTGTAATATTTGGCGGAACAGGTGATTTAAACAAAAGAAAACTAGCACCTGCCCTATACAATTTATTTATGGAGGGTTACATGCCAGAGAAGTTTGCCATTATTGGTACTGGTAGAACCGAATTTACGGATGAAAGCTACAAAACAGCCTTAGAAGAGGCTGTTAATGAGTTTTCACGAAGCGGAAAAGTTAAAAAAGATAAATGGGACGATTTTGGAAATACCATCCACTACTGCCCTACCGATTTTGCTCAACCTAAAACTTTCGAAAACCTTAAAGCTGCCGTAGAAAAATATCAAAAAGAATATGGTGCCGGCACACAGGTAATTTTCTACCTGGCAGTTGCCCCTAACTTTTTCCCGATTATTGCCGAGTGTTTACAGAAATATAAACTTACGCAGGATGAGGATAATAGCCGTATCGTTATTGAAAAGCCTTTTGGTCACGATTTAGAATCTGCAAAAGAACTGAATACATTATTAAGCACCATTTTTACCGAAAAACAGATTTATCGTATCGATCATTATCTGGGTAAAGAAACGGTACAAAACATGATGGCTTTCCGTTTTGCCAATTCATTGTTCGAGCCCTTATGGAACAGGTCTTACATCGATCACGTTCAAATTTCAGTAACCGAACAGTTAGGCGTAGGCGATCGTGGAGGTTACTATGAAGGCTCTGGTGCTTTGAGAGATATGATTCAAAATCACCTTCTGCAATTATTGTGTTTGGTGGGTATGGAAGCACCGATTAATTTCGATGCAGACGAAATCAGAAACCGTAAAGTAGAAGTTTTAAAGGCTATGCGTCCATTCTCTTCTGAAGATATTCGCTTCAGTACAGTTCGTGGTCAATACAGTAAAGGATGGGTTGAAGGTAAAGAAGTACCTGGTTATCGTCAGGAAAAAGGTGTTGATGCACATTCAAATACCGAAACTTTTGCGGCTGTGAAATTCCATATAGACAACTGGAGATGGCAAGGAATTCCTTTTTACTTACGTACAGGAAAACGCTTAAACCAAACCTCATCTTTAATTACTATTCAATTTAGAGATGTGCCTCACCAGATCTTTTCTGCAGGTGTTACTGAAAACTGGCAACAAAACCGTTTGGTAATTAGTATCCAGCCAGAAATGAGTATTCGTATGCAGGTACAGGCCAAACGCCCTGGATTAGATATGGTATTAAATCCGGTGGATATGGTTTTTGATTATAAAGGCACTTACGAAGGCGATACCCCTGAAGCTTACGAAACCTTACTTCTTGATGCCATGATGGGTGATCAAACCTTGTTTATGCGCGGAGATCAGGTTGAAGCTGCCTGGGAATTGGTGATGCCAATTTTAAATACCTGGGAAAGTAAAAAATCAATCAACTTCCCTAACTACCCTGCAGATAGCTGGGGACCAGAAGAAGCAGAGGCATTAATTGCCAGAGATGGCTTCCATTGGTTTAATTTACCATTGAAGAATAAAGACTAATCATTATTATCGGGCAGAATTGATCGCTTTACTCAATCAGTTTTGCCCGACGATTAAAAAAATAAAAAATGAATTTACTGATATATAAAACGCTTGAGGAGTTAAACGAGGATTTAGCGGATTACGTGATCAAAATTGCAGAAATGTCTATTGAAGAAAATGACAGATTCAATTTTGTATTAACGGGTGGTAATTCTCCTAAAGCGCTTTATCAATTCTTAGCTAAAGAATGTAAAGACCGCATCGATTGGGAAAAGGTTTATTTCTTTTTTGGCGATGAACGCAATGTGCCTGCCACTGACGAAAATTACAATGGCTTAATGGCAAAGAGAAATCTTTTTGATGAATTAGGAACAGCGGAAGATCATATCTTCTATGTTGACACGACTTTGGCTCCTGAAAAAGCAGCAATCGAGTACAAAAAAGCATTAGATAAGCATTTTAACGGCAATGATATTGTTTTTGACCTGATTCTGCTGGGTATGGGAGATGACGCGCATACGGCCTCTATTTTCCCACATACCACTTTGGTTAAAGATGAGGAAGCTACTGTAGCTGCTGTTTTTGTAGAGAAATTAAACACTTATCGCATCAGCTTAACCGCACCTCTGATAAATAAGGCAGATAATGTTGCCTTTCTGGTTTTTGGCGAAAACAAGGCAGAAGCATTGAAACACGTCATTAACGATACTGAAAAAAATGTAGACACCTACCCTTCTCAATTGATCAATCCTTACGATGGAAAATTGACCTGGTTTGTAGATGAAGCAGCAACAAAGTTACTGGATTAAAACATCAACGAAGTCTTACCCTGGCCCCTGCCACGGGAGAGCTCCGGGATATGGCTGAAAATAATCTTTCATTAGTAATGAAAGATTATTTTCATTACTAATGAATAATATCTTATATTCGTGACAAAATCACGACATCATGCTATTAGAGAGTCAATTAGTAAAAATACTTGAGTCACAGAAAGAAAATTTCACCAAGAAAACTACTGGCCTTCAAAGAATCAAGCTTGATTCTTTGAAAATCACTAATCATTTCGCTTTAATCATAACAGGTATCAGAAGATGCGGAAAGAGTACTTTATTATATCAATTAGGGCAACAACAATCTGAAGAAATACTGTTTCTCAACTTCGAGGATACCCGATTGGCTGGATTCGAAACAGATGACTTTACAAGGCTAATAGCAGTAATTGAACAAAAGAACATAAATATTTTATTTTTCGATGAAATACAATTCCTGCCCCAGTGGGAATTATTTGTGAGGCAAATGCTTGATCTCGATTATCAAGTAGTGATCACTGGCTCTAATGCAACACTACTAAGCACCGAATTAGGCACGAAACTTACAGGAAGACATTTATCAACCGAGTTATTTCCTTTTTCATACGCAGAATTTTTAGCCTTTAAAGACCTTAAAAATACTGCAGAATCCTTATTTCAATATTTGAGTAAAGGAGGATTTCCCGAATATTTAAAAACCGATAATGGGAATGTACTCAATCAGCTTCTGGAAGATATTTTAAATCGAGATATTGCAGTAAGGTACGCCGTTCGGGACGTAAATACTTTGAAAAAGCTAGCAGTTTATTTGATTTCCAATATTGGTAAGGCGGTATCAGGCAATAATTTAAAAGAACTATTCAATATTAAATCGGCAACAACAATTTTAGAATTTTTCTCCTATCTTGAAAGTGCATACGTTGTCCAATTCCTTTCGAAGTTTAGTTATTCGTTAAAAACACAAATTCGAAATCCAAAAAAGGTATATGCCATAGATTTAGGTTTATTTTCCGAAAACTCGATCGTTTTTACGGAAGAAAATGGAAGAAGGCTGGAAAATGCAGTATACCTTTATCTGAGACAGAATTATAAAGAAATATATTATTTCAGTGAAAAAAAGGAATGTGATTTTGTTATTATGGAGAAAGGAAAAGCAAAGTTTTTGCTTCAGGTATGCTATGAACTTAATGATGAGAACCTAAACAGAGAAATAAACGGCCTGATAGAAGCAATTGATTTTTTTGGACTTGATGAAGGAAAAATCATCAGTTTCAACCAATCTGAAGTCTTTCATAGGGAGGGAAAAAGAATAACTGTGATTCCTGCAAATGTTTTCATGGCAGGATAGCTCCACGAAGTCTAACCTTGGATAAATCCACGAAGTTTAACCGGCCGGTGCCACGGCAAGACTTCGTGGATTTAAGTTAGCCTTTAGGCTAACTTCTCCTCGATCAGCATTTTAATTATGCCATCAGCCATACCTACTTTAGGCACAAAAATCTGTTTAATTCCTGTCCATTTCATTAAAGTGAGGTAAATCTCTGCCGCAGGGATAATAACGTCTGCACGGTCGGGATTCAGGCCAAGAACATTAATCCGCTCTTTTAAAGAGTAGCTATTAAGCTTATTATACATGGAATTCAATTTCTGCACTGACAAGGGTGCATTTTCCTTTTCATCAGACATCCGGAAAAGCTTATTGATATTTCCTCCGGTACCAATTCCGGCGATATGCTTATAATTTTTAGTATTTTCCTTTACCCATTCCTTCATTTCCTCCCAGGTTTCTTCCTTATCCTGGTTATCCAGCATTCTAATTGTACCGATATTAAATGACCTGGAAGCTTCAGGCGTACCTTTTACAAAAACAGAAAGTTCTGTACTACCACCACCTACATCGATATAAAGATAGGTTTTGTTCTCGTCCAGTTCCTCCTCAATGTGATTGGCATAAATGATGTTGGCTTCACGCTGTCCTTCAATAATCTCCAGGTCTACATCTGCCTCTGCCTTAATTAATTTCACAATATCCAAACCATTAGAGGCTTCACGCATGGCTGATGTAGCACAAGCAAGGTATTCTGAAACATGATAAACATCCATCAGGTTTTTAAAAGCGACCATGGTTTTAACCAGGTCGGAACATTTTCTGGCAGATATCTTCTGATCCAGGAAAGCATCATCACCTAAGCGTAACGGCACCCGAATCAAAGTATTTTTCTTGTATTTATATTTCCCTTCCTGCTTACTAATATCTGCAATAAGTAGTCTTACTGCGTTCGAACCGATGTCTATGGCTGCGTATCTTAACATGATTTATTGGTGCTTCGTCTTTAGATAATTGTATATATCAACCTGCGCTCTTATCTTTTTGCTTAATCTATTTTTGTGATATTTATTGTTGTTCGCCGCGTTAATCTGACGGGCTTTAGTATTGTCTTGCAATTGGAGATCGATAATATCCTGAATTTCCTGCTTCACATCTGGATCCAATACCGGAAAACCTACTTCTACCCTATGTTCGAAATTTCTGCTCATTAAATCGGCAGAAGACAGATACATGTCGTTTTTACCATTATTGCTGAAGATATAAACCCTGGCATGCTCCAAAAATTTGTCGATGATACTGATTGCGGTAATATTTTCACTAAATCCCTTAACTCCGGGAACTAAACAGCATATCCCCCTGATAATCAATTGAATTTTAACGCCAGCGTTACTGGCTTCGTAAAGTTTCGAGATAATCCCTTCGTCTGCCAGGCTATTTACCTTCAATAAAATGTAGGCTATTTTACCTTGCTTTGCGTTGCGAATTTCTCTATTAATGAAATTAACCAGCTTAGAGCGGCTTTCTAATGGAGAAACGATTAAATGCTTAAAGCCTTTGGTTACCGTGCGTTTATTTAAGGCATCAAAAAGCTTGGCTAAATCGTTGGTAATTTCCTTTCTTGCCGTGAAAATACTGTGGTCGCAATATAGGCCCGCAGTTTTTTCGTTAAAATTACCTGTAGCCAGATTCGCATAATAAACCGGTTTATCTTTCTCTATACGCTTTACCAAACAAATTTTCGAGTGTACTTTATAATCGGTTAAGCCGTAATTAACCTTTACCCCCTCTTCCATTAATCGGGTGGTCCAATAGATATTAGCCTGTTCATCAAACCTGGCTTTTAACTCTAGCAATACCGATACAGCCTTTCCGTTTTTAGCCGCATTAATCAAAGCGTTTATTACCTTGGAGTTTTCTGCCAATCGGTACAGTGTGATCTGAATCTCTGTAACTTTCGGATCAATAGCTGCTTCCCTCAGAAAGAGGATAATATAATCGTATGATTGATAAGGCAAATTCACTAAATAATCGCGGTGTGCAACCTTTGCAAAAACGCTTTCGGTTCTATGGAGGGCATGTACCTTTAAAGGCACGTTAGGCGTATATTCCAGCTCTTTCTTCCCCACGTTTGGAAAAGCAATAAAATCTCCAAATTTATGATACCGGTTTCCCGGGATTAAACTCTCGGCTTCGAGCTTCAATTTATTAACCAATACCGTCAACATATTTAAAGGCATAGCCGAATCATACAACAAGCGCATGGGTTTACCCTTTTTACGCTTTTCGAGACTACTTTTCAGGTCATCAATAAACTTATCAGAAATATTTTTGTCTATGTCTAACTCTGCATCCCGTGTAAGCTGAATGGAGTAAGCCTCCAGCTGATGGTAACTGAAAATATAAAAAATATCGTTTAGGCAGTAGCGTATAATATCTTCTGCGAGAATAATAAACTTTAAGTCGTTGGTTTCTGGAAGCACTAAAAACCTTGGTAAACTGGGTGGCATCTCTATTAAGGCATACTTTTCTTTGAGTTTGCTATCCTTTTTAGAGAGCTTTACAAAAAAATACAAAAACCTGTCCTTCAGTTCGGGAAATGGCTTATCCATATCCAACATTACCGGAACGAGATTAGATAAGATCTTATCTCTAAAATGATTTTTTACAAAACTGCCCCTGCTTACGTTTAATTGAGTATCGTTTAAGATGAATATACGGTTCTGTGCCAGCTCATTAATTAGCGTGGCCTGGAATAACTGATCGAACTTCCGCTCTTGCTTAACAACAATATTCTTGATTTCATTCAGTATTTTTTTGGGGTTAAAACCAAGTAACGCTTTAGCCTTTTCGTTTAAATTGGTAAGCCTGGTCATTGTGGCTACCCTAACCCGGTAAAATTCTTCAAGATTTGATGAATAAATGGATAAGAATTTGATTCGCTCAATCAAAGGCACTGTTTCGTCTGCAGCTTCCTGCAATACGCGTTCATTAAAATATAACCAGCTTATTTCGCGATTTAAAAATGGAATTTTCTTTTTACTCATCTAAAAAAATAAAAATCCCTGCCAAAACAGGGATGTCCAAAACTGCACATTAATTTGTTAAATCGATGTTAATTCATCTGTGTATTAATGTTAACAAATCTATTTCTTTGTTAAGGGTTTGGTTACTTTTTTCGCTGCTGGTGCAGGGGATTTACTCTTAACCGGGGCCGCTTTGGCTGCAGCTACCTTAGTGGTAGTAACCTTTTTAACGGGAGTAGCTACTTTTTTAACTTCCTGCGTGGCAGCATCCAATTTAGGGGCAACTTTTGCCACGGTCTTTTTTACTTCTTCCACCGGCTTTGTCAAAACTTTTTCTGCCTTTTCTTCGGTTGCTATGGCAGCAACTTTAACACTCTGTACAACAGGCTTCGCTTTAGAAACCGCCTTTTTCACCACTTTTTGAGCATTTTTCTCAGCCTTGCTTACGGTTTTAGTTACCGCTTTCTTCGCCTCCTTTTCCTTGGTCTTTGAAGAAGAAACCAAATCATCTATTTTGTGCCCCACATCGGCTTTAATTATAGTAAACTTTTTGGTCAGCTTTTTAGCTACCCGTTTACTGGCCTTGGCAATCTCGGTGCTGATTTCTGATACATCATGACCTAAACTTTTTACCACATCTAAAAACTGACTGGCTAGCGATTGCTCTAATTGTTTCTTTACATCTTTTTTTGTGATCTTTTTTTGAGACTTGCCTTTAGTGGTTTTCATATTATTTTTCGTTTTTTTGTGAGGTTGATAATTTTCAATTAAATCTACTTATTTTTTTACTTTAAAGCTATAACCATGCCCTCTTTTGATATTGTAAGTAAAGTTGACGCTCAAACGCTTGACAACGCCATTAATAACGCCAAAAAAGAAATTTTAAATCGTTATGATTTTAATGGTTCTAAAAGCACCGTCGATCTGGATAAGAAAACAAACGTAATTAAGATCGTAACCGAAGATGATATGCGCTTAAAGGCCATTACAGACTCTATTATTTCTAGGATGATGAAACAAAGTCTCGACCCAAAAAGTTTGGATTTCGGCAAAGAATTTCAGTCGTCTGGTAATATGATTACTAAAGAAATCACTGTTAAAGAGGGCTTAGATAAAGAAGCTGCTAAAAAAGTGGTCGCCAAAATCAAAGCCAGTGGCTTAAAGGTTCAACCTTCCATCATGGATGATCAGGTGAGGGTAACGGCAAAAAAGATTGACGATTTACAGGCCGTGATTAGCTTGTGCAGAGGGGAAGATTTTGGGCAACCTTTGCAGTTTATTAATATGAGGAATTAAGGGGCTTGGTGAAGTGGGGAGAATTGTTTAATTGTTTAATTGCTTAACTGTAGACTGGTGAGGTGCTGAGGTGTTGATTTGTTGAGAAGTTGAATTGTTTAACTGTTGAATTGCTTAATTGCCAACTGCAAACTGTAAACTGGTGAGGTGATGAGTTGGTGAGTTGGTGAGAAGTTGAATTGCTTAATTGTTGAATTGCCAACTGAAAACTACAAACTCTAAACTGGTGAGGTGCTGAGGTGGTGAGTTGGTGAGACGTTGAATTGTTTAACTGGTACAACTGAAAAAGGTTTAATTGTTTAACTGTTTAATTGCTTAATTGCCAACTGGAAACTACAAACTCTAAACTGGTGAGGTGCTGAGGTGGTGAGTTGGTGAGACGTTGAATTGTTTAACTGGTACAACTGAAAAAGGTTTAATTGTTTAACTGTTGAATTGCTTAATTGCGAACTGCAAACTGCAAACTGGTAAGGTGCTGAGGCGTTGAGTTGGTGAGAAGTTGAATTGTTTAACTGTTGAATTGCTTAATTGCCAACTACAAACTGCCAACTGCAAACTGGTGAGGTGCTGAGGCGTTGAGTTGGTGAGAAGTTGAATTGCCAACTGAAAACTGCAAACTGAGAACTATCAACTGAAAACTTTCACCTACGCTCATGTCTTACTACTTTATACTTGCTACTTTATACTTGATACTTGCTACTAAATACTTGCTACTAAATACTAAATACTAAAATGCAAATAAGCGAAAATGGCTTCATCTTTTCTGATCAAAAGGAACTGCTTCAGGTTAATTCTATTCACCGTTATTTGAGTGAAGAGTCGTATTGGGCGAAAAACATTCCTTTGGAGGTTGTACAAAAATCGATAGAACATTCACTTTGCTTTGGTATTTACAAGGATCAGGAGCAGGTTGGCTTTTCTCGTTGGGTTACTGATAGCGCTACTTTTGCTTATTTGTGTGATGTGTATGTGGAGGAGCGATTTAGAGGGTTGGGCCTATCTAAAAAATTAATGTCTTTTATGATTTTTCATCCCGATTTACAGGGCTTACGCCGTTATCAATTGGCTACCTTGGATGCTCATGGTTTGTACAGTCAGTTTGGATTTAAGCCCCTAGAAAACCCAGACCGACAAATGGCTATTGTGATTGAAAATGCGTATTTGCAACAGGAGTAACAATTCTATTATTCACTCATCCACTCATTCACTCATTCATTAATTATTTCAGTCAGTCATTCCATCATTCACTCATCCACTCATTCACTCATTCAATAATTCACATCCACTCATTCAATAATTCAAATCATCAACTACCAAACCATTTGCATCTCTCTGTGTTTTCAATAAACATCAAAACATTGAAAACATGAACAGTAATAAAACATTCTTTATCGGGGCAGCACTGGCTTTAGCAGTGAGTATCCAGGCTTGCCAAACTGCAGATAAGAAATCATCAACTACAAAAGACAGTGTGGCCGGAGATACCAATATGGTTAATGGCAATCATGCAACAGGTGCTGAAAGTACAGAAAGCGGATTGGATGAGGCTGGAGCAACTTTTTTAAGAAAGGCAGCCGTTGGTGGTTTAATGGAAGTGGAAGCCGCCAAAATTGCAGAAAAAAATGCGGGTAGTGCTAAAGTTAAAGACTTTGCCGCCCAAATGCTTACCGACCATACCAAGGCCAATACCGAATTGAAAGCTTTGGCCCAGGAGAAGAAGGTTATTACGCCTGATGCCTTACCTGCCGAAGATCAAATTCACATTGATGCGATGAAAAAGATGACTGGAGCCGCCTTTGATAAACATTATATGGAGATGATGGTTACAGATCACGAAAAAACAATCGCATTATTTAAACAAGGTTCAGAAAATCGTGATGCATCGTTAAAAAACTGGGCAACAAAGACTTTAACAGTTATAGAAGCCCACGATGCCTTGGCCAGAAAAATAAGTTCTGAAATGAAATAGAATTCTTCTTTTGAATATAAAATCCCAGAATCGAAAAATTTTGGTTTTTTTTTTGCCTAGTTGATAAGCGAAAATCATCATTTTTAAGACAAATTACGAATATGATAAAAATTAAAATTATATTTCGGCGTTAAAATGAAAATTACATAAATGGATAAGAGCAGAATTTTTAAATCGCTATTTGGTGTAGCATTATTAAGCTCAGTTTCTTTTTTAGCCTCAGCGCAAAAACCAAACTGGCAAAACCTTGACCTAAAAACAGATACCACTTTCGGCATCAGTACAGAAAAAGCGTATAAAGAACTTTTAAAAGGCAAAAAGCCAACTAAAGTTATTGTTGCCGTGAATGATGGTGGTGTGGAAGCTACACATGAGGACTTAAAAAGCATCATGTGGGTAAATAAAAAAGAAGTAGCCGGAAACGGTAAGGATGATGACAAGAACGGTTATATTGACGACATTAACGGTTGGAATTTCATTGGTGGACCAAAAGAATCGATCAATTATGAAACTTTGGAGTTAACCCGTTTGGTTCGTCGTGATCAGGATCGCTTTGCCAATACTACTGATGCAAATGTTGCCGAAAAAGACAAAGCTGATTTTGAAGCATTCAAAAAAGCGAGAACAGATTTAGAAAAACAATTGGGTGAAGCAAAAGCTAATTTAGCGGGATACGCAGGCTTTAAAAATGCCCTGGATGGCGTTGTAAAAAAAATCGGTAAGGATAACCCAACTTTAGAGGATTTTCAAAATTTTAAACCCGCTACTGATGTTGAAGGCAGAATCCAAAATGCTTTAAGTGGTGCATTAAAGGAGATGAGCTTTAAAGATTTCTATAACGATGAAATTATGGAAGGCTATGACCACTTTAAACAACAGGTAGATTACAACCTAAATGTTGATTATAATCCTCGTTCTATTGTTGGTGATGATCCAAATAACAGTAAAGAGAAATTTTATGGTAATAATGATGTAGCTGGTCCGGATGCGATGCACGGAACGCACGTTGCTGGTATTATTGCGGCCGACAGAACCAATAAATTAGGTATTTCCGGAGTAGCCAACAGTGTGGTTATTATGGGCGTTCGTTGCACACCTAATGGAGATGAGCGCGATAAGGACGTTGCAAATGGTATTCGCTATGCCGTTGATAATGGGGCAAAAGTAATTAATATGAGCTTCGGAAAAGCTTACAGCTGGGATAAGGCTGTGGTAAACGAAGCCATGAAATATGCTGCTGCCAAGGATGTATTGATTGTACAGGCTGCAGGAAACGAAAATAAAGATATCGATGTAGAAACCAATTATCCAAATCACAAAGATTTAGATGAGAAAACAATCGCTTCATGGATCACGGTAGGTGCTTCTGGCCCTAAAGATGATGAAAGCTTAAAAGCAAGTTTCTCTAACTTTGGTAAAACACAGGTAGATGTTTTTGCACCTGGTGTTCGCATCTACTCTACTGTTCCTGGCTCTAAGTACAAAAATTTAGATGGAACAAGTATGGCTTCTCCGGTTGTTGCTGGTTTAGCTGGCTTAATCCGCTCTTACTATCCGAAATTGAGCGCTGCGCAGGTTAAGGAAATTATCGTAAAATCGGTAACCAAGGTTAACCACAATGTAACTTATGCCAAAGGTGAAGGTCCTGCTGCCGAGAAAGTATCGGTACCTTTCTCAGATTTGTGTATCAGTGGTGGTATTGTTAATGCTTACGAAGCATTAAAACTTGCCGCAACTTATAAATAAGCATAAAACAACTATAAAAAAGGCGAATCCAATTTGGATTCGCCTTTTTTATAGTATCTAATTTAGCTTTCTTACAAAGTAGCCATATCAATTACAAAGCGATATTTCACATCACTTGCCAATACGCGCTCGTAAGCTTCATTTACATAATCGATATTAATTACCTCAACTTCCGAAACAATATGATGTTCGGCACAGAAATCAAGCATTTCCTGCGTTTCAGGAATACCACCGATACTTGAAGCAGTTAAAGCCCTGTTTCCATGCATTAAAGCGGATCCTGGGAACTTAAGCGGCTCTGGTGGCAAACCAACACAGATGTGAACACCATTGATATTCAGCAGTTTGAAATACATTTCGTAGTTATGTGGCGCTGAAACCGAGTCGATAATGAAATCGAAGTGCTTTGCGTATTTTTTTAACTCTTCAGGGTCTTTGGTAATCACAAAATGATGGGCACCCAGTTTCTTTGCGTCTTCCTCTTTTGAAGGGGAAGTACTTAAAACAGTAACATCAGCGCCAAACGCTACAGCAAATTTGACCGCCATATGTCCTAAGCCCCCTAAACCTAAAACTGCAACTTTATGTCCCTT
Source organism: Pedobacter rhizosphaerae (assembly GCF_900111155.1). Classification (GTDB taxonomy): domain Bacteria; phylum Bacteroidota; class Bacteroidia; order Sphingobacteriales; family Sphingobacteriaceae; genus Pedobacter; species Pedobacter rhizosphaerae. The sequence continues at coordinate 167,761 of NZ_FOGG01000005.1, read as the reverse complement.
ACCTATTCCCCATCTTTTGATAGGCGAATAAGTCGTAATTCCGGCACATAATAACGGAGCCACTCCGCTTAGTGGTAGCTTATCTGAAACTTTTACCACAAACTCTTCCGTACAAACAATTTTATTGGAATACCCGCCATATGTAGGCGTTACTTTATCACGTTCTAAGCTATTGTAAGTCCAAACGGTTTCGCCTTTCTCGCAAAACTGTTCTTGTCCGCCCTGACAAGTAGGACATTCCTTGCAGCTATCTACCATGCAGCCAATACCCGCCAAATCACCAACTTTAAATTTGGTTACCGAACTACCAACCTCGGTAATCCTTCCCACAATTTCATGTCCGGGAACCATTGGATATTTTGCTGGCCCCCACTCGCTTCTCACCTGATGAATATCAGAGTGACAAATTCCACTAAATAAAATTTCAATTAAAACGTCTTTAGGCCCTACATTTCTTCTTTCGAAGTTCCATGGAGCCAATCTATCGGTTTGGCTGTGAACAGCGTATCCTTTTGCAGCTATCATATTATTAAATTTTAGGCAAAACTAGGACATTACATTATACGTTTGGTCATATCGAATTCATTTCAAAACAATACACTAGGCCAAAACCTTATCAGGTGTAATTGGAAGCGTCCTGATGCGCTTACCTGTAGCATTAAAAACCGCATTGGCCACTGCTGCCGAGAAGCCTATCAAGGCAATCTCTCCCATCCCCTTCGCGCCCATCGGATTAATAACAGGATCGGGTTTATTGATAAAATGAACTTCAATCTCAGGAACATCTGCATTTACAGGAACATGGTAATCAGCAAAATTATTATTGATGTATCGCCCATATCGATGATCTATAATGGATTCTTCTGTTAAAGCCATCCCAATTCCACCTACCGCACCACCTACCATCTGGCTTCTGGCCGTTTTCGGACTTACAATGGTTCCTGAATCTCCCACAGAAACAATTTTGCTCACCTTAACTACACCCGTAAGCTCATGAACTTTTACCTGCACAAAGTGAATAGAAAAAGAATAAAGCGAATAATTATCTCTTTCCTTTCCCCCCTGGCTTTCTTTGTTAACTTCTATGGAGGGCAGGTTGTTTTTCTTTAAAACGGAGATAAAATCTGAGGTTGCCGACATATTTGAATTGGCTGCCAGCTCTGCAATAGTCGATTTTAAGGATACGCAAACATCATTTACTGCCGATCCAACGGTAGAAAGGGTTGCCGAACCACCCTGGCTTGGCGCAGTAGGTAATGAGGAATCGCCTAATTCAAATGTGATTTTCTCTACAGGGATACCCAAAAGCTTATGTGCGATAAGGGTCATTCCCGTTCCAGTACCTGGACCAATATCGCTGGTAGCACTTTGCAACAGCAAGCTACCGTCTGCTTTCAAAACACCTTTCACGCTAGCTTTTCCCCTGTTGGCATTAAAAACCCCTATACTTACTCCGTAACCGGTTTGCCACGGGCCTTCCTTAATACTTCCTGGCTTATTTTTCCGCTGCGACCAGCCAATTTTCTCCGCTCCAATCTTATAAGCTTCTTTAATATTTTTACTGGAGAAGGGTTTATTTCTTTGCTGATCCATTTCGGGATCGTTTTTGATTCGAAACTCCAATGGATCCATATCTAATGCATGGGCTATTTCATCAATCGCACTTTCTAAAGCAAACGCACCTGTAGCCTCTCCTGGTCCGCGCATCCAGATGGGAACGCCTAAATCAACCGGAACAATAGTATAAGCCGTATTCACATTGTCGCATTGGTACATGAATTTTGCCATATTCACCACACCTTCGGTAAAGTTTTCGTAAGTTGAACTTTCCCCAAAAGCAGTATGTGTAATGCCGGTTAACTTACCGTCTTTTGTAGCGCCTAACCCTACCTTCTGAGTAGCTGCAGGGCGATTTCCAACCATGGTAAACATCTGCATCCGGGTAATAACCAATTTAACGGGTTTACCAATGTGTTTAGATGCCATTACAGTTGCGATTTCCAGCGGCCAGGTTCTTAAGCCCATCCCAAATCCTCCGCCCACAAATTCAGAATTAACCTGAACATTGGTTAAAGGAATTTTGAAAACATTGGCAATGGTATTCTGAGTAGCTTTTACCCCTTGTGTTTTAGCATAAACGGTAACTTGATTGTTAGGCTTCCAATCGGCAATAATACCATGAAGCTCCATTGGATTGTGCGTTTCTATAGGCAGATTGTACTCCTGCTCTATTTTAACTTCTGCCGTTTGATAAGCGTTTTCAATTCCACGCTTATAGTTCGGCTGCCCTTGTAATTTCTTAGCCGCAGCGTCCTTAAGTGCCTTATGCAAATCGGTATTAAAAGCTTCCTTCTCATAAGTTGCTTTAACCAAAGATGCAGCGTAAGTAGCCCTTTCGAAGGTATTTGCAATTACAATGGCGATGGGCTGCCCGTTAAAAAAAATCTTATCTGTGTAGAAGATTTTCATTGGCGACCCACCTTCTTGCTCATATAACGGAGCCGATGGTTTATTTAAATGCGATAACACAGCGATCACACCAGGTGCCCTTTCTGCAGATTTGGTGTCCAATCCTGTAATTTTACCCTTCGTAATTGTACTGGTTACGAGCACGCCATAAGTAAGTCCGGGTAATTCGAATTCTGCAAAATATTTGGCTTGTCCGGTTACCTTGAGCACGCCATCAACGCGATCATTTTCATCTTTAACCATTAGATTTTTCATGATTTATGCTTTGGATTTTGCAAGGTTTAACGCTTCAATAATTGTATTTGGAGTTAGCTTCAACTTAAAATCATTCTCGCCATATCCTTTGGCATCCGCCATTGCCAGCTGGGCTGCCTGCTGGAAATTTTCTAAGGTTGCTTCTTTACCTTTCAGAAATGCTTCAGATGAGGTTAATCTCCATGGCTTATGTGCCACTCCCCCCAAAGCCAACCGAACGTCTTTAATTTGGTTGCCCTGAAGTTCAATAGCAACTGCTGCCGACACCAGTGCAAAGGCATAAGAAGTCCTGTCTCTAACCTTCAGATAATGTATATTTTTGCTGAAGGGGTGGATCGGAATTTCTAATCTTACAATCAGTTCATCGTTTTTTAAGTTATTGTCTAACTGAGGAGTATCACCCGGCAAACGATGAAAATCTTTAAATAAAATCCTGCGCTCTCCCTTTGCATTTGCCAGTATCACCTCTGCATCAAGTGCTACCAACGCTACACACATATCACTCGGGTGAACAGCTATGCAGTTTTCGGAAGTACCAAAAATGGCATGCATTCGATTAAAACCACCAATAGCACCGCATCCGGAGCCAGGTTTGCGTTTATTACAAGGCATTTCGGTATCGTAAAAATAGCCACACCTGGTGCGTTGCATCATATTGCCGCCTACAGTAGCTACATTTCTGAGCTGTGCAGAAGCGCCTGCTTCGAGTGCCTGGGCAAGTAAAGGTAATTTTTCCTTAATCAGCGCACTTTCGGCTACAGCTGTATTAGAAGCCAGTGCTCCAATGTGTATTTTATTGCCTACCTGTTCAATCTGTTTTAAGGGAACATGATTGATATCTATTAACTTATCCGGAGAGCTAACCCCTCGTTTCATCAAATCAATAAGGTTCGTTCCACCGGCTAAAAACTTAGCGTTTTTATCTTTTGATAACAAAGCTATAGCCGATTTAGCACTGGTAGTGCGGAGGTATTGGAAATTGATCATATCGCTGCTCCTCCTTTTTTAACCTCAACAATTGCATCAACTATATTAGGATAAGCACCACATCTACAAATATTTCCACTCATAAACTCACTTATCTCCGCCCTCGAATTGGCATGACCTTCACGGATACATGCTACCGCCGACATGATTTGTCCGGGGGTACAGTAACCACATTGAAAACCATCATGTTTGATAAAGGCCTGCTGCATCGGATGAAGTTCATCCCCGCTTGATAAACCTTCAATCGTGGTTATCTTTTTTCCTTCGTTCATTACCGCCAGGCTAAGGCACGAATTAACACGTGCACCATCTATATGTACTGTGCAAGCGCCACACTGGCCATGATCGCAACCTTTCTTTGTACCCGTAAGGTGTAATTCTTCTCTCAGATAATCTAAAAGTGTTACCCGAGGCTCAATTTTGGTTGAATGGGCCTTATTATTCACAGTTAAGTTAAGGGGAATCTTTTCAAATAGCTCAGCAAAACTTTCATCTACCTGATTTTCTGCTGCTTTAACGGCTACAGACGGCGTTAAGGCTATTGCGGTCATCAAAGAGCTCTTCTTCAGAAAGTCTCTCCGTGTATCGCCGCCAGAGGTATTTTTCTTGTCGGATGATTCCATAGGATTGTGGGATGGGTTGTTTATCTAAGTTCGGGATTATCTGATTAAAAAAGTATGGTTACAGAAATTTAGAACAATTCTAATCGGGTTTTGTGTGGAAAGGGAAAGTTGTAAGTAGTAGGTTTTAAGTTGTAAGTCTGGATGCACTAAGCCAATTTGGTGTGCGCCGTGCCTTAAGTTGGCGAACCTTTCGGTTAAAATTAGCCACGGAAACACAAAATACACGGAGAAGAAATTTGAAATAGGCGCTATTCAAAAGCTTAGATGCCTTAGGTGGTTGAAACTTATGGGCTGCAATGTATCTCCTCTCATACGGGCTATAGCGCTTTCCTAACTTGGTGTCCTTTGTGCCTTGTCTTGGTGTTCTTCGTGGTTAAAACCCAGGAGAATGGAAAAGCATTTCACAAAAATTATTTCTTAAATGTGCGATCTATTTATATTTTTAGCAGATGGAAACCACAAAATCTTTACCCAACCTGAGCGCTGAAGAACAACGTATACTTGGGGCGCTGATAGAAAAAAGCAGAACCACCCCCGATTATTACCCAATGACGCTGAATAGCTTAACTGCAGCCTGCAACCAAAAAAGCGCAAGAAACCCTGTGGTTAACTACGATGAAGAAACGGTTACGCTAACCCTCAATCAACTTAAGATTAAAGGGTTAATTTCTACAGCTACAGGCGGTTCGAGCCGGGCAACTAAATACAAACATAACTTAGCCATTGTTTACCCGATTATTCCATCCGAATTGGCTATTATTTCCTTACTGCTTTTGCGGGGGCCATTAACTCCAGGTGAAATCAATAGCAACTCTGGAAGGCTATATGAATTTGAAAGTATTGAGGAGGTACTGGAACAACTTCAAAAGCTAGCCACCGATGAACCAGCATTTGTGAAACAATTGCCTAAAAAGCCCGGACAAAAAGAAGCCCGCTTTATACATTTACTAGGCGATTACGTAGAGCATACCGAAGAAATTCCAGCTTTAGTGGCAACTCCACAGCATGATTTAGAGGAGCGCATAGTGAAGCTGGAGCAAGAGGTAGAAGAGCTGAAAGAACTCGTTAATCTTTTAATGGATAAATAAAATATGAGGCCTAGGCCTCATATTTTTTAAAGATGGTACTAGCGGTGTGTCCGCCAAAGCCAAATGTATTATTCAATACATATTTAATTTCCTTTTTAACAGGCGTACCTAAAACAATATTAAGTCCTGCAGGAATTTTTTCATCGATATTTTTGGTGTTGATAGTAGGTGGAACGATGTTATCGTTAAGGGCAAGAATACTAATAATACTTTCTACTGCACCCGCCGCTCCTAAGAGATGTCCTGTCATTGATTTGGTTGCACCTATCAATACATCACTATTACCGAAAACTGCCTTTACCGCTGTTAATTCACTAATATCTCCCAATCCGGTTGAGGTAGCATGCGCATTAATATAATCAATTTGATCAGCAGTGATATTCGCATCGTTTAATGCTTTCTTCATCCCTAAAGTTGCACCAATACCATCTGGAGGTGTTCCGGTTAAGTGATAAGCATCTGCAGCCATACCGCCACCTACAATTTCGGCATAAATTTTAGCTCCTCGTTTTAGCGCATGATCTAAATCTTCTAAAATAAGTGCTCCGGCACCTTCGCCCATCACAAAACCATCTCGCTCAATATCAAAAGGTCTGGACGCTGTTTCTGGCTCCTCATTTCTTTTAGACAACGCTTGCGCTGCACTGAAACCACCCACCGATGCTTCGGTGATAGCCGCTTCTGAACCACCAGCGACCATAATTGTTGCTTTTCCTAATCGAATGGTATCGAAAGCACTGATGATAGCTGTATTTGACGATGCACAGGCAGAAACGGTACAATAGTTGGGTCCACGTAATTTATGACGGATAGAAATAACACCAGCGGCAATATCAACGATCATTTTCGGAATGAAAAACGGACTAAAGCGTGGTGTTCCATCTCCTCCATTAAATTCTTTCAATTGTTGCTCAAAAGTGCTGATCCCGCCGTTTCCAGTGGCCCAGATTACCCCTACTTCAGCAAGTTCATCATCAGTCATGGCTTTAAAATCCAATCCCGCATCTACAATCGCCTGATCACTTGAGGCTACTGCATACTGCGTAAACACATCGAACTTACGTTGCTCCTTTTTATCAAATAATTCATCTGCATTAAAATCCTTTACTTCAGCTGCAAAATGTGTTTTAAACTTACTGGTATCGAACTTCGTAATGGGGCCGATACCACTTTTACCTGCTAAGATATTCTTCCAAAATTCGCTTACTGTATTCCCCAGAGGCGTTACCGCCCCTAAGCCTGTTACTACTACTCGTTTCATTTCTAATTAGATTTGAGATCGGAGACATGAGATTGGAGAAATCGATCGTTTACTGATCAGTTTCTACTCATGGCTCAAATCAATTTGGCGGCGCAATAATACGGCTTTATCCGCATTACATTGACATAACCTTTATTTTTTACAGTCCTGAGATATTGAACAACATACCGCAAAGTGCGCTAAGACAGGCGCTAAGCCCGCAAAGCCAGGTTGTTGCATTGCTGAATAGGCTCTTCGCCCCATAACACACAACACATAACCCACAACACATTCAACCGCAACACATTCAACCGCTAAGCATGCAAAGCTTTAATTGCTTCGCCTGATTGGCTCCTTGCCCCATAACACGCAACACATAACCCACAACACATTCAACTGCTAAGCATGCAAAGCTTTAATTGCTTCGCCTGATTGGCTCCTTGCCTCATAACCCGCAACACGTAACCCACAACACATTCAACTGCTAAGCATGCAAAGCTTTAATTGCTTCGCCTGATTGGCTTCTAGCCCCATAACACGCAACACATACCCCACAACACATTCAACCGCTAAGCATGCAAAGCTCTAATTGCTTCGCCTGATTGGCTCTTCGCCCCATAACACGCAACACATAACCCACAACACATTCAACCACAACACATTCAACCGCTAAGCACACAAAGCTCTCATTGCATTGCTGAATAGGCTCCTTGCCTCATAACCCGCAACACGTAACCCACAACACATTTTACTCAGCAATCTCTGCTCTTTGGCTGTTCATTACTTTTAATGCTTCTTCCGGTGATTTCAGAAACAACTCATAAATGGCTGCCGTATCTCCCACTCTGATTTCAAATTCATTTGCAGCCAGTGCTTTGATAAATTCTTCAGCAACTACATCAGGTTTAATACCTCTGTGGCCACCAATTTCTTTTGAAAATTCTGTATCTACCAAAGGCGGCATCAATTCAAACACCTTAACGTTGCTATTTGCCAATGTTAACCTTAAGGAAGTGGTGTAAGAGTGCAAAGCAGCTTTACTCGCAGCATAAGTTGGCAATAATACACCAGGGGCATAAACTACTATTGATGAGACATTTACAATCGCTGATTCAGACTGATTTTTCAAAACAGGCAACAGCTTTTGATTCAAACGGATAATAGACAAATAGTTGGTTAACATTTCATCTTCTGCAATAGCAGCAGCATCTACAGTTTCGTCGGTTAGGCTATACACTACTGCCCTGCCTGCATTGTTAATCACCATATTTACATCGGGAAAATCTGTTTTTATTTTAGCCACCAGCTGATCAATTTCTTCAGGCTTAGTCACATCAAATGGAATGGTAACCACATTATCCAATCCTTTGGCGGCCTGATTTAATCTTTCCTGATTTCTGCCTGTGATGATTACCTTGTTGCCCAATGCAGATAATTGTGAAGCGATAGACAAACCTATTCCGGCAGTTCCGCCAATGATTAATACGGTGTTTTGTGAGGTTTTCATGATTATGTTTTTTATTTTAAAACGTATTTAATATTTAAAATACCAATCGGTATATTTTAGGATAAAAAAAATTAGCTAAGCTGTTTGATGTTTTTTTTTAAGGAATCCATAATTAAATCCCAGTGAGATTCATTTTCTGTTAACCGCGATACCATAATTGCCCCTTCTATCATTGCAATCATCGTGAGAGCTACCTGTTCGGGGTTAACTTTTTGGTTAAACTCTGCCGATTCAACCCCCTTGATAACTAAAGCCGAGAGGTGTTTTTTCCAATTTAATATAGCGCCCAAAACTCTTTTGCGTAATTCGGGATGGGTATCATCAGCTTCTGTTGCGGTATTGAGCAGCGGGCATCCACCTTGATGTAAAGTGTTGGTAAGCAGAGCACGATATAGATCTGCATAAACTAACAATTTACCAGCCATTGTAGCTTGCTCAGCCATTGCCTTGTTTATTGCTGTGGCCATCTTTTCTGCATTATAATCGAAAGCCGCCAAAGCAACCTCGTCTTTATTGGCAAAATTACCGTACACACTCCCTTTCGTTAATCCAGTTGCTTCGGTAATATCATTTAAAGATGTACCAGCATAACCCTTTGTATTGAATATTGGAGCTGTTTGTTCTACAATGAATTGACGTGTTTTTTCTGCCTTAGTCATAACCAAATGATTTAACAATACAAATATATACCGATCGGTATAATTATTTATCATTTCAATCTAATCTTACAATATAAGTTTGAATTTTGTAACTTTGATTCATGAGCACCGTAGAATCCCTATCCGACTTTTATCAGAATAAATTTAGTTTCTTACCCGACAACTTGCAGAAAGATGTTGGACACTTTAACGTTTTCAAGTTAGAAGATTGCATTGGCGACAATAAAACACCCATAGCATACAGCAGGCGTGATTTCTATAAAATTGCTTTAAATCGCGGACATAATATCTATCATTACGCTGATAAAAGTATTGAGGTTAATGGTACGGCACTGATGTTTTTTAATCCACAGGTGCCCTACACCTGGGAATGTGCCAGCGGCAATGTATCAGACATAACAGGCTTCTTTTGCATTTTTACTGAGGCATTCTTTTCTGAAAAGATTAGAGGAAGTATCAGTGAATTACCCTTATTTTCTGTTGGCGGAAAGCCCGCTTACATCCTTGACCAAAAGCAGGATATGCAGGTAGAATCTATCTTTCTTAAAATGCTGGAAGAAATCAATACAGATTATATCTATAAATACGATTTATTGAGAAACTATGTCAACGAAATTATCCATTTTGCCTTAAAAACAGAACCTGCGGAAACGCTTTACCGCCACCCAGATGCCAACTCCCGCATTACTTCAGTTTTTGTGGAGCTTTTGGAAAGACAATTTCCAATTGAAAGCCCGGCACAAAGATTTTCTTTGCGATCGGCTAAAGATTTTGCCAATCAACTCTCCGTTCATGTGAACCACTTAAACAGAGCAATAAAAGATACTACCGGAAAAACCACTACCCATCACATCGCCGACCGACTATTAGCGGAAGCCAAGGCTTTATTAAGGCATACCGACTGGAATATTTCAGAAATTGGGTATTGCCTGGGCTTTGAAGAACCCACGCATTTCAATAACTTTTTTAAGAAACAAACCAAATTAAGTCCTACCGCCTTCAGAATTGTTTGAATTTCGTAACCATTAGTTTGATTAGCGTAATCGCCAGCCTTAAACTCTGTACTAACTTTGTCTTAACAAAAAAGATAAAATTATGGACAAGAAAAAGGTTTGGTTTATTACAGGGGCTTCCAAAGGCTTGGGATTATCTTTAGTTAACCAACTATTAAATGCTGGTCAATTTGTTGCGGCTACATCCAGAGATGCGGCGACACTTGCCAGAATTGTAAATGCATCCAATGAAAAGTTTTTGCCCTTAACAGTAGATCTGGCAAGTGATGTAAGCGTTGAGGAAGCTGTTAAAGCCACAATAACCAAATTCGGAAAGATTGATGTAATCATCAATAACGCCGGTTATGGTATAGGAGGAAGCATAGAAGAGCTTACAGACCAGGAAACCAGATCGGCTTTTAACGTCAATGTATTTGGCACACTAAACGTTATCCGCCATGCGATGCCTTATTTAAGGGCACAACGTTCAGGAAACATTATCAATATTGCTTCTATTGCAGGAATTGCAGGCGCTACGGGCTGGAGTGTATATGCAGCAGCAAAATCGGCAGTAATAGCATTATCTGAAGTTTTGGCCGAAGATGTTAAGGATTTTGGCATCAAAGTTACCGTTGTAGCGCCTGGTGCTTTTAGAACCAGCTTCCTAAAAGAAGAATCGTTGGAATTAGCGAAAAACCCAATACAGGATTATGAAGCTGTTAGAAATACGCACAACAGGTATTTAAAAATGGACGGTACACAAGCAGGAGATCCAGAAAAAGCTGCAGCTGCGATGATTGCACTGGTTGCGATGCCTGAACCTCCCCTCCATTTATTGTTGGGTCAGGATGCTTTAGATCGTGCAACCACTAAAATCCAATCTTTAGAAAAAGAATTTCAAAAATGGAAAGCGATGACGATCTCAACAGGTTTCGATCTTTAAATAAGGTTACGGGTTACCTGTTATGAGTTACGGGTACACAAACAACAATTAACTGAAAAGCGCGCCATGAAAAGCATGAAGCATACAAAGACAGGTTTTTCATTAGCTGGATAGGCACCTTGCCCCATAACACGTAACACGCAACCCGCAACACAATTAACCGCAAAGCGCGTCAAATTAGCTAGCGCATCCAGAACTTACAACTTAAAACCTACAACTTACAACTCTTTTAACCGCAAAGTGCGCCAAGAATAGCACGAAGCCCACAAAGATAGGTGTTTCATTAGCTGGATAGGCACCTTGCCCCATAACACGTAACACGCAACCCACAACACAATCAACATGGAAAATCAAAAAGTATGGTTCGTAACCGGCGCCTCGAAAGGCCTGGGTTTAACCTTAGTGAAAAAATTATTAAGCATTGGAAACGGGGTGGCCGCTAGCTCAAGAAGTTTAACAGACTTACAAAAAGCGGTTGGAGATCATCCCAACTTTTTACCTTTATCAGTTAACCTTACTGATGAAAACAGTGTAGAAACAGCCGTTCGGGAGACTATTAGTAGATTTGGACAAATAGATGTAGTGGTAAATAATGCTGGCTACGGAATGCTTGGCGCGCTGGAAGAACTTAGCGACAAGGAAGCCAGGGAAAATTTTGATGTGAACGTATTCGGTTCTTTAAATATCATCAGAAAAGTTCTTCCGCAGTTGCGCAAACAACAATCAGGGCATATCTTCAATATTTCCTCCATTGGTGGATTTTCGGGTAACTTCCCAGGATTCGGTATTTATTGCGCAACTAAGTTTGCTGTTAGTGGCTTTACTGAATCGCTGGCAGCAGAGGTTAAATCATTCGGCATTAAGGCTACAGTAGTGGAGCCCGGATATTTCAGAACAGATTTCCTTTCTTCCGGCTCTTTGGCTGTTCCGCATTCGGTTATTGAAGAGTACAAGGAGGTACGGGAATCTCAGGATGCACACCAAAATCACATTAATAACGAACAGCCCGGAGATCCCGAAAAAGCTGTTGATGTGATCATTGCAGCCGCTGCTTCGGAGAATCCTCCATTACACTTATTGTTAGGTGCTGATGCATACCAACTGGCAAAGGATAAGATAGCAGCTATACAGCAAGACCTTGCTGACTGGGAAGCTTTGGCCACCAATACGCATTTTGTTTAGGCCTTGCCTAACCTAAATTTCGGAGATTTAAAAATCTCCGAAATTTAGGAAGTCTTTTTCCACTTAATTGAGCAGCCAACAGCTTTGGTTGACACTACAGCAGGTTTCTTACCTGCAGATAAGTCGTTGATTGCATTTTTCACATAAGTGATTTGGCTGCTACTTTCGCCTTCAGGATCATTATCAATAGCACCAATATATTCTACTACATTTCCTTTAGGAGTTTTTTGTAATATGAATACATGAGGCGTTCTGGTGGCACCAAATTGTTTGGTTACTACATGATCGGGATCTAACAAATATGGGAAAGTAAAATTCTTTTGTTTGGCCAGAGTCTGCATTTTTTCAAAACTTTCATTCGGCACAACACCAGCATCATTTGGGTTGATGGCTATAACCGGATAACCCTTCGCTGTATAAGTCTGGTTTAATTCTGCTATGCGATCTTGGTAAGCCTGAGCTACAGGGCAAGTATTACAGGTAAAAATGACTACAAAGCCCTTGGCATTTCTGTAATTAGCCAATGAAACTGTTTTATGATCAACATTTTTAAGTGCAAAATCCTTAACCATATCCCCTACCTGATAACCCGCTGTTTGGGCAAACGAATAACCCGAAATCAGCAATAAACCAATTACAATTAATGTTTTCATGTTATTATTTATTAAAGTTTAACCATGCAGCATTTAACTCACCGGCAGTAAATTCCCGCTCAAAAAACTGTCTTTTATCTTTCTTAATAAATAAAGTAGCAGGTATTGCTCCCGACCATTTCGGATCTATTCTTTCAATATAAGCTTGCTGATCTTTCTCGTTCAACAAAAAAACTTCTGCCTTTAATTTCTTCTCCACCACAAATGGTATAACTGCTTTCTGTAGTTTAGATTTAAAATCCAGGCTCACCAAAAGTACTTTCACTGGCTTTTTCAAGTTAGCCCGGTGCAGTTCTTCAAAATGGGGTAATTCTGCCACACAGGGAGAACACCAGGTAGCCCAGAAATTAATTACATAAGTGGTATCCCTTCCATTGGTCAGCCGCTTATCTAATTCATCCAAGCTAAGCAGTTTCACTTGCGCGTTAGCCGAATAAGTAATTAAAGATAAGCATATTATAAAAAACAAACGCATACTAACACAACGAAATTAAGTCCCAATTAGTTTCAACCTTTTTATCAAACAGCGTGTTAATTTACCGAGCCAGATTTAACCAATACCCGTTGATAAGCAGGAAGATTGATATCATCAACAATAACTCCTCTATTGGTACTCGCGTGCACGAAAAAGCCATTATTGAGGTAAACCCCAACATGATCTACATCATTCCCGCCGAAGGAGAAAAAAACCAGGTCGCCTTCCTTTAAACTTCCAAAACTCTTCGCCCTGGCAAAACGGGCCTGATCTCTCGAAATTCTTGGCAGGGTAACGCCATATATTTCCTTCTCTAATAAATAAGCAAAGCCCGAACAATCTATCCCGCTCTTATCTAAACCGCCAAAGCGATACCTAACGCCTGTCCAGTCGTTAATAAAGCGATATAAGGGTTTGCTCTTTAAATTGGCCAATGCATCTGCGGCCTTTGCAGCCTTGGTATCTGTTCTGACCGTGTATTTCCTTGACCCGCAAGAAGAGAGAAACAGCACGAGCGCAATTAAGTAAAAGCCATAAGGCTTAATGCTTAAGGTTCTATTCATATTAAACTATATTTATGCAAATGGCCCAAAGCTTGAAGCCCTGAGCCATTCGATTAATTTTTAATTAACCTTTGGATTTCGTCTAATTTTAATAAGGCTTCCACCGGTGTGAGGGCATTTACATCCAGATTATTCAAGGTGTCTCTAACTTTCACCAAAACAGGGTCTTCAACCGAAAACATTTGCAATTGATAGGCCTGATTTTGCACCTTTTTTATACTATCCTTAATACTTTGTCCTTCTGTACGGTCTATTTCCAGTTTTTTCAGAATTTCATTAGCCCTATGGATCAATTTTGGCGGCATACCAGCCATTTTAGCCACATGAATACCAAAACTATGCTCACTTCCACCGGGAATTAACTTTCTTAAGAAAATCACCTTGTTGGTCATTTCCTTCACCGATACGTTGAAATTCTTAACCCTACCCATGGTATTGGCCAGTTCGTTAAGTTCATGGTAGTGTGTAGCAAATAACGTTTTCGGACGGGCGGTTGGGTGCTGATGCAAAAATTCTGCAATGGCCCAGGCAATGGAAATCCCATCATAGGTACTCGTTCCACGGCCAATCTCATCCAGCAGGATTAAACTGTCTTCTGAAATGTTATTCAAGATACTCGCGGTCTCGTTCATTTCAACCATGAACGTACTTTCTCCAGATGATAAGTTATCTGAGGCACCAACACGCGTAAATATTTTATCTACCAAACCTACATCAGCAGATTTCGCAGGTACAAAAGAGCCCATTTGAGCCATTAGCACAATTAAACCTGTTTGTCTTAATATAGCAGACTTACCCGCCATGTTGGGTCCGGTGATAATGATAATCTGCTGTGAATCTGTATCCAGATAAACGTCATTGGTAATATACTCTTGCCCTACCGGAAGTTGTTTCTCAATTACCGGATGGCGACCACCCTTAATATCCAACACCTTTTCCTTGCTCACATTGGGTTTAGTGTAGTGGTTTTTAGCCGCCAACTGCGCAAAACACAGTAAACAATCAAGCTGGGCAATTAAGAAAGAATTTAACTGAATAGGCTTGATGTAACTTGCCGTTTCATACATCAGTTCATTATATAAACGAACTTCAATATGTTGAATTTTCTCTTCGGCACCTAAAATCTGATCTTCATATTCTTTCAGCTCAGGCGTGATGTATCGCTCTGCATTAACCAAGGTCTGTTTTCTAATCCAGCCTTCAGGAACTTTATCCTTATGGGTATGAGTAACTTCTAAATAGTATCCAAAAACATTATTGAAGGCAATTTTTAAGGACGGAATTCCCGTGCTTTCTGCTTCTCTCTTTTGAATCTGAACGAGATAATCCTTGCCACCGAAAGCGATTTTACGCAGGCGATCTAATTCCTCATCTATTCCATCAGCAATAACATTTCCCTTAATTAATAAGGCTGGTGGCTCTGGTTGTAATTCTCTTTCTATTCTTTCGCGTATTGCTAAACAAGGGTTTAACTGATCTGCAATTTTAATCAGGAATGGATTTTTACTGTTTGCGGCCAGTGTTTTTACGGCTTCAATATGGGTAAGCGCCCTTTTGAGCTGCACCAATTCCCGAGGACCAACGCGTTGCAAGCCGACTTTAGAAATCAACCGCTCTAAATCACCAATTTGTTTAATATGCGATAAAAACTCCTGCTGAAGCTCTTCATGTTGCACGAAGAACTCTACCATACCTAAACGCTCCTGAATGGGCTTAAGCTCCTTTAATGGCATAATGATCCATTTTTGAAGTAAACGCGCACCCATTGGCGTACAAGTGTGATCCAATATATCAAATAACGTAACGGCATTATCATTATTGGAATGCACCAGTTCTAAATTCCGAATGGTAAAGCGATCCAGCCACATATAACGGTCTTCCTCAATCCTGCTGATGGAACTGATATGCTGTAAATTGCGGTGCTCCGTTTCTCCTAAATAATGAAGGATAACACCGGCAGCTACAATACCACTTTGTAAGCGCTCAACTCCAAAACCTTTTAAAGAAGTTACTTCAAAGTGCTTGGTAAGCGTTTCATTGGCGTAATCTGTAGTGTATGGCCATTCATCTAATCCGAAAGTATAGAAACGGTCGCCAAATTGCTCCATAAAAGCCTGACGTTTAGACTTCTGAAAGATAACTTCCGAAGGTTTAAAGCCCTGTAAAAGCTTATCTATGTAATCGGCATTACCTTGTGCAATCAAAAATTCACCGGTTGAAATATCCAGAAATGATACACCAATCTGCGTTTTATCAAAAAATACAGAAGCTAAATAATTGTTAGATTTTTGGTTAACGATATTATCCCCATAAGCCACACCGGGCGTAACTAACTCGGTTACACCACGTTTCACAATGGTCTTAGTAGCCTTAGGATCTTCCAACTGGTCGCAAATGGCAACCCTTTGTCCGGCCCTAACCAATTTAGAAAGATAATTATCTAATGAATGGTGGGGAAATCCAGCCAACTCCAGTGCACCCCCATTAGGCCCCGTACCTCTACGGGTAAGCACTATCCCTAAAATCTGTGCGGTTTTTACGGCATCTTCGCCAAAGGTTTCATAAAAGTCTCCTACTCTAAACAATAACAATGCACCTGGATACTTCGCTTTAATTGCGTTGTACTGTTGCATTAATGGGGTTTCTTTGTTCGTATCTTTAGCCAAAACTGAAATTAATTTTCAAAAGCTATAAAGATAGCATGATTATGGATTGTACAGCGTTTTTGTTGAAAAGTTGAAAGATTGTTTATATTGTTCATTGGTCAGTCGTTCATTAGTCATTGGGAGAGCAGCGTACCCACCGTTCATTCAATCCTTCAATCATTCAAAATTCAATCCTTCTCTCATTCCCTTTCCTTATAATCATTCTAAATTTCTCTATGTAAATTGAATTAACACAACCTTAAATTACAGGCAACATACACAGAGTAGGTTTGCAGGCAACGGAAAACAAAACTATGAACACTTTATCATTTAAAAAGAAAACGCTTGCGTTGTCACTAGCTGCTTTTGTAGCTTCGGCGGTTGTAATTACGGCCTGTAAGAAAAATAACAACGAAGAGGAACCACCAACCACTACACCTATTGCCTTAAAAGATTATTCGGTTAATCCATCGCTGATCAAATCTATGCCGGGTTTTGAAGCCCTGAACATCACCACACTAATCAGTTCGGACGATGTGTTGGCAGAATCACCTAACTTTATTTTTGGCGCTCAACCTGATGGGGCTGGCATTATCAAAAATCCTGCTGGCGAAGGTTTCATTATGATTAACAACCATGAAATCTTACAATCCGTATCGAGGGTTTACCTGGACAAAAACTTCAAACCAGTTAAAGGTGAATACATTGTTGATTCGGACGGCGGTATGACGCGTTTATGTTCAGCAACTATGGCCACTCCAGAAGAGCATGGCTTTGCTAAACCCATCTTTTTAACTGCCGGAGAAAGCGGTGCAGAATCTATGATTCACGCCATTGATCCATTGGCAGCAGCCGATAAGAAAAATAACCAACGTACACTCAGCGCTTTAGGTAGATGGAGTGCTGAAAATGCAGTGCCACTTCCTAAAGGATCTTTTGAAGGCAAAACGGTTATCTTAATTGGTGAAGATGAATCTGATGGGCAATTAGCGATGTATGTTTCTAATACCCAGGGAGATCTTCAGAACGGTAAACTTTATGTGATGAAGCGTAGCAACAATGACCCTATTGAAACCAACATGAGCAAAGGTCAGGCTTACGATGTAGAATTTGTAGAACTGGATAACGTTAAAACCAGTACAGGTGCACAACTTCAGCAACAAACTATTGATAAAAAAGCCTTAATGTTAGCCCGTGTAGAGGATATCGACTACAGAAAAGGAAATGCAGCAAACGGCAGAGAAGTTTATTTCACCGCTACGGGCGTTAGTCAGGGAGATAAAATTACTCCGGTTAGCGGCAAAACCATGTGGGGCCGTGTATACAAATTGGTTTTAGATGCTACCAATCCATTAAAAGGAAAGCTTGAAGTTGCAGTTGATGGCAATGATAACCCAGGTAAAAGCATTGTAAACCCAGATAACTTATGCGTAACCGAAAACTACGTTTACATTCAGGAAGATGGAGATTCATTTTATAAAAACAATGACCATGATGGTACCATCTGGCAATTTGCTCTGGCTTCAAAAACATTGAAACCTATGCTACAAATGAATCACAGAAGAACTGATGCTACTTTTAACGCGAAGTACAATCCCTCTAACAATGTACAACTTAGTACCTGGGAGTATGGCGCAATGTACGATATATCGGCATTAACGGGCATTCCTGAAACATTTGCGGTAAATATTCACCCGCATACCTGGACCAGCGACAAGTATAAAAATGCAGATGGTGGTACCACACGTTTAGTTAATAACAGCGAAGGCGGACAAGTGGTAATTGTTCGTGGAGTAGCTAAATAATATTACTTTTCTCCTATGAAATCCTTCCTGACATCTGTTGGGAGGGATTTCCCATTTTATTTACTTTGATGAAAAACTCGTTTTTAGTACGTAAGCAGAATTTCTTTATAATACTTACTTTGGCCATCCCCATGTTATTGGGCATTTTCTGTAAAATGGATCAGCCAACGAAAGCAGAACAGGCCAAAGCTCATTTTAAAGATAAAGTTTTGTCGCTCCAGCAGCACATAGATAAAAATCTGAATGCAGCTATCCTCAAAAACGATGCTGTTGCTACCCAAAAAGCTTTTATTCAAGTTCGGAGCGACTACAAATACGTAGAGTATTATATGGAGTACTTCTTCCCTTCCACCGCGGTAATGCTGAATGGGGCACCTATAGACGAAATTGAATTGGGCGAAAATCTGATAGAAAATCCTACCGGCCTGCAGGTGATGGAAGAACTCATTTACAGTGATGCTTTTGCTCAAAACAAACCTGAATTACTGAATGAGGTAAAAAAGATGCGCTTGAATCTGGAGAGAGTATTGCGTTTTAATGAACAATATATGCTTACCGATGCCCAGCTTTTCGATGCGGCAAGGCTGGAAATTTTTCGCATTACCAGTTTAGGTATTTCAGGTTTTGACACTCCTGCTGCACTGCAGTCAATACCGGAAGCAGGATCAGCACTGCAAGGAATTAAAAAATTAATGGCTTTATATGGTGATGACCAAACGAACCAGAAAATTGAACTTGCCATTGGCTACCTCGATAAATACCCTGATTTTAATGCTTTTGATCGTTTAGCTTTTATTACCGATTTCTTACAACCAATAAGTAAATCGATGAGCCTCTTACGTAAAAAATTGGGCATAAGCACTGCTGTTAGTGGCTCGGCACTAAACGATGAGGCAGTAGATTTGTTTGAAGCCAGGGCCTTTAATGTTAATCGTTTTGTAGGTAATGCTACAGCTTATATAAGCAATGATAAAATTCTTTTAGGCAGAAAGCTTTTCAACGACCCCATCCTATCTAATCGCGGTACAAGGAGTTGTGCCAGTTGCCACCATGAAGCCCAGGCATTCACCGATGGGCTGCCCAAAGCCGCTGCCATGGATAAGGGGAAATATTTGCTCCGAAATACCACTACCTTATCTTATGCAGGTTTGCAACGTGGCTTCTTTTACGATTTGAAGGCAGGTACTTTAGAAGATCAGGCATTAGATGTGGTTCACCATAAGCAGGAAATGGATGGTTCTCTGCATGAAGCCACTAAAAGAATTAACCAATCAAACACTTACCGGGAAGAGATAAAGAATGCTTATAAAGATAAAAATGGTGATGCTGATCCCTGGAAAATTCAGCATGCATTGGCGAGTTATATACGCTCCCTCTCTCCTTTTTCTTCAAAATTTGATGCCTATGTGAGGGGAGATAAAACCCAGATGAACACCTCAGAAAAGAAAGGTTTTAATTTATTTATGGGTAAAGCCAAGTGCGGAAGTTGCCATTTTGCGCCTATATTTAATGGAACACAAGCACCATTGTTTGCTAAAAGTGAAGCAGAAGTATTGGGTGTTCCAAATCGACCAGATACGGTAAATGCGAAGGTTGATGCAGATTTAGGAAGGTATGCGCTATATAACTATCCTCAGTACAAATATGCCTTTAAAACACCTACACTAAGAAATATTGCCAAAACTGCGCCATATATGCATAATGGTGTTTACCAAACTTTGGATCAGGTATTGGATTTTTATAACCGTGGTGGTGGTAACGGAATGGGTATGCATTTAGAAAATCAAACGCTTTCAGCTGATCCATTAAAATTAACTAAAGAGGAGATCAGGGATATTATATCCTTTCTGCATACATTGGATGACAGAGACTAGTTCATTGGGCGTTTAATGTTTGACCATGTAAGCCACCTAAGAAAAATAAGTCGTAGTGGCGATGCCTTTAATTAAGCTTTAATGTGCTTACATTTCTTAAATGGTTAAAAAGGGCGTTCAATATTAAACCATGTAAGCCATATAAGAAAAAAATAAGTAATAGTGCCAATGCCTTTAATTAAGGTTTATGAGCTTACATTTCTTAAATGGTAAAACAAGGTGCTTAATATTCAACCATGTAAGCCATATAAGAAAAAAATAAACGCTAACGAGTATTAAGCTCCATATCAAGCTTTAATGTGCTTACATTTCTTAAATGGTAAAAAGGCGTTTAATATTCAACCATGTAAGCCATATAAGAAAAAAATAAGTATAGTGGCGATGCCTTTAATTAAGTTTTATGAGCTTACATTTCTTAAATGGTAAAAACATGATGTTTAATATTCAACCAGTGGAGCACCCTGCCCCGTAACTCACATACCCTAAACCCAATTAAAGCTGTTCGATGTACCCTAAAAAAAGCTCCATGGCCTTTTTGCGATCAGGAGTTACCTCAAACTGTAGTTTATGGTAAAGATAATCTTCCAGGTCGAAATTGGGCGTTACAGGCAATGAAGCCAATACTTCTTTTCTATGATCTAAACCATATTTCAACGCCGCATTCAATTCATCTTTAAAAGACTGGTCGATTTCTTTATTGGCCACCCAGGCAGCGTACATAAATGGAAGTCCGGTGAGGTTTTTCCATTCTTCCCCCATATCATAAGCATAGGCATAATCATCTTTTTTGCCAAAAGTTCGATCGCCAATCAGCACTATTGCATCGGTTTCTGCCGACTGATCAGTAGTAAACTCAACTTCCTGTTTCCAATAAAACTTCAGTAATACCTTCGCCAGGTTATTAGAAGTGCGAGAATGGGCATCTAACTTTAAGGTTTTTATCTCCTCTGCCGGAACACTACTAAAAATAAATACAGAATTCACTCCGCCATCGCTGCCAATACAATAATCGGCTACAATATTCGCATTCGGCACCAAGGGAATTGCAGCTACCGGCATCAAGCCAATATCCACTTGTCCATTAATCACTTTAGCCGCGCAATCTGAAGGGATATCTAAACTTAAATCTATTTTATTGATAATTGGAGCGTGTTCTAAGCCGTATATAAAAGCTTTGGTATTGGTATAGGCAACAGCCGATATTTTAATCTTATTCAAGGTGTTATACTAGTGATTAATTTAATGAGTGATTGAGTGAGTGAGTGAGTGATTGAATGATTGAATTTTTGATTGATTGAATGGATGAATGAATTAGTAATGATGGAATAATGCAATGCGGGAATCGCTATTCACATTCTCTCATACAAAATTCTAAAATCAATCATTGTTAATCACCAGACCTTCCAGATGACTCGCATTATTGAACTCCAGCATACTAAATTTGCCATTTTCAAAGCCCACCTTATAGAGCACGGTATTCTGGTGAGGAAATTCAGTCATTTCGCTCAAAGGTTTATTCAATAACAGGCAAAGAAAAACACGCATTGCCCTTCCGTGCATACACAACAAGATTGTTTCTT
Source organism: Pedobacter rhizosphaerae (assembly GCF_900111155.1). Classification (GTDB taxonomy): domain Bacteria; phylum Bacteroidota; class Bacteroidia; order Sphingobacteriales; family Sphingobacteriaceae; genus Pedobacter; species Pedobacter rhizosphaerae. Next base: position 146,221 of record NZ_FOGG01000005.1, on the reverse strand, counting down.
CTTCTGGCCTGCTCATTAAAATCTGCATGGGTTCTTTTAAACGGTCATACACATCCTGCACACTCTCACCTCCATCAAAATGAGCAGTATAATCGCCCTGTTGCCAGGTTTCCAGCATCAAACGGAAAGCATCGCGAGAATCTTCAGTATTGGCTTTACCTTCCCAAACACCCCAGGCCAACTCATCCAATCCGGTAAGTTGTTCCCATGGCAGTTTCGAATCGATAAATTTCTGCACCGTTTGCCAGGTACGTTTTAAAGATGAGGTATAAATCTTATCAAAAGGAATATCTTTATATTTTTGATAAAATGCCTCCGCTTGTGCTCTTCCAGTATCATTAAGATCGGAATTGATCCCTCTTCCTTGTACTATCCCTTGCCTGTTTAATTCTGTTTCTCCGTGACGAATGATGTATATCTGCTTCATATATTAATGAGTGAATGATAGAATGAGTGAATTACTGTGTGATTAATTCACCACCGGTAACTTATAATACTGTGGCTTCTTTTCCTCTTCAAACACTACATTTTCAAAGTCGGTTACTACATTATATAAGGTATCTCTCTCTATTGCTTTTCTACCAACTTGCTTAATCAGGTTTACCAATTCGCGCGTACTCATCGCTGGGGTTTGCTCTTCAGCTCCAGCCATAGAATAGATTTTTGTAGTATCATCTAGTGTACCATCAATATCATCCACACCATAGTTCAACGAAAGTTGGGCTGTTTCTCTGCTGATCATCGCCCAATAAGCTTTAATGTGATCAAAGTTATCCATGTAAATACGAGCAATGGCATAGTTTCTTAAATCTTCAATTACTGAAGATTCAGCCACGTTCGACATTTGATTATGCTGATTCCTGAATTTCAGAGGAATAAAAGTCTGAAAACCACCAGTTCTATCCTGCAGCTCACGTAATTTATCCATGTGATCTACACGATGTCTGAATTCTTCAATATGACCGTAAAGCATTGTTGCATTACTTCTCATTCCCAGTTTGTGCCACTCTTCGTGAATAGCCAGCCACTGTTCGCCTGTACATTTATCTTTAGCAATCTGCTCTCTAATCTCCGGATGAAAAATTTCTGCACCGCCACCTGGCATCGACTCCAAGCCAGCTTCCTTCATCATGCGCATTCCTGTTGCGTAATCTACTTTGGCTTTTTTAAAGATATAATGATATTCTACAGGCGTTAAAGCCTTAACATGTAATTCTGAACGATGATTTTTGATGGCCGTAAAGAGTTTCATATAGAAATCCATATCGTACTGCGGTAAAACACCACCCACTATATGCACCTCGGTTACAGGCTCGCCATCGTACTTTTTCACAATATCCAACATCTGATCCATTGTAAGCGCCCAGCCCTCTTCCTTTTGCTTAATTAAGCGGGAGTAAGAACAGAATTTACAATCGTAAACACAAAGGTTAGTAGGTTCTAAATGGAAGTTGCGGTTAAAATAGGTTTTATCACCGTGTTTTTGCTCTCTGATAAAATTGGCTAATATCCCCAAATAGCCGAGTTCGGCATTTTCATAAAGGTAAACACCTTCATCAAAAGTAATCCGTTCTTGTTTAAGAACTTTTTGCGCTATGTTTTGTAATTCAGTTGATAATGAAGTATCAGCTAATATTTTTTCAACCTGCTCAGTTGTATTCATTCCTGATTATTTTGAACAAAAATACAATAATGAGGGGATTTGAAAATCATTTTCTTGTAACAAACCGCTATTTATAGGCTTTCTATAGAATATCGATAGGGCGAAGCTGAAGTAAAATGGAAAAATGTAAGGTGAATAATCTTGAAGAAATTCGAGATTGTAGCATCGACTAAAAAATTCCGGCTTTGACCATGAATTAAACCCATGATGTTTCACTAATAATTGAGCATATAAACAAAAAAGCACCTCTTTTCAGAGATGCTCGCTGTTTTTCATAGGTAGGAATACTAGTTAGATGCAGGAGAAAAAGTCAAAACGATGTTTGCCGTTTTGCCACCAAATTCAATTGGCGATTTCATCACCATGCTTCCTTTTGAAAGTTGTGTTAAAACCAAGCGATAACCTTCGGTTACATTCTTTGCTTTATCGCCTTCAAATATTTTTTTAAACTGGAAAGTTTCTTCCGATGGTGTAGCCGACCAGAAAATAGTTTGCATGGCCGAACCACATGCGCTTGATGCAGGTAAAGTATAAGATCCGTTACCGCTATTGGTTAATTTCCAGGTACTGCCCTGAAAACATTTGTAAGACTTTTCGCCAAATAAACCTTGTACAGCCTGATCTGGCAAGCCCTCTAAAGTAACACTGTTGAGCACCCAGGTACCTACAACAGTACCTCTACCGCCATTAATACCAGTAGTTGCATTTTTGGTTGATGAACAGCTTTGTAACATCACCAATGTAGTACATGCTATCGCAATAGCTATAAAAAATCTTTTCATTTTAGTTTATTTTATAATTCGGCAAATTGATTACATAAATCTTGCCAAAACATTTTTACAAAGAAACTTTGCTTGAAATTGTTAAATTGCCCGCTCAAAATTTCTCTTTAAATACAAATCATCATGAAACCCGAAACCCTTGCTATTCACGCCTCTAATCTTGTAAAAAGTGCTACTGGTGACGTTACTCCCCCAATCAGCTTGTCGACAACATTTTTTCGGGATGAAGAAGGTGGCTACCCGGGTGGTCATATGTATAGTAGGGTTAGCAATCCAAACCGGTCTGCTTTAGAAAACACTTTAGCTCAATTAGAATACGGTGAAGACGCTGCCGCATTTTCTTCTGGAAATACAGCAGGAATGTCCTTATTTCAGGCCCTAAAAGCCGGAAGCCACATTATTGCACCAGATGACATGTACTGGGGATTTAAAAAGCAATTATTAACCATTTTTGAAGGGATCTTAACATTTGATTTCATCGATCAGACTGATCTGAACCTTGTTAAAGCCTCTATAAAACCGAACACCAGGTTAATCTGGACTGAAACACCATCTAATCCGCTACTAAAGGTAACCGATATTGAAGCTATTGCTACAATTGCCAAAGCGAATCAAATTACTATGGCCTGCGACAGTACTTTTGCTTCTCCGATTCTACAGAACCCAATCCGCCTGGGTGCCGACTTAGTGATGCATAGCAGCACCAAATACCTGGGTGGCCACAGTGATATTTTAGGCGGCATCTTGGTTACTGCTAAAAAGGATGAACTTTGGGAGCGGATCAAAAACGTACAGCAAACGGGCGGTGCAGTACCATCGCCCTTTGATTGTTATCTATTAACGAGGAGCATCAAAACTTTGGCCTATCGCATGAAAGGTCATTGCGAGAACGGGAAAAAAGTTGCCGAATACCTCAATGAACATCCACAGGTAGAGGCCGTATTTTATCCAGGTTTGGAAAGTCACCCACAACATGAAATTGCTAAAAAGCAAATGAAGGATTTTGGCGGAATGATGTCATTTTTAGTAAAAGGTGATGTAGAATCCGCCAGAAAGGCTGTAAACAAGGTTAAACTTTTTGCACAGGCGACTAGTTTGGGCGGTGTAGAAAGTTTAATCGAGCATCGTTTCTCTGTTGAGGGACCAGACAGTAAAACGCCTAAAAATTTACTCCGCATTTCCGTTGGCTTGGAACACGTGGATGATATCATTGCTGATTTAGCACAAGCGCTTGCATTTTCATAATGGTTCGTATACTGCAGAACATGAATTGATCGATCTCCCTGGTCCGTGACACACGGACCAGTAAATCTTCCACCGCCATCGGTATGTGACACACGGACCAGCAATATTTAATAATGAATAATGGCCTGAGGGGATATGATGATGGTCCGTGTGTCACGGACCATGGGTTTATTTAGGATTACAAGCCGTCACTAATTTAATACTATAATCAGGATTTAATGGCTCATTGGTTTGTGCTAAACGTTGAGATCCTGTATTTGCAGGGCAAGCAATATCACCAGCAGCATCATAAATAACTGTGTTTCCACCAGCTACCAGCTCTTTAGGAACGTAAACCTGCACTTTCGTTACTGAATACCCGGAAGGAAAATAACGTACAAAATAACCATCAGGGTGTTTGGTCCAGATTCCACTTGGTACATCCGCACGTGGCGGGGCCATGCCGGCAATGATGGCATATTTTTCCATATCAGCATAAGTGTAATTACCTGAGGATACCAACTGACGGATGTTATTTTCAGCCTCAAAAACCGCCCTGACACCTTCAGGGAGCTGATCTTTGGCTTTTTGCATGACATCAAAAGGCAATATACCCAATGCCCCACCCTCTAATTGGGTTAATTGTTTAGGGCTAAGTAATTTAACTGCTGTTAATTTCACTTGCCCAGCATAATCGGCAAATTTTGTTCTGGCAATAATCGTCCAGAGTAATACCTGGATATCATGCTGTTCTACGTCCTGATGCTTTTCTGCACTTTTCAAAACAGCCACTACAATATCTTCTTTAGGGCCTAAAACTGGTGCAAACATGTATCCATCCCCTTTTGATGGGGCAAATGTACCCGCCTTTAAACAATAACTCTTGTTGGTGATTTCGTAGTAACCCTCGCACAATACATATCCCCCTTCAGGCGCTTTTGGAAGCAAGTAAAGCGGTTGAAACTTCTCTTTGGATTTGAAATCAGGCATCATCTCGCCCTCCCGGTTAACATCTTCAAAACTTGTGGTGATGGCTGCAGGTTGCTTCAAAAAGCGATCAACCCCCAAGGCCTTCGCGCCTTGCGCTGTTCCTACTTTTAAGAGTTTATCTTTTAACCCACCAAATTGGGCTTGAGCGGTAAATACGGAGATAGAAAGTGATAATGCAATTAATATAGATTTTGTTTTCATGGATATAGAGTGATTAGATAAGGACAAACATAAAATTTTGAGATTAATTTACAGTTATATTAATCTGAACGTTTTATCTATCAAAATTACGAATTTGATTTTCAGCTATTTAATTATTTTTCAAAATTTAATTTGGCAAATAAAAATATAATTCAGACATTTGAAATATTATTTGGCAGAGAAGCTAAATAAAAGTCAATCTAGACAGGTTGATTTATAAAGAAGTGGCGAGAGACTGGCTCTAAGACCCACTGGCAACCCTCAGAAAGAGAAGGTGCCAATTCCTGACCGAGTAACATGGAGTTATTTGGAGATATAAATTTAAACTGATGAAAATAATAAATCTTCAATCGCTAAGCGAACCCAATCTAAACTTTAAAAAGGTAGAAAATTCTTCTGTTTCTTTTATTTGTTATGATATGCAAGCGATTACTTGTATGTGCTGTTGCATACAGTAATCTAAAAATCTTCCTTTTTTGTTTCTCATTCAAACTGGAAGGCCCTCTAAACGGAGGGTACACCCAATTATGATTTGCCAGATTCCAACTGCAATTCAGCATGCACTAATTATCAAACAATTAAAATTTAATCATTAGAAATTATGTCTACTACATATAAATTTGAAACCTTACAATTACACGCTGGTCAGGAAATAGATCCAACAACAGGTTCAAGAGCAGTTCCTATTTACCAAACTACTTCTTATGGCTTCCAAAGTGCCGAGCATGGTGCCAATTTATTTGCCCTGAAGGAATTTGGTAACATCTACACGCGTATCATGAATCCGACAACAGATGTATTTGAAAAGCGGATTGCAGCCTTAGAAGGTGGTGTAGCGGCCTTAGCGGTGGCTTCTGGTCAGGCAGCTCAATTCATTGCCCTACATAATATACTAGAAGCCGGAGATCAAATTGTGTCTTCATCACATGTATATGGTGGTACTTATAACCAATTTAAAGTAGCTTTTAAACGTTTAGGTATTCAGGTAGATTTTGCCAATGGCGATGATCCTGAAGATTTTGAGCGTAAAATTACAGATAAAACCAAAGCCATTTTCTTAGAAACGATTGGTAATCCATCGTTCAGCGTTCCTGATTTTGAGAAAATTGCTGCAATAGCTAAAAAATACGATATCCCATTTATAGTAGACAATACCTTTGGCGCTGCAGGATATTTATTTAAACCATTGGCACACGGTGCAAACATAGTAGTAGAATCGGCAACGAAATGGATCGGCGGACATGGAACCAGCATAGGCGGGGTGATTGTTGATGGCGGAAATTATAACTGGGGTAATGGTAAATTCCCGCAGTTCAGCGAGCCATCCGAGGGCTACCATGGTTTGGTTTTCAGTGATGTTTTTGGCATCGGAGGTCCTTTTGGCAATATCCAGTATATTATTCGTGCCCGTGTAGAAGGATTAAGAGATCTTGGCCCTGCCCTCTCTCCTTTCAACTCCTTCCTATTGTTGCAAGGTTTAGAAACCTTATCACTTCGTGTACAACGCCATGTAGATAATGCACTTGCGCTTGCCACCTGGTTAGAAAATCATCCACTGGTAAAACAGGTAGATTATCCTGGCTTAGCAAGTAGTCCATACAACAACCTGGCTAAGAAATACTTAAGTAACGGTTTCGGAGCGGTATTATCTTTCGAACTACACGGCAGCAAGGAAAATGCAACACAGGTAATAGACAACTTAAAACTGGTTTCTCACCTGGCTAATGTTGGAGATGCCAAGACATTAATTATCCAGCCTTCGGCTACCACGCATCAGCAATTAAGTGAAGAAGAACAACTGGCAGCTGGTGTTAAGCCTAATGCTTTAAGGGTATCGGTAGGTATTGAGCATATTGATGATATTAAGGCAGATTTTGAGCAGGCATTTGCCAGCATCAACGCCACTGCAGCTGCTGATAGTTTACAAGCTTAACGTCCAGAATTCTTTTACAACAACACGACAAATTTTAACATGAGTACATCTTCAATATATAATCACCCTAAACAGTTTAAGTTAGAAAACGGAAAGAAGTTAAGAAATTTACAGATCGCCTATCAAACTTATGGAAAGCTAAATGCTAAAAAAGATAACGTAATTTGGGTTTGCCACGCTTTAACAGCTAACGCAGATGTTTTTGAGTGGTGGGAAGGTTTATTCGGGCAAAATGCCTTATTTAACCCCAATGAGCATTTTATTGTTTGTGCGAATGTTTTAGGTTCTCACTATGGCACTACTAACCCTTTAAGCACTAATCCTGTTAATGGATTACCGTATTATTTAGCTTTTCCTCAGTTTAGCATCCGTGATTTTGTTGCCGCACATCAATTACTGTCCCAACACTTAGGTATTGAGCAGATTAAAGTTTTAATTGGTGGTTCATTAGGCGGACAACAGTCTGTTGAATGGAGTATTATTGAGCCCAATAGAATTGAAAATTTAGTGCTTATTGCAACCAATGCTGTGCATTCGCCATGGGGAATCGCCTTTAACGAGAGTCAGCGTTTAGCCATCACTACAGACCGTACTTTCTTTGCTAACCAGCCCAATGGCGGAAGCAAGGGCTTGAAAACCGCCCGTAGCATTGCATTACTGAGTTACAGAACATATAGTGCATACGGCAATACCCAGGTAGAAAGCGTAAATGAAAAGACTGATAACTTTAGGGCCTCTTCTTATCAAAACTATCAGGGAGAAAAATTAATTAATCGTTTTAATGCTTATAGTTACTACTATTTAACTAAAGCAATGGATAGTCATAATGTTGGACGAAATAGAAAAAGCATTGCTGATGCTTTAAAATTAATCAAAGCAAATACCTTGGTTATTGGTATTGAAAACGATTTTCTTTTTCCTGTTTCAGAGCAAAAATATCTTGCAGACCAGATTCAGGGTGCTGAACTTGCCGTAATTAACTCTGATTATGGCCATGATGGATTTCTGATTGAAACCAATGCATTAACCAATATCATCGGCACTTTTTTGAGAGAAAGCAGTAACAAAAAGATCATCAAACTTCAACATACTGCCTAATATTATCATCACAACTTATTCAATAACAACAGACAAAGATTGAGTCTGTACAATCATAAAAATAAAATGAGTAAAAATTTAAAGATTGGACTTTTTGGTTTCGGAGTAGTTGGACAAGGCCTTTTGGATATTATTCAAAGTCAAAACCTCAACTTAGAAATCATTAAAATTGCGATAAAAGATCCTAGAAAAAAACGTACACTGGATAAAGACTTATTTACGACAGATCGCGATGAGATCCTAAACAATACAGAAATCAATACCATTGTGGAGCTGATTAACGATGCTGAAGCAGCCTACGAAATTGTAACCACTGCCTTAAAAAATGGCAAAAATGTAGTTTCTGCCAATAAGAAAATGATTGCGACCCACTTGGCTGAGTTAGTGGCGCTACAACAAGAGCACGGCACCTCTTTATTGTATGAAGGGGCTGTATGTGGTAGTATTCCGATTATTCGTAACCTGGAAGAATATTATGACAATGAGCTTTTCCACGCATTAAGCGGAATTTTTAATGGATCTTCTAACTATATCCTATCTAAAATATTTAACGAAGACCAAAGTTATAACTCGGCTTTAAAAGAGGCGCAGGATTTAGGTTTTGCAGAAACAGACCCTATTTTGGATGTGGGTGGTTACGATCCTAAATATAAGCTGGCTATTGCTACGGCACATGCTTACGGTCTTTTTGTTAATCCTGATGCCATCTTGAACATTGGTATCCAAAACTTATCTCAGCACGACATTAAGTATGCCAAGGAAAAGAATTTGAAGATTAAACTGGTACCAACTGCACGCAAAGTAAATACCAAGCAAATCGTAACTTATGTACTGCCAAAATTGGTTGGAAAAGACGACTTCTTATATAATGTAGAGAATGAATACAATGCGGTAACTGTTCAGGCTGCTTTTGCTGATAAGCAATTCTTCTTTGGTAAAGGTGCGGGTGGTCACCCAACTGGTGCAGCTGTACTTTCGGATATTGCAGCCCTACGCTATGATTACCGTTACGAATACAAAAAATACCATCAGGAAATTGGTGTTCAGCACACGGAAAATATTTTGTTAGAAATTTACCTGCGCTATGCGGATGAGGATCTGATTAGCTTACTGGAATTTGATCACATTAGCGAGCGTTACGCAGCCAGTGAATTTAAGTATGTTATCGGTACTGTTAAATTAGAAAACCTGATCAAAAACCGTGATTTATTATTAAATAAAGATGTTTTCGTGGCTTATACCGGAAGACAGATATATAAGGAAGAAAAAGCTTTAAGTGGCACTTTCGCCGCAGAAGAAGCACTTCTCTAAGATTTTTTTAAGGTTAATTTTTATTTGTTTTGTTGTTGCAAAGGTCGGAGCGATTCCGACCTTTAGCCTTTTATCTTTTTGTAAACAACTGTATTCATTGCTCCTGGATTCTTGTTCCTTTGCAATTCTTTATTATCAAACATTAAGAAGTTAAGGAAAGTTAAGCTGAGACAATAATCAGTATTCCTGGCTCTTTGTTCCTTACTCTTTTATCCTTTTAATTCTTTACTATCAAACATCAAGAAGTTAAGGAAAGTTAAGTTTTTTAGCTATGGAAGGGACTCTGCTTTCCTTTGTGTCCTCTTATCAATAGCGAAGCTATCTCTGTGTGCTTCGTGTGTTCCTCATTTTCTCTGTGGTTAAATCTTTGCGTTAAACTTTGCGCGCTTTGCGGTTAGTGGGATCAAAACTTATTTTTCTTATTTGGCTTATATGGTGCAAAAAAACATTAAGAAGTTAAGGAAAGTTAAGTTTTTTAGCCACGGAAACACAGAAGGCCTTTCAATCTAACTACTAAGAGACAAAAAATAACCACCCCCGCCACTTCACAATCATCCGCACCCCCTCCTTGAAAAAAGTAGGGGAGCTTGGGATCTAGATTTGTTTTATAAGTGGTTTATGGTTTTAGCCACGGAAGCACGGAAGGGACTCTGCTTTTCTTTGTGTCCTCTTATCAATAGCGAAGCTATCTCTGTGTACTCCGTGTAATTCCTCTTTCTCTCTGTGGTTAGTGCTTTGCGTTAAACTTTGCGCGCTTTGCGGTTAGTGGGATCAAAACTTATTTTTCTTATTTGGCTTATATGGTGAAAAAAAAACATTAAGAAGTTAAGGAAAGTTAAGTTTTTTAGCCACGGAAACACGGTAGGCACTCTGCTTTTCTTTGTGTCCTCTTATCAATAGCGAAGCTATCTCTGTGTACTCCGCGTAATTCCTCTTTCTCTCTGTGGTTAGTGCTCTGCATTAAACTTTGCGCGCTTTGCGGTTAGTGGGATCAAAACTTATTTTTCTTATTTGGCTTATATGGTTCGATACTTTTTTACCATTTAAGGCATGTAAGTTCATTGTAATAACCACCCCCGCCACTTCACAATCATCCGCACCCCCTCCTTGAAAAAAGTAGGGGAGCTTGGGATCTCGATTTGTTTTCTAAGTGGCTTATGGTTTTAGCCACGCAAGCACGGAAGGGACTCTCCTTTCTTTGTGTGCTCTTATCAATAGCGAAGCTATCTCTGTATACTCCGTGTAATTCCTCCTTTTCTCTGTGGTTTTTGCTTTGCGTTAAACTTTGCGACCTTTGCGGTTAGTGGAATCAAAACTTATTTTTCTTATTTGGCTTATATGGTGCAAAAAACATTAAGAAGTTAAGGAAAGTTAAGTTTTTTAGCCACGGAAGCACGAAAGGGACTCTGCTTTTCTTTGTGTCCTCTTATCAATAGCGCAGCGATCTCGGTGTACTCCGTGTAATTCCTCTTTCTCTCTGTGGTATTGCTTTGCGTTAAACTTTGCGCGCTTTGCGGTTAGTGGGATCAAAACTTATTTTTCTTATCTGGCTTATATAGTAAAAAAACATTAAGAAGTTAAGAAAAGTTAAGCTGAGATAATAATCAGTATTTCTTAATCTTTGTTCCTTGTTCTTTGCTCTTTGTTCCATGTCTCCCTCAAGACTCAGGACTTCAGACTAAAGACTCCAGACTAAAAACTACCCTCTCGATGCCATTTTAATCAGCTTACTAGCCAGATCCTTGCCCAAATAACCATCAATTACACCATGTACCAGATAAAGAATTGGAGTCATTAGTATGGCCACTATGAATTTGTAGGTATAATTTACCAGGCCTATAGCGGCTACCATTTGCCAGCTGTAATGATATTGCGGGTTTAGATAAAAGGCAATAAAAATGACTACGAAGCTATCAATAAACTGAGAAACCAAGGTAGAACCTGTAGCCCTGAGCCAAAGTGCCTTTTCTCCGGTTATCTTCTTGATACGGTGAAAAATGATTACATCTGCCAGCTGGCCGATAATAAAGGCCGTAATTGATCCTACAATAATCCACATGCCCTGACCGAAAATACCTGCAAAAGCGTTATTCATATTTAAGTCTTCCCCATTGATATTTTGGTGAACCCAAAAATCGGCTGCGCTGAGATGCATAGATCCCCAAACTACAATAAAGGCAAAAGCAATTAAAATGGAGGTCATGATGGAGAGAAACCTGACTTGCTGTACGCCAAAATATTCATTGATGATATCTGTCATGATAAAGATAATTGGCCAGGTAAGCACGCCTGCCGACATCACAAAAGACAGGTTGGGCACGCCAAACAGATTGATATCGAATTTCTTAAATCCCAGGGTTTCTTCAACACTGAATAATTTTACACCGATGAACTCAGATAAAATAGCATTGGCGACAAAAAAGCTACCCAGCACCAGTAGCAAACGGCTTTCTTTGGTTTTAAAAGTCATAGTCCATAAATCTAGAAATAAATCATCAATTAATCTCCATTAACAAAAGTTTTAAATCCCGGTTGGCTATTCTGATTTGATTTTGACATCCAATAGACCTTAAAAATAGGTAATGACATTAAATCTCACAATCTTTGCGCCTCCGAAAAACAAAAATCCAATGGCCCCAAAAAAACACTTCTACCTAATCTTAATTTTAGGTTCATTAGCAGCTTTAGGTCCTTTTTCAATTGACATGTATCTTCCTGGATTTGTGGATATTGCGCAAGACTTAAAAACTACAGAATCAACGGTAGCACTTTCACTTTCATCATTCTTTATTGGTATTTCTGCTGGTCAGTTACTGTATGGCCCCTTGCTGGATAAATATGGCCGTAAAAAGCCATTGTATTTTGGTCTTGTTCTTTATATCCTTTCGTCCTTTTTATGTTTAGCCGTTGATGATGTGAACCAACTCATTGTTTTACGCTTCGTACAGGCCATCGGAAGTTGTGCTACTGCAGTAGCTTCGGTAGCTATGGTTAGAGATTTGTTTTCGGTTGAGGAAAGCCCTAAAGTTTTTGCTTCCCTTATGTTAGTTATCGCAGTTTCGCCCATGCTAGCCCCCACTGCCGGAGGCTACTTAATTGCCGCATTGGGCTGGAAATATGTATTTGTATTTTTAGGGTTAATGGCCGTCTTAATACTTTTAGCTTCTATTTTTAAACTTCCCGAAAGCTACAAGCCTGATCCAAATTATTCGCTTAAACCGAAACCAATTCTGACCAGTTTTTTTGGAGTTTTAAAAAACCCACAGTTTTATACCTACGCCTTAATTGGCTCCGTTACCTTTGCGGGTTTGTTCGCTTATGTAGCTTCATCACCAACTGTTTTTATGAAAATTTACGCAGTAAGTAAAACCGGTTACGGCTGGATATTCGCCATACTCTCCGTCTTTTTTATCGGTTCGAGCCAGGTAAATAGTTTGCTTTTAAAATGGTTTAGCAGCAAGAAAATTATCAACTGGGCACTTTTAGCACAATGTGCAGTGAGTGCGGTCTTCCTCGTTTTTGCCTGCAATGATTGGTTAGGCTTATACTCCACCATTATATTTATAGCCTTGTTTCTGTGTTGTTTAGGCCTGATAAACCCTAATGCAGCAGCGTTATCGTTGGCACCTTTTAGCAAAAACGCAGGCAGTGCATCAGCTTTAATGGGCGCATTACAAATGGGATTAGGGGCTTTTGCTTCGGTAATGGTGAGTTTATTTAGTGAACATTCCGTTATTCCAATGCCATTGGTAATGACTATTGCTGCCTTCATTGCACTTTTTGCGCTTTGGATGGGTAAACGATTTATCAAAACCGAGGTAGAAGCATCAGCTGATTCGACTGTGATGGCGCATTAAGGGTTATGGGTTACGAGTTGTGGGTTGCGAGTCTATGTGCCTATCCCCCTTTTCGCTTTAGGTTTGTATACCTTTGTCGGGATCAATGATTTATCTATTGCTGGTTACAAGTCAATGCGTCTATCTTACTTTTCGCTATTAGTTTTGTATTCCTTGTCGGGATCAATGATTTACCTGATGTGTGTTACGAGTCAATGCGTATATCCTACTTTTGGCTATTAGTCTTGTGGGTTTTGTCTTGATACCTGATACTAGCATCTTGATACTATTTACACCAATCATTCTCCCCAAAAGTTTAATAAAAGCTAATATTTTCCTATTTTCGCTATGAGATGCTGAATATACAATCGAAACTTCCTGGGGTGAGTACCACTATTTTTACAGTGATGTCTAAACTCGCCGCAGAACATCAAGCCATTAACCTATCGCAAGGCTTTCCCGACTACTCGTGTGACCCCAAATTAATGGAATTGGTAGATAAAGCCATGAAAGATGGTTATAATCAATATGCCCCTATGCCAGGTGCTATGGCGTTGAAAGAGGCTATTGCGGGAAAAGTTGAGTCGCTTTATAAAACTAAGTACAACCCTGATACCGAGATTACAGTAACCGCTGGCGGAACACAGGCTATTTTTACAGCGATAGCGGCCATTATTAATCCAGGCGATGAGGTAATTATATTTGAACCCGCCTACGACAGCTATGCGCCTACTGTAAAACTTTTTGGTGGACTTGTTAAAACATATGAACTCGCCCCTCCCAATTATGAGATAGACTGGGACATGGTAAAAAAATTGTTTACGGCAAACACGCGAATGATTATCTTGAATTCGCCTCAAAATCCAACCGGAAGCATCCTGTCGCCTGCAGATCTTCAGGCTTTGATCAAGTTGACTAAAGGTACTGATATACTGATCCTTAGCGACGAGGTTTATGAGCACTTGGTTTACGATGAGCAAAAGCACCAAAGTGTAATGCTATATCCGGAATTAAGGGAGCGAAGCTTCATTATCGCCTCTTTTGGCAAGCTCTTACACGCTACCGGATGGAAGTTAGGCTATTGCCTTGCTCCCGAAAAACTAACCAGGGAATTTAGGAAGGTACACCAATTCAATGTTTTTAGCGTTAATAGTCCAATGCAACAAGCCATTGCCAATTACATTAGTGAACCTAGCAATTATAATGGAATTACCAATTTTTTCCAGCAGAAGAGAGATTACTTCAGATCGCTTTTAGCCGACAGTAAGTTTGAACTTTTACCCTGCAAAGGATCTTATTTCCAATGTGCCAGTTACGGCCACATTAGTGATGAAAAAGATACCGATTTCAGTATCCGTTTATTAAAAGAATTTGGAGTGGCCACTATACCGGTGTCTGCATTCTACCAAAAAGCTACCGATCACAAAATTATTCGCTTTTGCTTCGCTAAAGAAGATTCTACCCTTGCTTTAGCTGCAGAGAAATTAATTAAAGTATAAATTCCCTAAAACAATAAATACATGGAAGCTCCTGTTTACACTCAAATAGAAAACCTGAAAGTAACTGTTTTCCAGGCTTATCTTTTTTGGGAAAACATTGAAAAAAACTTGATCAATCTGGCCTTAAGATTATCTATGGGAGTACGCGAAAAAACAGATCTAATCGTACTACCAGAAATGTTTAACAGCGGTTTTAGCATGAATGCAGCAGCACTTGCTGAAGAAATGGATGGCCCAACCATGCAGTGGATGCATAAAATGGCCGACCTATACAATTGTGTCATTACCGGAAGTTTAATTATAAAAGAAGAAGGCAAATACTATAACCGCCTGATTTGGATGGAACCCAACGGCCAGCACCAGCATTATGATAAGCATCACTTATTTGGTTTAGGGGAAGAGGATGAAAACTTTACCTCTGGAGAAAAACAGCTTATTGTAACCCTTAAAGGATGGAAAATACGCCTGGCCATTTGTTACGATCTTCGATTCCCGGTATGGCTGCGCAATAAAAATGAAGAATATGACGTGCTTTTAATCATCGCCAGTTGGCCAGATAAGCGCTCTTCTCATTGGAGAGCCTTAATCCCCGCCAGGGCTATTGAAAACCTAAGCTATGTAATCGGTGTTAACCGTGTTGGACATGACGGTAATCAAATTTACCATAGTGGCCACTCCATGTGCATAGATCCTTACGGTAGTACCGTTTATTATAAACCCGAAGATGAAGATCTTTATACCTTCAGTATCAACTACGAAGAATTAGTTAAAATAAGAAGGCAGTTTCCCTTTTTAAAGGATGCCGACAAATTTGTTATTCAATAGCGCTTAAACAATAAATCATTCCAAACTTACAAACCATTTATTCTAAAGATGTTCAACCGTCGTAAATTTATCAAAGCCTCAGCCCTCTCCGCAAGTTTAATCGCACTCGACAAAAAAAGTATTGCCGAAGTTCTTCCAACAACAAGTACATCAGCAAAAAACTTCCCTATAGTAATATCTACCTGGGATTTTGGTATAGCAGCCAATGCTGATGCCTGGAAGGTTTTATCTGCTGGTGGTGCGGCACTGGATGCGGTAGAGCAAGGCGTATGGGTACCAGAAGCCGATGAAAAAAATCAATCTGTTGGTTATGGCGGATTACCTGATAGAGATGGTAAAGTTACCCTGGATGCCTGCATTATGGATGAAAAGGGCAACTGTGGTGCGGTATTGGCATTAGAGCATATAAAACATCCTATTTCTGTGGCCCGTAAGGTAATGGAAAAAACGCCTCACGTGATGTTGGCTGGAGATGGTGCATTACAATTTGCCCTCGAACAAGGATTTAAAAAAGAAAACCTGCTTACTCCGGCAAGTGAGAAAGCCTGGAAAGAATGGTTGAAAACAGCGAAATATGAGCCGGTAATGAATATCGAGAATAAGCTCTATGAAAAAGCCGCTCCACAAAAGCTTCCTGGTAATCAGTACAATCACGATACCATCGGAATGTTAGCCATTGATGAAAAGGGGAATATTTCGGGTGCCTGTACAACCAGTGGCATGGCATACAAACTCCATGGCCGCATTGGCGATAGCCCAATTATTGGTGCTGGTTTATATGTAGACAACGAAGTGGGTGGCGCTACCTCAACGGGTGTTGGAGAAGAAGTTGTACGAAATGTGGGTTCATTCCTTGTGGTAGAGTTAATGCGCCAGGGCTACACACCAGAAGCGGCTTGTAAGGAAGCGGTTATGCGTATTATTAAGAAGAAACCAGAAACAGCAAAGAATATTCAGGTAGGATTCTTGGCCATTAATAAAAAAGGCGAATATGGTGCTTACGCTATTCAACAAGGATTCAGCTATGCAGTATGCAATGCAGAAAAGCAAGACCTGCTCATTAAAGGAAAAAGCTATTATTAAGAAATAAAATCCTGGAAAACAAAATCGCTCAACCATGGGATTACTGTCAAAAATATTCGGAAAAAAGAACGTAGAAGAACGCAAAGGCGAACCTGACATGGTTTATGTAGCCAATGAAGATAGCCGCATGAACTGGGCGATAGAAAAGGCTAATTTAACCTTATGGTATTTTGAAGAAAGCCTGGAAAATCCCAAAAATTCACAGGTTTATTTTTCTGTAAAGGTTAAAATTATGGATGGCGATGTAGGCGAACACATTTGGCTAACTGATCCGCATTTTGATGATGAAGGTCATTTATATGGAACAGTAGGCAATGAACCCGTTGATGTAAATAGCGTAAAACTGGATCAAAAAATAGGCATTGATCGCAATTTAATTTCAGATTGGATGATTGTGGAAGGTGGTAGACTTGTTGGCGGATACACCATAAGGGCCATTAGAGACGGGATTCCGGAACAAGACAGAGCAGAATTTGACAAAAGCATTGGTTTATATATTGATGAGGGTGTAGATCACTTCAAAGCCAATTTAGAAACCCCGGAAGGTGCTATACTTTCTTTAGAAAAAGCTTATAACTACAAAGATATTCAGGCTGCTATGGATTGTAAAGATTTTTACGAAGAAGCAAAATCCTTACTTTCCAATATGCAAATGGACTTCGATAAAGAAACCATTAATGAAACAGCAGAGGTATTAAAGCTTTCTTTTCTTAAGAATATTGAAGAACATGGATTTCCAGATTTTTCTACTATACAAAATGCTTTTCCCAAACGAGAAAAAATTGACGAAACACACTGGATCATTACGGAGGTATGCTGGTTTCCTGACGGTGGAAAATCTGTGCAGGAACTAAATGTATACAAATCTGCAAAGGGCTGGGTAGTTTTAGGTCCGGTGGCGAAAGAAGAATAACATTTAAATATAAAAGACCTTAATTGGGGTCAATAAACATGAGTCTAAGCAACATTAAAACCTGCGCATTGGAAGTTTGCGCAAATTCCTATGCATCTGCTCAAGCTGCCCAAGATGGTGGTGCAAAGCGGGTAGAATTATGCGATAACCTGGCAGAGGGAGGAACTACACCGAGCTATGCACATATAGCCTTATCTAAAAGAAATCTCAACATAGAAATCTGGCCAATTATTCGCCCCAGAGGCGGAGATTTTTTATATTCAGACCTCGAGTTCGAGTTAATGAAGGAAGACATAAAAAACTGTAAATCATTAAATTGTGATGGAATAGTAACAGGAATTCTTAATGCTGATGGAAGCATTGACAAGGCAAGATGTAAGGTATTAATAGATTTGGCACATCCCCTGCCGGTGTCCTTCCACAGGGCTTTCGACATGAGTAATGATATGGAAAAAGCTCTGGAAGATCTAATTGAATTGGGCGTAATTAGGGTACTTACTTCAGGTGGCGCATCATCGGCAATCAACGGTGCAGAAAAATTAGCCCAACTGGTTAAACAGGCCAATGGCCGAATTGATATTATGCCTGGTGCAGGTATCAATGAGCAGAATATTAACTTGTTAATGGAACAAACTGGTGCAACTGATTTCCACGCATCGGCCAAACAATTTGTAGCCAGCAAAATGGAGTATAGAAATGATGATACCAAGATGGGCAGTATAGCTGATGAATATCAATACGAATTAACCTCTGCCGAAAAGGTAGCAGGGCTGGTTAAAAGTATCCATCAATATTTCGAAAATGACTAGATATTCATTTTAAAACCGTCATGCATCACCCAGCAAAGTTTACAATCTAGTTCACAACACTGGAAAATTCAAATGTAAAAAAATATAATTTTTAGCGATTCAACCATAAAAAACAGCCTTTTATAATCATCCGATGGATTTCGATCTCATCGGATTTTTTTTGTTTACAAAATATACATAATGATTTATCAGACAAATAATTAGCTATATTTAAGTATACCTAAAACTATTATTGACATTATGAAAAAGATCTCCATCGCAATTGCGGGCATACTACTGTTTGCCGCTTGCCAACCTAAAGAGACATCATCTACCAGCAATGAAGTAACAGATACCACCCAGTATGCTTACACATTGAAAAAAGATCACCACTGGGAAATGAATTCAGATCATAAAAACCTTCAAACAGCTTTAAAGGCTATAAAAGCGTTTGCCTCGCTAGATACCTCTGCGCTAAAACCCTTAATTGGAGACAGTATTGAACTTACGGTAGATTATTATCAATTTAAGGGTACAGGAAGTCAGTTTATGAAAGAAGCTCAAAGTCATATCGATAAGTTCAAAAGCATTGAAATCAATATGACCGATTGGGAATCTGTTATCAGTAAAGATAAAACTGAAGAGTGGGTGAGCTTGTGGTACAACCAGGTTTCTAACATGAAAGATGGAAAAACAGATACGATTAGCTACTTTAACGACTTTAAGCTTAAAAACGGTAAAATAGTGGCCTGGTCTGAATATGCACAGCATCCAATGAAAAAATAATCGGTAAATCTTTTTTTGTTTTTGATTTATTGTCTTTCTATATTTACAATAGATCAAACAAACGCTCATGACAGAAAACCAAACTAACAGCTTGTGTAATTGCTGTGCCAGACCTTTTAACTTTAATGATATTTTTTGCAACAGTTGCGGCTATCCGCTTAATGGAACCGAACAAGAACAAAAAAATCACATCTCTAACCGTGCAATTAAAGAAATAGACTTAGTTGAATTCAAACAATCCATAGAAAAAGCCCGGACTTCTTTATATTGGATTGCGGCTATAATAGGTTTATCGGCTATTTTTGAAGCAGTTACAGCAGAATCCGAAGAAATACTTTTCGCTTCATTGGTTGTTAATGTAATACTAATTGGTGCTTTCCTGGCCTTTGCAGTGATTGGCAAAACCAAACCCACTACCGCTTTAATTGCCGGATTATCAGTATACGTGATTATAATCTTGTTAAATGCGATTTTGGAGCCTTCAACTCTTGTTAGAGGGATCATCTTTAAAGTTATCATTATTGGCTACCTGGTGAAGGGCTTAAAGGCAGTGTTAGAGGCCGACAAGCTAAAGAAAGAGCTTAATATCAATTAACTTGGAAGAACAATTAACAACTGGGATCAGCTGTAAAAAATGCAGTAATGAGATCCAGGAAGGATATAATTTCTGTAATCGTTGCGGGCAGGCGATCAATCACGAAGAAATAGCCCTTTACGCTAAAAAATGGCCCAATATGTTAGAGGTGGGGCTTTTCTTCATCATTGAGATCTTTTGTTGCGCCACGGCATTAATCATAGATGAACCGTCGTTAAAAAACCTTTTTGTAATTGATGTGATTATGGCCATAGCCACTATCCTATTTTTCGGCTATCGTTGGAAGGAAAATAAAACCATATTAAAGTGGCCAGCCTTTTCATTGATCAAACTACTGACATTTATCGGCATCACCATAATAGCCTCTATTGGTGTGTCTTATTCCGTAGACTTTTTAAACCGCGTGGTATTTGAAAAACAGATGGGATTTTATTCCATTTTCGCCTTTCATCAGTACGGAACATATTTGATGTTTTTATCTGTAGCCTTGTATCCTGCTATTTTTGAGGAGCTGGCCTACCGCGGCTATTTAATGCAAACACTGTTAAAGGTTGTGGATGAAAAGGAAGCGATCTACATCTCCTCTATCCTATTTTTCATTATTCACTTTAGCCTGGTATCCGTTTTCTGGCTACTTCCCTTTGCCTTATTTCTAGGTTGGTTACGCATCAAGACTAAAACCATCTGGTATGGGGTGTTCATCCATTTTTTCTTTAACCTCACGGCTTGTGTACTGGATATTGCTCCCCTTTCAGATATTATAAAATTGCTTTTTTAATGGTCTCCGCTACCAGGAACATAATGTAAACCTGGTGTGAGATAATGTAACAATACTACCCTGGAATAACGGTAATTGATTGGAGAAAGCAAGAATACACCAAACAGGATAAGACCAACATAGTACCACAGGTTTTCATAAATTAAGGGTAACCCTAAAACATATGAAGCTACCCCAATGGTAATAATCTCGGCCACATTCATCGCATAACTAACAAACATAGCTACATAGAAAAAACCTGGTTCACGCTCAAATTTAAGGTTGCAGTGTGGGCAATTAACATTCGTTTTCTGCAATTTAAAAGCGTAAGCATTTCCCGTGAAAATATCGCCTTTGCGACATCTTGGGCATTTACATTGTATGAAAGCCTGAAATTTAGATAACTCTGCCATAGTGATTGATTTCATGATACAAATTTAGTCTTTGCGCATTGATTAAATTATGACCTGCATCATGTTTACAAACTAAATTTAGATTCCTTTTTTTTTATAATCTTTCCTCTTTTGAGCAGAATAAGCTCTTTAGCTGCCAATTGTTTTATGCCCCTAATCACCGTTTCTACCCTCAACCCGGTCATATCGGCCAGCTCCTGCCTGGTAACCTTCAATGCATCGCCTTCATTTAAATCTTCTGTTAAGTACTTCACAATGGTTAACAAACGATGTTCTGCCTTTTCGTTGGCCAGTTCTTCGAGCATCATCGATTTATAAAAAAGACGTTTACTTAAAACCTGAATCAATTGCATACTAAAATCTGCGTCGGTTTTCAGGAGCTCAAAAAAGTCTGACTTTCCAACTGGAATAATCTCCGAAGGCTTATTAGCAATGGTATAAGCCAGATAAGGCTTACCAATTAACAGCGCAGGTTCACCGAAGTACTCCCCGCTCTTAAATATGCCCTGAATAAATTCCTTACCATCCTCACTTACGGTTACCATCCTAATTTCACCACTTTTAATAAAATACACATGATGCGGCCAGGTACCCGGCTCATATATGATTCCATCCCTGGCATACTTTTTCACAGAAAAACCCTTATCAATCAACTGCTTAACATCCATATAGTAATCGGATTTACAGCACTATCCTAAGGTTTCTTTCATTAAACGGGTATAGAAAGTTTTAAGCGACAAGCCCATTGCTGCTACCTGTTGAGGAATAAAACTAGTGGCGGTTTGACCCGGGATGGTGTTTATTTCTATAAAGTAAAATTTACCTGTTTCGTGCTCCAAAAAGTAGTCAATACGCACCACTCCCCTGCAATTCAACTTTTTATACACATCAGTTACTACCTGTTGTACCCTTACCAATTCTTCATCACTCATGCGGCCGGGAGTAATTTCTTCGGTAGCACCAGGAGTATATTTAGCTTCAAAATCAAAAAATTCATTTGCCGGGATAACCTCTGTAGTTGGCAAAACATTGATCTTACCTTCCGCACCAAAAACACCTATAGAGAATTCTCTTCCACTCACAAACTCTTCAATTAAAATCTGTGTGTCTTCTTTAAAGGCTTTTGCTAAGGCTTCTTCCAAATCATCAGTATGTTTAACTTTGCTCATGCCAATGCTACTTCCGCCGCTGTTTGGCTTTACGAAATAAGGAAGTTTTAAATCCTGTTTAATCTGGCTTACGCTGTAATTTCCATCTTTAAAAATCTGAACAGACTTGGCCACATGTAAGTTATCGATACCATCAACTATTGCTTTGGTATAGCCTTTATTCATGGTAATAGAAGAGGTTAACGCATCACAGGTGGTGTAAGGAATCCCAATCATATCGAAATATCCCTGCAACTTACCGTCCTCTCCTGGTGAACCGTGGATGGCGATAAATACGCCATCGAATTTAATCTTCCTACCTTCGATGGTTAAGGAAAAATCGTTTTTATCTATTTCAATCTTCACAGAATCTGCAGGTTCATAAAACCAGCCTTTATCATTCAGCATAATTTTATAAACATCATACAAATCGGAATCAATGTTCTGAGCAATGGTTGCGGCACTTTTTACTGAAACAACCCATTCACCTGTGGTTCCGCCTGTTAATAAAGCAATAGTTTTTTTCATTTCGAAAATCCTTAATTATAGAATTGAAGTTTAAATATATCCTCAAAAATATAAATATCTTTGCGCAATAATTAATTTTAATTCATACAAATCTGAAATGAGACGGCGTTTGATTATTGAACGATAAACGGATTCAACAATCAATAATTAAAATAGCTACATTTGATTTTACACCTATAAACCCAGAATTTAAGATTCATGTCTAAATTTATAGATTATTTAAAGACCAAATCCTTCAGGAACAACATTTTAGCAGCAGTAATTACCGTAATTGGCTTGTTACTAATTGCTTTTTTCAGTTTAAGATATTACACCAAGCATGGCCAGGGTTTAAATGTGCCGCAAGTTAAAGGCCTTTCTTTTGAGCAAGCTGTTCAAAAACTCGAAGATGCAGGTTTAAAATATGAAGTCGATTCTGTGTTCATTTTAGATCAGCCAGCAGGCATTGTAATTGATCAGGATCCCGATCCAAACACTTTTGTAAAAGATAACCGAACCATTTACTTAACTATTAATGCAGGCAAAACGCCTAACACTAAATTCCCGGATATTGCCTTCAAAACTTTAAGAGAAGCGCAGGCCATTATCGAAAGTTCGAGGCTCAAGCTGGGCGATACCACTTACAAGCCTGATGTAAGCCGTGATGTAGTGTTAGAAGCTTCTTTCGGAGGTCAGCCAATTAAAGCCGGAGATATCATCCCGGTAGGTTCAAGAATTAACTTAATTTTGGGCGATGGCAGAGGTAACGAGGAAGTTGATGTTCCGCAATTAGTTGGCCTGACTATTGATGAAGCCAGATTTAGTTTAAAAGGTTCTATGCTATCATTAGGAAACATCATGTATGAGGGACAGGTAACTGACTCTGCAAATGCCATTATTACCAAACAAGACCCGATGCCAACTGACTCTCTTTCTAAGGTAAGTATCGGCACTAAAATCAATATAACCCTTTCAAACAAACAATAAAAAACACTTCCCCTTTATAAAAATGACTGAAATAGAAAAAAAGAATATGAGCACTGGAAAAAAAGCCACAATCGCAATCGTTGTTGTGCTGATTTTAGTTGGTGGTTATTTTGCCCTAAATCTTTATAAAACTTACTTCTCGCCTAACATTACGGATAGTCAGAAATACTTATTCATTAAAACTGGAAGTGATTATGACACGCTGGTTAAAGAGCTGGAACAAAAAGATATCGTAAAAAGCATCTCCTCTTTTGAGACAGCCGCAGCGAAAATGAATTTAAAAACCAATTTAAAACCTGGTCGTTACAGATTGCTTAAAGGCATGACTAACCGTACATTAATCAATTTAATTAAAGCCGGAAACCAGGATCCGGTAAAATTGAAATTTCAAAACATCCGTAAAAAGGAAAATTTTGCAGCTTATTTAGCCAATAACCTGGAAGCGGATTCCTTACAGTTTATTAGCCTTTTAGATTCTACTACCTTAATTGGAAAATATGGCTTTAATCAGGATAATATCTATGCAATGTTCGTTCCAAATACCTATGAAATGTACTGGAACATTAAACCGATTGATTTCTTTGAAAGAATGCATGGGGAGTACGATAAGTTCTGGAATGCTGAACGCAAGCAAAAAGCAGCCAGCTTAAACCTAACCCCCGTTCAGGTTTCTATTTTGGCTTCTATTGTAGATGCAGAGGCACTTTACGATAAAGAAATGCCCATTATTGCTGGTTTATACCTGAACAGGTTAAACAAAGGTATTTTATTGCAGGCAGATCCCACTGTAATTTTTGCCAACAATGACTTTACTGTTAAAAGAGTAACAGGCAGGCTTTTACAAGTACAATCCCCTTACAACACCTATAAGTATGCTGGTTTGCCCCCTGGCCCAATCATGATGCCGAGTATCAATGCAATTGATGCTGTGTTGAATAAAGACAATAACAATTACATTTACATGTGTGCAAAGGAAGATTTTTCAGGCTACCATAATTTTGCTGCAACGAAAGCAGAGCATGAAATTAATGCGAGAAAATATCGTGAGGCACTCAACAAAAGAAACATCTTTAAATAATGTTTATACAAGAAACAAAGGTTAAGGTGCGTTATGCCGAAACCGACCAAATGGGGGTAGTATACCATGGCAATTATGCCGAATACTACGAAATTGCAAGAACCGAATGTTTTGAAGCTTGTTCTGGAATTACTTATGCATCGATGGAAGAAGACGGTGTAATGTTACCTATATTAGAACTGCAATCAAAATATTTAAAACCAGCCTTTTACAACCAGGTTTTGACCATCAAATCCATTGTAAAACAACTACCTTCAGTTAGGTTGCATGTAGAGTATGAAATTTATAATGAAGCGGAAGAATTGATTAATATTGGAAAAACTACTTTGGTTTTTGTAGATAAACAAACAAGGAAACCATGTCATCCGCCTAAAAACTTTATGGATGGCGTGAGTAAATATTTTGTATAACTTTCATGGAATGGTTACACAGGCAGTTATTAAATTTTAAGTTCTATTCTAAATTTATTGAATGGACTAAGCTATGCGTATTGCCTGGATTTAGCCCATTGCCACTATATACTGTAGCCACTTTTTTTTTCAGGGAGATTGGGAAGGATGCGCTGGTTAACAAAGCCTCTTCCCTGGCCTACAGCTTTATGCTGGCCATTTTCCCGGGAATTATCTTTTTATTTACACTTATTCCCTTTATCCCGATAAAGGGTTTCCAGGATCAATTGCTGAACCTTATTCAGTTGGTACTGCCGCACAATGCGTTTGATGCATTTGAAACAACGTTAAAAGACATAGTCAAGAACCAAAACAGGGGACTTCTATCTTTCGGGTTTTTATCTGCATTGTTCTTTGCAACCAATGGGGTCAAAAACCTCATGAAAGCCTTTAATAAGTCATCGCTTATTATAGAAACCCGGAGCTGGCTAAAACAACGGCTAATTGCCCTGATTTTAACAATGGTGATTTGCTTCTCTATTATTATCTGCATCTGTGCTATGGCTTTGGGAGAAGTATTGTTAAGCAATTTAAGGGATTTGGTTTACATTAAAGATAGCTGGGCTGTTTACGCAATTCAATTAACACGTTGGTCGTTATTGGCCATCCTATACTTTATCACCATATCTGTTTTATATAGATATGGTCCTTCACACACCAAAAAGTGGAAGCTTTTTAGTGCTGGATCCTGGCTAGCTACCATTTTAGCTTTTATTACCATCTGGGGGTTTTCCTATTACATCAATCACTTTGCCGGATACAATAAAGTGTATGGCTCTATTGGAACCTTAATTGTGGTGATGATCTGGCTTTACCTCAATTCACTGATCCTTTTGATCGGTTTTGAGCTCAATGCAAGTGTAGACGTGAGTAAAAGAAGCGTTAAAATCATTCGCCCAACCTTCAATTTATTCAAAAAGTCGGCTCCATTTGAGGAAAACATCAAGAAGAAATAATTTTTTCTCCCTCATTGTTAACGCATTATCAATTTTATATAAAAAAATACACTTCATAGTTTGCAGATTAACGCGGAGTTTGTACTTTTGCCTCCGGAAAGTTGGCAGAGTGGTCGAATGCGGCAGTCTTGAAAACTGTTGACTGTAACAGGTCCGGGGGTTCGAATCCCTCACTTTCCGCTCAAAAAAACGAAGCCTGAAATAGAAATATTTCGGGCTTTTTTGTTTGATTAACCTATCGGCCGATGCTCCTATTAAATGAAATTGAGGGTCTATAAAAAAAGTAGACTGGTTGGCAGGGACACCAATGCTATTAAGTTGAGCTAAATGCTGTAAAACTAAAATGGATTACCCTTCGACAGGCTCAGGATTGACAATCTATTTTAGTTTTCTCCTTAGGTTAATAGCATTGACAGGGACACCAACCAGTAGCGAAGGTCTTTTATTTTAAAATTGCCGTTTTCTATTTCAAACCTCTTTCCTTTAAAAGAGCATCTAATTCTGTAGTATTATACTTTGGCTTATTGAACAGTTTGTATGCAAAAACAATAGGAATGAGTGTTAAAAATCCGAAGCTTTTTTTCACCACGGTGTAAACTATAACTCCGGCCAGGAAGCCAATCAAAGCAGCAGTAATAATCTTATCAGATTTCACTCTTTTGGCTTCTTTTAATAACTCTTCGTCTGTTAATTGCGCTAATTCTTTTTGTATCATTTAAATTGGTTTTGAAACATACCAGGTTTGCTGGCAGGTTGGTCCTCATACTGGTTAATGTTCAAATATATGCAATAGCACTGTTTGTTAAAAAACTTAAATCCTATTTAATTGATTTAGGCGATTGGTTGGTGATGTAGCCAGCAAAAAAGCGTAAGCTTATAATGATGCCAAAACTGAATGTAGAAAAAACTTCACTGTGTTATCTCATACTTGTAACTAAGCCTAAAACAAGAAAAGGCCACCCTTATTCAGAGCAGCCTTCCCGCATTTTTTTATACATGAACTACTTTGCGTAGCTATTTCACAAAGCTACAAAAGAACCAAGGCCATACGACTGAATCATACCCTTATGACATGAGATAATAAATTATCCCTACAGCTGAATTTCATTCAATACCGGCACTAGTTCTGTTGTAGCCTTATACAGGTTGCGGCATACTGCTACAACCTTTAATAAATTAGTTAACTTTTTATAGATATTTTAAATGCAGTTAAATTAAATAGAACACCAAAATATACCTTCATTTGAAGTCTTCCGAGGCTAAAACAATTAATAAAGATGCTGAAATAAGTTCAGCAAGACCCGATTTCGGGAGATACCAATCTGCAAAAACCCATGCAACAAAAAAGCTTATTCTACCGTAACCGATTTTGCCAGATTTCTTGGCTGATCCACATTACAACCCCTCATTACTGCAATGTGGTAAGAAAGTAGCTGCAAGGGAATTGTAGCGAGGAGTGGCAAGAATGCCTCGTCGGTATCTGGAATTTCAATGGAATAATCTACCATATTTTTAACCTTCTTATCTCCTTCCGTTACAATGGCAATCACAATTCCCTTTCTGGCCTTTACCTCCTGAATATTACTGATTACTTTTTCGTAGGATGAATTATTGGTAGCAATAAACACTACAGGCATTTGTTCATCTATCAGCGCAATAGGTCCGTGCTTCATTTCTGCAGCAGGGTAACCTTCTGCATGGATATAAGAAATCTCTTTAAGTTTTAATGCCCCTTCCAAAGCTACAGGGAAACCACTTCCCCTTCCCAGAAACAAACAATTACTGGCATCCTTAATTTCTCCTGCAATGTATTTTACCAGTTCGTTAGAAGCCAATGCCGATTGTACCTTGTCTGGAACAGTTTCTAATTCGGTAAGCAATTCGCGCATTTTAACATCGCTGATGGTTCCGCGTTGTTGCGCCATGTAAAATGCCATTAAAGTTAAAACTGTTACCTGTGCAGTAAATGCTTTGGTAGAAGCCACTCCTATTTCCGGGCCGGCATGCGTGTATACACCTGCATGTGTAAGCCTTGGAATGGAAGCTCCGGCCACATTACAAATCCCAAAAATCGTAGCGCCTTTTTCTTTAGCCATTTCAATGGCCGCCATAGTATCGGCGGTTTCGCCCGATTGCGATATGGCAATCACTACATCCTTCTCGGTTATAATCGGGTTTCTGTACCTGAACTCTGAAGCATATTCTACCTCTACCGGAATGCGGGCATACTCTTCTATCAGATACTCTCCAACTAAACCGGCATGCCAGGAGGTTCCACAGGCTACAATGATAATCCGATCAATATTCTTTAGCTTATCTGCAAAGGCTTTAATCCCTCCAAGCTGTACTTGTCCTAGCTCCGGATAGATACGCCCTCTCATACAGTCTAAAATCGATCGTGGCTGCTCAAATATCTCCTTCAGCATAAAATGATCGAAACCGCCCTTCTCCAGCATTTCCAGTTTCATATTCAGTTCCTGGATTTGTGGGGTTTGCACAACATTATCCAGTCTCTTAATAAAAAGTTCTTCTTTAGTGAGTACAGCTATTTCATTGTCGTTCAGATAAATTACATTTTTAGTATACTCAATAATAGGCGTAGCATCCGAAGCAACAAAATATTCTCCGCTTCCTACCCCTATTACCAAAGGACTACCCTTTCTGGCTACAATTAGCCGATCAGGACTAGCCTTATCCATAATTACTATGGCATAAGCACCAGCCACCTCGTTTAAAGCCAATCGAACAGATTCCAGTAAATCAGTTCCTTCCATCAATTGAATTTCTTCAATCAGGTGAATGAGTACCTCTGTATCCGTGTCGCTGCTAAAAACATGGCCCCGTTGTACCAGCTCCTCTTTAAGCGTAGCGTAGTTCTCGATAATGCCATTATGGATAATGGATAGTTGGCCGTTATTAGAAGTATGTGGATGGGAATTGCGATCTGATGGCTGCCCGTGAGTAGCCCAACGCGTGTGTCCCATTCCAATGTTTCCGGAACAATCGAAAGCTTTGGCGTAATCTTCCAATACCGACACCTTTCCGGCCTTCTTGTATATATTTTGTTTTTCGCCATTCATTACAGCGATACCTGCACTATCATAACCACGATACTCCAATCGTTTTAATCCCTTTAAAACAATTGGCCAAGCTTCTCTAAAGCCTATATAGCCGACAATTCCACACATAATTTGATTTAGTTAAGATGAATTCTATAAGTGATGGCGAGAATGGCCATCAGCATTTGTTTTCAGGGTGATAAAGCACATCGCTGGCAACCAAGCTGAAAAATAGTTTACTATTTTTTCCCAATCATATCCATAAAAATGGCCTTGATCCCCTCTAAGAGTTCCTTACGTTTACTGGCCAAAACCAGTGGAAACCATTCATCGGTGTGTAACTCAACAATATGCTCATGAACAAGGTAATGTCTACCTGCACGCACACGACGTTTATTTCCTGGAATTGCGGCACCTGAAAGCATTTTGATGATTATTTTCGTAATCATCCGAATATACTTTGGCGATTCCTCGTACTTACAATCAATGAATAGGATCCAAAGTCCATTCATAGCATTATACTGTATACTTGCTTTCATTTAGGATACTTTGGGTGAGTATTAATGAATAATTTCGATCTAAAGCGTAAAGCCCCAGGCTATTCTAAAGCCAATGAAGTTGTTGTTGTGATCGCATTTGTAAAATTTACTATTGCTTTCAAACCGTACACCTGCATCGATGTAATCTTTCTCATGCAGATAGAAAATCATTCCAACCTGCGGGGCATATACAAATGCAGCATTTTTACCCTCTACGCATTTCGCCTTATTAAGCAAAAAGGAGAAACCAATCTCCGATTGTAAATAAAGATTACTTCTGTAGAAGTACTTCAGGCCAGCTTTAAATGGTACCAGGTGCAAATCATCTACCAGATGAGCATAGGTGGCCGTGGTAAAAATGTTGTTAAAACCAGCATTTAAGGTAGAATAGAGATCACCTTCTACAATAGGAAACTCGGCCTGCGCAGAGACACCCAGGGTACCCTCGTATTTGGTGGCCAGATAGCCTGTGGCCAAGCCTGTTTCAATTCCGGCACTGTACCTTACTCCAGTACCTTTAAAAATTTGTGATTGTGATCTTGCGGTTTGATGAATGCATAAGGTAACTACTAATAGGATTAGGAGGTTAATGGTTTTCATAATATTAAAAATTTAGTTGGGGAGCAAAACAATCCTGGGGCATGGGAAATCCGCATACCGAAGGTTTTTAATATTTTAAAAGGAAGAGGCTATAAAAGAGGCTGTTTCACTCTTTAGCGTCTGTATTCAGAATATTTTTGTTAATAAAGGTTAATGAATAGATAAAAAGGATTTAAGATTTCTCGAAAGTTCCAGAGAATTCCTTCTTAGTATTTTTAGGCACAGTGTGGTGCGCTAATGGGGCAGCATGTAGTTCTTCGGTAGTATGGCTCAATATTTCATTATACTTTTCGAGCAGCCTGATGTACTTGTTCATCCAAAAATAAACGGTATTGGCATCGCTTTTTACTACATCTTCATAGTGAGACTCAAATGTTTCTCGCTTGCCGGGCTCGTTTCTTAGAAAGGTATCGGGCAGCTCGACTGAAAAATCGTGACCAATAACGGTGCCTACTTTCCAAATAATTTCGGGGTTTAAGCTTTTCTGGTCAAACCAATTATAGATTGTTCTTCTACTTACATTGAGTTTCCGGGATAATTCGCTGATTCCCATACGGTCTCTGCGCACTACGCGCTCAAGAACCTGTCCTACATTTAAGCTCATGGTGGGTTAATTTAAATTCTGTAAAACAATTTAAATCTGATAAACAACCTGGGGACGATTAGCTTATCAGCAATTTACTAAAAAAATATAATTTCATGAAATTTTTAAGATACAAAACACTGAAAGCTAGTTCGCTACCAACAAATCAAGATCTTCGTACTGTGAATTATTACTGATATAATCCGGAATAATTTCCTTCATCTTTTTCACTACGTTATAGTCATTACCTTCCTGATTAAGCTCAATCAAATCTTTAATGATCTGATTGACATAGATGAAGTTATAGGTAACTTTTTGGGATATTTTAATTTTAGGATGATGCGTTTCCATCATCGCCTCTTCCGATAGTAAAAGTTCTTCATATAATTTTTCTCCAGGTCTTAACCCTGTAAATACCAAATCAATATCTTCATAAGGCACTAAGCCTGCCAGCTTAATCATGTTGATAGCCAAATCGACTATTTTAACGGGCTTACCCATATCAAACAAGAAGATTTCGCCTCCCTGCCCCATTGCTCCTGCTTCCATAACCAATTGCACGGCTTCCGGAATGGTCATAAAATACCGGGTAATATCGGGATGGGTAACGGTTATAGGCCCTCTTTTTTCGATTTGACTTTTAAAACGAGGTATAACCGAACCATTGGAGCCCAAAACATTACCAAAACGGGTAGTTACGAAGCGGGTGCGTAAATGATGGCCTTCAGAAATAGAATCGGTGGTGGTTAATTCAGGGCTATTAAGCGACTGGATATAGATTTCGGCCAATCTTTTAGAAGCTCCCATTACATTGGTGGGTTTAACAGCTTTATCTGTGGAAATCATCACAAATTTTTCTACGCCATATTCTAATGAGATATCAGCCATATTTTTGGTACCTAAAACATTGGTTAATATGGCTTCTGCCGGATTATTCTCCATCATTGGAACATGTTTGTAGGCTGCCGCATGAAATACAATTTCAGGTTTATACCATTCGAAAAGTGTTCTAATCCGGTTGGCATTTTGAACGTTAGCCATAAATATTTTAACATTTTTGGCCTGCAAGCTGTCTTCCAGTTCTAATTTCAAATCGTGCAGAGGTGTTTCTGCCTGATCGCAGAGGATAACCGATTTAGGATTATACTGCAATACCTGCCGAACAATTTCGGAGCCTATGGAACCCGCTGCGCCAGTAACCAAAATACACTTACCATTGAGCTCTTTTAAAATATTCTTTTCATTGAGCTTAATTGCTTCCCGTTCTAAAAGATCCTCTATTTTTAAATCTCTTAACTGGTGCTGATCAAACTTGCCATACAACCACTTGTTTGATGGAGGAACCATAATCACTTTAATTCCTTCATTGATGCAGGTATCTACAATTTTCTTTTTATTCAATGTGTTTAGTGCATCTTCGGCAAAAAGAATTTTCTTTATCCCATGTTTATTCTTCAAAAATGAAATAGCCGAAGAATGAAAAACTTTCTTTTGCTCTAAATATTTATCTATACGGTCTTGATTATCATCTACAAAGCCAACAATACATAAATTAGACTCTTCATTTTGCTCTATTGCCTTTTTAATGAGGATGGCTTTTTTTTCAGAGCCGTAGATTAAAATGTGTTCTTTATCCTCTGACTTAAGTTCTTTGAAAAAGTAAAAAATTCCTTTAACAGAAATCCTCAGCATGATGAGCAACGATGAGGAAATGAAAAAATTCAAAATCAGGGCTTTATCCATCTGGCTCCAAAGTAATTCAAAGCGCTGAGCCAGAATTTTGTTCAACCCGACAAAGAGTAAGCTAGACACAAAAACAGCCAGAAATACCCTTAAAATATCTTCTGTATTGGAATACCGGATAATGCCTGTATGGATTCTTAACGAAATAAATACCGCAGCAGCAATTATAGCATACAATCCAACATACAGATAGTTTTCCAGCTTGAAGATATCAGCATAATTGGCCGTATGGGTGAGTACTATTGATATAAATAATGTCCATACCACAATAAACTGATCGATAAGCAATATCAACCACCTCGAATGTGCTTTGTCTGGGAATATTAGCTTTTTCATAATAGGGAATATTAAATGATAATATGGTATTAATTGGGGTATGATGGATTTGGGGTTGGGATGCCCCCTCCTTTCTCTGCGTAACCGTTCAACGAGATTAACTCGGGCAGAAAACGAAACAGATAACGGTTTTAAGTAAGTTGATGACAGCAGCAATAGCCTTTCGTGATTTCTGCAAATAACAACGGCTAACTAACGGAAGGAGACATTCTATACAGTGGAAAGAAATCCACCTCTTCAACCCATTCATTTCCAGACTCTTTCACTAAATGATCATAAACCTCTTGATTTGCAATGTATCTCCATGTTTTATAATCCAATATGAAATCAGAGAAACCGAGCTTCCATTCGAAAAGGGAGTTTTCTTTAAAACCCAAACCACCACCTAAATGATAGTAATCTATTCCTTTGCTCCGTCCTATTAAACTAATTTCATCCAATAAAAACTTGGCTGGAGAATATTTCAAATATTCGGTTTGGGTTGAAATTAAATAACCCTCCATAATTTTATTGGCGTACATAATTATGCTTCCGCAAATAACCTCTCCATTGGAGATAACCAGCATAAGCTCACAATTTTTTTCGTTGGTTAGCAACTCCAGGAAATAATCTTCATTAAAGAGATAAAATTCAGATGCATTAATTCTTCCCATATTTTGCTCATAAAGCCTGGAGAATGCTAAAATATCTTCTTTAGTTTCAGCTTTTTTCACTTGATAACCGAATCTCCTGCATCTGTTGATATCACCTTTCGTGGTTTTGCGGTATTTTCTTCGCTGTTCATCCAAACTTTGCGTTAAATCAATGGCAATGGTCTTGCCATTATCGTGCAGGCCGCCAAACTTAATCATTAACCTGCTATGCCCAAAAAATGGATGTAGTTTAGAGAAAACAGATACATAATTCCCTTCTTTTAAAAAGGTTAAAAATGCATCCTTAAAATTCTGCATAAAGTGTTCTTCCAACTCTTCAAAATAACGGTTTGAAATTGGACCGGTATAACCATATACACAATGCAAATCGAAATATGGGGTGCCTGGTATTGGCCTTTGGAGTAGTGGAAAAGCGATGTAATTATCCCCTTCAGTGTAAACAAACAAAACGGGCTCACCGCTATTGGCAAGTTTATGATATTTCCAAGTATGAAAGAAATCATACTCAGTGGCATTTTCGACGTACTTATTCCAGTCGTCTTTCTGATCGAGCGTATATCTATAAGCGCAACCAATAGTACTTTTATCGATTAGCATATCATTTAATAATTATATATAAAAATATTTATGTGATTATTAAGCCATTACGGGATTGCGGTATAGTGGAAAAAAATCGATGTTAGCGGTGTTGTCTATAGCTTTTTCTTCTAAAAGGGAATTATACAAATCATTATTGGCAATGTATCTCCAGCTGTTAAATTCGAAACAGAGTTTTGAAAAGCCCATCTTCCAGCCAAATAGGTTATCTTCTTTAAAATTAACACCTCCCCCTAAATTGAAATACTTGTAGCCAAGTTGTCTGCCAATTACGGTAATTTCATCTGTTAAGAGTTTTGCAGGAGATTCGTTAAGGTATTTGGTTTTCGTGGCCAGCAAATGAACCTGCATAATTTCGTCGGTACAAACTACAACAGCGCCAGAAATAGGCTCTCCATCTTTATAAACTAAAAAAAGTTTTGAATCAAACTCATCGGAGGCTAAAAGATTAACAAAATAGCTTTCACTAAAAAAGTAATATTCTTTAGCGCCAACGCGCTGCATATTTTCGATATAAATATCTGCAAAAATACGGGCATCGCTAATATCATTAGAAACTTTAACCAGGTAATCACGCTTTCGCAATCGTCTTATTTTTTCTTTTACGCTTTTGCGGTAAACGGAACGTTGTTCTTCTATGGTGGTGGTCAAATCAATGGCCACTGTTTTGCCATTTGCATGAACTCCGGAAAACTTCCCCATCAATCTTTCCTGATCGAAAAATGGATGCAGGCGGGAAAATACAGTTACATTTTGGCCTGTTTGCAAATATTCTATAAAGGAAGCTTTGAAGCCTTCCATAAAATCATCTTCGAGTACTTTAAAATCCAGGTTTGAGATTGGCCCCGTGTATCCATAAACAGATGTAAAATCAAAAAAATCAGAGCCAGGTATATTTCGTTTTAAAAGTGGAAAAGCTATAAAGTTTTGATTTTCTTCATATACAAATAAAATTGGAAAACCTGTTTTATCCAGAGAATGATAATACCAGGTATGGTAAAAATCGTAGTGCAACGCACGCTTTATATAGTTAGTCCACTGTAGTTTATCTTCAATTGTTATAATCTTTTTCATGGGGAGCTTTATGGTTTTTATAGATGCGATTAGATAAATTAAGATAGTTCTTGCAGCATGGAGGGATTGATAACCATTTTCAAAAATTCTGATTCTTTGGATATGGTTTCAAAACCGACTTTTCTGTAAATAGAATAAGCTGCAGCATTATCTGCATGCACCTCAAGGAAAATAGATTTCAAATGAAGGTTATAGAAAGCATATTTCAATACCATTACAGAAGCCTGATAGCCAATTCCCTTTCCCCAATAGGCTTTATCGCCGATAAACAAATGAAATTCGGCACTTTCCTCATCAATGTTAATCAATTGAATATTACCGATGTAAGTGTTTGAGTCTTTTAAGCATATGGCAAATCTTTTTTCATTAGCCAGATTAATTTTATTTGAAAGCCATTGTCTTTCTACATCTGGTGTGATTTGATTTTTAAGTACGAACTTAGTATATGTCCAAACGTCTGGATCGTTTCTCCATTTGTAAGAAACATCTGCATCTTTTAATTCAAGAGGCCGTAAATAAATCTGGTTCATAACAAAGAGTTTAAAGCTTTAACCATGGTCATCATATCGTCGGCATTGTAGCGATGATCTATAGGCAAAGCGATTAGATTATTAGTAAGAAAGTATTCGAAACTATCGGTTTCAACCCAATCAAAAACATTTGGCCAGTACGTGGCTACAAATATTTTTTTTGCTATTAATTGCTGTTTTACTCCTGCAATGTCTAAAAGCAATGGATATACCATAGGCACTTCTTCGGGCGCTCTGTTTAGCTGGAGTAAATTCTTCGATGATAAATGTTCATGCAGAAAATCATAATTTCTTTGTCTGATTAGGGCACATTGTTCGTAATTGATACCGGCCAGTATTCGAGTAGAAAGTGCCGACATCTTCATAATCTCCCTGTTACATAAATCTTTATTATTTTCGATGTAATCTGTATATCCTTCTTCAATATTTAAATCAATACTTTTAAGCAGGTGCGAACATCTTTCCACAGAACGATCTTGCTTTAAGCTAATTCCCAGATTTTTGGAAATGTATAAATAAGCTCCATCAGGTACGCCAAAAAACTTTCGGCAAGAGTAAAAAGTATCGGTATGCTGAATAGGCTTGGTAAAAAATGCCTGTGCATTATCTACAATCAGATTTTTGGTAGTTTTAGCCAATCGTCTAACGGTTTCTGTTTTTAATCCGTAATAGTTGGTGTAGAGTAAGCAACTTTTTTCCGTTATTTCAAAATCTATAATCGGATCTAAATCTTCGTCGACCTTATAAAAATGATAGGTTATATTCAGTTTATGTAAAGGTTCTAATAAAACATCGCAGGTATAATAAGGCAAATAGATTGTGTTGTACTGCCTAACGCGAAGAATGTATTCTAATGCATTTCTGCCTGTATTTAAAGGAAGAAGTTCTGGATGGAAAATTCTTCCTGGATTTAACTGGAGTTCAATATATCCTCCAATAGTTTTTGCGGGGAGCGTTTGAGTTTCCATAATAATTACTTTAACCTTGATCTGATTTGTACATTCTTTGCTCCCGGGGTTGGTAATACTCTTGTAAACTTGCCGGAACTCTTGCGTTATACCCGATAATTTGTCTGAGATCGCTATCTAAAGTTTCCCCGTATTCGTATCCTAAAAAACGGGGATAGTCAAACTGCTGCTTAATGTAGGGCTTAGTGAAGCCAAGGGTTAAAGCTCTGCGCTGCTTTCGGGTAAAATTAATTCCTCCAGCGTGCCAAAGGTTAGAATCAAAGAGGATTATACTCCCCTTCTTGGCCACAGCCTGCTTTGAAAAGGCCTTAAAATGCTTTTCATCTGGCCGGATATCCAATTTATGAGACCCAGACAGAAAGTGTGTGGCACCATTAAAAATGGTAAAATCGTCTAAAACGATTATCATTTGGATCATGTACTTGTTTTCGCCTGAGAAGGTTCTTACATCACGGTGTACGTTTTGAATGTAAGATTTGCTCTTCTTAGAATTGATCACTCCATTAATACCATTTAAGATGTAATTACCACCTAAAAAATCGCGGATTTCCCGGTGGCAGCAAAGCTTACCTAAAAGCTCTATGGCAAAGTTGTCCTTCTCTAAAAGATGATGAAGGGTGCCCTCCATGTTTTCTTCAATGCCATTCAGTTTCTGAATTTCGCGCCGAAGCAGATAAGAAGATTCAAAGCCTGCAATTATATCTGAGATTAATTTCTGGTTGATCGCTTTCTCGTATACAACCCATCCATATTCATCAATAGCATGACGAAAGTCGGCTAATGTGGCTTGTTTGTAGATAAATGTATTGTTCACAACAGTTAGGTTAAATTATTTGGTTATTAGTTTGGTTCGTTTAATTGGTCAGGATTCCAATTTCATAATTTTGAAAAGTGCCGAGTTAACCAGGTTAACATCAAATTTTTCTTTGGCAAATATCCGCCCACGATTTCCGTAATTAACAATATCCTCGCTGTTTTCGATAAAATAGGTCATTTTACTCGCCAATGCCGATGCATTTTTAATTGGAATTAGAAAGCCATTTGCATTTTCGGGTTCAGGATTTATCGTTTCTCTACATCCTACCGAGTCGCTGGTAATTACTGGCCTTCCCATCGCCATACCTTCTAAAACACATCTGGGAACGCCCTCACCATAATAGGAAGGCAATACCATAACGGATGACTGTTCGATGTCTGGCCGCACATCATCTACCTGTCCAATATATTTTAT
The DNA here is from genome assembly GCF_900111155.1 of Pedobacter rhizosphaerae. Taxonomy (GTDB): domain Bacteria; phylum Bacteroidota; class Bacteroidia; order Sphingobacteriales; family Sphingobacteriaceae; genus Pedobacter; species Pedobacter rhizosphaerae. Next base: position 108,486 of record NZ_FOGG01000005.1, on the reverse strand, counting down.
GGTGTCGCCAGAAGCAATGGCCTGATAAAGTTGTGGGCTTATGGTATCGATATTATCATCATAAGGACCAATAAGCTTGAAAACCGTTTGTGGAAAGCGTTCCTTAATCAACTTAGCGGCATCATAATATTCTTTAATTCCCTTGGCGTTGATCAGCCTTGATACCATTAAAAAGGTTATCGGTGAAATACTTGGTTTAGAATACTCATAGTGACTTAAATCAACACCAGAACCGTTTACCACATACACCTGATGTTTTTTATTTAAGATCTTGAGGTCAAGGAGGCGTTGTGAATCATCTTTATTTTGAAAAATAATGTTCAGCCGGGGATTAGGTTGCAAGCTGAATTTGAGTAGAAAGCGGGTTATTTTTACCACCCATTTGTTACTGTTTGGATTATCGGTAAAATTATAACCTAAGCCGGTAAGCATTGGTGCTATTAAATTTACTTTGCAAAGCTTAGCCAGGAATGAGCCGTATATTACAGGCTTAAAGGTGTAAGGGAAAAATATATCGGGTTTTATTTTTCTAATCAGTTTATACAGCGCGTATATAAACTGCAGGTCAGACATAATGGAAACATTACTGCCATTCAGATTGCTCTCATAGGTAATTACGTTTAATTCTTTTAACCTATTGCGTACGGATTCCTGATCTATCCTGGGTGTAAAAACGTACACCTGATTATCAATCTGCATTTTTTCTATAAGCTTTCCCCTAAAATCAAGTAGTGATCTGGAGGAATCGCAAACGATAAAAATCTTTTTGCCTGTAATGTTCATCATGTCAATTTTTTTAATTCAAATTACAAAGCCACCCATCCGGGTGGCTTTTGTAAAAAAAATATGAAGATTTTGGTTTATCTATTTTGGACCAGCTCCGTTCGCTACAATTGAAGGAACGCTGGCTGCATCATTTAAATAAGCTTTGTAATCGTATTCTGGCACCCATGTAGACACTGCTGTTGTCATGGTATTTGCACCACATTTGTCGTAAATATTGGTTGAAATCCCGCTAAAGTATCCTTCAGGGTCCGTTGCAACTTTAGTTGATAATGGTTTTACACAGTTTGAAAAGTATTCGTTATCTGTTCTTACAATACCACCAGCTCTTGCACCGATTGAATAACCAGAGTTGTTTAAGTGATAGTTGTTAAACATGTGTACCCGTCCCCAGTTCATTGATGGCTCTCTTTCGGTAACATTATACCAGAAATTGTGGTGCATGGTGATGTGCAGTTTGCCTGCATCAGATTCGTGACCGGCAATACCACCACTAATCAGTACTGATAAGTTGGTATCGTGGAACTTACTCCAGGAAACCGTTACATAGTCAGACTCTCTGTTAATGGTAATGTCTTTACCCCAATATTCCCACCCGCGTGATCGGTCTGTAGAGAAATCGCAATGGTCAATCCAGATGTGGTGCGCAGCTTCTTTGATTTGAATTGCAGCATAATTTACATAGTTTTTGAAAGTAATGTTTTGTACGATGATATTGCTTACAGTATACATGAACAAGTTAACACCTTCAATTACCGCACCTGATTTACCAATAATAGATTTGTTAGACTTAACATATATTGGATCTTCACCAGCACCTTTAATGGTACCACTAATATAAATGATACGTTTAACGTTATCGTTTAAAGCCGATTTTAAGGCTGCTAAGGTAGTAACAGTTGTTTCTGTACCACCTTGTCCACCAGTTGTTGTACCGTTAACCATGGCGTATCCCATGATACCATTGGTTATTTCGGTATTACCATTTGATGGTGTTTCTGTAGCTGGCGGTGGTGTTATGGCAGAAGTGCCACCAATTACATAGGTATAGGTTCTACCGTTTGTTCTAGGGTCACTATTATCTGATGTTGAAAAAATCAACGAAGTACCCCAGTGGCTATACCTTCCCTTACCTACTGTTCTAATCTCGTCATGTACAGCATGTGCCGGACCTAACTCTACACCGTTTTCAAATAACCTTAAAATTGATTGCGTTTGCGCGCCTGATGCGTCGCCACCTGCTATGCTTGCTGAAATCTTAAATGCATAACCACTTTCTAATCTGAATCCACTTGCACTTAGTTTACCTGTACTTCCACTGGTTGCGGCTAATACTTGACCTGAATCACTCGAAAAATACTGGGTACTATCTATCAAAGATGTGTCTTCACCATTCACACTTTTTTTACAATTACTGAAAAAGAAAATGGTTGTAAATAATAACCCAATTAAACTCACTTTTTTAAACAATTTTGTTTTTCTCTGCATTTTTGATTTTTTTTAAATTTACAACTTAACGCTATATGCGATAAATGAGTATATCTAAAAAAATGCAGCTAAAACACTGATTATTAATTAATATCGATACGAAACACTATTAGCCTTACTGTAAACCAATAGCTTACAGAAAGAAAAAATACTGACTCAGAATACTTTAATGTAAAATTATTTATACACCACCTTTACATTCATATGACAAACTAATTGACGGTTACCGGTGTTGTAGTAACTATTTGTGCATGAGGTGTATAAAATTCTGTAAACCACTTCACAAAATTCTTCACACCTGTGTGAACCGACACTGAAGGTTGATAATTTAATAAATTTTTCAAATCATCAATATCTGCAGCGGTTTCAGCCACATCACCATCCTGCATCGGCAAGAAGATCTTTTGAGCGGAAATACCTGTTTCTTTTTCTATTTCTTCTACAAAATCCAGCAATCTTACTGGTTCTCCCCTGCCAATATTAAACACGGCATATGGGGCATTTGAAGTAGCAGGATCTGGATTTAAACTGTTCCATTCAGGATTTTTCTGAGCTGGTTGATCAAATACCCTCACTATTCCTTCTACAATATCATCTATATAGGTAAAATCGCGTCTCATTTCTCCATTGTTAAATACTTCGATAGGTTTACCCTCTAAAATGGCTTTGGTAAATAAGAAAAGGGCCATATCCGGGCGACCCCAAGGGCCATAAACAGTAAAAAACCTCAATGCTGTAGTGGGTAAATTAAACAAATGACTGTATGAATGTGCCATAAGTTCATTACTTTTTTTAGATGCAGCATAAAGTGAAACCGGATGATCTACATTATTATGGGTAGAAAATGGCATGTTTTTATTTAAACCATAAACACTTGATGAACTGGCATAAAGTAAATGTCCGATTTTAAAGTGTCTGCTACATTCTAAAACATTTAAAAACCCTTTGATATTGGCTTCGATATAAGCATCTGGGTTGGTTAGACTGTATCTCACACCTGCCTGTGCGGCCAGGTTACAAACGGCATCAAACTGATTGTCTTTGAAACATTTCTCCAGCGAGGGTTTATCGCAGATATCCAGCTTGATAAAAGTATAATTATCATACACTTTACTTTGAACTGGCACGCCATAAGCTATTTCTGATTGAGGAATGCCTGTGTGAGCCAATCGCGCGTATTTCAAATTTACATCGTAATAATCATTGATGTTATCAATGCCTACAACCGTATCACCTCTCTGCAATAAACGTTGTGCTAAATGGAAGCCAATAAAACCAGCTGTACCAGTAATTAAAATTTTCATAAAATTTGGGTTTTGAGAAACAGTTAAATAATAGCCTGGAATTAGGCAATTGATTTTCAGGGCCATGTGTTCCAAGGCCAAATGGTTTATTATTATTTTTACTCTTATTAGTTAAGGTTGTTGAGTGCATTCAGAATGGAATGCGCAAATATTTCGGGTTTGCGTTGGGCGAGGTAATTATGCATTACTTTTACATCTGTTGCTTTTGTTGCGGCAAGCGTTTGTTTAATCGCATTGCTCAGTGCAGCTACATTATTCACCTCAATTTTATGAATGCCAGGTATTTCTTCAATTCCTCCTGCACAAAGTGTTGAAACAACCGACTGATTTACAGCCATCATTTCTAAGAGTACATTGGGAAAACCTTCTTTAATGGATGAAACCACACATACTTTCGCATGTTTGAAATAGGGTGCCGGATTATCTACCTGACCTTTCAAAATCACCTCCCCGGTAAGTCCGTTCGCTTCAATGAGCGTTGTTAAACTTATTCTTTCTTTACCTTCTCCCAACAGCAGAAGTTTAAGATGCGGATATTCGCTTTTAATACTCTTAAAGGCCTCAATCAAAATAGGGAAACCCTTTTCGGGAATCAACCTTCCCGCAGAACAGATAAATTCAAGCCGGGCATCTCCATTGATTAATGGTTTCTCTGCACCAGCCATGATTTTAATAAAATCTATTGGGTTAGGTTGTACCAGTACTTTTTTATCCGGAATAAAGCGATTGTGATCTAAAAGTTGCTTTTTCATCAATTCCGTTTGGCATACCAACAAATCAATTGAAGGATAGCCCAGGCGATAAATTAACCGATATACTTTCTTTTTTAATCCGGTAAAACGGGTAAAAACAGAGGTACATTCTCTTGCAATCAGCTTCGTATGTAAATAACCCAGCCTTTTCAAAAATCCTAAAAATGCATTTAGGTATGGATGGGTACTCATTATCAGATCCGGAGAAAAGGACCTTAGCTTAGGGATCATCCGGGCAAAACCGCTGGCAATGCTTACTTCAGATAAATAACAGGCAGTAAGGTGATCAGGAATTTTTAAGTTAGCACCCTGATTTCTTTTCAAAAACCAGATCTCGTTACCAACCTCCTTAGCCATAGTGAGTAAAACATTCTCCGCTCCATTAGGCGCATCGGTTAAAGAAATAAACAGTATCTTTTTATCCGGTGCCATAATTTTCTGTTTAAGTATTTTGTTTAATTTTTCGAATCAGTTTTTTGATGGGCATTAAAGGGCTGATTACCCTTCTTTTACCATCTAAAACGATCACATTCTCTGTGAAACTGATATTGTGGAGCCCTTCGCTATATTTCTTATCTGGTAATATTTCAAATATTGCCCTGGCAGAGAAACTGGAAGCATTAAGTAATTCTATCTTATTGATGATGATAGAACCACCATATTTTTGTGTTGGGTTCTGCGTGGCCCGATAAAGTTCATTCTGGATGAGAAAAAGTTTTCCTGCAGCCCTGCAATGTTCTTTCTTCACTCTTATTGGATTGAGCTGATGTGCTTTATATTCGCCATCTAAAGTATCTGCGTAATAGGCATACAAGTGAGTATTTTCTCCTGGTACACTGGTAAATAACCAGTACTTATCCTGAAAGAAAATAATGGAACTATCTACAAAAGCTTTTCCTTTTAGCAGTACCTTTTCTTTGCTAAGCTTTTGAGGATTTTGCTCATCCACCTTGTAAAGCGCTACCTCGAAAGCCTCTGATGTTTCGGGGATACAATATAAACCCTGTGCTGTACGTATCATGTAGGGATAGGAAAGATGAATGGCCTCGGGTGTTACCCCGGTTACTTTCTTCTTGTTTCCAAAAGAAAAATCATCTACGACCATCAGCTCCCCCCGACCTTTCCAAAAGTTGAGTTCTTCATAGTAAACCCGGGTCTTGCCTTCTACGTCGACCACAAAAGGGTCGGCAGCATAATCTACGTTGTCTTCTTTAAACCATTTGATATCAGCATTGAAATGCTTTTTCTCTATCAAACTCTCCATAGATTGATGAACGTACCCAATGTTCCATTTATCCGCAGTAAATAACTTATTAAATACTTTCGATATAAAGTGTTGCATGACAATTGTTTTTAAGCAACCAGTGAAACTTTTTGTTCAGATTTTTTATTCTTGATCAACCATTGAGACAATACCAGGAGCTTCCAAATTTGAGGGTACCTGTTCCACTTGCCAGTCATGTGTTCCTGAATAATCTCTTGCGTACGTTTCACATGTATACCTGGGATATTTTTAAGATTTTGCTCAGATAAATTATCCATCACATACTCTTTTAATTCAGCCCGGAACCAATTTTGAAAAGGCATGGTAAAACCTGCTTTTGGCCGGTCGAAAATTTGAGCCGGAACCCGGTCGAAAAGAATATCTTTTAAAATCCGCTTTTGGTTACCACTGTTATACTTGTAACTGGTAGGTAAGCTTCTGGAGAATTCTATTACCCTATAATCCATTAAAGGCGACCTGGATTCTAATGAAAAGGCCATTGATGCCCGATCTACCTTGGTATTGATATCGCCGTTTAAGTAAGTTTTGATATCAAAATCTGAAATTCTTTCTAACAAGGGTTTGGAGGGATTGGTTAACACATGCATCAGCGAGTTATATTTGGCCAGATCTGGCTGTTTTACCCAGGAGTTTTCCATGTTGCCAAACATTTTCACATAGAGGTTTTCTACGTCTTCCATGGCTATCCCCATGGCTATAAGTTTATGTTTGTACTTTGGCGATTGGTTAATAATACCTCCTATTGCCTTTCTGATCGTGTGGGGTGCGTAGAACAGGTTGTTTACCTGTTTGATCCATTTGTAACGATGGTAGCCTAAAAAGGCTTCATCGCCTGCATCACCACTCAGTGCTACGGTAACATGCTTACGGGTATGTTTAGCTAAAAGCATGGTCGGAATTGCACTCGAATCAGCAAAAGGTTCATCATAATATTGGTTAAAATTTTCGATCAGCTCAATGCCATCGTTGTAGTTACATTCAATAGTATGATGATCTGTTCCCAAATGCTGTGCTACCTGTTTGGCATAAGCACTTTCATCAAAACCCTTTTCATTAAATTTTATGGAAAAAGTTTTTACATGATCTATTTCTTTAGTGGCCATTGCCGCAATAAGCGAGGAATCAATTCCTCCGCTAAGAAAAACACCCAGAGGAACATCTGCATTCATCCTAATCTTAACCGCATCTGCCAAAATAACTTCTAGCGCCTCTTTAGCTTCATCATAACTACCGGCAAACTTGTTCTTCCAACCGTAATCAAGGGTCCAATACTCGGTTGTTTTGAGCTTGCTGCTTGCTAACTGATAAGTAAAATAATGGGCAGCTGGCAACTGTTTAACTTCAGCAAAGATAGACTGTGGCTCGGGTACATAACCCCATATCAAATATTGATTGATTGCCTTTTCATCTACATTCAGATCTCTGTGAATGCTGATTTGCGAAGGTTGGCTTGCAAATTCAAAATCTCCATGATCATGAGCATAATAGAAAGGTTTTTTACCAAACCTATCCCTTGCGCCAAACAGCTCATTTTTCAAGGTATCGTAAATTACAAAGGCAAACATGCCATTAAAACGAGTAAGGCAATCGGCACCATATGCTAAATAAGCTGCACAAATAACTTCTGTATCTGAACTGGTTCTGAATTGATAATTCTGGCGTTCTAAATCTTTCCGGATGTCCTTATAGTTATAAATTTCTCCGTTAAAAACAATATGAAGATGAAGATAAGTAAAAGGCTGATTAGACCTTGTATCTAAGTCGATTATGGCCAATCTATTGTGGGCAAAAACAACTTTATCGTAGCGTTTTATGCCTGTATAATCTGGTCCCCTAAAACTAATCCTTCCCATTTTTTCACGAACGGTTTCGTCATTATAAGATATTGTTGATCCATATATGCCACACATAACTTTATTTTTTAAGATTGTTAATTAATTAATGATTCGTATTGTACACTGATTTTCTCCAGAGAACATTTCTGATAAACATTTTGCCTGATATCCATTGCGTTCCAGGTATTTTGGGTACAGGCCTGAATCACTTTATCTTTAAAGTCGGTCAAATCGCCTTGCTGTATAACGTAGCCATTAAAGCCATCCACAATTAAACCCGGTATACCGCTTACTTTGAAGGTTACTACTGGCAAACCAACAGTTAATGCTTCTAAAACCACATTCGGAAAACCTTCTGTATGTGAGCTTAGCACCATTAAATCATGCTGAACCATCACTTCATGGATATTTCTGATCTCCCCCAGAAACTGAACCCTCGAATCGAGGTTCATTTCTGTTACCAGTTGTTTAATCTTATCTTTCAATACCCCTGTACCAACAAAACTCAAATGGTAATTATCGGGTAACATAGTCATGATTTTCACCAGTCGATCTAAGCCTTTTTCCAAAGCAAACCGCGCAACCACCAGCAGCTTGTGTTTCTTTGAAGGGCGTTCCGGAATTCTAAGATTTGCGGTTCTCAGTACGGGATTAGCTATTACCGTAATCAGATTAGGATTTACACCGTAGGTATTAACCAGCGACTGCTTCATCTCCTCCGACTGGCAAACAATGAGCTTATAACCTTTATAACTTGCCCGCGTAAAAAGTTCGTAGAATTTAGATTTAAAACCTTCATACAAGCGTTGTTCATGCGGAACATTAGAAGCGCGGGCAATGAGGCACGGAACTTTGAGGAACCTTCCTACTAACGAAACCAAAATATTGATGTGATCGGTAGTAGAGAATACAGCGTAAGGTTCTTCTTTTTTCAGCACAGTATACAATGCGAAAAATGATTTTGAAGCTTTTTTAGTCCCCAGGTCAATAAACCTTACACCTTCCAAATCCATTGAAAAACAATTCACTGAAGAATCCAGAATAACAATGGTAATATCGAAAAGCGTTTTATTGAATCCCTGAGCCAAGTTCCAGAATACCCGTTCCGAACCTCCGGAGGTTAAAGAACTCAAAATAAAAAATACCTTTTTCTTTTGAACCTCCTCCTGGTAAAGATTTTGTTTTAGCGCGTACATAATTAGTTGATCACTATTCTATTGATGGTTAACCAGATAATCTTGAAATCTGTTAAGATATCATTGTGTTTGATATACCTTAAATTCTGCTGAATTTTTGCGGGGATAATCCTTTCTATATAATACGATTCAGGATCTTCGGCATGTTTTAAAAGTTCATTTTCATTACAGAATTCTACTGATGCCCAGTCGGTTATACCCGGTTTAACGGAGAGTACATAGCGCTGTTCATCATTGTAAAGGTTTACATATTTTCTTACCTCCGGGCGAGGTCCTACTAAACTCATATGCCCTTTTAAAACGTTGAGTAACTGCGGTAATTCATCTAATTTGTATTTCCTTAACCAGTAACCTATACGTGTTATCCTGTTGTCGCGATTACCAATGGTAAGCAAACTGCCCTCCTGCTGCTGAACAAACATGGTGCGAAATTTAACCAGATGGAAATCTTTCATATTTCGCCCCACCCTAATCTGCTTAAAGAATACTGGGCCTTTAGAATCTAACTTGATTAAGATGGCCACTAATATTAATAAGGGACTAAAAAGGATGAGTGCTATGCCTGCCAGGAGAACATCAAACACTCTTTTCGATTTTCTTTTCATGATGCAACTGCCATTTGTTTTATTGGTTCTACGTATTGATCATCAGTTAATTTAATCACGCTGTTTAACTGAATCTGAATCACACTTATTACCGAGGTAATGATAAATTCTACTTCTACGGCACTAAGCTGTGGATAGATAGGAAGAGAAATTTCACTGGCATAATTTTGATACGCCATAGGGAAGTTTTCAATGTTATAGCCAAGCGATTTGAAGTAAGTAAGCATCGGCATCGGAATAAAATGCACATTTGCTGCAACACCTAAAGCGGCCAAATCATCTATAATCGTATCTCTTTGCTCTTCTGTTAAGCCTTTTACCCTTAAGGGGAATAAATGATAGCATGATTCTCTTTGGATACTCGCCAGTGGTGGTGGAATAAACCAGCTTTGATTTTCAAATCCCTCGCAATATTTAAGTGCGATTTCCTTTCTGCTTGGAAGCAGGCTGTTGTTATATTGCCTAATCTGTGCTAAACCTATTGCAGCACAAATATCCGGCATATTGATTTTCAATCCCTGAAAAAGGATATCATATCGCCATCCGCCGCCCTTTGACTTCGCTAATGCATCTTTGTTCTGGCCGTTCAAAGTATACATTTTCAAATAACTGTATTCGTCTGCCGGATTAAACTGCAGTGGAAGATTTAAGCAAATTGCACCGCCCTCGGCAGTGGTTATATTTTTTACCGCATGGAATGAAAATATAGTCACATCGCATTTTTTAGCAGCCGGCTCTCCATTGTAAAGGCTTCCTATACTATGAGCTGCATCTGAAATCAAAAGAATACGGTTTAAAAGCGTCTGTTTATCCGATTCGGCCTTAAATTGTTTGCGAATTTCTTTATCGTTAATCACAGCAAACAAGGCGTTGTAATCACATGGCCAGCCGGCAATATCTACCGCTATAATGGCTTTTGTTTTGGGTGTAATAGCCTTTCTTACCTCCTCAGGATCGATGTTAAAATCGTCAAGCACATCAACCATTACAGGTATTGCCCCACAATGCAAAACACTTAGTGCAGTGGCACAATAGGTATAAGCGGGTACAATTACTTCATCGCCAGGCTTCACTCCAAACCATTTCAGCATCAAAATAGCACCCGAAGTCCAGGAATTTACACATATAACCGCATCGGTATCTGTTAAACTCTGTATTTCCTGTTCTAGAGCCTTTACCTTTGGCCCCGTAGTGATCCACTTGTTATTTAGTGTTTCCATAACCTGATCAACAACCGATTGATCAATGAATGGCGGTGAGAATGGTATATTCATAATGGTTTGATTTATTAAGTTTGGTGTTGAATATTGATAGATACTTAAAAAAGATCTAGTCGTTAATGACTACAAGCGCTTCGTTCATCCTGATTTTTGAAAGTTGAAGGATAGCGAAGTAGAGAAACAGAGTTGGTCCGCTTGTAGCAAGGAGCCATTCGTTATGAAAAAATGAGTTCACAGATATTGCTATAAATGAACAGCATAAGCAAATTAAAAGCGCGTTCTTCTTCTCTTTTACATTAAGAAAAGCGTCAAAAATAATCTTCCCGACTTTCTGGTACAGTAAAATCAAAAAGATAAAGGATAACAGCGGCCCTAAGTAGGTTATAAACATGAGGTAGGCATTGTGCGAGCTAATGACGATAGGACCTTTTTTGTAGACAAAATTGTGTTGAACAACATCATTCCAGGTTTTGCCGTAAAAAACTAAACCAAAGGGATAGTCGGCTATTATGGCGAGGTTCTCCGTCATCAAATCTCCTCTTTCTTCCTTGCCTCTTGCATTCTCTACATTTTTATTGAGGATGTTCTGTTGTTTTTTACCTTCTGAGAATTGCTCTATTGAACTTTGAGCGATAAAAAATGTACCGCAGATTAAGCCGAATATTAAAATTGATTTTGCCTTATAGAAAGACAGAAAAAATAAGCCAATTACCAATCCGAAGGCCAGCAACACTGAACGTTGCATACCCAGGAAAATCAAGGCAATGGCGAATCCAAATATGAGTAAACTGAAAAACCAGTTCTTTCTAAATAAAATAGTGCTAACCACAAGGAATGGTGTTAATGCCGCCATTTGGTAACCAAAAGTAAAAATGGTTGTAGATATTCCTGATGGTGCCTGGAGAACCTGCTCTCCTACCAATAACGATCTTAACCCGGCAACATTTACCTTATGATCTACAAACATGATAATGCCTGAAATAACCAGTACTCCGAAAAAGAATCCAATGATGATTTTCATCCTTTTTAGATCGTAGCCCACTATATAATTAAACAGCAGGGCAAAACAGGCGGCAACAATCATCAAAGCGAAAAACCCTGGTATATCTCCCTGACCTATAATATAAAAGAATAGCCCTGCAAGAAAAAATACAACCATTTCTTTGCCGTATGTAAAAACCTTTTCCTCCGTTCTGAAGAAGTAAAGCAAGGGAGCAAGAAAAACTACTGGTGCGGGAATTCTAAATATACCCGTCATAAAAATATTGAAAGTTGTTACGTAAACGAACAGAAACAACAATACAAGGAGCATAACATTTTTCATGATAGGATTAGGTTTTCCCAATTCATGGATATATTTTCCATTGAATTGGTTTTGCTGATTAATTTTCCATTTGTAGCGAAGGTAGAACGAAGGGTTTCATTACTGAGAAGCTCCGTCATGGATTGCGTAAGCGCCTCTACATCTTCACATTTGATTAAGAAACCATTCACCCCGTTATTAATGATCTCTGAAGGCCCGAATTCACAATCCATGGCTATGGCCGCACATCCTAAACTCATCGCTTCTACCAATACATTAGGATAACCTTCTACTCTAGATGCCATCACAAATAATTTTGCCTGGCTGTAATAATCTTGCAGATTGGATTTAAACCCGATTAGTTTAACCCGATCGCTGAGTTTTAAATCGGAAATCTGTTTTTCTAATGCGGCCCTGCAATCCCCTTCTCCGGAGATCAGCAAGTCGATATCCTGATTCGGTATTTTACTGTAAGCTTCTATCACCAGATCAAAGCACTTATCAGGATCTAACCGACCTACACTTAAAATAAATGGCCTGCTGTTAACTTGCTTTTTAGAGGGCTGGTTAAAAACATTTACCGGATTGTAGATCGTTTTAAAGTTGCTTAGGGTTCTAAACCTTTTGTTACGCTTAAAACCGGCTTCCATTCCTTTTGCAGGTAGAACAACTGCTTTTGATTTACTGTAAATCTGATAAGAAATCCACTGTAACCATTTACTGTAGGTATTTAAAGTATAGTCTGGCGAGGTACGTTCAGAAAGTATATACTTAATATTCAACAACATACAAGCAATCCCCGTCCAGATATTTACCGAAGTCATAAAAGAGATACAGCATGCAGGCTTTTCTTTTTTAAGTGTTGCGATAAGGTTGAAAAAGGTAACCGCCGCAAACTTTAAGCGGGAGAATATATCTGTTTTACCCTTTCTATCTACCAGAACCTTAAGTTTAATTTTGGGCGAAAGCACGTATTTACTTGGGGCTTGGTTTAAACAAATCACCGTCACATCGAAATCCTTACCGCTAAAATGGTTGGCCAGATTGCTAAGCACACGTTCTGCACCCCCACCCTCCAAACTGCTGATTACGAAGCATAATTTAGTTGCCATTTCAATTAATTTACAATGGTTTTAATGGTGTTTAGGGCATTACCTATATTATTGTGTTTCACCTCAAATATGAAGTACTTTTTAAAGTAGAAGTAAAGCAGTTTTACCTTTTGAAAAGTAGTGTAGGTGAAAATTTTAGTGATGATATAAAAATCGCTGAGTTGCATTTTTTTCAATGGAACGTAAGCAATCGGGCTCCATATTCCTCCGGCGTGTCTCCTGTAACAACTCATCACTTCCGGTAAAACATAAATCTTTTTACCAGTAGCCCAGGTTGAATATAGTTTTAGAAATTTATCGCAGGCATTACATTTTAAGAACCATTCATTTTTATACAAACTCCTAATCTCTTCTACGTTTCGGTAAAGGATAGTAGCGGTGCAGGTTTCTACCTGTTTGTTAATGAGTAAGTCACTAAAGCTATATTCCAGAGGTACAGGCGTAAAATCCATGTAAATCAGCTCGGTATCATCGTAATTAATCTCTTTGGTGTAATGACAACACATTACATATTCTGGGTTGGCTTCGAGAAAATCGACCTGTTTTTGTAATTTATAAGGATCAGTCCAAAAATCATCTCCGTCGCAGGTAGCTACATACTTACCTCTGGCTTCAAGTGCTACACGAATCACATTCTGCGTTGCGCCTATATTTTTTGGGGCTTTGAGCCTGTTTATCCTACCCGGATATCGGGCTGCATATTCATCAATGATCTCAGTAGTTCCATCTGTAGAGCAATCATCACCAATAATAATCTCGGTATTGAAATTGCATTTCTGCATCAGGAATCCATCGAGTGCTTTACCAATGAACTTGCTATGGTTATAGGTTATGCAAAAAATGCTAACCATAATATTGTCGTTAATTTGTTCCATTTTTAAGCAGGAAATTTAGTGGCCGTTTGCAACCAATCCGAGGTTACTTCCGTTAACCAACGTACCGTAGTCGGCAAGTTTTACTACTTGTTTTTTGCGGTAGTTTTGGGTTCTTAATATGATTCTTACTACCAGGTCCTGATCTGCTGCAGTGAGCGTATGATACAGTGGCAAGCAAATAATCCGCTTGGCTATGCCATCGCAGATGGGCATACTTATTTTATCTATATAAGGTAGTGCCGATAAAGATGGATAGAAGTACCTTCTGCAATACACCTGAACCAATTCTAATTGCTTCATCACATCGAGCATAATCTCTTCAGATTTAAAGATGATCGGGAAGTAAGCGTAATTGAAGTCGGTATCGTTTTCAATGACTTGAAATTGCGCATCAGCCTTCCCCAGTCGTTCCATATAATGTAGCGACAGCTCCTTCCTTTTACTGAGGATCTGATCAATGTAGTTCAAGTTACAAAGCCCCATGGCGGCATGGAATTCAGAGTTTTTAGCATTTGTACCCAACTCCGAGAAAGTATCTACACCACTATAGCCAAAGTTGCGCATAAAGGCCATTTTCTTCAGTACATCTGGGTTTTGTGTAAAAACTGCCCCTCCTTCTATGGTATGGAATAATTTGGTGGCATGAAAACTTGTGGTACTCACATCGCCATAGGCGAAAATAGATTTCCCTTTGTATTTCGTACCGAAGCAATGTGCGGCATCATATATTACTTTGAGATCGTGTTTTTTAGCTATCTTATCGATGGCCTCAATGTCGCATGGATTTCCAAAAACATGTGTGGCCATAATCGCCGATGTGTTGGGGGTAATTGCAGCTTCTATTTTCTCAGGATCTATATTTAAAGTTTCCTGATCAATATCTACAAAAACAGGCTTACAACTTTGCCAAACAATACTGCTGGTGGTAGCCACAAAAGAAAAGGGAGTAGTAATTACCTCGCCTTTAATCTCAAGTGCCTGCATAGCCAGCTGCAGGGCTATCGTACCGTTGGTAACAAACAATAAATGAGGAAGATCCAGATACTGCTGCAACTTCAACTCCAGTTCGTTCACTAAGGGACCGTTATTGGTTAGCCATTGTCTGGCCCAAATGCTACTTACATAGCTTTTGAATTCTGCCTGTTTAGGCAAGAAAGGTTTGGTTACAGGAATCATTGCTTGAGAATTAATTGTTTAAAATCGATTATTGCAGTAAGGCGAATCAAACTGCTTATGCCGAGGTAAAATCCTCCGTAGATCATTCCAATGGTAAACAGTTGGAATAGATTACTCATATTATAATGCAACAGATACCAATTGCTGAGATAAAAACAACCTAAACCTACTGTTCCTGAAAGGATTAGAATAGGCAAGATATCTGTTAATTGTTCTTTTAATGGATAGTTAATGAGTTTACCACTATAAGTTGAATTGATGTAGTAAGCAAATACAGTTAAAACCAGTTGAGAATATAAAAGCCCCATAATACCGAAGGGAATTACTGCGATAATGCCAATTACACTCACTACCTTTTTAATAATCTCCAGCTTTAAAAACTGACCACTTTGTCCCTTTACCTTCAATATGTTCAGATTGTAGGCATGCAATGGATAAAGAATTCCTGCTATACATAAAATCTGAAAATAAGGAACCGCTGGTAGCCATTTCTCGGTTAAGAGCATGAGTAAAAGCGGCTTGGCAATAACTGCCAGATAAATAAGGATCGGTGCATTCCAAAATAAAACCTGCTGCATCAGCTTACGGTAAACCATTTTAAGCTTCACATCATCGTTAGAGATGTTGGAAAACATGGGATAGGTTACCTTATTTATTGCTGTAGATATAATCCCTATCGGTAACTGGCTCAGGCTTTCGGCTCTTGAATAAAACCCCAAATGGGCAGCAGCATAAAAGCGACCGATGATGATGGTGTAAATATTCTGGTAAAAGGTATCTAACAAACCAGAAAGCGTCATTTTATAGCCAAAATGAAAATGCTTTTTAAAACTTTTTCTGCTAAAAATAAATTTGGGCCGCCAATCTGAATAATACCAATGTAAAATGGTAGAAATGGCAGAGTTGAGTAAGTACATCCAAACCAAACTCCAGGCCCCGTAACCATTTTTAGCCAGGTAAATTCCCAGGCAGCCACCAAGTATAACTGAGGGAATTTGTATAACCGTTTGCAGTTTAAACTGCATTTCTTTGGTTAATAAGGTATTCTGAATACTAAAGAAAGCGTTAAGAAGAAATACTAATCCATAAACCTTTACAATATCATTTAATTGGGGTTGTTTATAAAACAGGGCGATCAAAGGAGCGGAAAAGAATAAAATCGCATAAACAACAACACTTCCGATTAGGTTAAAAAAAAAAATCGTTGAGTAATCTTTTTGTCCTGCTAAACGGGAACGTATTAAAGATGAAGTTAAACCACTATCTACCAAAGAATTGCCCACTGCAATGAATACTGAAAGCATGGCTATTAACCCGAATTCTGCTGGAGATAATATCCTGGCTAGAATAATAGTGATGAAAAGGCTGATGAATTTTGAACTAAACTGTTGCCCGATTGACCATATTATGCCAGAACGGGCTTTGTGTTGCAAACTCATGGCGTTTTTTATAAACGAACGGCTTCAAGTGATTGTGGTAAAAACGATTTGATATCGTAAATGATAGATTCAGGCTTGCAGAGATTATCAATATCTAAGTCTTTAAACTCATTGTGCGCTACTGCCAATACTATTCCGTCGTACTTTCTTGTTTTTGACGAGCCATTTTCACAAATCACACCGTAATTGTGTTCTGCCTGATCTGAGTTAGCCCAGGGATCGTGAATAGTGACCTTAACTTTGTATTCCTGCAATCGTCTTACAATGTCTATCACCTTTGTATTTCTAACATCCGGACAGTTTTCTTTAAAAGTAAAGCCTAAAACCAACACCTCTGCTCCTACAATGTGAATATTTTTGGCGATCATTTTTTTAATCACCTGGTCGGCAACATATTTACCCATGCCATCATTTACTCTTCTTCCGGCTAATATTATTTCCGGGTGATAGCCAGCTTCTTGTGCCTTTTGAGCTAAATAATAAGGATCTACGCCAATACAATGCCCCCCAACTAAACCTGGTCTGAAATTTAGAAAATTCCATTTCGTTCCTGCAGCGGCTAAAACTTCTGAAGTATCAATTCCCAACTGATTGAAAATCATAGCCAATTCATTAACAAAAGCGATATTGATATCGCGCTGAGCATTTTCGATTACTTTTGCCGCTTCGGCAACCTTTATTGACGAAGCCTTGTAAGTACCAGCCGTAATTACCGAGCGATAAAGGGCATCTATTTTCTCTGCAGCTTCTGGGGTTGAACCCGAAGTAATTTTTAAAATATTGGCTACTGTATGTTGCTTGTCTCCAGGATTAATCCGCTCAGGCG
This sequence comes from Pedobacter rhizosphaerae, assembly GCF_900111155.1. GTDB lineage: Bacteria > Bacteroidota > Bacteroidia > Sphingobacteriales > Sphingobacteriaceae > Pedobacter > Pedobacter rhizosphaerae. The sequence continues at coordinate 91,287 of NZ_FOGG01000005.1, read as the reverse complement.
AATAACCCGCAAAGAAATCTTTGTTAAAAACCAAACCAGATCCCTTTTCTAAAATGGGTACACATTCATCTTCAGTAACCCCAGGGTATACTGTCGACTCATAAACCACCACATCGCCTTTTTTAAGTACTTTGGCTATGGTTGCACTTGCTTTGATCAAAGGAGTCAAATCTGGGCGATTGTTCTTATCTACCGGTGTTGGAACAGTAATAATGTATACTGAACAAGAGCGAAGTTTTTCTAACTCATTGGTGCAATACAAACCCTTTAATGTGGTACAATCAAAGGTTAGTACGTTTTTTAAATCTTCTTCTGCTATCTCTAAAGTACTGTCATAGCCTGCCTTAAGCTGGTCTATTCGCGCCTGCTGAATATCAAATCCAAAAACTTTATGTTTCTTGGCGAATTCTACTGCAAGTGGGAGGCCTACATAACCTAAGCCAATTACAGCCATTTTCAAATTTTCATCGTTACTAAACATATTGTTGTTGCTGATTAACTGTTAACATCAAATTATTTACTGATACCCGGGTAACTACGGCACAATCGAGATTATCGAACGACATGAGCACATGTTTGCCTTGAATTTGAATAATTCTACCCTCCTGATCGTGGAATAAGCCACTTTTGATCCGAACCTTATCGCCTTTAGATAGTTCGTCTAAACTAACCACCTCAGCATCATGATAAGAATCGGCAATGTATTTAAGCTTCTCTATTTCATTGTCTCTAACTACGGCAGGTCTGCCCAAATAATAAATAAAATTGAGTACGCCCATTGTAGCCCTTACCCTGTATTCTTCCCGCTCATTAATTTTAACAAATACATAACCGGCAAAAAGCGGGAAGCTTACCATTTTCTTTCTATCTGCCCATTGGCTTTCTACATTACGAACCGGGCAAAAAGATTCTATTCCTTGTTCTTGTAAAAGTTTATCAACTTTTTTTTCCCAGCGTGGGCGAACGTAGATAACCAACCATTTTTTGGCAAATGATGGTCTGAAGTTAATTTTAGATTCCATGTTTAGTTTATAGAGTTTTTAGATTTCATTACTTGGTACAGCTTCGCTATATCACTTACAGGTAGTAAGCAATAATGGGTTTGTTTATATTTTTAACTTGGTGTTATGCACGGGATACAGCTTCGCTATATCACTTACATGACGATTTTTCGGGTATTAATACATTTGCTGAAAGAGCAAATTGCTTTTTTAAAGATTTGCCTATTAAATGGCTCCAATAGCACTTGATACTTAGTTAGGGTATCGCTATTTCACTATTAATAAACTGAATTAAACGGTTGGGACGTTTGTTGGGTAACAGGTATTCGGTACTGGGTATTCGTTTGGATCTATTATATTACTGCTTTATTGGTAGAATTAGGTAGCCATGGCATAACCATATCCTCCGTAGCTGTATTTCTGGTTCTTTTCTCTCTTGGCATCGTTAAAAACCACCATCGGATTCTTTAACTTATTGTTATCATAAATATCCTTTAAAATAGACAACTGATATTTATTGGTATAATTATATCTCACCAGGTAAATACTCACATCGGCATATTCTGCCAAGCTAAATGCATCTGCCACCTGTCCTACTGGTGAGGTATCGATAATAATATAATCAAAGCGTTCTTTTAGTTCTTCAAAGAGTACATCCATTTTTGGATTCATCATCAATTCTGAGGGATTCTCTGGCGATTTGCCACAACCGATCACAGAGATCTGTTTAGAGATTTTAGTTGGCCTGATAATATCTTCAAGAAAAACTTGATCATCATTCAGATATTCTGTAATTCCGATGGTTTGCTTCAAACCTACTTTGTTCAGCAAATCAGGTTTTCTTAAATCAAATTCAAGTACAACCACTTTCTTATCCAGCATAGCTAAAGTTGTGGCCAGGTTAACACTGAAGAAGGTTTTTCCTTCTCCCTTCATACTGGAGGTTACCAGCATAACCTTGTTTTCTCCGTGGCTAGACATTAAGCCCAGGTTCATCCTGATGTATCTGAACAATTCAGAGATGGTTGAGCGATTATCTTTTTGGAACACAACAGTGCCTTTATCAGTGTTATGAGAAAGTTCTCCCAGCATTTTCACACCAGTAAGCTCAATCATATTCGCATCCTTCACTTTATTATTAAACAAACCTTTAACATAAATAACTCCTGCCGGTACAAGGCAACCAAAAATGAGGCCACACAGGTACAACAATGGTTGTTTTGGGCTATCTGGAATGGTATTATAGGCTGGTTTATCTATAATTTGAGAAGTAGGTACTGTTGCAGAAAGCGACAATGCAGTTTCCTCTCTTTTTTGTAGCAAATATTTGTACAAACCCGATTTAACGCCCTGCTCACGACTTCTTTCCAGCAAACCTCTTTCAATTGTTGGTACAGATTTTATTTTGCTGTCGTATTGCGAATAATTTGCTCTCAAATTTCTTCTTTCGATAACAAAGCCTTGTTTTATACTGCTTAAATTCTCTAAAATATTATCCTTGAGGTTAGCTATCTGCTCATTAATATTAATGACCAAAGGATTTTCTGCATTCGCTGTCCTCAGCATCCTATTTCTTTCAATTTGAAGATCATTGAACTTAGAAATTAATGAATTTAAGATCGGATCTTTCAATCCCATTGCACTAGGAGCCAAATCACTTTGATTTTGTTTGCCCCTGAAGTAATTTTCTACCGTGCGAATAAGTCCCATCTGAACAGCTGAAGCTTCTAACTGCTGGTTGTACTCGCTGGAACGGGCAGCATTCATCTGGGCATCCATATTAATGTCGGTTACCCTGTTTTGTTGCTTGTAAGCCTCTACATCCTCTTCGCCCCCAGTTAAATCTGTAACCAGATATTTTAATCTGTTATCAATAAATTTAATGGTATTTCTGGCAATCGCATTCTTATTGTTAACATTATTGATGTTGTACGTATCGATCAGATCAGTTAAGATATCAATTCCCCTCTGAGGTATGTTATCATTCATGCTGATGGTAATGGTATTGGCATCCTTAACTACAGGAACTATTTTCAGTTTAGCTAAACTAAAAGATTCTGTCATGTTGTACAGGTTTTTAAATTGTACTCTTACCTTTCCAAACTCTTGTTTAAATGCCTCTCCCTTATTTACCTGGATTTGGTAATTCTTATTATTAATAACCTGACCATATTTATAAATATTGGTATTGGTGCTATCCTGAAAAATGAAGGAAATCTCATCCAGATAAGAGATGTTAATCTCTCTGCTGTAAGCGCCTTTGGTTAAGTTAACGGTATGAATTTTAAGAGGGCTGGTTGCGCCATAAAGCTCTTTTTCTCTTAGCCCCTGCTTTTTAAAATAAGCAGTTTCGAGGTTAAGCTTCTTGAGTACTTTATAAATCAGATCTCTGGATCTTAAAATCTCTATTTCATTATCTACAGTTTTAACGGTTTGAAACATATTCAGATCACTAAAAGCCGTGCTATTTGACATTGCAGAGCCATTTTTATCATCTTGAATCAATAACGTACTGCTAATTTTATACTTTGAGGGGGTAATATAAAGGAAGGCATAAACCGATCCTAAACATATTACAATACTCAATAGGAAATAGGGCCATTTTCTGGCAAAGCTTGTTAGTGTTTCCACGAAATCATTAGACCCACTATTTGTGCTTGAAGTTGACATAGCTATATATTTAAGAAACGTTATCTATTTAAAACTGCTGTAATTAATACAGCTACTGCAGAAATGGATGCCACAACTATTGGCATTACCCTGGTGCTGGTACTATATTCTATGGCTTTTGATTTATCTGGCTCTACATAAACAATATCATTCTGTTTAAGATAGAAGAATGGCGAACTCATCACGTCCTGCTCGTTTAGGTTGAGGCGTTTCATCACCCTTCGCCCATCTTGCTGGCGAATAATCAATACATTATCACGCTTACCGTAAACCGTCATATCTCCTGCCATACCCAAGGCTTCTAATAGATTAATATTATCTCCCTGAACAACAAAGTTGGAGGGACGATTAACCTCGCCTATTACGGTAACCTTAAAATTGACCAGTTGAACATCAACTACCGGCTTTTTTACATATTTATCTAATTCTTTAGAAATTACCCCCTGAGCCTGTTCAATGCTTAAACCCTCTACCCTGATATTACCTGCTACAGGCAAATTGATTGTGCCATCCTTAGCTACACGGTATCCATCTACTTTGAAAGAATTTTCAGCGCTAGACATTCTGCTATTTACTGCGAACAATACATTTGATTCTTGATTCAAACTATTTACCGAGATGCTTAATAGGTCGTTCTGTTGAATTTTAACTTCTTGGCTTTGTATTTTTTCTCCAGAGGTTTGTTGTGCCAGATTGCTAAAGTAAACTAGATCTCTTCTAGGGGCACATGCACTAAATACACATGTATATATAACAAGGAATAACGTTAATTTCTTCATGACTTTTAATATTTAGTTTTTGGTTTGATTTATTGAGAACTAAGCTAGGGATTAAAGAGTGAAGGTGTTAGAGCTGGAAGGGTGTTGTATTTAAATTGTATAATAATGAAACAACATTTACAGCATTTCGAATATTTACCTAATAAATTATACAGGATTTGTGAATTATTAAACTCAGGTATTGTGAAAATAAGTTCATGGTTTTTACCAGATAGAGCCATCACTTTGAGGGAAAAAACTAAAAAAAACATACAGTTTCTTCCTAAAACGCTTTTAACATTTAAAAAAGCTACATAATACTACAGAATTTGGGGCTTTTTTTATTGATAGGACAAAAATTTCATTAAAACGTTTTTCCGATATAAAATTTATTATCCATCCCCTATTTACAATCGACAAATACGCAAAACCATTTTAATTAATCGAATTTTATGCGTTTAAACACATTTAAACAAGCATATATTGTCTACTACAGCTTTCCAAACTCCAGGCAAGCAAACCTGGTTAAACTTATATTCATGATTTTTTAACCTTGACTTTACAATCTATTTAAATATTTTTCATTCAAATAGCTGATAATTCTTGGGTATCATTTTCCCGTTAATTATTTGTGAAGCACATATTCACAGTTTTGAAACATTATCAAAATGAAAATCAGCGCCCAATCAGACTATATTATAACTTAAACATAGATGTAATTCAGGTAAAACACTTGTATTAAGCAACATAAACCCATCTCTACAACAAGGAGAATTCCATGTAAAACAAAATATACAACTGCACCACAAAACCGTACAGACTAACAACAATGAATTAAATGGCCATATAGATTGTATATTTTTAGCCAAACTAATTGTTTAATTATGAAAGTAATAATTTATGGAACAGGAAAAATGGCAGAATTTATCTGCTATTCTTTTACTAATGATAGCCCCTACACGGTAGCTGCCTTTTGTGTTGATGATAATTTTATACCCCCACCTGGCACAACACTTTTAGGCATACCTATACTTGGCCTTGATCAGATCAGAGTAGATTTTCCGCCGGAAGACCATAAAATGCACATTGCAATTGGTAGAAATAGCGCCAGGGAAAGTATTTACAATAAGGTAAGCGATTTAGGGTATGGATTTGCCAACTACATTTCATCAAGAGCTCATATCTGGCCAGATTTAGTTGTTGGAAATAATGTTTTTATAGATCAATGCTGTGATATCCACCCATTCGTATCTATTGGCGACAATTGTATGCTTATTGGTGCCCGAATTGGTCACCATTGTACTATAGAGGACAATGTACTGTTATCAGGAAACGTTCTTGCGGGAAATGTAACTGTAAAACACAACTCTTTCTTAGGTATTAATTCGTCCGTTAAAGAAGATATTACCATCGGAACCTACAATATTATTGGTGCTAATGTATTCATCAATAAAAATACAGAAGACCACGCCATTATATCAACACCACCAGCAGCCCAGAGAATTAGTAGCTCGAAGAGATTTGTAATGTTTAATAAAAGCTAATGAAATGCAGAAAATTCACATGATAACACAAAAGGGAACCAATCTGGCTCCCTTTTTTTGTTAGGCTTTTGATGTTCTTTTATCGGCACTCCGGGCCAATTGATCATTAATTCGTTTCAGAATATCATTAATATCGAAAGGCTTACTGATGTAGTCGTCTGCAAAAGCATCTATCGCTTTTTGCTCGCTGTTGTTTTGAGCCGACATTACAATAATCGGTATATGTTTAGTAAAAATATCTGTTTTTAGATCTTCACAAATCTCTGCTCCATTACCATCTGGAAGCATTACATCCAGTAAAAAAAGATCAGGCATGGCATCCTGAATGTTTTTCTTTAAGTCTGCGAATGAAGAAGAAAGCTGTAGTTCATATCCTTCTTCTTTCAAAAGAATTTCAATCACATTTCTAATCTCTTGATCATCCTCTAAAATGTGTATTCGTTTTTTTTCCATATTACAAATAATCGTTTTGGTTCTACCTATAGTTCATTTAAACTATACGATAGTAACAGTAACACCTAAACTCTCTAAATGTTTTACAATTTGTTCAGAAATTCCTTTATCAGTTATGATATGATCTATTTCTTCCAATCCGCAGATTTTCCCGAAGCCTCTTTTACCAAATTTAGTAGAATCTGCCAAAACAATTGTTCGCTGTGATGCATTGATCATTTTTCGGTTTAAATGCGCCTCCATAGCATTGGTGGTGGTTAAACCGAAATCCAAATCAATTCCATCTACCCCTAAAAACAACTTATTAAAATAAAAATCCTGCAAAACATGCTCTGCATAAGATCCCATTACAGAAGATGAACTTTTTCTAAGTAAGCCCCCAAGCTGGATAACTTCTATACTCGGCTCTCTCATCAATTCCAAAGCGACGTTTAGTGCTGAAGTAACCACCGTTAAGTTGGCACCTGAAGTAATGTTTTTGGCAAAGTATAACACCGTAGTTCCACTGGCAATAACGATAGAATCATTGTCGTTTAATAGCGCAGCTGCCGCTGCACCAATTTTATTCTTTTCTGTAGACTGGATTTTCTCTTTTTCGTTAACCGGACGATCAACAGTATATGGGTTATTCATGGTGGCCCCACCATGCGTTCTAAATAAAAGGTTTTTATCTTCAAGGAGTTTTAAATCCTTTCTTATGGTTACAGAAGACACTTTCAATTCCTTGCACAAATCAACTACATTGATATATTGATCTCTTTGTAAGCGCGTAAGGATAAACTGGTGCCTCTCAGCTAAATTCATCATGGTTTCTAAAAAATTATCGGTAACGCAAAATAGCAAATAAACTAATTAAGAAAATCCATTTGCAGAAATATTTAATATTTTTTTAACGTTGATGTTATATTATTTCGATAATGATTTCTTATAATTGCGTATTGTTTCGTTTTATTACACTTGCATTTAAATGAAAAGATTAAATAACCAGGATATTATTTCTAACACCCAATGGGATATGATCATTATTGGTGGTGGAGCAACTGGTCTGGGTACAGCACTGGATGCCGCCAGTAGAGGATTAAAAACCCTGCTTGTAGAGCAATCCGATTTTGCAAAGGGAACTTCCAGCAGGAGTACCAAGCTCGTACATGGCGGTGTACGTTATCTTGCACAGGGCGATATTGCACTCGTTAGGCATGCGCTTAAAGAAAGGGGCCTGTTAGAACAAAATGCCAAACACCTGGTTAAAAAAGAAGAATTCCTCATCCCCTGCTATAGCTGGTTTTCCATTTCGAAATACCTTATCGGATTAACCTTATACGATTGGCTATCTGGCAAGTACAGCTTTGGAAAGTCGAAATTTTTCAATAAAAAGGATACCTTAATTAAAATGCCTGGCATTAAGGCTAAAGGCTTGAGAGGAAGCATCCGCTATTATGATGGAAAATTTGACGATGCACGATTGGCCATCAACATTGCTCAAACCGCTGTAGAACAAGGAGCAACACTCATAAATTACACCAAGGTTATCGGACTTAAAAAATCAGAAGGTGGCGAAATCATCGGAATAAAATCTGAAGATGTACTCACTGGAAAGGTTCACGAGTTTAATGGCCGCGTAGTGATCAATGCAACTGGTGTATTTGTAGATGATATCCTGCACATGAGCGACCCCCTTTCCAAAAAAATGGTTCGCCCGAGCCAGGGTGTTCACATCGTACTGGATAAGAGCTTTTTAAACAGCGAATCGGCCTTAATGATTCCTAAAACTTCTGATGGCAGAGTATTGTTTGCCGTTCCCTGGCACAAACACTTATTGGTAGGAACAACAGATACCCCCTTAAACGAACACAGCTTAGAGCCCAGGGCCTTAACCGAAGAAATTGATTTCATTCTGCAAACTGCCGGAATGTACCTCAACAAAAAACCTGACTATCAGGATATCCTGAGTGTTTTCTCAGGCTTACGACCGCTAGCAGCCCCTACTTCAGGAGATGGCAATAGCACCAAAGAAATTAGCCGCGATCATAAATTAGTTGTTTCAGCAAAAGGCCTGATTACCATTACTGGCGGAAAGTGGACTACCTATCGCCGGATGGCAGAAGAAACAGTGGATTTAGCCATTTCACATGCCGCATTAAATTCGAAAGCATGCGTAACCCACAACCTCCCTATACATGGTTGTGTAGCGAAGCAAGGAGATGAATATTTGGATGTTTATGGCAGCGACAGGACCTTAATTGAACAACTCATGACTGAAAATCCAGAACTGAGTGAAAAAATTATACCGAACTTCCCTTACACAGCAGCCGAAATAGTGTGGGCGGCAAGAAATGAAATGGCCGAAACTGTTGAAGATGTATTAAGCAGAAGACTTAGAATCTTATTTATCGATGCACAGGCTGCTAAAGACATGGCACCCCGGGTAGCTTCCCTCCTAGCAAAAGAGTTACAAGCCGATAAGGACTGGGAAAATAATCAACTGGAAAAATTTAATAAATTAGCCGATGGCTATATATACCATAATGACAGCAAAATTCAAAAAGCTGTTTTATCTTACTAAAACCTAACCAAATTAGTCTACTATATGAGTAAATATATGATGTCTTTCGATCAGGGAACCACAAGTTCGAGGGCAATTATTTTCAATCACGACGGCGAAATTTTAGCCATTGCACAACGAGAGTTTACACAAATATACCCGAACGCAGGTTGGGTAGAGCACGATCCACTGGAAATTTGGTCTACCCAAATTGCAGTTGCTGCAGAAGTAATCGTTAAAGCAGGTTTAAAAGCATCAGACATTAATGCTATTGGCATTACCAACCAAAGAGAAACTACTGTAGTTTGGGATAAAGAAACGGGACAACCTATTTATAATGCCATCGTATGGCAAGATAGACGTACAGCTGCCTATTGCGATGAGATTAAACAGAAAGGATTGGCACCTCGAATTCAAGAGAAAACTGGCTTGATCATAGATTCTTATTTTTCCGCTACGAAAGCCAGGTGGATCCTAGAAAATGTACCTGGCGCAAAAGAAAAAGCAGAAGCAGGTCTACTCGCTTTCGGTACCATAGACAGCTGGTTAATATGGAAACTAACGGCGGGTAAAATTCATGTAACCGATGTAACCAATGCCTCAAGGACAATGCTTTACAACATCAATACTTTATCCTGGGATGAAGAATTGTTAGATCTTTTTGGTATTCCCGCACAAATGCTTCCTGAAGTAAAATCTTCGAGCGAGGTTTACGGTGAAACAGCAGGCAATATCTTAGCTGCAAAAATACCAATTGCGGGCATTGCAGGAGATCAACAGTCGGCTTTATTCGGTCAAATGTGTACCGAAACAGGGATGGTTAAAAACACCTATGGCACAGGTTGTTTTATGTTAATGAATATCGGAGACCAACCAAAAATATCTGCCAATAACCTACTTACAACCATTGCCTGGAAAATCAAAGACGAAGTAAACTATGCTTTAGAAGGAAGCATCTTTATCGGTGGAGCAGTAGTTCAATGGCTTAGAGATGAAATGGGGCTTATTTCAAAATCAGCTGATGTGGAGACGCTCGCACTACAGGTTAAAGATACTGATGGTGTATACGTAGTACCCGCATTTGCCGGATTAGGTGCTCCACATTGGGATCAACATGCCCGCGGCACCATTACCGGTTTAACCCGTGGAACGAATAAATGTCATATCGCAAGAGCAGCTTTAGAGAGTATTGCCTACCAAACCATGGATGTACTAAAGGCTATGGAAGCAGATGCAGGGGTCAACATCGCAGAATTACGTGTAGATGGAGGAGCAACAGCAAATAATTTATTGATGCAGTTCCAGGCAGATTTATTGGCCTGCAAGGTTATTCGTCCGGAGGTGACAGAAGTAACGGCCATTGGTGCTGCCTATTTAGCGGGTTTAGCTACCGGTTTCTGGGAGAGTGTTGATCAAATCCGCTCTCAATGGAAGATTAATAAGACTTTTATTGCCTCACCTGGTATTGACAATAAGGAGAGAATTAAAGGCTGGAACCGTGCGGTGAAGGCTGCAAGGGTAAATGCTGAAGACTAAAACGCTAACGAAAAATTATTATGACAGAATTTGTTGCAGAACTTATTGGCACAGCCCTATTAATCCTATTGGGGAATGGTGTGGTGGCCAATGTCGTTTTAAAAGAAACCAAAGGGAATAGCAGTGGCTGGATAGTGATCACAACCGCTTGGGCGCTAGCCGTTTTTGTAGGCGTTGTAGTTGCGGCTCCATATAGTGGTGCCCATTTAAACCCGGTTGTAACTTTGGCTTTAGCCATTGCCCAGAAATTCGACTGGATAAAAGTACCTTATTACATTTTAGCTCAACTGTGTGGAGCCATAATTGGTTCATTTTTGGTATGGGTAATGTACAAAGACCATTTTGATGCCACAGAGGACCAGGGTTTAAAGGCTGCGCCTTTTGCTACCTCCCCCGCCATAAGAAACTTAAAATCAAACCTTTTCTCCGAAATTATTGGCACGTTCGTATTGATATTCGTCATTTTTTACTTTACCAATGCGGAAATGGGTACAGATAAAACCCCCATTGGCTTGGGCTCACTTGGCGCTATTCCAGTAGCTTTTTTGGTGTGGGTAATCGGCTTAGCTCTTGGAGGTACTACGGGTTATGCCATCAACCCAGCTCGTGATCTAGGGCCAAGGATAGTTCACGCACTAATTCCAATGAAAGGAAAAGGCAGCAGCGACTGGGGATATGCCTGGGTACCCATTATCGGACCCATTATAGGCGCAACGCTAGCAGCCCTGTTCTATTTGGCTTTGAATATCTAAAAAGAATGGCTGCATGAAAAGGTTCTTTGTGCGCTTTTCGGTCAATAACATTAAGGGAATTTAAGGTGCTCCCGCTGGATCTAAGAAGATTGACGCAGAATATGAGTCAAAAATCAACTCGATCTGCGGGAGACCATGTAAATTGAGCACGTCCTAGCGAGACGCTACCAATGCTATTAAGTTAAGCAAAATGGTGTCAGTCTGAGCTCGTCGAAGACCTTCTTAATAAGTCGAAAACTAAAATGAATTGCCCTTCGACAGGCTCAGGATGACAATCCATTTTAGTTTTCTCCTTAAGTTAATAGCATTGGAGACGCTACAAGCAGGATAAGATGCTGAAATAAATTCAGCAGGACGAAATTGGGAAAATCAACTTGATATGCGGGAGACCATGTAAATTAAGTACATCGTAGCGAGACACCACAACCAGGATATACATGCGAAGAAAAATAAACCTTAGGGATTAAAGTCAAAAATATTTACATTTGAAAAGGGCACTTGAAAGCGCCATGTAATTTTCTAACTAAATATTTCTGTCCTTGCAAGAATTTTTCCTAGTTATCGACACCGAAACTTCTGGTTTACCCAAAAACTGGCAAGCACCCTATTCAGCAGAAAATAACTGGCCTTACATTATTCAAATTGCCTGGATTGTTTACGATCAACACCATCAGGAAGTAAAAAGGGAAAACCACTTCATTTACGATCCAAGTATTGCGATTGCCCCTTCAGCAACAAATATTCACCACATTACAAAAGATTTTCTTGCCGCAAATGGGGAAGATAAATCAGCTGTACTAAAATTGCTGCTAAAAGATCTGAAAGCCTTTAAGCCTTTAATCATCGGGCATTTCATTGAGTTCGACCTGCAAATGCTTCATGTAGAACTATATAGAACTGATCAATTTAATCCATTAAATTCATTATCCTATTTCTGTACCATGAAGGCAAGCGAACCGTTTGTGCGTAACCCTAAAATGGAGCAGTTAAAACTGAATGAATTTTACATTGAGCTATTTAACGAAGTTCCCAAGCAGATACACAATGCACTTTCTGATGCTATCCATACGGCAAAAATATTTTTTCATTTAATGAAAATTAACCTGGTAGAACAGGGTGAAAAATCAGATTCTGAAATCTTGAAAACAAACACTTCAAAACCATCTGTTAAATCCTTATCTTCGAGAAGCACCCTATTACGCCTGCTTTCAATATTTTTCTATGGATGAAAAAATAGCATTCCTTCAATCAACACCCCCATTTAATCTTTTATCCAAAGATGATCTTCTTAAGCTAACTGAACAGATAGAAGTATTGTCATATCAACCGAATGAAGTTATTCATCAGCAAAACCATCAAAAATTAAAAGGTATAGAAGTCGTTGTTAGTGGAAGTTTCGAAACCTTTTTTCTGGACAATAAAAATCAACAGCGAAGAATTGAATTTTATCACCCTAGAGAAGTAATTGGCGGCATATCTATATTATTCAACAAAAGAAAACCACTAAAAACGGTTATTTCCAAAGAAGGTAGTACCACCTATTTTATTCCCCGCAAAGAATTTAAGAAGCTTTGTACAGACAACGAAGAGTTTTTCGAGTACTTCGCCAATGATTTTGGAAAAAGAATGCTCGATGAAGAATATGCACACTTTTACAAAAGCAATATTTCATCACAAGATAATTTCCTGCTTGTAGACCAACTCTATTCTACCAAAATCGGAGATATCTCTTATAAAAAAGTGGTAAGTTGCGCGCCGTCCACTCCTATTTTCGAAGCTGCCCTAAAAATGGCAGAGCACAAAACAAGCTGTTTGTTTATTGAGGATCAACCCCAGCAATATATCGGCTTCGTTACAGATATCACGCTTAGAGATAAAGTGATTGGCCAAAGGTTAAGTGCAGATCACCCTATTTCCGAGGTGATGGATGAACACATCATCTCAATTAGTACCGATGCTTATGTATATGAAGCCGTACTCATGATGTTCAGCAGTAAATCACGCTATTTACTGGTCAAAAACGAAGATCAGGTGGTAGGTTTTTTAAGCAGAAACAGATTATTAAGTGAACAGGCCCAATCGCCATTAGTTTTTATTCAATCCGTAAAATCTGCTGTTAATAGCGATGATTTGAGACGGAAATGGCAAAAAGTTCCGGGTATTGTTTCTCAATTACTCAGCAGGGGTGTTCATGCAGAAATTGTAAACGAAGTAGTAACCACTATTGCCGATACTATCTCAACTAAAATTATTGAAGAGGTGATCCAAAAACTGGGTCCCCCTCCTGCTAAGTTTGTTTTTATGGTTTTAGGTAGTGAAGGGAGAAAGGAATTAAGCCTAAAAACCGACCAGGATAATGCGCTGATTTATGAAGACACATCAGCAGAGAGGCGTGCGGCAGTAAGAACTTATTTTCTGGATTTTGCCGGACAAGTATCTGATAAACTGAATGCTGTTGGATTTGTATATTGTAAAGGCGATTATATGGCCTCCAACCCCAATTGGACGCACTCTTTGGCGCATTGGAAGTATAATTACCAAAGCTGGATTGAAGAGGCACTTCCTGAAGCAGCCGTAAAATTTGCAGCTTTCTTTGATTGCAGAGCCATTTACGGAGACTTAGCATTAATGGAGGAATTACGAGCCTTTGTAGATCAGGAACTCCAAAAGCCAATAGAAAAATTCTATGTTTATCTGGCTAAAAATGCACTCCAGTATGAACCGCCACTTACGTATTTCAGAAATATTAAAACACAAAAAGTAGCACAGAAAGAAGTTTTTGATATTAAAACGGCGATGACCCCTATTGTAGATCTCGTTCGGGTATATGCACTCCAAAACCGGATATTTCAAAAGGAAAACACCGGCGAAAGACTTAAAGCGCTGAAAAACTTAAATGTATTTAGCGAAAAGCAGTTTAATGAACTGATGCAATCTTATTATTACCTTATGGGATTGAGGCTGAAACACCAGGCAGATCAAATCAATAATCAAACAGAGCCAGATAATTTCATTGAAATTAATCAGCTCACTAAAATTGAAAAGGTAACGCTGATCGAAATATTCAAAACCATACAAAATTTCCAGAGTGGCATCAAGATGCGCTTCACCAATAGTTTAGGTTAAATTATTCTTAAATCGTTTATACTTATTGTGAATATCTAAAGACTTTAATAACTTTAAGTATCACTCCTATTTATACTATTAATAATTCACCTATATTAAAACTCAAAAAAATGGGAAAATTTGTAATTACGAAACGAAGCAACGGAGAATTTCAGTTTAACCTGAAGGCAGGAAACGGTCAAACAATCCTGGCAAGCGAAGGCTATTCTGCGAAATCAAGTTGCGAAAGTGGAATTGAATCGGTAAGGAAAAATGCTCAGGATGAGAGCAAATTCGAGAAGAAAACTTCTTCTAACGGAAAGTTTCATTTCAATTTGAAGGCCACCAACGGGCAAATTATCGGAACCAGCGAAATGTACGAAAGTACTTCTACCAGAGACAATGGCATTGAATCTGTTCAGAAGAATGCGCCAGATGCAACAGTAGAGGATCAATCTTAAAGCCATAAAAAAAGGGAACCGAATGGGTTCCCTTTTTCAATATGATTATCGCCTGGGCGAAAATTTCTATTTTACTGCATCAATTACAGCTTTGAAAGCTTCTGGGTGATTCATTGCTAAATCAGCCAATACTTTACGGTTTAAACCGATTTCTTTAGAAGCTAATTTTCCAATTAATTGAGAGTAAGAAATACCGTGCTGACGAGCACCTGCATTAATACGTTGGATCCATAATCCGCGGAATTCTCTTTTCTTAACTTTACGGTCACGGTAAGCATATTGCAAACCTTTTTCTACTGTGTTTTTAGCAACAGTATAAACCTTACTTCTTGCACCCCAATAGCCTTTAGCTAAATTAAGGATTTTCTTTCTTCTTCTTCTCGAAGCTACTGCGTTTACCGAACGTGGCATGTTGTTGTTGTTTTTTGGTAAGCGGCGCCCTTGTTAATAAGGAACTTTAATGCCTGATACCTGGTGAATTAATAAATTACTTTCCGATACAAAGCATACGTTTAACGTTACCTGAATCTGCATCAGTTACGATGCTAGCATGACCTAGGGCACGTTTACGTTTTGTACTCATCTTAGTTAAGATGTGACTTTTGTATGCATTGTTTCTTTTGATTTTACCTGTTCCAGTAAGCGAAAAACGCTTTTTAGCACTGGAATTGGTTTTCATTTTTGGCATAACCTGTTTTTTAATTTATAAACCTATTTTTATTTTTTTGCAACTTTAGGTGCAACTGTTAAGAACATACGTTTACCCTCTAACTTAGGCAACAACTCTACTTTCCCAACTTCTTCTAACGCCTGAGCGAATTTTAACAATAAAATCTCTCCCTGCTCTTTATAAACAATTGCTCTACCTTTAAAATGCACATAAGCTCTAACCTTCTCACCGTTCTCCAGAAAGCTAATGGCATGTTTTAATTTAAATTGAAAATCGTGGTCGTTGGTATTAGGACCGAAACGAATTTCTTTAATAACAGTTTGCTTAGCATTTGCTTTAATCTCTTTTTGCTTTTTCTTCTGCTCGTAAACAAACTTGCTATAATCAATAATCCTACAAACAGGAGGAACTGCATTGGGAGAAATCTCCACTAAATCCAACTCCAATTCATCAGCAAGTGACAAAGCTTTGGCCAAAGGATAAATTCCTGGCTCAACATTATCGCCAGCTAAACGCACTTCAGGCGATTTGATAAACTGATTAATGTTATGCTCTGCTTCTTTTTTCTTAAAAGGCGGACGTGGCCCCCTGTTAAATCCTGGTCTTCCTAATGCCAATTTGTATTATTTAATTTTTAAACTGTTATTTCTTTTATTAATAAATTGTTGAACTCCTCCAACGTCATTTCGCCTAAATCGCCCTCGCCGTGTTTTCTTACTGAAACTTTACCTTCAGCCATCTCCTTATCGCCTATAATAAGCATGTAAGGGATTTTTTTAACTTCTGCATCGCGAATTTTACGACCAATTTTCTCATCTCGGAAGTCAATCAGCCCGCGAATATCGGAATTATTTAGTTCATCTAAAACTTTTTTTGCATATTCTTCATATTTTTCTGAAATAGGAAGAATGATAAATTGTTCCGGACTTAACCACAGCGGGAAGTTTCCAGCGCAATGCTCAATCAATACGGCAATAAAGCGTTCTAAAGAACCAAATGGCGCTCTGTGAATCATCACAGGTCTGTGTTTCTGATTATCGCTACCAGTATATTCCAGTTCAAAGCGTTCTGGCAAATTGTAATCTACCTGAATAGTTCCCAACTGCCATTTTCTACCCAAAGCATCCTTAACCATAAAATCCAGTTTCGGACCGTAGAAGGCTGCCTCGCCATATTCGACAACAGTATTTAAACCTTTTTCTGCTGCTGCTTCAATAATCGCATTTTCAGAAAGCTTCCAGTTTTCATCAGAACCGATGTACTTGCCTTTATTTTCCGGATCGCGAAGTGAAACCTGTGCAGTATAGTTATCAAAACCTAGTGATTTGAATACGTAAAGCACCAAATCAATTACTTTTTTAAATTCTTCCTTTACCTGCTCTGGCATACAGAATAAGTGGGCATCATCCTGAGTAAATCCACGTACACGGGTTAAACCATGTAATTCGCCACTTTGCTCATAACGGTATACAGTACCAAACTCTGCAAAACGAACCGGAAGGTCTTTGTAAGAACGTGGTTTGGTTTTATAAATCTCGCAGTGGTGCGGACAGTTCATTGGCTTTAAGAAAAACTCCTCTCCTTCTTGTGGCGTTTTAATCGGCTGAAATGAATCTTTACCATATTTCTCCCAGTGACCTGAAGTTACATAGAGATTTTTGTGACCAATATGCGGCGTTACCACTTGCTCATATCCGGCTTTAGCTTGTGCTTTTGTTAAGAAATTCACTAAACGCTCGCGCAAAGCAGTACCTTTTGGCAACCACAATGGCAATCCCATACCTACTTTTTCAGAGAAAGCAAATAGTTCTAATTCCTTACCTAATTTACGGTGATCGCGCTTTTTAGCTTCCTCAATCATTTGAAGATACTCTGTAAGCTCACTTGCCTTAGGGAAGGTTACGCCGTAAATACGGGTTAACTGCTTTTTAGTTTCATCTCCACGCCAATAAGCACCTGCAACATTCATCAATTTTACAGCTTTTACAAAACCTGTATTTGGAATATGCGGCCCACGGCATAAATCTGTAAACTGACCTTGAGTATAAAAAGTAATCTTTCCATCTTCTAAGCCATCAATCAAATCAAGCTTGTACTCATCGCCTTTTTCCGTAAAATACTTAATCGCATCAGCTTTGCTTACACTTTCTCTGGTGAAAGTTTCCTTTTGCTTAGCCAATTCAATCATTTTGGTTTCAATGGCCTTGAAATCATCTGAAGAAAACTCTCTGTCTCCAAAATCTACATCGTAATAAAAACCAGTTTCAATTGCAGGACCAATGCCAAACTTAGTGCCTGGATATAGTGCCTCAAGTGCTTCTGCCATTAAGTGAGCTGAAGAATGCCAGAAAGTGGCTTTTCCTGCGGTATCATTCCAGGTCAATAATTTTACTGAAGAATCAGACTCGATTGGTCTTGTTGAATCCCAAACTTCTCCATTAACTTCTGCAGCTAATACGTTACGGGCTAAACCCTCAGAAATGGATAATGCAATTTGATGGGCTGAAGTGCCCTTTTCGTACTGACGAACTGAGCCGTCAGGTAAAGTAATGTTAATCATCTACAACTATGATTTTGTCCTCTATTTTGAAATTTTCGGACGGTTATAAAAAAAAGTTAGTTCTAAATCACATACCAAGTGATCTGTAATTGTTGCGAAGATAAGGAATTTATCGGAAAGGGAGAAGTGTCTCTGGTAAATGGTTGGGGTAAAAAAAATGGTCTGTATCACACAGGCCATAGGTTCAAATCGGGGTTCGTCACCCTGAATTTATTCCAGGGGACTCACAAAAATAAAATGGTATAAGTGGTCTGTGTGCCACAGACCTTGGCTATTTAAAATGGCTTTATTGCCCCATAATCATTACTCTTCCGCCACCATTACCCCCGGGTCTGTTTCCTCTGAAACGTTTCATCATACTCTCCATTTTAGTTTTATATTCCTCTGCTGTAATTGGTTTTGCTTTTTTAGGAGCCGTTACATCCTTACTGCTTACCCCTCTGTAATCAATGCTGGTTGCCACTGTACGATTTCCCCTGCCCTCTATGGCTAAAACGGCACCTTCAGTCCACATATTGGGATTTGGCGAAAAGTTAAACCCTAAATCATTGGTATACCAGATGCGGGTTTCTTCAGTTACATCTCTTTCAATATCTAAAAGCTTAATTGAACGAGTGGATTTAACAATTACCTGGTGACAGGTAAATCCGATAATTTGTTTAGTCGAATCCGTTTTAACAATTTCAATTTTAGGAGGTGCTACAGGCTTCGGTCTTGTGGTATCTCCAGGAGCTCCACCGCCCATTCTAAACGAGTTTACAGGACCAGTAGTAGACAACGTTAGTTTACCTGGCATAAAGTAAGTCGTATCATTCAAATCGAAAACCTCAGTAAGGCTTTTGTCTGCAAAAACATAATAGTATTCGCGGTTGCCGCCTGCGCCACCAAAACGCATCATCATTCTGCCCATACCGCCGCCACCGCCTCCGGCACCATTGCTATCTTCAATATCTTCTACAGGCATATAACTGGCGTTGGTTGCTGTAAATAGTAATTCAAAATTAGTTTTACTTGAAGAAGGCATCCGGGCTTTCATTTGATCGGTTAGCTGAATACCACTTGATGCAGCCATTGCCGCAGGATCTACCGTTGCTTCGAACTGTATGGCTCCAGAACTTTTTTTCTGTGCATTGGCTACAGAAACAATGGAACATACGCTTAATAAAGCGAATAATATTTTTTTCATTTTTTATTGATTTTGTCTTGTTATGCAAAGTACCATCATGGCGCTATATCCATGACCTGATTAACTTAGATGCATAACCACTAAAATGGTTTAAACAAAGTTATTATTGTTGCAACACAAAGCGAGTTAAAAAGTGTTAAATAACTGCTGTTCAGACGTAAAAAAACAGCTAATATTCGGTACTCTCCAACCAACCATTGGTTAAAACATCAGCTATATGCATGGTTTTTATAGCGATATTATTTTTATCGATATAGCCTTGAAGATGCAACAAACAAGATAAATCGGTAGAGATGATATAATCTGCATTTTGTGCAAGGGCATGATTAATTTTTTGTTCGGCCATGGCAGATGAAATGGCATCGAACTTTACGGCAAAAGTACCCCCAAAACCGCAGCACATATCGGTATCCTGCATTTCGATCATCTCCAATCCATGGACTTTAGAAAGCAGTTGACGGGGCTCATCCTTAATTTTACATTCACGAAGCGCACTGCAAGAGTCATGATATACAGCCTTCCCTTCTAACTCTGCCCCGAAATAATCCTTTTTGGCGATATTCACTAAGAAATCAGACAGTTCCCAGATATTGGCTTGTAAACTGCGGCATTTGTTATGCACAATGGTATTGGTGAACAGATCATTATAGCCCCCCTTAATCATCCCCACACAAGAGGCCGAAGGTGCTACAACATAAGTATTTTCGGTAAAATCGTTTAAAAATTTTGTACCCACCTGCTTGGCTTCATCCCAGTAACCAGCATTGTAGGCTGGCTGACCGCAGCAGGTTTGTTTAGAATTGTAGGTTACATCGCAACCCGATTTCTCTAATAGCCTGAGCGTATTAAAGGCGGTTTCGGGATATAACTGATCTACAAAACATGGGACAAACAATTCTACTTTCATCTATTATTTTTGACGTTTTTATAGGAATGATGAGGATAAGCCTTCACCAATAAACATTTCTTAAGCCTGCAAACTTACAATTTTACCAATTCTTTACCCTCGATTTTCTTCAAGAATAACAAAAAGATTAATCCAATGATAAAAAATGATGCCAGGGCGATAATTGAGTAACGGATATTTCCGGTTAAATCTTCTATATAAGCAAAACTAAATAAACCAATTACAATGGCCAGTTTTTCGGTAACATCATAAAAACTAAAGAATGAGGTACTATCCGGGGTGTTTTGAGGCAAATATTTAGAATAGGTTGAGCGGGACAATGATTGAATTCCCCCCATAATTAATCCTACAATGGCGGCCAAAGCATAAAATTGATATTCGGTTGCAATATTATAGCCATAAATGCAACAGCCTATCCAAATGAGCACAACCATAATAAGGACATTTATATTACCTATTTTCTTCGCTAAAAAGGACATTAACAGTGCTCCCGGTATAGCTACCAATTGGATAATCAGGATTACGGCAATCAACTTAGCTGTTCCTAATTTTAATGTTTTCTCGGCAAAACCAGCAGCGGCCAGCATAATGGTTTGAACACCCATAGAATAAAAAAAGAAAGACAATAAAAATCCTTTCAGTTTCTTAATCTGTTTCAACTGCCCCCATACTTTGGTTAGCTCTCCAAATCCATCCTTAATGATATTTGTTTTCACTTTATCTAATTGCGGCTTTCCATTGGGAAGAACTGAAAACGGAATCTGCGAAAATGCAATCCACCAAACACCCACCAGTAGGAATGATAATCGAGGAGGAAAAGATTCATCCACTATACCAAACCACTCTGGTTTTAATACAAATAAGAAACAGATGATTTGCAGGAGTACGGAACCGATATAACCATATGAAAATCCTTGCGCACTCACCCTATCCTGGTGCTCTTCGGTTGCAATTTCGGGAAGGTAGGAATTACTAAATAGTACCCCGCCAATATAGCCCATAGCCGCTAAAACAAAGAAAACTATGCTCATTTGCAAGGTATCTAACTTAAAAAAATACAAGCCAATACAAGCCATCCCTCCCATATAGGTAAAGAATTTCATGAATGATTTTTTGTTTCCTCTCCTATCTGCAATGGATGATAAAATGGGCAAAAGCAGCGCCATAACCAAATAAGCAAAAGACAGCGCATAATTGGAGAGAGAGGTGTTAACAAAGGTTCTTCCAAAGAAAACCACTTTATCTCCATGTTCCTTGGTGGTGGTGATGATGGTATAGTAAGCAGGAAAAATTGTTGAGGTAATAACTAAATTATAGGCGGAGTTTGCCCAATCAAAGAATGCCCATGAACGGATGGTTTTCTTGTTGTTTTTTTGTATCATTTTTTTTGGGAATGACGGTGTGGTTTAGTTTGTTTGTTAAACTGTTGAATTGCTGAACGGTCTGATTGGTTAACTGCTTAAAGCGAACTGAAAACTGTTAATTCAAAACTGCCAACTGAAAACAGGCCTAAAGATAATACTTCTTCCCATCAGTTTTTATTTTGCCGGCATCTAATAATTCGCGAATGGCATCAAGCCTTTCATTCTCAGTGCCATTTTTAATATTGGGAACAAGTTCATCTAAGCTTAAAGGATTTTGCTGCAACATTGAAACGATTTCATAATCTATTTCATCTTGCTTCTGCCCCTCCATTCCGGCTTTTTTCTCTGCAAGACAAACATCGCACACGCCACATTTATCTCCGTTGGGTTCATCAAAATAAGTTAGCAGCTGAATGCTCCGGCAAGTATGGGCACTGGTGTAATTCACTACAGCTTCAATTTGCTTGAGTAAAATCTCTTTTCTGAGCAGTAAATATTTCACATCCAAATCAAAATGGTCCATATCTACTCTTGCCCTCACATACTGGAGTTGTGGCTGATCAGTTTGCTGAATGTAATTCAACAAATCTATCGATTGTAGCTGAGTTAAAACCACTATTACATCCTTGTAGGAAACGCCTATTTTCTTGGCGATATCAGCCTCATTTATTTTAACAAAACCATCAAAGGCACCGCCATGCGAGCGTAAAATGGTTTTAATGATTGGATCGAAAGCCCTGTTCTCAATCTGAAAGCGGTACACATCTTCATGACTGGCAGTGAACATCAACCTTGAAGGGAGAAATACACTTTCAGACAGCGTAAGATAACCGTCATGTTCCAGAAACTTCAATCCAGACAATACTTTTAAAACACTAATATTAAACCGCTTACAGAAATCAGCTACATCAAAAGTAAATGTTAAACCTTCACCAGCGCCAAAAGCCAGTTGAAAGTAATTCCCCAGATAATGATATATTTTTCTAATCTCATCAGGACTTGGGAAACGCTCTACATACCTACTTTCCAATCCTGCAACATCTGCCTGATTAGCCAGTAAAACTGCATAACTTCTTTTCTCATCTCGCCCAGCTCTTCCAGCCTCTTGATAGTAGGCTTCTAAGCTTTCGGGTAGATCTAAATGAATAACAAACCTAACGTCGGCCTTGTCTATCCCCATCCCAAAGGCGTTGGTAGCCACCATTACCCTGGTTTTATTTAGCTTCCAATCTTCCTGTTTTTTAAAACGACTGTCTCTTTCTAGTCCTGCATGGTAAAAATCTGCCTTAATTTGGTTGCGGTTCAAGAAGTTAGATACCTCTGCGGTTTCTCTTCTGTTGCGTACATATACTAATCCGGTTCCTTTTACATTATTGCAAATTTCAATAAGTTTTTTATACTTATCTTCCTTATTAAAAACCACATAACTAAGGTTATCTCTAGCAAAGCTTTTAATAAAAACCTGCGGATCTTTCATCTCCAGCTTCTCCACAATATCTTTCCTTACAAAAGAAGTGGCTGTGGCTGTAAGCGCTAAAACGGGTACATAGGGCAATATTTCACGAAGCTTAGCGATTTGCTGATAAGGAGGGCGAAAATCATAACCCCACTGAGAAATACAATGTGCCTCATCTACCGCAATCAGGTTCACATTCATATAAGATATCCTTGTGCGAACCAAATCAGACAATAAACGTTCTGGCGAGAGATAGAGAAACTTTATTTTACCATATATACAGTTGTCAAGCAAGATATCAATCTCTCTCTTGCCCATACCGGCATAAATGGCAATGGCTTCAATCCCTTTGGCTTTAAGGTTTTCTACCTGATCTTTC
Organism: Pedobacter rhizosphaerae; assembly: GCF_900111155.1. Classification (GTDB taxonomy): domain Bacteria; phylum Bacteroidota; class Bacteroidia; order Sphingobacteriales; family Sphingobacteriaceae; genus Pedobacter; species Pedobacter rhizosphaerae. The sequence continues at coordinate 67,943 of NZ_FOGG01000005.1, read as the reverse complement.
ATCAGGGCAATTAACGGGGAAACTACAATACAGATTCCTTCTTTTACCAAGGCCGGAACCTGAAAGCAAATAGATTTCCCTCCTCCGGTAGGTAAAAGCGCCAAACTATCTTTACCATCTAACGCAGCGGCAATAATCTCCTGTTGCAAAGGCCTGAAGGCGGGATATCCCCAATACTTTTGTAAAATCTCTATTGCTGTCATAAATCGGCGGTATCAAAACTATAAAAAACCTACCGATATTGCTAAATTGCGGCAGATTTAATCATCATTTAATGAAATCACGCTACATCCTGCCCGCACTCTCCTTATTATTTTTAACTACCTCAGCTCAAGAAAAAAAGTGGGATATTGAAAAATATCAGGGCACTACGAAGAACTTTACCTTAAACACCAACGAGGGCACCTGGATGAATCTGGATGTAAGTCCGGATGGACAGGAAATTGTCTTTGATCTTCTTGGTGATATTTACACTATGCCCATTACGGGTGGAGGAGCTAAACTCATTAGCGGAGGTATTGCCTGGGACGTTCAACCTCGTTTTAGTCCGAACGGTAAGTACATTTCTTATACCAGCGATAAGAGTGGCGGCGATAATATCTGGATAATGAACCGTGACGGATCTGAAAAGAAACAAATTACTAAGGAAAGTTTCAGGTTATTGAACAATGCCACCTGGATGCCTAATAGCGAATATATAGTGGCAAGAAAGCATTTTACGGCTTCGCGCTCTTTAGGAGCAGGAGAAATGTGGATGTACAGCATTAACGGTGGCGACGGAGTGCAACTCACCAAGCGCAAGAATGATCAGCAGGATGCCGGAGAGCCTAATGTTTCGCCAGATGGCAAATACCTTTATTTTAGTGAAGACGTTACCCCAGGGCCTAATTTCGAATATAGTAAGGATCCTAATGGCACCATTTACGCCATCCGCCAGCTTGATTTGAATACAGGGAAACTGAGTACCCTGATCAACGAACAGGGAGGTGCCTGCCGACCACAGGTTTCGCCAGATGGAAATTATATTGCTTTTGTAAAACGGGTAAGATTGAAATCGACCTTATATGTACAAAACATTAAAACGGGTGAGGAATGGCCGGTAAATGACGACCTTTCTCATGACCAGCAGGAAACCTGGGCCATTTTTGGCGTTTATCCCAACTTTGCCTGGACACCCGACAGTAAAAGCCTGGTGTTCTATGCCAAAGGAAAAATCAGGAAAACAGAAGTTGCAAGCTTAATTAATTCAGAAATTCCTTTTCAGGCAAACACGATACAAACCGTTCAGAAGGCCTTACACTTTGAACAACAAGTTTTCAGTAATGAGTTTAATGCCAAAATGTTGCGTCAGCTGGTTACTTCTCCAGATGGAAAAACAATTGTTTTCAATGCCGCTGGTTTCCTTTACAAACAAGAGCTTCCAAATGGTACACCTGAACGATTAACCAATGGCTTGGATTTTGAATTCGAACCCAGCTTTAGTCCAGATGGCAAATATGTTGTTTTTACCACCTGGAACGATGAACTACGGGGAGCAATTAAACGCGCAGATCTTAAATCAGGTAAATTAATTACCTTAAGTGATGAAAAAGGGTTCTATTATTCGCCACAATACTCCAGCAAAGGTGATAAGATAGTTTTTAGAAAAGGGACTGGAAACGATGTTTTAGGTTATAATTATGGCCGTGGAACCGGAATTTTTATCATGCCTGCCAATGGCGGATCTAAAACATTGGTTTCGGAGAATGGTATTCGTCCGCAATTTAATAACACCGATACCAGAATCTATTTCCAAAGCAATGCAGATGGTAAAAAAGCATTAAAAAGTATCGATTTAAACGGTGCAAACGAGCGTACACACTTTACTTCTCAATATGCCAATCAGTTTGTGATAAGTCCAGACAACAAGTGGCTGGCCTTTAACGAGCTCTTTAACGTTTACATCACCCCAATGATCAATATTGGAGGGGCTCAGGATGCATCTGCAGGGAACAAAGCTATTCCTGTAACAAAGGTAACTACCGATGGTGGCACTTATATTCAGTGGAGTGCGGATAGTAAAAATCTGCATTGGACATTGGGACCAAAGTATTTTACAATTGGCGTTGAGGAAGCGTTTAATTTTGATGGTAAGACACCTAAAGCTCAAGCCAGTTCAACTGACATCAACCTGGTATTCAAATCAGACCTGCCAACAGGCTTAATCGCCTTAAAGGGTGCCAGAATAATTTCCATGAAAGGTGATGAAGTAATCGAAAATGGAACTATCCTTACCGATGGAAATAAAATTACCGCGCTTGGAAAAGCTGATGCAGTTACGATCCCCGCCAATGCAAAAGTGATCGATGTTCAGGGTAAAACCATTATGCCAGGTATTATTGATGTGCATGCGCATTTACGTACAAGTCCTGATGGAATTACGCCACAAAGTGACTGGAGCTATATGGCTAACCTGGCCTTTGGTGTAACCACATCCCATGATCCATCTAGCAACACAGAAATGGTTTTCAGCCAGAGCGAAATGCTTAAAGCCGGAAGATTGATTGGGCCAAGAGTTTATTCTACAGGATCAATTTTATATGGTGCAGATGGCGATTTCAAGGTGGTGATTAATAGCCTTGAAGATGCTTTAACGAACTTAAGAAGACTAAAAGCTGTAGGTGCCTTCTCTGTAAAATCTTACAATCAACCTAGAAGAGAGCAACGTCAACAGATTTTGGAAGCTGCGCGCCAGTTAAAAATGGAGGTTGTACCTGAGGGTGGATCGACATTTTTCCATAACATGAACATGATTGCGGATGGACACACCGGGATTGAGCACAGTATCCCTGTTTTACCCATATATAAAGATGTAACCACGCTTTGGAACAATACCGAAGTAGGCTATACTCCTACTTTAATTGTAGCCTATGGCGGCCAATGGGGCGAAAATTATTGGTATGACAGGACCAATGTTTGGGAAAATGAAAAGTTAATGAGTTTTACCCCACGGTCTATCATTGATTCGAGGGCAAGACGAAGAACCACATCTGAGTACAGCGATTACAACCATATTGATATTGCCAAAGCGACTAAACAGATTGCCGATGGTGGAACGAAAGTAAACTTAGGTGCCCACGGACAAATTCAGGGCTTAGGTGCGCACTGGGAGCTGTGGATGATGGTTCAAGGAGGCTTCTCCCCGCTTCAGGCGATTAGAAATGCAACTTTAAATGGCGCGAGCTATTTGGGTATGAATAAAGAAATTGGCTCATTAGAGGTGGGTAAGCTAGCCGACCTGGTAATTATGGATGCCAATCCTTTGGATGATATCCGTAATTCGGAAAAAATTAAATATGTTATGATTAACGGCCGTCTTTACGACAGTGCAACCATGAATGAAGTGGGCACAAGAGAAAAACTTCGGGGTAAATTATGGTTCGAAAATGCCAGAGGTAACGGATATATTATTCCGAATGGGGAGTCTGAAACCTGGACGTATACGGTACCGCATTGCGATTAAGGGGAATGATTGAATGACTGAGTTTTGAATGAGTGAATGTTAATAGCGAATCCCTCATTCTATCATTCTCTCATTCACTAATTTTAAATGACTGAGTTTTGAATGAGTGAATGTTAATAGCGAATCCCTCATTCAATCATTCTATCAATCACTAATTTTAAATGACTGAATTTTGAATGAGTGAATGTTAATAGCGAATCCCTCATTCAATCATTCTCTCATTCACTAATTTTAAATGAGTGAGTTTTGAATGAGTGAGTGTTAATAGCGAATCCCCCATTCAATCATCCACTCATTCTATCATTCACTAATTCTCTAATTTCTCTTCTATTACAACACCAAAAGACCATAATCTCTTAAGGTATTGATGGGTTTGGAGTACCAGAAGAGTTCAAAGTTTTCCATTTCAGCTTCGAAATCAGCTTTTACTTCCTGGAAAGTGTATACTTTATCGCTTGCAATCCTGATCTTATCCAACAAAGCCATTAACCAAACTCCTTCTTTCTGATTGGTTTGAATGGTAAATGTTTCCTTCTTGTCGTGAAAAGTTAAAGAGGCCATCTCCCAGGAGTTGCCTTTTTTGGTTTTAGTGAAATAATCTACAGCAGGTTTTCTTCCCATCCAAACCACTTTTGCAGTAGGTTTGATGTTAAAGAGATCGTGATCAACCAATGCCTTTTCAATAAAATCAGCGCTTATCTTAGTTCTTGGTATTTTAAAATCAAACCAATCTTGTAATTCATAATCGAAGCAGATGCCATGCATGAAATTAAACAGTGATTTCTTTAGGCCGTAACTAAATTTATTATGGTCTATGCCTGTTTTATCGATGTAATTGATGTCGTTATTCGCAAAAGTACCTACACAATTGGTTTCTTTTACCACCCCAAATTTTTCCGGGTACATGCCCACGGGACTGTGAGCGGTCATGGCAAACTGGTGCCAAAAGCCCGATTGTAGCACACCAGCTTCAAACAGCTGCCTCACCATTTCCAGGCTATCTACAGTTTCCTGTACGGTTTGCGTAGGGTAACCATACATGAGGTAAGCATGAACCATAACCCCTGCTTCGGTAAAATTCCGGGTAACTTTAGCCACTTGCTCAACGGTAACACCTTTATCAATCAGCTTCAACAAACGATCCGAAGCCACTTCTAATCCCCCGGAAACAGCAATACAACCAGATGCTTTTAGCAATAAGCACAAATCTCTGGTAAAGCTCTTTTCGAAACGAATGTTTGTCCACCAGGTTACTGCAAGGCCTCTTCTTAAAATCTCCAGGGCTACTTCTCTCATTAAAGCCGGAGGTGCTGCCTCATCCACAAAGTGGAAACCATTTTGTCCGGTTTGTGCTACTAATTGCTCTATCCGATCTACAATCTCTCTGGCTGCCACAGGCTCATAAACCCTGATATAATCTAAAGAAATATCGCAGAAGGTACATTTTCCCCAATAACAACCGTGAGCCATAGTGAGTTTATTCCAGCGCCCGTCGCTCCACATCCTATGCATTGGATTTACGATTTCGATGACAGAAATGTACTGATCCAGCAATAAATCGCTATAATCTGGTGTACCTACGTCCGATTGTTTATAATCATTTCTAAAGGAGTCATTGCGGTAAACGACTTGATTATTTTCTAAGAGAAAGGTTCGTTTATAGGTTTTGGCTGCTTCAGGGATATCCTGACTAATATTATGATAGAGTAACTCAATTGGCAATTCGCCATCATCAAGGGTAATAAAATCAAAAAACTCAAAAACCCGTTCATCTTTTAGCGAGCGTAATTCTGTATTGGGAAATCCACCGCCCATAGAAACTTTAATTTCGGAGTGATTGGCTTTGATCCATTGTGCACAGCGGAAAGCACTATACAAGTTGCCCGGAAAGGGCACGGAAATGAGAAATAATTGGGGTTGGATGAGGGCTATTTTCTCTTTTAGTACGGTAATAAGCACTTCATCAATATAACTTAATGGCGCGTTTAAAATCTCGTATAATTCGTCGAAAGAGTTCGCACTTCTCCCCAATCGCTCTGCGTAGCGGCTAAAGCCAAAATTTTCATCAATACATTCTACAATAAAATCAGAAATATCTTCCAGATAAAGCGTTGCCAGATGTTTAGCCTTATCCTGGGTACCCATGGCACCGAAAGCCCAATCTAATTCCTCTAATTGAGCAAATCGGGATGCTTCAGGTAAAAAATCGCCACTACAGATTTGTAATGCCAAAGTTGGATTCTTCCCCTGAAGAAAGGAAATTACGGCATCAATGGTTTTAATATATTCTTCCTGAAGGGCTATTATGCGTTTAGAATTGTCACTTACCTTATCGGTTAATGCCGAATGGTTAAACAACCTGGTAATTCCTTTTTTAGAAAACAATTCCAAAATTACTTCAATACCTAAATCGGCTTGTGTTGAAGTGATACCTTTTGTATTCAGGAAACCTTTTATATACGCCGTGGCTGGATAAGGAGTATTCAGTTGGGTAAAGGGTGGCGTTATGGCAAAGATCTCAGTTTTCAAAAGGATTTATTTTTATACTGCAAAAGTAAGGGATTTTTAAGGATTACAAGACTTCCAGAAATATATCAACGGAATTTTATGGCTCAAAAATGATTTAGGTGCCCTTTCTATTAAACTAAAGTGCCTGTTCTTGCGTTTTATGATTACCATGAAAGTTTTTCTCTTTTACTTGCTGATACTTATTGCTCAGGTTAGTGTGGCTCAAAAGGCTTTTCAGTTTCCAAAACTTAAACCTCAGGCTGTTTCTACGGCACAATTAAAACCTGGTAACTGGAATATCATCAGTACAGCAGAAGGCGACCTTAACGGTGATGGAACAGCAGACTTGGCTTTGGTACTGGAATATTTTAAAGCCATTGATGAAATCAGGGTTTACGGTGATAATACAACCGGCATTATCAAGGAAACTCAGAAACCCCGGATATTAGCCATTTACTTTAAAAAGGATGAGGTTTATACCTTGTCGACGCAGAATAACGACTTTATTTTACGCTCCGAAGAAGGTGGCAAACTCGGAGATCCCTTACAGCAAATAGCCATCAAAGATCAACAATTATATTTGCGTTTTCAGGGTGGAAATGAATGGCGCTGGGAATTGGGCTATACCTTTAAATTCGAAAATAAAGACTGGTTTTTAACGAATGCCATCAATCTTTATTACAATAATTCTCACGGGGATATGACCGAACGGATTTATAATTTTAAAGACCGGGAGTTATACACTACCCACGGTAATCTGTACAGACGGGATATCGGCAACTACAAAACAAGCGAAGTACTGTTTTTTTCTCAGCTGCGCACTTTCAAAACCTTTAAGAAACCCTGGGCCTGGGAGATTATGCCTAATGTGTATCTCTGAGGAGTACTTAGTATCGAGTGTTGAGTATCAAGTATTTAGTATTTAGTATAAAGTATTTAGTATTGAGATTGGGCGCAAAGGTTAAACTTCCAGACTAAGGACTAACGACTACGGACTAGGTACTGAATAGAAGTATCAAGACAGGGTGCAGTCTGACCAAAGGCAACAAAATCGTAGAAAGACATTGAATTGGTGAGGTGGTTCGTGTTGAGTTGCTTAGTTGAATGTTTATTTTAAATTAGTATAAAGTATTTAGTATCAAGATTGGGCACCAAGGTTATACTTCCAGACTAAGGACTAACGACTACGGACTAGGTACTGAATAGAAGTATCAACTACCCAGACGGGGTGCAGACCTTCAAAGGCAACAAAATCGTAGAAAGACATTGAATTGGTGAGGTGGTTCGTGTTGTGTTGCTTAGTTGAATGTTTATTTTAAATTAGTATCAAGTATTGAGTATCGAGATTGGGTGCAAAGGTTATACTTCCAGACTAAGGACTAACGACTAAGGACTAGGTACTGAATAGAAGTATCAAGACTGGGTGCAGACCTGCCTAAAGGTAACAAATCTAACTAAATCATTTTTGACTATGGACTTTGGACTCTAGACTTCGGACTATATTAAAGTTGTTGTGCAATTACGAAGCCACTAGCCCAGGCCCATTGAAAATTATAGCCACCCAGCCAGCCGGTAACGTCTACACACTCTCCACCAAAAAATAAATTTGGAATTTTCTTGCACTCCAAAGTTTTGGAAGAAAGCTCATTTGTATCTATTCCCCCGCGCATTACCTCTGCCTTATCGTAGCCCTTATCTCCTGCTGGCTTCACTTTGAAATGATGTATGGTTTGATCAATTAAATCAATATCTGCTTTAGTTAATGAAGCTACGGGTTTCTCCAAAGGCAAAAATTTCCCCAAGGCATCCGTGAACTTCTTCGTATAATATCTATTCAATAAGGTAGAAAGCATCGTTTTACCATTCGATTTCCTTTCCTCATCCAAAAGCACCTGAATATTTTCATTTGGCAGTAAATTGATATTGATAGGTTGTCCCCTTCTCCAGAACGAGGAAATCTGTAAAATGGCAGGGCCACTTAATCCCCAGTGGGTAAAAAGAATATTCTCTTCAAAAGCTATTTCATCATTGCTTACTTCAGAAAAAACGGCATTACCTGAAAGCTGTGCAAACCACTCTTCATCTTTACCGGTAATGGTTAGTGGAACCAGTGCAGGTGCTGTTTCTATGATGTTTAGTCCTTGTTTTCGGGCAAAACGTAAAGCAAAATCGGTAGCTCCCATTTTGGGAATAGGCAAACCACCCGCAGCTACAACCAGTTTTTCAGTATTTATAGTAACGAGTTTTCCATTTTTCTCATAGCTAACTTCAAAACCATCGGGAAGTATAACAATATCCTTTACCTCGGCATTACACCTGATTTCCTGTCCAAAATCTTCGCATATTGAGGTAAAAACCTGAACAACATCTCTGGCATTTTTTTCATCCGGAAATAATTGTCCCAATGTTTTTTCTTTACCTGTAATGCCATACGTTTCAAAAAAGCTCACCGTATCATCGACAGTCCATTGCGTAAATGCCGATTTCACGAAATGCGGATTTGCAGAGATAAACTGCTCAGCAGAAGCGAATTGATTGGTGTAATTGCATCGCCCGCCACCAGAAATTAAAATTTTGGCACCCGGTTTATCGTTTTTTTCTAAAACAATAACCCTTTTCCCCAGGTAGCCTGCTTGCACTGCGCACATCAATCCGCAAGCCCCGGCACCAATTATTATCGCATCTGCATCCATCAATAATCTAAATATTGTTACTTTTGTGCAAAATTAGCATACTTTTTCACACCTCATGGCAAAACAGATCAGCGAATTAAAATTAGGTATTTTAGGAGGCGGACAATTAGGGCGCATGCTCATCCAACAGGCAATCAATTACAATGTAACTTCATTAGTTCTCGATCCGGATCCGGATGCACCTTGCAAGCACATTTGTAATTATTTTGAAAATGGTTCCATTACCGATTTCGATACCGTTTACAACTTTGGCAAGAAAGCCGATATCATCACGATTGAAATTGAAAAAGTAAACATCGATGCCCTGGAGCAATTGGAGAAAGAAGGTAAACAGGTTTTTCCTCAATCGAGGGTAATCCGTTTAATTCAGGACAAAGGCGTTCAGAAACAATTTTTCAAGGAAAATGATATCCCTACCTCTCCTTTCCAAATTGTGAACACCAGGGAAGATATGCAGAACAGTCATTTTCAGTTTCCTTATATCCTTAAGCTTCGCAAAGATGGTTATGATGGAAAAGGCGTAATGCGGATTAATGGTGCAGAGGATTTAAAAGACGCTTTCAACGCACCATGTATTATTGAGAAACTGGTAGATTTTGAAAAGGAAATTGCGGTTATCGTAGCCAGAAATTCAAATGGCGATGTTAAAACCTTTCCAATGGTAGAAATGGAATTTAATCCTGAAGCCAATTTGGTAGAGTTTTTAATTTCTCCATCTACATATGCGGAAAGTTTACAGCAAAAGGCTGAAATGATCGCTAAACAAATCGCTTCTGCGATGAATATTACAGGTATTTTGGCTGTAGAAATGTTCGTAACCAAAGATGGCGAAATTCTGGTGAATGAGGTTGCCCCTCGTCCACACAACAGTGGGCACCAAACCATAGAAGGCAACTATGTTTCTCAATTTGAGCAACATCTCCGTTCCATCTATAATCTGCCTTTGGGCGATACCAGCAGCATTACCAATGCCATTATGATTAACCTTTTAGGTGAAAAAGGCTTTGAAGGTGTAGCGAAGTATGAGCACCTGGAAAAAGTAATGGCTATTGATGGGGTATATGTTCACCTTTATGGAAAAAAATATACCAAACCTTTCCGCAAAATGGGTCACGTAACCATTGTGGATATTGATCGCGAAAAAGCCATAGAAAAAGCAAGATACGTTCAGAAAACACTGAAAGTAATTGCCTAATTAATTAGAACAAGGATAAACCAATATAAAATGACTGAATTTAAAGTAGGTATCATCATGGGTAGCAAATCAGACCTACCTGTTATGCAAGATGCTGCAGATGTATTAAAAGACTTTGGGATCAACTATGAAATGACAGTTGTTTCTGCACACCGTACACCTGAAAGAATGTTTGAGTATGCAAAAGATGCAGCTAGCAGGGGTTTGAAAGTGATTATTGCTGGTGCTGGTGGCGCTGCGCATTTACCGGGCATGGTGGCCTCTATTACAACATTACCTGTTATCGGTGTTCCGATAAAATCATCTAATTCTATTGATGGTTGGGATAGTATTCTATCGATCCTTCAAATGCCTAACGGAATCCCCGTGGCTACTGTTGCTTTAAATGCTGCAAAGAATGCCGGACTACTGGCTGCTCAGATTTTAGCTACTGCTGATGAATCGCTAAGAGATAAAATGCAGGCTTACAAAGATGATTTGAGAAAGAAAGTAGAAGAAAGCGCTGCTACGATGTAGTCTAAATGTAATGAATTGATAGTCTGAGGCTTGCTAAGTACTTTAGACTATCAACCATTAATCAATATCAATAATATCTCCGGGTTTACAGTCTAAAACTCTACAAATCGCCTCCAAGGTATCAAACCGAACGCCCTTTGCTTTTCCCGTTTTGAGGATTGATAAGTTTACAATGGTTAGCCCTACCTTTTCCGACAACTCCGTTAAAGACATTTTTCGCCTGGCAAGCATAATATCTAAATTAATTACAATTGGCATAAGCTGTGTTTTTTAAACAAATGCTTCATTCTCCTGCTTAATTTGAACGCCCACTTTAAAAGCAAGTCCTAGAGCAATTACAACTAATCCTACTAGTGTAGTCGAATCAAAAAATTTTCGTCCATTGCTAAGTAAATATCCAGAATCATTCAGGTTTAGGGTAGCAATACAGTTTAAAAATAGTTCTTGTGCCAGCCAGCCTAATAATGGCAATAACATTAACAAGAAGCCCATTGAAATTATAATACGACCATTTTTGGCTGTAAAAACATTATCCCTTCTTAATGAAGCAAAAAAATATTTTGTCCCCAATGCCAACAAGCCAATACAGATCCAATGCAGGTATTGAGCGATTTGGAAAATGATTGCCGGAAATGAAAAAAGTTGCGAATAAGTTTTAAACCTTACTTCTACCGTTCCAATGTTTGTTTTTCTTACCACAACTTTGTTCCTGAACCAATCTTCAAGTGAAGCCTTAGGATCTGATTTATCAGAGACTCGTACCTGAACACCATACATGTCATAACCTTTAACGCTTTTGCTCAATGCAGGTGCCGAGGTAGAAAAAACCTTTACTAGAATAAAAATCACATAGAAGATGAGTGCAGCAGTTGCAAATCTGTCTAAATTTCTGATTAAACGACTTTCTGAGAGTTTCATAAGGCAATAATTTATGAAACAATAATACATACTATTTTAAAACAAAACAATAATTATTTATCGTTTTATTTTAAATAAAGATCTAGTTCAAACTCGGATCTACGGGAAAATTACTGATATGAGCGTATTTAGGACCAAGATTAACAATTACATCCCTCCACAACTGCTCATCATCATTACCAAAAATCAAATTGGTATCTGAGATATTACTGACCATCCAGGCGTTTTGCTCTATTTCCCTCTCCAGCTGTCCTGTATCCCATCCAGAATAGCCCATAAAAAATTTCACTTCATTCGCTTTAATCGCATTTGTATTCAACAGGATTTTAAGGGTTTCGAAATTTCCTCCCCAATAAATACCATTTCCAATCTCCTCGCCACTTTGCAGCTTATCGTAACACCTGTGAATAAAATGAAGGGTGTCTGCAGCTACTGGTCCGCCAAAATAAATGTGATTATCCGCTTCCCAGAGATCCTGGATAACATCATTTAGAATGAGATTCCCCACCTGATTCAGAATATAACCAACCGTTCCTTCATCACCATGTTCGGTTAATAAAACGACTGATCTTTTAAAATTAGGATCTGCCATGAAAGGCTCTGAAACGAGTAATCTTCCGGTTTGAGGTTTAATATTGTTTAGCATGACGAGAATCATTTGTGGCACCATAAAAGATGCGTATTTTTGTTTATGCAAGTTACAAATGAATTTCTACAAAACCTGCGCCAAGATTATAAAAGCGCAACGTTAGATGAGTCTGACGTAGATAATAACCCTATAGTACAGTTTAAAACATGGTTTGAAAATGCTGTTTCAGCGCAAGTTTATGAACCGAATGTAATGACATTGGCTACAGTAGATAAATCTGGCCGCCCCGATGCACGAATTGTACTGCTTAAAGGCGTTGATGAAGATGGCTTTCGCTTTTTCACCAATTATTTGAGTGCTAAAGGAAAAGAGCTTAAGAGAAATCCATATGCCTGCTTAGTTTTCTTTTGGCCTGACTTGGAAAGACAAGTTAGAATTGAGGGATCAGTAGAGAAACTAGATAAGGAAACCTCAGAAAACTATTTCAATACCCGGCCCGTATCAAGCCAGATTGGTGCTATTGCCTCTCCACAAAGTCAGGTTATTCCCAACCGTCAGTTTTTAGAAGAAAAATTTGAAGCCTTAAAATTGAGTAGTGCAGAAAAAAGTATTGCTAAGCCTGCACATTGGGGTGGATACATTGTTAAACCCACCCGCATAGAGTTCTGGCAAGGCAGAAGAAGCCGCCTGCACGACCGCATTAATTTTGAACTGATCAAAGGAGAATGGGTTAAAACGCGTTTGGCACCATAAAAAAGTCATTAAAAATAAATAGAGATCGGCTATACAGGAACATCTCTATTTATTTAAATAATCATTTTTACCATAAATTATCAGGCCGTCATTTTTCATTTTTTAATTAGTGTACTTTTACATAAAACTGAAGAGTAAATATTCATTTTTCGCAGATTAAACCAGAAACCATAAAAGAGAGGCTTTATATTTGAAGGATCAGTCACTGCATTGCCAAGAGCCGGGGTTCAGGTTGTGCAGACTCAAAAAAATGGTTAGTTTTAAATTTTCATTTGTATTGGAACAATGGAGCGCTATCCGCACATGAACAGTTCAATAATATATAGAAAAGCGAATAAGTTCATAAAGAGAATATCAATTTATTCAATTAAAAAAAATCTATCAAAAAAACCCCTCTATGATTAAAAATATTTCTGTAATTGGATCAGGTACTATGGGAAATGGAATTGCACATACCTTTGCGCAGTTCGGTTTTCAGGTTAATTTAGTTGATATTAACTCAAATGCTTTAGATCAGGCGATTAAAACCATAACTAAGAATCTCGACAGACAAGTTTCGAAAGGAACTTTAACAGTATCTGAAAAAGAAGCTACTTTAAAAAACATTACCACCTACACCACATTTGAGGAGGGAGTAAGCAATGCAGACTTAGTGCTTGAAGCTGCAACAGAAAATATAGATCTGAAGCTTAATATTTTTAAGGATTTAGATACTTTCGCACCCGAATCTGCTATTTTAGCTTCTAATACCTCCTCCATTTCCATTACCCAAATTGCCGCCGCAACACGCAGGGGCGATAAGGTAATAGGCATGCATTTCATGAATCCGGTGCCGGTAATGAAACTGGTAGAAGTGATTAGAGGCTATGCCACAACCGATGAAACTACCCAACTCATCATGTGCCTTTCGGAAAAGCTGAATAAAACGCCTGTAGAGGTGAATGATTATCCTGGTTTTGTGGCCAATCGAATCTTAATGCCTATGATTAATGAGGCGATATACACGTTGTATGAAGGCGTTGCAGGTGTTCGGGAAATTGACACGGTAATGAAACTGGGAATGGCTCATCCAATGGGGCCACTTCAACTGGCAGATTTTATAGGGTTAGACGTTTGCCTGGCGATACTTAAGGTACTTCATGATGGTTTTGGAAATCCTAAATATGCACCTTGCCCACTATTAGTAAATATGGTTGCCGCTGGCAGAAAGGGCGTAAAAACCGGAGAAGGATTTTACCAATACCTAGCAGGTTCGAAAGATTTGATCGTATCAGATAAATTTAAAAAATCCTAATTTTTTTAGCATTTAATTTTATATTTGCTTTATGAATGAGCATCTGGATCCAAATGCAAGCCATTTAACCCCTACCGATCGTGATATTGAACGGGTGTTAAGACCGCAAGCCTTTGAAGATTTTACGGGACAAGAGAAAGTGATGGAGAACCTGAAGATTTTCGTTCAGGCCGCAAAACTTCGAGGTGAAGCATTAGACCATGTGCTTTTACACGGTCCTCCAGGATTAGGCAAAACAACCTTATCGCATATTATTGCCAACGAAATGGCTACCGGAATCAAAGTTACCTCCGGACCTGTTTTGGATAAACCTGGCGATTTAGCAGGCTTACTAACCGGACTAGACACGGGAGATATCCTTTTTATCGATGAGATTCACCGACTGTCGCCACTGGTAGAAGAATACCTCTATTCGGCCATGGAGGATTTTAAAATTGATATTATGCTCGAAACAGGCCCTAATGCCCGTTCCGTTCAAATTTCCTTAAATCCTTTCACCCTGGTTGGTGCAACCACACGATCAGGACTGCTTACAGCCCCTTTGCGGGCGCGTTTCGGAATCAATGCCCGCTTAGCGTACTACGATGCGAAATTACTTACTACCATAGTGTTGCGCTCCTCTGAAATACTGAAAACTCCGATTAGTGATGAAGGTGCTTATGAAATTGCCCGCCGTAGCCGTGGTACACCTCGTATAGCCAATGCACTGCTGCGCAGAACCAGAGATTTTGCACAAATTAAAGGCAATGGAACCATTGATACAGAAATAGCCCGTTATGCACTCAATGCGTTAAATGTTGATGAGCATGGCCTGGATGAAATGGATAACAAGATTCTTTCTACCATCATCGATAAATTTAAAGGCGGTCCGGTGGGTTTAAAAACCATTGCCACGGCAGTTGGGGAAGATGAAGGAACCATTGAAGAAGTTTATGAACCTTTTTTAATCCAGGAAGGATATATTATGCGTACCTCCAGAGGCCGTGAAGTTACCGAAGCGGCATATAAACACCTAAAAAAGAACTACCCAGGACAAACGGGAAAGCTGTTTTAATTTGGGAACGAGTGAATGAAAGAAGGAGTGAATTTTGAATGGCTGAAGGAGTAAGTGTGCAAGATCCACTAAGCGACTGGCCAACTATTGGAATGGGTTTTCATTCAATCATTCAAAACCCAAACATGCAAAATCCGATCATTCAAAATTAACTTTCCACGAACATTTAAGTCGCTTGTCTGTTCATAATGTACAAATCAAACATTATGAATATTGAAATACGCAAATTAACGCTCGAAGACTATGCTGACCTCAAAGAATCTATGCTTCAGGCTTACGATAGCATGGGTGGGCAGATTTGGCCTAAATCGAGTATAGCAAAACTCTTAAAGATATTTCCAGAAGGTCAGCTCTGCATCGCTGTTGATGATAAGGTAGTGGCATGTTCCCTGTCTATCATTGTAGAATATGATGAATATGGCGACCGTCATACTTACAAACTCATTACCGGTGATTATAGCTTCTCTACGCACGATCCAAATGGAGATACCTTGTACGGCATCGAAATTTTTGTACACCCTGAATACCGTGGTTTACGCTTGGGCAGAAGGCTTTACGAAGCCAGAAAGGAGCTTTGCGAGAGTCTAAATCTTAAAAGTATTATTGCCGGAGGAAGAATACCTGGCTACCATGCTTACGCAGAAACCTTGTCACCACGACAATACATTGATAAAGTAAAAGCTAAAGAAATTTACGACCCCACACTTACCTTTCAAATATCTAATGATTTTCACGTCCGAAAGGTTTTGAAAAATTACTTACCGGGAGATCATGAATCGAAGGAATACGCTACTTTAATTGAATGGAATAACATTTATTACCAGGGAATCGACGCTTCCGCACGTTCCGCCATGACTATCCGCCTCGGACTGGTACAATGGCAAATGCGCCTGTTCCCGGATATGGAATCCTTTTACGAACAGGTAGAATTTTTCGTCGATGCGGTAAGCGGGTATAAATCGGATTTTGTGATGTTCCCGGAGTTATTTAACACCCCTTTGCTACAGCCCTATAATCATCTTCCAGAGATTGAAGCGATGCGAAAGCTGGCAGAAAAGACGGAAGAGATTGTGCAAAAAATGCATGAATACGCCTTGAGCTATAATGTAAATATCATTACAGGGAGCATGCCGATATTAGATGATGGCAAACTTTATAATGCGACCTATCTATGTCACAGAACAGGTAAAATTGATGAGTACAGAAAAATCCATATCACCCCTAACGAGCAAAAATACTATGGTATGGTAGGCGGAGATAAAGTGCAGGTATTTGATACCGATTGCGGAAAAGTGGGTATCCTTATCTGCTACGATGTAGAATTCCCGGAGTTAAGCCGCATTTATGCCGATCAGGGAATGCAAATATTATTTGTTCCATTTCTTACCGACACTCAAAACGGTTATACACGGGTTAGGCATTGCGCACAAGCCAGGGCCATTGAAAATGAATGTTATGTGGCCATTGCAGGGTGTGTGGGTAATCTGCCTAAGGTAAATAACATGGACATTCAATTTGCACAATCGGCTGTTTTTACTCCTTCAGATTTTGCTTTCCCCACTAATGCGGTTAAAGCGGAAGCCACTCCCAATACCGAAATGGTACTGGTGGTAGATGTTGATCTGCACCTGCTGGATGAATTGCATCATTATGGAACTGTTAAAATCTTAAAGGATAGAAGAAGGGATTTATATCAGGTAAAATTATTAAAGTAAGCTTTAACAAACACATATTAACTAACAGTTTTTTAAACAAAAATCCGATTGAAATGCTCAATCGGATTTACAATTTATTTCCTCATCATAAACCAGATAATCAAACCAATAATGATGGCTATCGGGATTACCCATTTCAATGCCTGCCCTGCTCCATTTTCATCTTTCTCCGTAACTGCTGGTTTTGCGGGCCCGGGATCTGCTTTGTGACTTTCGTAATCTTTTTCAATCGGTTTTGGAGCTCCTCCATGTTCCGTATGCTGTGGATCTATATTTTCCATGTCTGTGTTAGTTGCGTAAGCGCCTACTCAAATGACTAAGCCTACAATTAATTAATTTAGTTTTCTGTATTTAGAACAAGTAAGCAGTTAAAAGGTTTGAAACTTAAGCCTTATCTTTGCCAATCCGTGTATAACAATTCTGCAAAATATAGCCACATGATAAAAGAGGAAGCCCTGCGCCTGGGATTCATCGCTTGTGGTATTTCTAAAGCAACATTTTTAGAGGAAGAAGCTCCAAGATTGGAAAACTGGCTATTGCAAAACCACCATGGCGAAATGAAATACATGGAAAATTACTTCGACAAAAGGCTAGATCCCAGGCTTTTGGTTGATGATGCCAAATCGGTAATATCATTATCTTTAAATTATTATACTCCAGATAAGCAAACTGATCCAAATGCGCCTAAAATATCGAAGTATGCATATGGCCAAGATTACCACACGGTAATCAAAGAGAAACTAAAAGAATTGCTGTTTTTTATAGAAGAAAATATAGGAGCAGTTTCGGGAAGGGCTTTTGTGGATTCGGCTCCGGTATTGGACCGCGCATGGGCCAAGCGCTCTGGGATTGGCTGGATTGGCAAAAATTCTAATCTCATTAGCAAAACTGACGGATCATTTTTCTTTCTTGCAGAATTGATCATCGATTTAGAACTGGATTACGACCATCCCTTCCAAACCGACCATTGTGGCACCTGTACCCGTTGCCTGGATGCCTGCCCAACCGATGCTATTATTGCCCCTCAGATAGTAGACGGCAGCAAGTGCATCTCCTACCTAACCATAGAGCTTAAAGAAGAAATCCCTAATGAGTTTAAAGATAAAATGAGTAACTGGATGTTCGGATGTGATATATGCCAGGATGTATGCCCATGGAACCGATTCTCCAAGGCGCACAATGAACAAGCGTTTATGCCCGAAAATGGCTTATTGGATCTGAGCGCGAAAGAACTGACAGAAATCACTGACGAAGTATTCAAGAAGGTATTCAAGGGCTCGGCCGTAAAACGGACTAAATTTTCGGGCTTGAAGCGGAATATTGACTTTTTGAAGGAATAGTCATTTCATCAATCCCATGGTCTGTGACACACAGACCATATTCGAGTTTATTGTTTGCGATCCTGATGCCACAAATAAGACCATATTCGAGTTCATAGTTTGCGATCCTGATGCCACAAATAAGACCATATTTGAGTTTATTGTTTGCGATCCTGATGCCACAAATAAGACCATATTCGAGTTTATTGTTTGCGATCCTGATGCCACAAATAAGACCATATTTGAGTTTAAAGCTTGCGATCCTGATGCCACGAATTAGACCATATTTAAGTTTAAAGTTTGCGATCCTGATGCCACAAATAAGACCATATTCGAGTCTACAGTTTCCGGCTCTATACTATAAATAAGACCCTATACTAGTTCACCGAAAAACTATTATCGCTCTTCACTTTATCCGGTGTATGTGGATTACCCATTACTACCTTTACTAATCTCTTCGTGGTTTTCACATCGACATTAACCTGTTTGTCACCCTTTTCCCAAACACCAATACTGGCATGTCGCTTTTCCTTACTACCATCGGCGTAAGTGAGTTCTAAATCAATAGGCAATGCTTTTGTGCCTTTATTTTCAATCATTACCTGATAGCCCTCAGCAGTTTTATTAACAGCTTTTATGGCTAAATCTAAAACTCCCCCCTCAAAAAACCAACTTTTCCAAAACCAGTTCAGGTTCTTACCGCTACCTTCATTCATACTAAAGAAGAAATCATACGGCATTGGGTGCTTCCCATTCCAGGTATTAATGTAATGATGCAAAGCTTTGGTAAATAACTCATCACCAAGGTAATCTTTTACAAAAAGATAGGCCAAGCCTGGTTTGGGGTAAGAATTGGTAAAAGAGCCTGAACCTTTTAAATCAGGAGTAAGTGTCATAATAGGTGTATCATCGTTACTGCCCGAAGAGGAAGCTGTAGGTTGAACTCCATACTCATCTACAATGCTCGAATCAATCATTGGAGATATCAGCCACTCGCCTATTGTTGCCCAGCCTTCATCCATCCAACCATATTTGGTTTCATTAATCCCCATGTAAAATGGAAACATGGTGT
The DNA here is from genome assembly GCF_900111155.1 of Pedobacter rhizosphaerae. Classification (GTDB taxonomy): domain Bacteria; phylum Bacteroidota; class Bacteroidia; order Sphingobacteriales; family Sphingobacteriaceae; genus Pedobacter; species Pedobacter rhizosphaerae. The sequence goes on along the minus strand of NZ_FOGG01000005.1, from coordinate 48,815 downwards.
GAAAAATCTCGTGATCAGTTAGTGTAATGGCATCTTCCCTATTGTCTACCGGGTTATCATTCACCATCATTGGATATTCCATTTGATCTAAACCATCAAAAATAGTTTCGTGACTATAAGGAAATGGCCATTTTGGAAATTGATAGCTCATCGCATCCACTGTTTTGCGGGCAAAATCAATTACTTCATAATAATCTTTATGTTTTGGATTAAAAACAGCATCTACACGTGTTCTTCTTTTCGTTTTAGGATCAACGACTAAGCTCGTAGATTTCCATAAATAATGATCGCTTAATGCAAAAGCGAAATCTGTTACATTTTTAGCTTCAAATTTAAATGTATTAAAAGCCTTAGGAAGCGTTACTGTTTTGTTTGTCAAATCCTGATCGGTAATGACATCAACCACAGCATCGTTTTTTTCTGCCGCAGCCATTCGGGAAACAACATCCTTCTGAAAAACTTCTGATGCATTTTTCAAATCGCCCGTCGCCCAAACACCATAACCACCTGGAACAGTGATTTCAGCATTAAATTGGTCAAAATCGTTATAAAACTCCTCTGCACCGGTGTATGGATATTTATTCCAGCCATCTACATCATCATAAACTGCTATCCTTGGAAAAAAATAGGCAATAAAGTGTGAGCCATCATCAACTTGTCCGGTACGAATGTGTGAGCCCTTATTGAGTGTATAATGGTAATCGATTAAAAAACTAATTGTTTTCCCAGGTAAAACTGCAGGCACAGCAACCGTCATGTTTGTTCCATCAATATGGAAGCTGTTATTCGCCTTGCCATTGGCCAGCAACTTGTTTATTGCTACACCTTCTCCCTGATCAGACTCGGCGATTTTTGATTTTCGTGAAACCCCTTTTTTATAAAGATTGGGATAAAGTTTAAACCAGATCTCCTGTAAGGTATCGGGGCTGTTATTGGTATAAACAACCTCTACAGTTCCCTTTAATAGCCGACTTGCGGGATTAAAATCAACCTTAAGATTATACTTAGCGGCATTTTGCCAGTAATTTTTACCAGGTTTTCCATTGGCACTTCTGGTTTCCTTTTTATACGTATTCTGGAACACCGGAGCAATAGGCAACTCGGTTTGTGCAGAAACACATACCGAGGCCATCAACAAAAAGCTAAGTATCTTGATTGATTTCATTAAGGCTGTAATTGAATAAAATAGCGTTTTTTAACGAAGAACCCAAATTCTACTTTCCAAATTTCATTTTCAACTGTTCCAACATATCATTATTAATAGGTTGAGCAGGCTTATCTACTTTTGGCTTATTGTACTGGGGCTTGTTACCTTGATTTTGGGGCTGTTGAGGCCTTGCTGGCCTATTTTCGTTTTTCTTTGCATTAAACTTTGCCCACTCTTCGTCTAACTTTTTCTTGGTATATAAAGGAAAATCACCCTGTTTCATCCAGGCATAATAACTTGGTTCTATTGCAAATACTTCTGCAGTTGTCTTGCCTTTGTGTTTACCAAAATTAAAACAAACTTCATTCTTATCATTGTAAACCATACGACCAGCAAAATCAACAGGTTTATGCAGGTTTGTAAAAGTATGAAGTGCTTCCACATCATTCACTACAGGAACACTTCTTACCCCTTGTTTATCTTCAAACTCGGTTTCCTTATACATTTCCAGCTGACCCAGCAAAACTTTATAGGTTGCGATCACATCAGCCTCTGCAGCATGCGCATTAACTAAATTTTCGCCACAATAAAATTTATAAGCAGCCTTCAACGTACGTTGTTCCATTTGGTGGAAAATATTCTGCACATCTACAAACTTGCGTTCGTTCATATCAAAATCAACATCTGCCCTTAAAAATTCCTCTAAAAGCATTGGAATATCGAATTTATTAGAATTGTAGCCAGCTAAGTCTGCTTCAGCGATAAATTCCGCAATTTCAGCAGCCAATTGCTTAAAAGTAGGCGCATCTTTTATATCTTCATCATAAATACCATGAATTAATGATGTTTGAAGCGGAATAGGCATCTCCGGATTTACCCGCCATGTTTTTACTTCTTCAGTTCCATCTGGCAATGCTTTTAAAATAGCAATTTCCACTATCCTATCCGACCCTACATTTATTCCTGTGGCCTCTAAATCAAAAAAAGCTAAAGGGCGTTTTAAATTTAATTTCATTATCTAAATCTGAGATTTCAGATATGGGCATCAATTCCCACACCTCCATTATGTTTCTTAATTCAAAAGTGCTAAAAAAGGTTTGCTTAGTTGCACAAAACGCATAAATATTAAAAAATATAATTTAAAAAATATTTCTAAAAGTAAAAGGCTAACGTTAAATTGCCTGTATATTTAAAACGCTCAAATGAAGAAATTAGGCACTTTCCTATCTCTATTTTTTATCCTTACCACTGCTTATGCTCAAAACTTTAACTACGGTGCAATCACCTACGACGATTATGAGTTTGATCGAAAAAAGATAGACAGCAATGCCAACGCAATAGTTTTGAGAGAATTTGGCACTGCCTCCATCCAGGTTGATGATGCCTCGGGCAGGCCAGAATTAATTTTCGAACACCACGTCAAAATCAAAATTTATAACAAAGAGGGTTTTAAAGAGGCCAATATTGTTATTCCTATGTATAAGGATGATACCCGTGAAGAAACAATCAGTGAATTAAAAGCCTCAACCTTTAATTATATAGACGGGAATTTTGTAGAGAGTGTAATGGATAGAAAAGCTGTTTTTACTGAAAACAGATCAAAATACACCCGGTTAACCAAATTCACCCTACCCAATTTAAAAGAGGGATCTGTAATTGAATACAGTTACCGATTAAAATCGCCTAATCTATTTAATTTTAAGAGCTGGGAGTTTCAAAGTGAAATCCCTAAAGTACATAGTGAATACCTGGTTTTCATCCCCGGTATCTATAATTACAACGTATCCCTTCGCGGATTTCAAAAGCTGACCGATCAAAAGGTAGAATTATCAAAAGAATGCTTACGAATTTCTGGTGTATCAATAGATTGCTCGAAAATCACCTATCTCATGAAAAACGTACCCGCATTTATTGAGGAGGATAACATGACTGCACCGAGCAACTTCAAATCGGCCATTTATTTTGAACTTTCAGATGTACAAAACCTCAATGGAAGCAAAACTTCTTATACCAAAAGCTGGAAGGACATTGATTATGAGTTAGGCTCTGATAAAAGTTTGGGTTCTCAGATGAAGCGAAAGGATGTGTTTAAAGAGCTGATCCCCACCTTAACAAAAGATGCTCCAGACGATTTAAGCAAAGCAAAAAGTATCTATAACTACATCAAAAAACAGATTAAATGGAATAACTATTACGGAAAGTATTCTGAAGAGGGTATAAAAAAATCACTGGATACAAGATCAGGAAATGTTGCTGATATAAACCTGGCTTTGGTTGCTGCACTATCTGCTGCCAATTTAGATGCAGAAGCTGTGATTCTATCAACACGTGACAACGGAACAGTAAATAAGCTCTTTCCTGTGATGAGCGATTTCAACTACGTTGTGGCCAAGGTGAATATCGGAGAAACCAGTTACCTTCTGGATGCCACAGAACCACTTCTCCCCTTTGGATTATTGCCATTGAGATGTGTAAACGATCAAGGGAGGGTAATTAATTTGAAGAAACCATCTTACTGGATTGACCTGAAGGCTAGCCAGAAAAACACGACCAGCTACATACTCAGTGGCAGACTTACTGCTGAAGGTAAAATTGTGGGCACCTTAACCACCTACACCCAGGGCTATGCGGCCTATAACAAGCGCAAAGAGATCCTCCGTCATACTTCCGCAGATGAATTCGTTGAAAAACTAGACGAACGTTTGCCGCGTGTAAAAATCATGGAGCATCAAATTAGCGGTTTAGATAGTGTAGAAAATTCGTTGGTTGAAAAGTACGAAGTAGAATTTACCGTTACAGATGGTTCAAATCAGGAACAGTTTTATTTCAGTCCCTTCTTCATCAATGCGATATCCAAGAATCCTTTTAATTTAAGTGAACGCAATTACCCTGTAGATTTAGGTGCCGCGTCAGATGAAAGAATCATTATTAACCTCAGTTTAGCAGATAAGTTCGAACTCCTGGAAAAACCTAAAGATATGGCCATTGGCTTGCCCAATGCTGGCGGGAAGTACCTGTTAAAAACCAGCATGGAAAACGAGAACATCACGATCAATCAGATTTTGCAATTCAATAACGCCATTTACCAGCCCGAAGAATATCTATCTTTAAAAGAATTTTATAGCAAGATTATTCAAAATCAGAAATCGGAGTTTCTACTTAAAAAATCAAAATAGATGAAGTATTTCTTCACTTTACTCCTGTTTTCTACTTATTTATCAGGCATCTGCCAGGATAATTATGATATTGACCTGATCCCTTCAACGCTGCGAAACAGGGCAAACGCCTGTATTCGCAATGAAGAGCGAACTGTAGATATGAGATCGCCAGACAACGTATTAATAACCGTCAAAAAGGCGATTACCGTTTTTAACGAAAATGGTGAGGATGAAGCAAGACTGGTGTTACATTACGATAAAAACACCTCCATTAAAACTATAAAAGGTGAGGTATATAACAGTGTAGGAAAGGTAATTAATAAATTTTCACAAAGCGATTTCGCTGACCAAAGTACGGCTGATGGCTTTTCTCTGTTTGTAGATAGCCGTGTTAAACACTACTTGCCAGCAGTAAACCAGTATCCTTACACCATCGTTTACCATTATGAAATCAGAAATAAGCAGAACCTCATTATACCCGATTGGGAGCCGCAGCCAGCTAATGATGTTTCCGTAGAAAAAAGCAGCTACACCTTTGTTTGCAAGCCTAATGATGAAATCAGGATAAAAACCCAGGGTTATAAAGAAAAGCCAGTCGAGGTTACAGACGAAAAACAGAAAAAAATAACCTGGACTTCCAGCAACATCTTTGCCGTTAGAACAGAGCCTTACAGTCCTGATCCGGCCTCTTACCAAACCAGCATTAAAATTGCCCCACAGCAATTTACTTACTATAACTATAAAGGCGCTTACACCAACTGGAATGAATTAGGAAAATGGGTTTATGATGATCTACTAAAAAATAGAGGTACTTTGCCCCCCTCAACCATCCAAACGATACGCGATTTAGTTAAGGACGAATCCACAGAAAAGGAAAAGGTTAAAAAGGTTTATCAATATCTTCAGGAAAAGACACGTTACATCAGTGTTCAGATTGGTATTGGGGGCTTTCAGCCAATTGCCGCAGCAGAAGTTGACCGCTTAGGCTATGGCGACTGTAAAGCGCTGGTAAACTATATGCAAAGCCTACTAAAAGCAGTAGATATTGAATCGCTTTACTGCGTGGTAGAAGCCGGATCTGAAAAGAAAAGCATGGATCCTTCTTATGCCAGTATGGTTCAAGGCAATCACATCATTCTTTGCGTTCCTTTAAAAGGCGATACCACCTGGTTGGAGTGTACCAGTCAGAAGATTCCATTTGGCTTTTTAAGTGATTTTACAGACGATCGGACCGTTTTGGCTTGTACTGCTAGCGGAGGGCAACTCCTACATACTCCGAAGTTATCAGCCGCACAGAATATCCAAATCCGTAATGCCAATCTAAATATTCTGCCCGATGGAAACATTATGGGCAAAATGCATACTTTATTTTCTGGTGCACAGTATGATAATCACGAGGAAATCATGGGCAAGCCTGCTACAGAGCAGCAAAAACTGTTAAAACAATCGTACAATATCGACAATATAGATTTCAACAGCATTCATTATGCACAGCAGAAGGACATAAATCCCAAGCTGATTGAGGATATAGAAGTCAACATCAGAAACTATGCTCCGATTAATGGTAGCAAGATGTTTTTACAGCTGAATGTTTTCAACACCCGAAGATCTATTCCTGAAATTAAAAACAGAACATTACCCGTTTATATTAACCGCGGTTATACAGACGAGGATATTTTAACCTATACGCTACCCGATAACGTGATTGCAGATCTGATACAGGAACAGCACAAAAACTTAAAATCCGATTTCGGCGAGTATACCTGTACCGCTAAAGTGGAGGGAAAGAAACTGATTTATTACCGAAAGTTCGTTTTAAACGATGGTACTTTTCCCGCTGAAAAATATGATGATTTTGCCAAATTCATGAATGAAGTAGCCGCTTACGACTACCTGAAACTGGCCCTTAGCTTAAAAAAATAATACCTAAGGTTATTCCAACAATCATAATGAGGTACATCAGAATTTCTGTAGTGGCAAATCTTTTGTACCTGGTCCAAAATGAGTAATCTTTATCCTGATGGGGCATAAATAATAAATATGCCGCAAAAATAGCAAAAGGTTTTTATTTAACGGGGCGGTATGCCGTAATCTGTTTAGCCATGCCATTAAATAAGACCAAATGAAAGGGCCACATGGCATACCAATACATCCTACCCCATAAGCCTTTAGGCCTGAATGTAGCAATCTGCGATAAATAAGCCTTGCCATGAAAATCAATTAATTTTAATTCCAGCCAAGCCTCACCTGGAATTTTCATCTCTGCATACAATAATAAGCGCTTATTTTTACGATCAGCGAGTAAAACGCGCCAAAAGTCTAAAACATCACCTGCCTGTAAATCTATGTTGCTGGTACGGCCTCTCCGCGTTCCTACGCCTCCAAAAATTTTATCTAAGAATCCACGTAACTGCCAAAGCCAATCCATGTAGTACCAGCCCCGATCGCCACCAATGCTCCAGATATTTTCAAATACTTCTTCTGCTTTACGCTCAAAGGGCCTTTTCACCTTATACTCCAGGGTACCATTTTGAGGAACCTTAATCTGGTCCATAAAATCTGTTTTAAGATATCCTCGGTTGAGTGCATCTTTCCAGCTGGAAACAATAGAATTTTGGTCTATTTTCTCAAAAGCCAAATTTAAGGCTTCCGCATAACTGAGGCACTTTCGGGGCACAACTTCCTGAATATGATTGTTTTTACAAACCACCTCATTCTTCATGCTATCTACTAAACTACGCGCTAAGGTATAGGGAACGGTGGTGATCAAATTTAGCCACAAGGAGGATAATCGAGGGGTGAGTACCGGAACCGTTATAATCCAGCGCTTCAAACCCCGCTCTTTAGCATAGCCCAAAAGCATTTTCTTGTAAGACAATACATCAGGCCCGCCGATATCAAATGTGTTATTGAAAGCCTTCGGATGATGAAGCACACCAGTTAAATAACCCAATACATCTCTAATCGCGATGGGTTGGCATAAAGTACTCACCCATTTTGGAGCGACCATAACCGGTAACTTCTCTGTTAAATCTCTGATAATTTCAAATGAGGCACTACCAGAGCCGATAATGATTGCCGCTCGAAGGATGGTACAGGCAATACCCGAAGACTTTAATTTATCCTCTACAGCCAAACGGGAGCCCAAATGTTTAGATAAATGTTCATCATTAGCAATGCCGGTTAAATAAATAATCTGCTTGCAGTTAGTTTTAGCAATCGCATTGGCAAAGTTCAAAGAAGATTGTTCTTCCATCTCTGTAAAACCCTGCTGACTGGAAGACATTGAATGAACTAAATAATACGCAGCATCAATATCTTTTGGAATTTCGGCTAAATTTTCTCCTTTGAGTAAATCGCCGCTAATAATGGCTACCTTTTCGCTCCAGTCAGATTGTGCTGCAAACCTGCGCTTGTCCCTAACCAGGCAAACCACTTCATGATGCTCGGCCAATAAAATAGGCAATAGCCTCGTGCCGATATAACCATTAGCGCCTGTGAGTAGTATTTTCATATACCATTTACGCATAAACAAATAAGACCGCAAATTTGTTGTGGCGTTATCCCCTCATTATCAATATTAAACATTCCTATTTGCTATAAAAGCACCACTTATGTCATAGCGCTGTAAAAGCACAGTCCATTTTGGAACCGGTGATAAAGGTTAGGGCAACAAATGGGTAGCTACGTCGTATAAGTAGTTCAATATCAAATCCCTGAATGAAGAAATACATTTTAGGCAGTGCTATGATTTTGTTAGTGAGTATCAGCATTGTCGCCATCAGCTGGAAAGCCGCGGAGCTTCCACGCCCTCAACAGCAAACAGTTAAAAATATAGCTGCCGATAGTTTGTATAACAGCTACATTTTAAATCTTTATCATGCCGTCCACCTGGATTCTGCAGGTTTAAATGAAGAGGTCTTCGAAAAAGCTTTAACGGGCTTTTACAACATGAAATATTCTGGTTTGCTACACAATAAATCGATTCTCAGCATTGCGGATTTTGATCAGGAAAGCCGCAAAAAAAGACTTTATATTATCGATTTAGACCAAAAGAAACTTTTATTAAATACCTGGGTTGCCCACGGCCAGAATAGTGGCGGTGATAAGCCTTCTAACTTTTCCAACCGAATCAGTTCTAACCAAAGCAGCATTGGCTTCTACCTCACAGGCGAAATTTACTATGGGAAGCATGGCCGTTCACTGAAGCTGGATGGTATGGATCAAGGCTTTAATAACAATGCGAGAGAACGGGCTATTGTAGTGCATGGTGCCGATTATGTTTGTCAGGAAACCATCAACCAATTAGGTCGCTTAGGCAGAAGCCAGGGATGCCCTGCCGTTTCGGCCAAATTGGCAAATCAGGTTATTAATACTATTGCAGATAAAACAGTTTTATTCATCAATAATTCTGATGCACCATACAGTTCATCGTTTTTAAATGAAACTCTTGCAGCTAGCATGGCAATGAATGAGCAGGAAGTAATGGCCGCTCAGGTTGATTAAATTATTTTAGCTTTCGCTTATTCAGATCCTGAGGTATAATGGCAATGAAAATCCGGTTAAAGCGCGCTAGAAAGTCCCATATCCAACGGTTACTATCTACTTGACGCTCGCCACAATCTACAATTTCTGCTCTTTTTAACAGCTTAATAACCAATTGCTGTAACCAGCTTATTTGAACAATACGATTAAAAAGTAAACCTATATAATCGCAGTAAACGTGCACCAATATTTCTACGACCAGGGAGTCATCGCTTATTTCAAGTTTTTTTTCGAACTGTGTAAAGTATTCCTCCTTAATGGTGTAAATCAAAAGCTTCATTCGAGATTTAATATCTCCTTTCAGAAATTGCCAAAGCGCCCTGTCGCTGTAAACCCTAATTAACTGAGGTTCAAACCCAACCTTTATCTCACTTCCTACTAACTTAAAAATTTTATTCATTCAAGAACCTTTATCATTAGATACTACGCCGATCATATTGTTAATGATCAGACGCAAAAAATATCTTTTTGTTTGTCCATATTAATCGTTTAAGGCTCATTCCTTTAGCCATATGTGAATAAATATTTCGGTTAAAGAACAGGAATTTTAGCCATATTTGGGGTTGAATTAATCTTAATTGATGAAAATTGTAATCGCAGAAAAGCCCTCAGTTGGACGTGAACTTGCAAAAGTTTTTGGTGCAACAACCCGTAAAGATGGATATATCGAAGGAAAAGGATATTCATTTACATGGGCCTTCGGGCATTTATTACAATTGGCACCCCCGCAAGATTATGGCTTCATAGGCTGGCGCAAGGAGCATTTACCTATGCTTCCTCAAAAATTTAAGCTCGCTGTCAGAAAAATCAAAACTAAAGATGGTTTTGTTGAAGATCCTGCGGTAAGAAAACAGCTCGACACCATTAAGAAACTGTTTGATGAGGCGACAGAAATCATTGTGGCAACCGATGCCGGGCGAGAGGGAGAACTTATCTTCAGGTATATTTATTATTACCTAAAATGCAAAAAGCCCTTTAAGAGGCTATGGATTTCATCGCAAACTGATGAAGCGATTAAGGATGGTTTCAGGAATTTAAAACCGGGTACTGAATATGATACCCTCTTCAATTCAGCGCATTGCAGATCTGAATCTGATTGGCTGGTAGGTATGAATGCCACTCAGGCCTTAAGTATTTCGGCTGGTAACAGAAGTGTATTGTCTTTGGGTAGGGTGCAAACGCCTACATTGGCCATGATTTGTGCCCGTTTTTTAGAGATCAAGAATTTTGTGCCGCAAACCTATTATCAAATCAGCATACAACTGATAAAAGATGAGCAGGTTTTCAAAGCCATATCTACGTCTAATTATAAAGATAAAGCAGAAGCTGAAAGTGCTTTTGCATTAGTTAGGGATGTTCCTTCTGGTCACCCTGCAGGAGGTAACATTACTGCAGTCGAAGCGAAACCCCGTAAGGAACCGCCTCCACTATTGCATGATTTAAGTAGCTTACAACAGGAAGCGAATAAGAAAAAGGGATATACTGCAGATCAAACCTTAAGTATACTCCAAAATTTATATGAAAGTAAGCTGGTTTCTTATCCACGTACAGGAAGCAGGTACATAGGTGATGATATTTTTGCCGGCGTTCCTGCCCTTTTGGAGAAATTTACGGATCATCCGGAGTTTGGCAAGCAAGCACAGTTCTTGCAAACCACCACACTAAATAAGCGAAGCGTAAATGCTAAAAAAGTAACCGATCACCATGCTATTTTACCTACTGGTGAAAACGCCTATGGTTTAAGTCCTGACAGGCAGGCCGTATATGACATGGTTGTTGGCCGGATGGTAGAAGCATTTCATCAGGAATGTTTAAAGGAGATTACCAAAATCACTATAGAATCGGGTATTTCCTTTCTGGCAAACGGTACGGTTATCCGTTCAGCGGGATGGAGATCTGTATTTAATGAGGTAGAGGATGATAAAAAGGATGAGGACAATGCTGCACTTCCAAAGGTTGCTGTAGGTGAACAACTCCCTATTGTAGAGAAGAACTTTTTAGAAAAACAAACCAAGCCCAAATCAATGTACAACGAAGCATCTCTACTTAAAGCCCTGGAAACCTGCGGTAAAGAAATTGAGGATGAAGAGCTGCGTTACGCCATGAAAGACAGTGGATTAGGAACACCTGCAACAAGGGCATCTATCATTGAAACATTAATTACCCGGGAATACATCAAACGTGAAAAACGTAATCTTTTACCAACCAACAAAGGTTTGGCAGTTTACGAGGTAGTTAAAGATAAACAAATTGCGCAGGCAGAGTTAACAGGGCAATGGGAAAAAAGACTGGAAGAGATCCGTTCAGGGGCTTCAGTAAAAGATTTTAAATCAGAAATAACAGATTATACCAAAACGATCACGCAAGAACTGTTAGTAGCAGGAGCCTCTATCACAGCTAAATTAGTAGAACCGAAACTGGAAAAGGCCTAGCCAAAAACCATTTTTACTATTTCTGCTGCCGAACTTCCCATGGTATTGTCTTTTTGGATAAATCCTATGGCTCCGGCATCCAAAAAGCTCTGGGCTAAAATCGATTTGTCATTGCCAGAGAACATACAAACCTTCATTTGAGGTTGCATCTCCTTAATTTGCGCTACTGTTTCCGGACTGCTATCGCCCTGTGGCATATTGATATCTAGAAGAAGCAGATCAAAACTATCCTGTCCCAATAGGGTAAATGCATCAGTCAAATTAGAAGCCTGTTTCAGATCTGAGGAACCAATGAGCTTTTTAAGAATATTACTCATTAAAGTTCGCATAAGATCGTTATCATCAACGATTAAAATTCTGGGATGTTGTTTCATTAACTTAGATATTATACGTTCGATAACAGGCTATAAGCGATCAATTAATTTTAAACAATTAAGTTAACCTTACCTTACATCTTAAAATTTAAACTTTTAGGCTGACTCCTCTCAAAAATAATAATTTAATCGATTTATAGCGCATGAAACTAAACAATTACGTATAAATGAGTATGAAAGAACTTCAAGTATGGAGTATCAGGTATCAAGATTTGACCCCGATTGAGTATTGAGTATCAAGTATCAAGAGGTTGATCTATTACTTTTCAACAACCTAAGATAGTTTGGCACCTCAATATCTACTTTCAACTTTTTACTTTCAACTTTTAACTGTTTACTTTCAACTTTTAACTTTCCACTTTAAACTACTTATCTTTCTTAAATATCCGAAAACTCCCATGCACTATGATAAGCCTCTAAAGACTCCGCATAGGCAATAAAATCAGTATAGAATTTCGATTTTGAAAGTGTAGAACTGTCGCCAACAACCACTAACTTTTTCTTTGCACGGGTCATGGCCACATTCATTCTTCTGGTGTCAGCTAGAAAGCCAATCGCCGCTGAATCATTACTTCTCACCAAACTGATATAAACCATATCTCTCTCCTGCCCCTGAAAACTATCGATCGTATTAACTGAAATTTTATCCTGATAAGAGAGGAGCTCCTCGTTTTCTTCAATCCCTATTCTGAGCAGTTCTACCTGTTGTTTGTAAGGAGATACTACTGCAATTGAAGGAAAGTTATCTATCTCATATTTAGCCTGTATAAGCTGCACCTGATTAACTAAATGTTTAATTAAAAAGGCCGCTTCCTCGGGGTTGGTTGTACTGGTGCCATCTAACTTCTCCTCAAAGCTGCACCCTGCCGTATCAATAAAAAGAAGTGGTTTGTCGTCTTCAAAAATAAGGTGCCTGGAAACACTGTCATGTGCCCTCAGGCGATTTTGATAAAATACCTTAGAGGAATAAGCCATAATATCCTGATGCATACGATATTGCTCTTCCAACAGCACAACAGCTTCCGGGTGCAATTGGGCTAACTTTTCTAACAGGGTGTTATTCAGGCCCTTCTCTGCAGCTATTACAGACTTAATAGTTGGTGGTAGCTGGAAATGATCACCGGCTAAAATCACGCTACGGGCTTTAAGTATGGGAATCCAGCAGGCAGGTTCCAGGGCTTGTCCGGCCTCATCAATAACCATTGTATCGTATTTTAAATTCCGAACCGTATAGTGATTTGCCCCTACCAAAGTTGCTGTAACCACCTGGGCACCATTTAATAAGTTTTCAATAATATATTGTTCAGATTTCTCTATTTCACGGCCTATTTTATGCGCTTCATCAAATAGTGCCTTTCGCTGATCTCGTTCTGCCTTGCCAAAATTTCTTTTGTACTTGTGAGCCATATTTTTGTACTCACTGGCCTGCTTCTTCAGCGACTTAATATTTTTCATCTCTGGATGATCAGTCATTTTATAATCCAGTGTAGATTCCATTAAGCGAACAGAAACCCGCGCAGGATTACCAACCCGAATCACATTTAAGCCCGCCAAAGATAGTTTCTCCGTCAATAAATCAACTGCGGTATTGCTTGGCGCAACCACTAATATTTTTTGATTATTCTGTTTAACCAACGCTTTTACAGCCTCAACAAGCGTAGTTGTTTTACCCGTTCCTGGCGGACCATGAACGATAGCCAAATGATCTGCCGCTAAAATCTTGTCAACAGCAAGTTGCTGAGATGCATTGAGTTGATTCGGAATACTAAAGGGGTTTGCTTTTGTAAAAGATGGCTTCTCTCCTTTTGTTAAAATACGAATCAACTTATTATCAGACTCACTTTCTGCCAGCTGAGTAGCTTGCTTTAAAGCTGTATACATTTCGTTGTAACTGTTGCTATCGAAAAGTAAATCCACGCCCAGCTTACCATCTCTGGCCCAATCAGGCAGCTCGTCTACGCGCAAGCTGATCTTCATCCTGTTTCCGCTTTGATGAGTAATAGTCGCCTCTATTCGATCTATTTTAGGATCGTGATTAGAAAACAAGACAACAGAAGCTCCAAACCTAAACTGGTGCTGAAGTTCCTGGTGGGTGGTCCGCTCCAGCTCAACAGACAGATAGTCTCCTCTTCCTACTTCTGTATTTCTAATGGCTATTGGATACCAGGCCAGGCCTAAGCCCCTCCTATCTGCCGCAGAAGTATTTTCTGTAAGCTTAATATAAGACTGTAAATCTTCATTCTGCTCAATATCAAGCAGGTCCTGAAGTTTTTTAAAATATTCTTTCGGCAAGTTATTAATCTATTAGGGTAAACATTTATCGCACCATTTGCTCATACAGTTTTTCAAGTGTTTCTTGCGCATCTATGCAAAAACCCGGATGCACTTTAGAACACTGTACCACTGTACTTCTGGTTGCGGTAAGCCATCTGAAACGAGATGCCTGATCATATTGACCAATAGGCCCTGAGCCTTTTGCTGCACATGCAATTCGTTCAAATGCCTGCAAGTTGGCTTCAACATCCTCAAGATCAACTCCAGCAAATAAAGCTGTAATTTTCGAACGATCTAAAGTATAAATGCTTTTTAAAAACCGTTGTTTGGCACAATATAAAATAATGCCGACATTAATAAATTCCTCGCGTTCTACCCTTGGCATAACCCGAATCACAGCATACTCAAATAAGAATTTCTCTTGCATGCTGTGCTTCTTTTAAAAATATATCAGAATGAGCCAGCCTGATCTCTAAAAACCTGGCGTATGCTTTTCTATGTTCTTCCTTACTATGGAAATTGCTGTTTTCTTCCAGCCATTCATCAGGAATCAGATCAATTACTGCGGCTATTTTCTCTGGGTTTAGAATAGCCCTAAACTCCTCATGAACCTGATCTAACGCTGTAGCCCAAGCTAATAAAACATGGTCTTTAACAAGTACAAAGGGTTTCCTGGCTTGTTCTTCCCATTTATCCCATGAATGATGAAAATATAGTGCTGCCCCATGATCAATAAGCCATAGCTCCTTGTGCCACAACAACATATTGGTATTGCGGCAAGTTCTGTCCATATTGGTCAAAAAACAATCTAACCAAACAATTTGGGAGGCTAGCTTTGCATCAACCTGAGTAACTGTGGGATCAAAAGTAATTGCACCAGATAAATAATGTAAGGCAAGATTCAAGCCAACGCTGGCTTTTAACAAATCTTGTATTTCTTCATCCGGTTCAGTTCTTCCAAACGCCTCATCCAGGTTGGCAAATACCAATTCTGGCACCCTTAAACCTAAAATTCGGGCAATCTCACCACCAATTAGTTCGGCAATAAGTGCTCGTGGACCTTGCCCCGCTCCCCTAAATTTTAACGCGTAAAGGAAGCCATCATCAGCTTCGGCAATGGCAGGCATAGAACCACCTTCCCGTAATGGAGTTACATATCGGGTAACCTGAACAGTTCTAAGCGCTATCTGGAAATCATTCATAAAGCATGTTTTTGATGTACTAGAACATCAAAAACGCTGCAAATTTAGTAGAAATATGGGTTATTCGTTTATGAATAGTTAATCATGACCCAAATACGCGTTTCCCGCCGGTGTCATTGCCGCCGACCACTGTACCGATTCACGATCAATCTTGATCAATCCCATACATTCCAACGCCTCATAATCTTCTTCCATACCACCTAAAATAGAAGAACTAACTTGCTGATTGATTACCTCTAGTAGAGATATAATTTCTGCTCTATCCATAATCGAAATTGCTTTGTTTGATAAAAAACACCTGAGAGTTAAAAAAGTTTAAGCAAGAAAGTTAATGACAGAATGATTGAGTAAATTACTGATTAACGAAAATCTGGTTTTTAGTTGGGAGTAGCGGGTTTGGAGTTTGATAGTATGAAGGAATGATTGGATGACTGAATGATGTAACAAGCGCTATTAACCATTCTATCATTCAAAACTCACTCATTCTATCATTCAAGACTCACTCATTCAATAATTCACATTACCTTATTATAATCTAAAAGTAAAAGAAATGTTAAAGATTTAGGATATATGAAAACTAACCCTATATTTGTCCTCGAGAGCGTTAATTTAGATACGGGTATATGGCTTAGGCTGTATGCCCGTTTTTTATTTTAGTGCTTCTTCCAGGTTACCGATTACCCCATCAAGGCATATTTTTAACCAGGCAGTATATTGGTCAGAATGCTGTTCAATATCCTTTTTCAAATCAAACAGGCTTATATATCGATATTCTTCAACCTCTGTTGGATTAATAACAGGCAGATCGTCAGATACTCCATAAAAAACATGATCCAGTTCATGCTCGGTTAATCCATCCTCAAATTTAACCTTATAGGTAAAATTAAATAAGTAATTAAGATCACAGCTCATTCCCATTTCCTCCATCAACCGACGGTTAGCAGCTGCCAGGTTCTCTTCTCCTACCCGTGGGTGACTACAGCAGGTATTGGTCCACAAACCACCTGAGTGATATTTACCAATGGCCCGTCTTTGAAGTAAAAGTTCCTTTTTAGAATTGAATATGAATACCGAAAAAGCCCGGTGAAGCATTCCTTTTTCGTGTGCTTCCAACTTATCCATCTGGCCTTGAGGCAAATCATGCTCATCAACCAAAATTACTTGCTCGGTCATTATATTACATTTAACTTATGCCTAATCATGGAATCAAACATTAAGCCGATTTTATGGTGATTGGGTATCCTAATTCTTTCACTCATAATTTTATCAGCAGAAAGCCCTTTAATTTTACAGAATAACTTTTTATAATAGATGTAAGACAGATAAACACCGTTTCTGGAGCTAGCAGGCAACATTTTTATTCCAATTAACGCCTCTTCAAATTCCTGCTCTATTTCTTGTTCTATAGACTTTTTTTGAAGATCACAAAATGCAGTAAGATCTATATCAGGAAAGTAATTCCGTTTTAAACCTTCGTGATCCGCCCTGATATCTCTCAAAAAATTAACCTTTTGGAAGGCTGAGCCTAACTTCATCGCATAAGGTTTTAGTTGTTGGTAATGATTATCATTCCCCTGTGTAAAAACACGCAGACACATTAAACCAACCACTTCTGCGGAGCCCAAAATATATTCCTTGTAGAGGTCTTCCGTATAATATTTTTTCTCCAAATCCATCTCCATGCTATGGAGAAAAAGCTTCACCAACTCATGGTCAATGTGATATTTATTAACTACATCCTGAAAACAATTTAACACCGGATTTAAGCTAATGCCCTGCTCAATGGCTTCAAAAGTATCTTGTTTAAATTTATTTAATAAATATGGCTTATTATAATCATGAAAGGTATCAACAATTTCATCAGCCAGGCGCACGAAACCATATATTGAATATACAGGATCGCGATGTTCTTTACCTAAAAAGTAAATACCAAGAGAAAAACTGGTGCTATACTTTTTGGTAATAAGCTTACTGCAGGCAACAGATAGTTGATCAAATATTTCTTTCATAAGATAGTGGGGATTTTCATCATTTCTTCAAATTCTACAAGTGTTTTGCACCAATTGATATGCTCAATATGGTTCAGTTTACCAATCATTTGTCCATTGCCTGAAAGGTGAATGTTAACATTCCGGCAAATATGAGATAATTGATTAACATAATTTTGGACATCTTTAATCATACTCCCCTTCATCATAAAAAGAAGTACATGATTAACCTTGGTGGTATTTAACACTTCCTTAATGGAAGCCAATGGGACCCTACTCCCCAAAAATATCACATTTTTACCGTTTAACCTTAATATGTAGGAGGCAAGTAATAAACCAATATCATGATCTTCATCCTCAGGAAGAAAGAGTAACCAACTCTCGCTGGAAGAGGTTGTACCTGGAAGCGCGTTAATTGCAGCAAATAATTTTTGGCGGATAATGTTCGAAATAAAGTGTTCATGCGCAGGGCAGATATCGTCTTTGCTCCACATTAACCCTAACTTAACCAACAGAGGATAAAGTATTTCCTGATAGGTGCCAACCGGACCTATATCACTGAAGGAACGATCTAAAAGCCTGGAGAACGAATTTCCATCAAAGGAAAGCCCATAGTTAATTAACTGGCTTACAATAGATTCGTAATGCTTATCGACAGTAAAACTTGCCAGTTGCTGATCCAATAAAATATTAAAATCATGCTTAGACAGGTTACATATCTTGGATATTTTTAAACCAGATTGATTTAAACTCACAATGTTGAGCAACCTTTTAAGCTGCTCATCGTTGTACAGGCGCGTATTTCCATCAGATCTATCTGGCTTTAATGCCTGGTAACGCTGCTCCCATATCCTAATCGTATGAGATTGAACACCCGAAAGCTGCTCCAGATCTGAAATAGAGTAAACCATTATTTTGTTTAAATATACAACTCAAAAATCTAAACAAAAACAATAGCGGAATGTTTTAATCCAAAAAAAATATTTAGGAGTATCAGACTAACTTAGCGCCACTTCAGAAAGTAAAACGCCCTTCTCACCGTTTCCTGTTTCTATCGTATGTACATTTTTATAAGAATGGCTTAAAAAATCATAACCATTTTCCAAGCGCTTAATGGTTACTGCATTCAAAGGATAATTGAAATTGGTTTGCATACACAGCAAGTTCCCGTTGGCCAGTAAGAGAAAATCACAATCGTAACCCATTTCTTGCAGTTCAATTACTTTTTTAGTGAGCGAAACATTTAGGCGGTTAGTTCTGCGGGATTTATTTTTCATGGATATTAGGTTTAGGATGAATAGGTAGATGACAGGACTTCATTTGGGCTACAACCCTAAGAAATACAAAACTAATATACTGTATTACAAACAATTAAAAAAATTTGTTTTAAAATTCTTACTAACGCTAACAAGGAAGCATATTCGTCATTTCTGCTGTTTAAAGCATTTAAACAACCACTTACAAAGATTTTTGGAGTTTGAGCATCATCGATAATGGATAAGATGAATGATGCTGAATTTGAATGCAAGAAACGTGACATTGAGCATTGCTAGTCAATTACCTTCGCATAGCCATGCCTGTTTATCACTTATTCTCCGTAGTGGTAATCGTACTTAAAAATTATTATTTACGGTTAAATCCATGTAATTAATACAAAAATTGATAATTTAGTATCCAAACTTGTTTTAAATAGAATAATTTCTCCCAAAATCAGTTTAATATATATTTAACTTACATCTCATCTCCTAAACCAACTGAAATGCCCATTACCTGTATTGCCATTGATGACGATCCTACTTCTTTAGAGAGTTTAATAGAATATATTGAAAACTCACCTGATTTAGAACTTATCAAAACCTTTGCGGAGCCTCTGCAAGCATTGTCTGAAATTTCGGCTTCCAATCCGGTTGATATTATATTTATGGATATCGAGATGCCCGCTATATCAGGAATTGAGCTGGCCAGTTTATTGAGACAAAAAACCAAACATTTAATATTTACAACTGCACATACCAGGTATGCCATTGATGCCTTCAAAGTAGAAGCAGATGCCTATCTTTTAAAACCCTATTCCGTTTTAAATTTTATCAAAACCATTGGCAATCTATATCCGAACGGCAAAAAAGATGTTAATCCCTTAACTGTTTTTGAAGATCATTATTTCTACATCCCCGTGCAGGATGAAAGCGGAAGTCTGATTAAAATTGATCTCGACGAATTGATTTCAATAGAGAACTCACACCAGGAAATTCAGTTCAAAACGCTGAACAAAAATTATGTGAGCGCAAAATTAGATCTTATTAAAATGATGAAAATGCTAAAAAAACACCCTGCATTTTTACAGATTAGTGAAAACATCATCATTGCTAAACAACACATTAAAAGCGTTTTAGGCAACCAGGTTCTGCTTTCCGGAGAAACCTCCTATCCTATTGCCGCAAGTCATCAGGAGCTTTTCTCCACTTTCCTTAAAAGTAATTTATTAAAACCTACCAACTTACCCGATTGAGTTCATCCCCCCAGTTGATTACCACGGCAAAATTCGGTTGGAGCAGGCATCCAACCCAATGAACAAATGTCTAATGAACTAGTTACATCTACCACCAAGATACAAAAGGCACCAATAGGTAAAGGTCAACCAAACAACCAATCCAACAATTAAGCAGTTCAACAAATGAACAATTGAACAATTAAGCAAGTTAGCAATTGAACAAGTGAGCAAATGAATAATTGAACAATCCCCCTCCGGGTATTTTATCCGTTCTAAAACATTCCTGTCAATTATTTGTCTTTACAGTAACTTATTAATTATTTAAAGACACCTATTACATTGAAAAAGATTTTAGTTGTTGATGACGATCCAGATATACTGGATGTTTTTCAGCTTACTTTACAAGAAGAAAATTACCAAGTTTATCCCTTGCTTTCACCCCGATACATCTTTAAAACCATAAAGGATTTTCGTCCGGATTTAATTATATTGGATATTATGTTGAATGGTATGGACGGGCGGGCAGTATTTAAAGAATTGAGGTTAAATCCACAAACCGAGCATATTCCAGTTATAATGGCTTCTGCCCGATTTGACGAAAAATATATTTCTACCCAAAGTTATGAACCAGATTTTTACCTGGAAAAACCTTTCAATATTAACGAGTTATTAAAAAAAGTAAAACAGCTCACCTCTAAGAATTAAGCGTATGAAATCAGCAGCCACAGGTATATTTTTACTGTCTCTTATTTTCTTTTCAAAAAACGGTTATGCACAAAGTAACCGTGCAGACAAGCTCTATTCTATGAGTGGGATTGGATTTGCAATGCCTGTAGGAGAAAGTGCTGATTTTTTTAAACCTAAATTCTCTACAACTTTGGGATTAAATCTCGCCCTGGGAAATGGAGGGTTATTTTTGTACCCACAATTTAGTCTTCATGCCTATAAATTCAATCAAATAGATGCCGACACGGGATATCCATATACGCTTCAGGAAGGAAGAGCATCAACTTACTTGCTTAATGTTGCACTTGGTTATAGAAAATTTGTAAATAAATGGGCTTTCTATGGTTATGGGGGCGCTGGAGGTGGTTTTATCCTCACTCCTCAAGCTGGTGTGGATACAAATAACCAAAAGGTTACCTTGAATAACAAAACCAATGGAACAGGCATTATAGAAGCGGGTATTGGTACCGAATACAGCCTGGGTGGAGTAAGCCTATTCTTAGAAACCAGCTACATGCAAGGGTTAAGTAAAATTCAGAACAGAACCTTTAGTACTGTTCCCATAACATTTGGCATTAAACCAAATTTGAGTAAGCTTATACGTAAACGTTAGGATTTGTCAGGCAGAGATCTTATTTGAAGCAAATGTGATAAAAATTCAAAAACGTTTTCCATACTAAATATTTTAGCATAAATTTGTATTTCATTTTTTATACAGAATATGTTATACGCCATTGTAGATATTGAAACCACTGGAGGCCACGCTTCGGCGAATGCCATTACAGAAGTTGCAATTAATATACATGATGGTAATGAAGTGGTAGAACGGTATACAACACTGATTAACCCCAAACGAGAAATACCAGTTTACATTACTGCACTTACCGGTATTGATAATGCCATGCTTGCTGATGCACCAGCATTTGAAGAGGTAGCGTTTCAAATACACCAACTCCTTCATGATAAGGTATTTGTAGCCCATAATGTCAATTTTGATTATTCTTTCCTCAGGCATCACTTATCTCTTTACGGATACGAATTAAACTGTAGAAAACTATGCACTGTAAGGCTTAGCCGCAAACTTTTACCTGGTAAAAGTTCATATGGCTTAGGAAAACTTTGCAGCGCTTTGCAAATCCCCATCCATAACCGTCACCGGGCGGCCGGCGATGCTGATGCTACCAGCATTTTGTTTAATATGCTTTTAGAAACAGATCAGGAAGGCCTGATTGCTGAAATGCTAAAAAAAACATCAAAAGAGCAAGTCTTGCCTCCTCACCTGGATAAAAAAGTTATTTTAAACTTGCCTCAGCAACCTGGTGTTTATTATTTTAAAGACCGAAAAGGTAAGATTATCTACGTAGGAAAGGCCAAGGATTTGAGAAAGCGGGTTTTCAGCCATTTCACAGGTAACAAGCCTAATAAGCAGCGCCAGGATTTCTTACGCACCATTCACCATGTAGATTATGTAACCTGTGGTACAGAACTGATGGCTTTAATACTAGAGGCACATGAGATAAAGCGGCTTTGGCCAGAAAATAACCGGGCTATGAAACGCTATGAGCATAAATATGACCTATGCATTTTTGAAGATCAAAATGGTTATTTACGTCTCGCAATAGACAAACACCACACCAATAACAGATCGCTTCAAAGCTTTAACAGCTTGCTGGAAGGTTATAATTTCCTCAATCAGATGGTAGAAAAATACCAGCTTTGTGCAAAGTTATGCTACCTTCAAAAAAAATTCAGCAAATGCGTTGCCCATGAAAACGGACAGTGCTTTGGCGCTTGTAGCAGTATTCAAACCGTAGCGGTATACAATAAAAAATTAAACGCAGCGCTGCAGGATATTCAGCGTGCTCAACCGAGCTTTGCTTTAGTAGATGAAGGTAGAGAAGAAGAAGAATTGAGTTGCCTCGTGGTAGAAAATGGCAAGTTCTTCGGAATGGGATATTTTAGAGACAAAAATTATCTTTCCGACGGTCTGGAACCAGTTAAAGATAGTCTTTCCGTATATCCATCCAATAATTATATTCTGAATCTGATTTTAAGTCACGCAGAACAAAATCCACAGAAGCTATTTAAGCTATAATTGTGGAATTGCAGGTAAGATATTTTTTTAAACTTCATTACTAATTCAATATATATGACCGCTTCAACATTTAAAAACCTGGCTTTAGCATTTGAAGAAGTAACTGAGCAACCGCACTTTGAAAAAACCTCCTTCAGGGTAAAGAAAAAAATTATAGCAACCCTTGATGAGAAAACCCTGAAAGCATCCTTTAAGTTAACAGAAATTGACCAGTCTGTATTTTGTACATTCAAGCCCAAACAAATATATCCTGCAACTGGTGCCTGGGGAAGGCAAGGCTGGACTATCTTTGAACTGGCAGACCTACCCACTGAAATCATTCAAGATGCCTTAACCCTATCCTACCGTAATGTAGCGCCTAAGAATTTAGCCAGTAAATACGAAATCTGAATTTTCCAATAATTGTCCTAAATCCCCCTTTCTTTTTTCGCCTTTGGTCATCTAAAAGAAGATTAGACTCTTGTAACTTTACATCAATCAAATCTCAAAATCATGACTAAATCAATTTGGCTGAACTTACCCGTTAAAGACATCAGTAAATCAAAAACTTTCTTTTCTAAATTAGGGTTCAAACTCAATCTGGAATATGGAAGCAGGCCCGATTCCGCATCTTTCTTTATCGGTGATAATAATTTCGTGCTGATGCTTTTCGAACAGCAGCTTTACGAATCTTTTGTTGGTGCGAAACTTTCCAATGAACGTTCAGGAACAGAAGTGCTTTTTTCTATCGATGCAGAAAGTGTAGAGGAGGTTGATGAAATGGCTCAAAAAGTATTGGAAGCAGGCGGAACGCTATATGCAGAACCTGGCTTTAAAGATGGCTGGATGTATGGATGTGGCTTTACGGACCTAGACGGACAAAGATGGAGCTTGCTCTACATGGATTGGAGTAAAATGCCCCTGGGATAAAAAAAGATCCTCATTATTTTGCGTAAGCAATTACTTACACTTATATTCGTAAGTAATTGCTTACGCTTTTATTTTAAACGAGATGAGACGAGATGTATTTCAAGCCATTGCAGATCCAACCAGAAGAGAAATAATCCAGTTAATTGCGCATAAAAAGCTGAATCTAAATGCGATTGCCAATCAATTTGATATCAGCAGACCGGCCATTTCGCAGCATATCAAATTACTCGAAGAATGCGGCCTAATTACCATCACGCAAGAAGGGAGAGATCGATACTGCCAAATGGAATTCAAGAAACTTCAGGAAGTTGCTAAATGGATTGAACAGTACAGCATATTCTGGAATAAGAAATTAGACGCACTCGAACAGCACTTAAATCAAAAGGATAAATAATTCAATAATCTGATTCATTAAAATCATAAATTATGAAAAACGACCCTGTTATTGTAGAACGTGTTTACAATGCGCCAATTGAAAAGGTTTGGACTGCATTAACTCAAAATGAAGCATTAAAGTCCTGGTATTTTAAACTGGAAGAATTTAAACCTGAAGTAGGCTTTAAATTTGAATTTTCTGGCGGCCCGGAAGATGGCCCTCAATACCTGCACTTATGCGAAGTGGTAGAAGTTATTGAAGGAAAAAAAATCGCTTATACCTGGCGCTACGATGGTTATCCAGGAAACTCAACCGTAAGTTGGGAACTCTTTGACCATGGAGAAAAAACATTGCTTAAACTTACTCATGAAGGATTAGAAACATTTGCTGAAAATGGTCCTGATTTCGCTAAAACCAGTTTTGTTGGTGGATGGACTTACTTTGTAAATGATGCCCTTAAAAAATACCTGGAAAACGAATAACATTAATTACGGATGAAGAATCTTTGGCGATTCTTCATCTATTTTAAATTTCTTCCAAGGCGGCTTTTATGGTGTCGTAAATGTAATCCAGGTCCGTATCCTTGATAACATAGGGAGCCAGGATATAAATGATATTTCCTAAGGGCCTCAAAATTATACCTCTCTCTAAAAAATAGGCATACAGCTGATTGCGGTGATTACTTAAATAAGAAGTTCCCTGCTCAGTGTTCCATTCTATGGCAATAATAGTTCCCGTTTGCCGAACAGACTTTACTTTTTTGTGTCCTTCTATTTGCTTTAAAAAAAGTGCGTGCCGGGCTGAGATCCTTTGAATGTTTTCTAAAGTGGTGTTTTCCAACAAGAGGTCTAAACTGGCCAATGCGGCCACACATGCAATCGGATTCGCCGTAAAAGAATGCCCATGGTATAAGGTTTTCAACTTATCGTCACTCAAAAAGGCATTAAAAATATCAACAGTACAAGTTGTAACACCCAAAGGCATAGTTCCTCCGGTTAAACCCTTGCTCAAACAAAATATATCGGGTTTGTGATGAAGTTGCTCGCAAGCGAAATAAGTTCCTGTTCTACCAAAACCAGTCATTACCTCATCAGCTATAGTTAAAATATCGTTCTTCTGGCAAGCTAAGATCAACTGATCCAGGTATTTTGCTTCATACATCAACATCCCCCCCGACCCTAAAATTAGAGGTTCAAAAATGAAACAGCTAGTATTCTGGAGGCTGGAAATATATTTAACAAGATCACTAATATTCTCTTCATTTGGGAGTTCGATAAACTCCACATCAAATAGCAGGCTGTTAAATGCATCGGTAAAAATACTTCTTCCACTTACCGACATGGCGCCAAAGGTATCGCCGTGGTAAGCATTTTTAAAGGCCAGTATCTTTGTTTTTGGGTTACCTAAATTATCCCAATACTGTAAGCACATCTTTAAGGCCACTTCTACTGCCGTAGAGCCGTTATCAGTATAAAAAACCCTTTCCTGTTTCCCGGGAAGTAAGGGTAAAAGTCGCTCTGCAAGCAAAACCGCTGGTTCATGAGTAAAACCCGCAAAAATAACATGCTCCAAAGTTGTCAATTGTTCAGTTACCTTTTTTGCAATATAAGGATGCGAATGACCATGAATATTTACCCACCAGGAAGAAACTGCATCAATATACCGTTTGCCATTTTCATCAAAAACATATACGCCTTCTCCTTTCACAATGGGGATGTGAGGCAATGCATCCTTCATTTGTGTGTAAGGGTGCCAGATTACCTTTTTATCGCGTTCAGCTAAACTAAGATTAGAAATTGACGACATGATGTACTGATTTAAAACAGGATATGATTAATACTGAACCGCAAATTTATTCTTTAATAGCTGGGCAACGGTTTTATCTGTCCTAAAAGTAATTTCATCAAGAGAAAGTGTTGCAATGTTAACCCAGCGAAAAGCCTGAAGAACCTCTCCTTCCGCATCGAAATCGTAAATCTTATCCTTAAAAGCCAATTGCAAAGGAGCTTTTTCCTTCACCAAATAATAAACACTGATTACCTGACTATCATTAAAGGAAGATTTTTCATAAAAATCAGTAGTATAAAAATGAGAAAGTACTTCTATTTCTGCCTGACATTCCTCTATAAACTCACGCTTAAGGCCATCAATTAATCCTTCTCCCAATTCTAAACCGCCACCAGGAAATTTACTAAAACGAAAGCCATACTCCTCTTCATCACTAACTAAAACTTCATTCTTTGCATTGATTAAAAGGCCGTATACCCTTACATTAAAGTAGCTCATTTTCGAAATGTTTTTTATTCTTGATTACAATTTCCGGAGTCCAGACAATTTCAGCTTTAAAAGGCTCCGATCTCACCGGACAATCACTCATATGGCAATAATGACAACATGCGGGCAGGCAAGGATCGGCATGGATAAACAATTCGGCCTTTCTTACACCACTTTTATTAATCAGCTCATCAATCTGGGAAATTTCTTTATGTACCTTATTTAAATCAAAATAATAAGGCAAGGTAACATGGCAATCAATATGGAATTCAGGCCCATATTGCTGGGTGCGCAGGTTATGCACATCAATCCAGGGCCTATGCCGGTTTTTTTGTAAAACCTCCACTACTTCTTCTACCAGCGTGAAATCACTTTCATCCAT
Organism: Pedobacter rhizosphaerae; assembly: GCF_900111155.1. Lineage (GTDB taxonomy): Bacteria > Bacteroidota > Bacteroidia > Sphingobacteriales > Sphingobacteriaceae > Pedobacter > Pedobacter rhizosphaerae. The sequence goes on along the minus strand of NZ_FOGG01000005.1, from coordinate 22,442 downwards.
CAATCCGCCAACAGAGCCTCTGGTGAGCTTATAGCCAGAATAAACGATGTAGAATCCCACCAGGATAGAAAGTAAACTATCTAACCAAATAATATTTGTTAGCTGAATCAACACCAGGCCCACAACAATAGCAATACTGGTATAGGTGTCGGTTAATAAATGCCTTCCATCTGCCTTTAGCGTAATGGAGTGCTCATCATTACCTACTTTAATCAGATAAAGCCCTACAATCATATTAACAATACCGGTTACCCCAATAATTACTGTTCCCTGTAATAATTGTCCTAAAGCATGCGGGTAAATCAGGTTGTAGGAAGATTTAAAAATAATGACTACACCTGCGATCAAAATCAGGATTCCCTCCACAAAAGCAGAGAAAAACTCCACCTTTCCATGCCCGTAAGGGTGATTTTCATCCCGTGGCTGGGTGCTCAGGTAAATACTGTAGAAAGCAAAGCTTCCGGCAATAACGTTAACTATACTTTCTGCTGCATCAGTTAAGATAGCATTAGATCCGGTGATAAAATAGGCGGCAAATTTAGCTAACATCAACAGCACACTCACCAGCAAGGAAATTAATATAGCTCTCTTTTTTACCGACACAAGAATATTTTTTTGTCAAAAATACGCTTATCGCCTAAAATAAATGATAAAAACTATGGCTTTTTTAGTGCAGAATAATATTTGGTTTATATATTTGCGCTCAAAGCAATTAACCATGAGCACCTTATCACAAAGAATCAACAATCTTTCAGAATCTGCAACGCTTAAAATGACTAAACTTGGCCGCGAATTAGCTGCTAAAGGAATTAATGTTATTAGCTTAAGCGTTGGCGAACCCGATTTTAATACGCCAGAGCATGTTAAAAATGCAGCAAAAAAAGCGTTAGACGAGAACTACACGCGTTATTCTCCAGTACCAGGATACCCTGATTTGCGCCAAGCTATTGTAAACAAGCTTAAAACGGAAAACAATCTGGACTACGACATTTCTCAAATTGTAGTTTCTACAGGTGCCAAGCAATCGCTTTCGAATGTGATCTTAACCTTAATCGATCCGGAAGACGAAGTGATTATTCCTACACCATACTGGGTATCTTACTCTGAAATGGTAACGCTTGCCGAAGGAAAATCTGTTTTTATTAATACAGATATTGAAAGTAACTTCAAAATCACTCCGGAGCAATTAGAAGCTGCCATTACGCCAAAATCAAAATTGTTTATGTTCTCCTCACCTTGTAACCCTACAGGTTCGGTATATAACAAGGAAGAACTGGCAGCATTGGTTAAAGTTTTTGAAAAACATCCAAACATCTATATCCTTTCTGATGAAATTTATGAACACATCAACTTTGTTGATCAACATGAATCCATTGCACAATTTGAAAGCATTAAAGACCGCGTAATTATTGTAAACGGTTTCTCTAAAGCCTTTGCAATGACCGGCTGGAGATTAGGCTACATTGCAGCAAATAAAGAGATTGCAGCAGCTAATGATAAACTACAGGGGCAAACTACCTCTGGAACTTGTTCTATTGCGCAAAGAGCTGGTATTGTGGCTTACGAGCAAGGACTTGAAAGCGTATTGGAAATGAAAAAAGCATTTACCCGTCGCAGAGAGCTAGTTTACAACTTGTTAAACGATATCCCAGGCGTAAAAACCAACCTTCCGGAAGGTGCATTTTATTTCTTCCCTGAAATCAGTTCATTTTTCGGAAAAAAGGATGCAGATGGAAACGTAATTAAAAATTCTGCTGATTTGGCCCTCTACTTACTAAACGTTGGCCATGTGGCTACTGTAGGCGGCGATTCTTTCGGAAACGACAATTATATTCGCTTATCTTATGCAGCATCAGATGAAAGCTTAACTGAAGCCTTAAGAAGAATCAGAGAGGCATTAGGCAAACTGGCATAACAGGAAACCTTTTAAATATAAGATCCCCGTTGAAATTACTTTTAACGGGGATTTTTTTTGATACTAAAAGGGTTTAAAGTTTAAAGTTTAAAGTTGAACGTAAAAAGTTGAAAGTTTAAAGTTGATATTGAGCTAGCGAACCACCATAAGTTCCTAACTCGCCTTAAGTACTTAACGAGTAGGCACCCGGTCTTTATACTTGATACTCGATACTTGATACTTGATACTAGATACTAGACACTAAAAAACCTAACTCCTGATCGCTTCAACCGGATCTAACCTGGAAGCTGAATAAGCGGGCCAGAAACCTGATATTGTGCCGATAATCACCGAAATCCAAACGCCAAGGTTTATATTGGCCAATCCAAGTACCACTTGTACATCAGCTACCTGATCTAGGATAACAGTACCCAGGTACACCAGAATCAACCCCAGTGCACCACCCATTAAGCATAGTGTAATGGATTCGAAAATAAATTGAAGCAGAATAAAATAATTCTTGGCACCTAAAGACTTCTGAATACCAATGATGTTGGTTCGCTCCTTTACAGAAACGAACATGATATTAGCAATACTGAAACCACCCACTAAAATTGAAAACCCACCTATAATCCATCCGGCAATATTGACCATTTTGAACATGGAATCCAGCTGATTGGAGATAATTGTTGTTTTATTTAAAGCAAAGTCATCTTCTTCTCCTGGTTTAAGCCGATGGATAGAACGCATTAAGCCTCTTAACTCGCTCTCCACTTCCTCTAAAGATACTTTATCTGTGCCCCTTACCGTAATTTGTGGTCCGTAACGATCACTTTGAACATCCAGAACCCCTTTGGCAAAATTGATAGGTATATTTACATTTTTATCCAGAGAAGTACCCAACATATCTTCACCTTCCTTCTTGAATATCCCCACAACCGTGAGTCTTCTACCTAAAATCTGGACTTGTTTACCCACAGGGGCTTCACCGTTAAAAAGTCCATCTGCTATATCAGCGCCCAATATACATACCGGAGAACCATTATTACTTTCATTTTCAGTAAAATAGCGACCATCCTGCAATTCAAAATTCCAGGTTTTATTAAAATCCTGCGAAGCAGCCCAGATGGATATCCCTTCAACAGAACTACTTCTGTATTTGATGGTTCTATCGCTGGTTGAAATCTCAAAAGTGATACCCTGTGCATTTTCCATCCGCTCTCTGAGCGCCACAAAATCACGTTGAGAAGGCTGAGGGCGGTTCATGTATTTCCACCAGGGATAATTATCGCTAAAACTCCAAGGCCATTTTTGAACATAAATTGTGTTTGAACCCAATTTATCTACACTCGCCTGCAACTTGTTTCTAAAGGTATCTACTGCCGAAAAAACAGCAATAATAGTAAAGATACCAATGGTAATTGCCAGTAAAGACAACATTGTACGTAACTTGTTCTGGCGCAGTGCATCAAATGCAAAACGGAAACTCTCGCCTATTAGCCTAAAAATTATCATAATTGTGGTTTAGACACCTTCCATGTAAAAAGGTTACAGTTTATGCTCAAAACTAATTAATTTTATGGCAGTATGTTATTACTATGCCATAATTTTGACCTGTACACCTCCAAAACATTATTTAGTCTAAAAGCGTTTGATAAAATACTAAAAAGAAAAATTAAATTCGTATTTTTGCACCTCAAAAAATTCATCAGGAATGAAATTATCACAATTCAAATTCAACTTACCCGAGTCACTTGTAGCGCACAACCCATCAGAAGAACGCGATGAAGCACGTTTGATGGTTTTACACAAAGACAGCGGAAAAATTGAACATAAAATTTTCAAAGACGTTTTAGGTTATTTTGATGACCAGGATGTTATGATATTAAACAACACCAAAGTTTTCCCTGCCCGTTTATATGGCAATAAAGAAAAAACTGGTGCAACCATCGAAGTTTTCTTGTTACGTGAGTTAAACAAAGAATTACGTCTTTGGGATGTTCTTGTGGATCCTGCTCGTAAAATCCGTGTGGGTAATAAATTATATTTTGGTGATGACGATCTATTAGTTGCTGAAGTTGTTGACAACACAACTTCACGCGGACGTACGATTCGTTTCTTGTTTGAAGGTACCGACGAAGAGTTTAGAAGAAATGTAGAGATCTTAGGTGAAACTCCACTTCCTAAATACATTAAACGTAAAGCTACTGCTGAAGATAAAGAACGTTACCAAACCATCTTTGCTAAGCATGAAGGTGCAGTTGCAGCTCCTACTGCCGGATTGCACTTTAGCCGTGAATTAATGAAACGCCTAGAACTTAAAGGAATCAACTTTGCAGAAGTTACCCTTCACGTAGGATTGGGAACTTTCAGAACGGTAGAGGTTGAAGATTTAACCAAACACAAAATGGATTCTGAGCAATTTATCATCGAACAGAAAGATGCGGATATTGTAAATAAAGGTATTGCAGATAAGAGAAAAGTTTGTGCCGTTGGTACAACTTCAATGAGAGCTATCGAATCTGCGGTTTCGGCTAACAGAACGTTAAAAGCTGCAAACGACTGGACAAGTAAGTTTATCTTCCCTCCATATGATTTCAGTATTGCTAATTCAATGATTACCAACTTCCACACCCCAGAATCAACACTGTTAATGATGATCAGTGCTTTTGGTGGCTATGAGAATGTAATGAATGCATACGAAGTAGCGGTTAAGGAAAAATATAAATTCTATAGCTACGGCGATGCCATGCTAATTATATAATTGGATTCAAGTAGTGAGTATCAAGTATCAAGCACAAATCTTGCTACTTGATACTTGTATCTTGATACTACAATATGAAAAACTACGCTATAATTGTAGCTGGAGGTTCAGGAAACCGAATGCAGACTGAAACCCCAAAACAATTCCTGTTGCTTAACAACCTCCCTGTGTTAATGCATACCATCAAAGCTTTTGCACAAAGCGAATCTCAGCCTAAAATATTTTTAGTATTAAATACAGATCAACATCAGAACTGGCTTAATCTATGTAAAGAATTTAATTTCCAAATTCCGCATGAGGTAATTGATGGAGGAAAGGAAAGGTTCTATTCGGTTAAAAGCGCTTTAGACCAAATTGATGGTGAAGGCCTGGTAGCGATACACGATGCCGTAAGGCCGCTTGTTTCTAAAGCACTCATTGATTCTTGCTATTACGCCACTGCCGAAAAAGGGAATGCTGTAGCGGCGGTTAAGCCCACCGATAGCATTAGAAAAATAAAGGGGGCTTATACGGAAGCGGTTAACCGGGAAGACTTTTACCTCATTCAAACCCCGCAAACCTTTAATCTGCAACAAATAAAAAAAGCATATTTACAGCCTTTTACTCCCCTGTTTACTGACGATGCCAGTGTGGCTGAACAAGATGGTGTATTGATAAATTTAGTAGAAGGAGATAAAAACAACATTAAGATCACTTACCCAACAGATCTCGATTTGGCAGAAATATTGATCAACAAAAAAGCCCTTTAAATTTTAAAGGGCTTTTTTATTTTTAAGCCGCCCTGCCGATTACTTTAAGCAGAATGGCAATTACTGCGATTACTAATAAAACATGGATTATACCGCCTACATCGCCGAAGCCGTGGAATATAAATCCGATCACCCATAGTATAACCAATACTACTGCGACTAAATACAATAAATTTCCCATAGTGTTAATTCTTTAAGTAAATATTGAACTATTAACACCCATCCTTCAAATTTTGTTTAGAAAATGTAAAGAAATCAAACGAATATAAAAAAGAGGAAAAATACGGGATAATAAAAAAGCCTTCTGACTTTATCAGAAGGCTCTCTTTGAATTATGTTCTCTTAATATTCATCCTCATTAAAGAAGAAATCTTCTTTAGTTGGATAATCCGGCCAAATTTCCTCAATGGTTTCATAAGGTTCGCCATCATCTTCTAATGCCTGTAAGTTCTCAATAACTTCAACTGGTGCACCAGAGCGGATTCCATAATCGATTAATTCGTCTTTAGTTGCAGGCCATGGAGCGTCTTCCAAGTGCGATGCTAATTCTAATGTCCAATACATATTATCAATTCAATTAAATTCTCTTTCTTAATATTGCGCAAAGTATATTAAAATTTCTGAGCAAAACAAACTTATTTTTCAACTATTACACACGTGGAATCCAAATGTTTTCTTCCACCTCTGAATCAAGCGTCAGTTTTCGTGCCAAAACAAACAAATAATCGCTTAAACGGTTTAAATATATTGTTACACGCTCATCTACAAAGCTATTTTCTGCTAATTCTACGGTCAATCGCTCAGCTCTTCTACATACACAACGGGCAATATGGCAGTAAGATACTACAGTATTTCCACCAGGCAATACAAAGTGCTTTAATGCGGGCAATACTTCATTCATGGCATCCATCTCGTTTTCTAAAATCGTAACATCTTCCTCATGCAGGTCAGGGATTTTCATTTTAGATTTTTCCGGATCAGCAGCAAGAGAAGCGCCAACTGTAAACAGCCGGTCCTGAATCTCTTTTAGCATTTTTTGATGGTGTGGATCAATTGCCTGACACATAATTAATCCAATGTAAGAATTCAGCTCGTCAACCGTCCCGTAGCTCTCAATACGCAAATGATACTTGGGCACTCGGGTACCTCCAATTAAAGAAGTTTGCCCCTTATCTCCTGTTTTAGTATAGATTTTCATCAGTTATTTTTAGGTAAGAACACGAATATAGTATACCAAAGTCTTAAACCCGTAATCCTACACCCTAAAACCTATTTTTGATTTATTTTTTCCCAGTCGCTTCCACTTTCGTTTAAAGCCTGAAGCCTTGGAGAGACTGATTTTACGTCGGTATTGGCATAATCATTTTCAATTAATCCATCACGCATACGTACAATCCGATGGGCATGTTGTGCAATGTCTTCCTCGTGAGTAACCAAGATGATGGTATTTCCTCTGCTGTGAATTTCTTCCAATAACCCCATAATTTCAATAGAAGTTTTGGTATCAAGGTTACCGGTTGGCTCATCCGCAAGGATAATGGAAGGATCATTAATTAATGCCCTGGCTACAGCAACACGCTGTCTCTGCCCACCCGAAAGCTCATTGGGCTTATGGTCCATCCGGTTGCCCAAATTAACGCTCTCCAGCGCAGCTTTTGCTTTCTGCTCTCTTACTTTGCGGCTATATCCGGCATAAATTAGTGGTAGCGCCACGTTATCCAGAGAGGTAGAACGCGGTAATAAGTTAAACGTTTGAAACACAAAACCAATCTCTTTATTACGAACTTCAGCTAAAGCATCCTGGCTCATGTGGCTTACATCAGTACCGTTAAGTACATATGAACCACTTGTTGGCGTATCTAAACATCCCAGAATATTCATCAATGTAGATTTACCCGAGCCTGAGGGCCCCATTAAAGCTACGAACTCCCCCTTACGGATATCTAAAGAAACGGATTTAAGCGCATGAATGACCTCGGTGCCGATAACGTATTTACGACCAATTTCTTTGATTGTGATGATTGGTTTCTGCATGTTTTTTCTTTTTTAGACAATCACAAGGTTAAGGATGTTACAGTGATAGTATAAAATTACCGAATTACTTTTCGATAATTTTAGGAACCATAAAGAATTGATCGGTGTGTTTTGCCGAGTTTTTAAGTCCATCAGCTGTTGAAATCTCCTGTTTAACAACGTCTTCACGCCAAATATTCACAGATTCATTCATGTAAACCAAAGGCTTAACCGATGTGGTATCCAATTCGTTTAACTTCTCCATAAATGACAATATTTTATTCATTTCTGGAATCAACGTATCCACCTCCTGCTCATCAATATGAATTCTGGCCAAATCGGCTATCTTGTGAATGGTTTGTGCATCTAAATTCATACTTATACTAATTTACTGTCAATTAATTTAAAAACTTTATCTTTTAGTTCATCGGCATCATCTGCTGATAAACCTGTTGTATCTATCGGTTTGTGGATGTAAATATCGCAAATCCCTGGCTTACTTCCATACTTTCCGCCGTCGTCCCAGCTGATTTGCCAAATATTAGCGATTGTTACCGGAACCAATGGAATATTTTTATCAATGGCCAAACGAAATGGACCATTTTTAAACTCTCCAAGCTTTGGCGGATAATGGACATCAATCTTTCCTTCTGGAAAAATAACCAAAGTCATTCCGAGTTCCAGGTTATCGCCAGCTTTTTTAAATGCCCTAAAGGCCGAAATTTTACTTTCCCGGTTTACCGCAATATCAATCGTACTAAAAAATATCTTTAGAATAGGGTTCCTTAATAATTCATCCTTCCCCATAAAATGATACTTACCATGGGCCATGATGCAAAAAACCATAATATCCAAATTTGACGAATGATTGGCACAGTAAATATAAGTTTGCTTCCGGTCTAGTTTTTCCTCGAAATGATAGCTATAAAAAACGCCCGACAGCAAACTTGGAAAAAAACTATTGAGCTTCCTGAAGTAATTTAAAATACCATAATAACGCTGCTTCCTTGAGGTAAAGTAGTAAACGGGATAGAAGAGCATGAAAAAAAACAAGATCCAGAACAAAAACCAAGCCCGATGGATGCGTTTAAAAAATAAAGTCATAGATTATAGATAACCAAAAATAGAAAATATTTTCAGTTATCAGATTTCAGTTCGCAGTTAACCGTATGAAACTGAAATCTGCCATTTAAAAACTACAGATATTCTCACAATTAAATTAACTGTATAATCTAATTTATTTTTAATTTCGTGCCATTATGAAAGAAACAGTGGTGAGCGGCATAAGGCCGACAGGAAAGCTACATTTAGGAAATTATTTTGGTGCGGTGACCAATTTTGTAAAGATGCAGTATGATTATAACTGCTATTTTTTTATTGCCGATCTTCATTCGTTAACAACTCACCCCACTCCTGGCGATTTGCATGGCTATGTACGCCACGTTTTGGTAGAATATTTAGCTTGTGGAATTGATCCAGAAGAAACCACTATATATGTGCAATCTGATGTTCCAGAGGTTTCGGAACTTTATTTATACCTGAATATGAATGCATATTTGGGTGAATTGGAAAGAAGTGCTTCATTCAAAGAGAAAATCAGATCAAATCCTGACAATGTCAATGCCGGATTACTTACCTATCCAACACTGATGGCAGCAGATATTTTAATTCACCGTGCTACCAAAGTACCTGTAGGAAAGGATCAGGAACAGCATTTGGAGATGACCCGTAATTTCGGAAACCGTTTTAACAGAATGTACAATGCAGATTTCTTCCCAGAATCTTTTGCATTTAACTATGCAGAAAATTTAGTTAAGGTACCTGGCCTGGAAGGAAAAGGAAAAATGAGCAAATCTGATGGTGATGGAAACTGCATCTATCTGTCTGATAGTCCTGAAGTAATACGTAAAAAGGTTGCTAGAGCAGTGAGTGATAGCGGTCCGACCGAAGAAAACCAAGCAAAGCCAGAAGCTATTCAAAATCTATTCGATTTAATGAAAATTGTTTCTACGCCAGATACTATTGAACATTTTGATGGGTTATATAACAAAATGCAAATCCGTTATGGTGATATGAAAAAGCAATTGGCAGAGGATATGATTGTTTTCAATTCACCAATCAGAGAGCGAATTGAGGAACTTTCTAAAGATGAAACCTACTTAAGACAAGTGGCTAAGCATGGTGCCCTAAAAGCGCGTGAAAGTGCACAAAAAACGATTAGAGAAGTACGAAGTTTAATCGGATTTAAAAGTTTTTAATGAAGATTTGAGACATTAGATAGGAGATTTGAGGCGTTTAATCATTTACAAAAGAGCGTTAACCGTCAGCTTGAATCCATTTATAAGATCTCAATCCTCAAATCATATATCTCAAACACTAATCCCAGAAAGATGCACATAGCCATTGTAGGAAATATTGGTGCTGGTAAAACAACCCTAACCGGTTTATTAGCTAAAAATTATGGTTGGGAAGCTTTGTATGAAGCAGTAGACAATAATCCTTATTTAGAGGATTTTTATAGCGACATGAAGCGTTGGAGCTTTAATTTACAGATTTACTTCTTAAACAGCCGCTTCCAACAGATCAACGATATCGAAAAGAATAGCCGTAATGTTATTCAAGACAGGACCATTTATGAGGATGCACATATTTTTGCAGAAAACCTGCACGATATGGCCCTGATGACTACCCGGGATCATGACAATTACAGGGCAATATTTGATAACATCACCTCTTTTATCAAACCACCAGATTTACTGGTATACCTGAGGGCCTCGGTCCCTACCCTGGTTAATAACATTCAACGCAGAGGAAGAGAGTACGAAGCAGGTATCCGCATCGACTACCTTTCTAAACTAAATGAAAAATATGAAGCCTGGATAAAAGGGTATGACCTAGGCAAATTATTGATTTTAGACAAAGACAAACTGGATTTCACCAACAATCCTGAAGATCTGGGAACCGTAATCCAAGCCATTGAGGCAGAGATTAACGGATTATTTTAACTTTTTAAGGATGAGTATTTTTTGCTCATCCTACCCTAATATTTTGCGAAATTGAACGCGATTATTATTTTGCATGACTTCTAACCTCAAAATATGCCAAAAATTATCGGAATAATACCCGCTCGCTACGCCTCTACCCGCTTCCCGGGAAAACCTCTGGTTGACATCGCCGGAAAAAGCATGATTCAGCGGGTTTATGAGCAAGCCAAAAAAGCAACAAGTCTTTCCAAAGTGGTTATTGCTACTGATGATGAAAGAATTGCCGATGAAGTGAAAAGATTTGGGGGAGATTTCGTATTTACAGATTCAAATCACCAGAGCGGTACCGATCGTTGTGCAGAGGTTGCAGAAAAACTTCCGGAGTTTGACATTGTAATTAATATACAAGGCGATGAACCTTTTATTGAACCGGCACAGATTGATTTGTTGGCAAGCTGTTTTACTGAAGAAAAGGTACAATTAGCCACCTTAATTAAGCCAATCAAGAGTCAGGAAAGTGTTTACAACCCCAACAGTCCTAAGGTGGTTATTGATGTGAATGGCCGGGCAATTTACTTTAGCCGGAGCCCCATTCCCTTTATAAGAAATGGAGAACCTGGAGTTTGGGCTGAAAAGCATCGATTCTATAAGCATATTGGTATTTATGGATATAGAACCGAATCGTTAAAGGCCATTACCAAATTACCTCCCTCCGCTTTGGAAGTTGCAGAAAGCTTAGAACAATTGCGCTGGATTGAGAATGGCTTTTATATCCAGACCAAGATTACGGAATTGGAAACTGTTGCTATTGATACTCCTGAAGATTTGCTTAAGCTAAATAAGTTACTGGAGGCTTTAAAATTAGAATAGCCGAAAGGGCTATTTCGATTTTAAATCTCAAAAAATTAAATTGATTATAGGGATTGCCTCAGCTTACAGCACCCAGTCCGAAGTAACGATGCTAGTTTTGGCACCATCGAGGCAATCGTAAATCTAAAATCAAAATTCGCAAATCCCCCCCTTACGCTAGCTTTAATTCCATCTGTATATTACATCTGGTGTAGGGCGTTGGCTTCCCAACAACTTTCTCAAAGCCCAGTTTATGGTATAAATTGATAGCAGGTTTTAATACGGTATTACTTTCCAGGTAAATCTTCTTAGCCCCCATACTTTTAACCTTTTCAATCGCTGCAGAAGCCAGTAAAAAGCCAATATTTTTGCCTTGCGCTTTTGGTGAAACAGCCATTTTAGCCAATTCAAAATCATATTCGCTATCGGTCATTTTAATCATGGCACACACCCCCAGCGGTTCTCCCTCATATAAAGCAACCAAAATAAACCCTCCTCTACCCAGGATATATTCCTGAGGATGATCTAATGCCTTATAATCCGATTCCTCCATTTCAAAATGGATGGAGATCCATTCTTCATTTAGGGCTTTAAAAACTTCCTGATATTGAGGTTCAAATTCGACAATATTCACCAACTCGCTATTTCTTTCTTTCTTTTTTTCCATTACTCTTTTTAATAAACTTTTATGTTCCAACAAAAACTCCCACTCTTCTATGGCCTGCCAAAGATCATTGGTGGCCTGTGCCGACAATTCTTCAACAGCTGCATTTACGTCTATCAGTTGGTCTTCTATTTTTGCTGCAATTATTTTTCCCTTTTTAGATAAAGTTACCAGGGTCCTTCTTCCATCGGTCTGATCTTTTTTCTCTTCTACATAACCCTTGTCTATCATTTCGCTAATAATTTTACTTACCGAAGGATGAGAATGACCAATTGCCCTAGCTATAGCGGTAATGGTTTGATCCTCGCCCTGTGATAGTGAGTAAAAAACAGGAAACCATTTAGGTTGCATATCAATGTCATACAGCTTATAAATCTCAGCGCCATCTTCCGTTACTTTATCTGTAAGCATCCGAAGCCTGCTTCCTATGGCAACCTTACCCGTTTTTCTGAAAAAATCCATAACAACATTAATTACGTAACTGATTACGCAAATATAAAAATTAAGATGTTCAAAACAAATTGAAAGGAGATAAAATCTTTAGCATAAAATTTTATTACTTTGGGCATCATTTCAATTGCCTATGAAACACTTATCTGTACTGAGCTTATTTATTGTATCTATACTTTTCGCCTGCAACCCCTCAAATAAGGAAAAAGATAACGCGATTGAATTCAAAAACGTAAATCAGTCTATTGTAAAATCTTTTTCTGGTCTGAAAACATTAGACACTTTTAAAATTGAATTGACAGGCAGGAAGCCAGAAGAAATGATCCTGAATTTCAGTATTAAAAATAGCTCTGGTCAAGAAATATATAACGCAAAGATTAAGGGAACGGAGCTATTGGGCAGTACAGATCCAAATATTGATTTAACCAAGGAAAAAGACCAGATTATCTTCTTAAAAACTATAGCTGACGACTTTTTTAGCGAGGAAAACTTCCTGGAACCTGCTGTTATGCCTGATGACAAAGCAGATAACTACACCCCTGACAAAGCATTATACGAGGAACTAAAGAAATCTGGTTTGAATGGATTCAAATATCGCTTGGGTAAAGAAAATAACATCTACATTGCCTGGAGCGAAAAAGAACATAAGGTGAAGGTTTATTATAATTGTTGTTAGGTTGGTTAATTGTTTAACTGTTGAATTGTTTAATTGCTTAATTGTTGGGCTTAACTGCTGACTGCAAACGGCTCACTGCCAACTGACAAGAGGCTTTGTTGTTAGGTTGGTTAATTGTTTAACTGTTGAATTGCTTAATCGTTGGGTTTAACTGTTAACTGAAAACGGCTCACTGCCAACTGATAATAGGCTTTGTTGTTAATTGATCAATTTGTTTAACTGTTGAATTGCTTAATTGTTGAATTGTTGGGTTTAACTGCTAACTGAGAACGGCTCACTGCCAACTGACAATAGGCTTTGTTGTTAGGTTGGTTAATTGTTTAACTGTTGAATTGCTTAATCGTTGGGTTTAACTGTTAACTGAGAACGGCTCACTGCCAACTCGAAATAAGCTTTATTGTTAAATGTTAAATTGCTTAATTGTTGAATTGTTGGGTTTAACTGCTAACTGAAAACGGCTCACTGCCAACTGAAAACGGCTCACTCTCAACCGAAAATAGGCTTTTTTACCAATCAATTAAAGTGTACAAGTTGGGGCACTGGATGTATTTAACTGAAAAACACAGGATTATCACATTTAAAATATCTCAACTTTATCGCTTCAAAAAGTGAGGAATTTTCTTACCTTTGTATCCCGTACAAAAAGCATCAAAATACATTTGTTGCACAAAAAATAATCCATGACTAAGTATATTTTTGTTACGGGCGGTGTTACTTCCTCTTTAGGTAAGGGCATCATCTCCGCTTCTTTAGCTAAACTTTTACAAGCACGGGGCTACCGTGTAACCATCCAGAAATTCGATCCTTATATTAATATCGATCCGGGAACTTTAAATCCTTATGAACATGGCGAATGTTTTGTTACTGAAGATGGTGCAGAAACGGATTTAGATCTTGGCCACTACGAACGTTTCTTAAATGTTCCCACTTCTCAGGCTAATAATATCACTACTGGTCGTATTTACCAGAACGTAATCAGCAAGGAGCGTAAAGGCGAATATTTAGGAAAAACTGTACAGGTAGTACCACACATCACCGACGAAATTAAACGCAACATGCGCATTTTGGGTGAAAGTGGTGAGTACGATATTGTAATCACTGAATTAGGCGGTACCGTTGGAGATATCGAATCGTTACCATTTATTGAAGCTGTACGTCAGTTTAAATGGGAAGAAGGAAATAGCAATGCTATTGTAATTCACTTAACTTTAATTCCTTTCTTAGCTGCTGCCGGTGAGTTAAAAACCAAACCAACGCAACACTCTGTTAAGGCTTTATTAGAATATGGTATCCAGCCAGATATTTTGGTTTGCCGTACCGAACACCACATTAATCCGGATATCAGAAAAAAAATCGCATTATTCTGTAACGTTAACATCAATGCAGTAATCGAATCAATGGATGCATCTACTATTTATGATGTTCCATTGTTGATGTTAAAAGAGCAATTAGATAAAACCGTTTTATCAAAATTAAAATTACCAACGAAAAACGATCCGGACATGGAAAGCTGGAAAGATTTCCTTGGTCGTTTGAAAAACCCTACTGCCGAAGTAAAAATTGGTTTGATAGGTAAATATGTAGAACTTCCTGATGCTTACAAATCAATTATTGAATCATTTGTACATGCAGGTTCTAAAAATGAGTGTAAAGTACGTGTAGAATACATCCATTCTGAAGGTATTTTCCCTGACAATGTTAAAGAGAAGTTAGGTCATCTTCACGGTGTGCTCGTTGCTCCAGGCTTTGGAAGCCGTGGCATTGAAGGAAAAATTGACACCATTAAATATGTGCGTGAAAACAATATCCCTTTCTTTGGAATCTGTTTAGGAATGCAATGCGCAGTAGTAGAATTCGGAAGAAACGTATTGGGCTTAAAAGATGCACATACTACTGAAATTGAACCTGAAACTTCAAATCCTGTGATCAACATGATGGAAGAGCAGAAAAACATTGTAAACATGGGTGGTACAATGCGTTTAGGGTCTTATCCTTGTGATATTAAAAAAGGTACCAAGGCGTTTTCAATTTATGGAAAACAACATATCAATGAGCGTCACCGCCATCGTTATGAGTTTAACAACGATTATTTGAAACAATACGAAGAGGCTGGCATGATTGCTTCGGGTATTAACCCACAAACGAATCTAGTAGAAATTGTAGAGCTTAAAAACCATCCATTCTTTGTAGGCGGACAGTTTCACCCAGAATTAAAATCAACAGTTGCAAATCCTCACCCACTTTTTGTTAAATTTGTGGCCGCTGCGATGGACTTTGCAAAAAAGAAAACAAATTAAACGCAGTTTAGATACTTATAATGGATAGAAATACCTTTACAGGATTGTTCCTGATTATGATCATTTTGGCAGGATCATTCTACTTTTTTAAGCCAAGCGAGGCCGAAATGAAAAAGGCCCAAGAAAAAGATAGTATAGAAAATGCTAAAAAAGCTGGTGTTGCACCGGCAGTAAAAACGACTACAGCTAATGCTGCAACCATCAGTCCGGCGTTAGATTCTGCTGCGTTAAAAGGTCCGTTTGGAACTGCTTTAACCGGAACAGAATCGAAAACAGTTTTAGAGAACGAAAATTTATTAATTACTTTCAGCAATAAAGGTGGTAAAATTTCATCTGTTGAAGTGAAAGGTCAAAAAACCTTTGCAGGTAAACCATTAATTCTTTTTGATGGCAGCCAAAATAAATTTGGCCTAAGCTTAAATGCGGCTGGTAAAGTAATTAACACCAACGATTTATTCTTCAGCCCTACTAAAACGGGTAATACTGTAAATATGCGTGCCACTTACGGACCAAACGCCTATGTTGAGTATGTGTACAATTTGAAAGGTTTAAGTAACAAAGTCGATTTTAAAGTAAATTTAGTTGGGTTACAACAGGTTATTGCAGGCAATAACGTTGGTTTAAACTGGCAAACTACTTTGCTGCAACAAGAAAAATCTCTTGAAAGTGAGCACCGTTATTCTGCACCATATTACAAATATGTTGATGGCGATGTAGATCATTTAAGCGTTTCCAAAGATGAAAAGGAAGATTTAACTAAAGGTAAAATCCAATGGTTCTCTTTCAAACAACACTTTTTCTCGGCTTCTTTAATTGCTAAACAAGGTTTTGAAAAAGGAAGCTTAGAAGTTAAAATTCCAACGGCTCCAGGTCAGGTTAAATTTTATGATGCGAATATGCAATTGCCATATGCGCATACTGCTAATCAAAGCTATGATATGGAATTTTATTTCGGAACCAACAAGTTCTCTGTATTAAAAGATCAGGGCTTCGAATTAGAGAAACAGGTAGATTTAGGTTACTGGCCTTTAAAATATATCAATCGTTTTATCGTATTGCCGGTATTTAATTTCTTAAACAATTTCAATTGGAACTTTGGTTTAATCATTTTAGTATTAACCATCTTATTGAAAGTTGCCCTATCACCGCTTACTTATAAATCTTATCTATCAATGGCTAAAATGAGAGTTTTAAAGCCTGAAATGGATGAAATTAAAGCAAAAGTAGGTGAAGACAACCCAACATTGGTGCAACAGGAATACTTAAAGCTGTACAAAAAAGCAGGGGTTAACCCATTGGGCGGATGTTTACCGATGGTTCTTCAGTTGCCTTTGGTAATGGCCTTTTTCTTCTTCTTCCCTAACCTTTTCGAATTAAGGGGAGAAAGTTTCTTGTGGATGAAAGACTTATCTACGTATGATGAGTTTATTAAATTCGGAGTAAAACTTCCTTTTATTGGCGATCACTTGAGTTTAATGTGTGTTTTGATGACGATTTCTACGTTAATCATGACTTACTTCAATAACCAAACTTCTGGTGCTACAGGTCAAATGAAATATATCGGTTATATTATGCCGATTATCTTCTTAGGGGTATTAAATAGCTATCCTTCAGGATTAAACTATTACTACTTCCTGGCTAACTTAATGACCTTTGGTCAGCAGTTTATTATTAGAAAAATGGTAGACGATAATAAAATCCACGCCATGATTCAAGAAAATAAGGCTAAGCCAGAAGAGAAAAAGAAAAAATCTAAGTTTCAGCAGCGATTAGACGATTATATGCGTCAACAACAACAAGCACAGCAGCAAGCGAAAAAATAATTAAAACGCCCCGATTGTTTAAAACAGTCGGGGCGTTTTAAGTTATAGAGGAATTTATGAGTTGATCTATAAATGGTCATCCATTAATTGTAAGCTCACAATAGCCCCCCTCAGTATAAATCCATTCCAGCTTTTCAAGAGAATTTACTTAACAGCCCTTGAGGCATAGGTATACAGGTTTATCAAGCTATACGCCACTTATCCTGATTGATCCAGGTTCCTCACTATTCTAGCTGGTTCCTAACGCCTCTTTCTATTGTAATATTTGACATACAAGTTTCCAAATAAGCCGAAAATTTCCAATTTTAGAAGATTAATACCTCAACCAACAAATTAATCATCCATAGAAAATGCAAAAGAGACTAACTATCATTCTATTTTTCATCGTTAGCTTTGCCTACGCACAAAAGAAACCTTTGGATCATACTGTATATGATACCTGGGAATCTGTAGGAACCAAACAATTATCAAATAACGGGCAGTGGGCTATGTACGGCGTTTTACAGCAAGAAGGTGATGCGCAATTATACCTGTCGAATTTAAAAACCAATACAAAAATAACTGTTCCAAGGGGTATAAACCCTCAGTTTAGTAACGACTCTAAATTTGCAGCTTTCAATATCCGTCCTTTCAACAAGGACATCCGTCAGGCAAAAATCAAAAAGAAAAAGGCAGATGAAATGCCTAAGGACTCGTTGGGCATAGCCAACTTAACAACGGCTACCGTAACCAAAGTAGCCAGGGTAAAATCTTACAAATTTCCTGAAGAAGGTTTCGGTGTAATGGCTTATTTACTTGATAAATTAGACACGGCCAAAAACGCAGCTAAGCCTGTGGATAAGAAAGACGGCAATGAAGATTTTGCTGATGAACCGGCTGGAAAGGCAAAAACCGAAGAAGGAACTGATTTAATCGTAAAAAATTTAACTACTGGTGTAGATAAGACCTATAAATATGTTACCGATTATGCCTTTAGTAAAGATGGAAAGCAATTGGTTTTTGCCTGCAGTGGTTCTAAAAAAGATAAAACTGCTGCCCAGGGAGTTTTCTTATTGAATACCGAAAAAGGTACCCTGAAAACATTAATTAAAGGAAAAGGAAGTTTTAAAGGCTTTACTTTTGACGAAGAAAATGAGCACTTAGCGTTTGTTGGCGAACAAAGCCCTGAAAAGCAAGAAATCAAAGACTGGAATGTTT
The DNA here is from genome assembly GCF_900111155.1 of Pedobacter rhizosphaerae. GTDB lineage: Bacteria > Bacteroidota > Bacteroidia > Sphingobacteriales > Sphingobacteriaceae > Pedobacter > Pedobacter rhizosphaerae. The sequence continues at coordinate 4,082 of NZ_FOGG01000005.1, read as the reverse complement.
ATTACACCTCGCCTACCATTGATACAGCTCAAATTATTGTTGATTTTGATATGCCTGGTTTGCCTGCCAAATGGTCGGTAAGTGGCGATGGTAAGGTTACTTTTAGCAAAGATGGCAAGAAACTTTTCTTTGGCATAGCACCGGTTAAAAAGGCAAAAGACACTACGATCGTGGATTTTGAAGTGGCTAAAGTGGATATCTGGAATTATAAAGATGATTACTTACAACCCATGCAGCTGAGAAATGTTGAACGTGATAGCAAAAAAAGCTATTTATCGGTTATTGATGTTTACAGCAGCGATCCGAAAGTAATTCCTTTAACGGATGTAAAATTACCTGATGCAAGCATTATCGCTGAAGGCGATGCTAATTTTGTACTGGCTTCTACAGATTTTGGCCGTAGGGTTGAAGCACAATGGAGTGGATCAACTGCTAAAGACTATTACTTAGTAGATACTAAAAATGGTCAACGTAAAAAAATTATTGAGAACTTAAACGGTTTTGCATCTGCCTCTCCAGCTGGAAATTATGTGCTTTATTTCGACAGAAAAACGGCTAACTGGTATACCTACGCTATTTCAACAGGTAAAGTAACCAACTTAAAAGAAGGATCGAAAGTTAAATTTGTTGAGGAAGACAATGATGTTCCAGACTTTGCTTCGCCATATGGAGTAGCCACCTGGACAGAAGATGATAAAGCTGTATTGATTTACGACAGATATGATATCTGGTCATTTTCACCAGATGGAAAATCGGCAGCTAAAAATATTACCAATGGCTTCGGAAGAGAAAACAAAATTACCTTCCGCTATGAAAGGGTAATTCCTGAAACGCGTTTAGAACGTAACGTGGATACGAAGTTTGTTAAGGCAAATGAATTGGTTTGGTTGGATGGTTTCAATAATGACACTAAAGAGAGTGGCTTCTACCGCAAGAATGTGGGTAGTGTTAAAGCGCCGGACCTGGTAGTGATGGCTAAGGTTAAATATTCAGATCTGCTAAAAGCGAAAGATGCCGATGTTTATATTTACGATAAAGCCAGTTATGTTGCCTCTCCAAATGTTTATGTTACTACTGATTTCAAAACTGAAACCAAACTAACCAATACCAACCCGCAGCAACAAAACTACAACTGGGGAACGGCTGAGCTAGTTAAATGGACTACACCTAAAGGATACTCTTCTGAAGGTATCTTGTATAAACCAGAGAACTTCGACCCAAATAAAAAGTACCCCATGATTGTTTATTTCTATGAAAAACTTTCTGATGGCCTTTATACTTACCATGCGCCTGCCCCTACTCCATCCCGCTTAAATATTTCCTTCTTTGTGAGTAATGGATATTTGGTTTTTGCACCGGATATTAGTTATGAAAATGGACATCCAGGTCAGTCTGCGGTAGAATACATTAACTCTGGTGTAGAAAGCTTAAAGAAAAATAACTGGGTTGATGGCAGCAAAATTGGTATCCAGGGACAAAGTTGGGGCGGTTACCAGGTGGCTTACCTCATTACCGAGAACAATATGTATGCAGCTGCATGGGCAGGTGCTCCTGTAGTTAACATGACTTCTGCTTATGGTGGTATTCGCTGGGAAAGTGGTATGAACCGCCAGTTTCAATATGAAAAAACACAAAGCCGTATCGGAGCTACCCTTTGGGAGAAACCAGAATTATATATCGAAAACTCTCCGTTATTTAAGTTCCCTAAAGTAAATACCCCTGTAGTTGTGATGGCGAACGATGCTGATGGAGCAGTTCCATGGTACCAGGGAATTGAAATGTTTACGGGCTTACGCCGCTTAGGTAAACCAGTGTGGATGTTAAACTATAATGGTGAAGCCCATAACCTGGTTCAACGCCAAAACCGAAAAGATATCCAGATTCGGGAACAACAGTTCTTCGATTACTATTTAAAGGGGGCTAAAGCTCCTGCATGGATGACATCGGGCGTTCCCGCTACTGAAAAGGGTAAGAGTTGGGGTTTTGAGTTAACAGACGATAAACCTTAATTCTAGTCTACAGTTCAAAGTATTGAGTCTTTTAGTCTGATTTTTAGACTTAAAACTCCAGATAAATTTATAAAAAGTCCATAGTGAATAGTTTTAAAGCTATCTGCTATGGACTTTCGAGTAAAAAGGGTAATTTACACCGTCAAAATTTCAAACTAAACAAACCTAATGGCATTAAGCAGAATTTGGTCGGCATTTATAATTGTAGCCATAGTAGTGGCAAGTATAAAATGCTTTTTCTTTGGGCAGAGCGATATATTTAGCTGGATGGTTATCGGTAAAGCCGATGATGCAGCAAATCCCTTGAAATTGGATGGGATTATCCAAACTTGTTGGGTTTCTGTAGAGCTTTGCCTAAAACTGATTGGAATTTTGGCTTTGTTTATGGGATTAATGAGTATTGCTGAAAAAGCTGGAGGTATTCGCTTACTATCCAGAATTGTTGGTCCATTCTTTTCTAAACTTTTCCCTGATATTCCTAAGGGTCATCCATCAATGGGCCATATGATCATGAATTTTTCTGCTAATTTATTAGGCTTAGATAACGCTGCAACTCCTTTTGGGTTAAAAGCAATGGAAAGCCTGCAAGAGCTAAATCCAAATAAGGATACGGCTTCTAATGCTCAGATTATGTTTTTGTGTTTACATGCTGCCGGTTTAAGCTTAATTCCTGTAAGCGTAATTGCCATACGTGCTTCTCAAAATGCCTCTAACCCAACTGATATTTTCATTCCTTGTTTAATCGTAACCTTTGTTGGAACCATGGCGGCAATGCTCATTGTTTCCTTTAAACAAAAGATTAATCTCTTACAACCTGTTGTTATCGGATGGATTTTCGGGCTCTCGGTAATCATCGCCACCCTGGTGCTTTACATCAGATCTTTAGATGCTACAGGCATTCAGTCTTTTTCAGGAATCCTTAGCAACGGCTTGATTTTATTTATCTTCCTTGTAATTGTATTGGGTGCATTATATAAAAAAATTGATGTTTTTGATGCCTTCATTGATGGGGCGAAGAATGGATTTAATACGGCCATCAATATTATTCCTTACCTGGTGGGGATGTTGGTTGCCATTAGCTTGCTTCGAACAAGTGGTACCTTCGATGTTGTAATCAATGGCATTAAAAGTGTATTTGTTTATTTAGGAACCGATACCAGATTTGTGGAGGGCTTACCTACGGCATTAATAAGACCGCTAAGCGGTGGTGCAGCCCGGGGAATGATGGTGAGTACCATGGAAACCTACGGAGCCGATTCTTTTGCCAGCAGGCTGTCTGGTGTATTTCAGGGCGCTTCTGATACTACCTTTTATGTTGTTGCAGTTTACTTCGGATCTGTACAAATTAAAAATACCAGATATGCAATAGGTTCTATGCTACTGGCTGATTTAGTAGGTGTTTGTACTGCAATTGGAATATGCTATTTGTTTTTCGGATAGTCTTTATTTAGTCTGAAGTCTAGAGTCTGAAGTCCAAAGTCTGTAGTCTTGAGTCTCATGGCATAAAGCAGAAGATTTAGTCTGAAGTCCAAAGTCGGTAGTCTTGAGTCTCCTGGCATAAAGCAGAAGATTTAGTCGGAAGTCCAAAGTCTGTAGTCTTGATTCTCCACGCATAAAGCAGAAGATTTAGTCTTAAGCCCAGAGTCGGTAGTCTTGAGTCTGTTTGCGAAAAAACTAAAGATGAGTCATTCCAGGCTGTCATTTTCCGACGCCAAGTCTTAATACTTAATACTTAATACTTGATACTAATGCGAATTAAGGGTCGGATTTAATTATAAAAATAGGCATAAAATAGCCTGTTTTATTTTTATAATAGCCTGATAATCAGTATATTTATAGTGTATTCGACGCACTGTAAAACCACATGATTAATCAGGCTAAGGCACTAAAATTAATAAAATTATACCAATATGTATGCGATAGGTATGAAATTGAACTGCAGTACCACTGCCAGCGGTTCACCAATAATAGTAGACCTGATTTTACCGATCAGGAAGTCATGACCATTTATCTATTTGGTATCTATGAGGAACAACGTTTCAAAATAAAACAGATCCATAAATTTGCCTCGGA